>JAUQWZ010000010.1 GCA_030834905.1 Aggregatilineales bacterium | reverse complement strand
CCCCAGTAGTTGAAGCCGTAGGTGAATTGTCCGTAACCGCCGACCATCAGCGATGGCTTGAGGTGGATGCGCGTGGGACTGTTATGCCCACCGGCGCGCTTGTTCCCGCGGATCGGCGACTTTGGCACGCTGATGGTTCGTTCGGGCGCGTGGTAGACGATGCAAATCCCGGGCGGGATGCGCGCGCTGACGATGGCGCGCGTGACCGTCGTGCCGTGATCGTTGTAGAGTTCGACCCAGTCGTTGTCCACCACGCCGAGCGCCTTCGCGTCCGGCTCGCTGAGCCAGAGCGGTTCGATGCCGCGCGAGAGAGTCAACATGCGGTCGTTGTCGAAGTAGTTCGAGTGGATGTGCCACTTGGCGTGCGGCGTCAGATAGTTCAACTGCAAGGTCTTGCCTTCGCGTTGACTCTTATCCAAATCGCCAAATTCCTGCGGATCAGGGCGCGGCTTGTAGGTTGGCAGGTGCTCGCCGTACGCCAGATAGCCTTCGTGATCGAGATAGAAGTGCTGGCGTCCCGTCAACGTGCGCCAGGGGACGAGGCGTTCCACGTTCAGGCAGTATGCAGAATACGCCCGCCCGTCGGTGACCAGGCCCGTCCAGATGGGACTGTTGAGCAGGCGCCGCGGCTGCTGGGTCAGGTCGTTGAAGGTCACGCGGGAGCCGCGTGTGGGTTCCGCCAGATCGGTCAGTTTGAGACCCATGCGTTCTTCTTCGGCCTGGAAGGCGCGGTACGCCACTTCACCGTTGGTCTCGGGAGCCAGATGCAGGATGATGTCCGCGGCGTCGCGGGCGATCTCCAGCGAGGGGTAACGCTGCCCGTTCCATTCGACGTTCGGCTTACTGTCCAGCAATTGCTGGTACAAATCTGCCACGTCCCAGTGAATGCCGTGAATGGCGAGTCCTTCCTTCTGCACCTTGGGACCGAACGAAACGAAGCGCTTGCCGAGGTTGACGTAATCGCGCTCGGTGATGACGAAGTTCGGCATGGTCACGCCAGGGATCGGGTCGCATTCGCCGCGCGCCCAGTCGCGGATGTGCGCCTGCGCCATCTCGGCGGGTGTGTCGTGCTGGAGCGGCATGGCGACGAGATCGCGCACGGGTTCGGGCAGATGTGTCTGCGCGAGTTCGCTGATCCTGCCCGCCAAAATTTTGAAGATGTCCCAATCGGATTTCGATTCCCACGAAGGCGGTACCGCGGCGGTGAACGGATGGATGAACGAGTGCATGTCGGTAGTGTTCAGGTCGTCCTTCTCGTACCAGCTCGCGGTCGGCAGGACGATGTCCGAATACAGCGCCGAAGTGTCCATGCGGAAGTTGATGTCCACGATCAAATCGAACTTGCCTTCGGGCGCGTGCTCGCGGTAATTCACTTCGTGGAAATGACTCTTGTCCACTTCTTCCGAGATCACCTGATGATGCGTGCCGAGATAATGCTTGAAGAAATATTCCTGACCCTTCGCGCTGGCATTCAACGCGTTACTGCGCCAGATGAACCACAGGCGCGGCCAGTTTTCGGGCGCGTCAGGGTCCTGTACCGCGAATTTGAGTTCGCCCGACTTGAGCTGGTCCATGATCCACTGTTTGATCTCCGCATCCGACTTTGCCCCAGCCTGCTCCGCCCGCCTGACGATTTCCAGCGAACTGACGTTGAACTGCGGGTACGACGGCAGCCAGCCCATCCGCACCGCGCGGATCTGCGCGTCGATGGTGTGCTCCTGCGTCATGCCGCGGTGTTGTTCGCTCTCAGGTCGGGGGACAGGCTGCAGTTCCGTGAAGGTGCGTTCGTAGCGCCATTGGTCGCTGTTGACGTAATGGAACGAGGGCGTGTTCATCTGGCGCGGCGGCTT
>JAUQWZ010000056.1 GCA_030834905.1 Aggregatilineales bacterium | reverse complement strand
AGATGTGAGACTAACCGACGATCAATGGACGAAAATTCGGGAATTCTTGAGACAAGACCCGAATGTCTATGTGGGAAACGAGGCGGAATGCCGTCGTTTTGTGGAAGCCGTGAAATGGCTAAGTCGCAGCGGTGCCCAGTGGCGCTTACTGCCGGCTGAGCATGGAAACTGGAATAGTGTCTACAAACGCTTTGCCCGCTGGTGTGATAACGGGGTATGGGAACGAATGCTGGAGTCCTTTGCCGATGATCCCGACATGGAGAATGGCATGGTGGACAGCACGGTGGTGCGTGCCCATGCCAGTGCCGCTGGAGCCACAAAAAACGGTGGTCAGGCTGAACAGGCGTTGGGACGCAGTCGCGGCGGTTTCAGCACGAAGGTTCATGTGACCGTCGATGGGCTGGGCTATCCGCTGCGCTTGCATCTGACGGCGGGGCAGCGTCATGACATCATCAAAGCCTATGATCTGACGGTTGACCTGGCGTTTGACCACCTGATTGCGGATCGCAGCTATGGCGCGCAAGCTTTTGTGGACACACTCCTCGCTCGCGGCATTGAAGTGGTTATTCTGCCGCGGAAAAACGCCCAACAGCCACGTGAGTACGACCAGTGGCGCTATCGAGAACGGCATTTAATCGAGTGTTTTATCGGCAAGATCAAGCATTTTCGGCGCATCTTTTCGCGTTTCGATAAGCTGGCAAGGCGCTATCTCGGCTTCCTGCAATTTGTCAGCTCACTTATCTGGTTACGCTGAAATGTCAACACAACCTAGTCAAACGGAACTGCTCTGTGCCTTCCCTGGTGTAACTTGGCGCGGAATCCGCGAGCGCTACACCTATCACTTTGGGCGCGGTAAATGGCGCGGCGTGTATCAGGGACAGGTGCGCTACGACGGCAAAACCCATTGGGAAGATACTGAGGAATACCTCTTTGCATCTACAACAACGCAGCCGAGCGTGAGCGCAATCGGTTCGTACCCATGCTGTGTACTCCTTCGCGCTGCGCGCTTTGTTGTCCATCGACCCTATGCCGATTTCTGACCACAGCACAGCAGGTGCATAAAGGCTGGCTTCACCTGAAAGGCGCTACCCGGTTTTGATGAGGGCGAATTGCGTGCAATTCGCTCGGCACAAGCCAGACAAAAGCGGGTGAAGCGAAATCCACAGGATTTTGAAGGCTGCCGCACCTGCTAGACTGGTCAGTGACTCTATCGGCATGGTTTGGGTCAGATGGCAAGCGCCCGCAGCGAAAAGGTGTCACACGGGAACGCAAGCATCACAGGGACAGGATGAGCCAGCAAACGGTCAAAGGTGCTGGTGGCACAGGTTCCGCTTTGTCGTGGCTGAATAGAACGGTAGGCATATACAGACCGGCGGCGCGAACCGTCAAAACTGACGATAATGCGGGGCGACGAGAAAGGCGCGACAGGTGATACGGGTTGCGCCAGAGGGGATGACAGGGCAACACGGAAGATGTGGATAATGCGAGCAATGGGCACAAATCGGGTGGAACGAACCGGGAACTGGGATACCGTCTGCGACAATGTAAGACTGCCAGTGCGGTGAAAGCGGCGCTTCTGGTGTTTCAGCGACGGTCCTGCTCATCGGGGAAGTAGGTCGCCTTGAAGTTGAACATAGCCGGTGTGTCACTTTCGCGTATCCCCTCATACAACGCACCCGTAATCCGTCGCAGTCCGGATTGCAGCTTCTCGCGGATATATGACACATTGCCGTGTATGAGTAGTTGCACTGCCGCTTGCACCAGAAAGTCGGATGCTGACAGAAGTTCGTAAGCCATCCGCCCGCGCCAGCCATGCACGCCGTTGGCGCACGAGACTGCTGCCCGCAGCGTATCGGTGGTTTCGTAGGCTTTCAGCAGCGCTTTTGCTGTCCTCTCAAAATCATCGGCGCGAGTGTCCTTCACCTGCTGGAAAATCAGCAAATAGGTATAAATCGCGTCAATCGTCGGGATTGTGACCGCATTTTGCCCGCAGAAGGTCGCCAGTTTGAGCCATGCCAGTTCGTAGTGTGGATGAGCGCAAAGCATGAGGGCAGCATCCGTGACCAGGTTCATCGCATCCGCAACACGCACATTGTCTAGACTTACCCGTAGATCAGCCGCAAAGCGTTCAGCAATAGTTGTGTACTGCCCATTGTCGAACAGGCGATTATAGCGGTTCAACGCCTGCTGAGTGGTGTCCGTCGTGTTCATAGTACAGTTCTCCTCATAGGTTCATCAGAAATAAAAAGCGCCTCTGATGTGAGGTGCTGTCTTACGCAATCCAGCGGGTGAGCATTCGCAGAGTTTGGATGTCTGTCGGGGCTTGATTCACCTGCTCCAGCACGGCATGGAGGGTCAGCCGCACCCGATCATAAAGCTGGTAGTGTGAGTGGACATAGGGAAGCACCCATGTCCCGGACGGGAGAAGCTTTGCGCCTTTTCCGCGCAGGATGAAAGCGGTATCCGGAATCTCCGTTAGCATCCAACCGGTCACACACACAACGGCTTCGGCGCGCTCATTGGCTTCGAGCGTCCAATCTGCGTAGAGCAGTCGCTCATCGTCCAGTGCAAGATAGGCGCGTCTGAGCGACATGCCGCCCCATCCGCCGAACGGCAAACGCACGACTTTGAGCAAGATGACCGGCTGCCAGTCGAGATGGGTCAGCGTCGTCATGGCAGCGCCTCAAACCAGAAGCCGCTGAAGCGAGCAGTTTCCCCGTTGTCGAGAAAGCGGACAAATACTGTGTGAATACCCACACTAAACCGGTAATCCGCGCTGTCGCACAGCGGATAGTGGCTGACAATACACTTGCGGCGCGGATTGACTGCGCTCAGTCCAACGATATGACCGACTGCGCCAGGCGACGGCAGTTTCGAGCGGTGGATGTTCTGGCGTTTGCAGTGCAGCATCCCTATGCCTCCTGTAAATATGCTTCCAGTTCATCTCGGCAGATTGGTAGGCTGCGGACACTCATCCCATCGAGGCTGATGAAGCTGGCGAAAGTGCGGACGGGCTGGCGGCGCAGCAGGGCGTAGACATACTGGCCGACGGCACATGCCATCCAGTCATTCACCAAAACATCCTGCTCGCCGCGCAGCACCAGTTCAGCGCAGGACAGGTCGGTCTGCGGTGTAGACGTGGGCGCTTCGGGTTCAAGCAATGCCGGAAACAGCAGCCCTTCCTTCGGCAGATAAGCGTATTTTCCGTCTCTGCCGTCGACGTGCCGCCACATCTGTTCCGGGTCGGCAACATTACCGATAACGACCTGCCCGCCATCACGGTAGTTGCCCGCGCCAATCAGGATTCCCTGCGCCTTGTGCAGTTCGCGCCGTGCCAGATGGTTATTTACGCAGCCGATTACCAACTGAGATCCATAGCGGCTGCCGTGCTTCTCCGCACTGAACGGTTCAACGCACCACGCGATGTCCAAGCCGAGTGCCATGTTCAGGCGTCTGCCGACCACTTCGACTTTGGGCAGCCTGAGCGCGGCGTCCGCTGGTGTGAACATCTGCCGCCCGACGTTCTTTTCTTCCACGATGTCGGGATCAACCAGCAGGATACTCGGCGTGTGCAGCCGGGCGCGGCGCATGTCATAGACGATGCGCGCTACGATGCGAGCGACCTGCGCCCCCGTCCCGCCGTCCCCGACGATCACAATGGTCTGAATGTGGGTATTCGGGTCGAAAATGTTCATTTCGTCTCATCTCCGAGAACTTGCGCCAGTGTCTTCTTGACCGGAATCAGATCGCTCGTCGGATACTGCCGCGCTTTCTGCGCTTCGAGGTCGATCAGCAGCTTGCGGATGTCACGCGACTGGCGCTTGCTCTTGCCGCCGACAGCGTGATCGCCGAACGACGAGCCGAGCAGCATCGTCCAGTCCTCCGTGAGTCCCGCACCCTGTAAGGCGGTGTCAGTTACGCGCTGCACCGTTCCCCAGCAGATCGCGCCGGAGCCAAACACGTTCGGCAGCGGCGCATGAAACAGCGGAATATCGAGCGTTTCGGGACGACGCTTGACCGCGTATACACCGTAGACCGGTGCTTTATCCTCTGCCGTGACCCGAATCATGAGCAAGCCGGGCAGTGGCACGCGCAGTGCGGTGTCCGAACCGTCGAGAAACACCCCTGTCTTCTGTGGCGGACGGTATTCGATGATGGTCTTTTTCACGCCTTCCTGCCGCACCAGCAGCGTATTGCCGCCGAGCAGCCCGGTATCGAAGGTAACTTTCGCCGCCAGCGCCAGCGCGACCTGAGCCGGGTCGGGTAGCAGGAGTGCATTGCTGCCCTCCCACCCCCTAAGAACCGTACGTGAGCCTTTCGACTCATACGGCTCAAGCCTCTTTAAACGCCCCGTGAGGGACGCGGTTTCTCCACCGTTAGTTTCTGAGTGTGAACAAGTGCATGGCAGTTCGGGTGAAGCAGTACGCAGTTC
>JAUQWZ010000055.1 GCA_030834905.1 Aggregatilineales bacterium | reverse complement strand
GTTGGCGTACTTCGGGATACGGCGAACTGTTGATGGCCTGTTCCAGATCACTCAGTTGCTCTGCTGTCAGTGTGTAGTCGAGTCGTTTGCCCATCCCCTCATTCTATCTCGATGTTGGACGACATTCGACTTCTGGCTTAGTGAAGGAAAGTTTACCGAGTAACATAGATTTTGGCAGCCCATTTAAATTGCGACTCCTGTCATATTGCTGCGAAAGCGCACCATATCCTGGCTTGCACCGAAGTGCTCCGCAATATCCGCACGCGTTAGGCCCTGCTGTATTGCCCACACTAAACCTAAGCGCGGGATTTGCAGACACCCCCCAAGATATGTTGCCTCGGCTTCATGGCGCGATTCGCGCAGTGGCAAGCCTGTACTTGGCGAAAATCCTATCATTGGATGTTTCAGCAACACATGCGCCAGCTCATGCATAAGATCCGATTGATGACGTGCGGCGGAATGGGTGGGGTGGTACACAATCCGCAAGGGCTTAAGTCGTACCACGCCCGCTGACCAGTCATCTGCTATGAGCAAATACTCCACCACTTCTGGAGAAAGATTCGGCAGTTGATCCGGCGGGAGAGCCTCTCCATCTAAGGCATCGAGCAGTCGTTCAGCGGGAAGAGGATCATAGGCACGAAATCCAAACATATAGCGCCAATCGACGGCGATTGCCTCACAACTTCGTCTGAAACCTTCCTCAAGCTTCATGCTTTCTCGTCATCTGCTGCCTGGGCAAGCACTTCTGCATATGCCGCGCGGATGATCTCCATGAAGGCGTCTGCCGTCTTCTCACTCACCTTATGCGCTGCCCGCAGCTGCACAGTAAGATCGTTGTTGTCTCCCTCCTCCAAAATAAAATATTCAGCGGGGTTATCGCCCAGCCAATAACAAAGAATCCCAAGATTATGATAGTCCGGCGGCAGCTTCGCGCGTTCGACTCTAGAGAGGGTAGCAATGCTAACACCGATCTGCGCCGAAATATCGCGTAGACTATTTGTTCCTCGCTTCTCACGTATTCGCCTTGCGAGACGTTGAATATCAAACTTATAGCCTGGGGTATTTTCCATAGCTTTCCTGCTGCACTTGTTCCACCTATGTAACATCACTTACAAAAGTATTGTATTGAATTGTAATTGGCTGTATTGTGATGGTATCCCTGGTTGCCAAGGAATTCCAGATGAACGCTGAAACAGACCTCGAACCAGACAAGCATCTTAGCAACATTAACATATTTGTCTATCTGTTATTTGGTCTTCACCGTTATCTTCAAAGTGATAAAGGGATCTCAAACAGCCTGCGCCGCGCTCTCAATACCCTGAGCTTCGAACAGCCGGACAGGTTTCCGAAAACGCTGCACGCACTGGTTGAGTGGTGCCATCAGCCTGTATCCAGTTGGTATCCACTACCTATTCCAGAGCATTTTAATGCTTCTCAGCCGATTCTGTATGATCATCGGTTAAGTGAAGAAGCCCAGCATTTCTATCTCACGTTAATGGAGGAAATGGGGCTTCCACCTTTCTCGCAGGAAGATGTTCCGCAAGCCGCGCTCGAAAACTACCTTGTGATCGAACTACGACAGCGACTTCGTGAACACCCAAACGTTGAGAAAGCGCAGCACTTATATGTACAGGTACGATCATTCCTGATTGAGCATTCCTGGACAACGGCGCAACGACTTCGATCTCATTCGCGCAATGTACGCCACGAGCTGCGTGTTTTCTACGAGGATATACCTTCGTTCATGCCTGATACGCTGGTCGTTTGTGATCGGTGCGGCTTGCTCGAATGGCGCGAGGAGCACTGGCGTGGCATCAAGCTAAGTTTTTGCAGTGATCACGGCAGCGGATCTCCGCTTGTTCGGTCTATCAGGAAGACCGACAACATGCTTCGATTGAAAGGTGGCATTCATTTACGCACGTTTCTACCAGGCAGGCTGGAACATGCCTTATTCACGTTCGCAGATCATATGCAGAATCGCTATCCCGACCACCTTCTCTCGGTCGAACGCTATCCCGGACTCGACACCTACGATCTGCGTCTGACTTTTGTCGATGAAGTGTGGGCTGTGGATGCTAAAGACCGTACGATGCCAGGGCGACTGGTGGCACAAATCCGCCCCTTTTATAACGAAGGCGTTTTGTCCCATACACATGCATTTTACGTCATTCCTGATGAACGCATGAACGACGCAAATTATCGCGATCAGTTGGAGCAGCACACGGCAGGGATTCTTTCGTCGCACCTACATATCGCGTCGCTGTCCGTCTTCCAACAGTCTGTCGAGGAGAAGCTGAAGACGCTTACGAACCCATCCCGGCAGAATAAAGGCAAAAAGGCTTAATTCATGTACACACTTCCGCATTCATTCAAAACACTGGTGCGCGATCTCAGCCAGTCTGCCGAGATCGACTCTCGACACGCAAGATTAATTATCTATATCGAAATGACCTTGTCGCTGGCAGTACGTTTGGGTATGGAAATGGAGTCGCTAACCGTCGGTTGGGTGTTGTTGAGCCGGATGCCGCTCCACCATCTACTTATGAGCCGCCTTACGCCTGAGCAGCGTCATATGCACGCAAATGTGGCGCTGATCATACCCCTAAGTTCGCGGTTCGCCTGGGAAAACGCACTCGTCCAATACGCGAAACTGCCACCGAAGCACCGGTTGTATGCCGTCCAGCTGCAACGGCTGGATGATCAGACGATTCTCTCCTGCAGGCAGGAGCCGTGTCCCGATCCATTCCGCGAAGAGCGTTACGGAACTATCCTCTCGGATACACTCCCATTTGAAGAACGCAACCGGCAGTACGCCAGGGCTGGCAAAACCTATTCCCTTCGTGTGAAGGCGTCGAAGCGTGAAACACAGTTCGGACATGTGACAATTACTCCTTCAATGGAGCCAGACATTGGCTCACACGATGCGCTCTGGTTCGAAGCACCACGCGCCCATCAGCCGATATCGCTTCGCCTCAACGATCTCATGCCCACTGCACAGTTCCTGGACGTGCGCGAGAAGCAGCTTGGCGGGCACGAACACTGGGTACACGACCTGAAGCAAATTCGCTACTGCCATGCCGTTTGGGATGATGAACATGTCACCCTTACTGAACCGAATACGTCTCCACTCCATTTGGAAAGATCGGTACATCTGCCGGGCATGGTCTCTGCCGGAAAAACAACCCTCGCCAAGCTTATCATCGCGCATTGTATTCGGCAGGACTTGGATATTCGCATCACGATGGTGGTCGGCGATAGCCATACCGCGATTGAGACTGCGCATCAAGTGAACGGCTGGTTCTATGATGATCCGGCAGGAGACGACGTGGTTGCTGTACCCATTCTCGGCGCGAGCCAGCGCGAGATACATCTCGGCAGGCTGCTGGCGTCACACGAGTATGCGAACTGTCGTAAATATGGCCGCCCGCATTGGGGCGAGCGCTGGTTGATGCCTGTCTGTCCATTAGCGTCCAAAATCGAGTGGGAAGGGGATCAGGATGTGATCATCCCGGCAGGCGGCGAGCCATGCGAGCGCTTAATCAGCAAGCCACGTAAGAATCGCGGCAAAGGTGAGGTGCATGTATGTCCGCTGTTTCATCGGTGTCCCGCGAAGCAGATGTACCGCGACATGCCACGCGCCCGCGTCTGGGTTATCACTCCGGGCGCGCTTTCACAGGCAGCGCTGCCACGCCATCTGGATCGCCGGATCATCAAAATGGGCGATCTTGTCTACGAGCAGTCTGACCTGGTCATCCTCGATGAAGTCGAAACAATTGTCGATTGGTATGATCGGACCTTCGCGCGGCGCGAAGCGCTCACCAATGGCAGAAACGGGTTGCTTGACCGGCTCGACCCGCAAATTACTGAGTACTGGAACGGCAACCGCGTGCTTCCAGCGGACGAGCGCCGATGGATTATCCCAGCGCGCGAGTCGATCAAGGTATTGAGCAGCGTTCTCACTGAGATTGCGAATGACAGACACAAGCGAACGGTACACAAATGGGTGGAGCGCGGCTCCTTCTCGCCCAACCAGCTTGCTTATCGGCTGGCGCGTCGGTTGGCAGGTTTAAAAGAGTGGGATAATGCGACTACGCTGCCTGAGGAGCGGCGGCGGAATAACGAACTAGCAGATATCGCCTTTCAGCCGTTTAACGAACTGCTCAACCGCACGCTCGATCCACTGCGGCGCGATCCCGATGAGGGCGATCCAGCGGGGCAATTAGCACGGTTGATGCAGGCGATCAACAATCTCGCTGATGATGCATCTGACGCCGCTATTCTCGTACAGTGCTATGACTGGATTTTGCAGCACTATCCCGACATCGAGACTAAGCTGGTGACACTGAAGTTCAAGCTTGAGCAAAGCGATAATTCCTACGACCAGGACTACCTTAGAGAGTATCTTGACCGTTCAGTAGACGATCTGGCGCAGCGGCTGCAATTTTTGCTTATGGTGGCTCTGCTGGATCGGCATGTCCACATTGTCCTTCAGGAATGGCATAACAAGCCGGAAACGATGGATGCCGAACAGCCGTTCAGCCGTATTCCGCGCGGAATGCGCAATATTCTGCCGCTGCCGCTGACCGGACAGCAATATGGCTTCGTCCGAGCGGAAGAAGATCCCAACCGCCTGTCGCTGTTTGCCTATACCAATATCGGGCGCAGCTATCTGCTCGACTTCGACCATCTACGTCAGGATATTGAGGGCACACGGGGACCGAACGTGCTGGCACTTTCTGGTACATCCTATCTGCCGGATTCAACAGCTTTTCACGTCACGCTGCCTCCGGCAGGTATCCTGCTCGCGCCAGAACAGACCGAAACAGCTATCCGCGAGAGCCGCTTTATCTGGAAATATTTCACAGATGAGTATGACCAGCCGATTTTTATTTCGGGAGAGCGGGATAAAGAGCAGCAGTTTCGCCGCTTGATGAAAGCCATGCTCGCCGACAGTGGCGTGCCGGGTGGATTTCTTCGCAAGACTCTCGACAGTCTGGAAGCGCTGGGGCGGAAATGCCCCGAGCAGTGGGAAGACCGCGCGCGGGTGTTGCTGCTAACCAATTCCTATAAACAAGCCGAGGTCGCCGCGCAGATGCTCCGCGATGGCTGGCGTGAGGCAAGCAGAACGATCTTTGATCTGAAGCGCGGGAGTGGGAGCGAAGATTACGAGATCGAGATGGAGCTTGCGTCGAATAGCCTGAAACGCATTGACATCGAGCAGTTCGCGCAACGAGAAGGGCGTATCCTGATCGCCCCAATGCAGTCAATTGGGCGCGGCTTCAACATCCTGAACAATACGCCCGAGCGGAAAGCTGCGTTCGGCGCGGTCTTCTTCCTGACACGTCCGCTTAACCCGCCACACGACATGGAAGCGATGGCGCAGGAGTTGAATCGCTACGCGCTTGGGTGGGCAGCGAATCCGGCATTTGGAGCGTGGGCGGAAGACACGCTTTACAAGCGGGCGCTCAAGGTGCGTGATTGCGCGACCGAGCTGCGCCGCTTGATCGACCATCGCTACGGTTACGAACACCTGATCGACCATGCAGAGCTGGGCGTGTATCCGCGCCGCGACCTGGCGGCGACCACCGCCGGGCGCATCATGCAGGCAGTTGGTCGGCTGCTGCGCGGTGGCGTCCCGTTTAATGCTTATTTCGTCGATGCTGCGTGGTCACCGGATTTAGCGCGCACCGGCGACCGGCATCGGGTAGAGCCGGAAACAACCAGCTTGCTGACAGCAGTAATTGATGTTTTGAGCGACTACACGGCTCATAACGAAATCGGCAGACACCTTTACGGTGGCTTCTGCGAAGCGCTGTCCGCAACCGAGAACCGGGACAGTAATTAACTCACATTGATACCAAATCTTTCTGAAAGGAAACACCTATGGCGCGAGTACGTCCCTCTCCTGAATACATTCTACCAATGCGGATGACCTTGCATATTCCTTCCGATACACCGCTGCGATTCTCGGTACTCAGCTTTCCGTATGCGCGAGCGCTCAACACATTCATGCGACGCTTCGAGGAAATTTATAAGCATCAGCATGGCACCAAGGCAGCCCTGCCGTTTGAGATGACTCTACCATTCCGCCAGTTGAACGACGCACTACTGGCACTCGCCCCTGGGCTGATCCAGGGATTTGAAGGTCCAGGTAATCTGGCGCTCAAGCGTATGGTCGCCTTTACTCGCTATGAAAATAACCGTGCTCAGGATTTTCCAGCTCTTGAGGACATCACCACACTAATCCGCATCTGGATGGAGCGCTGGGCGGCACAACCTCGCGTGGCGGCGCTGCTGGAGCGCGACGGCAAGGCGGCATGGGATGACCTGCTCCGTGCACTCGATAGCGAGCCAGAGACAGAGTGGGATCATGACAAAACAGCGTCACCGCTTGAGCTTGCCAACAATCCGAACAAAGACGAAGCGCTAGGTTACCTGGCGCTGCCCGCGCTGCTCACGGCGCTGCTGCATGACCGGACGATGACAATTGAGCGCCCACAGGGATCACTATCAATTACGTGGCGGCGAGCGCACGACGGTGAGGGGCGTGGGCTGCACCTTGTCAGCCAGCCAATGCCTAACCACGATGATTACTTTGCCTACCGGCTCGATTTTTCGGTTCAGACGCAGGCGGGATACAACGGATCATGGATATTTGCCCGACTCAGTATTCAGCGCTACATCGGTGAGCGCCACCGCAGCGACGGCGACAAGCGCGCTATCTCAATCCTCGTCGGGCACAACCGTGAGCGCTTCACCGGGGGCTGGGATACCGATATTACACTCATCCGGCTGCCCGTCACGCGCTCGTCAGGAAAATGGACTTGGGAGTCGGGCGTGGGCGCGCTGCTGGACGATTATGCCATTCGCAGGCTTGAAGCGCCGGAAGTAATCCTCAATGCGCCTATGCACTATGGCGGCTATAGGCAGCGACCAGAAGGGGACGAGTATTACATCGTCTACGCCGAAGGACGCAAGTTCAGCGACAAAAGTGTGAAAGGGCGAGAGCACCAGACCAAAACAGGCTTGAGCCTGCCGGAGCGCAGTCGAATCATGATCGGCGTGTTGACTCTTCTCAATGGCTGGCTCGAAACGTCCACTCCGTTTCAAAAGGACATACAAAACCCGGCGAACACCCTGGCACTACGCACTTACACGTATATGATCAAGCAGAATAAGACGACGGCGGCAAAACAGGCGTCGTGGCGCGCAGCGCTGGAAACTTCGCTAGCGAACAGTGACGCTGCCCGGATGCATCTCATTGTCCTGTACCGTGCCGATGAGTTCCGTGCGTGGGCGCAGGCGCAGCTTGAGGAAACGCTGATGGGAGCAGATATAGGATCATCAGCTCCTGCCATCGTCACGTTCGTGCCAATGCCCCTGACCTTGTACGGCGAGCTAGACCCAGGCGATTTTGACCCGCAAATCTGTTTTCAGCCAGAGTACAAAAGACCGAAAGGTTGGACGGCGGCATGGCGAACAAAGATGCGCGCCAGCTACTGCGAAAAGCGTAAACAGTGGCAGGAGTTTCTCAGCAGCCTACCCTGGGAGCCAAATGCTCGCCGCCTGCTCCTGATTGACTCGACCGGTGAAAAAGGGCTGCCCAACGATCAGAAGATCAAAGGCGCGGTGCGCGACGCCTGTCACCGTGAAAATATCCTGTCGCAGTTCATCATCGGCGGCGATCTCAAGCCGGATAAGCAAAAAGCACCTGAGAACGAACTGGACGGAGGATCGGCAGGCAAGCTCCAGAATGCTGTCCTCGAT
Organism: Aggregatilineales bacterium; assembly: GCA_030834905.1. Classification (GTDB taxonomy): domain Bacteria; phylum Chloroflexota; class Anaerolineae; order Aggregatilineales; family Phototrophicaceae; genus Flexifilum. The sequence goes on along the minus strand of JAUQWZ010000055.1, from coordinate 13,287 downwards.
TTGGTTGTGCGGCAGCAAGTCGTTTTGTACGCATCCCCATGCGAAATTTACGAGCGCGCTGCCGGGCTAGACGCCCAGACCGCCGCTCAATTGGATGTAATCGCCTTTTGCCGCGTCAGGCGTACAAAGCCATTCCGCTTCAATGATGTGCTGGCAGTGCGGCTGCGCGCCACAGGCGAAGTTGATGTGATCCTGCCTCAGGAATCGCCTGAATGGATTCCTTACGACATCGCCGCCCATGAGTTAGGTAGACTATATTCAGATAATTGTGTGTCGCTCGCTAATGCTTCTCTTACACCACGGCTGCGATTAGGACACAAAGAGATGCTCCAGTTCGTCCACGATGTGCTTAAAAACAGGCTTGAGCGCCCAACTATTGCGGTGATTGAAGCCGAAGGCTGGCGCAATTCGCGCGGCTGGGATGAACAGAGCCACTGCTGGACACAGCTTACCAACGCCAAATTGTTCGATCTTCGACATCTCCTGTACTTGAATGACCAGCGCCGCTATGAGCGCTCTGCGCCAGCCTTTGAGCATCTTTTGGCTGTGGTGCGGCTGCGGATGGATGACGAAACTCCGCAGTACGTGACGGCGGGACACCTGAATGCTGAGGAGATGCGCGACATCCCGCATCTGACTGGCTATGTTGACCTGGTAGTACCCGATCTGCTGCATTATCTGTCGGTCGCACGCCTGCCGACCACACAAAAGAAGCAGCATGAAAAGGAAGTCGCCCAGGCATTCCGCGCCGACCTTCGCAGTCACCGCAAAAAAGATATTGCCGTCAAGCATCCACAGATCATCGAGATGGTGCCGTTTTTCGTACACCCTCGCTACCAGAGCGACGAAGGACAGCGCCAGTTGTGCCGCTGCGTACATTTTCTGCGCCATTCGCCGAGCTTTACCTCTGGCGATACGGTGCTGCCCTATCCTATGCATCTGGGTGAGAAGCTGATTAGTGATCAACTGGTGATCATCGGCGCGGACAGTTAACGCGCCAGAAAGGAGTACAACGATGTTAAGGCTCACAGGCTTCCCACTGCCTGACGTGGGCATCCTGACGCTGACGCTGCTTGCCGGGGCAGCCCAGCCTGATCAGGTGACGCGGGAAGGTCTCGACCGGGCAGCGGATTATCTCCAGAGTTTTTATTCGCAGGGTATTGGCAAAAGTCTGGCAGCAGGCGTGGTCTTTCCGAACTCCGGCTTTGTACAGGCAGCCTTCGACAAGCCAGAATTTCAATATAAGCGCCTGGCATGGGCAGATTTTGTACTACGCGGGCATCAAAACCTCGATCTTGAACCCATTTTGCAGAGCCTTGGTAAAGATGAGTATCGCGAGATGGTGCTGCGGGGCGTTGAAGATAGTCCCTGCGCGTTCACTGGGCAGCCTGCTTATCTGCGCGTCAGCCGTGACATGCTGCCGATGATCAACGGACGGGGCATCATGAATTTCAGCCCGATGGGCGACGCCGGACTGCCCGTGAGCGACGTGATTCTGCTGGCGATTCACGCGCTGCCGCTCGGCTGCGTCATTACGCAGGGAGCGCTTCTTGCAGTCGAGAGTGACGATCCGGCGTTGATGTTTGATTTTGTCAAAGCCAATCTTGACCAGAATCGCCGGTTCATCAGCCTTGCCAGCCAGAATGATTACGACAAATTTCCCAACCTCAGTTCGTACAAAACGCGGCTGATGGACGTGCTGGTCAAGTTGTTCATCGAAGGAGAGAACAGGCGCGAGAGCCACCGCGCGCCTTCGCTGAATGCCTATCACTTCTCTAATAATGGTACAAGCGCGCGCGTCGCCATCTATGCGCTCCCGTCTTCGACCATCATGTTCGTGCGAGACGCCTCGAAGGATGAATATGCCACGTCATGGCGGGAGATTGTCCGGCGTGGATGGACGCAGGAAAAAGATGAAGCAGACGAGCTGCGGCAGAAAGCGCCCAAGCTGACAAAACGTAACTTCATCTACGAAGACTTGTTCGATCTGCCCGAAAAGGCGCGTAATTTCCTACGGACGTATTTTTTCCGTCGCCCGCTGGAAAAATTCAGAAAGGGAGACCCACGTAACGGTTATAGCCCCTTTACTGATACTGATCTGATTTCCTGGAATCTGACCGCCCTCTTTCTGAAAAGGATTATGAATATGGAAAAAAGCCGAATCGACAGCATTAGCAATCTTGGTGCGCAGCTGGCTGCCTATATCGAACATCAGGATAATCGCAGATTTTTACAAATCCTGTTTAAGGGAGGGAGCTATGCCAGCTTCCGCACAAACTTACTACGCGCAATTCGAGATTACGCGCAGCTCGCGCCACCGAATAGTGAGCCGCTGGTGACGTTGGAAAGCTACGTCAAAATCTTTGAAGAAGGAGATGGCTTCGAGAAAACTGATTGGAGACTAGCCTACGATTTGCTGTTAATTCGCATTTTTGAGGTGCTGCACCAAAGCGGCTATCTATCCAAAGCAGCGCCTGATCTACAAGCTGACGAAGAAACCGACGAAGCACGTACCGATTAACGCTCTTTCCCTACATTTATAAGATAGGATGCACATCATGGCTTACTTAACGGCACTGCTGCTCATTGACGCTTCTGCGAGTGCGCTCAACAACTCCGATCAGAGTTTGGATCGGTACGAAAATTCCACCAGCGTGAAATTCATTCGTAAGGCGGGTGGCGGTTTTTATCCTTACGTCACCGCACAAGCATATCGGCGTTGGCTGCGTGACGGCTTGGAAAAAGATCCTCAAGGCTGGCAAATGTCGCCGATTCACCGTGAGGAGAAGGTCGCTTATGTCGATGCCAATCCACTCATGTACTGGGATGACGATTTATTAGGCTATATGCGCGCGCCCGGCAAAAAGAAAGATAAAGCAGCCATCGAAAATATGACTCCTATTGGAAATGACGTAAGTGCCCTGACGCGCATCTCACCTCTACGCACCAGCACTTTTGTCTCCGTTTCGTCTGTATATCTCACTGAAGATTTCGGGGTAATGTCACGTCAGGATGGCGATCCCGTCCCTCATGCTCACAATTTTTACCGCGCGACGCTGCAAGGACTGCTTTCACTGGATATGAGCAGCGCGGGCGTGTTCAGCTACAGCCAACGCACCGGCTACCAGAACCTTGACAGCATCCGACGTGGTTTAGCCGAGGAGCGGGGACTGGAACATGATGCGGTGAGAAAGACGTATCGCCTGAGCACCGAGGAGCGTCTGCGCCGCGTTCGCCGTCTGATCGAAGCAATTCCGCTGGTACAGGGCGGCGCAAAACAGACGCTGCACTACACCGATGTCACGCCTGTGATCAGCATCGCCGCCGTAACGCGCTATGGCAATCATCCTTTCAATTATTTATTTGAAGATCGCAGCGACGAGATCACGTTCAAAGCCGAAGCATTCTTCGATATTGTACGTGGCTATTACGATCAGTTTCTCTCATCCGTGTATATCGGCTGGCGTCCAGGTTACGCCCCATCACAGTTTGCCAGGTTCAATGACACTCCGGAAGATGTGCGAGGTATTCTCGTGGGTGGGACAACGCCTTACGAAGCATTTGGCGCGCTTTCCGGGGCGCTGGCGGCAAATCCTGCATGGCTCGACTGAGCGTGGGTGACAAGCATGAGCCAGACACTCCCTGAGCAGAAGCGCGTCCTGAAAGTTGTAATTGCGGGGACGGTTACCTCATTCCGCTATCCGCATTTCCTACAGGGCGTTCAGCCAACGTATGAAATGCCGCCGCCATCGACGATCTACGGGCTTATCTGTGCCGTGACAGGCAGCTTCGAACCGCCGGAAGCCTTCGAGTTCGGCGTACATTTCACCTACGAAGTCAAGTTTCATGACCTGGAACACGTTCACCTCAACGTACCATATCGCATGGCGAACCCATTTCAGCGTGAACTTCTCTACAACCCGGTGCTGACGCTGTATCTGACGCCTGCGCGCTATCATGAAGCATTTGAGCGTCCTTACTATCCACTGGCATTGGGGCGCTCACAGGATTTGATGACACGTATTTCCCTCGATGTGATCACGCTGGAGCGCGCGACCAACGCCTATTTCGAACATACTCTTTTGCCCACCGAATATGCGCCGCGCTTTCAGCGGACAATTGCCACGACGATGGCGCGCTACATCGATCCGCGCCGCCGGGCGACGTGGGGACAGTATGCCATTCTCAAGGATCGGGTCATCTATCCTGATCCGGACGATATGTTCCGGGCAGACTACGAACCCATCTGGGTCGATCCCACAGCCAGCCCGTATCAGGGTCTGGGGCGCGGAGTCATCCTGCACCGTTTTATATGATCAGGAAGAAGGGATCTATACCGTGACTCTGGCTGATGTTTCCATCGCCTCTGCCGATTCCGACCTGGGATTGATTCTCGCTAAAAGCAATCCTCCGGAGAGCCTCGTGGAGCACACCTGGCACGTTCTGTCGCGGTTGGCGGATCAGCGTCGCCTGCGTCCGACCTTTGCCGCCGATAGTGGCAATCCGCGTCTGTGGCACTGGCTCTACTGGGGGACGTTCCTGCACGACTTTGGCAAAATCGCTGATGGATTTCAAGCAGTGCTGACCAACCGAAAAATGGATGCGCAGGCATGGGGCAGCCACCGCCATGAGGCGCTGTCGCTGGCATTCGTGGACTGGCTGTTCCCCGACAACCATCCGGATCGCGCTGCCGTCATCGCTGTCATTGCCTGCCATCACCGTGATGCGAACGTAATCTGGCAGCACTATGCCCGCAATTTCGATGATGCTGATGAGGACAGCGCGACCAAGCTAGTGGCGCAGGCGAGCTTGGTCAACCAGCAGCGGCTGTATCGCTGGCTGGACAGCTATGGCTGGGTATGGGCGGAAAACCTTGGTTTCGCGGGAGATATTGAAATGCCAAGGCTGCTTCCGCTGGATGAGGCGCTGGCGAGGGTTAAGCCGCAGGCGCTGTGGAACGCATTTCAGGAGCTTCAGCGATATACCAGAACATTGAAGTTCGGAGACGATCCCAGATCTGCGCTGACAGGGACACTCCTGCGCGGGCTGATCCTGATCGCCGATCACGCGGGTTCGGCGCACGTTTCGCCGTTTCTGCCTGCGACGATTGAACGCGCCACTGTCACGCATGAGCTGGGGGAGCAGGATTTGTTCCCGCATCAGACGGTGGCGGATACCGCGCCGTCTGGCTCTGTGCTGCTGATCAGCCCGACCAGCAGCGGCAAGACCGAAGCGGCGCTGCTGTGGCTGGCGCGTCAGCAGACACACGATGGCTTGCCAGCGCCGCGCATCTTTTATCTGCTGCCCTACCAGGCGAGCATGAATGCTATTCAACGGCGATTGATACGAATCTTTTCGGAGGCAGCGGTTGGCTTGCAGCACAGTCGCATGATGCAGGTCTTGTACACGCACGCCCTGGCAAAGGATGGCAATAGCGATACCGCTGTCGCCTATGCCTATCAGAAGCGCGAACTTGCCAGATTGCTGCATTTCCCGGTCACGGTGATGAGTCCTTACCAACTGCTGAAAGTGCCATACCAGTTGAAGGGATTTGAGGCGCTGCTCACGCATTTCTATAGCGGGCGCTTCATTCTCGATGAGATTCATGCGTATGAACCCAAAAGGCTGGCGCTGATTATTGCCGTTGTCCAGTTTCTCTATCAGCACTGCCGCGCTCGCTTTTTCATTATGACAGCGACGCTGCCGCCACAGGTGCGCGCCAAGCTTTGCAGTGCCTTGCCCGATCTTCGCACAATCACGGCTGATGCTGACACATTCCGGCGTTTCCAACGTCACCGTATCCACCTACTGTCCGATGATTTACTCGCGCCGGAAACCGTCAGGCGCATTGTGCGTGATGCTGCCACCAAATCGATCCTGATCTGCTGTAATACGGTACGGCGCGCTTTTGAAGTCCGCGTCGCTATTGATGCCGCCCTCCGTCAGCATTATCCCGACGAAGCCTACAAGTTGGTGCTGCTGCACAGCCGCTTCAACGGTAATGATCGCGCTGAGAAAGAGCGCCAGATCATGAAAAGTACGGGAGTCGGCGAGACACAGCGCGAGCGCATCATTGTCATTGCGACGCAGGTGGTCGAAGTTAGCCTAAATATTGATCTTGACACCCTGTACAGCGAAGCTGCGCCGCTGGAGGCGCTGCTCCAGCGCTTTGGGCGCGTCAACCGCGCTCGCGGAGCAAACGCGCCGCTGGCAGATGTGTACATAGCATGTGAGCAGGATCGCAAAGCCATCGAGAAAATCTACAATCCAGCGCTGATCGACTCTGCCCTCACCTGCCTGGAAGAAGCCAATGGGCAGGCTGTTGACGAGAGCATAGTGAGCGAGTGGCTGGAGCGAGTCTATACCGGAGAGGCATTGGCGCGCTGGGAAGCAGCATACCAGGAAAGTTGGGATAAGTTCCAGATAGAGGTGATGAGCAGCTTTCAGCCTTTCAACAACAGCGGCTTAGACGATCTCTTTTTCGAGATGTTTGACGGCGTAGACGTGCTTCCCTCAATCTATCTGCACATATACGACCAGATGATTCAGGAAGGACACTATCTGGAAGCGGCGGGCTGGCTCGTGCCCATAAGCTGGCGCGATTACAAACGGCTGGAACGGTTGCGCAAAGCATGGCACGAGCGAGTGGGAAAGCACGGCGATCTCTTCGTTGTGAACGTGCCGTATTCCTCGGAAAGCGGTCTTGATCTGTACAGTGTATACAGCACTGATGGATCTGCAAACCAGCCTGGCAAGACTGACCTTGATAATTACTACGTAGAGCCGGAGGCGGACTAATGACGTATGCAGACACCGCGCGGATTCACCTTATGCAGCATTTCAGCGCGATGCATTTCGTTTTTCTGTGTGAGGCGCTGGAATATATTCAGTTGGACGCGCAGCCGGGAACGGCGATTCGTGGAGCGCTCTACCACGCGATGGTCAATCTGTTCAGTCCGAACACGCCTGTACCCGGTGTGCCACTTGACCCGGTGCGTGCGCTGCTGGCTGACGAAGACGACGGCAATCCACGTGGACGAGACCTGCCACGCGCTTTCACGGTCGAACCTCCGCCGTCTTATATCCGCATTTCCACCCACCAGCGTTTTCGCTTCGGCGTGACCCTGTTTGGCTCGGCAGACACGCTGATTCCCTACCTATTCCGCGCTGTACCTGAGATGGGCAAATTGGGCATTGGCAAAGGCAGGGGAAGATTTCGCCTTATTCAAATCTACGAAGTTTCGCCGCTGAACGATACCAGTCGCGTGATCATGCATCACCAGCGCGTGATGGATCGCACTCGTCTGACTGTAACACACCGGCGGGTGATAGAGGAATTGGACATGCGTCGCACTGACGAAGTAACGCTGCGTTTCCTGACTCCTATGCGCCTGATTGAGAACGGCAGCCTGGTGCGTGCGCCAAAGCTCGGACCGATTCTTCGCCGACTGATCGAACGGGCGCAGGCACTGGTTGAGCACTACCAGCCAGAAGCTGCGGCGGAAGCTAGACCGCGCCTTCTCTGGAAAGATGAGTGGCAGCGAATCGGCAGTCTAGGCGATCAGATCGACTCGTCAGGCTTGCTGCTCGATGCGTCGCGTTGGGTCGACATCACTAGCTACAGCAAGGCGCGGAGGCGTGCCACTCCTATTGGCGGTTTTGTCGGGCAGGCGCGCTGGCGCATCGACTCGGCGGAGGTGCTGACATGGTTGTTGTGGGGGCAGAGTATGCACGTTGGAAAGAATGCCGCGAAAGGTGACGGGTACTTTCACGTCGAATAGTTCATTCTGGGAGAAACCATGACCATCGTTCACGAGCTTTTCGCCGACGTGTTTGGCAGCCACATTGGCAAGCACAGCGAGCGCTTAATGTATACCAAAGGTAAAACAGTACTGGCGCAAGCGCCGTTAATGCACCTGCAGCAGGTGACCATCGCATCGCGGGGCGTCAGCATTTCGGCAGATGCAATTGCCGAATGCTGTGAACGCGGCATTCCGATCTTTTTCCTGAGTTCTATTGGCGAACCAATTGCCTCGCTTTACGCGCCCGGCTTAGGCGGTACCGTTCTCACTCGACGTGCGCAGCTTACGTCATACGGCGATGGACGGGGCGTGGCGATTAGCCTGGCAATTGCCGACGCGAAAATTAATAACCAGGCAGCAACGCTGAAGTACATCGCGAAATCACGTAAGGAAACCAACCCTGATCTGTATGCACTGCTGCGCGATGCGGCGATTGAAACGGCAAGTCAGGCAGATAAGTTGTTCGGGTTGCGTGGCATGGCACTGGATGATTTGCGCGTATACCTCATGGCGTTCGAAGCAAACGCCGCCGTCCAATATTGGGCGGCGTTACGCAGTGTTATCCCGGAAATGTACGGCTGGACAGAGCGCGCCACGCGGGGCGCAACCGATCCAGTCAACAGTCTGCTCAATTATGGCTACGGCATTTTGAGAACGCGCGTCGACAATGCTATACATCTCGCCGGGCTGGACTCATTTGCAGGTTTCATTCATGCTGACCGTCCTGGAAAACCTTCGCTAACGTTGGACATGATGGAGGAGTTCCGCAGCGTAGCAGTAGATCGGCTGGTCATTGGATTGGTCAACCGCCGCTACACAGTCGAGATGACGGAGCAGGGACGGTTGCATGAAGATGTCCGGCGAAGTTTTGCAGGCAAAATGAAAGAGCACCTGCAGGCGACGGTTCGCTACGATGGCGCACGTTTTCCAATCGCGCTTGTCATTCAGAAGCAGGCACGCCGGCTCGCAGCATTTCTGCGGGGAGAGACGGAAGCCTATTTGCCTTATAAGGCGGAATGGTAAGCGAACGTGCGCATCCTGCTGGTCTATGATATCGTAAATGACCGCCAGCGCGGCAAAGTCGCGGATGCCTGTCTCGATTACGGGCTAGACAGGATACAGTACAGCGCGTTTAGCGGGCTGCTCAGCCGAACTCATCAGGAAGAATTGATGCTGCGAATTCAGAATATTATCGGTGATGGATCAGCATCCATTCATCTGTACCCAATTGACGACAAGGCGTGGCAAAAGCGCCTGACTTTTGAGCAGGGTTTGGAGAGTCTGGAGATAGATGAAGATGTTCCCCAATCTGCCGACGAATGACGACGAGGAGGTTTTGATTGAGCCGGAACGCGGCGAAGAACTAGTCACGATCAGCCTCCTCAAGCAATATATCTACTGTCCACGGGTGGTCTATTACGAAACATGCACACCGGGCGTGCGCCCGCGCACTTATAAAATGCAGGCAGGTAGTGAGGCACACGATCGTGAACGTGAGCGAGCAGCCCGACGGACGCTTACGGCTTATCAAATTCCTGAGGGCGAACGATACTTCGATGTGCGTCTCCTCTCACCCAGACTGAAGCTGTCGGGGTTGATCGACGAGGTGGTTCTGACACCTGACGAAGCTATTGTAGTTGATTATAAATTAGCAGGATGGACGGGCGCTAATCATTTAATCCAACTAGGGGCTTACAGCCTGATGGTCGAAGAAGCCTTCAACCTGCCGGTTCATCGCGGGTTTATTTATCTGTTGAAGCCTCGGCGCTTTGAATCTGTGTCAATTGATGAGCCGCTTCGCAACTCGGTCTTGGAAACACTTCAAAGCATTGATCGTATTCGACTCTACGAATATATGCCTCCACCTGTTGATCAGCCTAATAAGTGTGCAAGTTGTGAATTTCGGCGGTTTTGTAACGATATTTGATGCGTCGCAACTCTCCCGCATTTCCATACGGTTGGAGAGTTGCGAAAATTACGAAGTTTGATTAAGATTTCTGCAAACAAAGGACAAAAAATGAGCTGCACCAACGGGTCTATTTGCCGATTAAATGACGTAAAAGGTCAAAACATCCGCATTAATGATGTAAAATCGTAGGCGGCTTCAACCTACTTCGATCCGTAGAGGATATTGAAACGTGACTGTTGTGCTTAGAGACGCCGTGCGGTGCTGGGCTTCAACCTACTTCGATCCGTAGAGGATATTGAAACTAGGAATGGGCGTAGGCGCGGTGTGGGACAAGGGCAGCTTCAACCTACTTCGATCCGTAGAGGATATTGAAACGGCGCAGAGGGGGAGGGCATCCCCTCAACGCAGGTAGCTTCAACCTACTTCGATCCGTAGAGGATATTGAAACGGCAGGACACCGCTGCTTTCCCACGAATTGGCGTGCTTCAACCTACTTCGATCCGTAGAGGATATTGAAACGCGCTTGTCCAGCGCCTCGTAATCCTGCAACAATAGCGCTTCAACCTACTTCGATCCGTAGAGGATATTGAAACTTCCCGTGATAAGCTGCGAATATCATGCGCTAATCCGGCTTCAACCTACTTCGATCCGTAGAGGATATTGAAACACGTTTGACAGCGGCGGCATCAGCACGTCACCGGGCTGCTTCAACCTACTTCGATCCGTAGAGGATATTGAAACTTGATGCTTTCGACCGCAGGAGCACCGACAAACCTGGCTTCAACCTACTTCGATCCGTAGAGGATATTGAAACACGTAGTCGAACCGGCGTGGGCGGAACCCGTCAGCCTGCTTCAACCTACTTCGATCCGTAGAGGATATTGAAACTCCAGGCGAAGTCGAAGCGGTGTCGGGAACGCGGCGCGCTTCAACCTACTTCGATCCGTAGAGGATATTGAAACACGACGCCGGGGGACTGGACAGATCCGGATCCCGCGCTTCAACCTACTTCGATCCGTAGAGGATATTGAAACATCAGGACTTCGATTTTGAGATCTCCAGTTACTCAGGCTTCAACCTACTTCGATCCGTAGAGGATATTGAAACCCTACGCCGACGCGCTGGCGCGGACGCAGGCGCAGGCTTCAACCTACTTCGATCCGTAGAGGATATTGAAACCCTACAAGCGGTACGTCAAGCGGCTTTTGCATCATGCTTCAACCTACTTCGATCCGTAGAGGATATTGAAACCTGTGTGTTCTAGGCGTCCGTATCGCTTACCAGCGCGCTTCAACCTACTTCGATCCGTAGAGGATATTGAAACTCTTTGCCGATCCCCATAAGGCGTCCGTCACCAAACGCTTCAACCTACTTCGATCCGTAGAGGATATTGAAACTTCCATATCCCGCCGCTCACCACGCATTCTGTTCGTGCTTCAACCTACTTCGATCCGTAGAGGATATTGAAACCCGGCGGGGAATTTCTACCCGCTGCGCTGGAGAAGCGCTTCAACCTACTTCGATCCGTAGAGGATATTGAAACCTGATCACGTGGCGGCAGATGGCGGCGGGCGTCAGCGCTTCAACCTACTTCGATCCGTAGAGGATATTGAAACCTGTCTGCTGCGACGTGACGCTGACCAGGACCGGGTTGCTTCAACCTACTTCGATCCGTAGAGGATATTGAAACCTGACTTGCTGCCGCTGGAGACGCCAATCGGCGAAGGGCTTCAACCTACTTCGATCCGTAGAGGATATTGAAACACCCATATCGAATGTATCTGCAAAGCCGTCCCGCGGCTTCAACCTACTTCGATCCGTAGAGGATATTGAAACGTTGTATTCGTCACCGTAGGTGTTGAACCAGCGGCGGCTTCAACCTACTTCGATCCGTAGAGGATATTGAAACCCCGCTATGACTCTGTCCATATGGAAACGCGCTGGATGCTTCAACCTACTTCGATCCGTAGAGGATATTGAAACGTGCGTCAGGCGGTGGCGCGCCAGGCGGCAATGGCAGCTTCAACCTACTTCGATCCGTAGAGGATATTGAAACCTGCGATTGAATTTGTGACTACCGCCCGTAAATTGGCTTCAACCTACTTCGATCCGTAGAGGATATTGAAACTCGCGACGGATGACGGCTACGGCATGGAAGTGATGCTTCAACCTACTTCGATCCGTAGAGGATATTGAAACTGAACGAAATCGCAGTTTTGCGGCGGGGGCAGCAGTGCTTCAACCTACTTCGATCCGTAGAGGATATTGAAACGCAGCAGCAATATCGGCAGTGGGGACAGTCATGGTAAGCTTCAACCTACTTCGATCCGTAGAGGATATTGAAACGGCGTCGTCGGGGTCGGTCATGATACGCTCGTCCGTGCTTCAACCTACTTCGATCCGTAGAGGATATTGAAACACGACGGATGGCAACGACAATGTTGTGCAGAGCACCGCTTCAACCTACTTCGATCCGTAGAGGATATTGAAACGGTACATGCAGATCGTCAACCAGTATTGGGATAAGGGCTTCAACCTACTTCGATCCGTAGAGGATATTGAAACGCGATAAGGTGCAAAAGATTTCTCAGGGTCTTCATGGCTTCAACCTACTTCGATCCGTAGAGGATATTGAAACCCCTCCGCCACCGTCCCCGCCGTATTCTGGGTATATGCTTCAACCTACTTCGATCCGTAGAGGATATTGAAACGTGCAGACCTGCGAAGTGGGCAGGCTGCCGACTCCTGCTTCAACCTACTTCGATCCGTAGAGGATATTGAAACGGTTTGTCGGGCACTGTCTGGTCAGCCCGGTGACGGTGCTTCAACCTACTTCGATCCGTAGAGGATATTGAAACAGGAAGTGGTGAAGCGCGGCGTCACTCTCGATCACCGCTTCAACCTACTTCGATCCGTAGAGGATATTGAAACTCAGGTCGGCTGCTGGCGCGCCCGCGTAGACGTGGGCTTCAACCTACTTCGATCCGTAGAGGATATTGAAACTTGGCATATCTCAAATCCAGCCGCGCTTTCGTCCGCGCTTCAACCTACTTCGATCCGTAGAGGATATTGAAACAGGAAGTGGTGAAGCGCGGCGTCACTCTCGATCACGCTTCAACCTACTTCGATCCGTAGAGGATATTGAAACCTAACCCGCCCCACGCAACACCCGTGTTACGCTGGTGCTTCAACCTACTTCGATCCGTAGAGGATATTGAAACCAACCGCCGAGCAGCGGACTTGCGGATAATTTCATGCTTCAACCTACTTCGATCCGTAGAGGATATTGAAACGAGGCGAAGGCGATGAGCGCCTGTTCTGCCAGCCAGCGCTTCAACCTACTTCGATCCGTAGAGGATATTGAAACGCTAATTCCTCCCAGCAACGTCCCCGCCAACGCGCTGCTTCAACCTACTTCGATCCGTAGAGGATATTGAAACCACCCCAAGCTCTTTCAGCGTCGCCTGGCGCAGCATGCTTCAACCTACTTCGATCCGTAGAGGATATTGAAACACTGGCGGCGGGCGCTGGAGCGCGAGTACAGCGTGGGCTTCAACCTACTTCGATCCGTAGAGG
>JAUQWZ010000009.1 GCA_030834905.1 Aggregatilineales bacterium | reverse complement strand
CGCTTTGAACATTTTAAGTCGAGCCGGGTGGGACGCACCCGTACAGCTTAACGCAGCACCTCTGCTGGTGTCCGTTTTGGACATCGGTAAGCGCAAGCGTGCTGTAGAAGCTACGCGGCTTTAGCCGCTGTAGAGCGTCACTCGGAAAGCCTGGCTCAGTCGGGCAGCGGCAGGCGCTGATCGACCGGCGGCAGCGCCGGAAACGGCTTGTGCGGCTCAAGCTGATACCAGTACGCCGTACTCGAATAGTCGTCGCTGCGCCGGTTGGCGTGTCCATGCTCAATCGTGACCCGAATGGACTTCCTGAAGTTAATCGGGTCTTCGATGTGATAGCGGTAGAGCGAAATCTTGCCTGACCAGTTGGGACCGCCGGGCAGCGTAATACCGTGATAGGGCGCGTTGTACGCCACCGCCGGACACCACGCCGTATTGAAGTAGTCTTCGGTTCCGGTGCCATGCAGGCGCGGGGGCCAGGGTTCGTCATCGATGAAGATCATGTCGTCGCCTTCGCCGTACCAGTTGAAGGCGTCAAACAGCCCCGGCGGACTCTGCTGCAGGACTTCGGGCGAAACGGGCCATTCAAGTTCCGGTCGCCAGTCGCGCGGGCGCAGGTTGTGGATATTAAGGTTGCAGCCGACGTAATGCCCCGTTCCTTCGGCTTCGAGGATGACGTAGTTTCCCGCGCCGTCGGTGTTCGTGCCGCCGAAAGACCACTCGGAATTTGTCATTCCTTCATCTGAGATGCCGTCGGTTGGGTTTTGCCGCCGCCATTGCGCGTGAAAACGCCCTAAATCGGCGTCAATGCGCGGGTGAAGCTCGTAATCGACATAGAAGTAAAACAGCAGTTCAGCGTCCGATTCGTTGGCGATTTCCATCACGGCGCGCTCTGAAAACGGCATCGGGAAGAAGCAGTTGAAGGAGCGCCCGTTCTGAGGACTCATCTGCAGCGGCAGCGAGACAAAATCGGTTGTCCTGGCGTGACCCATTCCGAAGAAGTCGCCAATTGGCGCTTCGACCGAATAGTCTGCTTCATTATCCCAGCGCATCCGAATGACCACCCGCCGCAGAAAATCAGTCTGGTCGCAGACCATCGTACACCAGATGTGGTTGACCACACCCGCGCCTTCAATGTCGGCAATCGTCACCGTCTGACCGGCGGCGATGTGCATCCGGTCGTCATTACCGCCGGTGCGGTCGTAGCTGGAGATACGCCGCGTCTGTACGTCACGGACGCGCGCTAATCCACCGAGAGGACTTACTTTCATCACCTGAATGCTCCTGTGTGTTTAGGTAGTTGTCAGCACACCACTAGTTGATCGTCAGCCGCGCCCGCATCAGCCGAACGTTGTATGGTCCCCACTGGGACATGTTGAAGTAGATCGTTTCGCCATCACTTGCCCAGGGATGCAGGTAGGAACCGTACAGGCTGGGGAAGCCGCTGCCCGACGCGACGACCATCGTCGTATCGCTCCATTCGCCGGTGAGTTCCTCTGAATGGCGCATCACGATGCCGCGCTGCGGTTCGTCAAGATAGAGCATGATCCAGCGACCGAGGAATTCATTCCAGGCGACGGACAGCTCGCCTACCGGCGATGGCACGATTTCCACCGCGCTGTCGAGATCGTCCCCCCATGCTTCGCCTGTCCAATAGGTATACTGCGTCATGTCGAGCACGTCGTTGGATGGAACCCGCGCCAGCGCCACGCCGCCGTAGCGACCACCGTGAATACCAAAGACGTAGAGATAGCCTTCATGTTCCACCAGCGACGCCTGACCGAAGTTGGTATCGCCATCCCAGATAGCGTCTTCCGGCTGCGTCCAGCGCTCGCCGCCGTCGTCTGAATATGCCCAGCCGGAACGGTTGAGCGTCCAGTGTCCCGGCGCGCCCCATTCCTTAACTGCCATGTAATGCAGATACATGCGCTCGCCGATGGCAATGCCATAGGTTGGAATCAGCGTCACGTCTTCCGGCGCTTTCCAGAGCACCAGCCGGGCGTTGCCGACGATATCGGGCAGCATCCCGTCAAGGGTCATGCCGTCTTCCAGATCGCGGTCAGTCGAATAGCCGACGACGTTGCTGCGCCAGCTTCTGCCGCCCGCGCCGCCTCCGGCGGGTTGGCAGCAGCCAAAGGTATCGCCAAAGGCGACGAAAACAGTGCCGTCCAGCTCAAACATGCTGCCGAGGTCGGTTCCATAAACGTTGTAGCGCGTGTCCGTTTCGTTCGGCGATTCCGGTCCGGTCACCCATTCGACAAACTCAACATCGGTGACGGTGATGTCCGGTTCCTGTGCCATCGTGTTCACCCTTACGAACAGCGGCGAAAAGACGAGCGTCAGCATAAGGGCAAAAAGAAATTTCAGTTTCATGACAGCAAACACTTTCTTTGTAGGTGTCCATTGGCGCTGGTTTGAGGTTCTAAATGGTTTACCCGCAGGAAGCGCAGAAAAGCAGATGGGCGCGCCCCTCCTTCCCTCAAATAGCGACTCGCGCCAATGGTCAGATAAACCCGGTTGACTTCAAACCTGACCGCAGTATTCACTTGATTGGCGGACGATCAGACTGCTCTTGAGCATCACTTCGCGCACTGGCAGCGATGGCTTCTCCATGCGCTCCATCAGCAGAGTCGCGGCGACACGCCCTAATTCATAGGTCGGCTGCGCGATGGCGGTGATGCCCGGCTGGACGATCACGTTCCACTGCATGTCGTCAAACCCGGCAAGGGCGATATCACGCGGCACGTTCAGGTTCAGATCGTGGGCGGCGCGCAGTACCCCCGCTGTAAGCTGGCAGTTTCCGGTGAACAGCGCCGTCGGCGGCTCAGGCAGCGTCAAGAGCTGCCGGGCGGCGGTATAGCCATTCGCTTCTTTGGGAACCACCTGCATCAGCCATTCCGGCACGAACGGGATACCATGCTCGGTTAGAGCGCGAATATAGCCTTCCCGGCGCTCACGCCCGGTGGTGATATCCGAGACGCCCAGGATCGCGCCGATGGAGCGATGCCCGTTGGCGATCAGGTGGCTGACCAGTTCGTATGAGGCTTCGAGATTGTTGGTCAGCACCGTATCGAGAGCCGTCCCCGACAAGCGGCGGTCAAGCATAACCACCGGCGTCGTTTCTGCCAGACGGCGGATGTGGTCAGTGATCAGCAGCCCCTTCTCACGAGCAGGCGACAGGATGATTCCGGCGATATTCTCGTCCAGCAGGTGATTGAGGTAGAGCGCCTCTTTTTCGACATCTTCATCCGAATTGCAGAGGAAAACCCGGTAGTGCGATTTATAGGCAACGTCTTCCACCGCCCGCACAATCGACAGATAGAACGGGTTCTGGATGTCAGGGATGATCAAACCAATGGTGGTCGATTTCTGAACGCGCAGACTCCGCGCGACCCGGTTGGGGCGATAGTTCAGTTCCTTGATCGCCTTCAAGACGCGCTCGCGCAGCGCTGGCTTGACAGTTGTACTGCCTGCCAGCACGCGAGACACCGTAGCGCTGGAAACGCCCGCTGAGTGGGCTACATCATGAATACTGGGCATAGTGCTTCTATTTTATACGCTCCGGCTGCTCTCGAGTGTATCGATACTGAAAAAGTAAACGATTTCTCAACGCTTGTCAAATAGCTACGGGAAGAAATAGATGCAATCTGCCCAAATTGGGTAAAAAAACTGAATTCGTTGACAGCTTTTGGGAAATCGTTTATCGTAAAGTGACTTGACTGCAAACGGTGGCTTTGATGGCAGCCGTTTGACCGCCAGCAGCGATTGGCAAACGCACCCGCCTGTCATGCGCCAGATGAGGGCAGAAGGAGAAGACATGGCAAAGAACTGGTCTATTGTTACCGCTGTAATCGCGAACTATTTTGTCTGAGGAGCAAATACTAATGGTTAAGTCCGGTTTCAAACTATTGGTGCTTACGATCAGCATTGCCCTGTTGATCGTCGGCGCGGTGGGCGCGCAGGATGCGCCAAGCGGCGAAATTACCTTTGTTTTCTGGGACAATACGACTGAAACCCGCTCTGGTTGGGAAGGTCATGTCGCTCGCTTCAATGAACAGTACCCCGATATCACCGTCAATCTGATCGGCGTGCCCGGCACCATCTGGGCAGACTATCTGAACGGCACCGCCACCCTGATCGCTGGCGGCGAAACCCCCGACATTATCTGGGTGGCGACCGAAGGCGTGCGTTTCCTGGTTGATCTCGACCTGATGCTGCCGCTGGACGACCTGATCGCCGAAAACGAAGAAGCCCTGCAGGAATACTTCGACGACACGGCTCCCGCCATGCTCGACAGCTTCCGCGTCGATGACAGCCTGTACTTCCTGCCCTATTCGTGGAATAACATGGTGATCTACTACAACCGCAATATGTTCGACGCGGCAGGACTGGATTACCCGGCGGACGACTGGACTCGCGACGATTTCCTCGAAGCAGCCACCGCGCTCACCGCCGACACCAACGGCGACGGTCTGAACGACCAGTTCGGCTTCAGCGGCAGCGGCGGCTCGATGTTCTTCACGCTTCCGTGGGTTTTCGCCAATGATACCAACATCGTCACCGAAGACTTCTGCGCTCCGAACGTCACCGACCCGGCAGTGATCGAAGCCATTCAGTTCATCCACGACATGGTGTATGAATATGAAGTCGCTCCTGCTCCCGGCACGTTAACCAACACCGAAATTCAGTTCATCAACGGCGAAGTTGCCATGTTTGGCGCTGGTCGCTGGGCAACCGGCGGTATGTACCGCGAAGACTTCACCGATTACGACATCGCTCCCTGGCCCGGCAACCCCAACCAGAAGACGGAATACGGCGTGGACGGCTTCGGCATCTTCCAGTCGTCGCAGAACATTCCCGCTTCATGGACATTCCTCCAGTACATGAGCAGCGCCGAAGTCCAGGAAGGTCTGGTCGCGAGCGTTGACAGCGGCAGCCCGCTGGGGAATATCCCCGCGCGGCGCAGCGTTGCCGATATGCTGTCGCAGTTCCCGCCCGATCATTACCAGCACTTCTACGGCTCGCTGGATGGCAACGTTGAACTGGTCACGTCGCCTCCGCGCTTCAATGAACTGGAAAGCATCTTCATCCGTTACGTCGATCTCGTCATGGCTGATGAGATGACCGTCGAAGACGCGATGGCTGCGGCGGAAACTGAACTCTTGAGCGTCGTTAGCTGCGACTAATCGCCCCATCTGCAATGCGATCCCATTTCCGCCAGGCGGAAATGGGATCGCCATCGTTCAGCCTGTACCACAGCCGTTAATGTCCGGCGCTGCCTAACGGGCGAAAGTCTCCGCACAGGGATATTGATGTCAGAAAAAATTATGACCTATCAAGGGATGAAGCGGCGCGAGATGTTCACTGCCTATGCCTTCATCCTGCCCACCTTTATTGGTTTCCTGATCTTCATCGTCGGTCCGATGCTGGCGAGTTTCGTAGTCAGCCTGTTCGACTGGAACCTGCTGACACCGCCGAAATTCATCGGGCTGGATAATTATCAGCAGCTTTTTGCCGACCGGCGCATCGGTACGGTGTACGGCACTACTTTCAAGCTGGCATTCACCATCATCACCTGCAATATGTCGCTGGGGCTGGGGCTGGCAGTACTGCTTGACCGCAAGATGTCGTCGGTACTGCGCAACTTTTTCAAAGTCAGCTATTTCTTTCCTTACGTCGTCTCTGGCGTCGCCATCGCCATCATCTGGACATTCCTGTATAACCGTGACCTGGGTCCCCTCAACTATTACCTGGGCTTCCTCGGAGTCGAGCGCATTCCCTGGCTGAACTCAAGCACGTATTCCCCCTGGGCAGTCGTCATCGCCGATGTGTGGAAAAACGTGGGCTTTTACGTGCTGGTGTTTCTAGGCGGAATGCAAGCCATCTCGCGCGAACTGTATGAAGCCGCCGAGGTGGACGGCGCGACCGCCTGGCAGCAGTTCCGGCGCATCACCCTGCCGCTGCTGTCGCCTACCATGCTGTTTCTGACGGTCACCAGCGTTATCGGCGCGCTGCAAATCTTTGAACAGCCGCAGATTCTGACCAACGGCGGACCCGGCGATGCCACGCGCACGATTGTGCTGTACATTTACGAACACGGCTTCCGCTTCTTCGATATGGGCTATGCGTCAACTATCGCGATTACCCTGTTTGTGATTATCCTCATCCTGACCGCCATTCAGTTCCGCTTAAGCCGACGCTGGGTGTTCTACCAATAACGAGGAAAGCGTCATGACGACACAGGCAACAACACAATTGCCCGCGGTGGCGGTTAAATCGCATCGCAAACCCATTTCCTGGGGATCGATCTTCACGTTCATCATCCTGGGCTTCGGCGCGGTGCTGATGATCGCCCCCTTCCTGTGGATCATTCAGGCGGCATTTGGCGACACCACCGAGGTATTCAAGCTGCCACCGCGCTGGCTGCCAGCCAATCCATCGCTGGAAAACTTTGAAGACGTCTTCAACCAGGTGCCTTACCACCTGTTCCTGTTCAACTCGCTCAAGCTGGCGATCATCGTCACCATCGGACAGCTTATCACCTGCTCGCTGGCAGCCTACGCCTTCGCCCGGCTGGAGTTTCCGGGCAGGAATGTGCTGTTTGTGCTGCTGCTCTCGGCGCTGATGATCCCCGGACAGGTGACGATTGTCCCGCTGTTCATTCTGGTGCGGCAGTTAGGGCTGTATAACACCCACGCCGCGCTGATTCTTCCGGCGCTGGTCAACCCGTTTGGCGTCTTCCTGCTGCGGCAGTATTTCGTCACATTGCCCACCGAACTGGAAGACGCCGCCCGTGTGGACGGCGCGAACGTGTTTACCATCTACTGGCGCATCATCCTGCCGCTGTCGGGTCCGGTGCTGACGACGCTGGCGATTCTGACGTTCGTCGGCATGTGGAACTCCTACTTCTTCCCGCTGATTATGATCAACAGCCCCGAGCTTCAGGTGATCACCGTCGGCTTGACGCTGCTGCGCGGTCAATATGGCGTCGGCGCGCTCGGTCCAATCGCGGCGGCGCTGACGATGGCTATCGTGCCGGTGCTGCTGGTGTTCGTGTTCCTTCAGAAGTACATCATCAAGAGCATCGTCTCGACGGGCTTAAAAACGTAGCTGCCAATGCGCATCATTCACTCGCTGACCGAAACCCCGATTGGACGCGCCCTGCTGGCTTACTTCTTCGACCTGCCGCGCTGGACGCTGGCGAACGTGCTGCTGGCGCTGGCGCTGGCTCCGGCGCTGCTGGCGCTGCTGCAAGGACTGACCGACCTGATCGGGCTGATGTGTTTTCCGGCGGCAATGGTGAGCGCGGGCATGATCAACATGGCGGCGCGGCAGGCAAACGAAGGCACGCCGCGCTGGCGCGACGTGTTCAGCAGTTTCGCCACTTATCTGACTGCCGCCATCGTCTGGGCGGGCGTGGTGATCGTGCTGGCGCTGCTGTTCCGCGATCCGCCGCCGGTGGTCTTCTTCAGTCTGTGCGCTTTGGTGCTGGCGTTCCTCATGATCGGCGTGATCGCGCTGTTTGTGCCGCCGCTGCTGAAGGTGAAAGGCAGGCTGGTGTGGCGCAACGCGCTGGTGCTGGCGGTGCTCAACCCGATTGTCGCGCTGGGGCTGCTGGCGCTGCTGGCGGTCGGCGCGTGGGCGGTCTGGATCAGCCGGGGCGCGCTCATTCTCGCCATTCCGGCGCTGTGGACACTGATCGCCGCCTTCTCCGTCCACGACCGGATCAGCGCCCTGCAATCGGCGTCGGCTGGCGGCTGAGGCGTTACCCTGAACACACCGGCGCTCGATAGCAGGATTTGTTCCATCTCAAAAACTCTGTTGAAGGAAATCCACTATGACCCAAACCAGATCCCGACAGACCTTTGATGCCAAGGCGACCGCTTTAGCGTTTCCGCTGGGCGGTATTGGCACCGGCAACGTATCGCTGGGCGCGCGCGGAGAACTGCGCGACTGGGAAATATTCAACGCGCCCGCCAAAGGCAATATTCTGCCCAATACGTTCTTCTCCATCCGCGTGCAGGCACCCGATCAGGCGCCAGTGATGCGCGTCCTCGAAGGCGCGCTTCAGCCGCCCTTCACCCTGTCTCATGGCTATCATCCGTCGCAGAACGGCGGGCTGCCGCGCTTCCAGGGTTCGGCGTTCTCCGGCGAGTATCCCTTCGCTTCGGTTGAACTGAACGATCCCGACGTGCCGGTTCGCGTGGCGCTGGAGGCGTTCACGCCGTTCATCCCGCTGAACCCGGAGGACTCCGGCATTCCCTGCGCCTCGCTAACCTACTCGGTGACCAATCTCTCCAGCCAGCCGCTGGCAATGACGCTGGTCGGATCGCTGTGCAATGCCGTCGGCGGCGTTCAGTTCGATCCGTTCATGAACATCGCGCCGAGCAAGCAGGGCAAGACGACCAACGAATTTCGTGACGAGGCTCATCTGCGCGGTCTGTTTATGTCGGCAGACGGCATCGCCAGCGACGATCTCAGCTTTGGCAGCCTGGGGCTGGTTACGTCTCACCCAAATGTCACCGTCAAAAAGCACTGGCTGCGCAGCGGCTGGTGGGATTTCCTGCAGGAATTCTGGGATGATCTCGGCGACGACGGGCTGCTGACCGATCTGGGCTATGACGCGCCCTCGCCGGATGGCAGACCGGATACCGGCTCGCTGGGCGTGGTCGATACCCTGCCGCCGGGCGAAACCCGCAGCTACCAGTTCTGGCTGACCTGGTTTTTCCCCAATCGCCATAACAGTTGGCATGGTCCGCAGGCGGTTCGTCAGGGCGCAGCGCCAACGATCCGCAATCACTACGCCACCCGTTTTGCCGACGCCTGGGAAGTCGCGGTCTACACAGTGAGCGAGTGGCAGCGGCTGTCCGACGAGACGCGCAAATTCCACGACTCGTTTTTCAGCAGCACGCTGCCCGACTATATCCTCAACGCCGTCTCAGCCAACATCGTGCCGATGCGCAGCAACACCTGTTTCTGGCTGGAAGATGGTCGCTTTTACGGCTGGGAAGGCTGCTTTGACAATGCTGGCTGCTGCGCCGGAAGCTGCACCCACGTCTGGAGCTACGCCTACAGTCTCGCCTTCCTCTTTCCGTCGCTGGAACGCGAAATGCGCCGGATCGAGTTCCAGATCGAAACCGAGCCGGACGGCTACATGATGTTTCGCAACATGAAGTCGCTGGGCGAGGAATTCATCTGGACGTGGGGCGAACAGAAGCCCGAAGCCGCCGTCGATGGGCAGATGGGCAGCATCCTGCGCGCCTATCGCGAGTGGCAGCTCAGCGGCGATGTGGACTGGCTGAAAAGCATCTGGTCGGGCATTAAACAAGCCATGAATTTTGCCAGCGTTCACTGGGACAGCGATCAGGATTACGTCCTCGACGGCAAGCAGCACAATACCTACGACATCGAGTTCTACGGTCCTAACCCGCTGAGCAGCATCTATTTTCTGGCTGCCCTGCGCGCTGTCTCGGAGATAGCGGCGGTCCTGGACGAGCCGGAACTGGCGCAGCGCTGCCAGCAAGCCTTCGCGCGCGGCAGCCACAAGCTGGACGGGCTGCTGTGGAACGGTGAGTACTTCATCCAGAAGATCGACGATGTTGACGAGCACAAGTACCAGCATGGGCTGGGCTGCCTGACCGATCAACTGCTCGGTCAGCTTCACGCGCACGCCCTCGGGCTGGGCGATCTGCTGCCGAGGGAACACATTCGCGCCGCCTCGAAAAGCATCTTTGACTACAATTTCCGCGTCGGCTTTGAAAATCACTCCAACTGCCAGCGCACCTACGTGCTCAACGATGAATCGGGGCTGCTGCTGTGTACCTGGCCCAACGGCGGGCGTCCGAAGTTCCCGTTTGTGTATTCCGACGAGGTCTGGACGGGTATCGAGTATCACGTTGCCGCCGAACTGATCTATGATGGCTGGCTGGACGCCGGGCTGCAAATCGTCCGGGCGGTGCAGGATCGTCACGACGGCGTGCGCCGGAATCGCTGGGATGAGGTCGAATGTGGGCACCACTACGCGCGCTCGATGTCCAGTTGGACGGTGCTGCTGGCGCTGAGTGGACAGCGCGCCGATCTGGGGAAGGCTGCCCTCAGCTTCAACCCGGTAGTGGACGCCAGCACCGATCCAAACCGGTTTGAATGCTTCTGGTCTAATGGTCGCGCCTGGGGGCGCTACCGCCAGACCCGCGCCAGCGCCGAAACAAGCTGGACGCCGGAAATTGAAGTCCTCGGCGGCAGCCTGGACGGCGTCACCGTCACCGCCTGCGGCAAAACGTGGACGATGGGCGGAAATTCAGTGAATCACGGATTGGGGTGAAACGAACACAGCAATGGCAAGGGATGGTGGATAGAAACGCTCGACCGCCCGCGCGAAGTGCTGGCGCTGGTGGCGGAAGGCAGACGCAGCGTAGGCGAGCAGCAGCGAGGCAAAGCGTGCATCGGGATGGAGATGCAGCGATGCGCCTGCCTGATAACTTTGAAAGGCTTGCATTTTCTCGCTTCTACCATCCTTATAACTCAGCGTTTCGTTCAGCATATGGCTTTTCTACTCCGAAAGTGCATAACATCCGCTAGTTGTCCTTGTAATTGATTTAGATCAAGGTACAGCGGCGCTTCCTCGCTTAAAGTGTCCACAAGCCTGTCGTACGTTGTGACCGGATATACAGGTGTCGGCAAGCGCTTCAACCGATTATTGGTCGGGCGAACTTTCGAGCTGTCGGCGGTGGTCTGCTTTGCGGTGATGATCTGGCTGCGTGCCAAAGCGCTTAGCCAGTCATACGGTTGACGCCGAGTACACGGCTGAAATGGAATTGACCTATCAGGGAGCAAATGGAATGTCATTGGCAGCGAATCTGGGCTATCCGCGCTTTGGCGCGCACCGTGAACTTAAACGCGCGCTTGAGAGCTACTGGTCAGGCAAAATCTCGGAACGCGATCTGCTCAATACGGGCAGGCAGCTTCGGCTGACGCACTGGCAGCTTCAGCGGGACGCCGGGATCGACGTTATCCCATCAAACGATTTCTCATTCTACGATCAGGTTCTGGATACCAGCGCGATGGTGGGCGCGATCCCCGCGCGTTACGCTCACCTCGATACTACGCCGCTGGACACCTACTTTGCGATGGCTCGCGGGCTTCAAAAAAATGCCCTCGATATTTCCGCGATGGAAATGACCAAGTGGTTCGATACGAATTATCATTATATCGTCCCGGAAATTGAGCTGGGGCAGACCTTTCAGATTACTTCGACCAAAGTGCTGGACGAATTTCTTGAAGCCAGACAAGTGGGCATTCATACCCGTCCGGTGCTGCTCGGTCCTGTTTCCTATCTTCTCTTGAGCAAATCAGTAACTGTTGATAGCCACATCGTCGAGGCGGGAAATCCATCTACGCTGACAAATCCGTTAGCGGCGCTGACAAATCTACTGCCCGTTTACACTGAAATCCTGTCACGCCTGGCGGCGGCTGGCGCAGATTGGGTGCAGATCGACGAACCCTGTCTCGTACTCGATTTGGACGAAGCGGCACATCACGCCTATGCTGCCGCGTATGACCAGTTGAGTCGGGTAAAGGGTATCCAGATTATGCTGGCAACTTATTTCGGTGGACTGGGCGATAATCTCGCTGTCGCCGTTGGTTTACCGGTTGCTGGGCTGCATATCGATCTAGCGCGCGCGCCGCAGCAGCTTCCGACAGTGCTGGCACAATTTCCCGCTGATAAGATGCTCTCGCTCGGCGTCATCAATGGTCGCAACATCTGGCGTACCGACCTCGATGCGGCTTTTACGACCGTTCAACACGCTGCTGCTACCCTCGGCACAGATCGGCTTCAGATTGCGCCAAGCTGCTCGCTGATGTTCAGCCCCCACGACCTTGCTCTCGAAACTGAACTGGATGCAGAACTGCGCTCATGGCTGGCGTTCGCGCGCCAGAAGCTGGATGAGGTGGTTCTGCTCAAGCGCGCGCTCGACGAGGGGCTGGATGCCGTCACCGAACCCTTCGCAGCCAGCCGTACCGCCATCGAACGCCGCCGAAGTTCATCGCGCACGCAGAATCCTCAGGTGCGCGCCCGGGTTGAAGCCGTTAACGATATGATGTTCCATCGTCAGAGTGATTACCCGGCGCGCAAAACGCGACAGGCACAGCAGTTCGCATTGCCACCCCTGCCGACCACCACGATTGGCTCATTTCCGCAAACGACAGAAGTCCGCGCGCAGCGTACTGCTTTCAATAAGGGGACGTTATCCCTGTCTGACTACCATGCTTTCCTCAAAACTGAAATCGAACGCACAATTCGTTTGCAGGAAGAAATTGGACTGGATGTGCTCGTACATGGCGAGTTCGAGCGTACCGATATGGTCGAGTATTTCGGCGAACAGCTGACTGGAATCGCATTTACGCAGCACGGATGGGTGCAGAGCTATGGCTCACGGGGCGTGCGTCCGCCCATCATCTACGGGGACGTCGCGCGCCCTGCCCCAATGACGGTCGATTGGTCGGTTTATGCGCAATCTTTGACGGATCGACCCGTAAAAGGGATGCTCACCGGTCCCGTGACGATTCTGGAGTGGTCATTCGTGCGCGACGATCAGCCACACGCTGCTACCTGCCAGCAAATCGCGCTCGCCGTCCGCGATGAGGTGCTTGACCTTGAAAATGCGGGCATTGGGGTGATTCAGATTGATGAACCTGCTCTCCGCGAAGGGCTGCCGCTGCGTAGGGCAGACTGGGCTGAATACCTGCAATGGGCAGTGGACTGTTTCCGGCTGGCGGCGTCTGGTGTACGTGACGAAACACAGATTCACACTCACATGTGCTACGCTGAGTTCAACGATATTCTCGAAGCGATTGCTCGCATGGATGCCGATGTCATTTCTATCGAAGCGTCACGCTCGAAACTGGAGCTTCTCGAAGCATTCCAGCGCTACGAATATCCTAATTCCGTTGGACCTGGCGTTTATGACATTCATTCCCCGCGTATCCCTACGCAGGAAGAGATCGAGACGCTCATCCTGCGGACTACCGGCGTCCTGTCATTGAACCAAATCTGGATCAATCCCGATTGTGGTTTGAAGACGCGCCACTGGGAGGAAGTTATTCCCGCGCTCGAACGGATGGTGAGTGCTGCGAAACAGGCGCGGGAAATCCTGCTTAGCGGGTCAGGCGCGAATACATAACACAGGAATTATCTCCGCGTAAATGAGTTCGAAGGTGGCGCTAAGGGGTATGCTTCAAATCAGGTCAGAATGCGGGATGCCTGAGTTAGAAAGGTGAAACTTGAAAATCACGGAGTCATTGCAGATCGAACATCAGCAACTGCGAAATATGATGGAAGCCATGAGGCGTTGGCTGAATGAATCGGTTGAGCCGGATAAGCTGCGTGAACGGGCTGTTATGCTAGAGGCAGCACTAAACATTCATTCAGCGCGCGAAGAGCGACAGTTGTTTGCGCCCTTAAGCGCGCGCTCAGACCTTGCTCGTGACCAGGTGAGCATGATCGAAAGGGTTCATGCTGAAGTACGCAGTCTCTTTAAACAGGTTGCTGATCCAGCAAACCACCCTATAGAACTACTCTGGAAAATCTTAAGGCTCACTGACGAGTATTTCACCAAAGAAGAGACTGAACTTTTCCCTTTAGCGGAGAAACTTTTGTAAGCCAGGTGCCCTGTCGATCACAGCTTGCCCGATTTTACGACCTGGAAAGGGAGAAAATGAAAATTACGGAAGCCCTGGAGATCGAACACGAGCTGCTGCGGAACATGATCGAGGTCATGAGCCAATGGCTGACTGAGTCCGTTGCCACCGATAAACTTCGCGAACGAGCGGTCATGCTTCAAGTAGCGATAGACGATCATGCAGTACGCGAAGAGGAGCAGGTGTTCGTCCCATTAGCAGCGTGCTCAAATACCGCCCATGAACTGGTCAACCTGATGGAGATGGTTCATGTCGAAGTCCGCGATCTTTTTGATCAGGTCGCGAATCCGGCACGCGATCCCAAAGAACAACTCTGGACGATCCTCATGTTGACGACCGAACACTTCACGAAAGAGGAAACAGGCGTTTTCCCGATGGCAGAGAAACTCCTGGGAGCAGAATTCCTGGAAATTCATAACACGTAAACAACTGCCACTCAGTCAACCCCGACTGCTGCTGGACGAGATGGAACGTGAGAATGTATAGCGCGCGGTAACGCAACAGGGGTAAACTGGCGATTTTCAGTACGCATCTCCCTGAAGAGGCGGAACGGATCGCGCAGAGCGTCATCGTCCTAAGGCAGTCACATCATCTATATATTGGTGAGATCGAGGCATTGCGTGCATCGACTGCCGGACGAAATTATGAACTTCGACTACCTATCAAACAGATTTCACGGATACCAATACAGGACTCGGTGATCCGCGTAACTCCTCAGGGCGCTTTCTGCAATGTACTGATCAAAGCGCAGATTGCCTGTGAAAACAGCGGCTATGACCCCGGCAACCATTTTAACCGCTTGGGTGACATACTCCCCCGCCTAAAGGCGGGGGCTTCTACCCTCAACACGAGAGCGCAGGCGAACCCGCGTCTTACGCTCGCTCCGGTAGACCGCCGATGCCCCGGCGGTTTTGATATTGATGGCGGCGTTGTGGTCACGGTCAATCGTCAAGCCGCAGTCACACGCCAGCGTCCTATCTCGCAAGGTGAGGTCATGCTTTTGTCCGCAGCCCGAACAGGTTTTAGTTGTCGGCAAAAAGCGGTCAATCTTCACGACCCGCTTGCCGCGCTTGAACGCGACCCATTCGAGAGTGTTCATGAAGCTGGCAAAGCCAAGATCGCTCACCTTGCGCCCCCACAGCGCTTTCATGCCTGCGAGGTTCAAGTCTTCAAAGCACAGCACGTCGTATTCATCACACAGCCGATGCGCCAGCTTGAAGTGAAAGTCTCGCCGCGCGTTGGCGACGTCGGCGCTGTGCTTTGCCAACGCCCGTTTCGCCCGCTTGCGTCGTGCCGAGCCTTCAACCTTGCGCGAAAGCTGGCGGTTGAGGCGCTTCGTCTTGCGAAGGGTCTGTGCGAAGAACTGTGGGTTGCCGTAGCCTCTGCCCTCATCGTCAACCAGGAACGTTTTCAAACCGAAGTCAAATCCGCCGTTTTTACCCGTGCTGGATGGTTCGATTTGAAGCTTCTCAATGACGCTGAAAACAAGCCAAAGCCTGCCCACCGGATCGCGCTTGACGGTGAGTGTCTTGATTTGCCCGCCCATGTCGCGATGCTTCACAAACTTGTATTTCA
>JAUQWZ010000054.1 GCA_030834905.1 Aggregatilineales bacterium | reverse complement strand
TGACAATAGTTACGTGGAATATGATGAACCCAACGTAACGAGATAATCCGTGTAGGAGGGGACGATGGTTGACTGGAGACAGTTCTCGCAGCTTGCAACGGAGGGATACGCGCAGAAATGGTTAGAGTTTCTGACTCGACTGGGACGGTCACCGAATACGGTTCTGGCTTACGCGAGAGCGCTTGAGGACTACTTCCGGTTGTGTCAGCAGTGTCAGATCGACCCCATTGGCGCAACGAAGGAACACGTCGCCCTTTTCGTGCAGGACATGCGAACACGTCCCCGTCCCGACGGCGGACACGGATTAGCCAATGCCACCTTACATCAACGACTGACGGGAGTCCGCCTGTATTACGACTATCTCGTTGAGGAAGGGCTGCGTGAACGCAATCCTGTTGGGCGGGGGAGTTACCTTCCCGGACGAACAGCGACTAACCGGCGGGGACTTGTTCCCCGCTCCAAACGCCTACCCTGGATACCCAACGATGAGCAGTGGAGCCTGTTTCTACAGACGGCACAGCATGAATCTATTCGCAACCGAACCATGCTGGCGTTTGCCTACGATGCAGCCCTTCGCCGTGAAGAGCTGTGCGCGCTGGAGAGCCAAGATATCGACCCATCTCATCGGCTTCTTCGCGTCCGAGCAGAGACCACCAAGAACCAGCAGGAACGCATCGTGCCGTACTCCGCTGCGACCGACCAGTTATATCAAGCGTATCTGCACCACCGCCGCCAATTCAGTCGGGCGAGAGGACGTCTGTTTCTCTCCGAATCCCGTCGAAACCCAACACAGCCCGTGACGATCTGGACATGGTCGAAAGTCGTTCGTTCCCTGGCTCAACGGGCTAACATGCCGGAATTCACGACCCACACCTTTCGCCATTTGTGCTTAACCGACCTCGCCCGTGCAGGATGGGACG
The DNA here is from genome assembly GCA_030834905.1 of Aggregatilineales bacterium. Taxonomy (GTDB): domain Bacteria; phylum Chloroflexota; class Anaerolineae; order Aggregatilineales; family Phototrophicaceae; genus Flexifilum. Next base: position 136,575 of record JAUQWZ010000054.1, on the reverse strand, counting down.
TCCATGAAATTGCGCGTTTTGCCGGACACCGTTCCATTCAATCTACGTTGACCTATATCCACTTGAGTGGGAGGGATCTCACGCAGAAACTTGCCAACAGCATGAGCGAAATTCATGCGTGGCGACTTGCACAGATACTGGAGTACGGGACATGAAATGGCACATGCCTCTCGACATAAGTCGCTACGACTGCCGACCCAATCTGGATGAAAACGAACGTGAAGCCCTTGCGGACTTGGTGCTTGAGCTTGAACGACGGCGAAAGTTCCCGCGCCAAACGTCGCCTACTCTGAACCGCATTCTTCAACCGTTAGATGATGTGCTAGCGTGGTTCGATCCGAATCCCCGGATGCGTAATGCTGTGTTCCGCTTCTGCATTCGTGAAATGCATCAACAGCAGCAAACGTATTGGGGATGGAGCGAGGCGACATGGCTAACCTTCCTGAAGCCCACCGATGCCCCTACGCGCAAAGACATTAACCATCACCTGATGACCGTCGCATTGGTGCTGGTGGGGTTCACCAATCTCAGGCAGGCGCTCCCGTTTCGACCAGAACGATATGTCTCCAAAGTGTTTGGTGCGGAAGCACTTTGTGAGGCGGTGGAGACAGTCTGCGACCAACTCGTCAGTTGGGGGTTTTCTGGCAAGCATGTGCGCCTGCACGTCAACCGATGTCTATGCTACCTGTTCGTCAAGAACCGCAGCCCCTATCTGTGCGACCTCAATGACAGCGTCCTTTGGTGGATGTACGAGGAAGGAGCCAAATTCTCCGAACGCGCGTGGGTGCCGCGAATTTCGCGTGTTCTTGCTCATCTTGGGATTGTCTCGAAACCGATAGAGCCGGACAACCCAATGCAACCAGCGGCAACAACCGTTGCCGACATCCCCGAAGCATGGCTGGCATGGTGCAACCGCTGGTACGACACGACCCTAGTGAGTGGCAAAACGCGAAAAAGCGCTTTTTTCCAACTGCTGAAAGTCGGGCGATGGCTTTACAAAACGCATCCAGAGGTCGTTTCTCCAGCAGATTGGACGCGCGATACGGTCACGGATGCGTTAGCCATGATTCACCGTCTGCAAGTGGGGGATTATGTGAGCAGCGCCTTTCACCACAATCCCACACGACTTGGACAACCCATGCGCCCACAGAGCAAGAAGTCGATGTTATCCGCCTTGTCACTGTTTTTCCGGGACTGCCAGAATTGGGAGTGGATTCCCATCCGCTTTGACGCTGCGCGCTGTTTTGCCATTCCGCGCAGCCTCAGTCGCCTGATTGGTCCTTCGCCTCGTGTCATCGCCGATGATGTATGGGCGAAGCTGCTCTGGGCGGGCATGAATCTGACCGAGGAGGACATTCCACAAATCCACATTCGTCACCAGCTTTACCCATTGGCGTTTTTTCGTGCTATCGCGGTCATGTGGTTGTTCGCAGGACTGCGGTTAGGTGAAATTACGCGGTTGCGGCTGGGTTGTATCCATTGGGAGCCGGGCGTTCATAGGGTCGAGGAAAATACGCCACCGACCGTATGCCTACTGGACGTTCCAGTGACGAAAACATCGACCGCTTTCACAAAGCCCGTCGCAGCGGTCGTGGGAACAGCGGTTGAAGCATGGGAAAAAGTACGTCCGACCCAGCCGCTTTGTGTCGATACCAAAACCGGAGAATCCGTCCACTTCCTGTTTGCGTACCGTGGCAAACAAGTCGGACATGCCTTTCTCAACCACACGCTCATCCCCATCTTGTGCCGTAAGGCGGGCATTCCCGAATCCGATGCGCGAGGCAGAATTACCAGCCACCGGGCGCGGGCGACGATTGCATCGCAGCTTGCCAATACGCGCCAGCCGATGTCCCTGCTTGAACTTCAACAGTGGCTTGGACACCAGACTCCAAACTCGACCCGTTGGTATGTACGTCCAACCCCGATGCGCCTCACCCAATCCTACACCGAAGCGGGTTACTTTGACCGCAATTTACGCAGGATTGCGGTTCTGCTTGACCAAGCAGCGATTCGGAGTGGAGCGGCTGCAAATGGCGAAGCATGGCGCTACTACGATCTCGGGCATGGTTACTGCACCTACGACTTTTTCGACCAGTGCCCACACCGTATGGCATGTGCGAAATGCTCGTTCTATGTGCCGAAAGAAGATTCCCGGATGCACTTGCTTGAAGCGCAAGGCAATCTACAGCGGATGTTGCAAGAAATCCCCTTGACGGACGAGGAGCAAGCAGCAGTGGAGGATGGCATGGACGCGCTGGAAAAGCTTGAGCGACGTCTGCGCGATGTGCCAACACCAACAGGTCTGACTCCTCGTGAGATCCAAAACGGGAGCGGATTCGTTCCGCTCGAAGCGCTTTTCAGTCCTTCAAGCCAAGACTTCTAAAGGAGAAAATTCATGTCTCAAGTACAACGTATCTTCCAGATTGGGGCGACCCGCATCGTCGCCGATGACAGCTTTCGCGGCGTGGATAATGAGTCCGCCCGGCAGGTGCTGAAAGCCAGCTATCCCGAAGTCGCTAACGCGACCATCCGCGAACGCACGTTGGACGATGGGACACAGTTGGTCGAGTATCTGCCCCAACCCGGACGCAAAGGGTAAGTATTACGGCTCATCCAGTCCAGTAAGGCCTGTATCCGATGGGATGCAGGCTTTTTGTTTCCCTTAAACCAAGGAGGAAAAACCATGAGTCATTTGACAAGATTTAGATTCCACATAACCAACGAGCAGGTGCGCGCTCTGCTTAAGACCAGCTACCCGGAAATCGCCAATGCCACGCTGCGCGAACGAACCGAAGGCGAAAACGGACTGCGCGTGGTTGAGTTTCTGCCGCAGCCGGGGCGTAAGGGCTGAAGACAATGGGCAGTATTCCATTTGGCTTGGGCGCATTACGCGACTGCCTTTTGTCCATCACACCGGTTGAACTGAAGGGGATGGGGCTGCTCGCGCAGCAGCCCCATCTGATTACAGGAACAGCGCGCCTCCCGCGTGAAACGCTGGTCGAGGCTGTGACCGAACTGGTCGCCTACACCGGACGCTGCGCGGCGGCGGCGCGGCAGTTGGCGAACCTCACGCCCATTCCGCTCTTGAACGCAAGTGTGCTGGAGTTCGGGGTATGAACGCGATCACAGCGATCTACGACCACTTGGCGATTGCCCTGACCGCCGACCCGCTGCTGCTGCTGGCAGCGGCTGCCGCCACCTTCGATCCCTTCTGGGACGAGTTTGAAGAGGACATTGACTATGACATCGATCCGCTGACGATTGCCTTGCAGGTCACACGCGGCGCATTCCCCGACCTCTATGCCGACGCGATTGAGCGGCTGCGAGCAGGTGCGTCGTATGCCGAACTGGATCGGCTGTTGTGCAAGGGGATTTCCGCGACAGGCATCCCGATTGACGACCTCGAAACCATCGGCTGGGGGATTCCGCTAGTCGCGCTGGGGGTTGAACTCGAAGACCCGGAATTCTACACCGTACACAGGGACCTGCTGCCGATCCTCGCACCGTTTGGCATTGGCATCCCCGAAGGCGAAACCTACCACATCGACGTGCCGGAAGGCATCCATCAGGTTGGCAGCGCGGCAGGTAGACGAGCTGCTCGGTCAGTCCGAACAGGATCAGCGGCCATGCTGTGAGCAGTCTGCCCTGTGCCGCTGATGCCAGCGCAATCGAATCAGCGCGTTCGAGGGGTGTCATGATCGAGAAAAAGACCGGATCGCGGTCGTTGGCGAAGAACGATCCGGGTCGCCGCCATTCCCACGGCACAATACCTGCCGTCCAGAGTCCGGTTGCCGGATCGGGCGTGTGCGGTTGACACAGTGGATCGCGCGGCGTGGATGGGTAGCCCATCAGGTCGATGCCGTCAGCGCGCAGATACGCTAGTGCCACGTCCAACCCATCGAGCGTGTAGTTCCAGGTCGGCATGTACGAGCCGAAGTTGTCGCACAGCGTCAGAATCCCCATATCGCTGCTGTCTACGTCCCCAAGCGAGTCAAACGCCGAACCGGTCGCGCCGGACAAGCCGCTCAAGCTGCTGGCGTAGAAGGCGCTCGCCAGCGTGCGGCGAAAATCGCTCATCCCCTGATACAGGCTCGGTCCTAACGCGAAGAACAACGCCCCAGCCAGATACCAGGCGATGGCGTTCTTCGGTTCAACAATCCGCATCCGCGCGAACGCCGCTAGCAGATAGGTCACGCCCAAAACGAGCAGCGCGACGATGAACGCCATGCTTACCGCGACCTGCAAGCTGGCATTCGTCTGGGCGATCAGCGGCGTGAAGGCGTTCTCCACCAGCCACTGATTCATCAGCTCGATGGTGTACCCCATCATCAGGAAGGCACGCTCCAGGCTCCACCCTAACCCTGCCAGTGAAAAGAGCAGGTTGTACCAGAGGGTATCGATCTGGATTTGCAGTCCGTTCAGGATATCGTCGATGATTGGCATCGCACATCATTCCTTTTCAATACATCAGGGCGGGGGCAGCACGCCCGCAGGCGGGTCGGCAATCGTGCCGCCGCAGGACGGATTGGTTTCGGTTCGCCAGACCAGCGCGTTACTGCCCGGCAGACGCGGCGGTGGGGTCGGGCGCATATTGGGATCAAGCATGAAGGTCACGCGATCCGGCGCGGTCCCGTAGGGAATGAATCCGGCGAGGGTGAAGGTGCGCGTTTCACCCGGCGCGAGCGCGACGGCTTCATAAACCACGGACAGCCCGGCGTCGACAGCCGCATCTGCTGTCGCGCCCCATATCCCGGCTGCGCCGCCGACCAGCTGACTGACGTAACTCTGGTAGGCGGGAAATACGTCGTATACGCTACCGCTCAGGTTCCTGATCTCGATTTCCCACACGGCAGCAGTTCTTCCAACTGGTGTGTTGACCGCGTAAACGTTCATCAGCCGAAAACGCGCCGATTGCGGACTGCGGGTGAAGACCGCGTCACCACGATAGAACGCATCCGGCGGGCGAATCGCGTAAGGTGTCACGGTCGGCGGCGGCAGTGCGGTCGGGAAGGGAATGAGCGTTGGATAGCCGGGAACAGGCGGCAGGGTCGGCAGCGGCACGGGCGTATTGACTATCGGTGTTGGACAGACATAGACCGGCGGGCTGACAAGACCCGTCAGCGTCCCGGAACACGCCAGCGCCGCCAATCCCAACAGCACGGGGAGATACAAAAGTGATTTCTTCATCGGTTCCTCTAGGGGATCAAGCCGGGTTGGTTGCCCGGTGTGAGCAGGAGGGTGTAGGCGGGAGCGGCGCTGTTGTTGCCGCGTTGCAGTGTCCATGCCCTGCCGAAGTAGGGGACGACGATCTGCGCGGGTGCGTCCGTGACCACCTCGAAGGCGACATAGCCGCGTTCATCGGTGAAGCCGCTGGCGATGACGCGGTTGGTATTCATCTCGACCACGCGGACGGAAATCCCTGCGACCCCTTCTGCCGGATCAACGGTGCGGTTGCCGTTCTCGTCGTAGGCGATGACGACTTCCGCCGTGATGATACGCGGCGGGATCGGTGTGCCGGTGGGCTGCACCGTCGGCGGCGCACCGACCAATTGAATACGGGCAGCGGGCTGAGGCGATAGGGTTGGTGTGAACGTCAGTGCAGGCGGCGGAATAATCAGCGTGTTGGCATCGCCGCGCCAAATGTGGATCGCATCCAGTCCGACAACATACCCTTCGCTGGCGCTGTGCTTTCGCCCGATGGCGCGTATCTCCAGACGATGAACACCATTGCCAACGAAGTAGACAGCGGTAGTCGGGAACGCCAGCCCATCGGCGTAGGCATCGATGGTGTCGATGACGATGCCATCGACGACGATCTCGAACATGCCCATATTCTGCGCCGCGACGTAGCGCACGCGCAGCCCTTCACCCTCAAATATGAATGATGCCGTGCTGTAGGCGGTTTCCGTCCGGTGATACTGCCCGCGACTGGCAAACTGCGACAGGCGCGGTGTCCAGGGCGGGGCATACTGCACCATCGGGTAGTCCGACTCGAAGCTGTACCACCCGAAGAAGGGCGGCGCGGTATCGGTCGCATCCGGCAGCGGTTCGACAGGCTGCGGCGGCTCGTAGAGCAGCGTTGTGCCATACGGGTAGTCGGTCGGTCTCGGTGGCACGACGACACCGGGCATGATGACGGTGAAGGTCAATACGCGCTCGCTCAGTGTCGGTATGATCGTTGGCAGCGGTGTTTCGGTCGGTGTTGTCGTGGATGTGGCAGTAGGTGTAGGTGTGAGCGTAGATGGCAGGGTCGGCGCTGGCGTATCCGTCGATGTCAGCGACGGCAGCACCATCAGGGTTGGCAAATCAATCTCACCCGAATCAGATTGCGAACGCAGTAAAAAGAAGGCAGCTGCCCATGCCGTCAGGCAGAGCGCTGCCAGCATGGACAGCACCAGTCGGCGCATAGTGTCACTCCTGATTGATAGACGCTGTGTTCAGCGTAGCAAAATGGAGTGCTGCACCTTCTGAAGGATTCCGGTTTGCGGTTGGGAGGATTCCGGCTGTTGGATGGAGGATTCCGGTTAGTCTGGAAAACCGGTAAAACCTTCGGCTGTCGCCAGGCTGATCAGGTGTTCGTTGGTCGCCGCACCAAAGCGGGCACGCATCTTCTCCGTCACCCAATAGACGCGGCGCAGCTTCAGGTGCAAGCGGGCGGCGATCTCACGCGCGGTGCAGCCACTCGCCAGCAAACGCAGAATGGCACGCGCTTCAGGATCAAGCTGCCAATCGCGATTGCTCCCCTGCATGGTGAGCAGATACTCCGCATTCGCCGTTGGCGATAGATAGGGATATTCGCGCAGTACCACGTCAAGCGCGGTCAGCAGGCAGGAGGAGAGATCATCCCCTGCCGCCAGGTAACCGCACACCCCCATCGTAAACAGGTCACGGATGACCAGTCCATCGATGGAGGTTCCCATCACGATGATGCGCGCCGATGGCGCGGCATAAAGCATCTGCTCGACCAGCGCTAAAGTATCGATGAGCGGATCAAAGCGATCTCCCAGTAGGATGAGGTCTGGTTGAAGGGTTTTCGCCACTTCAATCAGAACGGTGCCATTTTCGGCGTGGACGATTTCAGTATTGGCACGCTTTTCAAGCAGTGTTTTCGCGCCGAATACGGTCAGGCTGTTGCTCTCTCCGATTAAAATACGAGTTGTCATCTGGTTTTACGCCCGCTTTTTCTGTACAGCGTAACGCAGCAACCCGCATCCGGTGTGTCACTTTTTACCATCCTGACCACAAAAAATGACACGGATGGGAGAATTTTCCATACCCGTGTCACAAATTTGCAAAAACGACGTTATATCTCGCGTGGATTGAAGCTATCTGGGGCGTACAGGAGCGCGGAGAGCAGCAGCAGGAGTCCGCCGGGGATGAAGAACAAGCCGATACCCCACGCGCCGATAATGGTAAAGCCTACGGTTACGACGACAGCCAACCACCGTAAGCGGCGCACCTGGGATGGGTTTTCAAGCCGTGTGCTGAGGATAGCGATCAGGCCAACCACGATCATCAGCAGGAGAAACCCCAAACCGATGAGATTGCCACCTTGCTGTAGATAGGTTTGGCGCTCACACACCATCTCCTGCCCCTGCGGGAAGCAAGTCGCGAATACCGGCAGAAAGAGCAAGCTGCCAGCCAGGACGATATGCAACAACCCGCCTGCAATTGCAAATAAGGAAGCACGATTCTCTCGCATAATGATCTCCACCTAATAACAGGCCATTGTCCAGTACCACAGCGAACTCCAGGTGCGGTAATTCTGGGTGAACTGGCATGTTCCTGTGCCATTGGCGTAAATGCTGGTGTGGTTGCTGAGCCGGTTGTAGTAACTGTTGCCGGAGCAGTCAAAAAGCCCGCGATAACCGAACTCACCATACTGGAGGAAATCAGCAGAATACATCCCCACACCGCCACCGATATGGGCGTTGAAACCATTCGTGAGATTCCAGCCGGGACCGCAGGAGGGTGGCATGTTTTCGCCATGGGAACTGGTTCCGCCGCCTGCGTTAAAGCTGGTAATCATGTAGCCATTGTAGGCGAACGTGATATTGCTGTAGAGCTGATTTAACGTAATCCCGACAATATCCCGAACGCTCTGCTCTGTGTGATATGTTCTCGTCATCGTTGCTTGACGGGCATTCACGTCGCCAGCAGCGATCGTTTCGAATTGCATACTCCGTGCTTGTCGATCCATAGCAATGGGCGGCAGTTGCTCAACCGATACCGTCAGCACAGGTCCTTCGATGAGGTTGCACTGCTCGTCAAGCCGGACCGTCCTGAAATTTGCCATACCGGATGGCGGCGCAGCAAAGGTGGTAGTGAGTACAGCGGATGGGCAATCGACCCCTTTGGTTTCGCCTTGTTGTGCTGAAATGGGCAGCACACCTATAACGAGCAAGATGATGCTCAAAGCGACCATACGTTTATAGATGTATAGATACATTTTCTCTCCCTATTAGTGATAAACATCCCTTACGAATGCTTTCAGTGTAAGGGATGTGCGTTCTCATGCGTCCAAAAATAATCTTAAAATTTGCCGATAGGTAGAAGGTGATCTATGGAATGAACTCAAATCAATCGCGGTTCGACATCGATTGGGATACGTTCCAGGTGCGCAAAGATGGTCGGTTTATCGATCTGTCCCCCACAGAACGGTCGCTTTTACGGGAGCTGTTGCAGCATAAAAATCAGGCATTAACCCATAAACATCTGCTGCAAAAAGCGTGGGGGGATGCCTATGAAAAGGAAAGCAATTACCTTTACATCTATATCGGTAAGCTGCGGAAAAAGCTTGAAGATCATCCGGATCATCCGCAGTATCTCATCACCGTTCCGGGGGTTGGCTACCGGTGGGTTGAAGCCATCGAGACAACATCAACGCTCACTACTCCAAGCTCGAGTTCCCTACTCCAAACTCATTTGCCTATCCCTTTGACCTCGTTTATCGGTCGTGAACCAGAAATTGTCTTTTTAGAGCAATTATTACTAAAACAGGATGTGCGCCTGTTGTCACTCACTGGCCCGGGTGGGATCGGTAAAACGCGGCTTGCGCTTAAACTCGCTGCACGCTTCCGCGAGATGCAATGCTTCACTGATGGCATTCATTTCGTTGATCTCGTGCCGGTGGATAACCCCGATTTTGTCGTCAGCGCGATTGCCCAGGGTTTTGGGATTCGGGAAAAAGCAGGAGAGAACCTCCTCACAATCCTGAAACGCTACCTGCAAGATAAACAGGTGTTAGTAGTTCTGGATAACCTTGAACATGTTATTCAGTCGTCGAGTCATCTACTCGAAATCCTCTCCGCGGTACCGGACATCAAATTTCTGATTACCAGCCGGGAAAAACTCCACCTCTATGGAGAGCACAACTACGATGTGCCGCCGCTGTTATGGAGTCAGTCCGATACCGCGACGAGCGATGCCGTTCAGCTCTTTGAAGCCCGCGCCCAGCTGGTAAACCCCCACTTCCTGCTCACTGACGAAAACCTTCCGATTGTCCAGCAAATTTGTGAGCAGCTCGATGGTCTGCCGCTTGCCATCGAACTGGCGGCGGTGACGAGTAAAACCATTGCGCCCGCCGCCTTATTGAAGCGACTGAGCAGCCGCTTGAGCGTGTTGGTTGGGGGACAAGCGAATCTTCCCTCGCGCCATCAAACCTTGCAGGCGACCATTGATTGGAGTTTTCAGCGCTTAAACGCCAGAGAAAGCAGGCTGTTCATCGCTTTAAGCGTTTTCAATGGCAGCTTTACTTTGGTGGCTGCCGAATCGATTTGCACTGAGGAGACCCTACCCCACAATCGTGTTGGCATTGAGCTGACGTCGCTGCTCAATAAAAGTCTCATCACCTCACAATGGGATGGGAATCGAGACGAACTCCGCTATGTCATGCTCGGTTCATTTCGGGAGTTCGCGGGTGGACTCATCGAAACAGCGCACGCGGACCATCTCAACCAGCGTCATGCGGCATACTATATCCAGCTTCTGGAAGCGCTTAACCAGTCACCCTCTGAACAAAAGTACACCCTGCTCACGCTGGAACTGGGGAATTTGCGTGCCGCCCTGCGCTGGACAATCGCAAACAAGGTCAGTGAACCTGCCCTGCGTCTCTGCGTCGGTATGTATGAACTGTGGTTAAGGGCAGGCAATCTTAGAGAGGGTCAACAAAATTTTATCGAAGCGTTGGCGATCCCTTCTGACATCGCAACCCCACTGCGCGCCTATGCGCTGTATTGTGCCGGTGGATTGTCGGGTTGGTTAAGCGAAGATCGGGTTAGTCAGGGCTTGTATCGAGAGAGCCTGCGGCTCTATGAAGACTTGGGAGATGCGGGAGGAACGGCGAACGTTTTAGTGACGTTAGGTTCGGCGTTAGTCAGTCAAGGCGATTTTGAGGAAGGGCAAGCGCTCTCTGAACAAGCGTTAAAGATGACATGCGAACAGAATAATGTCCTTGGCGTGGCGCTGGCGCTCAACAATTTAGGGATGCTGGCGATTTATCGGGGAGAATCTGAGAAAGCGCAATCTGCCTACAGCGAAAACCTCGCTTTGTGGGAAGCGTTGAATAATGAACAAGGCATGGCATGGGCATTGACCGGACTGAGTTGGGCCGAGCTGCTTCAGGGCGAGTACCATGCTGCACAAACCCTGATCGATAAAAGTCTGGAACTGCACCATCGTTCAGGCGATGTGATCGGTATGGCGCTGGCACTAACCTGTGACAGTTGGATTGCCCTGTATCAGGCGGATTTCGATAGTGCTGCGAGTAAGCTAGAGGACTGTCTTACCCTGTGTAAAGAACTGGGACTCATCAATTTGAGTATCTGGCCAACGATGGCGATTGGACTTGCCCATCTCTATCAGGGGAATTTACCGCAGTCGCGGATATTGCTTGGCGAAGCGCTCTATCTGTGCCAGCAGCTCAATCAACCCGCTTTTACGCCATGGGTGTATGTGGCACTGGGGAAATTATCGCGCTGTGAGGGGAATCCTGCTGCCGCCGGGGAATACCTTGAGCGCGGTCTAAGCCTGAGCCTGAAACGGGACAACAAAAGTGTATTGGCTGCCGTGCTGGAAGAATTTGCGGCGAATTTTGCGATGCAAAACCAGACGGAACGCGCTGTTCAGCTTTGCGGCGCTGCTCATACGTTGCGCGAAACCTACAAGCTGCCGTTATCGAAACTGGACCACATCGACTACGATGGACTCATCGAAGCGCTTAAAATCAATAGCAGTGTCGATTGGGATGTGTATTGGCTGAAAGGAACCACCTTAAGTCGTGACGAAATCACGCGGCTGATCATCGACGGCTTGCGGTCATCAACCAACCCTGTGTAAGCGTCAACGCACCACCGCTATTGTGAATGAATCAGTTTCGTCTCATAAGTGATGGTGACAAGATGCGCATTATTCTGGGCGTTCAATGTATCTCGAAGCCGACGAAGAATGCGATAGACGGTATTGCCCCCGATCCCTAACGCGACCGCGATTTCCTTCGGAGCCAACCCCTCTGCCAGCAGCTTGAGAACGTCGAGATCGCGCTGATTGAGCGCGACCGGTAAGTTTCGCTGTGTGTCTACAAAATGAGAGACACCCGGCGAGAGATGAATGCCGCGCTGTTTTCCCCAGATAATGGCTTGCATGAGATAGTGCTCTAAATTGTCATTTTTGTGAAGAATCCCACGAACGCCGTGCTCAAGAAGCCGCTGCACTAGACTGGCGATAGGGCGTTGCAGGATGACAATGATCGTCACCCCGACGCATTCCCGATACAGGATTTTGACTTCGTGCAGCAGGTTAGTATGTAGCGGCAGGGCTTCATCAATCAGGACGACATCAACGATATTCTGGCTGGCGTATCGATAGACCGCTTGAAAATCGGCGAAAGCGCCGACGATCTCTATCGGTGGGTTTGCATGAGCGACGATTTGGGCGACACCGCCCCGTGTCAGCACGTTGGTCGAGATAAAAACCATTTTGATTGGACGCATTGTGGGACCTCTCGTTCACTATTCCTTTGTGTTTGACTGGCTTGCCTCATTCTATTGCCCTTGAAGGAGAACGGATGACAAAAAATTTCTAGTTTTTTGTTGAGAAAATCGTGATGTAAAAATTTTCCATTCAATTCCCAAAATAGAGTGAAAAATTATCACGCTTGCATGTCAAAAATTCTCACCCTCGCCATTTTTTGACACCCGCAATCAAAAATAAATCACGCTGGTGGTACAGAATTGCATTCTGCGTGGAAAGTATCGGGCTACGCTTGGGACACATTGAGTCACCAAGAGGAGACAGATGAAGCGTGAAACCCCATTTGCAGCCCGCATCGCTTTTCGGCTGCCGCAGTCACTTTACGACAAGCTGGAGCTGTGGGCGGACGAAGAAGACCGCCCACTCGCCAACCTCATCTATACGCTGGTCAAGCAAGCCGTGACCGAACATGAACACGAGCTGAAGGCGGTCAAGTTGCAGAAGGAGACGACCCCATGAAGCACAGTGAACCTTTGACCCGCGATCTGCGGAAGCTGGTCGAACAGCACCTGGGTAAGCCGCTGGCAGCCAGTGCGTACGCTGGACTCTGGCGCTGTCCCGTTTGCCCTCCTGAAAGACAGGCGCTGCTCATGGTATCGGCAAACGAACACCGCTGCTTGAGCGGCTATTCATGTGATGGCGGCGCGACCGAGTGGATACACGATACCACTCAGTCAGTCGATGAACTATTCGTATTAGGAGAATCCGCATGACAGCAGACACGCCTCGAGTCATTGAAGCATCACCAGTTGATACCGCAGTGATGGTAAAGCGAGTGTTCAAAGTCGCTGAGCTGCTGACCCGTCACACTGCTAAGACAGACCACTCTATTGCGAAAAATGGGTGTGAAAATCCTGACTCGAAAGAAATCGAGTATTGTGGGACTGATGATCAGCAGCAGATGTGATCAAGGTTGATAGGCTATGCCATACGAAAAAAGGAAGAAGCGTATACCCGTCCCACCTCAGCCGGGGTGGGCGGTGTATCTGCGCACCAGCAGTGATGAAAATCAAAAACCGGAGATGTCGCGTGCGCGTCAAAAGTTCACCATCGAAAAAAACGTCCTCGAACACTCGACAATGCCAATTTTCGGCGAGTACATCGATGTTTTGACGGGAACAACACCGAAACGTGAAGGTTATCAACGGATGCTGGAGGATGCTCGTGCGGGTAAGTTCTCGCATGTGATTGTCGAACGCGCCGATCGCTTTGGGCGGAACGACACGGAAGCGCTGCGTGCGATTGATGAGCTGCATGAGTTCGGGATTGCGGTACGCTTTGCGAATTCTCCCGATCTTGACCCACAAGATCCCGATGATCGGGTGATCGTCGCGCTCTCGTTCACCTTAGCACGCCGCGAATCGACACTGTTAGGTATTCGCGTAAAAGGCGGGCTGCAAGCGAAGCGAGCGGCAGGTGGTTTTCCGAACTATGCTCCCGATGGGTATATCAATGTCGAGGGGAAAGTGACGGGAGAAGCCAAGAAACTCACCGGACGGCATGAGACTTGGATCGAGCAAGACCCAGAACGTGCGTCGATTATCCGCTATGCCTTTGATTTGCTGTTGCAAGATAAGCTCACCCTGGAAGGCATTTGCGAGGAATTGCACGCACGTGGCTATCGTTATCGCAGCGGGCGTCCGTTCATCGAAATCAAGAAGAACGGGCAGCGTAGGGCGAATACTAATACGCTGTCGGCAATCTTTCATAATTGGGCATATGCGGGCTGGCTTACCAGCAAAGCAGGGAATGTGCCTCCCAAAACTGTGCGCGGCAATTGGGAAGCGATTGTCACAACAGAAGAATTTGAGCGGGGTCTTGCGATCCTTGAAAAGCGGCATCAGCATCGCGTGGTGCGGCGCAAACATGACTATCTATTGAAAGGCTTAATCTATTACGACTATCGGGATAAGCGCGGTCTGGTCAAGCTGACAGGATCAACGTCCAACGCCAGTCGTCCCGGTGGCGGAACGTCTTACTATTGTGTCCCGCGAAGCAACATCAATTTTCTGTGCGATGATATTGATGGACAGCTTGTGCGTGAGTTGGCAAATATTCAGGTTGATCCTGACCACATTCCCTCGATACGGCTGCGCTATACCCAGGACCTTGCTGAAGTGTTGGGACACCTACGCCCGGATGAGCGATTGCGGCTGGAAACTGCGCTTAAGGCGATTGATGAGGAAGAAGCACGGGCGCTCCGCCTTTATGTGGCGGGTAAAATTACGGAGAGTGTCTGGGAGAATCTATGGCGTGAATGGCAGGATCGCCGTCAGACCTTGCGCTCCAGTTTGGAAGCATTGCAATATCAAAGCGAAACACACATTACTAATCTCGATACTGCCCTTGCAATTATTTCACAAGTTGCAATCGTGTATAATTCACTTGAGCGCAGTGACCAGAAAGAACTGTTACATCAGATGGTCGAGCGGGTTGTTGTCAACCCGGCAGGAAAGGTGAAGTTGGAACTGCGCGCACCGTTTGCATACTTGAATCATATTTCGCATCAAGTACGTGGCGGTCAGGTAAGAGGGTCTTCCAGCAGCAAGAAAACGAAAACCGGCAGCGCTAAGGCTACTACCGGTTCTCGTAAAACCCAATGTTCGGATTGGGTCTTATGCTGCGGGGAGAACAGGATTCGAACCTGCGATACGAGGTTACCCTCGTATAACCGCTTAGCAGGCGGCCCCAATCGTCCACTCTGGCATCTCCCCAAATTGTTGCGACCAAGCGGAGGGAGTGGGATTCGAACCCACGGTGCCGCAAGGCGACACAGAGGTTTTCAAGACCACCGCCTTAAACCACTCGGCCATCCCTCCATGTTAAGGGGCAACTGCGGTTCATTCTAGCATACTGTCCAGGGGCGGTCAAGCCGAGACAGACGAATTTGACGCCCGAACGTGTATAATGATGTCGACTTATTTACAACGGCACCAGCACACTACATGGACTTATACAACCTCATCTTCATCATCACGGCATTGGGTTACTTCGGTGTGACTATCTACATGGCGAATTATGAGCAGGTCACGGGCGGACGGGCTTCGCTGGTGCGCTATCTGTTGTACGGCGTGCTCGCGATGCTGGCGCTCAATGCCCTGACGACCTTACAGCTTGCACTGATGCCAATTGCCGGGGAAACGGACGCCGCCGTTCCAGAAATCAGCCCGGTCGGCGCTTTGATTTACTTCTTCGTCTCGATGATGTTATCGCTGGTCGCGTTTGCCATGATCAGCGCGCCGGAAGCGCGACAGCGATTCAAACACCTCGTCGGCGACCAGGTGAGCTACAATCCTGACTCAATTGTCCATACCACCGCCGTCGTGCTGTCGCTGGCGATCACCACCTTCACGCTCGGTCAGCTTGTCATCAGCGGCGGTCTTTCCGGCTTGGCTGAAAGCATCGAGACAACCGGAATCTCGCTGGGCGATACCGTGTTCAATCAGGTGCTGTGGCTGGCGCTGGCGTTTCTCGGTATCGGCTTATTTCTGCGCCGAACTCCACAGCAGGCGCTGGCGCGGCTTGGGCTGCGCGCGCCTACTGCCGGGGATATCCGCGCCGGAATCAGCGCCGGGCTGGCGATGTACGGCTTCGTCCTGATCGTCAGCGTGGTCTGGGCGGCGACGGTATCGCCTGAATTGTTTGAGGATCAGACCGCCGCCTCAGAACAGATTGCCAGGGCATTTAACACGCTGCCGCTGGCGCTGCTGCTGGCGTTATTCTCGTCGGTTGGTGAGGAAATCCTGTTTCGTGGGGCGCTTCAGCCGGTTTTTGGGCTGTGGCTGACCAGCATCTTCTTCACGGTGCTGCATACTCAGTACACGCTGACACCCGCCGCGCTCACCATCTTCGTCGTCGCGCTGGTGCTGGGATGGGTACGCCAGCGGCACAGCACTACCGCGTCCATTATTGGGCATTTCGTCTATAACTTCGTCTTGCTGGCGGTGCCAATCCTGTTTGGCGCTGCGGTAGGTGGCTAACCGATGCGAACGATCCTGCTGCTCCTGATCATCCTGCTAACTACCCGCCTTGCCCTGGCACAGCAGTCTCCGACTCCCACCATCACAGCCGCCGAGTCCACTACGCCCATGGTGACCAAGACCGAAACGCCAAGCCGGACACCGACGCCCATTCCGACCACGCCGCCGACTCCTGCGCCAACGCTGGAAGGCTTCGCCATGGACGGTGCTGCCGAGGTCATGTTCCCCGAAGCGATACGCTTTCAGTTTAGCCTGTCTCGCCCGTTAAGCGATCTGGACACCGATACCCTTCGCCTGACGCTGAACATGGCGGATGCCGAGCCGCTGGAACTGGCGCTTCAAATGGACGAGCTGACGGTCAGCGGGGCAGGGCATACCCATTTTGAATACATCTGGGATGTGCCCGACGACGCTTTCCCACCGCTGTTCACCCAGATCGATTACGGATGGAAGATTCAGGCGCTGGACGGCGAAACCGCCGTGCTTGAAAGTTCACTTATCTTCACCGACCCGCGCGTGGTCTGGATTACCAGCACTGAGGCGGATGGTGGGCTGACGGTCACGGCGGCGCGAGAAGTGCCGACCGGGTTGGTGCGAGGGCTGGGTTCGATTTATGCGCTGCTGGCGGAAACATCCGGCGCTGCGCCCGACGTGAAGCTGATGATTTACGACGAGTCGGTTTCGCCCGGATGCCTCGTCCGGCAGACAGAGAACGGGCGTGATGAAACGGTCGCCGTCGCATTGGTTTCGGGGATGGCGGTGGAATGTCGCCCTGAGTTTGCCGAGCGTGTGTACCGGGACAGTGGCTACACGGTCATGCAGCGCCTTCCCGACGCTGATGTTGAAGGGCAGGCGGCTGCCGTCATGATGCGGGCGTTCTACCAGCCGCTGTGGCAGGGCGCTGACGTGCCGCGCTGGTTTGCCGCCGGCTTGGAACAACTGTACGCGCCCGCGCTGAAATCTGACCTGCTGCCAACTGCGCTCAACGCGGCACGTACCAACCGTCTGTTTACGCTGGCGGCAATGGACGCTGCTCCGCCTGACGATGCCGAACGCGCTCAGATATGGATGGCGCAGAGCTATGGCATGGTGTTATACATGGTCGAGTTGGGCGGCTTAGAGGGCGTCTACAGGCTGGCGCGCAGCCTCGGCTCAGGCGAAACGTTCGCCGACAGCTACGCCGAATTCACAGTCGAACCGGTAGAATCGCTGATCCCGTCATGGCAGGGCTGGATCTTCAGCGAGCGCGCCCGGTCGGTCTACGGAATAACGCCGTATCAGCCTGCGACTCCCACCGCCACGCGAACGCAGACACCACTACCAACGCGAACGGAGACGCCAACGCCGACGCTCACCCCATCGGTGACGCCTTCGGTGACCGGCGTGCTGTCGCCGACGCCGTATCCGACAATCACCACGCCGCCCACGCCCACGCCAGAGCCGCCCACGGTGACGCCGCGCCCGCCGATACTCACGCCCACGCCAGCGGCGGACAGTACCAATACACTGCTGGAGACGCCGGGCGCTCAGGCAGGTTTGGTAGTAGTGGCGCTGCTGTTGATAGGTGTCTTAGTGGTTATCTCTAGTCGAATGGGTAGACGATGATTGATTTGTATGGCTTGACCATGAACGAACTGGAAGCGCTGCTCGAGAGTTGGGACGAGCCGCGCTTTCGCGCCAGACAGGTGTGGTCGTGGCTGTATGACAGCCGCGTGCGAAACTTTGACGATATGCGCAATCTTCCTTTGCCGCTGCGCGAGCGTCTGAAGAAAGAAGCGGCTCTTGGCAGCCTGGAACTGGAAGCGGAAGAGACGAGCATCGACGGGACGATCAAGCGGTTGTATCGCCTGCCTGACGGGCAGTTGATCGAATCGGTGCTGATGGAGTATGACGACGAACGGCGTACCGCCTGTATATCCTCACAGGCGGGCTGCGCGATGGGCTGCGTCTTCTGCGCGACCGGGCAGATGGGCTTCAGCCGCCATCTGACCAGCGACGAGATTTTCGAGCAGGCGCTGTATTTTGCCCGCGATCTCGAAGCGCGGGGAGAGCGTTTGAGCAACGTCGTCTTTATGGGAATGGGCGAGCCGTTTCACAACTATGACGCCTCGATTGAGGCGGTGCGCCGTCTGATGTCCGACCTCGGCATCGGCGCGCGCCATATCACGGTCAGCACCGTGGGGCTGGTGCCGATGATTCGCCGCTTTGCTGACGAGGGCTTGCAGGTCAAGCTGGCGGTCAGCCTGCACGCGGCGACCGACTCCGAGCGCGACACGCTGCTGCCGGTCAACCGGCGCTGGTCGCTGAAGGAATTGGTGAATGCCTGCCACTACTACGTCGATATGACCGGTCGGCGGGTTAGCTTCGAATGGACGCTGATTCAGGGAGAAAACGATACGCCAGAGCAGGCGCTGGCGCTCGGTCGGCTGCTGCACGGGTTAAAGTGTCACGTCAACGTTATTCCGCTGAACCCCACCACCGGCTATCACGGCGGACCTTCGGCGGCGGGCAGGGTCGAAACCTTTATCGCCGTTCTGGCGGAACATGGCATTCCGGCGACTGTTCGCGTGCGCCGTGGCATCGACATTGACGCTGGATGCGGGCAGTTGAAGTCGAAGGTGCTGCGCCGCCGCCGCGAACAGGCAAAGATGGGCGCGGCAGCGGCTGCCGACGTTGAGCTTGGGCTAGAGGATGCGCTGCCCGAACAGGCTGGCGACGAGTTCGACGGCGACCTCGGCGGTTCGGTTGCCGATATCGAGGATGGGGTTGACTTCGACGATATCCAGTGATCGCACCCGCCCATCATCGGAGAGAATTTCCATCAGCAGATGCGCTTCCCGGTAGGTAAGCCCGCCGGGTACAGGCGTGCCAACGCCGCTGGCGAACTGCGGATCGAGCGAGTCCATATCGAGGCTGACGTGGAGCGCGTCCACATCGCCCAGAGCGTCAAAAGCCATCCGCACCGCATTTGCCATACCGTTTTCGTCAATATCGCGCATGGTCAGCACCTTGATGCCGCTGCTGCTGAGGGCGATTTTTTCCTGCGCGTCCAGATCGCGTATGCCGATCATCGCCACCTGGCGCGGGTCCAACTGCTGCTTACCAATGCTGATGGGACCCAACCCCATTAGTGAGGTGACGACCATTCCGTGGACATTGCCGGAAGGCGTGGTAGCGGGCGTGTTGAAGTCGCCATGAGCGTCAATCCACAGGACGCCGACGCGCTGATGCTGTTCAACTGCCGCCGCGACAGTGCCGATAGCGATGCTGTGATCGCCGCCAAGAAAGATGACGGTTTCGTTCGCGCCCATTGCCGCTTTCATGTGTTCGTAGACCAAGCCGCAGACGCCGGTAATACTCGGTACATTGTGCGCCAAGCCATTGCCCGGAGCGCGGTTGCTTTCATCGATCTGTTCGACCACTGGCGCGTTGATGTTGCCGCCATCGATGACGGAGTAACCGAGGCTTTCCAGGCGGCGCTGTAATCCGGCATAGCGGATAGCGCTGGGACCCATATCGACCCCGCGCCGCTTCTGTCCCAAATCCATTGGCACGCCGTAAATACGTATTGAGGTTTTTGTTGTCATTCTTCGGGCGTTCCTGCGCGGTTGATACGAGATCCAATAGAAGCCATCAGAATGCTGAGCACATACAGCGCCAGCAGGGGACCCATCACCAGCATCATGTTGACCGGGTCAACAGTCGGCGTGATGAGGGCGGCGGCGACCGACGCCCCAACGATGGCGATTCGCCAGTTTCTGACGAGTGAACGGGCGGTGATCATGCCGAGCAGGGACACCACGAAAGCGATCAGCGGCGTCTCAAAGGCAACGCCCATCCAGAAGATCAGCGCTGTGACGAAGCCCAGGTAACGGTCTGCCGTCCAGAAGTTCTCAAACAATTCTGGCTGAAAGCCGGAAAAGAAGTTAATCGCCGGGGGGATCAGCAGAAACCAGGTGAACACGACGCCAAGAAGAAACAGCAGCGTGATCGCGGGCAGCGACAGCAGCACCATGCGCGATTCCTTCGGCGTCAATCCCGGCAGGATGAAGCGCATGATCTGGTAGGTGATCACCGGAATGGCGATGATCGCGCCGAGCATCAGCGAAACGCGAAAGTACGAGACAATCGAATCGGTGGGTCCCAACGCCGTGAACGGCTGGTCGCCATACGGACTTTTCAGGAATTCCAGCACCGGCGACGCGAAAAACGTCCCGGCGATGGTGCCAAACACCAGGGCGAGCGCGATCTTGAACAGGCGGCTTCGCAGCTCATCCAGATGCTCCAGCAGCGACATCCGAAGCTCGTGTTCTTCCTGGGTTTCTCCCGGCATCAGGCTTGGCGGTTGGCGGCGAAAGATTCTGCGGGGCAGCTTGATGCGCGGAGTCATAGCACTTCCTCGTCTGGCTTGTGAAGCTGTTGAATGATGGTCTCATCATCTGCCAGCGTGCCCAGAACACCGTTCACGAAGCTCGGAGAGCCATCTGAGCCAAAGATTTTTGCCAGGTTCACGGCTTCATCAATGGCGACGCCAACCGGCGTGCGTCTTTCAATGGCGAACTCGAAGATCGCCATGCGGAGAATATTGCGGTCGATAATCGCAATCTGATCCAGGGGCCATTCCGGCGCGAACTGGCGAATGACGTCATCCTGGGCTGCCGCGTGTTTCAGAACGCCGGTGACCAGAAACTGGGCGTAGCGGGCTACCTTTTTGCTTGGCTGGCTGGCTTGCAGGTGCATCGTCAGGACTTCGTTCACGTCGTGGTGGGCGCTGTCTACCTCATAAAGCACCTGAAGCGCGATGCGGCGCGCAAGGCTGCGCTCATCGGTCACAGGGATAGCCTCAATGCGGTCATCCGGTTCAAGTTCCGGAACGTAGGTCAACAGTTCACTCCATTCCTCGTTCTACCGGACAAGTTTACTCCACATCATTTCGTTTGCCTATTGGCAGGTGGGCAGCGGGCAGGGTGGATTGGTGATTAGAACGCCCGTTTCACTTTTTGGCACAGTTGGGACATATAGAGATACATGAAGCGGGTCGTGTTAACCAACAGTACTCAGAACAGGCACACCGGTTCAGCGCGACCGAGTCGGCGGGAGGCTGCATGTCCAGGCAAACGATGAAGAGTGTGACTACTTTCGGCTGCTGCGATCATCCCTACATGCTGGCTGCCACGCGCCGCGTGGACATGCTGCGGCAGGCAGAACGCGCGCGGCTTCGGAGCGCGGCGCGGGGTTCTTCGCTGGTCTGGCTGCGGCTGGCGGCGCGGGTGGGTGGTCTGCTGATCCAGCTTGGGATCATCCTGGTGCGGCTTGGCGGCTGGCGTTCGCCGGGCGTTCAGATTCAGGTTTCCTAAGCGTTCACTTTTTCGGCGTCTCAGCAGGTATAGACGATTCTGCCGTCACCAGATCAACTGATGGATCACCATCCGCCGCCTGTGACGACAGGCGGGGCGTTGCCTTGCCTTCCAGGAAACGCTGCGCTTCGTGCTGCCAGTGCTGGTCGAGCAGCCACTCGTTGAGCTGAGCGCAGATTTCAGCGCTCAGCAGGAAGATCGAGGCGATCAGATACGCCCAGAACAGCAGGATGATGCCGGTGGCGATTGCCCCATACACAAACTGGTAATTGGCGACGTTGTTCAGAAACCAGCTAAACCCCGTTTTGGCGATTTCCCAGCCCACCGCGCCTACAATCGCAGCGGGCCAGACCGCGTCCCAATAGACGCGCCGCGCCGGAACGTAGCGAAACAACAGCGCGAAGATCATCATATCCAGACCCAGCGGCAGGAAGAAGGTGCCAATGCTGATCCAGATGTTGGGCGGGTTGAACAGCAGCGCCGAGATTAGCCCCATCACCGCTGAGGTGACAAACGACGTGACCAGCAGCACGATGAGCGCGACCGCCATCATGGCGGCGACCAGCCGCTGGCTCCACAGGCTTCGGCTGGATGGCACATGAAAGATGAAATCGAGCGCGGCGGTGATGTTGGAGAACAGCCCCAGTCCCGACCATATCAGAAACAGGATGGCGATCACCGTGAGCGAGCCGCCCTGTTCAATCGCCTGCTGAACGTTGGTCTGGAACAGCAGCAGGGTATCGCTGCTGGCAGGCGGCAGGAACGGCTGGAGCGCCAGGGTAAGCTGCTGCTCGGCGAAGACGGGACCGACGATCTGGCTGATCAGGATGGTGGTCAGCAGCGACAGTGGAAACACCGAAAAGATCGCGTAATACGACAGCGCTGCCGCCTGGCGCGATCCATAGCTCCAGTAATTGGCGAAGGCGTGCGACAGATAACCGGGCAGGGCGCGGGTGGATGAACTCTGCCGAGTCCACCATTGGTCAAAGCGCCGGGTTACAGGTTGAAAGCGTGTGCGAAGCATAGCTTATCCAACTAGACCTTCCATAATGCTACCACAGGCAAAGGATATGCTACTATAAAAGCAGGTAAGGTTTTTGGCGCGCATACACGGAGCTTACATTCTATGGAAGGCTTGAACCTGCAAGATATCCTGTTTCTGATCGGACCCCAGTCCGGTCAGTTGGGATGGACGATTCTGCTGTACATCATTTTCATCTTCGCACTCATTACTATGCTGGTCATGCCCGACAAAAACCTGGTGCCGACGCTGCTCATCGGCGCGGTCATGTTGTGCGCGGTGGTCGCCAAGCTGAGCATTTCCGCGCGCCCCCCGATCCTTGAAAAGAAGGAATTCGGGATGCTGATCATCAACATCATCATGTTTACCTTCCCGTTATTGACGGCGGGGCTGGTACGCGCGAAGAAGAAGGGCAAGGTTGTTGCCCCGGCGATTATGACCGCCATATTCGGCGGGGTGTACTTCTTCATGTTCTGGTTTATCGAACAGCGCAGCTAGCGTCGTTCCTGTACCACCCAGAGATCGCGCCCGTCGGTGTACAGGTGAATGGTACCACCTTCATCGGTGTGGTAGCGGGGGATGTTCTCCAGCAGCGCCAGCGTGTCGGCATTGTCCCGATGGCTGGCGCTGTCGCTTTGCACGACAACTACCTGCGGCTGTACCGCCGCCAGAAATGCCTCGTCCAGCGCCGCGCCGCCCTGTGGGAACTGTAGGATGGCTGTCTGCGGCGTTATCCCTGCCTCAAGCATCGCCTGCTGTCCGTTCTCGCTCAGATCAGACGTCAGCAGGAATGACGCCTCGCCAAAGCTCAGCCGCAGCACCATCGCGCCGTCGTTCAGATTGTCTTCCAGCGCCGGGGCTTGCGGCGGGTGCAGCACTTCCAATGTGACGCCATCATCTGATGTGATCGTGTAGCCTGCGCGAACCGCGATTTGTCCGGTCGAGCCAACTGCCTCCTGAAGTTCCGCCCACGCTTCACCGAGATTGGCTTGCCCGTTGGTGAGGATGATTCCGGCGCTGTAGCGCCCAAGCACCGAGCGCAGCCCGGCGAAATTCGCCTCGTCGGGTTGGGTGATGGCGATCACCTCGATCTCGCGGTCATTGAACGGCATCCGGTCGCCGAGCGCGGTGAGCAGGCGCGCCGGAAAGCTGCCGCCGTCGATCAGGAGCTGCGCGCCGTCGGGCGTTTGCGCGAAGATGGCGTTGCTGCCGCCTACGTCCAGCATCCAGACGTGTAGCAGCCCATCCGGTCGGCTGACCGCGACTGCGCCGGTTAAGGCGACGGTGCAAATCCCTGCCAGCAGCGTCGAAGTCAGGACGGCATGTGAGCGCACGAAGCGCGCCAGCCGCATGAGCCAGTCGGGTTGTGTTGCCTGAGCCATTCCCCATCCTATCACGAACACGTAAAACAGCAGCACCAGCCGCGCATCAACGCCAAATTCGGTCTGCGCGTTCGGTATCCGCCCAAACCAGCGAACGACATCCCCCGTCCAGGAGACGAGCACCAGCACGATCCAGAACAGTCCCTGCGCCAGCGGGAAGAACAGCGGCGCGATCATCACCGCCGCGCCGCCAGCGATGAGCAGCGCAGGCTGAAGCGGCACGATCAGCAGGTTCACCAGCGGCGCGGCAAGCGACAGGCTGCCGAAATACAACGCCGTCAGCGGCAGCGTCATCACCTGCGCCGCCAGACTGACGGCGAACGGCTCGTTGAGAGTGCCGCGCAGCAGCCCGGCGGCGGCGTTTGGCAGGACACGATAGCTGAGGGAATTCACCGCGTTGGTGAAGGGGGTGGCGAACATTGCCAGCCCCAGAGTCGCGAAAAAGCTGAGTTGGAAGCCAACGTCCCACAGCACCAGCGGGTTGTGCAGCGACAGCACGAGCGCGGCGAATGCCAGCGAAGCGGGTACGAAGCTTTTGCGGCGTAGTGTTTCGCCCATCACCAGCAGAGCGCTCATCAGGGCTGCGCGCAGCACCGCCGGAGTCGCGCCGACGAGGGCGGTATACACGGCAATCGCCACCAGCGCCGCCGCTGTCCCGCGCCTGTTCCTGGAGCCGCGAAACAGTCCGAGTACCACCCGCGCCAGCACCACCATGTTGAAGCCGCTGATCGCCAGCAGATGCGCCGCCCCAGTTGCGGCGAAGGCGTCGCGGGTATCTAGCGAGATGCTGCGCTCGTCGCCCAGCAGCATCCCGTTGAGCAAACCCGCCGCAGGTTCGTGCAGCGCCTCGTTAATGATGTCGGATGCGCCGGATCGAACGCCGATCAGCGAATTGTAGAGGGGATTGCCATGCCCGCTGGACAGCACTTCGATGCTGGAGCGCGTCAGAATGCTGTAGACGCCAGCGCGGGCGAGATAGTCGGCATACGAGAAGGTGTCGAATTCCTGCGGACTGATCAGCAGTCCGGTGGCGCGAACGCGGTCGCCATAGGTTGCGTCGGTGGTTGAGGGGGCGCGCACCAGCACCAGACCGCCGGTTGGCGCTGTCGTCCCCGCGCGAGTGACGGACTCCGCTGAGACGCGCAGCAGAATACCGTATTCACGCACGTCCGGCGCTTCGGTGACGATGCCTTCAATCGTCAGCCCGCCGAGATTGTTGTAAGCCGCTACCGCGCTGCCATGCGGCGACAGCGAAATGCGCAGTCCACCAAGAGTGAAGGCGACCAGACAGATCGCCGCCAGCCGCATATCGGGCGACATGAGGGCGACCACGACCAGCGACATGCCCACCAGCACCAGCCAGAAGGCGGGGTTAGTGGGGTTGTTGGCGGCTAAGAGGATGCCGCTTGTCCAGGCGAGGGCGATGTAGGCGAGACGCATAGAGCCACTTTTACAGCTTTTTTAAGATCTTAATTATAGAGCCTCAATCCAAAATGGAAACCGTCATCGATCACTACTGTAGACTGGGTGCGCACCCCGTTTTTCAAATACTGTCTACATGAGGAGGAACCATGTTTAAGCTGCGAATGATCGTGCTTCTCATATGCGTTTTGCTCGCTGCCATTCCGGCATTCGGACAGGATGCGGGACCCACCCTGGGTCTTGGCACTTCGGAAGAACTGGGCGATTACCTGATCGGTCCCGACGGCATGACGGTCTACCTGTTCACGCCCGACCCGCTGGACGCTTCGGTTTGTTCCGGTCAGTGTCTTGAAAACTGGCCCGCGCTGACGGTGGAAAGCGCCGATGCGATCACGGTTGCCGAGGGCATCCCCGGCGAAGTGGGCACGATTGAGCGTGAGGATAATGGCGCGCTTCAGGTGACCTACAACGGCATTCCGCTGTACTACTGGAATCGCGACGACGCGCCCGGCGATACGACCGGACATCGCGTCGGCAACGTATGGTGGGTTGTGCCGCCTGCGACGGCGTATGCCTCTTACGATGACGAGCTTGGTACTATCCTTGTCGGACCTACCGGAATGACCCTCTACCGTTTCGACAACGACGAGATGGGTGTGAGCAACTGCTACGACGACTGCGCCACCAACTGGCCCCCGCTGACGGTGGAAAGCGCTGACGCGGTTGTCCCCGGCGTGAACCTGCATGGCGAATTTGGTACCGCGGAGCGCACCGATGGCACGCTTCAGGTGACCTATAACGGATCGCCCCTGTACTACTGGGCGCAGGACGCCGCCCGTGGCGACGCCACTGGCGAAGCTCGCGGTGAGGTGTGGTGGACGGTGACGCCGGAAACCGTGACTCTCGGCAGCAGCGACGAGCTTGGCGACTATCTGGTTGCGCCCAACGGCATGACGCTGTACATGTTCACCAATGACGAGATGGGCGCGAGCAGCTGCGCGGACGAGTGCGCCGCCAACTGGCCCCCATTCACCGTCCGTGAGAATGATCGCCTGGCTGCCGCTGAAGGGATTGAAGGCGAACTGACCACGTTTGCGCGCGCTGACGGCGACCTGCAGGTCGCTTACAACGGTATGCCGCTGTACTACTTTGCCGAAGACGCCGCGCCGGGCGACACGGCCGGGCAGGGCAGGGGCGACGTGTGGTACGTCGTCAATCCTTAGGCGGTAGTCAGCCAGGGATATTACTGCTGTTGTAAAGATGTGGGGAGGCAGGCAGGGGTGAGCGCGAACGCCAGCTTAGGTTGGCGCTCACCCCTGATGGTTGAGGATTTGCATACAAAAAGGGTATCAAGCTGCGCCGGATACCCTGAAGTTTATGCTCTGTTAAAGAAGCGGCTGGACTACGCCTTATTTTCGTCACTCGGATTGGCAGAGACTTCAACCGACTGGCGCAGCAGCGGCGCGGGTGCATACTGCGGCGCAGGCTGTGACACGGGCGTAGCTGGCGCGCTGGCTGCTGGCTCTGGCGGAGCGCTCACCTGGTGGATGCCGTTGCGAACAACCGAGAGCACCTTAGCAAGCTGCTGTTCAAGACCACTCAGCGTATCGAGCACATAGCCATCGGCATCGCCGGTGATGCTTTCGGCTTCCTGCCGGGCGGCTTCGACAATATTGGCGGCGCGGTTCTGGGCAGCCTGAACCAGCGCTTCACGGTCAACCATCTGGTCGCCGCGCTCGCGCGCCAACTGCACCAGCCGGGCAGCTTCCTCGTTTGCCTGCGCCAGAATGCGATCTCGCTGTGCCAGAACGCGGGCAGCCTTTTCAATTTCTTCAGGAATGGAGATGCGCATTTGATCGATGATCTCAAGCGCGCGCTCTTCGTCAATCAGCGTGTTCTTGCTGAAGGGTATATGACGCCCTTCGTCAATCAGGTCTTCCAGGCGGTCTACAAGGTGTTGTATGTCCATCGCTCTTCCCCTTCGTCCCGAAATCGAACCGTAAATTGCCGGGCTAGCTATGAATACCCATAACGTTTCGCCAAAGCCTCGGCTATAAACGGGGGCACCATGCTCGAAACGTTTCCCCCCAGTTCGGCAATCTCTCGAATGGTGCTGGAACTGATGGCGATGTGGTGCTCGTCGGTCATGATTGCGATGGTTTCGATTTCGGGAGCCAGGCGCTTATTTGCCAGCCCCATGCGAAATTCGAGTTCGAAATCAGAGAATACGCGCAGCCCACGCACCAGTACCGTTGCGCCTACCTGTCTAGCATAGTCTACAGCAAATCCTGAAAATAATGCAACCTTAACATTCTCGATATGCATTAAGGCTTGCTGCGCCATTAATACCCGATCTTCTATCTCAAAGAGTTCGCGCTTTTTGGGCGTGTGCACCGAGGTATGATTGTAGATGGCGAGGTGTACCTCATCGAAGATGCGCGCTGCGCGCTGGGTGATGTCAATGTGTCCGTTGTGTATGGGATCGAAAGTGCCGGGGTATACCGCGCGGACGGTCATGGGTTGGCTCCAATAGTAAGTGCTGAGTACCGGGTACTAAGAAAGAGCAGTTGAAAGCTAAAAGTGGAAAGTCGAAAGCAGATCGCTATCACCTTTTACTTTCGACTTTGAACTTTTCACTTCTATTGCTCAGTATCTGGTACTTCTCTTAGCTCAAATCGCTGCGCTCGTCGCGGTGTATGGCGACGCGCTGTGCCAGTAAACGGTGCTGTGGATGAGTCAGCTCCGGGTCTTCCTCGTAAATGGTGCGCGCCTCGCGCTGCGCCAGTTCCACCAGTTCCGGCGACATGTTCTCCATCAGTTTGAAGGCGGGCGCGCCGCTTTGCCGCGTGCCGATCAGATCGCCCGGTCCGCGCAGCACCCAGTCGAGTTCCGCCAGCTTGAAGCCGTCATTGGTGTTTTCGAGCGCCAGCAGCCGCACAACCGGGTCTTCCGGCATCTCTTTGATCAGGTCGAATATTCCTTTGCCGTCGCGCTTCAGTTCCTGCAGGCGGCGATGCGCCTCGTCAATCGGCGCGTCGCTGAGCAGGAAGCAGTAAGACGCGAAGCCGCCGCGCCCAACGCGCCCGCGAAACTGGTGAATCTGCGCCAGACCAAAGCGGTTGGCGCTCTCCATGAGGATGACGCTGGCGTTGGGGATATCTACGCCGACTTCAGCCACCGAGGTCGTCACCAGCACGTCAAACTGCTTATCGCGGAAGGCTGCCATGATCTCGTCTTTTTCCGCCGCCTTCATCCGACCGTGAAGCAGCCCGACCTTGTGGTGATAGAACACCTGCTTAAGCCGGTCATAGGCTTCGACGGCGTTATCCGCCTCAATCGTGTCTGAGGCTTCGACCAGCGGGTAGACGATGAATGCCTGCCGCCCCTGTTCAATCTGCTCCTCGATGAACTGGTAGGCGCGTTCGCGGGCAATCGGCTCGATGACGCGGGTGCGCACCGGCAGACGACCCGGCGGCATCTCGTCAATGATCGACAGATCGAGATCGGCGTGAATGGTCAGCGCCAGCGTGCGCGGAATTGGCGTCGCCGTCATCACCAGCAGGTGTGGGTTGGTGCCTTTGCCGCGCAGCATCCCGCGCTGCTCGACGCCGAAGCGGTGCTGTTCGTCGATGATGGCGAGGGCAAGCTGGCTGAACTCGACGCCCTGCTGAATAATCGCGTGCGTGCCGACGACCATATCGATGCTGCCCTCGCGCAGCCCCGTATAAACGGCTTCGCGTTCGGCAGACGTAATCGAGCCGGTCAGCAGCGCTACCACCGGCTTGCGCTCGCCGGGGGTGTTTTCCATGGCGCGCTGGATGCCGCGATAATGCTGTTCGGCGAGGATGCCGGTGGGTGCCATCAGGGCGCTCTGCTTGCCATTGGCGAACGCCAGCCACATGGCAGTCATCGCCACGGCGGTTTTGCCTGATCCGACATCGCCCTGAAGCAAACGGTTCATAGGGATGTTTCTGGCGGTATCGCGGCGGATGTCCTCAATCGAGCGCTGCTGCGCCGCAGTCAGCGGATAGGGGAAGATGGCAGCGGTGAAGGCGGCGAGATCCTCGTCACTGACGTTCAGCACCTCGGCGGGGGTGGACTGCCACTGGCGGCGGTTGCCGAGCATGGCAAGCTGCACCAGCAGAAGCTGATCGAAGATGTAGCGCCGCTGCGCGTGTTCGAGATGATCCATTGTTTCGGGGAAGTGCAGGTTTTTTACCGTCCAGCCGATATCGGCGAGATCGGTGCGTTCAAGCGTGGCTTCGGGTACATAGTCGGGGATATGCTCCGACCAGTAAGTGACGGTTTTCTTCATATACTTGCGCAGGTTTCGCCCGGTAATGCCTTCGGTGAGGGGATAGACCGGCACGATGCCAACCGCTTTCAGGTCCTCGACATCCACATGCTCCCATTCGGGGTTGGTCATCTGAATCCGGTTGCCGAAGATGCCCGTCATCCCATACAGGACGATCTGCTGCCCCACGCGAATCTGGCGGCTGAGATAGTGCTGACCGAAGAAGGTCACGCCCATCGAGGCAGTGCCGTCGTCAATGACCAGAAAGAAGTCCTTGCGCCCACCTCGCCCGATGCGCACTTCGGTGTGTCTGGCAGTACCGATGACGGTTGCCAGCACGCCCGGCGCGAGGCGGCTGATGTAGGACAGCTTGGTGTAATCGTCGTAACGGCGGGGCAGGAAAAACAGCAAGTCCTGAATCCTCTCCACGCCCAGTCGGCTTAAGGCGTTGCCCTGTTTCGTGGCGATACCTTTGATGGTGTCAACCGGCGCGTTCAGCCCACGCAGGCGGTCGGCTGCTTCATCCTCCGCCAACTGCGGACGCGGGCGGCGCGGCGGGCGGGCAAGCCGCGTTGGGGCAGGGATATCCAGCTTGACCAGCCCGGTTGAAGCGCCGCGAAATTCCATATCGAGACGGCTGAAATCGTCGTCACGAGGGGAACCGCCGCCGTCGCCACGGCGTTCGTCAGAGCGCTGCCGGTCGGTTTTCTGCGACGGCTTGCGCTGTTTGTCGCGGTTATCCGGCTGCGGCTGGCTCCTGGGTTGATTCGGTCGCGCTGGCGTCTGCTTTTCCTGCTGCCGGTGCTGGCGCGCTGGTGGGGCTGCGTCCGCCGCTGGTACAGGCTCAGGCGGGCGCGCCGGCATCTCGTAGGTGCGATTCTCATATTCCGGCGGCGCAGGCAAACGCCCGACGATGCGATCCAGCATGTAACCGATGGTTGTCAGGCGTTCGTCGCGGCTGCCGATGTCGGCGTACCGCTGCATCAGGTCGCCAAGCTCATCGACCAGCATGTGATGTTCGGGTTTTTTCGCCTGCGTGTGCGCCTGAGGCGACCAGTTGGCATTATAAGCGGCAAGACCACCCTGAACGGCGTTATTTTTGCATCCCTGCTCGCGCTCAAGTTTGAGGATTTTGACCAATGTCTCTAAAGCGGAAGGCATTTCGGTTAGGTTCTCCACGACTGCTGAACCGGCGCGACACCCAGACCTGATGGTCCAATATGCGTGCCGATTGCCGGATTGACGCTGACGAAAATAGTGTTGGGCGGGGCGATATCCCGCAGCTCTTCAGAAAGCTTTTCCGCGCCTTCGGTATCGCTGGCGAATAAAATGGCTAGCCGATCAAGCGGTGCCACTTCTCGCGTCAGCTTCACCAGCACTTCGATAGCGCGGGCGAAGGTGCGCACTTTGGCGATTGAGTCGACTTCGCCGTCTTTGACTTCGATCACGGGCTTAATCTGGAGCAGCGTTCCAAGACTCGCCGCCGCCCAGCCCACGCGCCCGCTGCGATGCAGAAATTCCATCGCGCCAATCGCCGCGAAAACACGCTGCGCGGCACGAACCTTTAGGATCGCTGCCTCGACCTGGCGCGGATCGCCGGTCTGTTCCGCCACCTCCGCCCCGATGATGACCTGCCAGCCCAGCCCCATGGTTGTGCTCAGGCTATCGATCAAAGTCACGCGATCCTGGGGCAGACTGCTGGCACCCAGCCGCATGGTGTTGTAGATGCCGCTGAGCTTTGAGGCGGCAGTGACGATCACGATGTGGTCGGCATCTTCAAAGGTTTCTTTAATGACCTGTTCCGCCAGTCCAGGCGGCGGCGCGGATGTTGTCGGGAAAGGACGGATACTTGAGAGCCTATTATAATAGTCTTCGCGGATGAGTTCCACGCCATCATCAGCATAACTGCTGCCGCCGTAGTTGACGAAGGCTGGCACAATGCCGATGTGATGCTGCTTGACCAATTCCTCAGGAATGTCGCTGGTGCTGTCAGTAACAAAGCGTATTTTCTTAAAAGTCATCTTCTATCCTGTCAAGTTCGCGTTCCAGCACGACCAGCCCGATAGCGTCCAACCCGACCAATGCCGCGAATGACGGTCCATACAGCGCGTAGGGAAATACGCGCGTCGGAAACTCCGTTGCGAGCCGATCCTGGAGCATTCGCGTCTGCTCAGTGTGAAAAGGCTTATTTTGAACAATGATCGCTTCTTCGATTTCCGTGAATTCTACCGCGAACTCCACCAGTCGCTCAATTGCCTGCATCCGCGTGCGTACTTTTTCCATCGGGCTTAAGCGCCCATGTTCAATGGTCAGCACCGGCTTGATGCCAAGCATCGTTCCCAGGATTGAATGCGACGGCTCCATGATTTTGTTCTGCATCAGGTAGTCCATCGATTCGACAAAAAAGACCGAATAGAGGCGCTCTGCGCCGCCGCGCACCTCGCGCACGACTTCGTCAGCCGTGTCGTACTGCTCGACAGCGCGCAGGGCGAGGCGAACCAGCATCCCCTGGCTAACGGTCAGTGATTTGGAATCGATGACTTCGATAGGGCAGTGTCCCCGAAGCTGCTGCGCGGCAGCGCGCGCATTCTGCCAGCTTGTGGACATTTCGCGCGAGGCATGAATCGAAATGATGGCGCTGCTGGATGGAATCAGGCGCGTGTAGGCTTCTGCGTAGTCGCTGACGGTAGGCGGGATGATCATTGGCGCGTAGGGCTGATGGGCGAACAGACGGAGCGCTTCCTCGGCGCTGAGATCAATCCCCTCGCGATAGGTTCTGCCCCCGACGGTAATCTTGTTCGGGACAACGGTTACGGGCAGGTGATGCGTCCCGACAAAATGCGCGCTGCTGTCCGTTACGACCCGAATACTTGGCATCACTCAACGCTGATGATGTAAGGATAGAGCGCCTGCCCGCCGTAGACAACCTCGAATTCCTGTCTTCCGAAGTCCAGCATCAGGGTATCGGCGAGCCGGTTTGCCTGCGCTTCGGTGGCGTCGCTGCCGTAGTAAAGCGTGATGCGTTCGCTGCGTTTGGCACCGGCGGTTTGCAGCAGGTCACGGGCAACCTGGGTGATGTCGTCACCGGAGATGGTGAGCCTGTCGTTGATCAGCCCGATATACTGCCCGGCGCGCACCTGCACGCCGTCGAATTCGGCATCGCGGGTGGCGTTGGTGATCTCGCAGGTGATAACGTCTCCGAGGACGCCCGACATGGCATCCACGATTTCATCGAGGGTGCAGTGTTCCTGCGAACACAGGTTGACGTATTCAAACATCGTGGCGATCCCCTGCGGTATGGTGGTGCTGGAGATCACCCGGACGTTCTTTCCGACGGCGTTCGCCGCTGCCTGCTGCGCCGCGAGGATGACGTTCTTGTTGTTGGGCAGCAGAATGATATCCGTATTGGGCAGCGCATTGATCGCGTTGAGAAAATCGCCGGTGCTGGGGTTCATCGTCTGTCCGCCCGAAATGACGTGGGCGGCATTCAACTGCTGGCTGAACAGCTCGCGCAGTCCATCGCCGCTGGCGACGGTGATGACCGCCACGCCGCTGATGTCCAGCCGCACGTGGTCTTCACGCTGTTCGCGTTTTTCGACGTATTCCTCGTACTGGCGCTGCATGTTTTCCACCACGATGTCGTCCAGAGTCGCGCCCAGGTTGATCGCATATGCCAGCGGGTCGCCGGGGTTGTGAACGTGAACATGCACCTTGATCAGTTTGTTGTCGCCGACGACGAGGGTAGACCAGCCCATAGCGTTAATGTCCTTGCGGACGTTGTCGATATTCAGGTTGTCGCCGCGCATGAGGAACTGAACGTCGTAGCCATAGCCAAGCTCATCTTCGGGTACCAGCGCGTCCTGCCATGTCTCGGCGGAATCGGACACAAGCAGATCGCCGTCCACGACCAGCGCCTTGCCGCACAGCGACCGGAGCATCCCTTCAAAGATGTATATCAGCCCGGCACCGCCCGAATCGACCACGCCCGCTTTCTTGAGTACCGGCAGTAGTTCCGGCGTGTGACGCAGCGCCGCGCGTCCGGCAAAGACCATGCTTTTGAGCAGAGCAATCAGGTCGTGTTCTTCCTGCTGCCGCTTGAGAACCGCCTCCATCATCTGACGCGAGACGGTCAGGATGGTGCCTTCGACGGGTTTATCCACCGCGTTGTAGGCGGCATCCACTGCCATGCGGCAGGCGTCCGCCAGCAGGGGCGCGGTCAGCCTGGCGTGTCCATCGAGCGCTTTAGCGGTGCCAGCAAAAATCTGCGACAGAATGACGCCCGAGTTGCCGCGCGCGCCTTTGAGCGCTCCATGAGCCAGCGCCGCGCTCAGCTTACCGACGTGGGATTCTTCGAGGGTGGCAATCTCCAGATAAGCATGGCGCATGGTGAGATACATATTGGTGCCTGTGTCGCCATCCGGCACAGGAAAGACATTCAGGCGGTTGACCTTTTCCTTGTTTTGCTCCAGCTATGTCAGCCCGGCGCCCAACAACTGCTTCACCAGGTAGCCATCGACAACCTGGTTTTCACTCGCCCTGAATGCCTCTCGTGTGATGATCATTTTTCAGTACCCCTGCCTAATTCGTTACCCTTGTTACAACGTCACAATTATGGTAGCATTTGCCGTCTGTTCTCGTCGTTATGAGCACGTGAGGCATCCGTAATGGCAGTCTGTCAAAATTGCGGCAAGAAGCCGATGTTTGGCAATCGCCGCAGCTTTTCGATGCGCGCTACCCGCCGCAAGTTTCTGCCCAACATTCAGACCGTTCGCGTTCTGGAAAATGGACAGTACGTGCGCAAGCACCTGTGTACCAAGTGTATCAAGACACTGGCAAAGGTGTAGCAGTTTTATGCTCGCGCTCAAAGCCGGCTTAACCCGGCTTTTTGATTCCAACTGCATGGCGCAGTGACTCCATTCCCTCTAAAACTGACTGCCTGTGATTGAATACTGCCGAGCCAACCACCAGCGTCTGCGCGCCCGCGCCGACGACACCCGCGGCTGTGCTGGCGTTAATCCCTCCATCGACCACAATCCTGATATCGCGTCCTTGTATCATCGAAGCTAACTGCGCGATCTTCGGCAGCGTTTCTGGCAAAAATTCCTGCCCGCCAAACCCGGGATTCACAGTCATCACCAGCACCGCGTCGAGAAGATGCAGGATCTCGCTCAGGAAGGCGGCTGGTGTATGCGGATTGATGGCGACTCCTGCCCGGCATCCCAGATCGCGAATGTGCTGCAAGGTGCGGTGCAGGTTGGGGCAGGTTTCCCAGTGAACGCTGATACGATTCGCGCCTGCTGTGGCGAAGGCTTCCAGCAGATGATCAGGTTCAATAATCATGAGGTGAACATCAAGCGGCAGGCTGGTCACGCGGCGGACAGCTTCGACGACCAGTGGACCCATCGTAATATTGGGCACAAAGCGTCCGTCCATCACATCAATGTGAATCAGATCCGCGCCAGCGGTTTCGGCAGCGCGCACCTGGTCGCCCAGTCGGGTAAAATCGGCTGCGAGAATTGAAGGGGCGAATTGTATATACTGCGCCAAATCATGCCTCAGCATTTATGCAAGCTACACTATTGTAAAAGATTGTAACGTGAAACGCGATGCTCTGTTCGTGAAGAGCGATCCTTTTGAACTAAACACATCAACGATGACTATGGTTCGCTCATGTGTCAGCCATCGCCGTCACGCGCCGATTCATCGAGCCATGCGGCGGCAGCATCGGATATTCATCGCTATCGAAGGTGGTTAAGAGGCGGCGCGCAGCGTAATAAATGTCGGGCGCAGCACGCTGCGACCCTACGGTCTTCCGGGTGATGTGATTGCAGGGGCGCAGCACGCTGCGCTCTGTTTCTTCCAGGTGATGTAGATTGCAGGGGGCGCAGGCACGCCGCGCCCCCGATGGCTGGATTATGCCGCCGCATCCTGTGGCAGTGGACGCCTCCAGTTGAGCACCAGCTTTTCAATTTCTACTACGACCAGCATCAGCGCCGCAATGCCAATACATGCTAAAAGTTCCGGCAGGCGGATCGGATACGTCTCAAACGTCGCTTGCAGGAACGGGACGTATATCACCAGGAACTGCAAGACAAACGTCGAAATCACCGCCCAGAGCATGAACTTATTCTTGCTGAACCAGGTGCGGAAGAACGAGAGCCGATCCCCGGCATGAATGGCGGATACGTGGAAGATTTGCCCCAGCGCCAGCACCGTGAACGCGATAGTGCGCGGGATACGTTCAGCGCGGTGATAGATTTCGCTTTCGCCTTCGTCGCTTTCAATGTTACGGTCAACGTGCGCCAGCCGTTCTTCGGTCGATAGTTCATCCCAGTCGGCGGGAATTACGTCTTCGCCAAGAAACGAAACCAGTTCCTCGCGCGGAAGCGCTTCGATGCCCAGCGTTGGACTCATCGGCTGCAAACCGTGGGTAACATGTCCATAGTAGAAGGCGATCAGCGTGAGCGCTGCCAGCAGCGCCGCCCGCCAGACGATGCGGGTGCCAACACCGTGAGCGAACAGACTCTCGTTCATGGGGCGCGGCTTGCGTTTCATTGTGTCGGGTTCGCCCGGCTCAAACCCAAGCGCGATAGCCGGCAGACCGTCGGTGACGAGGTTGACCCACAGGATCTGGATGCCCAGCAGCGGAATTGGCAAGCCGATCAGGATGCCGACGAACATCACCAGAATTTCGCCGACGTTCGAGCTGAGGAGGAACATGACAAATTTGCGGATATTGTCATAGATGATGCGCCCTTCTTCGACAGCAGCAACGATTGAGGCGAAGTTATCATCCGTCAGCACCATATCGGCAGCGCCTTTGCTGACTTCGGTGCCGGTGATCCCCATCGCCACGCCGATATCTGCCTGCTTAAGCGCGGGCGCGTCGTTGACGCCGTCGCCGGTCATGGCGACTACCTGCTGCTGATTTTGCAGGATTTTAACCAGACGCAGTTTATGTTCTGGCGAAACGCGGGCAAAAACCGAAGTGGTTTTGATAATTTCCGACAATTCCTCATCAGACGTCTTCTCGATGTCGTTCCCCGACATCACTGCCGCGCCGCCAGCAATGATACCCAGATCAGTCGCGATGGCTCTGGCTGTCAGCGCGTGATCGCCCGTAATCATGATGGATCGGATGCCCGCCTCGCGCGCAACGCGAACCGCGTCCCGAGCCTCCGGTCGCGCCGGATCGAGAATGCCGACCAGACCGAGCAGTACCAGATCGCGCTCAATTTCCGGCGTCATCTCGGCGGGCAGTTCCGGCAGCGGGCGGTAGGCGACGCCGAGGACGCGCAGCCCATTTGCCGCCATCAGGTCGGTCTGCTCCTGCCATCTCTGGCGGCGTTCCTCTGAAAGCGGCTGCATCCCGTCTGGCATGTGCTCGCGGGTTGCCCAGCCGAGCAGTTGGTCCGGCGCGCCCTTGGTAATGGCGACGAACCTGCAATCGCCAAACAGCATCTGATTTTCTTCGGTTTTGACTTCGTGGACCGTTGTCATTGCCTTGCGTTCGCTGCTGAAGGGCAGTTCGGCGGCGCGCGGCAGGTCATTTTCAAGTGACGGGCGATCCCAGCCAACCTTCTGCGCTGCCACCAGCAGCGCGCCCTCGGTCGTGTCGCCGACGACTTTCACCTGTCCGCCGTTAGTTTCGAGATAGGCGTCGGTGGAAAGCGCCATCGCCTTCAGGAATCGCGCGACCGTCATGTCGGTCTTTGGATCGAGGATGTCTCCGTTCGCCTGGAACTCACCCTGTGCTTCATACCCAATGCCGGTGACCCGGACATCGTCGTGACCGGGCAGGGCAAGCAGCGTCGCCGTCATCTCGTTCTTGGTCAGCGTGCCGGTTTTGTCCGAGCAAATTGTCGTCACCGAGCCGAGCGTTTCGACGGCGGGCAGGCGGCGAATGAGGGCGTTGCGCTTCACCATCCGCGCCGCGCCCAGCGACAGGCTGATGGTTACGATGGCGGGCAAGCCTTCGGGCACCGCCGCCACCGCAAGGCTGATGGAAGTGATCAGCATTTCCTGAACGGCAATACCGCGCAGCAGCCCGGCGATGAAGACCACCACAACGATGCCGATGGCGGCGCGTACCAGAATAATGCTGAGTTCATTCAGTTTCTTCTGAAGCGGGGTTGTTCCTTCCTCAACGCCCATGAGCATTTTGGCGATCTTGCCAAGCTGGGTTTCAAGTCCGGTGTTGGTGACGACGACTTCGCCCCGTCCATAGGTCACCGCTGTGCCCATGAAAACCATGTTCTTGCGGTCACCCAGGGCGACATCGGCATCCTCAATTGGACGTATGTCTTTATAGACCGCCTGCGATTCACCGGTGAGGGCAGCTTCTTCCACCTGCATGTTGATGTTGTTGATGATACGTCCATCGGCGGGGGCATTGTCGCCTTCGCTCAAGAGCACGACGTCGCCGGGGACAAGCTCCTCAGCGTTGATCTGATGCACTTCGCCCGCGCGGCGCACCCTGACCAGCGGCACCTGCATGGCACTGAGAGCAGCCAGCGACTGCTCAGCGCGATACTCCTGGAACGTGCCCAGCGCGGCGTTCAGCACGACGATGACCAGGATGACGATCACATCCTTCACGTCGCCGAGGAATAAGGAAATGAGAGCAGCAACGAGCAGCACGATCACCATGATGTTGGTGAATTGGCTGAGGATCACCTTCAGCAGGCTTGTGCCAGCCTGAGTGGGCAGCGCGTTTCTGCCATACTCCTCGCGGCGGCGGGTCACCTCATCTTCGGTCAAACCCTCGTGGCTCGATTTGAGTTCTGCCAGAGCTTGTTCGGCATCAATACGGTAAAAATCTGGCATGTAGGAGTCTCCTTTGGAGCGTCGAAGCCAGTATACAGGCGCTGAAATTGATGGATGAAGCGACAATATGCTGTATCTTACAGCAAAAGCAATACAAATTGAAATTGCGTCACACTCATTTTAAGCTGACATCGCGTGTGTGGCGCATCGACACACTGCCTTCTAAGCTGGCAGCGTGCCAACTGTGGAAATATAAAGGGGGCAAACCAAAAGGTTTACCCCCAATTTCTGGTGTGCTTGCAGGGAAGGCTTACATGAAGCTTTGCATCAGCTTATCGAGCGTGTCTTTCGACGGACGCAGCTTTTCCTTCGGCAGATCGGTCAGCGGCGTATCGGTGAGCTGAAGGGTTTCGCCGAGCACCTGACGCGGCTCTTCATAGTACAGCAGCCCGGTCAGGAACAACTGCTCGCGCTGTGCCTGCTCCAGGATGGTGATCGCCTGGTGGCGGCTGCGGGGGTCGTGTCCCTTGTCGAGCTTCTTCAGGCGAATGCGCGAGCCGTCGTGCATCTCGACGTCGATGGTCTGCCCTTCCTCGTAATCGGCGGTGATTTCTTCATAGGGCTGCACGTAACCCGCCGGGATGAAGTCGTATTCGTGAAGGGGAATTTCGTGTTCCTTGCCGTAGGGGTAGCTCTTGTTCGAGTCCGGCGCATTGTTGAAGGTGACGCATGGACTGATGATGTCGATGATCGCCGTACCCCGGTGGCTGACCGCCGCCTTGAGCAGCGTTTGCACCTGCTTGGCGTCGCCGGAGAAGCTGCGCGCCACGAAGGTCGCGCCGCCAATGATGGCTTCCAGGCACAGATCAATCGAGGGCAGTTCGTTCAAACCGTAGTACTTCAGCCGCTGTCCCTCGTCCGAGGTGGCAGAGAACTGTCCTTTAGTCAAGCCATAGACGCCATTGTTTTCGATGATGTAGACCATCGGCACGTTGCGACGAACCAGGTGCTTAAACTGACCAAAACCAATTGAACCCGTGTCGCCGTCGCCGCTGACTGCGATGGCGATCAGATCGCGGTTGGCGGTGGTGGCACCGGTGGCGATGGACGGCATACGCCCGTGGACGGCGTTGAAGGCGTGCGACCTGCCCATGAAGTATGCCGGAGTCTTGCTGGAGCAGCCGATACCGCTGAGCTTGATGACGCGGTGCATCGGCAGACTCATATCGTATGCCATGCTGATAATCTGGTTCGAGATCGAGTCGTGCCCGCAGCCGGGGCAAAGGGTGCTCGGCGCGCCCTTGTAATCTGTTCTTTCAAGACCGAGTGCGTTTGGCATGATTATTTCTCCTGTACCGGCTGGCGTTCCAGCCGTGTGATCTGGGCTTGAATCCACTGTGCCGTCATCGGCAGGGTGTCGCCCAGCGCCAGCGAAACCATATGTCGGTTATCCTGTGGGATTTCCATACGCAAAATCTGGTGCATCTGCCCATCGAAGTTGTTTTCGACGATGTAGACGCGCTTGTGATTGAGGACGAAGTCAATGACGTCCTGCGTCAGCGGCAGCGCGCGAATACGCAGGTAATTTGTCTCCAAGCCGTCGGCAGCAAGCAGATCGCGGGCTTCTTCGACCGCCGGATCATTCGAGCCGTAGGTGATGATGCCAATCGACTTGCTGGCATCGTAATCGGTCACCGGCTGCGGAATTAGCTCAGAAGCCGTCTTAAACTTGTTGTGCAGGCGGATGAGGTTGTTGACCCAGTCCTCGCTGCGTTCGCTGTAGGCGGCTTTCTCGTTGTGCCCGGTGCCGCGGGTGAAATATGCCGCGCGGGGGTGATCGGTGCCGGGAAGCGTGCGGTAGGCGATGCCGTCGCTGTCGTAGTCCTTGTAGCGATACCATTCGCCGTGTTCGCTGATGAACGCCTCAAGCTCTTCCTGGCGCAGCACCTTGCCCGGCTTGATGGGTTCTTCGGGGTAAGCGAAGGGATCGCTCATCCAGATATTCATGCCCAGATCGAGATCGCTCATGACAAAAACGGGCGTCTGAATGGTGTCAGCCAGATCAAAGGCGCGCCAGCCAAACTCGAAGCATTCGCCGACACTGGCGGGCAGCAGCACGATGTGGCGGGTATCGCCGTGACTGAGCGTATACAGGAACAGCAGGTCACCCTGGCTGGTGCGCGTCGGCAAACCGGTGCTGGGACCGGTGCGGGTGATATCCCAGATGACACAGGGGATCTCGGCGAAATACGCCAGACCGACGAACTCCGCCATCAGGCTGATGCCGGGTCCGCTGGTGGCGGTCAGCGCGCGCGCGCCTGCCCAGCCCGCGCCGATGATCATGCCGACTGCTGCCAGCTCGTCTTCCGCCTGAACAATAGCAACCGTCTCTTTTCCGGTGTCCGGGTCGCGGCGCAAATGCCGGTAATCGAGCACGCCGTCGATGACGCTGGTCGAGGGGGTAATCGGATACCAGGCGGCGACAGTCATGCCGCCAAACAGTGAACCCAGCGCCGCGGCTTCATTGCCGCTGATCAGGATTTTGCCAGCCGTTTCATTCATTGGCTCGAACCGGAATGGATCGACTTTCTCCAGGTTCTCGGCCGCCCAGTTATAGGCACGCTCGACCACGCCAAAGTTCATCATGGCGGGCTTTTCCTTGCCGCCGAAAGTATCGAGCAGCGCCTGCCGGATGATATCCAGCGAGATACTGAACAACTGCGCGCACACGCCAACATACACCATGTTGGAGATGCGGTCGCGGAAATCGGCTGGAACGGCGGCGGCAGCCACTGTTTCCTTAACCGGTACTTCGTAATAGACGATGTCTTCGCGGCGCTGTCCCCACTTCCATTCTTTCGGGAGAATGCAGACGCCGCCGGGCGGGAGGTTCTGAATATCTTCCGCCGCCGTCAGTTCGTTCATCGCCACGGCGATTTCGGACACCGCGCGGCGGGCAACGTAGCCGTCCTTGCTGGCGCGGATGCTGTACCAGGTTGGCAAGCCCTTGATGTTCGATGGGAACAGATTCTTTGCGCCGACCGGGATACCCATGCGAAACAGCGACCGGATCAGTACCTCGTTAGAGGTCTGGCTGCCGGAGCCGTTTTTGGTGGCTACCATCAGGGTAAAGTCATTCACGACCGGCTCTGATTGTCCGTTATATCGTGCCTGGACGTTGGTTTGTAATTCAACTACCATGATCGCTCCTGAAGCATTCAGTGTACGACACTGAGGTGATGTTAATTCCATTGACAAACGCAGAAAGCACCATTAGTGACGTCCTAAAATCGCAGCTCCTTTGTTTTATTTTTCTTCCATTGGCGCTGCCGTTCGACCGATGTTTTGCATGAACGGCTGGTAGCGAAGTAAGCGGGTGTGTTCAATGAACACTTCGCGGGCGCGGATGTAATCGCCCGCGCAGAGCGCGTCAAGGATGCGCTCGTGGTACGCCCAGACCCGCTGCAGGTAGTCGTAATCGGCATAACGGTTCAGTTCGACGGCGTCGTAGGCATCCCAATAGGCGTCGAGGATGCCCATAACAAACGGATTGTCCAGCCGCCGGAAAATCGTGAGATGGAAGGCGCGGTGTTCTTCATTGGGGATGCGGATATGACCGGCGTGATCATGTCCGTTCAGCTTGGCGCGAGCAGTAACGATATACTCGCGCAGTTCAGCTTTGTCTTCGTCCAGCAGCTTGCGCCCGGCTTCTTCGATAAAACTGGCTTCGATGTGGTTGCGAAGCTCGCTGAAATACTCGAAGTAGTGCAAATCCTGGGCGAGGGCGAAGAACAGGCTCAGCCTGACCGCAGGCGCGAAGGTGTAGGGTTTCATCTTCATGCCGGTCTTGGAACGGACTTCCACGAAACCGAGCGCGCGGGCGACTTCGAGCTGTTCGCGTACTTTGCTGCTGCTGATGCCGAGGTGTTCGG
This sequence comes from Aggregatilineales bacterium, assembly GCA_030834905.1. Classification (GTDB taxonomy): domain Bacteria; phylum Chloroflexota; class Anaerolineae; order Aggregatilineales; family Phototrophicaceae; genus Flexifilum. The sequence continues at coordinate 94,391 of JAUQWZ010000054.1, read as the reverse complement.
CGGATTGTAGTTCCTGAATGGTGGGGAGGCGGTCGCCGGGCTGATAACCCCGTTCAATCAGGTAATCAAGCACAGCGGAATCGAGGTCGATTTCAGGCATTGCAGTCGCCATTCATCAGATGAATCATATGAATATGATGTTAACGACTATACCATAAGCCTAAACAAAAGTCCATTGAAGTTGTGATATATCAACAAACCGGGTGGTTAAGCGCCGTTTTAATGCGCTCGAACAGGCTGTTGAAGTCGTTACCGTTCTGCAAAAAGTCGAGTCCGTCGATCTCGACTTTCAGCACTGGGCAGGCAGTCCAGTTGTCGATCCATTCGTCGTAGAGGGCGTTCAACTGCTCCAGATAGGCTGGCGCTATACCGCGCTCGTACTCGCGCCCGCGATGGTCGATATGTTCGAGCAGCTTATCGACGCTGGCACTCAGGTAGATGATCAGGTCGGGCGGGGGCAGAAAGCTGCTGACGGCGCGGTACAGGCGGCGATAAGCATCGTAATCACGTTCGCTCATGAAGCCCTGACGATAGAGGTTGCAGGCAAAAATCTCGGCGTCTTCGTAGACGGTGCGATCCTGCACCACGCTGCCGGGGTGATCGACCAGCAGACGGTGGTGTTCCAGCCGCTTGCCGAGATAAAAGACCTGTGAGTGAAAGCTCCACTGGCGCATGTCGGCGTAGAAATCAGCCAGATAGGGATTTTCCAGATCGGCTTCGTAAAACGGTTCCCAGCCAAAAGCGTTGGAGAGCAGCCCGGTGAGGGTGCTTTTGCCCGCGCCAATATTGCCGGCGATGGCGATGAAGTGTTTGGGGGTGGAGGTCTGCGTCAAGATGAATACCCTTATTCTACGAGTCTGTAAGACCGCGACAGCCGCCGGTTTGTGAACATCCGAAAAGCCTGCATTTCGACGCCGCTTCGCACACACGGCGATTATAATGCCGCCATTGGCTGCCCGGAACACCCAATTCGCGCCGCGATAGTTGCTCATTTTTGATTTCGGCATTTGAATAGAGAGACTAGTTCAGATGGTAATCGCATCCAGAACAACCTGTTTGCTGAGGTGACTTATGGCTCGACGACGATTGGCGCGCGCCTATGCTGACGAATCGGAACGGCTTCTAAAGCAGCAGCCAACGACTTCTGACACAGCGGCGCAGCCCGCGACCGGGGACGCGACCCTTCAGCGCCAGATCGCTTCGCTAGGCGACGGACGATTGAACGCGGTTCAGCGGCAGGCGGTAGCGTCCGCCATTGGACAGGCTCACGGCAATCAGTATCTTCAGCGCCTGCTTCAAAGCGCGAAAGCGCCCAGCGGCGCGGCGATTCAGCGGTTCTTTGGCGAGGACGCGCTGAACTGGATCGGAGATCAGGCGTCCGAGGCTCAGAACGTGGGGTCAGACGTGGCGGCATGGCTGAACCAGCAGGCGGACGAGGGCGCGGATATCGCCGACGACGCGCTGGACTGGGTTTCTGAGAGCAGCGGTACCGTCACCGATTGGGTCGAGGAGACGGGCGGCGACATCCTCGGCTGGGCTGGCGCGACTGGTGCCGAAGTCTTTGGGTGGATAGACGAGTCTGGCGGCGAACTGCTGGACTGGCTGAGCGATCTGGACACCGAAATTTCGGGCGCGCTGATGGCGGCGGTTGCCGAGCTAAGCGAACACAACAGCCAGATCGTTGAAAAAGTGCTCAAAGTGATCGAAATGCTGAGCGACCAGGGCGGCGAAGGCGTGGAATTGTTCACCAGCGTGCTGACCGAGATCAGCGAGCGCGGCGGCGCGACGCTGGAGACGATGATTGCGTTGATTGATCGTCTCGTTGGGCTGAACGGTCGCACCATCGAGCGCGTCTTCACTCTCCTCTACCACATTGAAGAACGCGCCAACAGCCTGCTGGATCGTATCCTGCGGCTGCTGGTGCAGGGCGCGTCACTGGGCGATGATTATGTCACGCGGCTGGTGAATATCATCGAACGCGGGCTGGCGCGCGGCGTCGATGATCTGCTGGGTATCCTGCTGGCGGTGGAGCAGGGCGCGGAACTGAACGAGGATGTGCTGTTCCCGCAGTAGTTCGGTTCGCGCTGCCGCGATGGTATACTGTCCACTAATTGACTTCGCGTATACAAATGACTGAGGTGATGCAGTGGAGCAGAATTATCATCTGGAGACGCTTGCCATTCACGCCGGGCAGGAGCCTGATCCGACGACCGGCGCGATTATGACCCCGATCTATCAGACATCGACGTTCGTCCAGACTGAGCCGGGGATAAACCAGGGCTATGAATACAGCCGCAGCGGCAACCCGACCCGCGCGGCGCTGGAAGCCCTGATCGCGGCGCTGGAAGGCGGCAAATATGGCTTGGCATTTGCCAGCGGCTTGGCGTCAATGGACACGCTGATGCGCCTGCTTAATCCGGGCGATCACGTCATTGTGGGCAGCGACGTATACGGCGGCACTTACCGCCTGTTTGAGCGCGTACTGGCGCGTTTCGGCTTGACCTTTAGCTGGGTGGATACGTCCGATCTGAACGCGGTGAAGGCTGCCCTGCGCCCGGAAACGAAGATGGTCTGGCTGGAAACGCCCACCAATCCGTTGATGTCGCTGGCGGATATTCGCGCCATCCGCGATCTGACACCCGCGAACGTTATCATCACGGTCGATAACACCTTCGCCAGCCCGGCGCTTCAGCAGCCGCTGCTTCTCGGCGCGGACGTAGTCATGCACAGCAGCACCAAGTATCTGGGCGGGCACAGCGACGTGGTTGGCGGGCTGCTGGCGTTCAAAGACGATGGATTATACGAGCAGGTGAAGTTTCTGCAGAACGCTGTTGGCGCGGTCGCGGGACCGATGGACAGCTTTCTGGTGATGCGCGGCATCAAAACGCTGTCTGTCCGCATGGAACGCCACAGCCAGAACGGACTCAAAATCGCCCAGTTTCTCGAAGATCATGCGGCGGTGAAGCGGGTGCTGTATCCGGGGCTGGAAAGCCACCCGCAGCACGATCTGGCGCGGCGGCAGATGAAGGACTACGGCGGAATGGTCAGTATTCTGCTGGAAAGCCCGGAAGCAGCGCAGCGGATGGTGAGCCGGACGAAGCTGTTCGCGCTGGCGGAAAGTCTGGGCGGAGTCGAAAGCCTGATCGAGCATCCCTACAGCATGACTCACGCCAGCACTGCCAGCAGCCCGATTGCCGTCCCGCCGGAACTGGTGCGCCTGAGCGTCGGCATCGAACACATTGACGATCTGATTGCCGACGTGCGTCAGGCGCTGCCGTAGGGTACGCTCGCGTTACCGGTTGGTCAGGAAGTCGAGCAGGTCGATCTTGGTGATGATTCCCAGCACCTGCCGGGCGTCGCTGCCGGGCGCGCGCTCTGTCACCAGCGCGACCGACGTAGTGCTGAAGACGCTCATGAGCGATTCGATAGGCGTCTCCGGGGTGAGAGTCGGCACGCTCGAATCAATTACATCGGCATCTTCGATTGCCGTCTGCGCGGCGGCGCTGCCTGGCTGCTTCAGCAGGAAGCTCAGCAGGCTGACTTCCGATACCAGCCCAAGCAGTTGGTCGTGGTCATCGATCACCGGAAGCTGCGATACGTCATGGGCTTTCATCTTGGCGATCACGTCCATCACCGGCTCGTTGCATCGGGCGGTCACCAGTTCGGGGTGCTGCTTGCGCTCCAGCACCGTGGCGATACGTGCGTCCACCCAATCGTTTTCGAGAAAGCGGTTTTCACGCATCCAGTTGTCGTCAAAGACTTTGCTCAGGTAGCGCGAGCCGCTGTCCGGCAGCAGCACGACCACCAGCTTGTCGCGCCCAAGATCGCGCTCTGCCGCGTAGCGCAGCGCCCCGGCGACGGCAAAGCCGCTTGAGCCGCCAACGAACATGCCTTCTTCGCGCACCAGCCGCCGCGTCATCAGGAACGATTCCTTATCATCGATCTTCACCATGTCGTCGATGACGTTGAAATCGTAGATCGAGGGGATGAAGTCTTCGCCAACGCCTTCGACTTTATAGGCGTTGGCTTCGGTCATTTTGCCGGTATAGAAGTACTCGTGGAGGATCGATCCGATGGGATCGACGCCGACGATCTGTACCTTCGGGTTCATCTCCTTGAGGTAGCGCCCAACGCCGGTGATGGTGCCGCCGGTGCCGATGCCGCAGACGAACACGTCGATCCTGCCCGCCGTCTGCTGCCACAGTTCGGGTCCCGTCGTCTCGTAATGCGTCTGCGGGTTGACCGGATTGTGATACTGGTTGGCGAGGATGCTGTTGGGTGTTTCCGCCACGATCTGCCTGGCGACGCTGTAATAGCTGCGCGGGTCTTCCGGTTCAACGTTGGTGGGAGTCACGACGACCCGCGCCCCGTAGGCGCGCAGCACGCGAATCTTCTCATCCGACATTTTATCGGGCATCACAAAGACGGTCTTGTAGCCCTTAATGGCGGCGGCAATCGCCAGACCCACGCCGGTATTCCCCGATGTGGATTCGACCACCGTCCCGCCGGGCTTGAGCATTCCCTGTCGCTCGGCGTCTTCGATGATGGTGATGCCGATGCGATCCTTGACCGAGTTTCCGGGATTGAAGTATTCGACCTTTGCGGCGACGGTGCACTGCACGCCGCGCGCGACGCGGTTCAGGCGCACCAGCGGGGTGTTGCCCATTGTACCGAGTATATTATCCAGAATCTGCGTCTCGGCAGGCATAGACGCGGGCTGAACTGCCTCGTTGCTGATCATATGTGTATTTCCTCTACAGGCTCATCCTGTCTTTAGTTTAGCTTTAGCGACGAACCGCGCAAGCAGCTTTTTCAATTCACCCTATAATAGGGGTTGAATCATTACAGCGTGGCTGAGGGAGATAGAACCGATGGCAAGTGATCTTTTCCAACAGGGGGTCGAGGCTTTCCAGGCGGGGGATAAGGCGCGGGCGAAGGAACTGCTGTTGCAGGTGGTAAACGCGGCTCCTGATAACGAAAATGCCTGGTATTACCTCGCTGCCGCCGAAACTGACAACGGCTTGCGCCGCCAGTATCTGGAGCGCGTCCTGCAAATCAACCCCAACCATGAGCGCGCCCGTCAGGTGATGGCGAAATTTGACGCCCAGACGGGCGCGGTATCCAGCGACCCGGTTTCACCGCCGCCAGCGCCCGCTGCCCCGGCTGAACCCGCTTTCGTTCCGCGCACGGCGCAGCCAGCAACGCCCATTCGCCCACTCGATCCGTCCGTTTCTGGCACTCCGGGTGCTGCTGCTAGCGGCTTCATGCTGCCGGTGAGCATTCCCGGCGCGCCGGCTCAGGTGACTCTGGGCAGTCTGTTCAGCGGCGGCTGGCTGTTGTTCCAGCGCGGGCTGGATGTGCTTCAGCGCAAAGCCGGTGTCTATGAGGCGGAAGTGGCACATGCGACCTGGTGGCATTTCTGGCTGCTGGTGGGTTTCGGCTACGCTCTGAATACGGTGCTGTCCACTATCAGCGCGCTGCTGGTACAGATGACATTGTCTTCGATGGGATTTCGCTTTAACTTTCTGGCGGTGCTGCTTGCCCTGCTGCTGACGATTCCCATTGGCATGATTACGCTGTATGCCGGCGTGTATACGTCGCACTGGTGGGCAAAACGGCAGGGCGGGCAGCTTCCGCTGTACCAGCACGCCTATGCCGTCGCGCTGCCGTACATCCCCGCCTACGTGATCGGTACGGCAATCGGGGTGGTATTCGCGCTGATTGGTTTTGGCGGCGGCTGGATCTCGCTGATTGTCAGCCTGTACGCGCTGTACGTTATGGCGCTCGGTTTTGAGAATTTATACCGGTTTAACGATCCCAATCAGAAGTATTTTACCGTGGCAATGATGTTCGTCGGCTTCGTCGTCGCCGGATTCCTGATCAGTCTGGTCACCGCGACGGTCTTTGGGGTAAGCACCTTCGTGCTGGGGTAAACAGCCTCCATTCATCGCAGGAATAAGATGGTATAGGGGCGTTCAAGGCGAACAGCGTTCGCATAACGCCCCTACGAGTGTTTTACGTATCGCCAGCGGACACGACACCGTCGTGTCCCTACGTCTCCTGCGGTTAAGGAATCGCTCTCGTATCACCGGCTCAGCGCCGCCAGCCGTTCGCCCGCCTGGCGCAGCATGTCGTCGGATTTGCAGAACGCGAAACGCGCCTGGGTGCTCGCCATATGAGCGTGACCGGTGCTGTAGAAGAACGTCGGCGGGATGCAGGCGACGCCGATCTCAGCGGTCAGATAGCGCGAAAATTCGATATCATCGCCGTCGAACACATCCGAGAAATCCGCCATAATGAAGTAGGTGCCTTTGGGCGAGCGCGTCTTTAGCCCCGCGTTTCTCAGCCCCTGCACCATCAGCTCGCGCTTGGTCAGATACATTGCCTGAAATTCTTCGTAGTAGGTGCCGGGCAGGGCGAGCGCGTGCGCGGCAGCCACCATCGCCGGATGGTTGGCGGCGAAGGTCGTGAACTGGTGCGCCCGCGAGACGCCGGTTATCAAATCGGGATGCCCGTACACCCAGCCGATCTTCCAGCCCGTCAGGCTGAAGGTCTTGCCGAGGCTGCTGACGGTGACGGTGCGTTCCAGCATCCCCGGCAGCGTCGCCATCGGGATATGCTGCGCGCCGTCAAAGACCAGATGCTCGTAGACTTCGTCTGCGATGACGATAACGTCATGTTCTTTGCACAGATCGGCGATTAGCGTGAGTTCGTCGAGCGTGAACACCCGCCCGGTGGGATTATGCGGCGTGTTGAGGATGATGGCGCGGGTTTTGGCGTTGAAGGCGGCTTTTAGCTCGTCCGGGTCGAGCGTCCAGTCTGGCGGGCGCAGCGGCACGTAAGTTGGCGTTGCCCCTGCCCAGAGCACGTTGGGCACGTAGCTGTCGAAGTACGGCTCGATGATGATCACCTCGTCGCCGCGATCCACCAATCCCAGAACCGACGAAAAGATGGCTTCGGTCGCGCCGGGCGTGATGACGACACCGGCGGTTGGATCGATATCGAGGTTGTAGAAGCGGCTGACATGATCGGCAACGGCTTTGCGGGTCGCCAGCGGACCGCTTCCGGGCGCGTACTGGTTGGCTTTGCCAGAAAGCATCGCGTCCACCGCCGCCTGGATGATCTCCGCCGGACCGTCAAAATCGGGTCTGCCCTGACCAAGATTGAGCGCATTGTGCTGTAACGCCAGTTCGTTGATTTCGGTGAAGATAGTGGTGCCGAACTGGGCAACGCGGTTGGCAATGGTGGGCATAACCAGACTCCATAAACAGGGTAAACAGGGTGATGGCTGAAATTCGGGATGATTGTAGCGCACTGTTTCCCGGACTGGCGAGATTACTCTGTGGACAGCTCCTGCTCGCGGGCGCGGGTCGCCAGCTTATCCACGCGCTCGTTGAGGGCGTTTCCGTTATGCCCGCGCACCCATTTCCAGTCAATCGTGTGCTGCTGCGTCAGGGAATAAAGCTGCTGCCAGAGATCCTGGTTCTCGACTGGCTTCTTAGCGGCATTCTTCCAGCCGTTGCGCAGCCAATTCTGTATCCACTCGGTGATGCCTTTGCGCAGGTACTGCGAATCGGTGTGGAACTCGACGGCGCAGGGGCGATTCAGGGCTTCAAGCGCGCGAACGGCGGCGGTCAGTTCCATGCGGTTATTGGTCGTCTGCGGCTCGAAACCGCAGAGTTCCTTTTGCTTATCGCCGTAAATCAGCAGGGCAGCCCAGCCGCCAGCGCCGGGGTTGGGCTTGGCACCGCCGTCGGTGTAGATGATGATCCTGGTATCGTTCATGCGTCTCTCAATGTGATCAAAACAGAGGCGGCTGGACGGTCTGTTTGATCGCCCAAGCCGCCCCTAACTATATCACTTCCCGTCAGGAACTGGAGTCCCTTACTGAAGGAATTTGCGCAGCACCGTCTGGAGGATACCACCGTTGCGATAGTACTCCGCTTCGACCGGCGTATCGATGCGCGCATTGACCTTGAAGGTCTTGCTGACGCCGTTTTCGTCGGTGGCGACGACGGTCAGTTCCTCGTTGGGATGCAGATCGCCGTCCATGCCGAGAATGTCGAACGTCTCGCGCCCGGTCAGTTCCAGCGATTGATGACTGTCGCCTTCCTTGAACTGAAGCGGCAGCACGCCCATCATCACCAGATTGCTGCGGTGGATGCGCTCGAAGCTGCGGGCGATAACAGCGCGCACGCCCAGCAGCGCTGTTCCCTTGGCTGCCCAGTCGCGGCTTGAACCGGTTCCGTATTCCGCGCCAGCCAGGATGATCAGCGGCGTACCGGCTGCCTGATAGCGGGTCGAGGCGTCGAAAATGCTCATCACCTCGCTGTCGGGAATATACATGGTGACGCCGCCTTCGCTGCCCGGCACCAGCAGGTTGCGCAGGCGAATGTTGGCAAACGTGCCGCGAATCATCACGTCATGGTTGCCGCGCCGCGCGCCGTAGCTGTTGAAGTCCGGCTTCTGGATATCACGCGACAGCAGGAATTCACCCGCCGGACTTTTGATCGGGATGTCGCCCGCGGGCGAGATGTGGTCGGTGGTGATGCTGTCGCCCAGCACCGCCAGCGCCCGCGCGCCTTTGATCGATTGCACTGGCGGCGGCTCGACCGAGAAATCGATGAAGAACGGCGGCTCCTGAACGTAAGTGCTGGTCTGATCCCAGGCGTACACATCGCCTTCGTTGCCGTGAATGGCGTTCCAGGTGTCATTGCCGAGGTAGACGTTGCCATACTGCTTTTCGTAGAGGTCGGGCGTGATGGCGCTTTCGATGGCGTCGCTGACTTCTTCCTGGGTGGGCCAGATGTCGCGCAGAAAGACGGGCTTGCCTTCGCCGTCAGTGCCGAGTGGATCGCGCATCAGGTCAATATCGACCGAACCCGCCAGCGCGTATGCCACCACCAGCGGCGGCGACGCCAGATAGTTGGCTTTCACCAGTGGATTGATGCGTCCCTCGAAATTGCGGTTGCCGCTGAGGACGGCAGCAGCCACCAGATCGCCCTGGGTGACCGCTTCAGCCACCTTCTGGGGCAGGGGACCGCTGTTGCCGATACAGGTTGTACAGCCATAGCCGACCGTGTGGAAGCCGAGCGCCTGTAAGTAGGGCGTCAGTCCGGCGCGGTCGAGATATTCGGTCACGACGCGCGAACCGGGCGCGAGGCTGGTCTTGACGTAGGGCTGGCTGCGGAGTCCGCGCTCAACCGCTTTCTTCGCCAGCAAGCCCGCGCCGATCATCACCTGCGGGTTGCTGGTGTTGGTGCAGCTTGTGATGGCAGCGATGACGACCACGCCGTGACTGATGGTGGCGCTGCTGCCGTTGTCGGAAATTGAGCAGGTGCGCTCGGACGCCGTTTCATCCAGCGCGAAGCCGCGTTCTTCGACCGGCGCGCGCAGCGTTTGCTCAAAGGACGATTTCATATCGCGCAGCAACACGCGGTCGTGCGGGCGCTTGGGTCCTGCCATGCTCGGCTCAACGTCGCCGAGATCGAGTTCAAGCCGGTCGTTGAATTCAGGATCGGGTGTGTCGTCGGTGCGGAACAGCCCCTGTTCCTTCGTGTAGCGTTCGACCAACTGAAGCAGTTCCGGGCTGCGTCCGGTGCGGCGCATGTAGCGCAGAGTCTCGTCATCGACCGGGAAGAAGCCCATAGTCGCGCCGTATTCAGGTGCCATATTGCCGATGGTGGTGCGGTCGGCAAGCCCCAGGCTGCTCAACCCTTCGCCGTAGAACTCGACGAATTTATCGACCACGCCTTTCTTTCGCAGCATCTGCGTTACGGTCAGCACCAGATCGGTGGCGGTAGTTCCCTCGCGCATCCGTCCTTTGAACTTGAAGCCGACGACCTGCGGCATCAGCATATAAATCGGCTGACCGAGCATGGCGGCTTCCGCTTCGATGCCGCCGACGCCCCAGCCGAGCACGCCCAGACCGTTGATCATGGTGGTGTGGCTGTCGGTGCCGACCAACGTATCGGGCAGCGCCACCAGCGCGCCGTCCTCCTCAAAAAGCTGGACGACTTTGGAGAGATATTCCAGGTTGACCTGATGGACAATGCCTGTCGCCGGGGGAACGACGCGGAAGTTATCGAAGGCGTTCTGCCCCCAGTGCAGGAACTCGTAGCGCTCGCGGTTGCGCGAAAACTCGCGCTGAGCATTGAACATGATGGCATCGGTCGTGCCAAAACGATCAACCTGAACCGAGTGGTCAATGACCAGATCGACTGGCACAATCGGGTTGATCTTGCGCGGGCTGCCGCCAGCGCGCTGCATGGCGCTGCGCAGGGCGGCGAGGTCTACCACGACTGGCACGCCGGTAAAGTCCTGTAGGATGACGCGCGCGGGTTTGAACGGGATTTCTACCTGCTGGGTCGCGTTGGCGCTCCAGCCTGCCAGCGCGGCGACGTTATCCTCGGTGACTTCGAAGTTATCGAGATGGCGCAGCGCGTTTTCGAGCAGCACTTTGATGCTGAATGGCAGCTTATCGACCTGCCCAACGCCACGTTCCGCCAGCGCCGCGAGGCGATAAATCACCGCTTCGCCCGACCCTGTGTTGAAGGTACCGCGAGTGCCGAAAGTATCAATCTTTGTACTCATCTTGATGAATTTCCTATCACTGATCAGCCGTCGGAGCTATCGGCGGCTGGAACCGGGTTCGGTTGAATTGGAGAATGATATGATGATTCCGAGTTTACCTGATCACCGTCCAGTTGTCAGATATTCGCGCCGCATCGGCGCAAAAGGCGGCAGATGAGATGTCCTTGTAGGCGTCGCAGTCAGTGGGATGCCAGGTCATGGGGATCTCCTTTGGTTGGACGGTCACAGTTGCTGCCTTAGAGCATAAAGATCCTCGTGGTATTATTCAAGCGGCTTCTTTCAATATGTCTTATAAGGTTGATCTATCGTCTATGCTTGACCTGCACAAGCTCAACATCTTTCTGGCGATTGCCCGGCTGCGAAATTTCACCCGCGCTGCCGAACACCTGCACATGACTCAGCCGACGGTATCGCAGCAGCTTGCTGCCCTGGAAGCCGCGCTCGGCACGCCGCTGGTCGAACGCGATACCCGGCGTCTGCGGCTGACGGCAGCGGGCGAGGCACTGCTTCCCTTCGCTGAAAAAATGGTAGCGCTGTCCGGGGAAGCCAAGCAGGCGGTGCTGGCGGCGGCGGGTATGGAAGAAAGTACCCTGCGGCTTGGCGTCGGGCACACGCTGGCGACCTATCTGCTGCCCGAACTGTTGAGCCGTTACCGCGCGACCTATCCTGATTCGCGGACGAAAATCAGCGTCGGCAACACCAGCGATCTGCTCGCCCTGCTGGTCGCTGACGCCATTGATCTGGCGCTGGTGGGTTCGCCGGCTGAACACCCGGAAATCGTCACCCAGCCCTTTATGCGCGACCGTCTGGTGGTCATCGTCGCGCCAGATGACGAATGGGCGGATCGTGCCGCCATTGAAGCGCCGGAGCTGCTGACCCGCGTGTTCCTGACGCGCGAGGCAGGGTCGGCGCTTCATGCCACCGTCGAGCGCATGTTTGGCACCGACGCGCTGGACGCCGATAACGTGATCATCCTCGGAGAGACGGAAGCGATCAAACGCAGCGTCGAGGCGGGGTTAGGCGTAGCGCTGGTGCAGGCAATCACCATCGAGCGCGAAGTGAACGCCAACAGCCTGCGGGCGCTGGCGCTGACCGGCGCGGATGACAGCCGGACATATCTCACGGCGCGGCATGTCGCCCGAAAGCTGCCGAAAGCGGCTCTCGAAATGCTGGCGCTGCTCAAATCGTTCACCAATCATCGGGCGAAATGACCAGCCCGGAAGATTACTGTCCGCAATATTGGCGCAAAACTGGTAAAATCCAGGCGGTTTGATACAGCCAAGTCGGTTCTGTCATCGCAGGCTGAGGTGATCTGACCGACTGCCGCCTGCAACGTGAGCATTTCTTACCTGACTGAGGACGTATAATGTCGAGAGAGCGCAATACTAAAGACCAAAAGCGCAGCACTGCTGCTTCGCGCACCGCAGAACGGCGTCTTGAGCGCGAACGCAGCCGCCGTCGGCAGCGCCTGATCATGATCGCGCTGGTGATCGCGGCTGTCGTCGTGATCGTCGCCATACCGCTGATTCTGGCGAATCAGCCGTCGGAAGCCCCAATCCCAGCAGAATCCGCCGCGCTCTATGACGGCGTCACCATGAGCCGGACGACTGAGGGCTATCCGCGGCTGGGCGACCCGAACGCATCGGTGCAGGTGGCGGTGTATTCCAGCTTTGATTGTCCCCACTGCCGCGAGTTTCATGATGCCACTATGGACGGAATTGTCGAGCGCGTGCGCGGGGAAAAGATCGCCTTTGCGTTTGTTCCCCTGTATGGTACTGGCGGCATCACCAACGGGCAGGGAGCCGCGCAGGCGGCACTGTGCGCCAGTGAACAAAGTGCTTTCTGGACCATGCACGATGCTTTGTTTTCCTGGCAGGGGAATTACGGGAATCAGGCGTTTACCAACAGCCGCATTCTCTCTGGCATCAACGCCCTGGATCTCGACCGCGCAGCTTACGATGGCTGCGTGAGCAGCGGCAGACCCGCCGAGACTCTATCGCGGGCGCGCCAGCAGTCAGCCGCGCTTCTGAACTTTATCGGCACGCCGACAATCACCATCAACGGCGTCGTGCCCGTCGGCAGCGACGGCACCCCGCTGAACGACGCCAGCGCGGTGCTGGCAGCGATTGACAGCGCAGTTGCTGCCGCGGAAGCACGCCAGCAGCCAACCGTCGTCACCGAGACGACGCCGGAAGCAACCGAAGCGGTTGTGGTTGAAGAAACCGCCGAACCGACTGAAGAAGCCGCGCCGACAGAGGTTACGCCGGAGGCGACTGAAGCAGCGGAATAGACAGCGTAAAAACGGCAGCGAGGATGGCATACAAAATGCCGCCCCTGCCGAACCGCGCCCTAATCCCGATGCGCCAGCATGGGACCGAGACTGCGCCCGCCGAGCAGGTGCATGTGCAGGTGGTAAACTTCCTGCCCGGCGTCGTCGCGGCAGTTCACCAGCAGCCGGTAGCCGCTTTCGGCAATGCCCAGATCGCGGGCGATCTTTCTGGCGACCACAAACATGTGACCGAGCGTTTGCTCATCCGCTTCGGTCACATCGTCCACCGTCGGAATCTCCTTGTTGGGAATGATCAGGATGTGAATCGGCGCAATCGGATTGATGTCCTTGAACGCCGTCACCCGGTCGTCCTGAAAGACGATGTCGGCGGGGATATCACCCGCTGCGATCTTCGAGAATATCGTCGTCACTTGTCTTCCTCCTGTCTACATTGCCATTCCGCCGTCCACCGACAGCACGTGCCCGGTGATGTAGGCGGCTTCGTCCGAGGCGAGGAAGGCGGTGGCATACATGACATCTTCGACGGTGCCCCAACGACCCAGCGGGATATGTTCGTTCAGTTTGGATGCGATGTCTTCGGGAAGGCTGGCGGTGAGATCGGTCGCCACGAAGCCCGGCGCGACTGCGTTGACGGTGATATTGCGCGGCGCGACTTCGCGAGCCAGCGCTTTGGTCAAGCCGATGATGCCCGCTTTGCTGGCGCTGTAATTGGTCTGACCGGCGTTGCCCGCGATGCCGCTAACGCTGGTGATGTTGATGATGCGCCCGTAGCGCTTGCGCATCATCGCCCGGACAGCCGCTTTTGAGCACAGCCAGGTGCTGCGAAGGTTGGTCTGAATCACGGCGTCAAAGTCGTCGGCGCTCATCATCATGATGACGTTATCGCGGGTCGTGCCTGCGTTGTTGACCAGAATGTCGATTCTGCCGTAAGCATCGATGGTCGATTTGATCAGGGCGTTGGCATCGGCTTCCTGGCTCACGTCCGCCTTAAAGGTCATTCCCTGCCCACCCGTTGACGTAAGCTGTTCAAGGACTTCGCTGGCGGCGTCGGCGCTGCTGTGGTAATTCACGACCACCGTCGCGCCGCGTCTTGCCAGCTCAAGGGCAATTCCTCGCCCGATGCCTCGGCTGGCTCCGGTAACGACGGCGATCTTCTCGCTGAGTGGTGCCATTGCAGTCTCCTAGAGTGCTGAAAAGCTGGCAGCAGATCGGGGCGGCGCATGAACTCGGCTGCGCCGTCCCTGCCAGCTAAACTGGAATTAGTGGCAATCATAACGGTTTCGACGAATCGCTGCTAGCGTCCGCCTATCCAGCCGAGAAGATCGATATGCCCGCGCAGCGCCGAAGTCACATTGCGCGAGCCAAAGCCGTTCGACTGCGCCACGTAGACATCTACCCGCCCGTCAATGTCCGGGCGCACGCCAGTGAAGGTGAGAAAGCGCCCATCGGGCGAGAAGCGCGGCTCGCACATGCTCGGCGGCGGGTTGCCGCGCACCAGCAGATCCAGCGTGGAATCGGCGAGGACGATGCCGAAAGGACACTGTCCGTTGACGCCGCCGATGGCAACTGAGGCGCTGTCCGGCGACCAGTCTGCCCAGACGCCGTAGCGGGTAAAGTTCAGTTCGCTGGTGCGGGCGATTTCGGTGCCGTCGATACGCGCCACCACCAGATCGTTGGAAGCGCCCGCTGCCTGATAAAAGGCGAGCTGTCCATTGGGCGACCAGGCTTCCGCCAGTTTCAGCGGATCGTCATTGGCGCTCAGTTCCAGTTCGCGCGCCTGACCGCTGATCACATCGATGATGTACAGCGCTCGTTCAGGATCGCCAAACAGCGGATCGCCGCTGCTGTAGACGACCTGGCGCGGGTTGAGCCAGCGCGGCGGCTCCGCCACCCACTCCTGGGTAAGCTGCGTCACTGTTCCGGTGGCGATTTCCAGCAGATAGATATGTCCGCCGCGCGGCGGCTGGCGGTTGGTGCCGTCGCAGGTATCCGGCTCGCCGGGAATCCAACTGGCACACACGGCGCGGTCAGAGACAAACATCAGGTAGCGCCCATCGGGCGACCAGGCGGGCCAGAAGTCATACGATCCACTCTGCGTGATGTTCTGCGGGCTGAGTCCGTTGCGGCGGATGGTGAAGATGTCAATGTCGTAGCCAGTCGCCAGCGCGATGGCGATCTGATCGCCGTCGGGTGACCAGGACGGCGGATTGAGCAGACCCCGCTGAAGCAGCGAATTGGTCGGCACCATCAACCAGCTAATGCCGATTTCCAGATCGACGATATACAGCCCGCCAACCTGTGGGTTGTTGTCGATGCGCAGGTAAGCGAAGGTGTCGCCAGTGGGCGCGATATAAATCTGGTCTGCCGTCGAAGCGGGCATCTGCATGATCTCCAGCGGCGTGCCGCCTGAGCCAGACGCATAGTACAGCGTCTGCACGTTGGTGCCCGGCTGCGGCGTGCGGACATCTCCGACGGCGTCGCGGTTGTTGGTGTTGATGAATGCCAGCGCCTGACCGGACAGCACCGTACCCAGGTTGCCGGGAGTAGTCACCGATTCCATGGACAGGAAGGTGCCAAAGGCAACCGTTGGCGCGGCGGTATTGGCTGGCGTCGGAATAAGCGTTTCGGTAGGGGTTATCGTCGGCGTGAACGTCTCGGTGGGGATGAGCGTCGCCGTCGGCGTATCCGTCGGCAGTGGGGTTTCGGTTGGGGGATCAGTCGGCTGCGGCGTAAACGTCTCGGTGGGGGTGAGGGTTGGAGTCGGTGGGTTCAGCGCGCCACAGGCAGCCGTCAATATCAGGACAAGCAGAAGAAACTTTCGCATCCGTGAAATTCCTGGTCGGTTAATTCGAGGCGCAAGAATACCAAAAAGCGGCGTAATCTTCTACGTTCGCCCGCGCGGAAAGGCTCATTCCTGCCTGAGAACGTAGTACGAGCCGCGCTTTTCACCCAGTTTCTTGAGGATATTTTTGGTGACCAGGGCGGCAAGATCGCGGCGAATCGTCTCTGGATGCACGTCCGGGCACAGGTTCTGCAAATCGCTGTTGGTGATGCGGGAATTCCCCTTGTTGAGGTAAAGCAGCGCGGCTTCCTGGCGCGGGTTGATGGCGACGCCGCGATACTCGCCGTTAAGCGCCAGCAGTGCCGCTTCGCTCACCGGCTCAGCAGCCTGATCGGATACCGTTTCGCCGTACAGCGCGACGCGAAAGCCGCCGGACGTTTCTTCAAACTGCGGCGCGCGCAGCCTGCGCTCGTGCATCAGGTCGTAGACGCGGTCAACGCCATAGCCGAAACGTTCGATATAGCCAAGATCGGACAGCACCTGAACAATTACCGGGTTGCGCGAGAAGCGCTCGTCCTTAATGTTGGCGATGGTGACCGGACCCGGCAGCCCGCCCGGACTGGTCACATCCATGCGATCCCGGAAGATGAACAGGCGAATGTTATCGCCGATGATGCTGTAATCGCGGTGCGCCACCGCGTTGACGACCAGCTCGCGGGCGGCTTCAAGCGGATACTCAAAGCTCTCGGCGCGCGCCATCGACTTGCCGATTTGTACCCCGCGCCGCAGATTATCGACCAGAAAGGTTTCGGCGCGTTGAAGCTGTTCGGGCAAGGTGCCGGTGATATCCTGGCGGGTGAAGGTATCGCCCATCGTGTCGCCGGCAAATCGCGCCGCTGTGATATCGGCACCGCGAATAAACGCCTGCGGATCTTTGCCAAACAGGAGCAGACCGGCGTTGGTCGGGCGCGGACGACCATCCTGTTCCGCCAGACAGCCGCGCTTGAGCAGAATTGTCTCGACGCTGGTGTCGCTCATGCTGCCCAGCCCCGATGCGTAGGCGCTGGCGCGTTCCCAGTCCAGATCGCTGATGCTGGCACCGCGGGCGATCTGGGTTTCAAAACTGACCTCGCCGCGCTCGATCAGCAGGCGGCGCAGATCGCGCGGGTTCAGGGGTCCGTTTTCGCTGCCGTCGCGGCACAGGTAGCGTCCATCCAGCGAATAGACGTGCGGCATTCCCGGCGGGATACGGGCGACCACCAGCGGGCGGTCATGGATGCGGGTCGTGCGCGGCATCGGGATGATCAACGGCGGCTCAATCGACAGGGCAGCCTGAATCATGCGATCGATGACGTTCTCCACGTCGCGCACGCCGATCAGCGTGCCGGCGGGTCCGACAATACCCACGATCAGCGTGCCGCCCTGACTGTTCGCCATTGCCGCCAGGTTGGTCGCCAGCGCGCCGATTGGGGCGCTCTCCGCCAGCCAGTCAAGCCGGGTGTTGCGCCCTTTTTTTACCGCCTGCCATAGATCGTGGTCGTCGCTGCTCATTCGTCGTCCTGTGTCTCTTTCTCGTCGCGCTCGCGCCGGATCTTGTCCAGCTTGCGCTCGCCATCGGGGGCGTCGTGCAGCACCAGCTTGACGACGTCGTCCATAGTATCCACCAGGATGATGTTGAGATCGTTCAAAGCATCCTTCGCCACGTCGGTCAGGTCGCGCTCGTTTTGCCGGGGCAGAATGATGTTTTTAATGCGCGCCCGCCGGGCTGCCAGCACTTTCTCTTTGATGCCGCCTACGGGCAGGATTTTACCTCGCAGAGTGATTTCGCCCGTCATCGCATAATCGGCGCGTACCTTGCGCTCGGTAAATGCCGACAGAATAGCGATTCCCAGCGTGACGCCCGCCGACGGCCCATCTTTGGGAACTGCGCCTTCGGGCACGTGGACGTGTACATCGAAGATTTCAAAGTCGTCGTTAGGCACGTTGACATCTTCCGCTACCGCCCGCATATAGCTGAGCGCCGCCTGTGCCGATTCCTGCATCACGTCGCCCAGAGAACCGGTCATCATCAGCGTGCCTTTGCCCGCCAGCACCGAGACTTCGATGGTCAGGATATCGCCGCCAAAGGGAGTCCAGGCAAGCCCGGTTGCCACGCCGACCGCGTCGGTGTCGTTGGCGCGGATTTCGTCAAACGGCGCGGGACCCAGATAGCGGGTGACGTGGCGCGAGGTGATGTGGCTGGGAAAGCGCTTGCCCTCGGCGATCTGCCGGGCAACCTTGCGGCTGATGTTGGCGATTTCGCGGTTGAGATTGCGGACTCCGGCTTCATAAGTGTACTCATGGATGATGCGGTTGAGCGCTGGAGTCT
Source organism: Aggregatilineales bacterium (assembly GCA_030834905.1). Lineage (GTDB taxonomy): Bacteria > Chloroflexota > Anaerolineae > Aggregatilineales > Phototrophicaceae > Flexifilum. The sequence goes on along the minus strand of JAUQWZ010000054.1, from coordinate 76,358 downwards.
CAAACTGTAGGCTGGTCTTGGACAGCCCGTTGAGTTCAAGCTGGCGCGGAATGAGGAACTTGCGGGCAATAGCCAGCTTCTCTTCTTCGGTATAGCCGCTGAACTCGATGATCTCCAGACGGTCGAGCAGGGCTGGCGGCAGCGTTTCGAGATCGTTTGCCGTCGTGATGAACAGCACGTGCGACAGGTCGTAGGGCACGTCGAGATAATGATCGGAATAGGCGAAGTTCTGCTCTGGATCGAGGATTTCGAGCAGCGCCGACGCCGGATCGCCGCGAAAATCCATGCCGAGCTTGTCGATCTCGTCGAGCATGAACACCGGATTAACCGTCCCGGCGCGCCGCATCGTCTGGATGATTCGCCCCGGCATCGCGCCAATGTAGGTGCGCCGGTGACCGCGTATTTCGGCTTCGTCGCGGATGCCGCCCAGGCTGACGCGCACAAATTCGCGCCCCAGCGCCGAGGCGATGCTCTTGCCCAGCGACGTTTTGCCAACGCCGGGCGGACCGACGAAGCACAGGATCGGGCTGTTGTGCTGTTCGGGCGCGAGCTTGCGCACCGCGATGTATTCGAGAATTCGGTCCTTGATCTTGGGCAGCCCGTAATGTTCCCGATCCAGAATCTTCTGCGCCTCGCGCACGACAAGCTGATCTTCGCTGCGCTTGTGCCAGGGTATGGATGTCAGCCAGTCGATGTAGGTGCGGACGATGCCCACTTCCGGGGCAAGCGGCGACATAATGGCGAGGCGGGAATACTCCTTCATCGCCTTTTCGTGAACTTCTTCCGGCAAGCCCGCCTGCTCGATCTCGGCGCGGACTTCGTTCAGTTCCTGCTGGAAGGCGTCTTCTTCGCCCAGTTCTGTCTGGATGATGCGCATTTGCTCGCGCAGGTAGATCTCGCGCTGGCTGCGATCCATCTCCTGATGAAGCTGTCCGGTGATTTCGTCCTTCAGTTCGAGGACGCTCAGTTCTTCGCCCAGCAGCTTGCCGACGTATTCGAGGCGCTCGCCCGCATCCAGCATTTCCAGCGCTCGCTGGCGCTCATCCAGCGGCAGGGTGAGGGTGGATGTCACCAGGTCTGAAAGCCAGTCCGGCTGGTCGGCGTTGAGGGCGTAAAACAGCACTTCGTCGGGGATATTGTCGTTCAGGTCAATCGCGTTCTTGAACAGGTTGAGTACCACCTGCATGGTGGCGCTGACCTTACGTGATTTGCCGGTGGTTTCCTGTAAGACGCGCGCCCGCGCCGTGTAGTAGCTGTCCTTCCGCGTGATGTCCACGATTTGGACGCGCCGCCGTCCCTGACCCAGCGCGCTCTGGCTGCCATCGGGCAGGCGCAGCACGCGCCCAAGCGCGATTTCGGTGCCGACGCGGTAGAGCGAATCGAGGTTGATGTCGGTGGCGCTGTCGTCTTTGAAAGCGACGCCAATGACCGACTGCTGGAGATCTGAGGCGGCTTCGGCAGCCGCGACGGCTTCGTTGGTGGTCAGCGCGATAGGCGAGACAATATTTGGAAACAGAACCAGCCCATGCAGCGGAACGAGGGGGCGCTGGATGAAGCCTTCAGAATCGGGTTCGGCGTTTTCGATGTGATGAAATTCCGCAATCGCCGTAGGATCGCTCAATTTGATGATTCCTCTTGATAGCTTACAGTACTCATGGGAACATATTATTCTAACCTAGAAAAATGCCCTGTAAAGCGCCGCCCCTAGTCGTCAGCACAGGGCTAAGTTAGACTAAAGACGTTATGACGTATCTGTGAGGTCGTGAATGCGAGTTCCCATCTGGTTAACGCTGCTTGCCGCGCTGGTGGCGCTGGCGCTGGTCTTCATCGTGGGTTGGCTGATCCTGACGCCGCCGCTGCCGCTGATCGTCAGCGCAACATTCGAGCCGGAGGTCATTACGCCAAACGCCGACGGTGATGATGACGTGACCATTTTTGCCTATGAACTGGCGCGCAACGCCCACGTGACCGTGACCTTCGAGGGTGAGGGCGGCAGCGAGTTCGTCTACCGGGACAACCAGCCGCGAACCGCTGGCGAGCATGAAGTCTATTTTAGCGGCGTGGTCGATGGCTATCTGCGCGAAGGCGAGCAGATTGCTGGCGACGTACTGCGGCGGCTGATGCCGGACGGCGTTTATACCTGGCGGCTGCTGGCAGTGGCGGATGAAGGCGGCGAAAGGCTGGAACACAGCGGCACGCTCACGATCAGTGACGGCGATCCGACGCTGCCTGAACTGCCCGAATTTACCGTTTTCCCAGACATTTTCACGCCCAATCAGGACGGCATCAGCGACCGCGTTGCCGTTAACGTCTACGTGGCGAAGGAAGCCGAACTGGACGTGTACCTGACGCAGGCGGATATGGATCCGATCTATCTGCCGCGGCGGCTTGAGGATTACGAGGACGTGGCGGGACCGCGCATGTATACCTATGACTACGACGGCGGCGTCGATCTCAACGCCAACCCGCCCGCCGATGGCGACTATACGCTGGTTGCGCTGGCGCAGGACGGTGTGGGGCAGCGTGTCCAGCGGACAGCGGCGCTGACCATCCGTAACGGCGGCAAGCCGCGCGCCCAGATCGTGCCGCAGCCCACCGGCGCGACGGTGATATACGAAGTGCGCCCGTATGAAGACCGCTTCTTTTCCAGCCGCGAGCAGCTTGGCGATCTGATCGAGCCGCCAACTGATCCGCAGTCGCTCAACCTGAACACGATCACCATGCGGGTGGGCGACCTGCTGGTGTTCAAGCTGACGGTGGAGAACTACGGCGAAGTGCCGATCCGCACCCAGGGTTCGCCGCCCGGCGTGGTCTACGACTGGGATCAGCGCGCCGCTACCTTTGGCGAATTTGACGAGTCGGGCGCGTGGCGGGTCGGCATTGACTGCGACACGGCAGATACCGACTATCCCTGGCGCTGGTCACTGGGCGACAGCGCCTCGCTGGTTGCCGAAGAAGACGAGAACACCGGCAATATCTATTACTATCTGCCCGCGCACGCCCGCAGCGTCGTCTGGGGCGCGATCCGCATGACGACCATCGAGACGCGCAACCCGCAGAACTGCTGGGCGGGGTTGATCCATGAGGACGTTGAAGTAAGCGAGACGAATCGCGCTGTCGGTCCCCGTTGGATTGAACTGGTCGATCTGACGGATGACGACTAGACCTTATCGAGACGATGTCCATTGTTGTGAAACAATAAGGCATGATAGGATCAGTTTACCTTTTTCGGTTAACGTCATCATTGGAGCGTGAGCCATTAACGCCAGACTGCGCACCCTCACGATACTGTTAGTCTGCATTTTGTTAGCCGCCTGCCGCCGCCAGGGCGCGACAGGTCCGACGCTTCAGCCGACGCTGACGACCACGCCGCGCTCGACGCCGCTGCCAACGCTGGCACCGACTCTAGCGCCCGGTTCGGATGAGAATCCGGTTCGGATGACGCTGATGGAGCCGGGCGGGGCGGCGCGTCCGGCGGAACTGAGCCGGGCGGAAACAGCGGTAGAAGCCGCGCTGCTTGAAGAAACCGGTTTAATCGTCGATGTTGAGCTGGTCGGCAGTGACGCCGACAGCGTCGCCGCGCTGTGCAGTGTCGATGGCAGCCCCGATGCCGCCTGGGTGAGTGGGTTGGGATACGCGGCGGCGGCGGCGCAAGGCTGCGGCGTTCCAGAACTGATTGTTGAGCGCGGAACCGGACGGCGGGTATCCACCACTGAAACAGTGGTGATCATCGTCAACGATGCTTTTGAAGCCTCAGGCGTTGGCGGGCTGGTCGGTGAGACTTTCTGCCGCGTGGGCTATGACGACTTCTATACCTGGCTGGTGCCGATGCTGATGCTTCAGGCGGGTGGCGTGACTGACGTGCCGGACGCAGTGGACGTGGCAGATGTCGAAGCACTGATTCAGGCGGTGGCGACGGGTGATGACTGTATCGCTGCCGGGCTGACCGCTGCCGATCTGGACAGATTTGGCGGCGACGCGGCTGACTCGGTGCGCGCGCTCAACCGGACGGCGGCGGTGCCTTACGCGATCTTCATGGTGTCGTCGCAGCTTTCGCTCGATACGCGCGCGCGCTTGGTCGATGGTCTGCTGGACATGGCGGAATCCGACGGGCTTGAAACGCTGCTCGATCAGGATAATCTGGTTCGTGTCAGCGCCGATACGCTGGACGATTTTGACGCCTTCCTTCGCAGCACCGGCATCGACTTCGCGCAGCTAGGCAGTTGATGACGCAGCCGGCATCAGCCGCCGACCTGGCGGTAGTGATCGTCACCCGTAATGTCTGCGCGCTGGCGCTCGACGCGCTGCGAAGCCTGCTGGTCGATATCCAAACCAGCGGACTCCAGACGGATGTCTACGTGGTGGACAGCGCCTCGACCGACGATACCGTCGCGGCAATTCGCGCTGAATTTCCACAGGTAAAGCTGTTTCCGAGCCAGGAGAATCGTGGCTTCGGCGGCTCCAATAATATCGCCATGCGCCAGATGGGCTTTGGACAGCCCGGCGCGGCTTTACCACGCGCGGTTTACCTGCTCAACCCTGATACCATCACCCAACCGGGCGCGACGCGGGCGCTCTACGACGCGCTGCTGTCCGAGCCTGATGTTGGCATGGTGGGCGCGCGGCTTAGTTACGGCGATGGCAGCTTTCAGCACAGCGCCTTTGGCTTCCCCGGACTGCGCCAGTTGTGGGTGGAGTTGTTTCCAACGCCCGGACGGTTGATCGAAGTGCCGTTCAACGGGCGCTATCCTCGCGTCCTGTATGACGGCGGGGAGCCGTTCAGAGTGGACTTTGTGCTGGGCGCGACGATGATGCTGCGCCGCGAAGTGATCGAGCAGACGGGCATGTTTGACGAGCAGTTCTTCATGTACTGCGAAGAAATCGACTGGGCGTGGCGTATGCGCCGGGCGGGATGGGCGGTTGCCTGCGTTCCGGCGGCGCGCGTCGTTCACCTCGGCGGGCAGAGCACCGGACAGGCACGCCCACGCAGCCTGGTTAACCTGTGGACAAGCCGCCTGCGCCTGTTTGACAAATATTACCCGCGCTGGAAACGGTGGCTGGCGCGGCGCATGGTTGCGCTGGGTATGGCACGAAAGATACGGTCGCTGCGGGCTGCGCCAGATGCGCCCGAACAGGACGAACTGATACAAGCCTGTCAGACAATTCAGAGACAGGCGCTAGGATGATGCGGCTCGCGGCAGTGATTCTGACGTATAACGAAGCGGCGCATATCAGCGCCTGTATCGAGAGCACGCGCTTTGCCGACGAGGTGGTGGTAGTCGATTCGTACAGCACCGATGGCACGCTGTCTCTGGCGCAGGCGGCGGGCGCGCGCGTAATCCTGCATGAATTCGAAGATTATGCCCGACAGCGCAACGCGGCGCTGGAAGCGGTGCGCGGCAGCGCCGACTGGGTGCTGTTTGTGGATGCCGACGAGCGCGTGACGCCGGATCTGGCTGCCGAAGTCCGCGACCACATCATGCTGCCCGGCTACGCGGGCTTTCGTATCCCCCGGCACAATTACATCTTTGGCAAGCTGACACTTGGAGCAGGCTGGTATCCTGATTATCAGACGCGGCTTCTGCGGGTGGGCGCGGCGCGTTACGATCCGCTGCGCCGGGTGCACGAAGTCGTGATTCTGGATGGCGAAGAGGGGACGCTGGAAAACCCGTTCATCCACTACAATTACCGCGACGTCAGGCAGTTTGCCGAGAAGCAGCGGCGCTATTCGGATTATGACGCGACAATGCTGTATGAAGGGGGGATACCCCCTAAGCTGCAGAACTATATTTTGCAGCCGCTGCGCCAGTTCTGGTGGCGTTTCGTGTCGCTGAAGGGCTACCGCGACGGGCTGCATGGCTTGCGGCTCAGCCTGTTGATGGGCTGGTACGAACTGCGCAAGTATCTGGCGCTGCGGCGTCTGTGGTCGGGGAAACCGCAGTCGGGGCAGAAGATCGCGTAGGGGCGCGGCTGCGCCCCCACGATTATTTACCTGGCTGTGCTGTCGGTCTGCGCGCAGACCGAGTGAGTCTACTCTACGCGCGGCACGAGCACGCCGTAGCCGGTGGTAGTACGTTTGTAGATGATGTTGAGTTCGCCGGTTGTCCCATTCTGGAAGATGAAGAAGGTGTGTCCGAGCAGTTCCATCTGTTCCGCCGCTTCTTCCTCGGTCATGATAGTTACAATAACGTCCTTACGGCGGATAACCTGTTCGTCGCCCTCCATCACTTCTGGCGCGGCTGCAAATTCTGGCAGTGCCTCGGCGGCGCTCAGTTCCTCCAGCGTAGCGCTGAAGCGTTCGCGCCCCTTGCGGCTTCGTTTGCCCTTGAAACGCTCGATGCGACGGTACATTTTGTCGATGGCAAGGTTCAGCGCGACCTGAAAATCGCCGGGCACGCTTTCTTCGGCGCGCAGGATAGCGCCGCGCCGGTGGCGTACTGTAATCTGCGCGCGTGCCAGGTCTTCTCCCCGGCGGCTGTTTTCACGGACTAAGTCCAGCCGCACGTCGGTGATATTTGGAAGGTAGCGATCCAGACGACCAAGCTTTTTCTTGGCGTACTCCTCCAGTGCATCGGTGACCTTCATATTTTGTCCACTAATGATGATTTCCATACGGCTTACTCCCTGTATGCTAAATCCCAATCAGATGCGCGCCGCAGTGACGGTCAGACTGTACACAGCCGCAGCGCCCGCATCAAGTGCTGCCTGAGCGCACGCCTGAAGGGTCGCGCCCGTTGTGTAGACATCATCAATGAGCAGGAGACTGCGGAGTGTCACCACTGACGGATCGGCTGCGAACGCGCCGGTTACATTCGCCTGTCGTTGTTCACGGTTTAAGCCAACCTGGGGGGTGGTGTCACGCTGGCGGGTGATAGCAGTAACTTCAAGAGGAAGGTTATGTTTGGCAGCCACGTAAGCTCCTAACAATAGTGCCTGATTATACCCACGAATTCGCTGGCGGTGTAGGTGTAATGGCACTGGAACAATCGTGTCAACTATCCACTGTTTCTCCTCTAAGCATCGCGACAACCGATCTCCCAGCGGGGTGGCTAAAACGCGGGCATTGTCATACTTCAACGCATGAACCGCCTGCTGTAGTTTGCCCTCATGCACGCCGGTGGCGGCGCTGCCTCGCAGCGGCGGCAGTGTCATCAACTGCTCAGGAAACGCGACGGCGTCTATTTCCTGCTGGCAGCGAATGCACCACAGTGTATCCACCCGCCCGCAGCCAGCACACCGCGGCGGATACAGCAGATCGAGTCCGGTGTTTAACCACCGCCGAAACAAATACAGCAGAAGCCCGCTGCGAGCTTCTGCGGAATCACGAGTATAGACTTTATCCATCATGCGATAGACGACGACTTAAAATACCGCGTTTACTTCGGTGCTTCCAAACAAGATGATCAGCGATGGTCCCAGCAGCACGATCCACAGCGACGGGAAGATCAGGAAGACCATTGGGATCATCATCTTGACGGGTGCCTGGTGAGCTTTCTCCTGCGCCCGCTGGCGGCGCTTGGTGCGCATCTGGTCAGACTGCACGCGCAGAATCTTCGACATACTGACGCCAAGCTGATCTGCCTGGATAATGGCGGCGACGAAGGCGGTCACGTCGGGAACATCCATCCGGCGCGCCATATCGCGCAGCGCTTCACGGCGCATCTTGCCAAGCTGAATCTCGCGCAGCACCCGACCGAAGGCGATGGCGAGGTCGTTTTCCCACTTTTCGTAGACTTTGCCCATCGCCATGTCAAAGCCAAGACCGGCTTCAACGCAGATTACCAGCAGGTCGAGCGCGTCCGGCAGTGCCTTGAGGATGTTGTCCTGACGGCGCTTGATCTTGCTGCTCAACCACATCACCGGCAGGATATATCCCAGCAGCGCGCCGCCGAGGGTATACAGCAGGGCAGTTGTCTTTGGCGTGGACGAGGAACTGACAAAAAAGATGAAGAACGCCCCCAAGCCCAGAATCAGGGTAGCGGCGATACGCAGTGAAAAGAAGGTGCCCGGTTCCATCGTCATACCGGCAAGTTCCAGCTTCTGGCGGGCGTCCTCAAGCTGTTTCTGAGGCGTGAATTTGGTCGTTATCGTGGCGATTGAGTGGATGAGTGGCAGCACCACGCGGTCTTTGAAGGACAGCGACAGCTCGATTTCCTCAAGCGACTGTGGAAGCTCCTTGTCCTCATACTGGGCGAGACGCTCCTGCAGCGGATCGCGTCCCCGGTCTTCCTTCATGCCAACGTAGACCAGCCCGCCGACGACCAGCCCGCCGACGACCAGCAGAATGAGTACCAGAATAGGATCCATAGCTTGCCCCTAAATATCAATATCAACGATTTTCTGGATGACCGCCATGCCGATACCGATGAGCGCCAAACCGATGCCGAGCATGGGCCATCCGCACATCCGGTTCTCAAACAGGTTCGACATATATTCGCGGTTGATGCCGTACAGAAACAACGCCAGCACAATCGGCAGAAAACTGATGAGGTAGCCAGTGATGCGCCCCTGCGCTGTCAGCACGCGAATCTCACCCTTAAGCTTGATACGCTCGCGGATGGTATGGCTGATGACGTCCAGGATTTCCGCCAGGTTACCGCCGACTTCGCGCTGGATATTGACCGCCGTCACGACAAGGTCGAGGTCTTCGCTTTCGAGGCGCACCAGCATGTGGTCGAGCGCGTTCTCCATGTCGATGCCAAGCTGCACTTCCTGCACCACGCGCTTAAACTCGGTGGCGGTTGGCTCCGGCGCGTCACGGGCGATGGCTTCCATCGATTGCAGCACGCTGTAGCCGGAACGCAGCGCATTGACCCACAAGCCAAGCGTATCGGGAAGCTGGTTTTCGAATTTCACCAGTCGATTTTGAATGGTTCGTGAAACATAGATGCGAGGCGCGAAGAAGCCCACAAATGCCGATACCACGCCCAGCACAAGGGACTGACCGAACAGAATGAAATAGCCGACCCCAAAGAACCCGAACATGCTAATGACGTGCAGCGCGGCATATTCGGCAACCGTCAGCTTGATATCGGCGCGGGCGAGTTGGATGCGCCACTTCTTGGCGAAGGGTTTATCTGCGACGAAAGTATCCAGCCTGTTACGCAGCGCGCTGTCACGTTTTATGTCTTCAGCCGCTTCGTCTTCGTCGCCGAGGTCGAGGAACGTCTGCCCGCCTTCTTCAAAGCGCCCCAGGCGCTCCTCGATCAGATCCTTTTCCGAACGGACACTCACAATGCCCCATAAGACGATTCCCACAGCGACGAGCGCCGCCAGGGCGATAATTGTGATCTGTAGGCTCGACATTGCGCCGCCGTCTCCAGTCTAATACGTGCGACCGACACCGAATACAGAGGGCGGCAGGTAGATGCCAGCCGCTTCAATGCGGTCGGTGAATTTCGGACGAATACCCGTCGGGCGAATGCGACCAACGATCTTGCCGCCCTCAACACCCGTCTGCTCATACTCAAAGATGTCGGACATGGTGATCATATCGCCTTCCATGCCCTGGACTTCGGTGATCTTGACAACTTTACGCGAACCGTCGCGCAGGCGTTCCTGGTGGCAGATGCAGTCCACCGCGCTGGCGATCTGCTCGCGGATCGCCCGCTGTGGCAAATCCATGCCAGCCATCAGACACATCACTTCGAGACGCGCAATCGTATCGCGCGGGCTGTTGGAGTGGAGCGTCGTCAGTGAGCCGTCGTGACCGGTGTTCATCGCCTGGAGCATGTCCAGCGCTTCGCCCGAACGGCACTCGCCGACGACAATGCGGTCGGGGCGCATACGCAGGCTGTTGACCACCAGATCCTGAATGGTGATCATGCCCTTGCCCTCGATATTGGGCGGGCGGCTTTCCAGCGTTACGACGTGTTCCTGACGAAGCTGTAGTTCCGCCGCGTTCTCAATCGTGACGATGCGCTCGTCATTCGGGATGAAGCCCGATAACACGTTGAGCAGGGTGGTTTTACCCGAACCCGTACCGCCGGACACGATCAGGTTCAGGCGCGAGATGATGCAGGCGCGCAGGAACTCCGAAATTTCCTTCGTGACCGAGCCAAATCGGATCAGGTCTTCCACCGTCAGCGGTTTCTTGAAGAATTTACGGATGGTGATGGTGGGTCCTACCAGCGACACCGGACGGATGACGGCATTCACGCGCGAGCCATCGGGCAGACGCGCGTCCACCAGCGGCGAGCTTTCGTCCACGCGGCGACCCAGCGGCGCTACGATGCGGTCGAGAATACGGAGTACATGGTCATCATCTTCAAAGGCGACGTTGGCACGGGTAATGTTGCCCTTGCGCTCGATGAAGATATTCTTAGGACCATTGACCATGATCTCGGTGACGCTTTCATCCGCCAGCAGCGGTTCCAGGGGACCGAAGCCGAGAATTTCGGCGACGATCTGCTCGAACAGTCGCTGCCGTTCCGCGCGTGCCAGCACCATGCTTTCTTCCGCCAGAATGGCGTTGAACAGTTCTTCGATGTGCGACCGAACCTCTGTTTTGCGGGTCAAGTCCATCGACTGGTCAAGCTCGGAGAGCAGGCGATTCTGTACCCGCGTCTTGAGGTCAATATAGCCGCTGTCAGGTCCGCGCCCGGTGGCGCGCCCCGCGACGGCCGTTGGTCGCGAACGCATTGCGGATAAACGCGATGACTCCTCGCTGCCTCCGAGATCGGAAGTGCTCTTCAGGGGATCGTCGTCCCCACCGCCTGATGAACTTCCTGAACCCCCGCCTTTTTGGATACGATTGAGTAGCGACATAAGCGCGTCTCCGCCTTAACACACTCTGGTAATTACCAATAAACTACAACTTTCGTCGATTAGCGTCCCAGCCGCAAGCCGAGTCCGCCTTTTCGCTTCTTATCGTCCTGCTCGTCATCTTCAGGCGCGTCTTCCATCAGCAGGCTGTAGAGATGATCGGAGAAATCCAGCATTTCCTTGATAGGCGATTTGGATCGGTCACGCTGTGATGCGACGACCGGCACGCCCTTGTTGACCGCCGCCAGGATCACCTGCTCGTTGTAGGGAATCCTGGCTTCAACTTTGCGCTTGAGGTGTTTCTCAATGATTTCTGCGGGGATCGTGACCCGATTTCGGCTGCGTTCGTCTTCGACGCGGTTGAGGATGAATATCGCCTTGTCTGGCGAATAATTCATCTTGTCGAACAGGTCAAGGACAAAACGCGAATTCTTGACGCTGGCGAGCGTTGGTGTCGCCACCAGCACAACCCGGGTCGCGATATCGGTCAGCGACAGCAGCAGTTCGTCAATGCGGCTGCTGGTATCCACCACCACAAAATCATAGCTGCTGGCGATTTTCTCGATGATACGCGATACCGATGTAGGGTTGGCTTCGACTTCCTCGGCAAATTCCGGGCGCTGAGGACCCAACAGCACCTTCAGCCCGCTTTCATGCGTCGCCACGATGCTGTCGAAGAAATCAGTGTCCAGGTCTTCGACCTTGTTGACGAGATCGAGCAGGGTGGACTGCGACTGAAGCTTGAGGAAGACGCCAATATCGCCAAACTGAAGGTCGGCATCGACCAGCAGCACCTTGATGCCCTTCTTCATTAAGCCTGAAGCCACGTTGGTGGCGATGGTGGTACAGCCGACGCCGCCCTGCGGGCTGTAGACGACGATCACGTGACCGGCGCGCGCCTGTCCGTCATCCGAGAGCGACGACGTGGTCTTGCGCGCTATATCCAGCGGCATTTCCTGCATTGACCGCTGCTGGCGGCGGATTGGCTCGTAACTCTTGTATACGGAGCGAATGGTGCCGTACAGCTCATCCGGATCGACCGGTTTGCCCAGGAAATAGCGCGCGCCTGCCTGCATCGCCTTCTTAAGATAGTCGGAGTCGGTTTGCACCGACATCATGATAACGGCGGCGGTGGGCAGTACTTTGGTGATTTCGCTCGTCGCCTGTATGCCGTCCATATCCGGCATATTGATGTCCATGATGACGATGTCCGGCTTGGCTTCGAGGGCAAACTTCAACGCTTCGCGACCGGTGCCGACGGAGCCGATGACTCGAAACTCCTGCTCCTCAAACGCGAGCAGCTTCTTGATATTCTCACGGGTTTCGGGAATGTCATCGACCAACAAAACGGTGATGACGTCCCGGTCGCCCTGCATACGATTTTCCATCTCAGCCCCGATCAATCCTCATGCCATTTCAGTACAGCTAACTACCCAGCCTTACCACGCTCATGGAGCCAGTGAAATTTCTTCACCTGCTACGAGCTGGCGAATGCTGCGAATAGCTGGCTCGATGGTGTACTCAGTCTTGCCGGGCAGCGGAATACCGAAAGTGGTCATGATGTAATCCAGCGTGACCGAATCGGTGAAGGTGCGCGATACGTCGGTTGACGAGCGCAGCGCCAGCGTCACCGGAATCTTCGCTTCAATATACCAGGTCAGGATGACGGCGTCCTGCGGTGAAACGCCCAGCGTGATGATGTCGGGACGCGCCGGAGTGGGGGTAGGCGGCACTGGCGTTCCGGCACCGGTTTCCTCTTCCTCAACCGGGGGCGGCGTTGGGGTGGGCGGCACGCCGATAAAGCGCCCATCGGGCGGGAAGTTGCCGACATGGACGACGAGCGCATCCTGAATCGTCCGCTGGGTAATCAAACGCGGGCGCTGGCGCTCAGAAGGACCGACAATTACCGGACCCAACGTTGTGCTGTCGGGACGACCTTCAATGGGCGCCTGCATGTTAATGTCGCCTTCTTCGGTGATGCGGAACAGCGTCAGGCGGTTCGGCACCAGGCTTTGGAAGGCTTCGTCCACGTCAACAAACAGCAGCGAGATGATCAGGTCAACCCGGTCGCCATCCTGAACGGCGTAGGCAACACTGGTCAGGCGATCCATCGGCAGCGATACGGCGACCAGACCATTGGGCAGCACTGCGGCTGCGTCAGAACCGACGCGCGCCAGGCTGGTCAGGTTATCGACCACCATGTTCGTCAGCAGCGGCTGCTCGCGGAAGATATCGGTACGGGCGATCTTGCCGATGACGTCATCGGGATTGGTGATGCCGTTAAAAGGCTGCGACTGCTGGGGCCACGGACGAACGTCGATGGCGTTGGGAGGAATGACCTGCCCGCGTGAAATATCCTGAACAGCGATCACCAGATCAACGAACACCATTGGCGTGGCGGTGGGCAGCGCCGTCGCGTCTGGCTGCTGCACGACTTCATTTGGTTCACCATCTGGTGTGGGTGTCGGAGCAGGCTGTAAACCAGGCAGTACGAGCACAACTACCACGGCGACTAGCGCAACAAGTATCAGCAGGATGAGGACTACGCGCATGCGACCCATGAATTCCTCCGTCGGGTTTTTCGGCATCGTCGCCGTGAGGCGCACAACAAAACATGACGAACCAGTTCTTTTTACTTAATTCAGTGTAAGCGAAGACTCTCGATTGTCAAACGGGTAGAATCGTCCTGTACGTCAATACTTCTGCCTGATTCACGAGCGTTTCTTTCACCTGTATGCACCGGCAGTTTGTCAACAGTACCAGAGTATGCTGACAGGTTGGTTGAGCAAAAATGCCCGCGCGTGCTAATCGTCGGCTGGTAGTTCCATGCGTACCTGGGTGCCTTCGGTTTCGCTGCTGAAGACGGACACGTTGCCGCCTACCAGCTCGAATTTCTCGCGCAGGGTGACCAGGCTTTGAATACGCGGATCGTGGATAGTCTCGTCGCCGGAGAAAGCAGCTTCGGCGTCAAAGCCGCGCCCATCATCCTCAATCGCGATCTTTACCCGTTCGCCCGAAATATCAAGCCGGATATCCAGCTTGGCGGCATTGCCGTAATCGCGCGCCACGACCATCTGTTCCTGGATGCCGCGAAAGATCATCACCTCGCGGTGCGTTTCCAGACGCCGTTCTTCACCGATGATATCCAGCTTCACTTCAATGTCGTTCTTCTCGCGGAACGAATCGACATAGCGGCGCACCGTCGGCACCACGCCGAGGTCGTCGAGCATCATCGGGCGCAGATCAAAGATGAAGTCGCGCACTTTCTGGAAGGTGGTACTCGCCACCTCTTTCAGGGTGTTCAGTTCTTCGGCGGCGCGCGCCGGGTTGCGGTCAAACAGGCGCTGGCAGATCTCAGTCTGTAAGATGAAGTTTGTCAGCGACTGCGCTGGACCATCGTGCATCTGCCGGGCGAGGCGCTGGCGTTCTTCTTCCTGCGCCTGAATGATGCGGACGATGTTAAAGCTGCCTGCGCTGGTCACCTGAGTGCCGGTTTCATTCACCGTTGGCAGCACGTCGATTCCCTGCATGGTGTTCAGCAGTTGAGACAGCAGCGCCTGCTCGCTTTCCAGGTTTTCGCGGGTCGCCTGAAATTTCTCAAGCTGCCCGCGCATGGTCGTTAGGCGGAAGCGCGCGTCCAGCGCCTCATCATATTTCACCCGAATGTCCTGGCGAGGGACGGTTTCGATATTGTCCTGAATCGTGCGCAGTTCGGTGGCAATGTCGGCGTTGCGCTGCTGTTCGCGATCCACGACCAACTGGGTCTGATCGATCTGAACTTTCAGTTCGTTCAGCTTGTCGCGGTTGCGTTTCAGTTCCTGCATCAGCAGTTCGACAAGCTCATCTCTGGGTCTGGTATCGCTGCGAAATTCTCTATCCATGTTTACACCCGGTTTGCTGACTGATCATCCCAACTATCCTGTATACGCACCCACCCGCGCCTCAACGCCGTTACGGCTGCCTGTGTTCGATCCTGGACGTTGAGCTTTTTGAGAATGGACGTCATGTGGTTCTTGACCGTCTGCTGGCTGATGCGCAGCCGGCTGGCGATTTCCTTGTTGCTTAACCCATGCGTGACGTACTGGAGAATTTCCATTTCGCGCGGGCTAAGCGGCAGATAATGTTCGTTGGCATCCAGCAGGTAGGGTCCGGTGGCAGCTTCGACGTGCAGGCTGATCCAGTTCTGGAAGGTATCGCTGTCCATGCGCTCGCGCCCGACGATATAGTAGCCGTCGGCGAGTGAACGGATGATGTCCACCAGTTCCTCCGGCGTAATATCTTTTGGGCAGTAGGCTGACGCCCCGGCGCGCATGGCGTGCAGCACCTGTTCCTCATCATGATAGGCGGTCAGGACGAGGATAGCGACTTCGCTGTGCTCGCTCTTGAGCAGCCTTGTGACCTGCAAGCCGTTCATCGAAGGCAGGTTGATATCGAGCAGGACAACGTCCGGCTTGCTTATCTCGGCGGCGCGCAGCGCTTCTTCACCGTCGGAACACTGTCCAAGAACGAAGATGTCCTCCTGTAGTTCGAGAGCCAGGCGCAGCCCATCTCGAAACAGCGGATGATCATCCACTATGAGAACAGCGATGGGATGTGAGGCAACGCGCGTTTCGCGGTCAATCATGCCAGATCGTGAGTTGCCCTGAATACCGGACAACGTTCCGATCCTCCTTTCTGATCTCAGATGAGGAGTCAATCGTCTTTACATATTATAGATTATAGCGTGGGTTGCTGTATGTTGACTTAAGTTTGAAAATGATGCAGGGCATTTCCCCTGAAAACTGGTGCTGCCGCCCGTTAGGTTTGGGGATAGTGTGTGAGCAGTCCTGTGTTTCTGCCCTCACACGCCATCTCTTTTTGCGGCGTGCTGCCAATTGGAGTGGGCGGGGCAGACCGCTATAATGAGCCTGCGATGAAAGGCAGGTGACATTGAGACGCAACACACACGACGGACTCGTGTTCTATCAGTTTGAACAGTGGTCAACATTGAAACACGGCGTTTTTACCCGCTACGGCGGAACGAGCGCCGCGCCCTGGAGTTCGCTCAATCTGGGCGGCAATGTTGGCGACGATCCGAAGCACGTGCGCCGCAACCACGAAAAGATGTACGCGGCACTCAGGGTGCGTGATGACCGGGCGTGCAGCGTCTGGCAGGTACACAGTGCCGATGTCATTCTCGCGACCGGACCCGTCCGGGGCAGGCGCTGGCTCGCCGCCGCCGATGGCTTGATCACGGATCGTCCGGATACGCCGCTGTCGATGCGATTTGCCGACTGTGTGCCGCTGTTATTCGTCGATCCGGTCAAAGGGGCAGTTGGTATTGCTCATGCTGGCTGGCGCGGAACGGTGCAGGGGGTGGGCGCGAACGTGGTTCAGGCGATGGCGCGGGCATACGGCAGCCGCCCCGCCGATATTCAGGCGGCAGTTGGACCGAGCATCGGACCCAACCGATTTCAGGTTGGTGAGGAAGTCGTGGAAGCGGTCGCAGCCCGTTTTGGCGCGAACCACGGGCTGGCGCGGCGCGACCCCGACGACGGGACGGCATATCTCGATCTGTGGGCAGCCAACCGCCTTGACCTGGAACGCGCTGGCGTCGAGCAAATCGAAATCGCGGGAATGTGTACCGCCGAGCACGTGGATGAGTTTTTCTCGCACCGGCAGGAGAAGGGACGCACCGGGCGCTTCGGCGCGGTCATCTGCTTATGAAGACCATCGCGGAACATCTTGGTCAGGTTCAGGCAAATATAGCGGACGCCTGCGGGCGTTCCGGGCGTTCGGTCAATGACGTGACGCTGATCGCAGTCAGCAAGACGCATCCTGCCGAAACCATTCTGGAAGCGATTGAGGCAGGCGTGCAACATTTTGGCGAGAATCGCGTAGAAGAATCACAAGCCAAACTGCCTGACGTGATGTCGCGTACCAGCGTCCGCGTGACCTGGCACATGATCGGTCATGTGCAGAGCCGCAAGGCAAAGGATGTCGCGGCGCTGTTCGATATTGTCCATTCGGTTGATTCGGCGAAGCTGGCGCGGCGGTTAGCGGCGGCGCTGCCTGAAGGCAGGATGCTGCGGGTGCTGCTGCAAATGAACGTGTCCGGCGAAGCCAGTAAAGAGGGCTTCGACGCCGCGCGATGGCAAGCTGATCCGGCGGTCTGCCAGTGGCTGGCGCAGGAAACGCGCGAAATTCTGGCGCAGCCAGGGCTGGATGTCTGTGGTCTGATGACGATTGCGCCGATTGTGGATGATCCCGAAATCGCGCGTCCGGTGTTCGCTTCGCTGCGCGGGCTGCGCGAGGTTCTGGCGGAAACATTGAATCACCCACTGCCGCACCTGAGCATGGGCATGACCGACGACTACGGCGTCGCTATCGAAGAAGGGGCAACCCTGGTGCGTGTTGGGCGGGCAATTTTTGGCGAACGTTTACGATAAGCAGGCTGTTGAAAGCATACAGTGAAGAAGCCGAAAGCCTTCGGCACAGTGCTTTCAGCATTCCATCATAGCTAGAGAGGACGAGGAAAGAGTCACTATGGGTCCAATCATCACCGTCGTGTACTACGCGCTGACGCTGTACGAGCTAATCCTGCTGGCGCGGGTGCTGCTGACCTGGTTTCCGAATATCGACCGCAGCAACCCGTTAGTCCAGCTTCTGTTTGATGTGACCGAGCCGGTGCTGCGCCCGATTCGCAGCCTGATGCCGCAGGGAATGATGTTTGATTTCAGCCCGCTGATCGTGTTTTTGATCATCAACGTGCTGCTGACGTTCATCCGCTGACGGACGCTGTAACTCTCATCAGGGCAAAGGCGCTGGCATGGCAGATTACTTGTGTGCCGCCTTTTAGCGTGCTACCATCGACATCAACCTGCTGAGGGAGGCAGATATGCCTGACGAACGCAAATTTGAAATTACCGACGCGCGCGGCGGCGCGGCGCTCACCGTTCGTGTGACGACGCGCGCGGTCAAGACTGAACTGGCTGGTATTCAGGACGATGGCGTTCTGAAAATTCGATTGACCGCGCCTTCGGCGGGCGATCCTGGTGCTAATCATGAGCTGGTCAGCTTTATCGCGGCGCAGCTCAGCGTCCCGCGCGAGCAGGTCGCGATTGTGGCTGGCGAGAGTGGGCGCGAAAAGATCGTCAGTATTGAAGGCTTGACCACCAGCCAGGTGGAAGAACGGCTGTACGTAGGGCAGTGAGACTCCGGCGCTGGCTTCTTCCGTTACTGTGGGTGCTGCTGGCTGCATGTTCCGGCACGCAGCAGTCGCCGTCGCTTGCGCCGACGCTGGAACTCATCCACGCGACCGAGACGGATACCCCCACGCCAGCGCCGCCCACCGCGACACTGGAGCCGCGAACACAGCCGCAGGATCTGTTCACGACCCCAACCGCGCCAGCGCTGCCGGAAAGCACGTCTGAATCATGGATCGACGTTGATCCGATTGCCGCCGAACTGGTGGGCATCGCCCAGCGGGTGGTGGCGCAGGACCTTGATCTGTCAACACGGCGCGTCCGGTTGGTCGAGATCGCGCCTTACGTCTGGACTGACAGCAGTTTGGGCTGTCCCGCGCCGGGTCAGTCGTATACCCCGATTGAATCGCGCGGCTATCGCATCCTCGTCAGCGCGGGCGAAGAAGACTACCTGTTCCACACCGATTTTGACCGGCTGCTGCCCTGCGATCCGGACAACGAACGGCTGCCGGTTGAGGCAACCCCTGAAGCAACGGCTGAATCGACGCCGGAACTGACCGAGGAAATCACGCTTGAGGCTACTGAAGACGACGAGTAATCAGACGTCGCTGCTCGGTTCTCACCTGATTCTGCAAAAAGAATGGCGTGGGCGGTCGGTTGACCGCCCCTGTGAAGCCCGACGCCATGAGGGTTAGGGAAAAACAGCGCTTACGCCGGAATGGGCAGCGGCTGCCCGATCTGCATCTGCAAGCCGGCGAGGCTTTTGTGGGCGGCGGCGCGAACGTCTTCCTGACGATCTCGCAGCGCGCCGTAGAGCGCTTTGCTCATGCTGGCAAGCCCCAACTGCCCCAGATTCTCGGCTGCCAGCGCGCGGATTGGCGGCTCGCCTTCCTGCAGCGCCCGCAGCAGCATCTGTTGAGCGCCTTCGCCTGCTGGCATGGTTTCGCCGCGGCTGGCTGCCCATTCGACCAGCCAGGGGATTGCTTCCGCCTGCGGGTAAGGTGCTGTCGGGCTTTCGGCGCGCCCGTACTGAATTTCCTGAAACGCCTGCTGCGCCGCCGAGCGCACGTACCACTGCTCGTCTTCGAGGAACGCCCGATAGATGGCGATCAGCGCCCAGGTCGTGCGAATACGGCGCAGCCCAAACACCGCAGCGCGGCGCAGCATCATATCCTGGTGCTCAACCGCTTCCGCGAGGATCGGATAGCCTTCTTCGGGCATGGCGGCGAAGGCTTCCGCCATTGCCTGCCGCACCTGCTCGGTGCCTTCGGTGAAGGCAACCACCATTGCTTCCAGCGCTTCTTCGGTGCCAACCGCGCCCAGCGCCATGCCGGCTGCAAGCTGTACGTCCATTTCCTGATCCCGAATCAACGGCTTGAGATCGCGGATGGCTTCGGCATCGCCCAGCGCGCCCATCCCTAAACAGGCAAGGCGGCGGATGTACGGATTCATGTTGCGCACCGCGCGGCGGAAGATCAGGATCGTGCTTTCGTCGCGGCTGTCCAGCAGTGCCGCCGCCGCCCGTTCGCGCAGCAGCGGGTACTGGTTTGGCACGATCAGCAGATTGCCGAGGCTGCGGAGAACGTCGCCGCGCCAGTCGGTGTCGGTTGGCGAGTAGGCGATCCAGCGGCTTAGGTCGAGCAGATTGTTGTGCAGCGCATCGGCTCCGGCGGTCAGGCGCTTGCGTACCAGCCGGTCAACCGATGTGTGCAGCGCCGTGTAGGCGACTGCCTGTTTCCATGCCGGGCGTTCCAGCCGCGAGTTCAGTTCGTCGGCGCTGGATTGTTTGAGCGTCAGGCTGGCGAGATACGAGGCAAGCAGACAGTGGCGGAACTGGTAGCGGTCACCACGATAGCGAATCAGCAAGCCCTGTTTACGCAGGCTCGCCAGCAGCCTTCCCTGCGCCGATTTTGTCTCGGTATCTTCTTCCGCGTCTCCGGCTTTCTGGTTCTCGCCGCCGGATGCTGCTTCGGGCGGCGTTTCCACCGGCGTTTCGCCGGTTTCGGCGGGGGCGGTATCGCCGTCGATTCCGCCGATGGAGAGCGCCTGTAAACGGGCGCTGGTGATGTACCCTTCTTCAAGCTGGACAGCGGCAAGCTGCGCTAATCGCGGCAGCAGACCGGCAAGCGGCTGGTCGTCGGGAATTAACCGTGACAGCGCGGCGCGAATCCAGCCTTCGTAGCCGGGCACATCCACCTGCCCGGTATAGCTTGCCCAGATCTTCGCCGTGACTTCCAGAGGCAGCAGCGCGCGGTTGTTGGCTCGTGCCCGGTCAATCGCCGCCTGATCGGGTCGGTTCGCGCTCCGGCGACCGCGTTTGGTCATGCGCTGCCAGGAATCCGCCCAGTGGTCAGCAGTGGCATTGATGTCGAGGTCGCTCCACGGACGCACAAAGACCGGCGTGAAGCCCGTGCGCGTGATGCCACCAAAGCCGGTCACGGGTCCGGCGACGATGATGAAGTTCTGGCTGTATTGATCCATAAAGGCGTTGAGCCACGCCAGCGCGCGCGGGCGCTCGAACTCCGGCAGATCGTCATAACCGTCCACCAGCAGCAGGATGTGACCCTTGTTGAATCGGTTGTACATGTTGCGCGGAATCGTCTTGGCGGTGACGCGCTTGACGTTGTACTGAACGGCGCGGACGATCATTTCGGCGGGATCGACTTCCTGCCCAAAATCGCCGCCGTTTGCCAGCAGGTCGGCAAAATGGACGTAGACCGGCATCAGGCGGCGGAACAGGGGCAGGGCGCTGCGCAGTTCCTCATCGGCTTCGGCGTCAAAGGCGTTGCCCTGTTCGTTGGCGAGTCGCTCTTTGGCGCGCTGTTCGATCAGGATACGTTCCTGAACGCGCACGCTGCGTTCCTTTTCGCTCAGGGCGGCTTCTTCGCTGTCCAGTTTCGCCTGAATTTTGTCCTGCGGCGGTGTGAACTTGACGACGCCGAGGCTGTGCAGCGCGATTGCCTGCAGGGCGGTGGTGCGCCCGCTGCCGGGCAGCCCAAGCAGCGCCAGCGCCCGGCTTCCGGTGGAAAGCTCGTCAATCGAAAGGGTGTCGATATTATAGGAAGCGTGCAGGTACGGATGATCGTGTACGACTGGAATCACCCGGAAGATGTCGTGTATCACCTCGTCGTCTGGCGGCAGCGCGAATTCCGGCGCGGGGATAAAGCGCGGCTCGACCATAATATCCGTCATTTTGACCGCCATGCCGCCGAGGTGCGAGCCATTGGCACGCTCGATCAGGTCGTTGATGTAGCGGCTGTCGGCGCTGCGCGTCGCTGAATTCTGCGCGCTGGATGCGCTCTCGCTGACTGATGAAGCTGCGCCTTGCAGCAGATGCCGCGCCCGGTACAGGGCATAAGCGCTGCCCCATCCCGCCAACAAACCAAGCCCAAAGTTCTCGATGTCAATGCTCATGTGGAGTCTCCGCCGCTGACGTGGATTTGACTCTCATTGTAAGCACAATCTGATGTGAAAAAGATAAAAGGATCAATCCTTGTGCAGAAAACCTTCGCATAGACTATAAGATACGAAGGAGCTATAGTTTTTCCGAGGTTCGTATTATGCGCCAAGCACACAGCCCAACCGTCGCTTTCAAAACACGCGCAGCGCAATCACGCACCACCAGTTATATTGCTGCTTTTGAGTGGCGGTGGGTGGTATTTGTCGGCTGCGGGCTGGTGCTGCTCGCCTTCCTGCCGCTGCTGTGGGTCGCCCTGATGGGGACGGGCAGTTGGCAGTTCATGGGCGTGCTGCACAATTACCTTGATGGCGCGACGTATCTGGCGAAAATGGCGCTGGGCGCAGGCGGCGATTGGATGGTCGTCTTTCAGCACACGCCGGAGACACACACAGGCGCGTTCATCCAGACGCTGTATCCGCTGCTTGGGCAGCTTGCGCGGGTGACCGGCATCCCGCTGATCGTGATGTTTCACGTCGCGCGGGTCTTTGCCTCACTGTTCATGTACGCGGCGCTGTACCAGCTTGGCGCGGCTATCTGGACCCGCGTTCGCGCGCGGCGGGTGTTCCTGGTCATCGCCGCAACCGGCGCGGGCTTTGGCTGGTTGTTTGCGCCGCTGACCGGGCTGTCCATCTTCCCCGATTTTCCGCTGATTCCTGAAGCCTTTCCGTTTTTCAGCACGCTGGTCAACGTCCATTTCCCGCTGGCGATTGGCGTTCTGGCGCTGCTGGTGGGAATGTTTATCGCCGTCTTTCGCCCCGGCGCGGAAGAAGACCGGGCGCTGGCGATGAGCTTCCCGATTGCCGGGCTGCTGAGTTTGCTGCTGGCGTTCCTGTACCCACAGGCGCTGGTGCCGCTTGCTGGCGCGGTGGTGCTGTCAATCGTGGTGATGTTTGCGCGCGAACGGTGGATGCCGCGCCTGGTTTGGACGTGGACGCTGGCGCTTATCCTGCCACCGATTCCGATTTTGCTCTACATCATGAGTCTGATCGCCTACAACCCGGCGATGGCGCGCTGGAACCTCCAGAACGTGACGCCCTCGCCGCCGCTGTGGGCGCTGATTATCGGCTTAGGACTGCCGCTGCTGGTGGGGCTGCCCGGCATCTACCGCGCGGTTCGCCGCTTTGAACGTGATGGCGACCGCTTTATGCTGCTGTGGCTGGTCTGTATGGTGATTTTGATGCTTCTGCCAAGCAACATTCAGCGGCGTTTTGGCGTCGGACTCATGCTGCCCGTCGCCTATTTCGCCACCCGCGCGATTGAAGATGTGTGGCTGCCGCATATCGCCCGGCGCTGGCGCAAGCTGTTATTCGCGCTGTTTGTGCCGCTGGCGGCGCTGAGCCAGATTCTGATGCTGCTGCTGCCGGTACTGCCGCTGACAGTCGGCACGCCGGAACAGGCGGTCGGTATTTTTCTGCCGCGTGATTACCGCGATGTTTTTGAATGGCTGGGCGAGCATACCACCGATCAGGATGTGGTGCTGGCGTCGCCGGTCGTCAGTACCTGGATTCCGGGTTGGACGGGCGCGCGCGTGGTCTACGGACATCCGTATGAGACGCTGGACGCAGACGCCAAGCTTCAATTGGTGAATGACTGGTACGCCGGAACCGGCGACTGCGCCGCGCTGCTGGATCGATACAACGTACGCTACGTCCTGTACGGGCAGCAGGAATCGCAGTTGGGCGAAGCACCCTGTCGAGCCGATCTTCGGCTGATCGCCCGATCCGGTGATGTGGCGATTTATGCGCCTTAAGCTGACACTGCTGGTGATGGGCGGGGCACTCCTGCTCGTCACCGGCTTTTTCCCCGGCAGCCTGCCGTTTAATCCCGGCGCGCGCTATTCCGACGCGGTTACATCGCACTGGGGCGCGGCACTGTTTCTGCGAACGGCGGTCATCGAGCAGCAGCAATTCCCCTTGTGGCGCGAAACGCTGATGGCAGGCGCGCCGTTTGCCGCCAACCCCCTCAACAAGACGGCTTATCCGCTTCAATGGCTGGCGCTGCTGCTTCCGGCGGCGCTGCACCTCGATCTGATGATCGGGCTGCACCTCGTCATTGCCGGGGCGGGTATGTGGCGGTGGGCGCGGGCGCAGGGGCTGCGCCGCGAAGCCGCCGCTCTGAGCGCTGTCGCATTCGCGCTGTCTCCGAGGGTGATTGGCCATACCGGAGCAGGACATCTCGATTTGCTCTACGCGCTTGCCTGGCTTCCGTGGCTGATGGACGCGGTGCTGCGGTTTGTAAGTTGGGGGGTGCTCGACAGCCCCTCAACCCCTAACCCCTTCTCCCACGCAGGCGGGGAGAAGGGGAATAAGCCGGGTTTGTCGCCCTCTCACGCAAGCGAGGAGAGGGACGACCCAACGAAATTAAGCAGGGTGAGGGGTAGAGATCAACTCCAGCCCGAACGGATTCTCCCTGAAACGCGCCAGTCGGGTGTACTCCGCCAGGTGCTGCAAATTGCCCTGTTCGCGGCGCTGGTGCTGCTGGCGGACGTGCGCCTGAGCCTGTTCGCTCTGAGCCTGGCTGCCGCCTATGGGCTGTATGAAATTGCGGGCGCGAAGCAGTGGCGGCGGCTGGCGTGGCTTTTACCCGCGGCGCTGCTCTTTTCCCTGCTCACGGCTTCGGTTACGCTGCCGCTGCTGGGGTGGTCGCCCTATCTGAGCCGCGCCGGGCTGACTATCGAGGAAGCAGGGATGTTTTCGCTGGAACCGGCGCACCTGATCGGGCTGGTGCTGCCGCCGCACAGCGGCAACATCGAAACCCTGACCTACGTCGGGCTGCCGGTGCTGGCGCTGGCAGTGCTGGCGCTGATCACCGCCCCGCGCAGGCGGCGGTTCTGGCTGCTGGCGCTGCTGCTGGCGGTCTGGTTTGCGCTCGGTCAGAACGGCTGGTTGTGGTCGGCGCTGGCGCGGCTGATACCGGCGCTGCTGTGGTTCCGCGTGCCTTCGCGGGCGTGGTTTGTGGTGGCGCTGGCGCTGGCGCTGCTGGCGGGATTTGGGTTCGATTGGCTGCTGGATCGGACGCACAGGCGAACGCCGCAGCGCTGGCGGCTGTACGCACTGATCGGCTTGGTCGCCGCGCTGGCGGGGGGCATGTTTGCCATCACCGGACTGCCGATCCCCGACGCGGCGGGTTGGAGCGTGATTGTCGGCGGAGGCGGGCTGTCGCTGATTCTGCTGCTGGTGTTCTTTCGCGCGGTGAGCATCGAACGCGCCGCGATTCTGGTCGTTTTTGTCGTATTCGCTGATCTGCTGATCACCGGACGCTCGTGGCTGGAATGGCGCGGCGAGCAGGATTGGCTGACGCCCTACCAGCCGCTGGCGGCGGCGCTGATCGAGGATAATGCCGCGCGCGTCTATTCGCCCGACTACAGTCTGCCGCAGCAGGCAGCCGAAGCCTATGGACTGCGGCTGTTTGGCGGCGTCGATCCGTTTCAGATCGATGGTGTGGCGCAGGCAGTGGCGCAGGCGGGCGGCGTCGAGCGCATGGGCTACAGCGTGGTGGTACCGCCGCTGAACGGCATCATGGGTGATGACCCGGCGACGGCAAACCGTGAGGCTGTGCCGGATACGGAAATGCTGGCAGCCTGGGACGTGAGTCACGTCACCGCCGCCCGCCCGCTGGAACAGGCGCGGCTGTCGCTGCTGGATGAGGTCGTTGGTCAGGGCGGCGGCGTGTTTGTTTACCGCAATCTGGACTATGCAGCGTCGCCAGCAGACGATACACTTCCGCGCTGGGGGGCAGCCGCCGACCTGCCATCCTCAGCGACGATTTCGTACCTGAATCAGCTTACGGCAGCTTCCGCCGCGCTGGCGGCGGTGGCGTTGGTTCTATCGCTGCTGGCGCTGCTCAAAACGACACGCTAATGCTTAGACGAACGGATTCCCGCTTGCCACTCCTGCTGCTGGCGCTGACGCTGGCGGTTGTGTTCTACCGCCTACTGCTCGGCGACGTTCTGTTCTGGGGGCTGCCATCGCTCCAGTTCTACCCCTGGCGCGAATATGCCTTCTCGCTGCTGCGAGAGGGACAGCTTCCGTTATGGAATCCTTTCAACGGGGCGGGCGCGCCGCTGTTCGCCAATTATCAATCGGCGCTGCTGTATCCGTTTACGTGGATTGGCTTCTTCCTGCCGCTGGCGCAGACCATGAGCCTGACCGCTGTGCTGCACCTGTTCCTCGCCGGATGGGGGATGTGGCGGCTGGCGGGGCAGTTGGGCGCGAACGGCGTCGGGCGCGGGCTGAGCGCCTTTGCCTTCGCGCTGTCCGGCTATCTGGTCGCCCGGCTGGGCACGTTCCCGGTCATCTACGCGGCGGCGTGGCTGCCCTGGCTGCTGTGGGCGGCACATGACCTGATGACCACCGGCAGCCGCCGCGCGGCGGCATGGCTGGCGCTGTTCGCCGCGCTTCAGCTTCTTGCCGGGCACGCGCAGACGACGTGGTACAGCCTGGGACTGGTCGGGTTGTTCGCCCTCTGGGTTACTTTTAGCCAGCGTCCGATCAACTGGCGGCGGCTGCTGGCATTTGCCGGCTGCCTGGCGCTGGGCGCGGGCGTGGCAGCGCCGCAGTTGGCGGCAACGGGCGAGCTGCTGGGACTATCGCAGCGCAGCGTCGGCGTCGATTACTGGACGGCGATGAATTTCAGCTTTGGTCCCGCCCGGACGCTCAACTTCCTGTCGTCGTTTGTCTTCGGCACGCCCGCCGACGGCAGCTATCTGACCGTTGGGGCGTATTTTGAAGATGCCGTTTATATCGGTCTGCTGCCGCTGGCGGCGGCGATTGCTGCGGTTAGCGGCTGGTGGCGCAGGCGGCACGACGACCCGCTGGCGCGATGGGTGCCGTTCTGGGGGCTGGTCGCAGCGGTTGGCTTCCTGCTGGCGCTGGGACAGTTCTCACCGATCTTTCCATTCTTGTATGATCATGTGCCAACCTTCGACCTGTTTCAGGCGCCGGTGCGTTGGCATTTGTGGACGGTGTTTGGCTTGAGCCTGCTGGCGGGGATTGGCGCGACCTGGTGGCGGCGCGGTGGGCGCTGGACTCGGCGGCTGATGGTCGTGTGTATGGCGGCGGCGCTGGCGGCGCTGGTCATGCTGCTGTTCGCTCCGTCAGACAACCCCGGCGTGGTGGTGCTGGTACGGGCAGCGCTGATCACCAGCATCTTTGGCTTTCTCGCCGGTTGGCTGACCCTGCGCAAACCGGAAGCGGGCAGCCCGCGCTATGCCCGCTGGCGCGCGTGGGTGTTCATCGTCGCGGCGGTTGATCTGGGGCTTGCCGGTTGGGGATTAAACCCGACGGTCACGAGTGACTATTACCAGTCTGACCGGATCGATGGCAGTTCGTCGGAACGGGGCTACATGCCGCGTGAAGCCGAGCGCGCGCTCAAATACGACGCCTATTTCCGCTTTGACGACTACCGGATCGCGGCTGACGAATGGCAGACTCTGCGCCAGCTCGATTTGCCCAACCAGAACCTGACTCGCCGTCGGGCGCTGCTGAACAACTTTGACCCGCTGCTGCCCGGTCACTTTGCCAGCTATCTGAACCTGATAGAAGCCAATTCCCAGCCCGACGCTAGGCTGCTGCGGGCGGCAGCCGTCAACGCGGTTGCCGGGACAGATGGCAGCTACGCGCCGCTGAATAATGACTCATCAAGGGTCTGGCTGGTCAGCGCGATCTGCTGGCATGAGACACAGGCGGAACTGGAAGCGGCACTGCTGGACGCCGACTGGCAGCCGGAAGGGCAGGCGCATATCCTCGGCGATGCTGGCTGCGAGCCAGCGCCGGAATTGCCGCCAGGGCGGGTGATGCAGGCAGAATACACGTCAGGCAGCGTGACGATCTCGGTGGTGATGGATCGCGACGGCTGGCTGGTGCTGGCGGACACCGATTATCCCGGCTGGGAAGCGGCGGTTGATGACGAAGTTGTGCCGATCTATCGCGCTAATCTGATGTTCCGGGCGGTGCAGGTTGACGCGGGCGCGCATACCGTTCGCTTTGATTATGTCCCCGCCTGGCTGACGCCTGGATTGCTGGCGAGTTTGGTGTCACTGGTGATTCTGCTGCTGCTCTTTCGTCTCAAAAACGTGACAACGCCGTACAATCAGGATAACAGCATCACCGAAGGTTACGCGCGGCATGATTTTTAACCCGAATTCTAATCGCCACCGGAAGCAGCTACAGATATCCGAGCGTAAGGTGTTGATTGCTCTGGGCGATATCGCGGCAGTTTTCGCGGCGGTGTTGATTGCTCTGCGCATCTGGACGCTGGTTGCCGGATACGCTTTTACCATCGAGTTCGTGCTTCAGCAGGGGCTTTGGTTTATCGTCCTCGCCGGTCTGTGGCTGCTGCTCGCCGCCGTCAACGATTTCTACGATTTGCGGGTGGCGGCGAAGTGGTCGCGCACGCTTCAGCGCCTGCTGATCATCACGGCGCAGATGGTCATCGTCTACGTGCTGGTCTTCTTCGTCTCTGACCGCGACGCGCTGCCGCGGCTGTTCATCCTCTACTATGGAGTCGCGTCGTTCATCCTCATCAGCCTGTGGCGCTTTTCGCGTCCGGCGCTGCTGGGCTGGGCGAGCCAGCCCCGGCGCACGCTGGTGGTGGGAACAGGCTGGGCAGCGGAAACAATGATCGACGCCATAAAACACGATGCGTCTGACGAATATGACGTGCGCGGCATCATCGGCAGTCCCGAGGAAGTCGGGACGATGCTCAACGGCGTGCCGGTACTCGGCGCGGGCGCGGACATCATGAACTTCGTCTTTCGCGACCAGATTACCGAAATCATCATCACCGGCACGCACGAACTCTCCGGCACAACCTTTCAGGCGGTGATGGATGCTTACGAACGCGGGGTGGTCATCACGCCGATGACGCTGCTGTACGAGCGCATCACCGGGCGCGTGCCGGTGGAACATGTCAACAACGACTGGGCAGTGGTTTTTCTGCCGATGCAGAACACCGACGGCATGTTCGATCCGTACCCGTTCCTCAAGCGTACCTTTGATATCCTGTTCGCGCTGGTTGGGCTGCTGGCGTTCGCCGTTGTCTTTCCGCTGGTCGTGCTGGTGGTTCGGCTGGATTCGCGGGGCAGCATCTTCTACACCCAGGAACGGCTGGGGCGTAATGGCTGCCTGTTCCGCGTCATCAAGCTGCGCTCGATGGTGCCGGACGCCGAAGCGGCTACCGGCGCGGTCTTCAGCAAGCGCGGCGATCCGCGCGTGACACGGGTAGGGCGGTTCCTGCGCAGGACCCGGCTGGACGAAGTGCCGCAGTTGATCAACGTCCTGCGCGGCGACATGAGCATGATTGGACCCCGACCTGAGCGCCCGGAACATGTGCAGCGGCTGACACAGAAGATCCCGTTTTACCGCACCCGCCTGATCGTGCGTCCTGGCTTAACCGGCTGGGCGCAGGTGCGCTATGACTACGGCTCGACCGACGAGGACGCGCGCGCCAAGCTTCAATATGATCTGTATTACATTCGCCACCACTCGCTGCTGCTGGATTTCAATATTATGCTGCGGACGGTGGGCAAAGTCCTATCGATGAGTGGGGTCTGATGCGGCGGCTGACGATAGAACGCACGATGCTGGTCATCCTGTTCGCGCTGCTGTTCGCGCTGGCGGCGCGCGTTCCGGTCGATACCGATACCTGGTGGCATATCCGCAGCGGCGAATACATCCTTGAGAACGGCTTCATCTACAGCGATCCGTTTTCACACACCATGCAGGGGCAGCCCTGGATTGATCACAGTTGGGGCGCGCAGATCATCCTGTATGGCGTGTGGCAGATCGGCGGCTATCTTGGGCTGGCGGTCTACATGGCAGGGCTGGCGGCGGCGGGGATGTACTTTGTCTACCGTATGTGCAGCGGCAGCGCCTACCTGAGAGCGTTCTGCCTCGTCATCGGTGCGGCGACGGCGGCGGTATTCTGGTCGCCGCGCCCGCAGATGCTGTCGTTTTTCCTCAGCGCGGTGGTGCTTTACCTGCTGCACCTCTACAAATGGGAACGCAAGGATCGCCTGTGGCTGATCCCCATCATTATGGGCATCTGGGGCAACCTGCACGCGGGTTTCTCTATCGGATTTATCTTCCTGTTTGGCTACATCGCGGGCGAAACGCTCGGCAACCTGTTCAACCGGGGCGGCGAAAACGTTTTACCCTGGCGCGGCGTCGGTCGGATCGCGCTGGTGGCGGTGGTTTCGCTGCTGGCGCTGGTGGTCAACCCGTATGGATTGCAGATGCTGGCGGTGCCGTTCCAGACGGTGGGCATCGGCGCGCTTCGGAGTTTCATCCAGGAATGGAACTCGCCCAATTTCCACGAGCGCCAGACCTGGCCCTTTATCGCCCTGCTGCTGGCGGTATTGGGCGCGGCGGGCGCGTCGCGCCGTCGTCTCGACTGGACGGATTTTGTGCTGGTCAGCGGAACTGCCTTCATGGGGCTGCTGGCGGGACGTAATATCGCCGTCTTCGCCGTGGCTGCCACGCCGGTGCTGACGCGCCACCTTGACTCGCTGCTGCAAGAGCGCGGTTGGGTGATTACGCCGGTGAAGACGACCACGCGCGGCATGGCGCGGCTGAATCTGGCGCTGGTGGCGCTGGCGCTGCTCGCCGCTGCCGCCAAGACGCTGCTGGTGCTGGACGACAGCACCGTTCAGCCGATTCTGGAAGACACCCTGCCGGTGCAGGCGGCGGCGTATATCGAGCGCGAACAGCCGCCGCCGCCCATGTTCAATAGCTACAACTGGGGCGGCTACCTCATGTACACGCTGCCCGACTATCCCGTTTTCGTGGACGGGCGAACCGACCTCTATGGCGATGATTTCCTGACCAACCGCTATCTGAAGACGGCGACTGCCGCCCCCGGCTGGTCTGAGACACTGAATGAATATGGCGTGAACACGGTGATTGTAGAAAGCGGCAGCGGACTGGCGCGGGCGCTGCGCGGCGACCCGAACTGGCGGCTGGGATACGAGGACGATCTGGCGGTGGTGTTTGCGCGCGAGGACACCGATGGCGAAGGGTAAGAACCTGAGTGGGGCGCAGCGTGCTGCGCCCCTACCCGCGCGCGGCGATCTGACGTTGACCGGGCTGCTGGGCGATTTTCGCCTGCTGCTGCTGTTGTTTGTCGCTTTCCGGCTGCTGATGATGATGGTCTACCAGCCGCTGCTGCTGGACGGCGTCGAGCGTGGGGTGACGGCGGGCGGTGATTTCCTGTATTACTTCCAGCTAGGTCGGCTGACTGAAAGCGGCTGGCTGCCCTTCCGCGACTGGTGGAGCGAATTCCCGCCGATTCCGTCGCTGCTGATTACGCTCGTTTACCAGCTAAGCGGGCGCGGTGACAATTACGCCGGTTTCGCGACCTTTTTCGGGCTGCTGATGCTGGCGTGCGACGTCGGCAATCTGGCGCTGATACGGGCAATCGGAGCGCGGCTGCATGGCGCGAACACCGGTATGGCGCTGATCTGGGTGTATGCGGTACTGACCGCGCCAGCCGTGTTCATCTGGTGGAATTTCGAGCCGCTGGCAGCCTTCTGGCTGCTGCTGGCGCTGTGGTGGCTGCTGCGAAAGCAGGCTGTTCGTTCGGCGGTGGCTGCCGGAGCAGGAGCGCTGGTCAAGTTCACGCCAGCGCTGATTATCGGGGCTGTCTGGCGTTTTCGCCCGCCGGACGCGGCGCTGCGCTACACGCTGGCTGTGGGTGGAATTTTCGTCGTGGTCTATGGGCTGCTGTTGGCGCAAAACGCGGCGATGACCGCGCCTTCGCTCACCGCGCAGTTCAACAAAGCATCTTACCAGACGGTATGGGCGCTGATTGACGGCAACTACCGCACTGGCAACTTTGGCGCGGCTGAAGAACGGCTTGATCCGACCACTGCCACCGCTATACAGGGCAATCCATCGGTGATTCCCGGCTGGCTGCGGCTGGCTGCTGCGGCGGCTGTCGGGGCGCTGGTGTTCGCCCGTACCCAGCGCTTTGACGATAAGGGGCTGGTGGCATTTGTGACCATCACGCTGCTGATCTTCTTCCTGCAGGCGCAGGGCTGGAGTCCGCAGTGGCTGGCGCAGATTATCCCGCTGGCGCTGCTGTGCTTCCCGACCCGCAACGGCGTGACAGCGGTGATCCTGCTCAGTCTGGTGACGTTTGCCGAATACCCGTTCCTGTTTATCCGCACCGGCGATACCGGCGGTCTGATATCCGGCGGGCTGATGACGCCGTTTGTGGTGCTGGTGCTGGCGCGCACCGTCATTCTGATCGGGTTCTGTGTCGCGCTCTACCGCCGCCTGCGGCAGGATGCGGTGCTGGCGCAGAGTCAGCAGTAGTTGAGCAGGGCGCGGGTGAGGTGATTCAGCAGTCCGTCAAGGTCTTCTTCTGGCTTCCACAGCAGAATGCGTTCGGCTTCATCGTTCGGCGTAAACGCGGCGATCTCGCTCAGCGTCGTCGTGTACAGCGCGACATATTCCATCCTGCCGCTGGGCTGAAAGCACAGCTTGAACAACCCCTTGAAGGCGAGCGTGCCGCCGGTTTGCCCGGTTTCCTCGAACAGCTCTCTGGCTGCGCAGTTCTGCGGCGTTTCGCCCGGCTCGATGCCGCCGCCGGGAAATTCCCAGTTTTCGCGCTCGTGGGTGTACAGCAGGAGATAGCGATCCTGATAAGTCGCCGCGACCACGGTAAAGGTCAGCGGGATGTGGGCATCTTCCACGGGGACAAGCGGTTCATTACCGGGTATGAACGACAGAATCGCATGACCCCGGCGGGCGGGAATAATCATGACGTTTTCTCCTGTGACGATTGACGATTATCTGAACGGTTCTAACTACTTACAAAAGCTACACTGTAAACATGATGAAGCGCCGCCCATTTGTGATATTCACGCTGATTGCCATTATTATAGCCTTCGCCATTACGCGGCTGGTGAATGCGCCGAGCTACACCGACGCCTATTATCATTTTAATGCCGCGGCGCGGCTGGCTGCGGGGCAGGGGCTAACCGACGCCTACCTGTGGACATACATCGGCGCGCCTGAAACCCTGCCTGCCAGCGGTCTGACGCCCTCGCATCTGTACTGGATGCCGATGACTTCGCTGATGGCGGCGGCGGGAATGAAGCTGCTGAACGCGGTTGGAAGCTACAGCGCCGCCCAGCTTCCCTTCACATTGATGTTCGCCGCAACGGCGGTGATCGGCTTCTGGCTGGGGCGAAAGATCGGCGGTTCAAACCGCCACGCCTGGCTCGCGGGACTGCTCACGCTGTTCAGCGGCTTCTATACACGCTTCTGGGGCACGATGGATACCTTCGCGCCGTATGCGCTGTTTGGGTCATTGTGTCTGCTTGTCATGGGTCTGGGGATTGGCATTCACGATGGGTGGTCTGTTCGCGAACCGCCCCTACAGAAGCGTATATTTTACTGGCTGCTTGCGGGCGCGCTGGCGGCGCTGGCGCACCTGACGCGGGCGGACGGGCTGCTGCTGCTGGTGGTGGGTTACGCGGCGATCTTCTGGGGCGTGTGGCGCGACCGACGCCTGCGCCAGCGTGGCAGCGCCGCCGCGGCGCTAACGGCGGCGTATCTGATGATAATGCTGCCGTGGTTCATCCGCAATCTGAACGAGATCGGCACGCCGCTGCCGCTGGGCGGGATGCAGGCGGTATGGTTCACGCAGTATGACGATCTGTTCAATTATCCGCCTGTGGCTGCGCCTGAACTGCTGGGGCTGGACGGTTTTCTGCGCGCGCGCTGGGAAGCCTTCGCCGGACCGGGTGGTCTGTTTTCAGGCAATCTGGGCACGTTTGTCGCCGTCGAAGGGATGGTGGTGCTGACGCCGCTGATGCTGATCGGGCTGTGGCGGCGCAGGCGCGAGTCGTTTCTGCGCTCGTTCTGGCTGTATGCGCTCGGTTTGCATCTCGCCATGACGCTGGTGTTTCCCTATCCGGGTTATCGCGGCGGGCTGCTTCATTCGGCGGCGGCGCTGGTGCCGTGGTGGGCGGCGTTGGGCGCGGCTGGGCTGGACGACCTGATCGACTGGGTCGCCCGGCGGCGGCGGCACTGGGACGCGGCGCTGGCAAAGTGGATTTTTTCGTCGGCGCTGTTGGGGCTGGCGCTGTTTCTGAGCCTGTCTATCGGGCTGCGAGCGCGCCTGCCAGCCGACGCCGACAAACCGGCACTCTACGCCGAACTGGAGCAGCGCCTGCCGCCAGACGCGCGGCTCATGATCAACGATCCGGCGATGCTGTACTACTATACGGGTTGGGGCGGAGTTGTGACGCCCAACGCTGATCTTGAACTGATTCAGGAAATTGCCCGACGGTATGACGTGGATTACCTGGTGCTGGAGCCGGGCGGTATTCCCGACAGGCTGATGTCCGCCTATGATTCCCCGCCGCCGTTTCTGACGCGGCTTGAGCTGGCTAATTCTGAGATGAGGTTGTATGCGATTGCTCGCTAAGATTCGGCTGACGGACATCCTTCTGCTGCTGGTGGCTGGGCTGGTGACGCTGGTTTACGTGCTGGCTGGCGGCGGCGGCTTTCCACTGGATGACAGTTGGATTCATCAGACTTACGGGCGTAATCTGGCGATGACGGGCATGTGGGCGTTTGTA
Source organism: Aggregatilineales bacterium (assembly GCA_030834905.1). Lineage (GTDB taxonomy): Bacteria > Chloroflexota > Anaerolineae > Aggregatilineales > Phototrophicaceae > Flexifilum. The sequence goes on along the minus strand of JAUQWZ010000054.1, from coordinate 42,361 downwards.
CCCGGCGTGCCCAGCGCCGCTTCAACTTCGCCGCTGTATACGGTGGTGCTGGCGGTGGGCTATGGGCTGCGGATTCCGTTTCTGCTGTGGACTCATGGCTTGGGCGCGCTGGCGCTGGGCATAACCGGAATCCTCGGCAGCCGGCTGGCGGAAAAGGCAGCGCCCAACGCGCGCGGGATTGGCTTTATCACCGGGCTGGCGCTGGTGCTGGCGTGGCATCTGGTCTGGGCGGCGGCTTCGGGCATGGAGACGATGTTCTTCAGCATGTTCACGCTGCTGCTGGTCTGGCTGGCGTGGCGCGAGCCAGACGTGGTAAATTCCCGTACTGCCCTGCGCGGCGCGATTTTTGGCGTGGCGGCGGGGCTGACGACGCTGGCGCGACCCGAAGGTGTGCTGCTGGCAGGTATGGCGGGGCTGGCGCTGCTGCTCGTCCGGCTCAACTGGCGCTGGCTGCTGCTGTGGGGCGGCGCGGCGGCAGTCGCATTTCTGCTCGTTCTATCGCCATACCTGATCTTTAATCTGGAAATCACCGGCGGGCTGCTGCCGAACACAGCAGCGGCGAAACAGATGTGGGTGCGCGGCACCGGCTTGTATGAAGTTGGCTACCTGTGGCGCTGCTGGAATCTGGTGGTGCCGCTGATGGCGGGCGGGCAGCTTCTGCTGCTTCCCGGAATGGTGGTGTTTGTGATCGTGGAACTGCGGCGGCTGCGCGGGCAGCGGGAAGCGCTGCTGCGCTTGCTGCTGCCGCTGTGGGGAATCGCGCTGATCGGTTTGTACGCGGCGACGCTGCCGCTGCCGTTCCAACACGCGCGTTACGTCATTCCGGCGCTGCCCGCGCTGATCGTCTGCGGGGTGATAGGGACGGCGCGGCTGCTCCGGTGGGGCAGGGCATCACTGGCTGGGCGCGTGCTGACCCGTTCGGCAGCGGCGGCGGCGCTGCTGCTGTACGTCGCGTTCGTCGCCGGTATCGGGATGCAGGCATACCGGCAGGATGTCGCCATCATCGATCAGGAAATGGTCGATCCGGCGCACTGGGTTGTAGAAAATATCCCACTGGATGAAGTGTTTGCTGTCCATGATATCGGCGCGGTGGGCTATTACGCGCAGCGCCCGATCCTCGATATTGCCGGGCTGGTCAGTCCTGAGTTCATCCCGACGATCCTCGATCCTGACGCCATGTGGGCGCTGCTGGAACAGCGCGGCGCGTCCTATCTGATGGCGATGCCCGATCAGGTGCCGGGAGATGACGTGAGCGACCCGCGCTTATGCCCGCTGTACCAGTCGGAAGGCAGCGCCGCGCAGATCGCGGGCGGCGAAAAAACGACGATTTATGCCCTCGCATGGGACGGTGACTGCGGCTAGAGTTGCGCCTGATATGCCTGTCCAGATACAATATTGTAATGGATAGCATATTTAAGAAACTCAACGTCCTCATTAAGTCCAGCCTTCACGACCTGGCTGGCGAACCCAGCAGCCGCCGGACATCGCCGCCGCTGAGCCTGGGTAAAGACATCGACCGGGAAATTGCTGCCCTTCGCCAGCGGGTGAACGACGCCGCGACCTACGAAGACGAGTTGAAGGCGCGCATCATCACGCTTGAAGCTGAGATCGCGCGTTTCGACCAGCAGGCAGATGAAGCGGTTGAGCAGCGGCGCGAGGAACAGGCGCGCTATCTCGTCGAACAGCTTCAGCGCGCCCGGCAGCGCCAGACCATCGCCCGCGCCGACCTGCGCGAACACCAGCTTGTAGCGCAGGAACTGCTGCAGAAGGTGAATACGCTCGAAGCCTACGTGGCAGAGGCGCGTCAGCGGCAGCAGGCAGCGCCGGAGTCTTCACCCGGCGGGTTGGCTGATGTGCTGCGTTCGGCGCGTGAGAAACTCGCCCGCGAACCACAGACCAGTACCCCGTCCGAGGCGAGTCGTCAGCCCGTGAACGACGAGTCGGTTGACGACGATCTGGAACGCCGCCGCCAGCGCCTGAGCAAACCAAAGAGTTGACGCCATGAAATCCATTCGTAAGCTGCTGGTGGTTACGGGTGACTATGAAGTAACTCAGCGCGTTCGCAGCACCCTGGGCAGCGAGGGTATTGCCGTACACGCCGCCTATTCACACCTCGACGCGCTCTACATGCTGCGCCAGAGCACCTACGAAGCGGTGTTTGTCGATGCGGCAATTACGGATCGCCAGACGGGCGAAATGACGACCGCGACCATTGCCCGAAGCGAGGACAATCCGCCTATCGTCGCCTATCTCTCGCGTGAAGCCAGCAACGTCAGCGGCGATCTGGGGACTGAGATCTTCATCACCTCGCTGGACGACAAAAGCATCCGTCGCGCGGTCTTTCAGGCGATGCACATCCCCGATGTGCCGGAGCGCGATTTTACCAAGCCGCTGACCAGCGAAGCCGAGGCGTTTCAGGATATTGCCTCGTCGTGGCGCGTTGAAGAAGTGCAGGCGCTGATCGATCTCAGCCGTTCGCTGACCGAAGTGCTGGACTTGAGCGAGGTGTTGAATCGCGTCGTTCAGGCAGCGCGGTTTCTCACCAACGCTGAGGAAGGCATGATTCTGCTGCCCGATGGCGACGACGGCGATCTCTATCTGCGCGCCAAAGTCGGCATCGAGTCGGAAGTGGCGCGCAATTTCCGGGTAAAGACTAAAGACACGCTCGCCGGTCACGTCTTTAGCTCCGGCGACGCCGCGCTGGTAGGCGACGGCAGACCGCAGAAGGTGAAGACTGAATATTTCGTCTTTGCGCTTCTGTACGTGCCGATTCTTCTGAAAGGGACGCCGATTGGCGTTCTGGGCGTGAACAACCGCAATCGTCAGGATGTGTTCAATCGCCGCCATCAGGAGATGCTGCTTAATCTGGCGTCGTATGCCGCCATCGCAATTGAGAACGCGCGCATTCACGGCGAGAGTATCAAGCGGGCGCGCGAATTGAAGGCGCTGGTCGATGCCAGCGAGCACATCAACGCCTCGCTGTCTCTGAATCGCACCCTGCCGATCATCTGCGAGCAGCTTGCCCGGGTGCTGAACGTCAATCACAGCGAAATACGCGAATGGGATCGCGAGCGCAACGAGCTGCGCACGCTGGCGCAGTATCGCATGGTCATCTGGCGGGCAGGGCAGGAGCCGACCATTGCCCTTGCCGGACGCCCGGCGCTCAGTCTGGCGTTGGAACAGCGGCAGCCAATGCTGGTTACGCCAGATTGGACTGATGCGCCACACGAGATTGCCTATCTGCGCCAGCAGGGGATCAACGCGCTGCTGGTGCTGCCGATCCTGGGCGGCGAGCAGGTGCTTGGGGTGCTGATGGCGTACTTCATCCACCCGCTGTCGCAGGCACCCGACGCTGAAGTCCTCCAGCGCGCGCAGCGGCAGGCGCTCGAAATCGCCATTCATCTCGCCGAGAACCGGGTGAGCACCAGCGCGCAGGTGCAGCGAAACGGCAAAGAAGTGAATTTGATACTCGGCTCCGACTGGGTCAATTTCGCCGTTCTGGCGAAGGATGGTCGGTCATTGTCGCTGCTGTGCTCGATAGGCAGCGGCGTCTGGCTGCGGAGTCCGTATCCAACGCTGGATCTGGCGCAGTATCCCGATCTCGTTCAGGCGATTCAAAGCCAGACGCCGATCAATCAGCACGTGGAAAGCGAGTCGCTGACAGCGGGCGCGCAGACACTGCTGGAGTCGGCGGGCGGGCGTTCGCTGCTGGCGCTGCCGCTGGTCAACCGGGCGCAGTCACAGGGGCTGGTGCTGTTCGTGGATTTCGCCTATACCCAGTATTATTCGCCGCGCGAAATTGACCTTTCGCGCGCCATCGTCGGGCAGGCATCGACGGCGATGGAAAACGCGCATCTGGTACATGATCTGGAAGCGAGTCTCCGGGAACTGAAAGACACACAGGAACGCCTGATTCAGACGGCGCGGCTTTCAGCGATGGGCGAGCTGGCGGCGGCAGTGGCGCATCAGGTGAACAACCCGCTGACGACCATCGTACTCGACGCGGAGCTGCTGCTGCTTCGGGAACCCGAAGGCACCGACAACTATAATTCCCTCAGCGCCATCATGCGCGCCGGAAAGCGGGCGGCGGGCGTCGTGCGACGGCTGCTGGCAACGGTGCGACCAAACATGTCCAGCGATCCGCCGCAGGCAGTCGATCTGATCAACACGGTTGAAGAGACGTTAGCGCTCGTTCGCGCCCATATCGAACGCGAGCGAATCAAAATCTACGCGGCGCTGCCAGACGATGATGTGCCGCCAATCTGGGCGGTGCCGGGCGAATTGGATGACGTATGGCTTAATTTGCTGCTGAATGCTTATGATGCGTTAGCCGGACGGCAGGCAGCAGAAATGGGCATTAACGTTAGTTACACACCAAATGATGATACTGTTGAAGTAATCGTGTGGGACAACGGACCGGGCATCCCGGAAGACCTGGTGAACGAGATCTTCAAGCCCTTCTTCACCACCAAAGGACCAGGTGAGGGAACTGGGCTGGGACTTCACATTTGCCGCCAGGTGGTTGACCGCGCTGGCGGCAGTATAACGGTGCAAACTGTGCCCGACGAAGGCACGCAGTTTTTTGTCCGGCTTCCAGTTATGAAGCGAGGTTTAGCTTGACTCATATAGTTGCTGTAGATGATGACCACGAGGTACTTGAGACGTTGGGGCGTGTCCTCAAGCTTGAGGCGTATGATGTCGCGTTGTTTAGCGCCGGACAGCAGGCGCTGGCATCTCTGGAGCAGCGCGTTCCAGACCTGATGATTCTCGATATCATCATGCCGGAACTGGACGGAATTACGATTTGTCGCCAGCTTCGCCAGGACACGCGCTTTATTTCACTTCCCATCCTCTTTCTGACGGCGAAGGGTGGCACCGAAGACATCGTTGCCGGTCTGGATGCGGGCGCGGATGACTACGTGGTGAAGCCGTTCGAGCTGGCGGAACTGCGCGCGCGCATTGCGGCGCTGCTGCGGCGCGGCTCGCGCGACAAAAATGCCAGCGTTTTGCAGCTTAACGATCTGCGGCTGGATTCCGATACCTATCAGGTGGAAGTGGGCGATCAATCGATGCAGCTTACGCAGACCGAGCACCGGCTGCTGCGCTACCTGATGGAGCACCCTAACCAGGCGCTGTCGCCGTCGCATCTGCTCCAAGCAGTGTGGGAATACCCGCCTAACACCGGCGATCCTGACCTGGTGCGGGCGCACGTGCGCAACCTGCGCGCCAAGATCGAGCGCGGCACCAACCGCCGCTACATCCGCACGATTCACGGCGTGGGCTATATGATCTCCACCTAGCAGCGCGAATTAAGCGGCAGGCTTGAGCGACAAGGGACGACCCAATCTGAATTTCATAAATAATTCATGGAATATTTGCCGCAAAGGGGCATGACTCGGACTATACTGCAATTGTATTTCCTTAATGCCTAGACCGTGAGTGTGCCCCTTATGTATGAAATCATGATTGTAGACGACGATGCTCAAGTTCTGGACATGGTGGAACTGGTATTGAAGCGCGAAGGTTATCGCGTGCTGCGGGCGCATTCGGCTTATTCCGCATTTGACGTGCTTCAAAACACCACCCCCGATCTGTTTGTCATTGACGCGATGCTGCCCGAAGTAGACGGTCTGGCGGTTTGCCGGAAGCTGCGCACGCTGCCGCACACGTCCAATACACCGATTATCATCATGACAGGGGAAAACTCGTCTTACGGCGTTGTGGAAGCGCTCAGCAGCGGCAGCGACGATTACATTCGCAAGCCGTTCGCGCCCCGCGAACTGGCGGCGCGTGTGCGCGCCCATATCCGGCGCTCGGTTTATTATGTCGATGGCGAACTGGCGAGCATCCGTATATTACCGGCGCAGTACCGTGTATTTGTCAACGACCGTGAAGTGATGCTCACCCGCGTGGAGTTCGATCTGCTGCGCTACCTGTGCGTGACGCCCTACCGCCTGCATTCAACCGAAGAACTGCTGACCAACGTCTGGCAGTATCCCGATGGGGTGGGGGATGCCGCGCTGGTGCGCAACCACATTCATAACCTGCGCCACAAGATCGAACAGGACCCTGAGCGTCCGTTAATCCTTCAGTCGCGGCATGGGCGCGGCTACGTGATTAAAGCGCGCACTCAGATTGAAGATCAATCCCGCGCAAGCTGACTGCCCTTTGAGGACGAGTGAAAGCCACTCGTCCTTTTTGTTGGTACCTGTCCCCACCCAAATCTATGTACAAAACCCTATCATTTTCTTCACAGTAGCAGCACGTCGTAATCAAAAGCCTTGTGGTAAGATGAATTTTGCAGGGAGTCTACACGAAACCACTGCCACTCTATCGGTGATTGAGAGCGTGCGATGCGAACATTACTGCGAAAAATAGTCCAGATCCTGGACGGCACACCGGCAGCATATGGACACCGCCGCGCCGGTCAAAGCGTGGTTGAGCTGGCGCTGATCACTCCGATTTTGATCATCCTGTTTTCGGGCATGGTTGAGATCGGCTGGTTCGCTAACAATTACCTCACCCTGCTTGACGTCACCCGCGCTGGCGCCCGCCGCGGCGCTACGCTTCAGAACCAGATGTCGCCGCAGGGCTGGGATAACAGGGCGAGCTACATGCCGGTAGAAATGCTGCCACCCGATTTCGTTGCCCAGCGCATTGGCTACATGCCGTATGAGGGCGACGAAATTTTGTCCCCGCTGCTCCTTGAAGAGGAACAGGCGGCGCGCGCGGGGTATCGCCCCAGCAATCATCCGGGCATCCCCGACCTTCTCCGCAACACCACCGGCTGCGGTTCTGGACGCCTTCAGGGATTCTACAACGACATTATCTGTACGATGATATCGTCCATGTCGCCGCTGTCGCTCGATCCTGAGAACGGCGTCGATGACGTGGTCGTATCGGCGTTTTCGCTGGAAATGGTCGATCCAAACAAAGATAATCCGACCTCGCATCCGTTCATCAACCAGGACTGGCTGGGAGCCAATCGTCCTGTGCCTGGCGATGTGCCGCAGGTCGTGGTCGTCGGGCGCTACCCGACCAACGCCAACGAGTGCGACGCGGTCGAAACAGTGCCCGGAAGCAACGAATTCACCGCCCAACTCGATCCGCGCGATCCGTTTGACTTCAACGAGAACGAACTCATCGACATGCGGACTACGGAAGCGCGCGCTGAAGGCGTCATTTTCCCATATGTCTGGAATGATGATTACAGCGAAGTCGATCCCGGATACGACAGCAATCAGGTCAATCTTGATCTGAAAGAGAAGCAGGTCGGCTTCGTCTGGTTCGGGCAGCATCGCATCGAACTTATCGAACCCGGCGGCACGCGGCGAACGCTGTGTCTTGGCTCGCAGTGGTCAAGCTCCGAAGTCGAAACGATGATCAATCTGACCGGCTACGTGCCTGAGGTGACGCCAGATCAGCGCGGCTACATTCCGGGAACCGGGCTGGTGCTGGTCGAAATCCACTGGCAGCACGAGATGCTGCTCAAGCTGCCGGTCTTCAATCCTGTATTCAACATCATGAGTCCTGATGGCAGACCACCGACGATTTACGTGTGGGCGGCATTCCCACTACCATCGACCGACCCATCTATTCAGTTCCGGGAACCTTAGGCGGAAATATGACTGCAACTACGAGTCAAAACAGCTTTCGACGACGGCTTTTCCGGCGCGGGCAAACCGGTCAGTCGCTGATCATTCTGGCGATTGGTTTCATGGCGCTGGTCGGGTTTGTCGGCATCGTGACCGATGTGTCGCTGCTGTTCGTGCGCTACAGCACGCTGCGCCGCGCGGTGGACGCGGCGGCGGTGGCGGCGGCGGGACAGATGCGGCGCGTGCCGGCGGACACCCAGGGCGAAGGGCAGAGCGAGAGCATCGCCAACCTGAACCTGGCGGCGCGTCAGTTCATCGAAGTCTACGGGCTGAACCCGAGCCAGGTGCTGGCGGAAACCTGCTACACCCAGAACCTGCCGCGGCTGGCGGTTGGCACAGATCCCAACCGCACCTGGCGACCCCTCGACCGAAATAACGTTCCGTTATATACCTACGCCTCTGGCGCGCCAAATGCGCCCGTCACCGGCGACAACGGCGCGGCGAACGCTGACGACCGCTTCAGTTACGAGCAGCTCTGTAAGGATAACGAAGCCAAGCTGGTGCGGGTGACCGCCCAGATCGATTCGCCAACGGTGTTCCTGAGCCTGCTCGGATTCCCCACAATTACGCTGACCGAATCGTCGATTTCGCAGACCGCCGTCCTCGACGTGGTGCTGATCATCGACGTGTCCGAATCGATGGCATTCGACACCACCTACGCCGACTGGGAGGAAGCGGGGTATCCCTACCGCTACATTCCGCCCTATGTGCCGCGCGACGATTACGCCACCTGGGATCTGATGCGGAGCAATAGTTGGGTCGATCTCATGGCTCTGACCTACCCGCTGGTGCAGGATCCGCGGGTGGGTAACACCCCTCCCTACACGGGGGACTTTGTGTTCCAGCAGGTTGCGGTGGATGCTGGCACTGAGCCGCCGTTCGCGACGGCTGTCATGGATCTGGGCGTGGATGACTGGGGCGACCCTATCACACGCACGATGACCGGTCCGACGGTGCGGTTTCTGCCCCAGGGCGTTTCCGCAGGCACCGCGACCCGCGCTGAATGTACGGTGCGCGTTTCGCCGAACTCAGCCTATAACACCGGCAACGATATGCCACCCTGGCTGCGGGCGGAGTACGTCGCTAAATTTGGCGAAACCTGGCTGAGCGAGCGCCTTCGCGGCGGCGGCAATTTCCAGGGTTTTGTGCCGATGTATCGCTCCTATGCCTGCTGTAACGATCCGGGCACGCTTAATCCGGACGGCACTCGTAATCCGACTCCCGATTTTAATTTCAACGATCTGGTCTGTCAGCCGTTCCAGCAGGTGCGTTCCGCCACCGACGAATTTCTGAACAACCTCGATTTCATTCGCGGCGACCGGGTGGCGTTTGTGACCTTCGACGTCTCGGCGCAGGTGATCGACCCTGATGGGGCGGGACCGCAGCGAGTCATGATCGAAATCGAAGATTCGGATGATCCTCAGGTCAGCGCCCCGGCGGGGCTGCTTGGGGCGCGCCAGGTGCTGAACAGCCGCATCGGCGTGCGGGCGGAGTCCACCTACTACCGCGACAGCGATAACAACGGCACCTGGGACGGGCTGGTGGATTACGATCCGGGTAGTTGGGATCCCAGCGATCCGGGTTCCGCCTGGCAGGGCAAAGGCTGGAACCATTTCCAGACGACGCCCACCGGGGAAATTTTCGTCCAGCCAACCACCGGATCGTGTTTCCTCGATACCGCCATCCTTCAGTACCCACAGGTGGATGAAATGTATCACGCCCGCTTTGGCGGAGCCAGGGCGCAGTGGCCCCTGCTCGCCGAGGCAATTACGTCACCGAGTTGGTTCTGGGATGTCAATAATCCGAATGTCACTGATTACTGGTCGCCGCCCGAAAGAGCACAGCCCGAACTGCGCAGCGCCGAATATCGCGCCGGCTGCGGCGGCGGCAATATCGGCGGGGCGCTGAACAGGGCGCAGAGTGCGTTTATTACCGATGGGCGCACTGAAGGCGCGGTCTGGCTGATGGTGCTGCTGAGCGACGGCGCGTCCGGCGTGACCGACCCGATTGCCCGGAGCTTCGATCCGGTTACTGGCGACGCAAACCTTCAGTTCCCGAACGTTTTCAACTATAAGGATGACGTTTCGCCGCCCTACTACGAGCCGCTGCCGGGCGACTACGGCGCTTTTGGCGCCTGCCCTTACGGCGTAGATATGACCAACCGCGGCGAAGTGCTGCTGGAAGGCGTTCCCGGCAACCCTTATGCCTTCCCATACTGCTCTGACAAACTCCCGGAGTCGCGGCACTACTGCAGCGCCATGCCGATGCCGCCGTCGCAGTTCGAACTGGATCACGCGGACTGTGATGAAGAATGGTATGACGCCGACGACTTCGCCCGCGACTGGGCGGACTGGGTGGCGCTGGCAAATCTGGAAGTGGACGCCCGCGCTTCGGTGACACGCTCCGGCAGCGAACAGCTTCCGATTATCTTCACCATTGGCATCGGGCTGGACTTCTCGCCCTTCAATTCGGCGGGCGTGCGCGTGTGCGCCGACGATGCCTGGGGCTGCCGCATCTCCCAAACCTGGTCGTTTGAGAACTATCTTGGCGAGCAGCTTCTTCGGTATATCGCCGACGCTGGCGACAACGGTCAGATTGATGACGATTTCTGGCAGTGTCGTATGGGCGCGCGCCTGCCAAACGGCGTGACCGACTGCGGTGATATGGTGAACCAACCCTGGCAGCAGCGCGGTCCCTGCGAGATTCCATCCGCCGTCAAGGGCACCGCGAGCTGGCTGGACCCGCAGGAGAGCTGCGGCAACTATTTCGCCGCGGCGGAGACGTCTGATCTGGAACGTGTATTTAGCATCATTGCATCTCGTATGTTCACGCGGTTGTCACAGTAGTGGCTGGCAAGGGGAAGTATATGGAACATACCCATCAAGCACGACGACGTACCGGGCAGACGCTGGCGGAATTTGCAATCACGCTGCCAATTCTGCTGCTGCTGCTGTTCGGCATTATCGAGTTCGGGCGCATTTTTCAGGCGTGGGTGACGCTGCAAAACTCCGCCCGCGCTGCCGCCCGCTATGCCACTACCGGGCAGTACGACACGCGGGAATATCCGCTGGATCTCGAAATTCGCTATGACGAAGACAACCCTGAATACTCAAGCGATCTTGACGCCATCGTCCCCTGTCTGATGCTGGATCATCCTGGCTATGAGACTGCGGAGCTTCAGCGCGGCACCAGGATGACAGCCGATCCCAACGGCAGCGGCAGCCCCGACGAACGGATTGAATACTATTGGGGCGGACCCGAGAGCCTTTATGCCACCTGGTACAGCGGCGATGACTGCGATCCGCTCGACCCTGAAGACCAGAACCGCCGCCGTGATATGGCGCGTATTCTGAGCATCATGGACGAAGGGCGGCGGGCGGCGGTTGGTCTGGCGCTGGCGTCGTCGCTGGTGCCGCCAGCGCTGCACAGTCCCAGCGGTATGCCCTATACCGATTGGCGGCAGGTGCCCTGGTATCACGTCTGGCAGCGTCCGGTTCCCGGCGCTCCCGATGGTTACTTCCAACTCCAGGGGGCGGATCAGCCCGGTTGGTTCGACGTGATGGTCTGCGGTAAACAGCGCTCGCTGCTGGACGCAAACAACTTCTCTGACAACAACCTGCGCTTCATCTCGCACCCCGATGGCGATGATCGAGCGCCCTGGTGCGAGCTGATGGAATACGCGCCCAATGACAGCGGCAATCGATTCGCTGGCTGGCTGCAAAATCAGAACCGCCCCTGGCTGGATGCTGGCGGTCCCGGCGAGCTGATCGAAATCGTCGTCTCGTTCAATCATCCGCTGATTACGCCGCTGGGCTTGGCGCGATACATCCCGCTGCAGGCGCGGCGTACCGCCGTGAACGAAACCTTCCGCGCGCCGCGCGCGGCTCCGCTGGTCGGACGCGGGCCCATCGGCGCGGCTGGCTCGACGGCAACCTATACCAACACCTATACCTACACACACACCTATACCGCGACCGAGACGTTTACAGCGACGAATACCTTCACCGAGACGTTTACGGCGACGCCGACCGAAACCTTCACGCCGTCGAACACGTATACCGAGACGCTGACGCCGACGAACACGCTGACCGCGACGAACACGCTGACGCCGTCGAGTACGCTGACGCCGACCTTTACCCGAACGTTCTCGGCGACGCCGGGCTTCGCCTGCAATCTGATCAATGTTGGCGCGATGAGCTACAGCACCAGCGGCTACTATCGGATTAACTTCACCCATAACTACCACGCCCCCGTTTATATCTCACGGGTGACGCTGCGGTGGACCGATCCGCCCGGCTATGACATGCGCTTCCGGCGACTGCGACTCGTCAAGAATATAACGCCCTACATCTGGTCTACAGGCAGCCCGTACCTGAACACTGGTTTCCTGGACGTTGGCTTACCTGGAACGGGCGCGCCGAACGCCTACGCCGGCGACGCGGCGACGCAGCTTACAAACGCGCAGCTTCGCGGCAATAACGGGTCTAATCAACTGCGGTTCTATTTCGAGAACAGACCCTCGGGGACAATCAGCACCTACTATATCAACGGGACGACTATCTACTACGGACCCGCCAGCGATCCGCTGATGTGCGTCTACACCCATGAGGCGGATGCGCCCACGCCAACGAACACGCCGACGAATACGCGGACGCCGACGAACACGTATACGCCGTCGCAGACGTTCACGCCGTCGCGGACATTCACGCCGTCGAACACGTTTACGCGGACGAATACGTTCACGCCGTCGAACACGTTTACGCGGACGAATACGCGCACCAACACGTATACACCGTCGCAGACGTTCACACCGTCGCGGACGTTTACGCCGTCGCGGACGTTTACGGCGTCGGCGACGCGGACGGCGACGAACACGTTTACGGCGTCACCGACGCGGACGAACACGTTCACGCCGTCGGCAACGCGAACGCCAACCCAGACGTCGACGATCACCCGCACGCCTTCATGGACGCCGCTTCCGACGACGGATAACAACTGCCCGACCGGAAACTGCTAGGCACCAGACATACAAAAACCCCCGGCACACGGCTGGGGGTTTTTGATTCGGGTCGTTAGCGCTGGATACCAGCCCGCGCCAGCTTGGCTTCAAGCTGCTCGCGCGTTTCCTTCATCGATTGCTCCAGATACGGGAAGGCGAGCCAGACGTTCATCAGCCCGAACAGCGCCCCGGTGACGACCCGAAACACCGGCAGCGTTTCCCGCGCATACCAGAGATTGATTGGCGGGTAGCCGAGAAGCTGGCTGACGCCGTCAATGCCGATGGGTGCCAGCCCCAGCAGCGCGTAAAGCCACAGCGGCACCGGTCGCAGGCGGCGGCGAACGACCGGGTGGCTGTAGACTAACCCGCCGACAAACAGCCCCGAATAGATGGCAATGTCACGGGCGCACAAGGTCATCTTATAGCCCATCTGCTCATTGCCGACGAAATCGCGCGCGGCAAACTGGAAGGCAATCGACCATTCCAGTTCGAGCTGTTCCAGCGTTCGCGGCTCGGGATCGACGCCGCCGTTGTAGAAGCGGAAGTGATTCCGGTAGTATTCCCGATAGCTGGGGTCATTGACGGCGTACACCTCAAACGGGGTGGTGCTGGTACCGCTGATGGCGCGCGGATAGGCGACCTGGTCGCCAAACAGGAACAGCGAGCGAAAGGCGAACTGGTGGCAGAACGGGCTGTAGAGCGTGTACAGCACCCGCGCCGGACCCGTCAGCCCGAAGTGCATCAGGGCGGGCGTCGCGACTGCCAGCGAGACGTAAAGCCCAAAAAAGACCAGCACGTAGCGCAGCCAGCGGCGGCTGAATCCCAACAGCAAAAGATTCAGACGCAGGGCGAGCCGGTTTCGCGGAGCAGATGGTTCTATCATGGTGACCTCAGAATGATGGGGGCAGCGCCGCCTGAAGCTGGGTGAGGGCGGCGGGTCCGTAGATAATGTCGGTGATAATTCCCGCGGGGGAAACGATGTAGGTTGAAGGCTGCCCGCGCAGTTGGTACAGTCCGGCGATCTGTCCCTGTGGGTCAAAGACGAGGTCAAAGGTCAACCCGTAGAACTCCGCCCATCGGGCGACGGCGTCGCGGTCTTCGCCGAGATTGACGCCGACAATGCGTACATCGTCCTCAAGCCGCCCGTCGTACAGCGCCTGAAGCGCTGGCATCTCGGCAGCGCAGGGACCGCACCAGGTCGCCCAGAAGTTGATGATGACCGTCTTGCCGCGAAGCTCCAGCAGACTCACCGCTTCGCCGTCCAGACCTGCTGCCGTAAACGGCGGCGCGAGGGCGTTTAGCTCCGGCGCGACCAGCCCCTGTGTGGTGATAACGCCCGTATAGGTGGCGCGTTCCGGCAGACCGGCGTTCGCGACCAGCGCCAGCGCGGCAAACAGACACAAACAAGCTGCAAGCAGGAGCAAGCCCCTCATAATAGCCGACACGCCACTTCACCCGGTTTAAGAATAAGCCGCGCGTATTGTAGCACATGTCACCGTCTGCCCATCGCTGGCAGCGGGATGGTTCGGATTAGGTGGGCGGTGTGGTCAGCCGGAAGGCGCTGCCGGTGGCTTCTTCGGCTTCTGGCGGCGGGTTGATACATGAGGGAACTTCGCCGAGCGTTATCTCGCCTTGCGCGGCGCCGATAACACAGTCTTCCAGGCGATAGGAGAAATCGGCAAACTGGTTGGCGAAGTTCTGGCTGAGGGTTTGCAACTGCCCGGAAGCGACCAGTATTCCGATGGCGACCAGAAACGCGCCGGTGACCAGCTCCACTTTATGCAGATGGCGCTGCATTCGGCGCAGGATCGATTGGGTGCTGTCGAGCAGCACCGCCATCAGCAGGAACGGCACGCCCAAACCGAGCGAGTAGGCGATCATCAGGAAAACTGCTTGTCCGGTTTCGCTGCCGGTTGCCGCCATCGTCAGGATGCTGCCGTAAATCGGACCGATACAGGGCGTCCAGCCTGCCGCGAACACCACGCCCATAATCGCCGAACTCGAAAAGCTCTGCTGCCCCTGCGCCACCATCTGGCGGCGGGTATCGGCATAGAGCGCGTTAATGAGCAGGTTGATAGTCCGTGTCCAGAATTCAGATGGTCGGGTGAACGCGCCCCCGAGGAACATCCACAGCAGCAGGACTGCCAGCACCGGCAGCGCAATCAGCCAGTCGATGAAGCCCCAGATGATGAGCAGGGCGGCGGCAAGCGCGAATACCAGGCTGAACAGGACACTGCCGATGATAGGACTGGCGAGCAGCTTCCGCAAAAAGGACGGGACAACGCCCATAAAATGCAAGCCAAAGAAGATGATGACCAGACCGCCGACACGCCCAATGATGTTCAGCACCAGCGCCTTGTTTTGTCCGCCGATCATCTGCACCAGGACGAAATTGGTGAGCAGACCGAGGATGACGAACACAAATGTGAAACCCGCGATGAACGTCAGCGCGTGAATGACGGTGCTGATTCGGCTGCTGAAGGTTGGCTTGACCAAAACTGCCGTCCCGCCCATTGTCTGCGCGGCGACGGTATTGGTGACGCGACCGCCCATGTAGCCCAGGTACGCGGGTACCAGCGGCAGGACACAGGGCGAGAGAAAAGAGGCAAACCCGGCGATAAATGCCAGCCAGATAGTGATGTTCATAAGCTGTTTGTTCCCAATTGCTGCCCGGCTCACATTGTAAACGGCATTGTCCTGATTATGCCCGACTGCCAGGGTGAAACATACCGTTCATCATGCTGATCACCTGACAATCACCACCGTCTGGTCGTCAATTCGCTCAAACAGCCAGCTTGCGACCGGCGGCGTAACCTGCACGTCGGGTCCCGGTACGGCGCTGGCTTTGCCGAACTGATTGTGCCAGTAAGCGCCCGAAAGCGAAAAAGCGCCAAAATCGAGATGCCAGGGCGCGCCATAAACAGCAGACGCGCCTTCGCCGCCGGATTTTACGCTGAAGCGGCGATCCTGAACCCGAAAGTGCCCGCGCGGCAGGTCTGCCTTCAGCGCGGCAGAGGCGCGCAGCGCTGGCTCGCCGCCGGTCACAACTTCGATCTGATGGGCGCTGGTGTCGATCAGCAGCGTCATCGGCGCGCGCTCTGGCGGCAGCGTGGAAACAGGTATCCAGGGCGCAGCCTGCGACCAACCGATGAACGCATCTTCGTCGGCAAGTCCGTACCAGACCGTCGCGCCCAGCAGCATATCCACCACCTGCGCCATGCCGCCGTGACCAATTCTGGCGACCAGCGGCGCATCGGCGGCGCACCACTGCCGCGCCACTGCTACCGCGCCGCCGACTTCCGCCCAGAAGGGCAGGGCAGGCATCGCTGCGGCTTCTGACTTCAACAGCACCGGCTGAAGCGCTTCGCGTTTCGCATAGCCATTTTCGAGCCGGTACCAGTCTGGATCGGCGTCAAAGATGGGAACGATGGTGTCGGGCCACAGCCGCGATTTCACGGCAGCGCTGGTGGAAGGCGTCTTATAGACTGACACTGCGCTCAATGCCCGCCCATGGATGAGGCTATGGGCTGGCGGTGGCGACAGGTGCGGAATTTGTAGCGCGACAGGGGCGAGCAGGCTCACCCCGGCACACTTCAGAAAGTCACGCCGCGACAAATGAGCCAAAACGTTACTCCGTCACCGAAACTATGAGGCTGTGCGGCGCGGCGCTGGCGGTGCTGTCCGCCGCCGCTGCCCGCGCCCGAATGTGGTACTCGCCGGGTCGGGGCGGAGTCCAGATAGCGCGCCAGATTGACAATCGAGCCGGTAGGACGGGCAGGTAATCGACCGGCATCCAGTCAGCATCATCGACGCTGATTTCGACGCTGTTCAGCGGCGTGAACGGGCTGTAGGCGAAGCCTTGCAGCAGTACTTCGCCGCGCGCCGCCGCGCGTGGTCGCGGCTGGGTGATGGCGGCGGTGATCGGCGCAGCGCCGTCGTCAGTCCAGCCGCGCCCTTCCCAGAAGCCCGACGGCGTGTGGGCCAGTTCGATGCGAGTGATCCAGCGCGGCATCTTGTAGCCGTAAAGACCGGGCACGATCAACCGCGCCGGAAACCCCTGTTCCGGCTGTAGCGGGCTGCCGTCCTGATGAAGCGCCAGGATGCCGCGCCGCAGCCAGTCCAGCGGCAGGCTGGTGCTGTAGCCGCTGGCGCTGTGCAGCACTGCGTAAGCTGCGCCGGAATCAATCTCCAGTTCATCCAGCAGCAGTGAGACGGGCACGCCAGTCCATTCCGCCTGCTCAATCAGCGATTCGTCAAAGGGACTGCCCGCGCACAGCACAGCACAGGCGACCGACTGGACGCGAAACTGCTGAAGGTCGGAATAGGAAAGGATGAGGGGATGCCGCGCCATGCCGCCGATGGTGAGCGCCCAATGCAGCGGGTTGAGGATGGGCTGGCGCAGATGCGGGTAAATGTCCTGATACTTCATTCGCAATGGGCGGTGTAACCTTATCTAAGCCAACCATTCATCGAGCCGTTGGGCAAAAAACAGCCGGGGGTAGTGTCCCCCGGCGGGTGAAAAGCACTCCAGACCCTGTTGTCCCTATCGAGCGCTTGCAGCCGCCTCCACACACTTAGCGCCGCTGCTGCCGATGATCGCCCCGTGACGCACGCCAGCCGGAATTTCCAGCCGGTCACCCGCCCGCAGCCTGACTCGCTGATTACTATCTGGCAGCGATACTTCGATATGTCCTTCAATTACATACATGACTTTGTTATAGCCATGAGTACGTACAGCGTAGCGATAATTGGGCGTGTTGTCCCACACGTAAGGGCGCAGACCTTCCTTCTGCATCTGGCGCGTAATCACGGAAAGTGTGGGGTGAAGCCCCCCTGTCCAGCGAATGACACGCACAGCGTCCTGTTGTATTGCCATTATCTTACGAACTCCTCAGGATGATGAAATCCTTATAGCCGGGCTGCATTCTAGCGCAAGTGCAGCTGTTTTTCCAAGATCCAGCATGGTTCATGCACATATTGAGTTTTGCCTTCATGGTCGCGAAAGCTCCAGTTACCCGGATCTTCGTTGAAGACATGATACCCGTGACGCTCATAAAGTTTGCGGGCTGCCGGGTTGTCTTTCGCCGCCGCGATGGTCGTCCAGCGGTACCCGGCGTTTGCCACGATAGTTTCCGCCCTGTCCAGCAGACTCGTCCCGATCCCGTTACCGCGAAACATCTCCATCACGCGCAGCGAATAGAAATATGCCCGTTTTTGCCCCCGGTGGCTGCTGTAGTCGCCGGTGCTGAGCTGGACGAAGAGCTGACCAATGGGGAAATCATTGCAATCGGCAACGAGCATCAGGCGGCGACCCTGCTGCTGCTCGCGGAAAGTGCGGTGAAAGAGCGCGCGGAAATGGGTGAACTGACCATACCACTCCAGTTTGTCCAGATCGGCTGCCTTCGCCAACCGCAGCACGACTGGTAATTCCACCGTCAGTGCCGGGCGTTCAAGCACCGTCATCACAATAACCTTCCTCCACAAGATGGTGAAGCAAAGCCGCTTCTTCACCATCGTCCTTCACTTCGCCGTCGAGGCGGGCAGAGCGCAGGCGGTGGAGCAGTCGTCCAAAACAGGGACCGGGCGGGAGTCCCATGTCGCGCAGCGTGTCGCCGTTAGTCGCAGCCTGGACGAAGCGCCAGTTTGTAGCATACTGCTGAATCCGGTTTTGAACAAAAAGATTTTCTAACGAGATCCAAACCGTGAACAGCGCCAGATCGGGAATTTCGTCCAGTTTTTCCACGATGGCACTCGGTGAAAGCGCCGGATTTTCGAGCTTGTCGGCATTGCGCAGCAGCCAGACCGCCTGTTGCATCGACCTGGATTTGGCGCGGGCAAACACCAGACGCTCGCAGACACCGGGCAGCGCCGCTGGCTCGACGTGGGTGGCAATCAGATGCCAGTACAGGTCGGTGATGTCATCCACCAGCACGAAGCGGTCAGCGCTGCGGGCGCGCTCGAACTGGCTGACGATGTGCTCACCAACGACCAGCGCCGGGTGAATTGCCCGCAGGATGCCGCGCTCCTGAAGCACCAGCAGGGTATATTCCGGCTCAGGCTCGCGCAGCATCAGCGTCAGTTCGTTGCGGACGCGCTCGCCGGTGATGCGCCCAAGCATCGGCAGCGCCGTATGAATCAGTTCGGCGGTACGCGGCTCGATAGTAAATCCTAACCGGCGCTCAAAACGCACCGCCCGCAGAATGCGCGTTGGATCATCCACAAAGCTCAGGCTGTGCAGGGCGCGAATGACCCCGCCGCGCAGGTCGCGCAAGCCGCCGTAATAATCCACAATCCGTCCCTTGAGCGCGGCGGGACTAAGCTGCACCGCCAGCGTGTTGAGAGTGAAATCGCGTCTGCCCAGATCGAGTTTTATCGAACCGCTGTAGACGGTGGGCAGGGCGGTAGGATGCTCGTAGAACTCGTTGCGGGCGGTGGCGAAGTCGATATGATCGGGCAGCGAGGCGCTCGGAATCCCCAGCGCCTCGCTAGCTTCGGCGTTCAGCCGCCATTTGGCGGTTCCAAACGGGCGAAAGCTGTTGACATCGCCGCCAAAACGGGCGCGCAGGCTGTCGGCAAAGGCGATGGCGTCGCCTTCGACCACAAAATCAATGTCCAGGTTGCGCCGCCCCAACAGCAGATCGCGCGCGCCGCCGCCGACCATAAAGACGCCGACGCCCGACGTCTGCGCGTGGGCTGCCACGGCGCGAATCAGCGTTCCGGCAGGGACACCCAGCACCGAATTGATCTGCTCATCGGTCACTTCTTCCGGCGGCGGCGTGGAAGCCGTGGGGTGCATCCGCGCCCAGTGTTTGATCAGATCGGTGCGGGTGACGATGCCGATCAGCTTACCGGCGCTGTTGACCACCGGAATTTGTCCCCAACCGCTTTCAACCATCCGCTGCTGAAGCGTCAGCACCGTGTCGTCCGGTGTCACTGTGACGCTGCCGCTGTTCATGATATCGCGTACCGGCACATTGCCGAGCCTGTGTTCCAGCGCCCGATCCGCGTCTCGCCGCGTCAGCAGCCCGACAATCTGACCATTTTCGACCACCGGGAATCCTTCATGCCCAATGCGCCGTAAGCGGCTGACCAGGTCGTTGATGTGGGCGCTGGCGTCGATGGTGCGAATGCCGAGCGACATCAGATCGCGGACGCGCGGCACTGACGGCGCGACGTGAATGTGCTGGCTTACCAGTTCCCACAGCTTTTCCACCGCCTGTTCGCGTGAAAGTCCATGCAGGGTGGCTGCCGCCGCCCGTTCGTGCCCGCCGCCATCAAAGGCGCGCGCGATTTCGCCCGCGTCGATGGCGTCGTCGGTTGACCGGCAGACGAGATGGATCGCCTCAGGCATTTCGACAATGACGAACAGCGCCGCCGGATCGAGCATTTCGCGCAGGCGGTGGGCAACCGAGCTGATCTCGGATAGATAGTGATCCAGCTTTGCCGCCGCCACGATCACCGTGTAGCCCTGAATGACCCGACTTTCGCCAGCGGTGATTAACATTTCCAGCAGCGCCTGCTGTTCGTCGTTCAGCGGCGGTTCCAGAAATTTGCCGACGGTATCGAGCGCCGCGCCCTGTTCGACCAGCCAGGCGGCGGCGCGGATATCGCGCGGCGTCGTCCTGCCGTAGAGCAGCGAGCCGGTGTCCTCGTAGATGCCGAGCGCCAGCAGCGTCGCTTCCAGCGTCGTCAGGGTGATATCGTGCTGCTGGAGCATCTCCACCATCAGCGTGGTATTCGCGCCGACCTCGTCGCCGGTGAACGTTTCGTGTTCGCCCAGTTCGTCCGTCAGTGGGTGGTGATCGATGATGCGCAGCGGCGTGGTTGGCTTCACCCCGCGAAGCTGCGGCGGTCGCCGCGCATCAACCAGCGTAATCTGCCGGATACGTCCGGCTTGGTAGTCGTCGCGGCTGATAAAGGGCAAACCATTACGGTAGAGGGCGAGAAAACTGGCGACGTTACGATTCTGGCGCTCGGTCAATACCGGCAAGCCGTCGGGGTAGAGCTTGTGTGCCGCCAGCATCGAGGCGACCGCATCAAAGTCGGCGTTTTCATGGCTGAGGATAAGATGCACGTCCGTCCCTGGTTTCTATGAGCAGGAATCGAGGGCATTATACACCCGGAAAGCGCTGGGTCGTAATCAGGGGAGCGCCAGCGGCAGCCCGCCGGGCGTGAACTCAATCGTCAGTCCTTCTGCTTCGCGATAGCTGACCGGCACTGCTGCCAGCGCGACAAGCGCCGATGCGTCGAAAGCGGCTGGAAGCGTTTCGCTGTGGGTCGTCAGGATCAGATGATAGCGGCTCAGGTCTGGCGCTTCGCCCGGCGCGAATTCGCTCACCTGCGTCTCAATGCCGACAGCCGCTAACTGCGCGGCTGCGGCGGCGGCACCCGGCGCGCCGGTGGATGCGAGGCTGAGATCGAAGCCGTCGGGCAGCCCCAGATTCGCCAGGGTCGTGCGCAGCGCCTGCCGGGACTGGCTTTCGTGAGGCAGGGCTTCAGCGCCCGGCAGTTCGAGCGCAGCCGTGAAGGCATCCGTCTGGATGGCGCTTCGCACCACCGCCGCGAGTTCGGGGTCGTCAAGTGGGGACAGGGCGGTGTTCAGCGCCAGCGAAATCGTGACGCTGAATGGCGCGCGCTGGCTCTCAGGCAGATCGCCAAGTCCGATCACCAGGTCGTATTCAGCCGCCAGTGTCGCGGGATCGAACGGCGACGGAATGATCTCAATCTCGGCGGTATCTGCCAGCAGGGCGTAGTCATCGGGCGGGATGACCAGCAGCGCGGCGTCGTCGATGCCATACCGCATGGTTTGTGGGGCAGCGGCGATGGTCGCCGGGGAAGTTGTGGGGACGATATCGACGGGAAGCGGGGTTGCTTCTGGCTCGCAGGCGGCGGCTGCCAGCGCTGCGAGCCAGATTATCACGAAGCGTTTACGCATCTGGCAGCAGCCAGGGACCGATTACGTTCCGCTGGTACATGCTGAAGGATGTCGCCGCATTGAAGAAGCAAAGCAGTGAGAAAGCAAGGGCGGCGCTGCGGTCATCGCGCCCGCGCAGCAGGCTGAACAGCCCCGGCAGAATGATCACCAGCCAGATCATATACAGGTAGTAGATGATGGTTCGCTGCGGGCGAAGCCCCTGAAGCGTCATGATGACGCCAACCAGCAGCACCAGCCCCGCCAGAATAGCGTAGGTCGCAACTGCGCCCCAGAAATTGCCCGAGATCGGTTCGTTCCGCGCCGCCATGACCGCGCTCCACACGCCGAGTACCAACGTAAACAGGATACTGGCGTTGAAGAGAATATTATGAATGTCGTTGAAGCCCATCTTAGCCCAGGAACACCTGCCGGAATATCACCTCGGCGAACCAGACCAGAATCGTCACGTTCAGGATCACCACCGACTGCACCTGCATCATCCCGCTGACATCGACGGCGACGCTGCCGCGCATGTCCGTCTTCGGGCGGAAGAACATGCTGACGCCGACAGCGGCGACCAGCACCAGCCCCAGCCACAGCGGGAACACGCCCTGCACGATGGCTGCCAGCAGGCAGACGACTGCCATCCCCACCGCCAGATACATGGCGCGTTTGGTATTCATCTCGCCGAGGACGATGGCGGTGTTATACAGCCCGGCGGCTTTGTCGGTGTCAAAGTCGCGAAGCTGGTTGTAAAGCTGACCATAGATCGAGACGAGGGTAGCGCCGCCGGCAACGAACCAGACGACGCCCGGATTATCGTGATAAATGAAGTAGCCTGCCAGCAGCAGCAGACCGCTTAACATGAGTGAGTGCGAAACAATATCGGTGACGGGCCACGCCTTCAGCCGCACCGGTCGCCATGAATACAGGTGAGACAACAACACGGTGGCAATGCCAATCAGCAGGACGTTCACGCCGCCGAGCGCGTACAGAATCAGCGTCGCCGCCGCCACTACACGGCAGGCTGCATAGCCGATGCGCACGCCGATCTTGCCGCTGCTGATGGGGTTGCGGGCAGCGCGCGCCGGATCGCGGGCATCGTCGGGAGCGTCTTCAATATCGTTAATCATGAAGGCATAGGCAACGGCGAGAATGTTCGCCAGCGTGACCGCGACTAACCGCAGATCGAGCATGGTGTCGTTTGGTCGGGCGGCGAGCAATGCGCCAACAAGCGTGAGGGGGACGACAAAGGGAACGTATTCTTTCCAGCGCGTAAGCTGGATCAATCCCCGCAGCTGTTCGCGTAATGTGACGTATTCCACGGAATTAGCCTCCAACAGAAAATTAGCATCAGATTAAGATAACACAGTTCGGCGAAATATGTTACGCTTCGTGAGATTAGAAAGCTGAGTTCCCCTCAGGAAATGCGCGAAAGGCGGCTCTTTGGTCAGCAGTATGAATAGCAATCGTCTCCGTCTGGCTTTATTCCTTGCCGCTTCTGCTCTGGGTTTATCGATTCTGGGATGTTCGTTTATACAGGCGGAGTCGGCGCTGCCGCCAACCTCGACGACACTGCGCGTCATCCAGACCACGCCGGTGCCAACCTTCAGTCGCCAGCTTCAGCCCGTCGCCAGCGCGCTGCCAGAATCGACTGAAGCCGCCTCACAAATTGACTGTGTATCCACCGCCGGTCAGCCAGCGACCACGCACACGGTCTATGCCGATGTCGATTACCCGACTCGTTCGCTGCAAGTGCGGCAGGACGTGCGCTATATCAACCGGGGCAGCGAGAGCCTGCCCGAAATCGTGATGAATGTCGAGCCAAACCGAGTCGGCGGCGCGTTTACGCTGGAAGCGCTTGAATTCGGCAGCGGGGTGGCGGTTCCCGCCTATGAGCTGACCGGGCGGCGGTTGGTCATTGAACTGGGCGAGTCGCTGGAACCGGGCTGTTCGCTGGAACTGAGGCTGCGCTACAAGTTGTTTGTGCCGCCCATAGGCGACGGCGTCAGCGCGCTTTCGGGCTACTTTGGCTACACGCCGCGCCAGTTCAACCTGGGACACTGGCTGGCGACGGTTGCCCTGCGCGGCGGCGGCACCTGGATCACGCATGAGGTGGTCGCGATTGGCGAGCAGCTTGTGTCGGATATCGCCGATTGGGATGTGACGCTGAATGTCAGCGGCGCGCCGGAAGGATTGATGATCGCCGCGCCGGGCAGCCTTGAGCAGGATGACGAGGCGACATGGCATTTCACCCATACCGCCGCCCGTGAATTTGCGCTGAGCATGAGCGATCAATTCAACCTGACCGAGATGGAAGCCAGCAATGGCGTCATGGTCGAAATGTATGCTTATGCCGATGCGGTTGTGCGAACGGAAGGCGGCGAGGTAGACGGCGCCGCGCACGCGCTTGAGGCAGCGGCGCGCAGCATCGCCATGTATTCCGACCTGTTTGGCGCTTATCCGTATGACCGCTTTATCGTTGTGCAGGGCGATTTCCCGGATGGGATGGAGTTCAGCGATCTGGTATTTGTCAGCGGGGACTGGTTCCGCAGCTACGTTGGCAGCCCGGCATCCTATCTGACGATCATCACCATCCACGAGGTGTCGCACCAGTGGTGGTACGCGCGGGTGGGCAGCGATCAGGCGACCACGCCCTGGCTGGACGAGGCGCTGGCGACCTACAGCGAGCTTGTATTCTTTGAGGAGTATTACCCCGAATTGAAAGACTGGTGGTGGCAAACCCGTGTCAACACGTTTGTGCCGAACGACTACGCCGGGGCGACAGTAGACAGTTCGGTGTACCGGTTTGCCTCTATCCGCGAGTACATCAATGCTGTTTACCTGCGCGGCGCGCGCATGTTGGAAATGCTGCGGCGCGATCTCGGCACCGACGATTTCTTCGACTGGCTGCGGCGTTATGCCGAGGCTGGCACCGGGCGCGTGGTGACTCCCGATCTGTTCTGGTCGCTGCTGACACCGGAACAGCTTCAGCGCACCTACAACACCCGCGCCGCCTACCTGAGCACGACGGTGGTGGAAGTCGCACAGCCCGAATCGACTGAAATCAGCGACTCAAATTGACGACAGGTTGATGTGGCTCGCGGAGTCCACATCAGCTTCAATTGTCAGGTTTTGGGAACGTTTCGTATTCATCCGAACCCGAAACCTCTTATAATGAATCTTGTTCATCGCAGCCGACGGGAGAGGACAATCACACATGCAGCGGATACCATCTCATTTGCAGCGTCACGTTCAGCGGAATCACGCCAAACCCGCGCCAACCACAGAGGAAATCATTCACCGCAAGGACGATCTGTCTGAGGCAAATCCATCATCGCGCCAGCTTCTCCAATTGCAGGGCATCATCGGTAACCAGGCGGTTCAGCGGCTGATCGCACAGCCGCCTGCCGCTGCGTCTGCTTCGCCTTCGGCTGACGTTCAGCGTGTTGAAGAAGGGGAAGACTACGTTCATTCAGCCCACAGTGAACAGCGCATGGAGGAACGCAACATTTCGGTTACGCAGTTGGAACGCACGCTCGATGACCCGGACTTCATCAATAACCTGGGTGGAGGGCGGTCTGAATATCTTAGCCAGCTTCCCAGCGGGCTGATTATGCGCGTCATTGTTTCAAACGAAACGCCGATGACGATCATCACGATGATGAAGGTTCGCAAGCACAAGTCATACCGCTAAAATTGATTCTGACAATGGAAGGCTGCTCGAATGAAGATTAGCTACGATATGGATGTCGATGTGCTGCGCATCCTTTTTAGTCAAACCCCAATCGAATACAGCGAAGATGTGGTCGATGGCTTTACGCTCGATTATTCTGCCGACGGACAGATCGTCGGGCTGGAAATGCTCGACGCATCGAAACAGCTTGACAATCCGTTTTCCGCCGCGTTTACTGTCCTGAGCAAGAAGGCAGCGCAAAAGTAGCCGGTGCTTTTTATACCTGCATCTGCGCGGGGCGGTACTGGATGGCTTCGGCGACGTGGACGACCTGAATCGCGTCGCAGTCGTCCAGATCGGCGATGGTGCGGCTTAGTTTGAGCACGCGGTGAAAGGCGCGCGCGCTCAGCTTCATGCGCCGCACCGAGACGTCGAGAAGCTGCCGGGCTTCCGGTGCCAGCAGGCACATCTGCTGGACATGCCCCGCGCCCATATCGGCATTGGTGAACAGTCCGGGGGAATCGGCGAAACGCGCGTACTGGCGCTGGCGCGCGCTTTCGACGCGCTGGCGCACGACTGACGACGGCTCGCCCGGCGCGAGGTTGAGCAGCTTATCGTAATCCACCCGCGCCACCTCGACATGAATGTCAATCCGGTCGAGCAGGGGACCTGACAGGCGGCTCTGGTAGCGGGTGATCATGGTTGGCGTGCAGGTGCAGGGGCGCACCGGGTCGCCAAAGTAGCCGCATGGACATGGGTTGAGCGCCAGAATCAGCAGGAAGTTTGCCGGGAAGGTGAGGCTGCCGCTGGCTCGGCTTATGGTGACGATCTTATCCTCAATCGGCTGCCGCAGGACTTCCAGCGCCTTGGTGCTGAACTCAACCGCCTCGTCCAGAAACAGCACGCCCCGATGCGACAGGCTGATCTCTCCGGGGCGCGGCACTGACCCGCCGCCCACCAGACCGGCTTGACTGATGGTGTGATGCGGTGCGCGGAACGGACGGGTGCGCATCAGCGGGTGGTCGCTTTCGAGCATGTCGGCAACCGAATAGATTCGTGTGACTTCGAGCGCTTCTTCGTGGGTTAACGGCGGCAGAATGCCGGGCAGGGCGCGCGCCAGCAGGGTTTTGCCCACGCCGGGCGGTCCCGACATGCGCAGGTTGTGTCCGCCTGCCGCCGCAATTTCCAGCGCCCGTTTGACGTGTTCCTGTCCCTTGACGTCGGCGAAATCTGTCAGGTCACCGGCAAGGGGGATGTTTTCGTTCAGTGCCGCTGCGTCCGGGACAAATGGGTGAATCACGTTCATCCCGTAGAGATGCTCGACCAACTGACCCAGCGATTCCACCGGAATAATGTCAATATCGCTGACAAGGCTCGCCTGCGGGGCATCTTCGGCGGCAACGTAGATGCGCTCAAAGCCCGCCTGCATGGCAGCCAAAGCCATGACCATGACGCCTTTCACGTGTCGAACGCTCCCATCGAGCGAAAGCTCACCGACGAACAGCGCCTGTTCCAGCGCCGCCATCGGCACCTGGTCGGTCGCGGCAAGCACGCCGACGGCAATCGCCAGATCATAGGCGGGACCGTGTTTCTGCAAATCTGCCGGAGACAGGTTGACAGTGTAGCCTTTTTGGGGGAACGCCAGGCTGCTGTTCTTGATGGCGGCACGGACGCGGTCGCGGCTTTCTTTTACGGCGCTGTCAGGCAGCCCAACAACCGTAAAATAGGGCAAACCGGCGCGTGGATTAAAATCGGTCTGGACTTCAACAACACAGCCGTCAAGACCGACGATGGCACAGGCACGAACGATGGAGAGCATGAGATGCCTTCGTCAAGATAGAATTGTTAAGCCAGCCTGATTATAACGCGACTTGCCCGCAATGAATCCTAAGGGACATGGTAGGGACACGATATTATCGTGTCCGCCTCAACATTTATGAAACGGACACGACAGTGTCGTATCCCTACCTGTTCCGTCTCTAATTGTTCAGCTTTATAAACCCACATCCTCTGTCAGAAGGTAGCTGCCTTGCCTCGAACAAATACGGTATAATACACTGCTGGTAATGCGGTTGTTAATCTTGCTTTGTCGAAAGCGAGTCTATGGATCCCCAAATCGGGCTGCTGCTGGCAATCATTGCTGTGTCCCTCATCCTGTTCTCTATGGAACGCCTGCCCGCCGACGTGATCGCGCTGGGCGTGATGCTGACCTTGATCGTGACCGGACTGCTGTCCACCGAAACCGCCTTCTCTGGTTTTGGCAGCGATACGGTGATGATGATCCTGGGGCTGCTGCTGCTGACAGCGGCGCTCGAACGCACTGGCGTGGTCGAGCTGGCTGGACGGACGATCTTTCGTTACACGGGGGATAGTCCGAACCGTGTTCTGGCGATCATTATGTCTGCTGCTGCCGGGCTAAGCGCATTTATGAGCAACACGGCATCGACGGCTTTTTTCGTTCCGCTGACCATCGGACTTGCCCAGCGCGCGCGCATCAGTGTCAGCAGGCTGCTGCTGCCGCTGGCATTCGCGTCGATTCTCTCTAGTTCGGTCACGCTGATCAGTACCTCCACCAATCTGGTCGTCAGCGGCTTGATGCAGCGGTACGGGCTGCCGCCGCTGGGACTGTTCGAACTGACGCCGGTTGGCATCCCAATTGTCCTTGCCGGACTCATTTATATGTATACCGTCGGTCAGCGTCTGCTGCCTGACCGCGCCCCTGCCGAGGGGGACGGCACGTTTGCGGTGCGCGCTTACCTGACCGAGTTCATGATCGTGCCTGGGTCGCCGTTGATTGGCAAGTCGCTCAACGACTCTGGTCTGGGACGCGATCTCGATATTAAGGTGCTGCGGGTGGTACGGGCAAAGTCGCGCTACTTTGCTCCACGCGCCGATCTGGTGCTTGAGGAAGGCGACGTACTGCTGGTTGAGGGAGAGCGCGACGAGATCCTTAAAGTGAAGGATCTGACGGGCATTGATATCAAGGCGGACGTCAAGCTGAGCGATCCTGAATTACAGGCGGAAGACCTGTACCTGGTCGAAGGCTTGATTTTGCCGCGCTCGCCGCTGATCGGACGCACGCTGAAGGGGTTTCGTTTTCGCGAGCGCTATGGGCTTCAGGTGCTGGCGGTGAACCGGCATGGCGAAACCCTGCGCCGCAAAATCAGCCAGATCGCGCTGCGGTTGGGCGACGTGCTGCTCATACAGGGCGAACGCAGCAACATCGCGATGATGGAACAGACCAACGTGTTCAGCATCCTCGGTTCGGTTGAAGGGAAGCGAGTCAATCGCCCCCGCGCGCGCATTGCCATCGTTCTGTTCGTCGGTTCGCTGCTGCTGGCGGCGCTGAATGTGGTTCCGCTGGCAGTGGCGGTTCTGCTGGGGGCGACGTTTGCCTTCCTCACGCGCTGCATTACGCCCGAAGAAGCCTATCGCTCGATTGAGTGGAAGGCGATCATTCTCATCGGCAGCATGTTGGCGCTGGGCGCGGCAATGGATCAAACCGGGACGGCGGATTATCTGGCGGCTCGAATCGTCGATTTGACCGGCGAAACGTCGCCGGCGCTGCTGCTGACGGGCTTCTTTGTCCTGACGGTGCTGCTCACTCAGCCAATGTCGAATCAGGCGGCAGCAGTGGTGATCATCCCGATTGCGCTGCGCACCGCCACCCAGCTAGACATGGACCCGCGCACGTTTGCGATCATGATCGCCGTCGCTGCCAGTTGTTCTTACCTGACGCCGCTTGAACCCGCCTGTCTGATGGTGTATGGTCCTGGTCGCTACCGTTTCTCGGACTTCCTGAAGGTGGGTTCGCCGCTAACGGTGATTATCTACATTATCGCGATTATTCTGGTGCCGCTGCTGTGGCCCCCGGTTCCATAAGGATTTTTCATGTCAACGCGATCAACCTCACGACCGCTGCCTGACCGTATCCGCCCCGATACACTCGAAGGATTCGTCGGGCAGAAGCACCTGGTTGGGCAGGGCAAGCCGCTGAATCAGGCGATTCGCCAGAACAAGGTGCATTCGATGATCTTCTGGGGACCCCCCGGCGTGGGCAAGACGACGCTGGCGCGGATTATCGCCGGTCAGACCGACCGACCATTTTTTGAGCTGTCGGCGGTGTCTGCCAGTAAGGACGAGATCCGCGCTATCGTGCAGAAATCGCGGCGTGAACGCGCGCCCGAACGCGACCTGTTCAACATGAACGATCCCGACCCCGGAACCGGACTCTCGCCGGTGGTTTTCCTGGATGAGATCCACCGCTTCAACAAGGCGCAGCAGGACTTTCTGCTGCCCTACGTCGAAGACGGCACGATCATTCTGATCGGCGCGACGACTGAAAACCCGAGCTTTGAGGTCATCCCGGCGCTGCTGTCGCGCTGCCGCGTCTTCGTGCTCGAATCGCTCTCGGACGACGACATCCGGCAGATCATGGAGCAGGGCGCTGCCGAGTTGAAAGTCTCGATTGGCGACGAGGCGATGGCGTTTCTCGTCAATTACGCTGGCGGAGATGCGCGCCAGTCGCTGAATCTGATGCAGGCTGCCGCCGAGCTTTATGCCAGTTCCAGCGGCGCGATTGGTGTTGACGATCTGAAAAACACGGCTCAGTCGAAGCACCTGCGCTACGACAAGGCGGCAGATGAGCATTACAACACCATCAGCGCCTTCATCAAGAGTATGCGCGCCAGCAACCCTGACGCGGCGCTCTACTATCTGGCGCGCATGGTGGACGCGGGCGAAGACCCTAAGTTTATTGCCCGGCGGATGGTCATTTTTGCCAGCGAGGATGTTGGTCTGGCAGACCCAAACGCGCTGGCGATGGCGAACGCGGTCTTTAGGGCGGTCGAGACGATTGGCTATCCCGAAGCGCAGATTAATCTGGCGCATGGCGCGGTTTACATGGCGACTGCGCCCAAGAGCCGCGCCTCGTGCGACGCCTTCTTCCAGGCGCTGGAGGACGTGAAGCAGCATGGCGCGCTGCCAATTCCGCTGAATTTGCGCAACGCGCCCACCGGCTTGATGCGCGAACTCGGCTATGGCAAAGGCTATGAAGCCTATACCGACGAAGACCTGCTGCCGGAAAAGCTCAAAGGCAGCCATTATCTGAAGCAGGCGGACTAGCGGCGGGCGTGGCGTTTAGCGCCTGATTTCCCCTCGTTCGGCTCAAATTTGTTGTGCCTACTTGCCAGCGCAGCATCTTTTCTGTATGATGTCGGGAATGTTTCATCATGCTGGAGGTGAAGGCGCAAACAACCTGTTGGGACAATAGATAGCGCAGGGCCCTGTAATTGCAGGGTGACGAGGTGGCGGTTTCTCACTGCGGAGTGAGACTAATCTCCAGTCATGGAGAGAAAATCGGAAGATCAGCGGATGCCGCCAGGACGTGACCACCGTCCTTTGTCTATTTCCTCCTACAAGAAAAGCGACCCGTGAAATACGCGAGGTAACTTGCGTGACAGGCGGCAAGCACGTGGAACCAGGAACGCACAGACAATAGAGTGCCGTTCACGCATGGCTGCCCGCTTGCGCAGCCCGGTTGCCGTGCATGTTTGCTTCGATTCTTCTTCGATTTCACGGAGGCAACCATGTGCGGTATTGTCGGCTACGTCGGGTTTCGCAACGCCACCCCCCTGATCATTGATGGACTTCAGCGGCTTGAATATCGCGGTTACGATTCGGCGGGCATCGCCATCATCCAGGACGATGCCATCCGGCTCAGCCGCGACGTTGGCAAACTTGGCAACCTGCGCGCGCGGCTCGAACGCCAGCCGCTGGCAGGCTGCATTGGTATTGGTCACACTCGCTGGGCAACTCACGGCGTCCCTGCCGAACACAACGCCCACCCCCACATCAGCATGGATGGCGAGTTCGTCGTCGTTCACAACGGCATCGTCGAGAACTACCTCGAACTGCGCGAGGAGCTTTCAGCCGAAGGCGTCGTCTTTCAATCGGAGACGGACACCGAGGTCATCGTGCATCTGGTGGCACACTTCGCCCACGATGGCGCTCATGGCGACGTAACCGAAGCCACCCGGATGGCGGTTCAGCAGCTTAGAGGCGCGCACGCCATCGGCATTATGAGCAGCCGCCAGCCCGACCGGCTGGTCGCCGTGCGCACCGGCAACGCCGGCGGCGTGGCGTTGGGAATTGGCGACGGCGAGTCGTTCGTCGCTTCGGATATTCCGGCAATTCTGGAGCAGACACGCCAGATGGTGTTTCTCGAAAGCCGTCAGATGGCGACCGTCTTTGCCGATCATCACGTGGTTCAGACGCTTGACGGCGAATCGCTCAGCCCGCAGATTCATCAGATCGCCTGGGATCCGGTCAGCGCCGCCAAAGGCGAATTCAAGCATTTCATGCAGAAGGAAATCTTCGATCAGGCGCGCAGCCTGACCGACAGCATTCGCGGACGTATCGACTTTGAACGCGAGGAAGTGCTGCTGCCGGAACTGAACCTGACCGCCGAACAGGCGCACTCTTTACAGCGCTTGGTCACCGTCGCCTGCGGCACCAGCTACTACAGCGGACTGGTCGGCAAGTTCTATATCGAACATATGGCGCGGCTGAATGTTGAAGTGGACTACGGCAGCGAATATCGCTACCGCGATCCCATCATCGACGCCAATACCGCCGTACTGGCGATCACCCAAAGCGGCGAGACGGTTGATACACTGGCGGCGATGGAAGAAGCCCGTGACAAACACGCGACGCTGTGGAGCATCGTCAACGCCATTGGCAGCCAGGCAATGCGCGTCGCCGATGGCTACATCACCATGAACGCCGGACCGGAAATTGGCGTGGCATCGACCAAAGCGTTCACTTCCAGTATTGCCGACCAGTATCTGCTGGCGCTGCGTCTGGGGCAGCTTCGCGGGACGCTCGGCAGCGAACAGCGCCGCCAGTACGTGCGCGATCTCGAACGCCTGCCCGATCTGGTCGGGCGAACGCTGGAGACTTTCGACGCGGTTGACCAGCTTGCCAGTTACTTTTATCAATACAGCAACTTCCTGTTTCTGGGGCGCGGCATCAACTATCCCATTGCGCTGGAAGGGGCGCTGAAGCTCAAGGAAATCAGCTATATCCATGCCGAGGGCTACCCGGCGGGCGAGATGAAACACGGACCCATCGCCCTGATTGACGAGCAGATGCCGGTGCTGGCGATTGCGCTCCGCGACGCGGTCTATGACAAGATGATCAGCCAGATCGAGCAGGCGAAGGCGCGCGGCGGCATCGTCATCGCGCTGGCGACCGAAGGCGATACGCTCATGGCGACCAAAGCCGATCATGTGCTGTACGTGCCGGAAACGCCGCCGCTGCTGTCACCCATTATCGCGGTGATCCCGCTGCAAATGCTGGCATACGCTATCGCGGTGCGGCGCGGCGCTGATGTGGATCAGCCGCGCAACCTGGCAAAGAGCGTGACGGTGGAATAGACAGAAGGACGCGCAAAGACTTAACGCAACGCAAAGGCGCAAAGTGGTAAAGAAGGACGCAAAGGGATTATGACTCATATACCTTGCGTCTTTCGTTTGTTCTCTGCGCCTTTGCGTTAACTGTCTTTTTATTTCCTGGTGCTGAACCTTATCGCGGCTGCGTCTGGCGCAATAGCATCAGTTCGCTATAATTCGCGCTGGGAACGGGAAGCGCCAAGGGGAACAAATCTGTGCGAGTATTGATCACCGGAGTCAGTGGCTTTGTCGGCAGCCACTTATCGCATCATCTGCTTGAATCACTGACCGATGTGGAGCTTCACGGCACCATTTTTGGCGACCGCCCCGATCACCTGTCACCGAGGATCACCTGTCACCCGCTGAACCTCAAGGATGAGCAGGCGACGCGGACTCTGATCGAGTCGGTGCGCCCCGATCAGATTTACCATCTGGCGGCGTCCGCCGTGGTTCACCGGTCGTTCGATTCACCCTGGCAGACGATTGAGAACAACATTCTTGCCCAACTGAATGTGCTTCTCGGCTGTATCGCCGCTAAGATTGCGCCGCGCATTCTGATCGTCAGTTCCGGCGAAGTCTACGGCGTTGATCAGGATGTCGAACACCCGACGCGGGAAGACTCGCCGATGCGCCCGGCAAATCCCTATGCTGTCAGCAAAGTCACCCAGGATATGCTGGGTCTGCAATATTTTCTGAGCCACCAACTTCCCATCATGCGCGCGCGCCCGTTCAACCATATCGGTCCCGGTCAGCATACCGGCTTCGTCGCAAGCGATTTCGCCTCGCAGATCGCCAGGATCGAGGCGGGACAGCAGGAACCGGTGATGCGCGTGGGCGAGCTGTCGGTCGAACGCGATTTCACCGACGTGCGCGATATCGCCCTCGCTTACCGGCTGATCGTTGAGCGCGGCGCGGCGGGCGAGGCGTACAACGTCGCATCGGGACACGCGCACAGCATCCGCTATCTGCTGGACACGCTGCTGTCGTACACCAGCGCCGAGATACAGGTGCAGTCAAATGCGACCACGATTCGTTCCAGCGGCGTGCGCCGTTCGTGCGGCGATTCGAGCCGCCTGAACCGGGCAACCGGCTGGCAGCCGACTATCCCGATTGAAGACACCCTGCGTGATGTTCTGAATGACTGGCGTCAGCGCGTCCGGCAGGCTGAGAAACCATGAAAGCCATCCTCATCCGCGAGCCGGGTGACCCGGACGTGCTGGTTTATGGCGACGCTCCCGACCCGCAGCCAGCCGAGGATGAACTGCTGGTGCGCGTCCATGCGACCGCGCTCAACCGAGCCGACCTGCTCCAGCGTAAAGGTGGCTATGTGCCGCCGGAAGGCGCGTCGCCCATCCTCGGGCTGGAAGTTGCCGGTGAAGTTGTCAGCGCCGGGGGCGGTTGGAACGCGGGCGACCGCGTGATGGCGGTCATTACGGGCGGCGGCTACGCCGAACTTGCCGCTGTGCCAATCGGTATGCTGATGCCGATTCCTCGCGCCTTCAGCTATGAGCAGGCAGCCGCCATCCCCGAAGCCTACCTGACCGCCTGGCTCAACCTGTTCACAATGGGCAGGCTGAACTCCGGCGAAGCCGTCCTGATCCACGCGGGTGCCAGCGGCGTGGGTTCTGCCGCCATACAGCTTGCCCGTGAAGCGGGCGCGCGGGTGTTCACGACTGCCGGAACGGAAGCAAAATGTGAGTTTTGCCGCGAACTCGGCGCGGAACTGACGATCAATTACAGGCAGGAGTCGTTTCGAGAGCGCGTCCTCGAAGCAACTGGCGGTCGCGGCGTCGATCTGGCGCTCGACGTGGTTGGCGCGCCCTACTGGAACGACAATCTGGCATGTCTGGGGCGCGGCGGGCGGCTGATGCTGATCGGCTTCCTGGGCGGCAGCGGCGGTCAATTGGACGTGGGCGCAGTGATGCGCAAGAATCTGACGGTTCGCGGGACGCTGCTGCGTCGCACGCCGCTGCCGGAGAAGATCGCGCTGACCGGTGATTTCGTGAATTTCGCCCTGCCGCGCTTTGAGAATGACACGCTCCGCCCAGTGATTGACCGCGTGTTCCCGCTGAGTCAGGCGGCGGAAGCGCACCGCTACATGCACACCAACGCCAATATTGGCAAGATCATCCTTAAAGTCGATTAGCCTTGGCGGGCAGGCTGCCGCCCGTGTGCGAGCACTTGAAACTCGGCACACGGACAACAGCGCAGCCTCATTGAAGTGAAGGCAGCCAGCAGATCAGCGGGCATGAGCGGATCGTCACCGCTGCCGCCATCATTCTGCTAACTGGGGCACGAGTCTCCGACGAGGTGCGTTTCCATGGCGGATACCCAGTAATGCAGATTACCGGGTGGAAGCTCGACAATATAGGCATTGTCGGCGTGGCTAACATAGCGCGCCGTTCCGACGAGGATGGCAGTGGGTCCGTTTGACGTACCTGTGCCATAGATGTTCGCCTGCTCTGTATTTGGGACAACCACGCATACATCCGGCGGCTGTAGACCGATATCAACGCGCGGGAGGCTGTGCTCTGGCGGGCGAGTCGATGGCGACATCACGGTTGGCGGTGTGAGACCAGCGACCGGGATAGCCACGCTGCTGATTGGAATGCCCCTACAACCTGCCAGCGCCAGCGCTACCAGCAGGATAACCGAAACAACTCTGAATACACGAGACTGCATGAGGTGAATCCTTCCTTTTGATGGCGAGATGAATGGCAAGGCAGCATCTGCCAGCTGCTGCCCGTGTAGACCAGCGCATACACATAGTGCCTGAATGAGCTTAGTAGGTGTGGCGAAACTGCAAACCGTTACAGCGTAAGGGCGTGCTGCCGGGGACGCATCTATCCAAAGTTAGAAATTGTGGTGGCTCATCACCTAATCCTTAGTTGCTACAGGGTGTAAGGCAGGACTGCGCGCTGCTGCGTGGAGGCGAACGCCACTATTGGCAATATGATCCTGACAGCGGCATAAGTGGACTGTGGCACAATGCACGAAGCCAGTTGCAGGGCTTTGCGGCGTCTTGCACATTGACGCGCTTTTGTGAATATGTCACAATCCGGTTTAGCAGTCAGAGAGAGCTTTCAACTATCATGCTTTGCAATCGCCGTGCCACCACTACGATGACCAATCGTTCCTTAAAGCGGTAACGCCGGGTGGCTGTGCATATCGAGTTCCCAAACACCCCGGTAAGGGGTGTTTTTGTTATCAAATCAACCTGGAGGTAAATATTGGTTACGCAATTCGTCGCAGATACCAGCCTTGAGACACCGGAGTTTGTTCTGCCGCCGCAGCACCGCATCCCGGTCAACACCTATCCGGCAAGCATGAAGGACATCCCGCCATCGCGGATGTTCCTGATTCGCGACGCGCTTAAAGCCTACCACGCCAAAATGGGGGCAGATGCCGTCACCTTTGACGCTTCACAGGGCGACGGCGGGGCAAGCCTGCCCGGCGTCCCGCGCGAACTGCTGGAGCGCGCCCTTGAGATTCAGATTGAACATGGCTCCGCCTACGATCAACCGTGGGGAACCGTCCGCTTTCGACAAGCCGCCGCCGAGCAGTACTGGAAGCTCGACGCCGCTTCGGGTTGGGGAACGGACAATATTGTCTTTGTACAGGGCGGGCGTGATGGTCTGCAAAAGGCTTACGGCGCAATGGTCAACGTCGCCGATCAGGAGATCGGCGGGCTGCTGGTCGTCTCGCGCGTGCCCTGGATTACCTATAGCTGGGGACCTTATGCTGTGGGTCTGAACGTGCTGCTGGCGCCGGGACGTGCTGAAGATGGCTGGCGTTACACACCCGAAGGCATCCGCGCCTGCGCCGAAGTCGCCGCCCGCGAAGGGCGCAAGCTGGCGGGGCTGGTTGTCACCTCGCCCGACAACCCGACCGGGCGCACGATCCCGCTGGACGAGCAGATTATGCTGGCGCGGACAGCGCTTGAAGCGGGATTCCCTTACGTGCTGTTCGACTGGATCTATCACTGGGTCACCGACGGAGGACCGTCGGATATCAACGTCATTCTACAGGCGTTTTCGCCCGAAGATCGCGAAAAGCTGATCTTCCTCGACGGTCTGACCAAGAGCCTCGGCGCGTCCAACATTCGCAGCGCGCACCTGCTGGCGGGCAAGAAGGTCGTCAAGCACATCACCAGTCAGGCGTCACACGGCGTCATTCCCAGCTTCTACGCGCAGGCAGTCGCCATCGCCGCATACGAGATGGGATTCGCCAAAGCGGCTGCCAGCATCATCGAACCGACGCGCCAGAGCCGCCGCGTGCTGCGCGCCGCGCTGGAACGCGAGGGCGCGCGCTTTGTCATGGGCGACGGCTACTATGCCTTCATCGACTGCGCGCCCTATATCGAAGCCGGTGGGCTGGCTGATTCGGAAGCGCTGCTGACCTATCTGGGCGAAAATCACGGCGTGGCGGTGGTGCCGGGCGTCTATTTCTCGCAGGCGGGCGCAAACTGGATTCGCTTCTCGTATGCGCTGCCGCCGGAAACGGCACAGGGCGCGGTGGATCGCCTGTTCACCGGCTTGAAATCGCTGCTGTAGTTCATGCCTGGGGGCAGGGGATGCCCTGCCTCCAAATCCCCCCTCAGCACACAGTTTTTGTATCAGATTGACAATCCCCCCGAAAATGCGGGTACAATCGGGCTGTACCAATGTTGCAGCCTTAGTGTTGTAATTCATGAGTGTTAGCTGACTGGAGGTTCCATGTCCCTTTCCGATATCTTTAACCGTGAGTATCCGGTTCCTGAGATCAGTTATGATCGCCTTCGCCCCTTACTGCGGTCGGTTTTCGGCTGGATGCTGCTTGGTCTGCTGGTCACGACCTCGGTTGCCGTCCTGACGACCACCAACAGCGCCCTGCTTGAACTGCGGGCGAATCCGGCTGTCGTCATTGGCTCGTTTGTCGGGCAAATCGCGCTGGTATTCATCATCTCGCTGGCGATGCCCCGGCTCTCGCCCGGAGTGGCGGCGGGGCTGTTCCTATTCTATTCGGGACTAATGGGCTTTTCGCTGTCGATGGTGTTTTTCTATTTCGACATCGGATCGCTGGTGACCGCCTTTGCCACCGCGACTATCCTGTTTGGCGTGATGGCGATGTTTGGCTTCACCACCGACATGAACCTGATGAAGTACCGCAACCTGTTCTTTGTCGCGCTCATTGGTCTGCTGATCGCGATGGTCGTCAACGTCCTGCTGGGCAGCAGCATGTTTGACTTCCTCCTCAGCATCATCGGCGTGATCATCTTCATGGGGCTGACGGCATATGACATGCAGAACATCAAGCGTATGGGGGCGTTGATCGAGGCGCAGGGTGGGGGCGGCGAACTGGTCGCCAAGTATGCGATTTACGGCGCGCTGGCGCTGTATCTCGACTTCATCAACATCTTCCTGTTCCTGCTGCGCATCATGGGCGGCGGGCGCGACTAGGGAAGCGCAGAAAGCTGGAAGTGGAACGAAGGCAGTGGGGCTTTTTTCCACATTGCCGTGAATCAAACAGAGGTGGTCACCTGACCACCTCTGCTGCTGTAAAGCTGTGACAACCGACCGGGTTTAGCCTTCTTCGGTTGCTTCTGCCTCAGGCGCTGCCGGGGGTACCAGCAGGGTATCGAGAACATAGACCACGCCGTTGCCAGCGCTCAGCGATTCCGCTTCAACCGTCGCCGTGTCGTTCAGCGTCACGGTGTCGTCGTCCACGCTCACGCTAATTTCGCTGTCTTCCAGCAGTGGTTCGATGGTGTCGCCGTCTTCGAGGTCAACTTCGCCTTCGACAATGTGGTACTGAACGATGGCGAGCAGGCGATCCGGATCCAGCCGAATCTGAGATGGTGTCAGGTCATTTTCTGCCAGGAACACCGCGATATTGGCATTGGTCACCGCGAATACGGTCAGCGGACCTTCGCCTTCCAGCGTTTCCAGCAGCCCGGTCGAGCGCAGGTAGCCTACGAACACGGTGAAATCGCGGTTGCTCTCCAGCGCTTCGAGGACGGTGGCGAATTCAGCCGCTTCCACAGGTGCTTCGGTGGGTTCTTCGGTCGGCTCGTCGGTCGGTGCTTCGGTAGCCGTCGGGCGAGGCGTGCGGGTTGGGCGGGCGGTAGGCTCTTCAGTTGGTTCTTCGGTGGGTTCCTCAGTCACGACTTCTTCAGTTTCCACTTCCGCGACCACTGGTACGTCGGTAGCCGTTGGGCGAGGCGTGCGAGTTGGACGGGCGGTAGGCTCTTCAGTCGGTTCTTCGGTGGGTTCCTCGGTCGGCTCGTCGGTGACCATCGCCACTTCGATTGGCTCTTCGGTTTCTACTTCCACAACCGCTACTTCGGTTGCTTCGTCAGTTGCCACTTCTTCAGTTGGCGCGGCGGCTTCCTCTGTCTCTTCCTCGACCACCGCTTCTTCGGTGGGTTCAACGACTTCGACTTCTTCAGTCGGCTCGACCGCTTCCACTACTTCTTCAGTGGGTTCTTCGACCGGAACTTCGGTAGGTTCCGTCGTTGGTCGCGGTGTGGAAGTCGGCGTGGCTGTGGGCTGGCACGCCGCCAGAACCGCAAAAAAGACAAGTAATAAAGTGATTATCCAGCGTTTACTAGACATCAGTGGCTCCTCCGCCGTGGATTGTAATTATGAGTTGCAGATCACAATGTTAAATCATAACGAAATACATTGCATTATGCAACAACCAAACCATAAAAAAGCTATATACCAACAGCAGAAGCAGCTAAGTATTCTGGACGAACAGGCGCAGATTTTCGACACTATTTAATTGAATTGCCAGTTTGGAAGCGTCAATGCGCTTGAGCAAGCCGGATAGAACATCTTTGGGACCGATTTCGACAAATTGAGCCGGGCCAGCCGCGATCATCGCCTGAATCGACTCTGTCCAGCGCACCGGGCTGGTGAGCTGTACCTTCAGCTCGCGGCGGATGTGGCTGGCATCGCCCAGCGGCGCGGCTTCCACATTGCCATAGACCGGAATCGGCGGTGTCTGGAAGTCGGTGTTCGCCAGCGCTTTGTGAAATTGTTCGGCGGCGGGAATCATCAGTGGCGAATGGGCGGCAATGCTGACGGCGAGCCTGAGCGCCCGTTTCGCGCCCGCTGCTTTCGCCAGCGTCATGCCCACCTCGAGCGTCTGGCTGTCGCCGGAGATGACGATTTGACCGGGGCAGTTGTCGTTTGCCAACACCAGCACCCCGCCGGTGTCCTGACGGGCGCGCTCGCACACCGCGCGAACTGTATCCGCATCCAGACCCAGAATGGCAGCCATCGCGCCTGGATTCTGCTCTCCGGCTTCGGTCATGGCGCGACCGCGTTCGCGGGTTAGGCGCAGCCCGTCTTCAAAAGCGAGCGCCCCGACCGCCGCCAGCGCGGTAATCTCGCCGAAGCTGTGTCCGGCGGCGAACGCCGGGACTGCATCCGGACGTTCCTGCTGAAGCGCGCGCAGAGTGGCGATGCAGCACACGTACAGTGCGGGCTGGGTGTTCAGCGTCTGGTTGAGTTCGTCTTCGGGACCTTCAAAGCAGAGGCGCGACAGAGGAAAACCGAGCAGGTCATCTGCCTGCTCAAATGTTTGCCGGGCAACCGGATACGCTGCCGCAAAATCTCGTCCCATGCCGACAGCTTGCGATGCCTGACCGGGAAACAAGAAAACCGTGGTTGTCCACTCCACCATATTTCCCCGTTCCGAGAGGATGAGTAGCGCAGCAAAATTTAAGTGAATGTTGCCGAAGGATGGTCGCAGGGGCAGCCAGCGCTGCCTGCTATGGACATACTTTCAAAACAAATCTATTGGATAAATGCTGACACAAGCACACCGATGAGAATACAAAAGAGCCGCACCAGAAAGCCAGTACGGCTCAAGTGTTTACTTCTCGCTGCTGACCTCAATAACCGTCTCGCCACGATACGAGCCGCAGGACGGGCAAACGTGATGGGCGACATGGTACTCGCCGCACGTTTCACACTTTGCCAGTTGTTTGAGTGTCAACGAATCCTGAGAACGGCGCTTATCGCGACGGCTCCGGGAATGACGCTGCTTAGGTAACGGACCCACGGGCGCTGCTCCTGTATACTACTACCCGCCATGAACTGTCGCATTATAAAGGGCGCTGCGGCTGAATGTCAAGGCTGCCTGACGCCTGGGCGCGGGGAAAAACGGACGCAGCGCATTAAGGCGTCCCTGTTACCTATCCCTCAGCAGCCTCCGCGCCATCCTCAGCGAACGAATTGGCTCATCTGCGACTGAACTTCAATGCAATCGAGGATTGAGCCGAATGGGTGGCAGCTGCCCTCATAAACCAGGGTCGTTGAATGCGAAGGCGGCGGCATCTGAACAGCGACCGACTGCGCTGGCTGCAATCCGAGCATCAACGGGAGCATGGCGACAAAAAACAGCAGGCTGCACGCGAGCAGGGCGGGATGCTTTGATGAAACAGCTTCTGGAGCGTGGGGTCTGTGTTCGTACTGAGTGGTCATGAGTTATCCCCCTTAACTCACCAGACGACACCCCTAAACTAACATAATGCGAACTGTAATGCAAATACTGCTGTATTAGGGGGCTGGGCGTGGGGGATACGGTTGGGCATTGTTCCAGCGTACCGGCGGCGTCAGTCCGACTCTGGCGCTGAAACCGGAACGAACTCCAGATGTTCAGTGGCTGCCTGGCTCACGTCGCTGTAGATGCCGCGCATGTTCTC
This sequence comes from Aggregatilineales bacterium, assembly GCA_030834905.1. Lineage (GTDB taxonomy): Bacteria > Chloroflexota > Anaerolineae > Aggregatilineales > Phototrophicaceae > Flexifilum. The sequence continues at coordinate 974 of JAUQWZ010000054.1, read as the reverse complement.
GTCAGTCACCGCCAGCGCGAGTTGATACATCGCCTGGTCGGTCATGGCGGTCAGCGTTTCGCGGGGGATACGCGCCCGACCTTCCGTTTTGAACCGGAACGGGTGACCAAAATTGACCTGAATTTCGGGGCGCTGCAAGCGTTTCAGCTTCTGTTCCCAGTCGATTGCGCCCATAATCGCTGCCGGGATAATGACGGCGTTGGCTTTGGTGGCGACATACGCCAGCCCATCTTTTGGCTGCGATAATCCGCCGACCTGCCGCGTCCCCTCCGGCGCGATCAATATCAACTGACCGCTTTTTGCCAGCTCAATCGAGTTGGTCAGCGCCTTGCGGTCGATTTCGCCGCGATTGACCGAGTACGATCCCCACCAACGCACAAACGGCGCCAGAAAGGGGTTGCGCACGTTTTCGACTTTGGTCATGGGGATGACGAAGCGGTTGGTCACCGCGCCCAGGCACAGCACCGGATCGAGCAGCGAGATGTGATTCATCATCAGGATGCCCGGTCCGTCAGCGGGGACGTTTTCGGCACCGGTGACTTTTACGCGAAAGACAAAGCGGAAAAGCACCACGCGGACGAGCCAACGCAGTAATGAGCGCCGCCACGCCAAACGCGGCTGCATTTCCACAAACTGCTGTACCGAAGTTGCCATACTCATTCGTCGTCACGTCCTGATTTCTTATCTGTGCTGCTGCGCGTGCTGCTATGGGTGCTGCCACGAAACGGTGGCTTGCGGCTGCTGCCGGATGAGCGTCCGCCTGAACGGTCGTCGTCACGGCGCGGACGGCTGCCGCCAGGGCGCGCGCCGGGGCGTCCGGTGGAGCGCTGCCCGCTTCCTGAACGTGAGCCAAACGGCTTGCGTCCGGTCTGTGGGCGGTCACCTTCGCTTCGGCTGCCCTGATCATCACGGCGGGGATAGCGTGGGCGGTCACCTTCGCTTCGGCTGCCCCGATCATCACGGCGGGGATAGCG
>JAUQWZ010000053.1 GCA_030834905.1 Aggregatilineales bacterium | reverse complement strand
GATGGAAATTGGAATATGATAAGGATCCAGGATCAGCCTTCAAGGGAAATGGGAATACATACAAGGACGCTGCTCGAAATGAAGAACTGGAAAGGCTTGTGGGTAAACTGTACGCAGAGAATGATTTTTTAAAAAAAGCCTTAGGTATCCTGGAAAAGAGAGTGCGAGAAGAGAAGGAGAGATCGAAAGCAGGGTGAAATTCATGATAATTTCTGAAAAATCGGATTGCATCTCTATCAATCGAGCTGCAGATTTGCTTGACGCCAGCAGATCTGGATATTACAAATGGCGGGACAAATCACATGATCCAGAAGCTGAGAAAAATTCTGATATTGCCATCAAAGAAGAAATGCAAAAAATAGTAATCGAGTTCCCTGGATACGGTTACAGAAGGGTCAAAGTGGAGCTTCGGAACAGAAACCATATAGTTAACCAGAAAAAAGTCCGACGCCTAATGAAAGAAGACAATCTCATTTCTGTAAAAAAGAGGTTCAAATTGCAGACCACGGATTCAAATCATGGAGAAAAAATCTATCCGAATCTCGCCAAAACCCTGGAAGTCACAGACATAAATCAACTATGGGTTGCTGATATTACATATATCCAGTTATCGAAAGAATTCGTATATTTGGCTGTGATAATAGATGTTTTCAGTAGACGATGTATTGGTTGGGATCTCAGTCGCAATATTGATACACAACTCACATTGAATGCTTTGCTTAAGGCTCTTCAAACACGAAATAAAGATGACCTGAAGAATCTTATTCATCATTCCGACCAGGGCGTTCAATATGCGTCAATGGATTATGTGAACTATCTAAAGGATATTGGTATTCAGATCAGCATGAGCCGCAAGGGTAATCCTTACGACAATGCATTTGCTGAGAGCTTCATGAAGACGCGAAAATATGAAGAAGTCTACTTAAACGAATACGGGAGGTTTAATGACGCACTCCAGAACATTGAACATTTTATTGAAGAGGTCTACAATTTAAAACGCTTACATTCATCGATCGGTTACAAATCGCCAGTCGATTTTGAAATGGCGAAAAGTTTAAATATGCCACCTTAACTAATTGTCCACTCGAAGGGGCGCAGTCCA
>JAUQWZ010000052.1 GCA_030834905.1 Aggregatilineales bacterium | reverse complement strand
CTGCTCTGTTGCTTTCCATCTTCACTGTTCTATTGTTAAGGTGCTGCCTGCCCCCGCTGATTCCTCCCAGAGACAGACACGCGCACTTTTCCAGTGCGCGTTACTGCTGGTATCTTACCAGCCCGCATCCCCAGTGTCAATGCTATTTCTGCTGCGTTTCTGCTCTGAATTTCTGAGATGTGAGCATACCTTAAGGTGCGTGGTGGAAGGTATTATAGCGCGTTCCAATTCCCCGTAAAGGGTAAATCTACCGCCGTTTGTTACTGTTTTGAGATGAGACTCCGCCCACTTCAGCCGCCCACGCTTCTTCGCAGGCGCATATCTGACGCATATCTAAGGAAGTGCCTGCACAGGCAGCCGCTTCAGAGCAAGCTCCACCCTTGAATTCAACCGCTGTAGAATGCTACAATGACCCCGATCTGGCTTCGTGCCAAATATCACACACCGGGACTCGGCAGCAGGTGTTGGGCTAGTCTTCATGACAAGCTTAAGCTCCGCCGGGGATGAACGGTGTGATCGTATAAACACTATTCAACTGAGGAGTTCTTATGCCTTCCAATGTTTCCATGAAGGCGCTTCTGGAAACGGGTGTTCACTTCGGTCATCGCACGACCAAGTGGAATCCCAAGATGAAGCCGTACATCTTCACCGAGCGTAACGGCATCCACATCATCGATCTCCAGCAAACGATTGTCAATCTCAACCAGTACTTCGATATGGTGCGCGACATTATCGCCAAAGGCGGTTCCGTGTTGTTCGTCGGCACCAAGCGTCAGGCGCAGGAAGCAGTTGCCCGCGAAGCGGAACGCTGCCACATGCCCTACGTCACCACCCGCTGGCTCGGCGGAACGCTCACGAACTGGGTCACCATTCGCAAGCGTATTGATACGCTGAAAAGCCTGGAGAAGCGGCGCGAAGCCGGCGAGTTCGAACTGCTTTCGAAGAAGGAAGCGCTGGTTCTGAACCGCAAGATCGAAAAGCTTCAGCTTCGTCTGGGCGGTATCCGCAACATGCGCCGCCTGCCAGAACTGCTGATCGTGATTGATACCCGCCGCGAATCCACCGCCATTAAAGAAGCGAACACGCTCAATATTCCGGTGCTGGCGCTGGCGGATACAAACAGCGATCCCGACGTGATCGACTACATCATTCCGGCGAACGACGACGCGGTACGCGCCATCAAGCTGCTGGTTTCCGCTATCGCAGACGCGGTGATCGATGGTCAGGCGATGCGCAAGCAGGATGATACCGGCGAAGAAGAACAGGCTGAAGAAGGCGCATTCGCGTTCCAGCCCGAAGCCGACGGAGATGATGAAGCGTTCCTCGGCGAATCCACGCTGGCGAAGATCCGCAGCCAGAAACTGCTTGACGAAGATGCACAAGTAGATGCACAGGTAGAGGAATAGTCGCACATGGCAATTACCGCACAACAGGTAAAAGAACTGCGTGAAATCACCGGCGCGGGTCCGCTGGACTGCAAGAAGGCGCTGGAAGCCACCGGCGGCGACATCGACAAAGCGGTGGAGCTTCTGCGCGACAAGGGTCTGGCAAAAGCTGCCAGGAAACTGGGCGCTGGTCGGGCGATGAACGAAGGCGCGATTGAGACGTATCTCCACTTCACCCGCCGTCTGGGCGTGATGGTGGAAATTAACTGCGAAACCGACTTCGTTGCGAACACCGATGCCTTCCGCGGCTTCACCAAGGACGTCGCCCTTCACATCGCCAACCTGAAGCCCGAATACGTCCGCCGCGAGGACATTCCCGAATCAGTCGTCCAGGCGGAGCGCGAGCTTCAGCACCGCCGCGCGCTCGAAGAAGGCAAGCCTGAGAACATCGCTGAGAAGATGGTAGAAGGTCGTATGAAGACCTTTTATGAAGAACTGGTACTGCTGGAACAGCCATTCCTGAAGGATGACAGCAAGACCATCAGCCAGCTTCTGGCGGAAACCGTGTCAGAGGTCGGCGAAAGCATCGAAATTCGCCGGTTCGCCCGCTTCGCTCTGGGCGAAGACACCGACAGCGACGAGTTGGCTGAGTAAATGATGCGACAGCGATGGCATTGGCGCGCCCCTGCGCCCATAACGCTGCGCCGATAGTGAGCCGTTTTCGGAGGGATTAGCATTTTTGCTAGTCCCTCTTTTTTTTGAGGAGAAATCTCACTCCCTGCCCCACTCCTGCAAACTTCGATTGCTTCAGTGGAGAGGTAAAACAGACAGATGTAGATTTCAGGAGGAGAACCGATGGATTCGACCAATGGCAGCAAGCAGACGCAGGCAAAGTACAAGCGCATCGTCCTGAAGTTGGGCGGCGAGGCGCTGTCGGGCGAAGGCGGGTTCGGCATCGATATTGACCGGGCAGAGTTTATCGCCAACAAGATTAAGCAGGTGCATGAACTGGGCGTGGAGATCGCCCTCGTCATCGGCGCGGGCAACCTGTGGCGCGGCGCTCAGGGCGTAACGCGCGGCATGGCACAGAGCACCGCCGACCACATGGGGATGATCGCGACGGTCATGAATGGGCTGGCGCTTCAGGATGCGCTGGAACGGGTCGGCGTCGTCACCCGCGTGCAGACGGCAGTCGCCATGAACGCCGTCGCCGAGCCGTATATCCGGCTGCGGGCGATACGTCACATGGAAAAAGGGCGCGTGGTCATCATCGCCGGTGGGACGGGCAACCCGTACTTCACAACTGATACTGCCGCAGCCCTGCGCGCCGCCGAGGTTAACGCCGATATCGTCATCAAGGCAACCAAGGTTAACGGGGTCTACAGCGCCGATCCGAAGAAGGACGCAACCGCGACGCGCTACAGCACCCTGACCTATGACCGGGTGCTGCAGCAGAAGCTTGAAATTATGGATATGACGGCGTTTACGCTGTGCCAGGAAAATAACATGCCGATTATGGTTGTGGATTTCTGGGCAGACCTTGACCTGTATCTCGCCGTTCGCGGCGATGACAGCGTCGGCACGCTGATCACGGGGTAAATTGCAGTATCCAAAACGGATACGACGGTGTCGTGTCCCTACGATGGTTGTGATGATGCGGCGAACGTGATGTATTGTGTCCCGGCGTAAAATCCGCATTATTTTGTGAAACGCCATTACCCTGTGGCGACCTATCAGATCGTCGCCACAGGCGACAAGGTTCTCAGGCGGGTGCTAGCCGTTGAGTAAAGCATCTCCGGTGGCGTTCGCCAGCTTCTCCGCCTGATCATGGGCGATCAGTTCGTCGATGAACTCGTCCAGCGCGCCATTCAGCACTGCTGGCAGGTTGTAGCTGGTGACGTTCACCCGATGATCGCTGACGCGGTTCTGGGGGAAGTTGTAGGTGCGAATCTTCTCCGAGCGCTCGCCAGTCCCGACCTGGCTGCGGCGTTCGCTTTCCTGGGCGGTGCGCTGCTTCTCGGACTCGATCTCATAGAGCCGGGCGACGAGAATTTGTTTGGCGCGAAGACGGTTCTGAAGCTGGCTGCGCTCGTCCTGCACCGCCACCACCAAGCCCGACGGGATATGCGTCAGACGCACCGCAGTCGCGTTCTTCTGCACGTTCTGACCGCCCGCGCCGCCGCTGCGGTATACGTCCACCCGCACGTCATTCATGTTCAGTTCCACGTCCACATCTTCCATTTGCGCCAGCACCGCCACAGTGATGGTGCTGGTATGCACCCGCCCCTGGCTTTCCGTCTCCGGCACGCGCTGGACGCGGTGGACGCCGCTTTCATACTTCAGACGGCTGAATGCCCCCTGTCCTTTGATCTCAAAGCTGATTTCCTTGAAGCCGCCGACGCCGGTTTCGTGCTGGTCGATCACTTCGATCTTCCAGCCGCGCTGTTGGGCGTAATAGCTGTACATGCGGAACAGATCCGCCGCGAACAAGCCCGCCTCGTCGCCGCCCGTCCCGGCGCGAATTTCCATGATCACGTTTTTGTCGTCGCGCGGGTCTTTAGGCAGCAGCAGCCGCTTGAGACTCTCGCGGAGTTCCTCGGTGTCGGCTTCGAGCGCGCTGGCTTCTTCCAGCGCCATCTCGCGCATTTCGGCGTCCGTCTCGGCGTTCAGCATTTCGCGCGCGCCCTGAAGCTGATCGAGCTTGTCCTTGTAAACGCGATAGACCTCGACGATCTCGGTCAGTCCGGAACGTTCCTTGCTGTATTCAGCGATCTTGTCGTAGTCGTTCATGACTGCCGGATCGCTTAACAGCCGGTCTATCTCGTCGTAACGTCCCTCAATCGCCGCCAATTTATCTAACATGAGCCGCCTTCAAAATGGGTTTCTGCTGGTATCGTACAGGGATAATGCTCCGGCGGATGGTGAACCAAACCGCTGCCGGATAATCGTTATTATACTCAACGAACAGGGATGGCGGGAGGGTGGCGTTGAGAACGCAGAGAACGGACATACGCTGAACCACCAGGACACAAAGAACACAAAGAGGGATGTAGGGGCGAGGCGGTGCCTCGCCCTTTGATTTTCTTAGTATCTTCCGTGTCTTAGTGGTTCCGTATTTCTTTACTCGGCTGATGTTTCGCTTTCGCGTAAGCCCTGCGCCAGCAGATCGGCAATATGGATGACGCGCTTGGTCTTACCCTGACGGCTCAAGCCGCCGTTCATCTGTGTCAGGCAACTTGCATCGCCGGTCACGATCACATCGGCGTCGGCGTTCTCGATACCGGTGATCTTTTCGTCCAGCATCGCGCCGCTGATCTCCGGCATCTTGACCGCGAACAGCCCGCCAAAGCCGCAGCACTGATCAGCGCCGGGCAGGTCGTTGACCGTCACGCCGTCAATATTCCGGGCGAGCGCCTGCGCCTGCGTGCCGAGATTGAGCAGGCGGTAGCCGTGACAGGCGTGGTGAAACGCCACCTTCGTCGGCGGCAGTTTCGCGCCGAAATCGGTCATGCCCAAGCCATCGACTAGAAACTCGGTGAATTCCCAGGTGATATTCGCCGCCCACAATGCGCGGTCAAGCCATTCGGGATCGTCTTTGAAAAGGTCGGGGTAATAGTGGCGCACCATTGAGGCGCAGCTTCCCGACGGGCAGACGATCACCTCGGCGTCGGCAAAGGCGGTCAGGAACTGTTTGGCGACGGTTCGGGCATCGTCCCAGTAACCAGAGTTAAAGGCGGGCTGACCGCAGCAGGTCTGGTTTAGCGGGAAGCGCACTTCCACGCCAGCACGTTCCAGAATTTCGACCACCGACACCCCGGTCTGCGGGTAGATCATATCCACAATGCAGGTCACGAACAGCGAAACAGGCTTGTAGCGGGGTGAGGGACGCAGATCATCAGACATGAAGGTCTTTCCAGAATACCGGTGTCATGAGCCGCTAATTGAACCGCAAACCTGCGGCGGACGCAAAGAATGTGGTTGTGGCAGGGGCGGAGCTAAGGCTCGCCCGCGCCCGATTCGTCATCGGATGGTTCGTCAATGTAAACGTCAATCGTCTTGTCGCCTACCTTCAGATCGAGGACTTTGCCGACCTGCCCGCTGTAAAACCGCTGCATGAACAGGAAGTAATCGCCCTGAATCTGTCTCATGGGCTGGCGAATTTCAAGCTGGGTTTCGCTGCCCTGCCACACCACCAGCCGCATCTCCCGTCCCTGAAGCTGCTCCATCGGAACGCCGCTGCTGGCTGCGAACATCTGCGCGGCATTCGTGCCTAACGGGAACGGGATGGCGACGATTTGAAGCGCGCTCAGCAGTTCTGCCCCTTCCTGCGCGGTGATTTTGCCCTGCTCGATCATAGTCAGCACCCGGCGGCGTTCTTCTTCCAGCGGGGGAAACACCGGAAACGAACGAACCTGATCCTCTGGTGATTCCTGCATTCGGGACAGGGTAGACTGGCGCACCTGCTCCGCCGTGACGCCGAGGCGACCGAGGATTGTCATGGCGGTGCTGTTCTCCTGCTCGATCAAACCCAGCAGCAGGTGTTCGGTGCCGATATAGTGATGTCCCAGCTTGCGCGCCTGATTAACCGCTTTTTCCAGCGTTTTGCGCGCGCTCGGCGCAAGCTCCGGTTGGCGCGCGCCGCCGGAGCCTGCCGTGCTCAACTCTTTCACCAATGCTTCGACCTGCTGGCGCTTCAGCCCGAGGTCGCGCAGCACCGTTCCGGCAACGCCGGTATTTTCCTGCACCAGCCCTAACAGGAGGTGTTCAGATCCGATGCGGCTGTGCTGGAGCTGCTCGGTCGATGTCTGCGCCAACATCAACGCCTGACGCGCCCGCTGTGTAAAACGTCCCATCCGGTTCATACAGCCTCCTGCAAAAAGCCAATCGGTTGATGGGGAAGAAACGGCTTCACTCTCGAATGAGAGCCTCAGGAATGGTTCGGGCGCATCCAGCTTTGCGGAAAGGGCTGCCTACGCTGGCGTAGTGGCATTACCGTGTATTATAGCCCCGATCAGAATGGTCTGTTGCAGATGCGGCTGGTTGACTTTACGATCATCGCCTTAACATACAGCCGAACAGATAGCTCAGGCACCATTATCGGGAGACAGCATGATCGAACCGTTCACTATTCGCCGCGCCACGCTGGACGATGTCCCGGCAATCCTGTTCCAGCGTCGCTCGATGTTTACTGAAATGGGCGCTGGCAGCCCGGAAGAAATGGATCGGATGGAAGCCGGATTCGAGCCGTGGCTGCGCCAGAAAATGGCGGAAGCACGCTATCACGGCTGGTTTGCGGTGACCGACAGCGGAGAACTGGCGGCGGGCGCGGGTCTCTGGCTGATGGACTGGCCCCCAACCGTCATCGAGCCAAACACGCGGCGGGCGTACATGCTCAACGTCTATACCTACGCGCCCTATCGCCAGCGCGGGCTGGCGCATCGCCTCACCCAGACGGTGATCGCGTGGTGCCGAACCAATGGCTTTCATCTGGTGGTGCTGCACGCCAGCGACGCCGGACGCCCGGTATACGAATCGATGGGCTTCCAGCTTAGCAACGAGATGAAGCTCAGGCTGTGAGGGCTGAGTAAAGAAAGTAGAAAAAGTAAGGAAAGTAAAGAAGATTAAGAGACTGACTATGCCCCAGACCCTGTATGAATTCGGCGGCAGCGGCGCGGTGCTGCACCTTGCCGTCGCCAACGGCTTTCCACCACAGACCTATTCACCGCTGCTGACACCTCTCACAACAGCCTATCGCGTCGTTTCGCTGCCGCCGCGCCCGCTGTGGAGTGATCCGCCGCCACCGCAGAGCATCCGGTCGTGGCGTTCAATGGCAGACGATCTGCTGGCGGGCATGAGCCAGTACGGGCTTACGGACGTGATCGCCATCGGGCATTCGTTCGGGGGCGTCGCCGTGCTGGTGGCAGCAGCGAAAGCGCCAGCGCAGTTCCGGGGGCTGATCCTGCTCGACCCGACGATCTTCACGCCTGCCCGCCTGCGAGTCCTCGCCATCGTCAAGGCGCTCGGCTTGGGGGGACGGCTGCCGCTGGTTCAGGGCGCGCTTCGCCGCCGGTCGCGCTTTGACAGCACCGGCGAGGCGTATGACTACTGGCGGAGCAAGCGGCTGTTCGGCGATTGGTCAGATGAAGCGGTGCGCCTGTACGCCGAAAGCCTCACCCGCCCGGCAGCCGATGGCAACGGCGTCGAACTGGTCTGGTCGCCAGAATGGGAAGCCCGATACTATGCGACCATCATGACGGAGACGTGGCGCTATATCGGCAGGCTGCCAAAAACCCTGCCGCTGCTGGTGATTCGCGGCGAGCAGTCGAACACGTTCCTGCCGCCCGCCGCCGAACACCTGCGGCGGGTGCTGCCGCACATGGGCTGCGCTGAAATCAGCGGACACGGTCACCTGTTCCCGCAGTCCGCGCCTGACGAAACGCGCGCGGTCATTGAGAGGTGGCTGGGCGATCATGACTTCGCAGCCCGAACCACCTGAGCAGACGTCATCGCGATCCCGCGCCAGCACCACCAGACATTAGACCGCCTGACTTCAGGCGACCAGATGCTGACAGGCTGGATCCCTGAATACACGTTCACAAAACAGGCAGATTTCGCAGCCGTTATTCATGGTATATTAGAACAGACGGTCTACCATATCATGAGGAGGGCAGAGGGATGGCAGTGGTTGCAGGCTACCAGCAGTTCGGCGGGTGGCACGCGGAAACAGCGTCACTTGCCAACGTCCTCGCGGCACAGGGCATTTACGCGCCGCGCAACGGCAAGCCCTACAGCGAAGCCATGCTGCTTGGTATCGGCGGCGGGCTGGGCGCGGGCTATATCCTGTATGAATTCAAAGCGCATCACACCAAAGTGCTGGTGTGTGGCTGGCAAAATAACTGGCAGTACACCGTCCGATTCTACGAGACGCTGTGCCAGCGCATCGGCGTGATCCCGACGTTTCACGAAGCCACGTCTCCGAAAGTCGCGTCGAAGCAGCTCGCTGACCTGCTGGACGCCGGTAAGCCGGTGGTCGCCTGGGTGGATCGGGCGGGGATGCCGTATCTGGAGCTGCCCAGCACGCTCATCGGTCACCTCGGGCATTGGGTCGCTATCTTTGGCATTGAGGGCGATACGGTGTGGGTGGATGATCTGGCAGCCAAGCCGTTCCGCGTCAGCGCCGAGGCGCTGATCCCGGCGCGGGGGCGCATCCCGTCGTATAAGAACCGTCTGCTGGAAGTCAGCCCGAACACAACGCCTGACCTGCCCGGCGCGGTCAAAACCGGCATTGACCACTGCGTGGAGCACCTCAGCCAGAAAAGCGACTCGTTCTCGCTGCCGACCTTTCGCAAATGGGGCAAAATGATGACCGACCGCAAGAACGCCAAAGGCTGGCATGTCGCCTTTGCCGACCGGCGCGGCTTGTACAGCACCCTGAAGTCGATCTACGATGGTATCGAGATAATCGATAATGGCGGCGGCGCGATGCGGGGATTGTATGCCGATTTCCTCGAGGAAGCCGCCGAAGTGATCAGCCGACCGACGCTGCGCCAGGCTGCCGCCCACTATCGCGATCTGGCGGCGCAGTGGACGCGGCTGGCGGAGTCCGCTCTGCCGGACGAGGTCGAACCTTTCCGCCTCACCAAACAGCTTTTGCGCCAGCGCAGCGACCTGCTGACGAGCAAAGGCGCGGACGCGGCAGCCGAAACCCAGCCGCTGAGCGAACGCCTCGCCAGTCTCCATGCGGAGTACAACCCAAACTTCCCGCTGAATGATGGTGAAATTGACGTTCTGTTCAGCACGCTGGGCGAACAACTGCTGGCGTTGTATGATGCCGAGGTGGCAGCGCTGGAGGAACTGCGCGGTGCAATGGAGTAGAGCAATGTTTGGAAACAAAGGTGAAGCCGACAAGAAAATCAGTGGGTAGGGCGGTTCGCGAACCGCCCCAACGAGAGAGTCTAAATTGTTGGCAGTCAAAAACCAAAAGGTGTCCTCTCCTCAGCCTTCGGTTAAGGTCGCTGCCATTTTATCGAGGCACTGCGCCATGCCTGCTCGTGACATTTCGACGGTCTGTTCCTGCGCGTAGCCGTATTCGGTCACGGTCATTTCCGTCTGATTGTCGTCTATCTGCCTGAAGGCGATGACGTGGCGCACTGTGTGGGGAATATCCGGGGGCAAACCAACGGACTCAGGCGCAATGGGATTGCCGTCCGCGTCGGCAAAGTTCTGGACGAATTCGAGCATCCGCACCGGCACGATGCGGGTGTACGTCCAGGTGTTGTACAGATCCTGACCGCCGAACTCCGCCGGAGCGCGCATACACACAAGCGACGTGCCGCCCTCGCGAAAGTCCATTCTCGCCAGAGGACAGGTAAACCCCTGAGGACCCCACCAGCGTTTCACCTGCTCGGAGTCGCTCCATGCTTTCCAAACCGCTTCGACCGGCGCGTTAAAAACGCGGGTCAGTGCCATGTTGAGGGATTGTGATGCAGGCGTCATCGTTTCTGCTCCTTCACACTGAATGAACGTGCCAGCAGGAGGAATACCCGCCAACCTTACTTCGGGATGCGATAGCGAAGGTGGGTGACGCCGATATCCTCGGTCACACCGACGATTTCCAGTTCCAGCGGCTCGATACCGATCTGTTCAAACAGACGAATACCGCTGCCGAGCAGAACGGGCACCAGATCAATGCCGATTTCATCCAGCAGCCCGGCTTTGAGGCACTGGCGGGTGACATCCGCGCCGCCGACGCCAACGCTTTTACCGCCCGCGCTTTCCCTGGCTTTTGCCACCGCGCTTTCCACGCCATCGGTGACGAAAGTGAACGGCGAGTCAGGCTTATTCACCCATTCCTGCGGGGGATGATGAGTCAGGACGACAATCGGCACGTTCAGCGGGTGTTTGCCGCCCCACGCGCCAGCCACGTCAAACATCCTGCGCCCGGAAAGCACCGCCCCGATAGCGTGCGCCATGTCCTCACACTGCTCGACGCCCTCTGAGGTCAGCTTGAGATCAAGCGATTCGTCGCCGATGGAAACCTGAGTATCCTGATCGCCCTGGAACATCCAGGCAAATACCCGATCAACCTCATCATTCGCTCCGGCGATAAATCCATCCAGCGACATGCTAAAGCCTGCGCCAACCGTTCCCATATTGAATCCCTTCGATATGTGTCAGTAGGTGTTGGTTAGAACGTTTGTATCGTATTCCAGCACAGGGTCGGTGTCTTGTACAGAATGGCAATCAGGCGTGCTCATGCGGACAATCTGGGCGGGGGTATAGCCAATAAACTGCTTCAGAGCGCGGGTCAGATGCGGCTGGTCGAAGTAGCCCGCCTCATCCACTGTATCGAGGATCGTCGCGCCGCGCCGCAGCAGCGCTTCTGCCTGTTGGGCGCGTCTGAATTGGCGGATGTGGCTCTGAGTCATGCCAGTAGCGCGAAGGAAACGGTGGCGCAGGGTGCGGGGGGACATCGCCTGCGGATGTAGTTGATCCTGCAACCCGGCGCTGACGACTGGATCCCACATCAGAACCTCATCGCGCGCAAGGCGGTCGATAAAGGTATCGACGTTTTCGTAATCGGGGAACTGCCACGCCGAGCTGCGCAGCCAGAAGGCGCTGTCGGATGCTGCTTCCGGCAGGCGCGTTTCGGTATTCAGGATGTTTCTGGCGGGCAGATGGGGCATGAAGACGCCCAGCTTGAACCTGACCCAGAGGATCTCCGCGCCTTCACCCCAGGCGGCAGAACCAGCCGATATCCAGGGACCGACAATCAGGGGATACAGGCTGCCCTGAACCCGCGTGAAAACCATGTGCCACTGAACCTCGGCGGGGCGGAGCGAAGTCCCTTCGCTCACAGTCCAGCCATGCATTACGGCTTCTACAAAAGGTGAATCGGACAGCCTTTGCTCGACGATCAGGCTCATACGCCGCCTTATTTACGCTCGGCGCTGGCGAACGTCCAGCCGCGTTCAGCCAGCGCGCCGCGCAGCACCGCAATCGCCTTCGGTCCAACGCCGTGAAGCGCCAGAATCTCCTGCTCGGTTCTGGTGGTGAGCTGTTCGAGGCGCGTATAGCCCGCAAAGAGCAGCGCGCTGGTGGCAGGGCTGCCGATGCCGCGCGGGAAGTCATGTATCCGGCTGATCAGGTTGTTTCGCCACAAATTTCCTCAGATAGGATGAACTCTATACCTTCGTCGCGATCATAAAACGAAGTCTCAGTGAATCACAGATTTCCCGTCTCAGACAGTGGGCTTAAGCCCACTGTCGAGCGAAGCATAGTTCCAATTCGTGATTCACTGAGTCTACGTGATGGCTGTAGTGGAACGCACGACGAGTTGTACTGTCGGTTCGACAATAGCTGCAAGCCGTTTCAGAAGCTGCTCCCCAGGCGGTACAGTATTACGGAGACGCCACTCCATCTCGTATTGCCGCTTCGAGTACATCAATGTCTATATTTTTCAGCGCTTTGAACCTAATGCAATACCCTGTTACACTTGCCTGACCAAGTTTTTCCCCATACGTCTGAGCCAAGTATTTCTTATCTTTAATGCCAAGGATATAGACAGAGATTCCGGTTTTGTTTGCGCTCAAACCAATCTGATAGAACTCCCTGCTTTGTCCATCAGCGTATTCTATAGTTTGAAGTCCATATCCGATATTAGGATTAGAAACGGTTCTGTTTTCACTGTTTTTACCATCCAGGAACCATAATTTACATGCTGGCATTACTTCCTGAATGATGCGGTGCAGCGCTTGCATATCACTACATTTTGGTTCAGGTTGGCTAGTCATATATTTTTCGATTTGCTCTTGTACGTTCATAATTTGCTGCTGGTTATCCATCTTGCGACGCCTTCCGCTGTATCATCGAGAAGATCGTCACCCACATTCGGCAAGCGCTTCCGCAGTGTCGAATCGTCACTCTATAACAGTCGGTTTACTTGTTTAATGCAAGTAAGCTGAGTATAATGAATTATGATTATTGAGTCAAGAACGGACGTTCTAGCCAGCACTGCCAGCACACAGGAGACAGAGAAGCTCCACCGTCATGAAAACCAGCTACCAGCGGCGCTCCGACTGCCCGATCAACTTCGCACTGGAGATGTTCGGCGATAGGTGGTCGCTCCTCATCATTCGCGATATCGTCTACTTCGGCAAGCAAACCTACGGCGAATTTCTGGACGCCGACGAAGGCATCGCCACCAACATCCTCGCCAACCGGCTGGCGCAGCTAGAGGAAAAAGGCATCCTCACCAAGACACCTTCTGAGACGGACAAGCGCAAAGAAGTATATGCGCTGACCGACAAGGGGCTGGATCTGATCCCGATCCTGCTGGAAATGGCAAACTGGAGCGCGCGCCACGACCCGGACACAGGCGCGCCCCAAGCCTAGATCGATCTGGTGAACGCCGACCGGGAAGGCGTCATCCGCCTGATCCGGGCGACGGTCAAAGCGGGCGGCTCGATCTTCGTCGGTCAGGGCAGCGCCTTCAGCCAACTGATGCCGCCCAAAGCGGAGCAGTCGTAACGCGCCGCCGGAACAGCGCTGCCCGCCCTTTCTCGGTTGACGGACGCCCCAACTGAGCATAGAATTACGGCATATAAAATAAAGGCTGTGACGAGGACGAGTAAGCGCCGGAACGGCAGTACAGAGAGTGGGGCGGCTGAGAACCCACCTGCGCGCCGACGCCGAATGGACCTTTGAGCTGCCGGGGGAACGGAAAGCACAGTTCAAAGTTAGAAAGTGCCAAGTAGAAAGTAATTTATTCCCACTTTCCACTTTTTACTTTCAACTTTTTACTTACTTTAGCACTCCAAGTATCCCGCGCCGGAACTGCCGCCGTTATCAGGGCAGTGGGCATTAGCCCAACACGAGGGCGATCAGGACAGTCTGGTCGAACCGGGGTGGTACCGCGGGTGAATTTACGCTCGTCCCCTGATTGGGGACGAGCGTTTTTATTTTTAGAGGATGACCATAACCATGAGCGCCAAGAAACGCATTCTGACGGGCGACCGTCCAACGGGCAAGCTGCATCTGGGGCATTACGTCGGTTCGGTGGCAAACCGCGTGCGCCTGCAGGATCAGTACGAGTGCTTTTTCATCGTCGCCGATCTGCACACGCTGACGACCAAGCCTGAAAAAGAGCATATCACCGCCCTGCACCAGAACATTCACGATCTGGTGCTCGACAACCTGAGCGCTGGAATCGACCCGGAGAAAAGCGTCATCTTTCTTCAGTCCGGCGTTTCTGAAACCTATGAACTGAACCTGATCTTCGAGATGCTGACCACCGTCAACCGGCTGGAGCGCGTGCCGAGCCTGAAGGATATGGCGGCGGCGGCGCAGATGGGCGAGGTCATGCCGTTTGGTCTGCTCGGCTACCCGGTGCTGCAAGCCGCCGATATCCTGCTGCCGCGAGCGCATCTGGTGCCGGTGGGCAAGGACAACGAGTCGCACATTGAAGTGACGCGCGAGATCGCCCGCCGTTTTAACTATCTGTACGGCGAGGTCTTCCCGATCCCGGAGGCGCTGATCGGCGATGTGCCGTCGCTGATCGGCGTTGATGGGCAGGCGAAGATGAGCAAATCGCTCAACAACGCCATCTTCCTCAGCGACGACGAGGAGACGGTCAATCAGAAGGTGCGCGGCATGTTCACCGACCCGAACCGCATCCGCGCCGATATTCCCGGTCGCGTGGAAGGCAACCCGGTCTTCATCTATCACGACGCTTTCAACCCGAATGTCGAAGAAGTGAACGACCTGAAGGAACGCTATCTTGTCGGCAAGGTAGGTGACGTGGAAGTGAAGCGCAAGCTGGCAAAAGCCCTCAACGACTTCCTGACGCCGTTCCGCGAGCGCCGCGCCTATTACGAGTCGAAGCCCGGTCTGGTCGAAGAGGTGCTGGTGACCGGCACCGAGCGTATGCGCGCCGAAGCCGCCGAGACAATGGGACAGGTGCGCGAGGCGATGGGATTGTATCGCCTGCCGGTGCGGGTGGGACAATCGTAAGCGCCGCAGCAGACTTACGGCGTGGGGGCGCTTACCAACTGCTCATGGCACGCGGGCGGCAGCGCGTTATGATCGTGCACATGCTGTCCGGGATTTCAGGTGTGATCATGATCAGGCGTTGGATAGTGCTGTCGATAGGCGTGTTCGCGCTGATGGGCGCGTTTGTGGGCGCGGCGATGCCCGTAGAATCGCAGTCTGGGGGCTGCGGGCTGACCGCGCCGGTTGCTACCGGCGTATCTGAACACACGCTGGAGTCGGGTGGAATCGAGCGCTTTTACATTGTCTACGTGCCTATGAACTATGATCGGTCGTCGCCGGTTCCGCTGGTGCTGACAATGCACGGCTTGGGCGGGCGCGCGTCGCAGCAGCAGGATTATTCGGGCTGGGATACGGTGGCGGAGCGCGAGGGCTTTATCTCGGTGCATCCACAGGGAACCGGGCTTCCCCGACGCTGGCACGCCTACCAGCATGACATGCCGCTGATGCCGCTGGGCAAGGTGGACGACGTTCAGTTCTTTCACGATCTGATCGATACGCTGAAGGCAGCCTACTGTATCGATTCGGCGCGGGTGTACGTGAACGGTCTTTCCAACGGCGGCGGGATGAGCTACCGCCTCGCCTGCGACAGCGCGTTTTCGGAGCAGATCGCCGCTGTGGGCATCGTCGCTGGCGCGGTTGGCACCGGGGAAGATGTTAGCTGTCGGCTGCTCAGCCCTGTGCTTCGTCCGGTCCCGCTGATCGCGTTTCATGGGACAGACGATCCGATTGTGCCGTATGAAGGGACGCCTGATCTTGCCGCCGCGCAGACGTGGGTGGAAGGCTGGGCGCAACGGAACGGCTGCGACGAAACGCCGGAAGCTCTGCCTGCTGCTGGCGACGTATCTGGAACTGCCTACACCGGCTGTTCCGGCAGCGGCGATGTGGTGTTTTATACCATCCAGGACGGTGGACACACCTGGCCCGGCGCGACCGGGCGTCAGCTTCCGGGCTTTCTGGTCGGCGCAAAAACCGATGACGTGAACGCGACTGAGCTGATCTGGTCGTTCTTCGCCGCGCACCCGCTGGACTAACGCTGCTGGAATGCCGCGTGAGACGGTAGAATGACGCCGCTGTTTTTCATGACTGCGATAGGGACTGTGCATGACTCATACCGCCGCACGCTCGTTTTTTCTCGTGCTGGAAGGCTTGGACGGCGCGGGCAAAACTGAAATCACCCGCCGCCTGGCGGATATTTTGCGTGAGAAGTTCGGGGATCGGGTGCTGCTGACCTACGAGCCGCACGATCCTTCCGTCGCGGGCGCGTACATCCGGCAGGCGCTGGCAAAACAGATCACCGTGTCGCCGCGCACGCTGGCGCTGGCTTACGCGCTTAACCGCGCCGATCACAACGAGCGCGTCCTGACGCCGTTTCTGGACGCGGCAGACGGGCGCATCGTGGTCTGTGATCGCTACTATCTATCGTCGCTGGTCTACAATTCGTCGCCCGAACTACCGATGGACAAGGTGATGGAACTCAACAGCGGCGCGCGCCGCCCACACCTGACGCTGTTTCTGGACGCGAGCGAGGAAACGTGCTACCGGCGCATGGGCGCGCGCGGTGGCAGCCGCGAGCTTTTCGACGACAAGCTGGCGGAGATGCGCCGCCGTTATACCGAGGCGATTGAATTCCTGCGAGCGCGGGGCGAAACCGTAATCACCATCAACGCCGATCCCGGCATCACCGACGTACTCAACAACATCATTGGCGTCCTGAACGAACGCGCTCCCGCGTGGCTAAGGCTCGAACCACTGGCATCATGAATTGCTAGACGTCGTCGCGCACGCGGTTGAGAAGCTGCTCTGCCGCCTGGAAAGCGGCTTTTGCCTGGAGCGCTTCGAGAAATTCCTGCTGCGCCTGCTGGTTTAGCTCGCCGCTGTTGCAGGCGAAGGCGAAATCCGTCCAGCCGGTGCGGGTGAGATCAAGCGCGTCGTTGATCGACTGCACCGCCTGCGCCAGTTCGGGGCTTGCCTGAGCATCGGCGGGTGGCAGCGCGTAATTGTCCGGTATGGTCGGCGGGGCGGTGCCGCAGGCGGTTGTCCGTCCGGTGCGCTGTACGTCGCCCCAGTACTGTTCCAGCAGCGTCAGCCCGCCGCGCTGAGAGCGCATGTTTTCGATGAGGCTGTAGAGCGCCGTCAGATGGCTGCGCGGGTTGGCGATGCTGATATCGGTGGTCGGCGGGGCAGCCGTGGCTGATACCGGAACGGCAGTGGCGGGCGCGGTCGTTGGGGGAGTCGTCGGCGCTTCCGGCTGTGGCGCGGGTTCGCCGCGTTCGGCAGCGCTGATCGCCGCCTCGATTTCGGGCAGCGCCTGCACCGCGTTCACCAGGGCGGCGTAAGTCGTTCCCACTTCCTCGACCGGCAGCGGCTGAACCTGCAAGCAGGCGGCGTCGTAGCGCGCATAGGCGGCGGTTAAGCTGCCGTGGGCGTTGTTCAGGCGCGAAACGATGTCGGCGATATCGGGGTAAGCCGA
This sequence comes from Aggregatilineales bacterium, assembly GCA_030834905.1. Taxonomy (GTDB): domain Bacteria; phylum Chloroflexota; class Anaerolineae; order Aggregatilineales; family Phototrophicaceae; genus Flexifilum. Next base: position 112,550 of record JAUQWZ010000052.1, on the reverse strand, counting down.
CGCATCTGCCCCTAGAAGCTGGAACGGCGGGGCGTTGTTGAAATAGGCGCTGCAATCCAGCGCTCCACCGCCCAGCACCGATTGAAATTCGGCTTGCAGCGTGACCACATCGTCGCGGACGCTGGCGTAGTGCTGGCGCAGGCTGGACAGCAGCGGATCGCGCTCGGTCGCCGGGTCAACTTTGAACAGCCCCGCCCGCGCCAGCGATACCTGAACGGTGCGCACGACGTCGACTGGCAGAAACTGAAATGCCAGCGCCAGCGCCGTGAGGGCGATCAGCAGCCCAAGTATCAGCCGAATCCAGCCGCCTTTGTTGGCGCGGCGTCCCATTTTGCCCTTCTGCTCGACCTGTTCAAGCAGCCGGATAACGCGCTTCTCTTTGCCATGTTTGATGGCGTCTTCGACGGCGCGGAACATGCCCAGCGAATAGCCTGCCGCCCGGCGCACGCTGGCTTTTTCGTCGTTTTCGTACAGATCGACCAGCCTGGGGACAGCATCGGCTGCCGCCGCTTCGCCGAGCCAGTAAGCGGCTGCCCGGCGCTCTGCCGGATCATCCGAGTCGAGTTGGTCGAGCATGTCGTCAATTTCTCGCTGGCGTCTTGCCGGAATATCCGCCATTCCTCTGCTCCAGATGGTGTCATCAGACTCACCATCAACTATACGCGATCTCATCCGCTGAAAAAAGCAAGGTTTGCGGGGCAGGGGCAGGATGGCGTCATATCTTATGCCTCAGGAACATACCAGCGCCTTACAATCAAATTAACAGGATAAGGAGCAATGCCATGTTCAGGTCGAAACGGCGGATTTTGCTGGTCGCGGTACTGGCGCTGGTACTGGTGGTTGGGGTGATGGGCTTCGCCTTCACTCGCGGCTATTTCATGCGCTTCATCGTCGGCGGTATCGAGCTTTCGCGCGATGAGTATTTCGCGCTGGCGGAAGCAGCATCGGGTATCCAAACCGCAGCCTACTGCGTGCAGGGAGAATTTTCGTTCAGCGAGGGATACGTCATTCGCTGCTTCGATCCCGATGGTGACCTGACCGCGCTCATTGATCGATGAAGGGCGGCGGCAGGGACGCGATGATATAGTCTCCACCGCAGCGTTCACGAAACGGACACGATGTTATCGTGTCCCTACCCGTTTATAATCCCCTCTGCGTTCTCCGCGCCCTCTGCGGTTTGAGGTTTTTAGATGCAACCTTCAACCTATCCTTACGTCAATCAACTGCTGGATGATCTGCTTTCGCAGATGCGGCAGGTGCTTGGCTCGAAGCTGGTCGGCTTGTATCCGTTCGGTTCGCTCGTCACCGGCGATTTTGACGAGGACACCAGCGACATTGACCTGCTCGCCGCCACAACTGATGACTTAACCGAGTCCGAATTTGACGCGCTCCACCGGATGCACCAGCAGATCATCTCGCGCTACCCACGGTATGAGCATCGTCTCGAAATCGCTTATCTTTCGCTGGATGGTTTGCAGACTTTCAAGACGCAGACCACCAGGCTCGGCATCATCAGCCCGGGCGAGCCGTTCCACATCATCGACGCGGGCAAAGACTGGCTGATCAACTGGCACGTCGTGCGCGAACAGGGAATTGCGCTCTACGGACCCCCGCCCAAAACGATTATCGCGCCAACCACCAAGGAAGAATTCGTCGAGTCAGTCAAAGCCTACCTCGGCTTATGGTACGAGCGTATGGAAAGCGAGCACACGCGCCCCTCTCAGGCATACGCCATTCTGACCATGTGCCGGGCGTTGTATACCGTTACTTACGGTGAGCAGGTGTCCAAGATTCAGGCGGCAGCGTGGGCGATGCGCGAACTGCCGGAGTGGGCGTCGCTGATCGAGAATGCGCTGGCATGGCGCAGGGAATGGCGTGATAATCGCATGGATCACGCCGCCACAATGCCCGAAACGCGCCGCTTCGTTCATTTTGTGCTGGATCGACTCCTCGGCTAAGCCACATTTTTCGACGCATGGTATTATATGGTACTGTGCATTGGACTGAATTGGTTTGATGCGCTATAATTGCTTGTGTCCGAGGACTAAAAAAATAAACTCCTTATTGGAGCAGATACCATGTTGAATACAAATCTGGTTGTTCCATTGGATCGGGACAGCGAAGAGCCGATCTATCGCCAGCTTATACGCCATATTCGCGCTCAGATCGAAAGCGGCACCCTTACCGCCGGGACGCGCCTTCCCGCCAGCCGCGATCTCGCCCGCCAGCTAAACATCAGCCGGATCAGCGTCGTCAACGCTTACGCCGAACTCCGCGCCGAAGGCTATCTGAGCGCCCATGCCGGACGCGGCACGTTTGTCGCCGGAGAGCGTGACAGCGCGACAGCCCCGCCAACCAGCAACGGCGCGCATCAAGGCTATATCGAGCAGCCGTCCGCGCCCGACCGTTCGCTGCGTGAGATGATGCGGCTCTCGCGCAAGCCGGGCGTGATCAACTTCAGCCACGGCGCGCCGCCAATGGAATTTTTTCCGGTACACCATCTCAAAGATGCGATTAACACGGTCATTGACCGCGACGGCTCGAAAGCGCTGGGCTACGAAGTGACCGAAGGCTACGGACCGCTGCGCGCCAGCGTGCGCGACTATGTCAGCGCGCTGGGCATCCGCTGTAGCCCGGATCACGTCCTGATCACCGGCGGCACCCAGCAGGCGCTGGATCTGGTGGTGCAGGCAGTCCTGACCGAAGGCGATATTCTGGTCACCGAAAACCCAACTTATCTGGGCATGATTGACGTTGCTCGCACCCGCCGCGTGCAGATTCAGGGCATATCGATGGATGACGAGGGAATCCGGCTGGATATGCTCGAAAACTTCATCCTCGACCATCATCCACGGCTGATCTACATCATGCCGACATTCCAGAATCCCACCAGTCGGATCATGCCGATTCATCGCCGCCGCCAGTTGATCAATCTGGCGAACGAGTATCACATCCCGATTCTGGAAGACGGCGTTTATCACGAATTTCGCTTCGAGGGTGAGCCGGTGCCGCCGCTGAAAGCGCTGGACGACAGCGGCATTGTCATTCACGCCAGCGGCTTCACCAAGAACCTGCTGCCGGGAATGCGTATCGGCTACATCATCACCGATGGTCCGCACTACGAACGGATCGTGCGGGTGAAGCAGGCAGCCGATATCTCCACCCCCGGCTTAAACCAGCGCGCCATTCACCTGATGCTGGAACGCGGCGTGCTGGCGCAGCAGCTCGAACGCAACAACCGCGAGCTGCGCCGCCGCCGTGACGTGGCGCTGGCAGCCGCCTCAAAATACCTGCCCCCCGGCTCTTACTGGAACACGCCGCAGGGTGGTCTGTATCTGTGGATCGAGCTGCCTAAGAGTGGACCGACGGCGGCAGAACTGTACATCTCCGCCATTCAGATGGGCGTGGCATATGCAATTGGCAACGTGTTTTACACCAATAACTGCGGCAGCTACCGCATTCGTCTGAATTATGCCGCGCAGCGCCCGGTCGATATCGAGGAAGGCATCCGCCGTCTGGGTCGCGCCTGGCGCGAACTGGCAACGGATTACGCCGAGATGGAAAAGACGCCACTGCTTTAAGAAAGTAAGGAAAGAAGAAAAAGTAAGAGAAGTAAAAGATCAACTCATCATTTGGGATCGGGATTGGCGATAGAAGCGCGCAGCGCCCCAAGCATACGCCCAACCTGATGAGTCAGATCCATTAATTGGTCAAATTCCACTTGTGTCAGGTAGCCGATATCAAGCGCAATATAGAGCTGCGAGCGCACTTCGGCGCAGGATGCTTTGGCAATGACGAGAAACTGCAGAAATTCCTTATAGCTACCGCGCTCAAATCCTTCGGCAATATTGGACATGACCGATACTGCGGCACGCTGAATCTGGGATGCTAATCCAAAGTCGCGCGCAAAATCGCTCCTGCGTGTAACTTCATAGATACACCTGGTTAGCTCACGCGCCTTTTGCCAGACAACCAGATCCTCGAAGCGCTGCGCCTTCATCGTCCTTTGCCTTTCGTTGCTTTTGCAGCCTGCCGCAAACCGCTGTCCTTTCCATACTTTTTACTTCTATCTACTTCTTTTACTTTTCTTACTTTTCTACTCCTCTTTCAGCATCCAAACGGCGTGGTGATGTTGAACTCCGTTCCCAGATCGAAGGCGTCGTAGCGGATGATCAGGTCGCCGGTCACCGGAAGCTGGCTGTTGAAGATCACGGCGTTATCGACGTACAGGTTCATGTAGAAGCGCGCCACCGCGTTCGTCGCGGGCGAAATCCACAGTTCGTAGCTGCTGATGGTGAACGTGCCGTTATCGCCCAACCGGACCGATGGCAGCACCAGGTTGTCGGGCGTGAAGGCATAAGTGTAGGCGTCCTGACTGTTGATGGTCGCGTGCCCCCCGGCAGGCGAGGCGCGGTTGACTCCGCCGACTAGCCCGCCCGCGCTTAATTCGGCGGCAGTCTCAGCATCGGCGCTGCCCGCGCTCAGGCAGGTGTTATCCTGCACCAGGAACGAATCAGGACCCAGCCGAACTGCCTCATAGGCGATGTCCTCTTCCTGCCCGATCAGGCTGCCCGAAGTGGTGAACGTGACCCGCCGCGCCGAGGCAAGCTGGTTAAACCACACCTCCGCCCGCGCCGATGCCTGTGTTTCACGGGGCGTGCGCGAGAACACGCCGTTGAATTCCAACTGCACGACATAGCGCCAGCCCGGCAGCTCGTTCAGCCCGTTATCGACCAGCGAAAAGCGGGTGACCTCGCGGTTGTAGGGCGGCGGCGGGGCGTTCTGCGTCAGGGGCAGCACCGTCGCCAGCCCCTCAATCGAGGCAAGCGTCGGCACCACATTTTCGATCTGCTGTCCGCGCTGGCTGTCACAGGCAGACAGCAGGAACAGAGCAGCGACCAGCGGTAAAAGACGGTTCAATGGGTATACTCCACGAGCAAGCAGATAGTCTGGTTCATGAATGGGCTATCCAGGCAGTAGCAATCTGCGATTGTACCCGAACGGACTCTTTCGGCAAATGAACCTCTATACGCCTCTCGCTCGCCTGTTCCCAACCCGCGCCGCGCCAAAGAACCCGCAGCGCATCGTGCTGGTGCTGCCCTGCTGCATCGGCGATGTGGTGCTGGCGACGGCGACATTGCAGGCGCTCCGGCGGTGCTATCCAGACGCCCACATCACCTGGGCGGTAGGAAGCTGGTCAAAAGCTGCTGTCGAGCATCACGACCTGCTGGATGAGGTGCTCGATACCGGCGAGTCAGCGCTGCCAGCAGCCACGCTCGCAGGACTGTGGCGCTTCGTCCGCCAGCTTCGCGCCGGGCGCTATGACCTGATGGTGTCGCTGGTACGCTCGCCATTGATGAGTCTCGCCGCGCTGCTGTCCGGGATTCCGCATCGCGCCGGACTCGACAGCGCTGGACGCGGCTTTGGCTACACTGTTCGGACGCCGGTTGATCCTGATGTGCCGCGCCATGAAGCCGAGGTCTACCTCGACGTGCCCCGCGCCTTAGGGCTGAATACCGACGGCTGCCGCGCCAACGTGCCGGTTCGTGAAATGGACAGCCGCAGCATTCAGGCGAAGCTGGGGGCAATTGGCGCATACATCGTCCTCAATCCGGCGGGCGGGCGCAACCCGGGCATGGTGCTGGACGTGAAGCGTTATCCTCCGCCCAGCCTCGCCGAGCTTGGGGCAAGGCTGGCGCAGCGCCTGAACGCGGCGGTAGTGCTGGTTGGCGGTCCGGTCGATGAAGCGCTCGTCCGGTCGGCGCAGGAATCGCTGCCGATGCCCGCCACCGCCTTCGTGGGGACGCTGTCGTTTGGCGAGATCGCCGCGCTGGCACATCACGCCCGGCTGTATATCGGCAATGATACCGGACTGACGCATCTGGCAGCGGCGGCGGGCGCTAAGACGGTGATGATCCTGGGTCCGTCCGATCCGGTGCGCTACGCCCCGTTCGCGCCCAATGCTATCGCCCTGTGGAAGCCAACAGCGCTCCACCAGCGCGGCGTGACCGCCGGATCGCCGCTGTCATGGGACTGGTCGCGCGACGGTATCAGCGTCGATGAAGCCGAGGCGCAGATCACGGCATGGCTCGAACTGACAGCGCCTTCCGGCTAAACACAACTGGTACTATAGACAACGCCAGAACTGGTGCTTTAGCAGAACCACAGACGGGTATAGAGTAGAGGTATCATGTCAATTTACAAATGGAGAGGTTTACCGTGAAAAAGCGTTTGGACTATGGCGCAATCGCGCCCGATGCCATGAAGGCGATGAGCGCCCTGGAGCGCTACGTCAGAACCAGCGGGCTGGAGCAGCCCTTAATCGAGATGGTCAAGCTGCGCGCCTCGCAGATCAACGGCTGCGCTTACTGCGTCGATATGCACTGGAAAGACGCCCGCGCTGGCGGCGAAACCGAACAGCGCCTGTATTCGCTCAGCGTGTGGAGCGAAACGCCGTTTTACACCGAGCGCGAGCGCGCCGCGCTTGCCTGGACGGAAGCGCTGACGCTGCTGCCTGAGAATGAAGTGTCGGATGAACTGTACGAACATGTTCGCGAGCACTTCAGCGAGAAGGAAATCGTCGATCTGACGACGGCGATCATTGTCATCAACGGCTGGAACCGCTTCGGCGTTTCCTTCCGCAGCGAACCCGGCACTTACCAGCCGGTTCAGAAACCAGCGGAAACCGTTCCACAGCCGGGCTAAACCGGCAGCGCCAACCTTACCTCGCACTGCGGGACACGACGGCGTCGTGTCCCGTTTCCTGATCTCCCTCAATAGCACAAAATTTCTAATCTGCGCGTTTCTACAGTATAATCTCATGGTGTCAGGATATCCCTGAAACGCTGTCTTTTACCCGAACAGGAGGCACCTTGAACAGCCTGGTAGAGAACAAATGGTCATGGGTTGAAGGATCGCATCAGATGCGCGACACGCTGCTCGACAGCCTGAACGATGCCGAACTGGCGTTCAGCCCCGGCGGGCAGGCGATGACGCTGGGCGCGCTGTTCCGCGAGATGGGCGAGATCGAGCATTCTTACGCCGAGTCATTTAAGACATTTAAGCAGACCAGCTTTGACTATCAAAGCGCCGAACCGGACGTGGAGCGCAGCGTCAGCCGCCTGAAGGCGTGGTTCCAGAAGCTGGACAGCGGGTTAAAGGATACACTGTCCGCCTTATCCAATGACGACCTGAGCAAAAGCATCGCGCGCGGCAGCGGCTACGACATGCCCATCGAATTGCAGTTCGACGTTTATCTTCAGGCGCTTCTGATCTTTCTCGGCAAAGCCACCATTTACATCAGGGCAATGGACAAGCCGCTGCCCGACACCGTGAAGGAATGGATCGGTTAAGAAAAAAGGGAATTTAACGCAAAGACGCAAGGGGAAAATGAAAGGCGCAAAGGGATTTGATCAAAATCCTTTGTGTCTCTCTTTCCTTGCTTAGCGTCTTTGCGTTAAGTCTTTTCTTCTGACATCTCATGCAGCGCCCGTCCCAGACGCTGCATCCCGGCGTCAATCTCGTCGCGTGTGACAGCCGCATAGCCCAGCACCAGCCCGCCGCGCAGGGCTGCTTCGATGGCAAACATCGAGACCGGCACCACCCGAAGCTGGTATTCGGCTGCTTTCCGGGCAGCGGCGCGGTCATTCAACCCTTCATTCAGCCAGCCCACCAGATACATGCCGGTTGATGGCGCGTATATTTCCAGCGGCAGATCTTTCGCGGCGGCGATCATGTCCGCCCGGCGCTGGGCGTATAACGTTCGCATTCGCCGGATATGGCGCATGAAATGCCCCTGATTGATGAAATCGGCAAGCGCCGCCTGTTCAAGATAGGGCGTGGTGTAGCTGATCGCCCGACGCATGGCGACAAAAGCGTCCACCAGCGCCAGCGGCACGATGACGTATCCGAGCCGCAGCGACGGAAACAGCACTTTGCTGAAGGTGCCGACGTAGATAACCGACTCGCTGGCATCGAGTGCCTGCAAGGATGCCAGCGGATGTCCGTCAAAGCGATATTCGCTGTCGTAGTCGTCTTCAAGGACGTAGCCGCCCGACCGCTTCGCCCAATCGAGCAGCGCCAACCGCCGCGACAGACTCATGGTGACGCCCAGCGGGAACTGGTGCGACGGCGTCAGATAGGCGACCCGCGCATCCGCCGCCCGCGCAATTCCTGCCTGCACGTTCAGCCCCTCGGCATCCACCGGCACCGGCACGATCTCGGCGCCTGACGCCAGCAGCGCGGCGCGCGCGCCCAGATAACCCGGATCTTCAATCCAGGCGCGGTCACCCGAATTCAGCAGCACGCGCGCCGCCAGATGCAGCCCGCCCTGCGAGCCGCTGGTGATGATCACCTGCTCCGGCGTGCAGCGCACCTGCCGCGCCACGATAGCATGTTCAGCAACGGCTTCGCGTAAAGATCGCAGCCCAGCCGCGTCCTGATACTGCATCACTTCGGGGTTGAGCCGGTGGGCGTGACGCGCCACCAGCTTTGCCCATAATTCGTAGGGAAAGGCATCCAGCGCTGGCACACCCGCCTTAAACGCCAGCCCGCGACTCAGCGGCAGCGAGGGCGGCATGATCGGCGCCTTCAGCAGCGCCTGCGTCTGCTCCGACAGGCGGTGGGCGCGGCGGGCTGGCGCTGGATGCCAGATACCGCGCGGCTGAAAGCTCACCTCCGGCAGCGCCTGAGTGACGAACGTGCCTTTACCGCCGACACTTTCCAGATAGCCTTCGGCAAAAAGCTGGTCGTAGGCGTTGAGGATCGTGTTCCGCGAGACGCCAAGCTTATCCGCCAGCGCCCGCGTCGAAGGAAGCTGCGTCCCCTTTGGCAACTGCCCCGAAAGAATCGCCGAGCGCAGATGCTCGTAAAGCTGCTGGTACAGCGGTGTATTGAGTTGGGGTTTGAGTCGTGTATCCCGAAAAACCGTCATGGTTGAAGCCTGGTCAACTGCCGTTGCTGCGCTTCCGCAGCAGCGCTTCAATTTCGTCTGCTGCTCGCGCCACACCCCCGGCAGCGCGGAAAGTCTCGCCGACGCGGACGGCTTCCCGCTTAAAGCGCGAGTCGGTCAGCAGGCGCGCTGCATTAGTCCGAAGGCTCTCCGGGTTGACCTCTGCACTTTCAAGCATCAGTCCCGCCCCCAGTTCGACCACGCGCAGCGCGATCAGCGTCTGTTCCGCCTGCTGCGGCACGAGCAGCAGCGGCACGCCGAAATACAAGCCATCATGCACGCTTCCCAGCCCGGCATGGGTGATGAACAACCCCGCGCGCTTCAGCACCTCAAGCTGCGCGACCCACGCATGGATCGCGATATTCTCAGGCAGCGCGCCGAACGCTTCAGGACTGATCCCGTTGCCGGTACTCATCAGCACGAAATAATCGCTTCCCCTGAACGCTTCGATACATGCGCGGAAGAATGCCTCATTCTCGTTGATGAGCGACCCCAGAGAGACGTAAATCAATGGTCGATTCTGTACCCGCTCAAACGAAAAGGAGTCGTCCGCGTGGTTTTCATCCATGATCCGCCCGACAAAGCGCACGCTGTCAGACATCGTGCTGGCATGGGGCTGAAAATAATCAGACGTATAGCTGATGGAAATATCCCCCAGCCCATTCATGATGCTGGTCGCGCCAAGCGGAGGAATGTTGTATTTCTTTGCCAGCGCCCGCGCGGTTTGGCTGGCTTGCAACCCCGCACCAAAATCGCGCATCAGCATAGGGAAAATTACCCGCAGCGTTTGCATATTCATCATGCTGCGCGGCGACGGCATTGCCATCAGCGACAGCGAAGCCACCGATGGCAGTCCGACGATGTGCGGCAGTATTTGTCCCCAGGCGCACATGCCGTCGAAGAGAATGTAATCGGGCTGCGCCTCGCGCGTGATTTCGATCAGTTCGGGCAGAATCGCTGCCGCCGTTGTAATGAGGTGATGAGCAGCTTTCTGGGGGCAGCTGCCATTCAGCCCAGGTCCGTCAAAGTAATCGTCATCAATGGACGGGTACGGCTGGAAAGCTGCGCCTGTGGCTTCAACTTTCGCGCGATAACTCTCAGTGACGAAATAGATGATCTGATGCCCGCGCCGGACGAGTTCCGCCACCAGCGGCAGCGACGGATTGACGTGTCCATGTGCCGGAACGTTAAAAAACAGCGCCTTTGGCATTGCTGTCCTCTGATTGTGCGTAACGATGTGCTGCGTTCATTATAGAAGCAAATCAGATCACTCGCTTCTGGAACGGCTGACTCTGCGCCCTTCCGCTCAGGTTGAGGAGGTTGTCGTGTCCGCAAACGACTTAATCACGCTCAGCAGGCGGGTGCGAACAAAGGCAGTCGTCAGCCAGCGATCCGCGCCTGCTTCCAGCGCCGGTTTGATACGTTCCGGGTCAGGATCATCAATGAGGACGACGACCGGCACATCTGAAAACCGGGCGTGTGATTTCATATCCCTGATAAAATCCAGCGCATGTCCCATTGATAGATCCAGCAGGAGAATGTCCGTCCGCTGATCGCTCTTCAGTATCTGAGCAGCCTCGTAAACGCTGGCGACAGCAGTCAGGGACATGGTGGCTTTGGCACATGCCGCCCGGACTTCCGCCAGCAGACTTTGGTTGGTGGTTGCAATCAGTGCTTGCATCGATGTATCAACGCTTTCAGTTTGATGTCTGGATGCCAGTATGAATAAAGCTGAGGAGGCGATCAATTTCTACCAGGTAATCGGTCACTTCTACTTGGACGATCACAGTGTAAAAAACGGAGAAATACAGCGCGCCGATGAAGCGTCCCAGTGCCTCGGCAGGCATATCAAAACGAACTTCACCCCGTTCCCGTCCATAGGTCAGGATTTCAGTCAGGCAGTTCAGAAATCCCATATCATCCGACAGAGACTCCGGAGCGAAGGCTTTTGGGCGTAGAAACTCTTCTTTCAGCGCCTGCTCGATGCCGGAAACAGCCAGCAGTTCCGACTGGATATTCATGAAGAAGAATCGCAGTGCTTCGATGGCGCTCGGACTGCGGCTCAGATACTCGGTCAGTTCAGGCTGAATGCGAGTCACGAAAATTTCGGTCGCAAACGGCAGAAAGAGCGAGCCTTTTGTCGGAAAGTAGTTGAATAACGTCGCCCGGCTGACTTCCGCCAGTTCAGCGATCTCGTCCATCGTCGTGCTGCCGTAACCCTGCCGAAAAAACAGTTCCAGCGCCGACGCAATGAGACGTTGTTTGGTGCGCTGCCGGTTGCGCTCGCGCAGCGGAAGCTCGTTGTATGTGACCGCCATCCTGAACAACCTCAGGTTGGGAGCGTAAGCTCACCCCAACCCCGAAAACTCATACTGAGGCTAAATATGTACTCAGTATAAGTATTTATGAAACGTTGTCAATCAATATATGGGCAGTATTTACGAAATTGCGGATTAACGAAACGTGTCATTGGCGAATAAGTCCACTTTTCGAAGCTTGTCACCGCCCATGTTATCATCTCAGACTTTCGTGTTGGCACACCACAATGACAGCATTCATGACAACAGACAGAACCAACGAACAGTGGCTTGCCGACCTGCGCGGCGACGGCGAAGCGCAGGAACGGGCGCTGCTGGATTTGAAGGATCGCCTTCAACGCGGCATCTTCTATTATCTGAGCCGCGAGCGCAGCGACCTGACCTATCTGTCTCAGCGCGAACTCACGCAAATGGCAGAAGATCTGGCGCAGGATTCGGTTCTGCGGGTGATGGACAATCTCGACAGTTTTCGCGGCGACAGCCTGTTCACCACCTGGGCGACCCGGATCGCCGTCCGCGTGGCTATCAGCGATTTACGCCGCGCGCGCTATAAAGACTTCAGCCTCGACAGCCTGACCGCCAACGGCGATCTGCTGCCGGCGACTTCCAACCCGGTCAGCGGCACGCCGCCCACGGGTCCCGAACGCTCTGCCGAGCAAGCCGAAGTGCTGGCGAAAATTCAAGCCGCGCTCGATAACGCGCTGACCGAGCGCCAGCTTCGGGCGCTGATCGCCGTCGCCATTCACGGCGTGCCGCTGGATGTGGTCGCCGAGCAGATGGACACCAACCGCAACGCGCTCTACAAGCTGATCCACGACGCCCGCCGCAAGCTGCGCGCCTACCTTGAATCGCAGGGATTGTCACTTGAGTATATGATGAACCTGTTTCAAGGATAAGCCAGCAAGTATTCGCCCGCCAGTTCTGGCAGTAAGATTACAGCGTTACCGCGCGTCAGAATAATATCTAAGAGAACGATGGATCGACCCTGTGGACGAGCAACTGCACAAACTGATTAACTCGATATTTGTAGACCATCAGGAAAACTGTATCGATTGTGAAACCTGCTGCCAGCAGTTAAGCTGCCTGGCAGATATGGTCACCTCCGGCGTGGAGGTCGAACAGCTTTTGCCGGCTGTTGAGGATCATCTCCGCTGCTGCGCGGACTGCCGCGAAGAATATCAGGCGCTGCTGTGCATTATGCGGGCAGATCTCAACGGACAGCTCTCAAAACTGGATTAATCGGTACGGAGGGATTCATAAGAAATGGAAAAGGTACGAGTCGTCGTCATTGGCTCCGGTCCTGCCGGGCTGACGGCAGCCCTTTACACGTCGCGGGCGCAGTTGAGCACCGTCGTCATCACGGGAATGCAGATCGGCGGGCAGATTGCCACCACCCATGACGTCGATAACTTTCCCGGCTTTCCAGAGGGCGTAAACGGTCCCGAACTGGCGGAGAGAATGCGGGCGCAGGCGGAGCGCTTCGGCACCAGGTTCGACTATGACCTGGTTACCGACGTGGATTTCACCACCGGCACGCCGTTTCGCGTCAAAACGCAGAACAACGAATATCTGGCAGACAGCGTGATCGTCACCATCGGCGCCAGCCCACGCAAGCTGGGCATTCCCGGTGAGGATGAAAACATCGGGCGCGGCGTCAGCTACTGCGCCACCTGCGATGGCTACTTCTTCCGCGGCAAGGATATCGTCGTCGTGGGCGGCGGTGACTCGGCGCTTCAGGAAGCCATCTTCCTGACCAAGTTCGCCAGCAGCGTCACCGTCATTCACCGGCGCGATACGCTGCGAGCGAGCGTGGCGCTGCAAACGCGCGCCTTCGCCAACCCGCGCATCCACTTCATCTATGATTCGGTGGTGGACGAAATTAAGGGTGAGGACGGGCAGGTTCAGGCGGTGGCGCTGCGGAACGTCAAGACCGGCGAAGTATCCGATAAGCCGACCGACGGCGTGTTCGTCTTCATCGGCTACGATCCCAACAGCGTCATCTTCAACAGCCAGCTCATCACCGATCCGCAGGGATATGTCATCGTAGACGACCGCTTCCGCACCAATATCGACGGCGTGTTCGCGGGCGGCGAAATTCACGACAACATCTTCCGGCAGGCAATTACGGCGGCGGGACAGGGCGCATCGGCGGCGCTGGTGGCGGTCAACTGGCTGGGCGAGCGCGAAGACCAGCTTCAGCCGCTGGATGAACCGGTCGAGGCAGCAGTCGAATCGTAAACCCGCAGTATTCGTAATCACGAGGCATGGGGGCTGGCTCTGTTATAGGGTCAGCCCTTTTTTGCTGTTCCAGCCAAACAAAAAAACGGCGTCTCAGATGAGCCGCCGCTTTATGCTGTCAGTATAAGATTATGAGGTTTATGAACAAGGTTATGCCCGGCGGATCAGACGCAGCAGTCCCAGCAGCACCACCGCGCCGATGAACGCTACCAGAACACTGGTCAGGTTAAACCCGGTAACCTCACCACCAACTCCCAGGGCATTCAGGATAATCCCGCCCAGGAAACCGCCGATGATACCCACGATGATATCTGTGAGCAGCCCCTGAGAGGCATTGGTCTTCATTACGATGCTGGCAAGCCAGCCCGCAATCGCACCGACAACGATCCACGCGATAATGTTGACAATATCCATGAGATGTCTCCTTAGTGCGGTTAAATTAAGATGTTAATAAACGACTATAGCATAGAATTTATTTTGCGCAAGTATTTTACAACAAATTTGCAGTCAAGGGGTAATTCTGGCGCAAGTCGGGAGTGGGGAATTGTAAGGATACAGCAGCCGTCTTGACAGTGGGTTTAAACCCACTGTCACCGCGATTTTCCCCATTCCCCGCAAATCAGGCGGCAGCGACGCGCTATAATTGCCCGCGATGCAAATTCGACTGGGAAACTTCATGAGCACCATTGCCGCCGTCCGCCTCGCCGCCGTCCAACGACTGCGTCCGATATCTGAATCGCCAGCGCTGGACGCCGATATGCTGCTGGGGGAAATCCTGGGCGTAAATCGCGCCTATCTGCTGGCGCATGGCGATCAGGCGCTCACCAATGAGCAGCTAAACAGGCTGGAGTCGTGGATCGGACGGGCGGCGCAGGGCGAGCCGATCCCCTACATTCTTGGGCGGCGCGGCTTCTACGATCTGGAGCTGCTCGTCACGCCCGACGTGCTGATTCCGCGCCCCGAAACTGAGCTTTTGCTCGAACAGGCGCTGGCGTGGGCAGGCGGCAGGCAGCAGATCGCGGCGGTTGACGCCGGTACTGGCAGCGGCGCGCTGGCGGTGACCTTCGCCAAGCATGTGCCATGGGCGCAGGTCTACGCGACCGATATCAGCCCGGCGGCGCTGAACACAGCGCGGCGCAACGCGGAAAACCACCACGTTGACGTGACGTTTTTTCAGGGTGACCTGCTCGAACCGCTGCTGGAAAGCGGCATTCAGGTCAATCTGGTGATGGCGAACCTGCCCTACATCGCTTCGGATGAAGTGCCAGCGCTCGCCGTCAGCCGCTACGAGCCGCGTCTGGCGCTGGACGGCGGCGGCGATGGGCTGAGCCTGATCCGCCGCCTGCTCAGCCAGATTCCTGCCGTCTGCGCTTCAGATGCTCTGATCCTGCTGGAGATCGCCGCCGGACAGGGAGAGGCGGCGCTTTCGGCAGCCAATAACGCCCTTCACCCGCGCAGCGCCGAAGTGCTGCCTGACTACGCGGGTCTGGAGCGTATCGTGCGCATCAGGCGTTAACGCTGCTGCCCGCCTCTTTAATATCGCGCCCGTGTAAGGTGTTATGGTGGAGCGTAAAGAACAGCATCTCGCGCAGCGTCAGCACGCCCAGCGCCGGATGCGGCAGTTGGTAGCGATCCAGATCGGCTTCCTGCCAGCCTGAAATCGTCTCCAGAAGGCGGGCATTGCTCTCATTCCAGCTTTGGAGCAAATACGCCTGTTCATCTTCAACCCCTTCGGGCATCCGAAATTCAGTGGGCAGAACCTTGTCGTAGTCTTCCGCCTTGATTCCTTCCGCCAGACGGGCATCGTATGCCGCCGCCAGCTCGGCGTAAGTCATCGACGGGCGCTGCGCTAAACCGAAACGGCGCTCCAACTGGTCGGCGGGAAACTGAAATGCCCGGACGAAGGGTTTGACGCTGAGCAGCAGGTGCTTGAGATAGCCCGCCGCCGACCAGCCTTCCGAGCTGCTGTTGAACTGCGCGGTCGTCAGGCTCTCAACCACTGCGGCAACGTCGCGCTGCGCCTGACCGAGCTGATCGATCAGGTCGGCTTTGGTTTGTGGGGCGTTCATTGTCGATCCCTTTCCGGTATCTGTGCTGTCTGTTTGAACCCCTGACTGCCCGGAAAGTCGCACGCCGGGCAGTATTTGACATCCGCCAACTTATTATGAAACTCTAATGACATTACCCGGCTGATACCTTATAATTTTAATTACGATTTTAATGAACTCAACGGAGGCACAGCAGCTATGTTCTCGAATGATCCTAACACCCCGCAGGGCACAAACCCCGGTGGGATGAAACTGGATGGACGCACGATTGCCATCGGCGTGGTCGTGCTGCTGGTGTTGATATTTCTCGGCTTTCAGTTGTTTGGCAACCGGGGTGCCGAGACGCCCGATCCGACTCCGACCGTCGTCAATACCGCGCCGAACAGCGCCAACCAGGGTGAAGCCGTCACCAATCCGACGCTAGGCACAGTGGTGACGGCATCGAACATTGACCGCGAAGGCTGCCCAACTGGGGCTACGACCACCTTCAACGGCGGCGACACGATTTACGTCGGCGTGACCAGCGGCGACATTCCACAAGGGACGGACATGTTCGCGCGGCTCTACTTTGAGGATCAGCCAATTGAAGACACCGACCCGATCACAGCAGACGCCGACTATACCTGCGTGGCGTTCGCCTTTGAAGCCACCACCGGCGCGGAAGTCCTTGAAAGCGGTAATTACGAGGCGCAGTTGTTTGTGAACGGCAATCCTGGTGACTCGGTGTCGTTCCAGGTGCGCTGAGAAAGGTCAGGCATGGACAATATTATCAACTTATGTATTCTCGGCGTGATCGTGCTGGTGGGGCTGTACATCCTGATGATGATCATGCGGAACATGGGCGGCGGCGGGCGTTACGATCAGTACGGTTCTGAGACGCCGCGCTACGACGACCCCAACGTCCAGTCACGCGGCTTCTTTGGCGGGCGGCGCGGCGGCGGCACGCGCGGCAGCGAATCGCCCCGCTATGACGACCCGAATGTCCGTTCGCGCGGGTTTTTTGGCGGGCGACGTTCCGGCGGTTCGAGCCAGTCGTCAGCGCCAAAATCGTCGGGCGGCAGCCGGAGCTATGACAGTCCGAAGGTTAAGAGCCGCGGCGGCTTCGGCGGCAAGAAGGACTAGAAGCTCAGCCGGTTCGTACCAGAGAAACAGAAGGGGCACAGTGATGTGCCTCTTTTGCTGCCACGCCGGATAATCAGGCAGATTCACAAAATAAACCAGGTTTTGCGTAGGGACACCATATAGGGTGTCCGAAACGGCACCATACAGCGGACACGACAATGTCGTGTCCCTACATTTCCCGCATTTAATTGTGCATCGTCATGACTGTCTGGCGGTGTAACCCCCACCGTTTGTCCGCCCTCTGCTATGCGAATTTCGCGTTGTCTCTCCAAAATGCGGTACTATCAGGCGGGTTTTTCCTCAGCAGTCAAGGAGACACCATGCGTCTGGCAGTATTCTCCGATATTCACGGCAACCTGACAGCATTCGAGGCGGCGCTGGCGGATTATGAAGCGCTTGGTCGCGCTGATCACATCTGGGTGCTGGGCGATCTGGCAGCCTTTGGGTCGCGCCCGGCGGAATCGATTCGACGGGTAAAAGCGCTGGTGGACGCCGCCGAAGCGAATGAGGCGACCAAAGGGACGGTTCGCGCCCTCAGCGGCAACACCGACCGCTATCTGGTCACGGGTGACCGACCCCATAACAAGCCTGCCGAAAACGCCGAAGCCTTCCGCAGCCTGGTTCGCGGGCTGCGCCCCCGGCACGAAGCGATGTTGTGGGGCACGGAACAGCTCACCTTTGAGGATTACGAATATCTGAGCAAGCTGGCGGGCGAGTGTGACCTCCGCACCGACGGCTATGGCTATGTGATCGGGTATCACGGCACGCCGGGCAGCGACGAGGGATTTCTGACACCGGAAACCGACGACGAAGAAGCCGCCGATATGCTGCTGGATCGTGAGGGCAGGCTCGGCATCGGCGGGCACATTCACCGGCAGATGGATCGCCAGCTGGATCGCGTCGGCTGGCGGGTGATCAACGTTGGCAGCGTCGGCATGTCGTTTGACATGCCGGGCAAAGCGCAGTGGGGGCTGTTCACCTTTGAAAACGGCGAGGTGACGATTGATCTGCGCGCCGTCCCGTATGACGTGGACGCAGCGATTGCCGACTTGCACGCCGTTGGCTACCCACATGCGGAATGGGCAGCCAAAAGGCTGCGGCAAAAGCCAATGTAGAGCGAGATAGAACTTTAGCCCCTCATCCCCTGCCCATTTTCCTGCATCCTTTGGATGTTTGGGAGAAGGGGAGATCAGTCCCTCTCCCTAAGAGAGAGGGATTTGGGGTGAGGGCTTTCTGAGCGAGTAACTGAATCCTATGCCCATGTCTGACTCATTTCGGGGGCGGCTGTTTCCATCGCTGGAAGCGCTCGCCGGGAACTTTGGGACGCCATTTCACATTTACGACGAGGCTGGCATCCGCCAGACCGGGCGAGCGCTGACGCGCGCCTTCGCGGACGTGGACAGCTTTCGCGAGTATTTCGCCGTCAAGGCGCTGCCCAACCCGCACATCCTCAGCCTCATGAGCGAGATGGGCTTTGGCTTTGATTGCAGTTCGATCCCCGAACTGATCCTCAGCCGTCAGGTGGGCGCGTCGGGCGAAGCGATCATGTTCACTTCAAACAACACCACGGCGGGAGAATTCGAGGTGGCGCTGGCAGATGGCGGCTGTATCGTCAACCTGGACGCTATCAGCCTGCTCGATAGGCTGCCGCGCGTGCCCGATCTGATCTGCTTTCGCTATAACCCGGGCGAAAGGCGTACCGGCAACGCCATCATCGGCAGTCCGGTGGAAGCCAAATTTGGTATCAGCCACGAACAGGTGGCGGACGCCTACCGCCGCGCGCGCGATATGGGGGCGCGGCGCTTCGGGCTGCACACGATGATCGTCTCCAACGAGCGCAGCTATGCCTCGATGGCGCAGACAGCCGCCATGCTGCTGGAACTGGTGGCATGGCTTTCGCGGGAACTGAATATCAGCTTTGAGTTCATCAACACCGGCGGCGGGTTGGGCATCCCCTATCATCCCGACGACGCGCCGCTTGACCTGGCAGCGCTGGGACGCGAGATCAGCCAACTGTTCGGACAGTTCAAAGCGCAGCATGGTTACGCGCCGAAGCTGTTCATGGAAAGCGGGCGCTACATGACCGGCGCGCATGGGGTGCTGGTGACGCGGGTCATCAATCGCAAGCAGACCTACCGGACGTATGTCGGCGTCGATGCCAGCATGTCGGCGCTGATGCGTCCCGGCATGTACGGCGCGTATCATCATATCGACGTGCTCAACAAGGCGGCGGGTGAATCTGAAGAAGTGGTCGATGTGGTAGGTTCGCTGTGCGAGAACAACGACAAATTCGCCGTCCAGCGGCGGCTGGCGCGGGCTGAACCCGGCGACCTGCTGATCATCCACGACACCGGCGCTCATGGGCACGCCATGGGCTTCAACTATAACGGCAGGCTGCGCCCGCAGGAACTGCTGCTGTCCGCCGATGGCTCGGTCAGCCGCATCCGCCGCGCCGAGACGCTGGACGACTATTTCGCCACGCTCGATTTTGAGCCAGACCTCTACCCAGGCAGCCAGAAGCCTGATCCTGTATCCACCCGCAGAAAGTGACCGCCGATGCCAAAACGTGACCAACTCCTAAGCCAGCTTCAGGGCGATTCCGATTACGGCGTCCTGCTGGTCGCCCAGATGGGCGGCGCGCCCAACGAAGTGCAGTTGATCGTCGAAACTGCCCGCTACGATCCGGAGGTTGAAGGACTGCGCCCGACTGGTAACTACATCATCCGGGCGCTGGGCGTGCGCGAGCACCGCCTCACCGTTGGCGTGTTTGGCAGCCTGGCGATCAGCGACGACCACCCGCTGCTGTATCACCACAACACGCCAATCACCGCCGTTCACTTCGACGGCAAGCCGCAGGATATTCACGAGCTGGTGCTGGATATTTCGCAGGCTTATGTCAGCACCTTCGGACCCTGGCGCAACCTGATCGACATGCAGGACGACCTGAACCGCAGCCAGCCGCTGGTGGCGCTGCTGGCATCCGGCTATGGGCTGCTGGGCACGATGCCCAAGCCGCTGGCGGAACGGATGGCGCGGGTGCTGGCACACCACCACATCAAAGCCAGCCAGAGCGAACAAGCGGGGTTTGAGACGCTGGACGAACACGGGCGCTCACGCCTGCTCAAGGCGCTGCTGCTCGATCAGTCCTACGTGGTGGCGCTCGATTTCACAATCGAGGAAATGGGCAAGCGGCAGGGGTAGAGAAAAACCTCGCCCCCTGCCGCGTGGTTCTGCTTATCGGCTGGCGAACTTCTCAGGGTAGACCTCGCGGGCAAGCTGTTCTTCCTGCTCTACCAGCGCCCGCAGCGCCGCAATGCCTTCGTTCCAGAATGCCGGGTCGCTCAGGTCAACGCCCGCCTTCGCCAGAATTTTGTCGGGGTAGTCGTTGTCGCCAGAGGACAGCACTTCGATGTACTGGGGCACGAACTCCGCGCCGCGCTTGCGGTACAGGTTGAACAGCGCCAGCACCAGCAGCTCGCCAAAAGCATAGGCATAGACATAACCGGGCGAGCCGATGAAATGCCCGATATAGCTCCACCACAGCCCGTAATCGTCGCGCAGGTTGACGCTGCCCTGGAACATCGCCCGCTGCGTCTCCAGCCAGATTTCGCTGATGCGATCCGGCGACAATTCGCCTTCGCTGCGGCGGGCGGTGTGCAGCCCATCCTCAAAGCGGTTCATGGCGATCTGGCGGAAGACGGTGGCGAAACTGTCTTCAAGCTTGCTTGCCAGCATCGACAGCCGCACCGCCGGATCGGGTTCTTTTTCGATCAGGTCGGTAAAGACCAGCATCTCGCCAAAAACCGACGCCATCTCCGCCGTCGTCAGTGGGGTGTAGGCGTTCATCAGCGTCTGGTTCTGCGACGACAGCCACTGGTGAATACCATGACCAAGCTCGTGCGCCAGGGTGGTCACATCGCGCGATTTGCCGAGAAAATTGACCATGATATACGGATGCGCCGACGGCACCGTCTGGCTGCTGAACGCGCCGCCGCGCTTGTTGGGCAGCACCGCCGCGTGAATCCACTGATTGCTGAAGAACCAACTGGCGATTTCGCTCATGCGCGGGCTGAAGGCGTTGTAAGCGCCCAGCACCATCTCGCGCGCCTGTTCCCACGAGAACTCACGGTCGGCGGCTTCAATCGGCAGCGGCGCGTAGCGGTCATAATCGTATAGTTCGTCGTAACCCAGCAGCACCCGCTTCAGGTTATAGTGCCGCGCGACGATATCATAGTTGGAAGTCACGGCTTCGATCAGCGCGTTGACGACATCATCCGGCGCTTTGTTGGATAGATTGCGCGCCGAAATCCAGGTGGGGTAGCCGCGCCGCTTGTCGTCGCTGGCTTTATCGGCTGCCAGCACGTTAAAGACGTAGGTCAGTTCCATGATGCGGGCGCGCAGCCCTTCGGTCACCGAAACGGCGGCTTTCTGGCGGATATCGCGGTTGGTGTCGTACAGGTAGTTGAGCACCTGCGCCTGGTTGAGCTTCTGCCCGTCGTAGTCAAATCGCAGCGCGCTGGTCAACTGGGTGAAGAAGCGCGACCAGGCGCTGCGCCCGGTGACCGACTTTTCGACCAGAAGCTGTTCTTCAATTTCGCTCAGGGTATAGGGCTTGTAGCGCAGTTCGCTTTCGAGGACGTGACGATAGGCGCTCAGGGTGGGGTCTGCCAGCAGCTTCTGCGCCCGGTCATCGTCCACCGCCTTCCATTCGAGATCGAAGAACAGCAGCTTCTGCTGAAGGCGCGAGCCGTGTTCCTGCACCTTTTGCACCAGCGCGCCAAGCTGCGGGTCGGTGGTGTTGGTCGAGAAGTTGAGGAAGGCGAAGGACCCGATGCGTCCGCTGAGATCGGAGATCCGTTCCTGCTCGATCATCGCTTCGACCAGTTCTTCGGCGTCCAATTGCGCCACGCGCCCGCGATAGGTGCTGGCGAAGGTATCCGCCATCTGTTCCAGCGCTTCCATGTCGCGCTGGAGGGCGGGGTCATCGACGCTGCTGTAAAAAACCGAGAGATCCCAGAGGATATTTTCCGCGCCGGTCTGTTGTTCGGCTGCCTGTACCATTTTCAACCTTCTTTCATCGTTCAACTTCTCTCAAATCATACCGCGAATCGCAAAAAACAGCGCTGCCATTTTCCGACCAACGGCATCCGCCTCATCTCACCGGCTCGAAACGCCAGGTGTCGCCGTCATCGCACGTCAGCCGCCCTTCCGCTTGCAGGTGCAGCAGGTGCGCCAGCGTTTCGGCAATGGCGAAACGTATCTCGTGGTTGGTAAGCCGGGTGTAGTCAAAAATCTGCTGGCTGACCTGGTAGACCGTCGCGCCGTCCCCAACCGCGCCCGCCACTGCCGCCAGACGCTGGTCATGATGCGCCAGCAGCTCGTCTATGCGCCCCGCCCAGTTGGTGATGACCGTCTTGTGTCCCGGCAGCGCCAGCGACACATCCAATTGGCGCAGGAAGCGCAGCGAGTCCAGGAACTGGCGCAGCGGCTGCGGCGGGGTATCCTGCCAGACGCCGATATTGGGCGTGATCTTCATCAGCACATGGTCGCCGGAGATCATCAGCCCATCGTCGGCGCAGTACAACAGAAGCTGCCCGTCGCTGTGCCCCGGCGCGTGAATCGTCCTGAAGACGCGGCTGCCTATTTCGATGCTGCTGCCCGGCTCAAGCGTTTCGACGCGCTCCGGATGGGGCGCGGTCATCATGGTCATGTTCCGCCCAACCTCAACGGCAGCGGCGATCAGATCGGACGGCAGCCCGCACCGGGTCAGGTGCTGCCACAGCCGGTCATCCAGCCCATCACGGTTGATCCACGTTCGCTGGGCGGCGTTCCATTCAATCGGCGACATCACCACCGGCGGGCAGTGCGGAGACTGGCGCTGAAGCCAGCCCGCCAAGCCATAGTGATCGGGGTGCATGTGCGTCAGCACGATCCGGCGGATGGATGCCGGTTTGATGCGGAGCGCATCAAAGGCGGCAGCCCACACTGTCTGTGATTCGGGGCGGTTCAAGCCGGTATCGACAATCGTCCAGCCGCCCCGGTCGCGCAGCAGATAGCAGTTGACGATGTTGAGCGCGAACGGCAGCGGAATTCGAACCTGATAAATACCTTCGGCGGCTTCAAAAATGGGATCATGTATTGGCATCGTTGTCTCTCCGCCGCGCAGTATACCGAAATGGAACCGGCGACGCGAGAACAGCTATGCCAGACGAAACTAAGGCATGTTGGACTGTACGAGAATCGGCTCAGATGTGACCTGCTCGCCGTTCGCGCCGGTGGCAATCGCCCAGACATTCGCCTGCTGCGGCGCGGCGCTGACCTGCCAGACCGCCGTCGCGCCATCGGCGAGGTTGGTATCCGTCCCGATGACGACGGGCGCTGATTCGACGCCAGTGGGCGCGGTGTAAAACGTCACGCTCGCCGCGCCGCTGGTGCTGCCCGCGCGCACCGTCACCTGCCCTGGCGTCACGGTATAAACACCGGTCATCACAATCGCAGGCTCGACCAGAATATTGTCTATCGTCGGCAGGTTTTCGCCATCGGCTATCGGCGTGGGCAGGAACGTGCCCGGCGCGCGCGGGATATACAGCGTTTGCCCAACATAGATCAGATCGGGGTTGGTGACGCAGTTGGCGGTCGCCAACTCTGCCACCGACGTGAAGGTGCTAATCGCCAGCACGCCGAGCGTATCACCCGCAACCACTGTATAGGGCAGCCAGCCGGTGGGCTGGGCGCAGGTGGTGGTGATGACTGCCGGTGGGGCGGCGTTCACGGCGACAACCTGAGTCACGGCGATCTGTGCCACTTCGGTGACCTGGGTTACCACCACGGTGACCGGCGGCGGCTCGGTGGCGATGGGCGCGGCAGGCGGCGGGAAGGTGGCAAGCAGCGTCACGGTTGGGGTCGGCGCGCCGCTGCCATCCAGCGTGCAGGCACACGCCAGCAGCACAATAGCAGCAGCCAGGACAAGCGGTGTTTTGTGGCTCATGGACGACTCCAGCGACACGCCTTCAGTCGTTCCATTTTATAACATATTTAATTAAATTTGGGTGAGTATCGAGCGCGGGGACGCTACCGCGCCGTCACCTGAAGGATGAACAGGGCGAGCAGCAGATACTCCAGCCGTTCAGCCCCCGCCGCTTCGAGCTTGTCGGCGCAGGCGTCCAGCACTCTGGCGATCACCACATCGTTCTCGTTGGGCGGAAGCTGGCGGATGATCGGGGCAAGGGCTGTCGCGCCCTGATCGATCTGATCGCGGGCGAAGCTGTTGGCGCAGTTCTCAATTGACTGCTTCAATTCCGGGTCGATATTCCTGCCCAGCCTGCGCCGCCACGACGCCAGCTCCTGCGCGACGGTTGTGCCGGGGTCCTGGCGAATGTTGCGCAGCAGCTTGATGAAATAAGGTTCGCCATCGATCACGCGGGCAACGGCAAGCGCCAGTTCCATGCGCGCGCCATCGTTTTCGGTCGTCTCCAGCACGTTAAGCAGCAGGTCGATAGCTTCGCGGACGCGGAGATTGCCCAGCGTCGAAGCGTAGGCGATCCGCAAGCCTTTGTCGGTTTCGGCGGGCAGCCGTTCCAGCAGCACCGGAATCACTTCCACATCGCCTAACGTGCCCAGCGAGCGCGCGCAGTGTGCCTGAATCGACCGGTACTGAGAGTTCAAGCCGCTGCGAAGAGTCGGCACTGCCCGCTGGTCGCCCATGCGCCCCAGCGCCCAGGCAGAAATGACGCTCAGAGACAGTTCGGTGCCGTCAAGAATACCGCACAGCGCATCGACGAGTCGCGGTTCTGCCCCCATTCGCGCAATCGAGATGATGGCTTCAAAGCGCACGTTGAAGCGCGGATCGCGCAGCGCTTCCATCAATTCATCGACCGTCAGCAGGCTTTTCGTCAGCCCCATGCGTTCGGTGACGGCAACCGTCGCGCGTTCGTCGGTCGAACGGTGGTAGCGGAACAGCGATTGCAGCGCCAGCACCGGATTACCGTGAATGAACATACCGGCGAATTCGCCCACGCTGACGCTGCTGTCCGCCTGTACCCGGCTGAACAGGATGATGGCGATGACGTTGAGCACAATTCCGGCGACAAACAGCGGCGTGAATGGATCAAGCTGGAAGATCAGGAAAGTGCCGGATATGTTCTCGAAGGCGTCGAGGATCGAGCCGCTGGTGATCTGGCTCACGCCGCCAATGATGCCAGCAGCGGCGTAAAAGACCGCCATATACTCGGTCTTTCGTTCGACCGGCACCACCTTGACATACAGCAGTCGTCCTGAACCGATGCCCCAGGCGATTTCGGCAATGCCCCAGATCATCCAGATGCCCAGCGCGATGGCGAGACTCAGGTCGGAATGGCGCGGCATGAGCAACCAGCCCAGCGGCAGCAGCGCTTTGATGTACAGCCCGGTCAGCAGCACCGGCTTGCTGCCATAGCGATCTGACGCCCAGCCGAGCAGATAAGTGGCGGAAAAGCCGCCGATGATGGAGCCAAATTGCAGCCAGACGATTTGACTGTCGCTCAATCCAATGTAGTCCTGCATAAAGATGGGCAGAAACGCCAGCGGCGCGCTGGCAACCGTCACCAAGCCCAGCCCGCCGAGATAGGTGACGAAGTTTTTATCGCGCACCGCGTGGAGCAGCCCCCGGTACGAGGTCGTCTTTGCCGCCACCGGATGCCCGCCCGGCAGGTGAGAAACCGACCAGGAAGCGAAGAACTCAAACGCGATGCCGATGGCGAACAGCACCATGAAGCGATCCAGCCCCGACGACAGCCCCAGGATATAGCCGGCGATGGCAACCGAGATGATGCTGGAGACGCGCACGACCATGTCGTTGGTGGCATTATGCTTACCGCGAATGGAATTGGGGATGTATTCCTGTATCCAGGGGATGAGGGCGGTATCGCCCACTGCCCGGAACAGAGCGAAGCCCATAATGACGACGGTCACCAGGGTAATGGCGGCGTCAGCGCCCCATTCCGCCATGACCGAGGGCACCAGCAGCAAGCCCATGGTGATGATGTTGCGCATGGTGAAGGTGACGATATAGGTGCGTTTGTAGCCAATACGCGCGACATACGGGGCGACCAGCAGCGCCACGATGCCAAAAAACGGCAGCAGCGACAGCAGGAAGCCGATCTGAGTATTGCTGAGCGAGAGCGCGCTCAGGAACAGGACGAAGGCGGGTCCAAAATAGATGAACTGCACGAACACGTTGTTGCCGACGCTAAAAGCGATATTCCAGGGGAGAAGGCGAATTTTTTCGGCATTGGTTACTTCAGTGGTCATAGCAGCGAACATTCCTGTGTGATCTAATGCAGCCAGCGCGCGGAAAAACGCTGCCAGTATGTCTCACTAGAGAACAGATCGAGCTATCAGTATAACCCTTCTGGCTGATTTGTCCTGATGTGATCGTAGGCTGATCGGTGGGCAGCGAAGGAGGATTCATGCTACAGTGGCGGTTAGCAGTCATGTATCAGCCGCCAGATGCGTCACTGGCTGGAGCGCGGGCTGCTGAAAACGGCTGGCTCGCCTCGCACACAAGGACGTTTTCTATGTCACGACTGCTTTTATTGATCCTGGCACTGCTGCTGCTTGTGCCCGGCACAACACTGGCACAGGGCACCATCCTGGGACCGTATGTATATCCCGAAGGCGTTAATCCGCTGACCGGTCTGCCAGTAGAAAATCCTGAAAATCTCAACCGCCGCCCGCTGATCGTCAAAATCAGCAATTTCCCGCCGGTGGTGCGCCCGCAGTGGGGCTTGAACGGCGCGGATATGGTATGGGAGCTGGTGGTCGAAGGCGGCGTCACGCGCTTCGCCGCCATTTACTACAGCCAGGACTTCGAGCGCGTCGGACCGGTGCGCAGCGCTCGCCTGGGCGATTTCGATCTGGTGCGGATATTCAACGCTCTCTACGCCCATTCGGGAAGCTCAGCCGGAACGCTGGATCGCATCCGGTCGGACGCGGTCATCAGCTCGCGTTCGCTGTACGGCGGCACCTGTCCGGGAATGTGCCGGATTCAGGAACCGGGCGTTGCCTACGAGCACACGCTGTTTGCCAACACGGCGGAACTACGCGCCGACGCGGTCGTTCGCAGGCGCGATACCACGCCCGAACCTCTGTTTGGGATGGCGTTCAGCGTTCGCCCGCCCGGCGGCGGCGTGCCTTTAAGCGGCGTGCGGGTGTACTACAATGCCACCGATGTGGAATGGACGTATGACCGGCGCAGCGGGCGCTGGCTGCGCAGCCAGGAAGGCGAGGCGCATTTCGACGCCATGACGGAAACACAGATCAGCGCCGCCAACGTCCTGATCGTCGAGGCGGATCATATCGAGCAGCCGATCATTTATGACGGGTACTGGGGCGAGGCGAACTTCGCGTTTACAGTCGATCTGATGGGAAGCGGGCGTGCCGTCCTGCTGCGCGATGGACAGTATTTTGAGGGGCTGTGGCGGCGGGAGAATGCCGTCGATCCGCTGACGTACTTTGATGAACAGGGGAATCCGCTGCCGTTCAAGCTGGGGAACACGTTCGTGCAGGTTGTACCGCGCTGGCGCAACGGCTTTCAACTGGGATTCCTGCTGCAAAACCCGCTGACGGCAACCGTCATCATCCCCGACGGCGCCAATGTCCGGTCGGGTCCGGCGGTGGGCTACACCATGCTGGAACGAGCGCAGGGAAACCAGCAGTTCACCGCCATCGGACGCAATGCGGCGGGAACCTGGGTGCAGGTGCTGACGCCGAGCAGCCGACTGGCATGGATGGCGATGGAAGTGGTGCAGCTAGACGGCGATATTATGCAGCTTCCACGGGCGCGCTCGTCGTTTGAGGGATAGCCAGAGGCTGTTGGTGATTCACGAATAACCTGCGGGAATTACAGGGACACCATACAGGGTGTTTAACAAAACAATACGGGTTTTCCGTAGGGACACGATAATATCGTGTCCGCTGTCTGGCGATCTATTGGACACCATATATGGTGTCCCTACGTGTCCTAAAAGCAGCGGATATGAAACGGACACGACAATGTCGTGTCCCTACAATGATTGTTATATTGGGCGGGACACGACTGTGTTTCGTGTCCCCTATATTGTCGCATTGCCTGCGCCGTTATTCCGGGGCTGCGCCGTTGGGCGTTGGCAGTCCGTAATGCTGGCGCACCTGATTTTCGATCTCGACGGCGACGGCTGGGTTTTCCAGCAGGTACTGCTTGGCGTTCTCGCGCCCCTGCCCCAGCAGACCGTCGTTGTAGCGGAAGAAAGCGCCCCGCTTTTCAACGATACCGTTTTCGGAGGCGAGGTCGAGAATTTCGCCCGCCTTGCTGATGCCACCTTCAAGGAACATAATGTCAAATTCGGCTTCGCGGAATGGCGGCGCGACCTTGTTCTTGGTCACGCGCACGCGGGTGCGGTTGCCAACCACTTCACCGCCAGAAGCCTTGATCGATTCCTGCCGGCGCACGTCAAGACGCACGCTGGCATAGAATTTCAACGCGCGCCCGCCGGAAGTCGTCTCCGGGCTGCCATACATGACGCCGATCTTATCGCGAAGCTGGTTGGTGAACAGCACCGCCGTGTTCGACTGCTTGATAGCGCCCGACAGCTTGCGCAGCGCCTGACTCATCAAACGCGCCTGAATACCGACGTGGGCGTCGCCCATCTCGCCTTCAATTTCAACGCGCGGCACCAGCGCGGCGACACTATCCAGCACGACGACATCCAGCGCGCCGGAGCGCACCAGCGACTCGGTGATTTCGAGCGCCTGCTCGGCGGTGTCTGGTTGGGCAATGTAGAGCGTCTCGACGTTCACGCCGATACGCGCCGCATAAGCGGGATCAAGCGCGTGCTCCATATCCACGAACGCGCACCAGCCGCCGCGTTTCTGCGCCTCGGCAATGACGTGCAGGCAGATCGTGGTCTTGCCGCTGCTCTCAGGACCGTAAATCTCGGTGACGCGCCCGCGAGGAATACCGCCAACGCCAGTGGCAATATCGACCGTAAGCGAACCGCTGGAAATCACATCAACCGTTAACTGGGAAGCATCACCCAGGCGCACGACCGTCCCTTCGCCAAAGCGTTTGGTGAGGTCTTCCAGGGCAGCGTCCATCGCTTTACGGCGTCCCTCATCCGAAAACGGAAGTTGGGACGGACCCTCCAGCGAGGTATATTCCATCTTTCTTTCATTACCTTTTCGCGGAGCCAAAGCAACCATCCTTTGCTCGTATCGTGCTGGCTAGTGAAATTATAGACCAAATTGCCAAAGTATGCGCGAATATGCCCCGCGCTCAATCATTGTAATATAGCATATTTGTTCTATCAGATCAACAGCAAATATCATTATTATGTAGGCGTTTGCCAGTGCAGAGATTTTCTGAGGAGAACAGCGCGCTATTGAGGAAATATCTCACGCACCGAGAGGGTAAATCCGGGCAGCACATCACCGCCATTCAGTGTGGAGTCGATGCCAAACGGCACGCTGCGAATACTGCCATCAGCGTCCAGGCGCATCACATACACCATCTTCTCACCGGTATAGACCGCCCATACGAGGCGTGTACCGGCGTGAAGGTACTCTCTCGCCTTCTTGAAAATGTCCTCATCAGGCGAAACCACTTCAACAGCCAAATCCGGCGCGAACGGGAACTGCGTCCCTTTTAACCGAAGAACCCGCGATTTTGAGACAAAGGCAACGTCGGAAATCCGTGCTCGCTTTTCGCCGAGCTTGAAACCACCGTCAGCACCGGTGACATAGCCGAGATCATTGGGAATAACGTAGGCGTTGAGAAAATAGCCGATTCGCATTGCAGTAACCGTGTTGAGTTGGCTCGATGATCCCATGTCGACAATGGCTCCGTCGTCCAGTTCCAGCCGCTTTTCTTCGTTTTCGGGAAGGCTAGCGATCTTGAAAAATTCTTCTGCCGTGTACAACTTTTCACGCAGCGCCATACGTATTCTCCAGACTTTCTGACATTATCTTATCACAAAGCAGGGTCGCTTCGTGTTCCTCAGAGCCGCGCCTCTCGCCGCAGCCCCGCCACAAAATCGTTCTTGCCGCCCTGCGCCGGATGGCGGATTTTGACAGACGGGATGCCCAACTCGGTGAGCGAGCTATAGCCAACGTTGCCAAAGGCGATCACTTTCTGCGGCTGGAAAATGTCCAGCAGTTCGAGCAGGAACGGCGCGCCCAGTTTCACTTCGGGGCGGCGCGGCGCGCGGTTGGTCAGCGGTTTACCCGCTTCATGGGGATGAAACGGAAATGCCGCCCAGATCATGGGCAGGATACCGAGTTCCGCCAGCATCCCCCAGGCGATGGTGCCGCTTTGCTCGCTCTGGGTGCGCTCAAAACCCGGTTCGGGGACATCCTGATAACCGCGCGCGCTGCCAAACATCTCCAGCGCCGGAATGCCATTCACCAGCATTCGGCGGCTCATAAGTGGAACGCCGGTCAGCCGCATCCCTTTGTAGCCGGGCGCTTCGCCGATCAGGGCAAATTTCGGCTGGCGGGCATAGACATCACTCAGGAAGCGTTCGAGATTTGCGCGGCGAACAGCGTTGTAGGGGTTGTCTCCCGCGCCGAACTGGTTATAGACGTCAGGGGCAGTTTCGGCGCGCGCCAGCCGTTCGATGAAGGGGCGAAAATCGTATGTATTCACCATTTTAGTGAGTGACCACCGCGTGCTTACGGCGGCGCGGGGGCATTCCCTTCATCATTTCTTCGACATCCAGACCATCATCTAAATCGGGGAAATAGACGCTCAGTTCGAACATTTCGACGTTGGCGCGCTGTTCAGGTGTCGCCGATTCAAGCCAGGTATGCCACTCCAGAGGATTGCCAATAACGCGCCCATCTGCAAGGCGTAAATACACCGTATTGTCCTGAAACTCGACCGCTATCACTTGATCGTTACTCATCACTTTGTGCCCCCTCTTCTGGATAGACCTGCCTCCAGGCTTCAAGTAAGTATTCGTGGTGTTCACGGATTATCGCGATGATTCTGGCTTGTTCGCCCGCGTTGAATCCGCCTGTCCTCTCAAATCTGATTGGGTCGAGTTGTACCTTCGCCAACTTGCCTTCACGTCGAACGTGAACATGGGCAGGTGGGTGATCCGAAGTAAAGATAATGAACTGAAACCCGCCTTCACGAAGTACTGTCGGCATAGTATCTGCTTTCGCCTCATGCGCGTATGCCTATTATACGCCCAGGCACAACAAAACCGCGCCGCATCGGGTGATGCGGCGCGGTTTGTTACCTGTATCAGATCGAGGGCGCAGCACGCCGCGCCCTCACAACATCAGGCGCTGCATTTAGTCGCCAACTGAGACGATCGCTTCTGCCAGTTCTTCCGTCTCGGGATCGGCGCGCTTGCTGCGGAAAATCATCGATGTGATAACACCGACCAGCACCAGCATGATCACGGTCACAATCAGCCGACCGCTGCTGTCCAGCGTCACTTCAGCCGTCACCACCAGCGGCGCTGCCAGCAGCGACACCAGGTTGACGACCTTGATCATCGGGTTGAGCGCCGGACCCGCCGTGTCCTTGAAGGGATCGCCGACGGTATCGCCGACGACAGTTGCCTTGTGCGGCTCAGATCCCTTGCCGCCGTAATTGCCTTCTTCGATGTACTTCTTGGCGTTGTCCCAGGCACCACCGGCATTGCTCATGAACACCGCCATCAACTGACCGGTGAGGATGATGCCAGCGTTGAAGCCGCCAAGCGCCGCCACGCCGAACAGGAAGCCGATCACAATCGGGACGAGAATGGCGATCACGCCGAGGGGCATCAGCTCGCGCTGCGCCGCCTCTGTCGAGACACTAACGCATTCCGCGTAATCCGGGGTCTTGGTGCCCTCCATGATGCCGGGGATGCGAAGCTGACGACGCACCACGCCGATCATCCTGAAGGCGGCGCGGTTGACCGAGCGAATGAGCAGCGAACTAAACAGGAAGATCAAGCCGCCGCCGATGAGGAAGCCGACAAACACAATCGGGTTGGCGATATTGATGCCGGTTCCGAAGAGCGTCTTATCCAGCGGAACATCCAGACCTAGCTGGACGACGCGGGTATCGGTCAGGAAGGAGCCAAACAGCGCTACCGCCGCGATCACGGCAGAGCCAATTGCCACGCCTTTGGTGATCGCCTTGGTCGTATTGCCGACGGCGTCCAGGCTTTCGAGGATTTCGCCGCCCTGACCGCCGCTTTCACCCGCCAGTTCGGCAACACCCTGGGCGTTGTCCGAAATGGGACCAAATGCGTCCATCGCGACGTTGTTGCCCGTCAGGGACAACATGCCAATACCGGTCATGGCGACGCCGTAGAGGACTGCCGTGAAGGTATCCACGATCTGAACGCCGTTAACGTCGGTGATCGGGAAAAGCGTGAAGATGATGATGCTGCACAGGATACTGCCAGCGATGACGAGAACCGCCCAGACGCTGCTTTCCATTCCCGACGCCAGACCACTCAGGATCACAGTCGCGGGTCCGGTCTGGGCGTTTTTGGCGATTTCCTGAACCGGCGGGTGTTCGGTGTTGGTGAAATAAGCGGTCACGCGCTCGATGACGATGGCAAGGACGATGCCGACCACGACTGATGCCAGCGGCTGCCAGATGACGCCGCCGCCGTTGAGGTTGGGTTCGTGCATGTAGCCGACTGTGAAGATAGCGAACAACGTGACACTGATAACTGCCGCGCTGTAGAAGCCGCGCGAAATCGCCGCCAGCGCATCTTTGCCCGAACCGGACGAGCGCACGAGATAGGTGCTGATGATGGAGCTAAGCACGCCGATACCGCGCACAACCAGCGGGAAGACGATCCAGATCGGGCTGCGCGTGACCGTTGCCAGCGCCAGACCGAGGATTAAGCCGGAAACGATGGTGACTTCGTAGCTTTCGAAGATGTCGGCTGCCATACCGGCGCAGTCACCGACGTTATCGCCCACCAGGTCGGCGATCACCGCCGCGTTGCGCGGGTCGTCTTCCGGCAGCCCTGCTTCAACCTTGCCGACGAGATCAGCGCCCACGTCTGCCGCTTTGGTGAAGATACCGCCGCCGACGCGCATGAACAGCGCCAGCAGCGTGCCGCCGAAGCCGAAGCCCAGCAGCGCGTCCGGCGAAGCAATGCCGAAGATGATGAAGATGATCGTGCCGCCAAATAAGCCCAGACCGTCGGTTAACATACCGGTGATGGTGCCGGAGCGATAGGCGATACGAAGCGCGTCGGAATAGCCACGCTTTGGATCGACAGCGGCGGCGGCTACGCGAACGTTACCCTGCACCGCCATGTTCATGCCGATAAAGCCGACCATCGCCGAGAAAACCGCGCCCATGAAGAACGCCCCGGCGCGCCCAACGGCAATATTAATGCGTGCCGCATCGCAGGCGGGCAGCAGCACGCCAGTAGCAGGGTCGGTCAGCTCGCCAATACCCGCCCGCATAATGGCGGCTTCTTCCGCGTAGACAACCGCGTTTTCCTGAAGCAGCACCAGTTCATCAGCCGTCAGGCTGGGGTTAGCAAGGGCAGTTTCGGCGCGAATGTCGTCCCCATTAATGGTGGCGCGCGCATCGTGGGCGACGGTGGGGCAGAAATGCTCAACCGCGTAAGGCGTCGGATTAACGATGTAAACGCTGAAGAAGAGGACAACGACCAGAATGACGATCAGGATGGCGATGATGCGAAGCTGCGAGCGCAGATAGGCATTCGCGCCTTCCCGAATATAACCCCACACCTCCTGCATTTTCTGCGAGCCTTTTCCCTCGCGCAGAATTTGCGTGGCAAGCAGAACCGCATACAGCAAGCCTGCAACTGCAATTCCTAGTACGATGTATATCAGAGTGTTTTCGGTGGTATTCAGTTCACGCATAATAATCAGATACTCCGTTGAGAAGTTGATTGAGAAGCCAATTGAAAGATCAGAAGGGCGAGTGCCTCCAGAGGGGGAACAGGAACATTCCAGCCAAAAAAACAGTGCAGATTTTGTCACAAAATTACAGTTTCCGCAATATTGTCACTGAAGAACTTAGCGCGTGATGTAACGCTAAGCTAACCTCGTGCCTGCATAAGCCAACTCTGGATAACACTAACGTGACGGGGTAGACTTATAGACACATTTAGCATGGGCATTTGAACAGACGATGGATCGTATTTCCGCAGGCAGTAACCTGTCAATCGACATACAACAAAAGCAATGGCGACTGCTCGCCAACGGCGACGGCGCTGAAACAGTCCTCATCGAAGCCCAGCCGGGACAACCGCTGCGGTATGTGTCCACCTTTGGCAGGCAGCGCCGCCTTCCGCTTTCGGGCGCGCTGTCGCTGGAAGACGTAGACCGGGTGGTGGTCGGCTGGTCAAATCGCAACGCCGCCTGGCATCTCGGCTTGATGCTGAAGCCGGAGCTTTCAGAGACGCGCGGCAGCCGCTGGTGCGGGCTGGCATACTGGCACGACCCGGACACCAGCCTCTACCAGGATAAGGCGGCGGCGGCGGGCGAAGCGCTGGCGAAGCAGCTCAACCTGCCCTTTAGCCTGATTGCCCCCAATATGGACGGCGCAGCCGTTGGTTACGGCACGCCCTCGATTCCCTCGATTGCTGACCGCGCGCAGCTTCCGCTGAAACTGGATCAGTGGACGCTCCAGCGCACCAGCCCAACGACGCTGGAACTTCAGCTTTCGGCGGCGTGGGGACGCGCCCGGCTGCTGCGGGCGCTGTGGTATGTCCTGTGGGCGGCTGTCGCTATGATCCTTTCGGTGACGACGCTGACCAGCGGCATCGCCCTGCCACAGCCTGAATTTTTGCCCTATGCCGGGTTGGCTGGCGCTGCTTTTCTCCTGCTGCTGAGCCTAAGCACCATCGCCAGTGTTTTCGGGCGAACCAAGCGAATTGAGATTGACGCCGCGACGCGGACGGCGCGCGGTATGCGCGGGCGCAGCAGCCGCTGGAGCCTGACTGCCAGCCAGATAAAAAGCGTTTATGTCACCCAGATCGTCAGTAAGGCGACGCGGCGCAAACCGGCGCGGCAAATCCACTATGGCGAGATCAATCTTTACGGCGTCGATGGCGCATTCCACCTGCTGGCGGCACAGGGGCAGACAGACGAGAAGCTGCCAGTCGTTGATGAACAGTCGCTGGAAGCCAGCAACGCCGAGCAGATTATCCCGCTGAATGGTCAGGTCGCGCATACCCGGCTTCAAGCCGCCGCGCTGCTGATCGGACAGGCGCTGCAAATCCCGACCCTGTACGACCAGCGGCTGCGATAAGCGATATAACCATCCCATGCGGAAAATGCAGGGACACCATACATGATGTCCGAAAGATCGCCATAGGGCGGACACGACGATGTCGTGTCCCTACACAAAAACCCGCAACTATTTTGTGAATCACCGTCAGGCGGGTTTAGCCATAGGCTGCCATCGGTTTCGAGCCTGTGCAGCGCAGCATAGTAATGCCCCAACCGCTTGCCCCCTCTTGACATTCGATGCCGGATTACATATCCTAATTGATACACCGTATCATTATTTGAGGATTGGAAATAATGCTTCGACACCTGCTGACCGCTGCTTTGTGTCTGGTTCTGGCGCTGCCTGCTGCCGCCCAGGATGTCCCGCTGAAGGTCACTGCGACCACCACCATTCTGGCGGATGCTGCCCGCAGTGTCGGCGGCGATCTGGCGGCGGTTTCGTCGCTGCTGCCGCCCGACACAGACGGACACGCCTATGAGCCTACGGCAGCCGATATCGCGGGCGTCGCGCAGGCAGATATGCTGCTCACCGTCGGCGCGGGCTATGAAACATTTCTGGGTCGGCTGCTGGAAAACGCGGGCGGGCGGGTAGAAACAGTCGAAGTCTCGCGCGGGCTGGAAATACTGCCGCTGGGGCTGGTTGGGCACAGCCGCGACGATGAAGAACACGACGAATCGCCGTTTCTCGGCGTGCTGGGCGAGGGCTTGGAGTGCGAGCCGCACGAACATGACGACGCCGTAACCGACGAGCCGGAACACGAACACGGAAGCTGCGATCCGCACGTCTGGATGAATCCCCGCAACGTCATCGGCTGGGTGGACAACATCGTGGCGGCGTTCTCGGCGGCTGATCCGGCGAACGCCAGCGCTTATCGCGCCAACGGCAAGCGCTACATTGAGCAGTTGGAAGCGCTCGACGCCGAAATCGAAGCGCTGGTGTCGGACATCCCGGACGACCAGCGCATCCTGATCACCAATCACGAATTCATGGGCTACTTTGCCCAACGCTACGGCTTTGAAGTGGTGGCGACGGTGCTGCCCGGCATGAACACCGGCGGCGAAATCGATCCGCAGACGCTGGCGGAACTGATCATCCGGGTGCGGGACGAACACGTCCCCGCCATCTTCGCGGAGGTTTCGGCAAACCCGCAGATCGCCGAAGTGGTGGCGGCGGAATCCGGCGCGGCGGTGGTGACCAGCCTGTACAGCGAATCGCTGGGCGGCGCGGACAGTCCGGCATCCACTTACATCGACCTCATGCGCTATAATGCGCAGACGATCACCGCCGCCCTGCTGGCTGGCGAATAAACGACGTAAGTTTCGCGGGGGCAGCCGCATCTGCAAGATGAAGGATGCGCGCCCCGGCGCGGATGGACGAACCGAAACCCTGAATGACACTCACAACTCTGATTCCGGCAAGACCGGTCACCAATCACAACGCCCACCCGGCAGCGATTGACGTGCGCAATCTGACCGTTCGCTATAACGGCGACGCGGCGATTGATGACGTAACATTCCGCGTCATGGCGGGCGACAAAGTCGCCATCATCGGACCCAACGGCGCGGGCAAATCCACGCTGATCAAGGCGATCCTCGGTCTGCTGCGATACCAGTCGGGACAGATCACCGTAGCGGGCGATCTGGCGACGCTGGGCTATGTGCCGCAGCACGAAGATGTGAACTGGAACTTTCCGGTGACGGTGCGCGATGTAGTGATGATGGGCAGCGCCCGCCAGATCGGCTGGCTGCGCCGTCCGTCACGGGCGGACTGGCAGCGGGTGGACTCGGCGCTGGAGCGCGTGGATATGACAGCCTATGGCAGACGACAGGTCGGCGAGTTAAGCGGCGGTCAGCGGCGGCGGGTGTTCATCGCCCGGGCGCTGGCGCAGAACGCCGATACCCTGCTGCTGGACGAGCCGTTCAGCGGCGTAGACGTTCGCGCGCAAGCCGATCTGATGAACGTGCTTGACCGGCTTAACAGTGACGGGCTGACGATTCTGCTCAGCACCCACGATCTCGATCTGGCGTTTCACCGCTTTGACCGCGTGCTGGCACTGCGCCAGCGGCTGATCGCGCTGGGCACGCCGCAGGAAGTCTACCAGACCGATATTCTGGCGCAGCTTTACGGCAAGCGGCTGGTCGCCTGGCACGAAGGCGAGACAGTCAGCGTCTTTGTAGACGAACACGGCTGCGCCGACTGCTAAGCGGATTTCCCCTCATCCGGCTCCACCGCCCCAGCGTTCACGAAACGGACTACAAAAGCCGTACTTATTCTGTGAATCACCATCAGGCGGGTTATGGCACTACCCGGTATCGAGTTTACCGCCCTGGTTTTCACCGAGTCACAGCTGCTGCCTGCTGCCGCGCGTGCAGCCCGCCAATAAAGCCTTCTACCAGCCGCCGAAAGCTCTCATCCAGATCGAGCGCCATTTTGAACGCCCCCGATGTTTCCAGATCGACAAAGCCGTGTAACACGCTCCGAAAAGCGCGAATGGCGTGCAGCATATCCTCGTCGTCGAAACCGTAAGGGCGCAGGATGGCGAACAGGACGTCGATGATCTCCTGTCCGACGGCGATCAGATCGTGTTCGTCCGGGTCGGGCGCGCGCAGCGTCACCGCGTAAATGCCGGGATGCGCGTGAGCGAAGGCGCGGTAGGCGCTGGCGACGCTGCCCACGCCTTCATCGCCCGATTTGCCAACCGCCGCCCGCCGGATATGTTCGGCAAGCAGGCGCAGCCCCCACAGCCGCATTTCATAGCGCAGTCCCGGCAGCCCGGCGACGTGGTTATAAAGCGACGGAATACGGATGCCGAGCGCCTCGGCGACGCTCGCCAGCGTCACGGCTTC
Organism: Aggregatilineales bacterium; assembly: GCA_030834905.1. Classification (GTDB taxonomy): domain Bacteria; phylum Chloroflexota; class Anaerolineae; order Aggregatilineales; family Phototrophicaceae; genus Flexifilum. Next base: position 74,784 of record JAUQWZ010000052.1, on the reverse strand, counting down.
AAACCCATTCGCGTCGGCGAGGGCGACGGCGGTCTGCACCACTTTCTGCGCATCAATAGACTTTCTGGGGGGCATGGTCACTTCCATAGATACGGCGCTTGGCTTCGGCTGTCGCCCATCCCATCGCGGGAACGGGATTTTCCACTATTTTACCATGCCCAACCGCCAGACGGCTTGGCTTGAGCGCCATCAGTGCTTCGGCGCTGGCAATGCCGGTGGGCTTGTGCCAGGTTGCCATAGCTGGAAACGGGAACAGCAGCCGCAGCGTGCCCGTCACCGAAATGCCCGCCTGGGTGCTGAAGGCGTCACCAGCAATCAGCGTTCCGTCACGATGATCGAAAAAGGCAATATGCCCCGGCGTGTGACCGGGACTGGCGATCACTTCCAGCGAGCCAACAAAATCACCCGGCTTGAGCAGCCGCGATGGCGTGGTGGCGCACACCTGATAGCCGCCGCGCAGCTTGTCCTGGGGTTCGCCGGGATCGAGACTCATGTCACCCGCCATAAAACGGGCATCGCGGGAGGAAATCGACACTTCGACTTCCGGCAGAAGCTGGCTCAGCGCATCCAGCGAGCCAACGTGATCGATGTGGGCATGAGTGAGGGTAATACGTCGAATAGGCGCGCCGAGTGTTTCCGCCGCTTTGATGATGCCAGCCGCGCTGCCGCCCATGTTGGTATCCACCACCGTAAAGCCGTCGTCCTCACGCACCAGGAAGCTGTTGAACGCCACCAGCCGCGTGAGCTGTACCAGATACTTGCCGTGTTGGGTGATCTTCACAATTTTTCCCCTTGTTACTAATGTGATTAGTTTATAGTCTAATCATATTAGCTTGTCAAGGGGTTTTCGCGGATTGATTTGATGGCGAGGACGAAAGCACCGGGGCAGATAACGCGACCCACCCCGGCGCGCTCGCGGCGTTACCCGGCAGGATTGACCCACTGCGCCACGTCCACGAGGCGGTCGATGCGGTCTTCAAAGCGCACCAGTCCGACCGGCGCGTTCGGGTCGCCATCGTAGCGGGTGATCTGCTTAGACTGGTCATCCCAGTTCAGGGTCGTGATCGTGTACGGCTGATCGGTGACGATCTGCCACATATATTCGTCTTCCCATTCAAAGTAGCCGAGATCGGTCATCTGCGACGCCAGAAGCTCGACCTGATCGGGATCGACGTTGGTGACCTGGACGCCGGGCTGGGCAACGTGGCGAATGCCGAGGTATACCGCCGTCCCGTCCTCAAAGACCGCCACGCTGTAGACCGGGCACATGCCGAAGCAGGGCGTGCGCTCCAGGGTCATGACGGGCGTATTCATCGACATGACGGTATCGAGCCAGGGCGACGCGCCCGTCCACTGACCGGTGTAGGCGGCGAGATCGATCCACGCTTCCAGATAGGGCAGCGCTGCCGGCGCTTTGCTGTCGCCCGCGTAGCGCGTGATCTGCTTGGTTTCGCCGTTACGAGTCACCGACGTGATGATCGTCGGCAGATCGCTGACGGTCATTTCGGTGTATTCGTCTTCCCAGTCAAAATAGCCCGCCGCTTCAAAGCCAGCGACCAACTGCTCGACCACTTCCGGCTCAATAGTAGTGGTCTGCCGACCTTCCGCTTCGACAAAGCGCTCGCCTTCGAAAACAACTGTCCCATCGGTGTAGACGGTCACCTTGTAGATGGGGCATGAGCCGAAACAGGCACCGCGTTCGAGCGTCACCGCGATCTCGGCGTCGGGTTCCTGAGCAGAAGCGGGTAGTGTCATCGGCGCGACCAGCGCCACCAATATGGCGGCAGCCAATGCCGGAATGATGCGGAATTTAGACATTGCAGACTCCTTCAGACTTGCTCGTACAGAATGCGGGGGTATCACCGCGCATACTCTTACAACGCTGGAATCTCGCGAAAAGTTCCATCCAATCCATCCGGGTTCATATCAGAATAGATGGAGCATGTGAGACAATAATACAGGTATTTGGTATCAGAATCGGCGCCGCCAACCAGCCGAACGCCGCGATTGTCTTTGGCGCAGTGGTGCTGTTCCACTACCTCATTTCGTATGATCGCATTCTCTGGCTGCTGAAGCAGTAGCGGCTACCACTTTTCCCAATGAGCGATCTCGTCCAGCGGCTTGCGCCCGCCCATCTTCGCCGGTGTAAAGTCGGCTGCCGGGTAGCCAAAGGACAGCGCGGCGTAGGCGCTGGCTTCCGCCGGAATGCCGAGCAGCGCTCTGGCGTCGTCTTCCTGATGAAGCGCGGCGATGCACGAGCCAACGCCCAGTTCCCAGGCGGCAAGCTGCAAATAAGCCGAAGCCTGTCCCAGATCGAAGTGGTTCCAGCGGCTGTCGGTCGCGCCGACCAGCACCACCGCGAAAGCCGCGCCCGCCAGATGCCCGGCATACGTCCCGGTCTTGGAGAGCGCCTCCAGCAGGTGGCGGTCACGCACGACGACAAATGACCATGGCTGGGTGTTCTTGCTGCTCTGCGAGCGCCGCCCGGCATCGAGAATCTGGCGGATCACCTCGTCCGGCACTGGCTGGTCGCTGAACTGGCGGACAGCGCGTTTATCCTGAATGGCATCCAAAACGTTCATCTTTCGCTCCTTGTACTATCCATCAATCAAACCGCTGCGTAAGCACCAGCAGGAAGCCGCCGCTGGTGGGCAGCGCCTGACCGCTGAAGCGCGAGGCTTGAATATAGTAGGTGCCGCTTTCTGGCAGGACGAAGCGGTCGATGCGGGCGTTCTGGTCGCCGCCGCTGTCGTCGTCGCTCGTCAGCTCGCGCAGTTGGCTGTCGAGAATCGACACGCGCGAATCGAGGTTGCCATCCATGCGCGTCATAATCACGCTGACGGTTTCGCCGACGTTCCCCTGAAAGCTGTAGAGGATTTGCGGCGTCTCGTCGTTGATCGCGCCGGAAATGCTGCTGCCATAGGCAAGCTGCAGGACGCCATCAGGCACGCCGCTGAAGGTTTCACCGCCGCCTGCCGCTTCCAGTTCCAGCATGAAGCCGCCGCTGGTCGTGCCGCCCGCCCGCTGGTAGCGCGTGGCGATGATGTAATACGCGCCGTCGGCGGGCAGGGTGAAGCTCTCGATGGTCGAGTTCTGCGTGCCGAAGCTGTCGTCGTTGCTGGCGATTTCCTGCAAGGCGGCGTTCGCCAGCACCAGCGCCGGATCGAGGCTGGCGCTGCCCGAACGAATCATGCTGATGGTGATCACGTCGTTCTGCCGCCCGGTGAAACGATAATACTGCTCGTAGCGCTCGCCGGTCACTTCGCCGGTGACAGTGTCGCCGATGTCGATGTCTATCGCCGCCAGTACGCTCGAACCCAGCCCGCTGACGTCGGTCGCTTCGAGGGTGAGCACAAACGAGCCGGTGCTGCGTCCTGCGCCCTGTCCGTAACGCGAGGCGATGATGACGTAAGTGCCGTCCTGTTCGATGATCAGGCTGGTGATCTGAGCGTCCTGCGAGCCGGAACCGGGCACGTCGTCATTCTGGGCGATGATGAACGAGTTCTGGTTGACAACCTGAAGCACCGGATCGAGATCGCCCGATACGCGGTGCATCTGTACCGAAACGATGTCGCCGCGCCGCGCCCGAAAGCTGTAGTAAAGCTGCGGCTGGCTGTCGGTAATCGTGTTGATGAGCGAATCGCCATAGCGCAGGGCGCTGCCCGATTCCGAGCTTGCGCCGACGCGCTCCAGCGTCAGCCGGTAATCGCCCTCGGTGCTGCCCAGCCCGTAGCCGAACCGCCCCACCAGAATGCGATAGACGCCAGTGCCCGGCAGCCGCAGCGATTCCAGCCGGATTCCGCGCGCGCCGACTGGCACATCCGACGAGGTATCGTCGCGCATCGCCAGCAGGCTGCCCCGGGTATCGACCAGTGTCAGCAGCGGATCGAGATCGCCGCCAGTCACTTCGAGCGTCACCATCACCACATCGCCGCGCAGCCCTTCAAAAACGTATTCGGCAAACGGGGCGGCGTCATTCAGCCGACCAACCACCTGCGTGCCAAAGGCGATGCCGCCGGTGTTTTCGGGCGTGACTTCCTGCGCGGCTGACGGCACCGCCAGCGCCAGCCACGCCAGCAGTATTATGCGGGCAGCGCCGCCTTTGAACGGCAAAAGCGCCGCCAGCCACCGCTGTCGTTTCCGCTGGATTGACGCAATCAGTTGGGCGTAGTAAACCATCGGCGTGTGCTTGCATCTGGTAAGCGCTAATCCTCACGACTCTACTCATGAAGCGACAAAAGGACAACCCGCGTAGGCAACCCGTAGGTCACAGGGCGGCAGGCGTCGTTTATAATGGGACGATGGAGGACGAGGACGCAATGAAGCGAGGCGTAGTTTTGCTGCTGGCGCTGCTGCTGGCAGCCTGCAATATGTCGGTTCCACAGGTGACGCCGACGGTTCGCCCTACGCTGACTCCCAGCGAAACGCCGTTTCGGACGGCAACAGCGCCGCCTACCCTGACGGCGACTCGCACCCAAACCCCGACGCTGACGCTGACCGACACGCCGCCGCCGACAGATACGCCGACCTTCACCCTGACGCCGTCCGATACGGCAACCCCGACGCTCACGCCGACCGACACGAACACGCCCACGCCAACCCCGACGGACACCGCCACCGATACGCCAGCGCCGAGCGCGACTCGCACCCGTACACCCAGCGCTACCTTTACGCCGCTGCCCACCGCCACGCCGCCGCCATCGAATACCTTCACGCTGTCGCCGACCAATACCGCGACCACGCCGCCAACGCCAACGCCGCTGCCAACGCTGGGCGCGACGGCGACCTTTTCACCAACGGTGACGCCGCCCCCGCCAACGGATACGCCGCTGCCCTCGCGGACATTCACGCCCACGCCGAGCGCGACACCGCTGCCGCCGTCGCTGACGCCGACAGGTGAAGGTGGCATTGTGCCGTTGGGCGAGCGCCCGGAACTGACGCTGGTGCCGGTGACGCCGCCGACCACCACGCCCGGCATTCCGCCGACGCTCGACACGACGCCGACGCTGGTCACCGCCGCGCCCGGCACACAGGTCACCATTCAGGTGACGCCGCTGGAAGCGCTGACGTCAACGCCGCTGCCGACGCCGCCCACGCTGGAAGTGATCAACCCGACGCCGCTGCCCACCCTGATCACCGCCGATCCGTCCACCTTCTCGTTCGCGCTCTCCACCAGCAACGGCGTGCTGAATTCCAGCGCCTTCAGCCTGCCGGGCAGCACCACCAGCTTCGCCCGCAACCCGGTTGACCCGAACCGCTACGCGACGGTGGATACCAGCGGGCTGCTCTATCTGGTCAGCGATATTTCTGGCGGCGGGCGCGCGCGCATGACCTTCTCGCCGTTCTCGGACAATGTGCCGCCGTCGGCGCGAGAGAACAACGCCAATGTCACCCAGGTTGCCTGGTCGCCAGACGGACGACTGCTGGCGTTCCTGGTGGATACCGACAGCGACGATTTCCATGATAACGACCTGCAAAATGACGGCATCTGGTATCTTGAGCCGCGCCGAGAGACGGAAACCGATCCGACCTACCAACTGCTGCGCGACTGCCCGCCCGAACCTTCATGCAGCATTGTCGATGCGGGCGACGGACCCTTCCGCTGGCGCAGCCTGCGCTTTGAGTGGAACGCTCAGAGCAGCGGCATCCTCGTCACCGTCCAGCTTCCCGATGAGAACCGGCAGGGATTCATCGTCGTGGATGCTGTGCCTGACCCTAATTATGCCCAGGTTCGCCAGCCGGTTTACCGCTATGACTTCGCTTCGTGGGCGCAGGACGGAAGCGGCATCATCGCCAGCGGCGCGAACGGAGCAGGACAGGTAGGCGTCTGGCGCATCAACCGCGCCAGTGGGCAGGAAGAGATGCTGTTCGACGGCTCATCACGCGGCTTGTGGGTGCAGAGCGCGGTCGAGCGCCCCGGCGGGCAGGTGGTCATGCTCGGCTCGTTCGGCGGCGCAGGCGGCGCGATGGCGCTGTACGACACCAACGGCACCGCCCTGACCGGGACGATTGGCAGCGCCGCGCCCGCCCGCGTGGATTGGAGTCCGGATCACAGTGCCGTCCTGCTGGTGGTGCCGGAAGGCGGCGTACCGCGCTACTACGTGGCGCAGGTGAACGGACAGGCGCGCGAGATCACCCAGGCGGTGGCGGGCGCGCTGGCGGTGGAATGGGTGCGGGGTCAGCCGCCGCCGAGCGCCAACCCGGCAGCGGCAGTACCGCCCGCCGCGCCCACGCCAACCGAAACGACCTTCGCCATTGGTCAGACAGTGAGCGTCGTGGCGACGGAGATCAACCTGCGCCCCGCGCCAGGCATCAACAACGAACCGGTGGGCGTCGTCAACTTCGGGGCTGTGCTCACCATTCAGGAGGAGCCGGTGAGCGCCGACGGCTACCGCTGGTATCTGGTGACCACCGACGACGGGCGCGCCGGCTACGTCGCCGACGCCGTCAACGGCATATCCAGCATCAGCCCCTGATCTTCAAGCGCCGCTTCGGACGGACGTTCGCTGTCTTCGCCCAAAAGCGCGACGCGGGCAGACGCAAATACCGCCCGAACGTCATCGGCGGCTTCCGCGCCCAGCAGCCCCGCCGAAACCTCAAATGCAATCGTGTCTGGCAGAACTCGCACCTCAAATTTACGCCCACGCGCCGCTGTACCACGCCGCAGCGCGAAGCGTTCCCAACGGCGAAGCTCGTTCAGAGCAGCCTTGACGGTCACCGCCGGTTCAGGCTCGGCGGGCGGCGTGGGCGCGGCGGTGGTCGGCTGTGCCGCTGCTGGCGTTTCGGGGGCAGCCGCGCCCACTGGCAGATTACCCCACGCTGCTGGCGGCAGGTCGTAATAGCGGGCGCGAATCTCGTTGATGCTCAACACCGGATAAGCGGCGTGAATCTCGTCCAGCCGCGCCTGGGTATCAGTCGGGCGAATGTCCTCAAATTCGGCGACGTAATCGCCCGCCCAGAACGGCAGCAGTTCCTGAGAAATCTTCTGGGCGATCCGCGCCAGCTTGGGATAAAGCGTCCGTTCGATGAACTGGCGCTCGGCGACGGTAGCGTTGGCTTCAGTCGCGTTTTCGCTGATCAAGCCGATAGGAATTCCGAACACGTTCAGAATTTCATCGCGGTGCGCCCGCCGCCCCTGAAGAAAATCAAGCTCATGGTGGCTCAAGCCGATGTTCTGCCACTCGATGCCACCGCCGCGCAAAAACGCCGTCCGGCGCTGCGGTCCGCCGTAGCTCTGCCGCCATTCGCGTTTCAGGCGCTCAAAGTCGGCGTCAGAAACAAAATCCTTGATGGTGACGATCCCCGCCGGAACCCCGTTTGCCTCGCCAAAAGTGTTATGATTCCACTGAGACATGGCGCGGTCGCTGCTGATGGCAAGCCGCGCCGCTTCCAGCGCCGACAGCCCGTAATAGTCGCTTGCCGGATGCCAGCGCTTGAAGTGAACCACTTCCTCCGGCTCCAGCGGGATGCGCTGCCCGTCGATTTCGTATAAGTAGCCCCGAACGTACCGCGTCGGGTCGGGCACGCAGGTGACGCGATCCGGTGCCAGACACCAGATTTCAGTTGGCGCGCCCTGTCCATCGCCCGCCAGAAACCAATAGGCGTTGCCGCATAACTCCAACATGCCGACGGTCTGCTCAAATAACTCGAAGCGGCTGAGATAGGGATTGGGCGCGTCGAGCAGCCTTTCGAGGGGGTGGCGTTCCACCTCAACGCGGCGCTCTCCTTCCAGGCGGAAGACGCGCAGCGGTACCAGCGCGGCAGCCTCGGCGATCCGGTTGACAGCGACGTAGACCCAGGGCGACTGCTGGTAAACCTGAGTATGCGCTGCCAGCGCCGGATCAGACCAGCGCAGGCTGTTATGAACGGCGACCGCCGCTACATGCGGGGCGGGACGCAGACCACGGCGCAGCGAATGGAATTGTGATGACAGCCAGTTGAACATTTTGACCTCCTGATAGCGCAAAAGTTTGCGAAAATCGACGACTGGTTGTGGTATGGTTGAAATGGAACTCTAGGGAAGGTTCGCCGCTATGGAGCAGAAGCGCCTCAGCCATCACGGGAACGGGGACACCAGCTTCTCGATGCAGATGATCATGCAGGATCTCGATATTGCCCTCAGCCAGGCGCGGAGCGCCGAGCGCGTGCTGTCGGCGGCGCTGAACGCGGCGGTGCGGCTGTCAGGGGCGGACGCCGCCTTCATCGGCTTGATCGAAGGCGACACGATTGTTCTGAAGCACACCTTTGGCGATTATGCGAACGTGCCGCAGGTAGACGCGGGCAGCGGCGTCATCGGGCGGGTGATACGCAGCCAGCGGGCGGAATACGCAGCGAATGCCGCGCGGGACGCTGGCAGCCAGGCGCAAATGGCGCTGCCGCTGCTGTCTCACGAAACGCTGTTAGGCATCCTCAATCTGGAAACAGCCGATCCTGAGAAGTTCCCGCCGGAACTGTTCGAGTTCATGCAGTTTTTGACCGCGCGCGTGGCGACCGCGCTCGATAATGCCCGCCTGTATGAACTATCCCAGGCACAGCTCGCCGAACTGCGCCAGCTCGAACAGCTTAAGACCGACCTCATCCGGGTCGCCACGCACGATATTCGCAGCCCACTCAGCGTCGTCAACAGCTACCTGGAAATTCTGGCTGAAGATTTCGCCGGGGCGATGACCGATGAACACCGGTTCATGTTTGACGCGATGTTCACCGCCATCCACCGGATGCAGCGCATGGCAACCAACATCCTGACGCTCGATAGAGTACAATCGGCGCACGATAAACCGGAAAGCATCGTTTATCTGGACGAACTGGCGCGGAACGCCCTGCGCGATATCCGCGATGTGGCACAGCGGAACGGACACACGCTCCATGCGTCGCTGCCGGACGGTCAACTGGCAGTCTGCGGCTTCGAGACGGAACTGCACGAGGCGATTGATAACCTGCTGTCGAATGCCATCAAATACACGCCCGAAGGCGGGCATATCACGCTGCGGCTTCAGCGGCTGGCTGACGCGGATCGCGGCTGGGCGGTGCTGGAAGTGGAAGATGACGGTATTGGCATCGCCCAAGCCGATCAGGCGCGGCTGTTTCAGCCCTTTTACCGCGTCAAAACCCGCCGCACTGAGGGCGTTGACGGGATCGGGCTGGGGCTGTACGTGGTCAAGCGGCTGGTCGAGTTTCACGGCGGCAGCATCCGCTTCCGCAGCCACGACGGGCAGGGCAGCGTCTTTGGCTTCCAGCTACCCCTGGCGAAAGCAGAGGAAGAATGAAACCATCCGATAAACCCGATCTGGATTTGATCGCCCTGATACAGCGGGCGCGTTTGCAGCACGACGACGACACGATTCCGTCGCAGGTCGCGGGCATGTACTGGATTGAGGCGAAGCGCGAAACCGAGGGCGACGCCCCGACGCCGCGCGCCGGACGCTGGATCATCACCACCACCGCGCCGGAAGTGGACGCCCTGTGGGCGAAGATCAAGGACGCCACCAAAGCGGGCAGGCTGGGCTACAAGTCGAAGGTTTCGACAGCGGCTCGTGAGATGGGCTTAGACAAGGATGACCGCGTCATTCACGTCGTCACCTGTGATGCCGACGACACGGCGGATGTCGAGCGCGTGCGCCGCGCCCTGCGCGAACTCGGCGTCGATGAAAACCTGCATTACCAGCGCGTTCGTGAAGTCTAGGACGCCGTTCTGCCTGGAAGACGTAACAATCTGGTAATTATTGGCAGTCTCGCAGCGTCAATAAACTGTGGCTCTCAAGCGCCACTGTATCCCTCGCTTGAGCACACTGGTACAAATCCGTAATGTAAGGAGCAGTAATGCCGATCCGTATTGACGTATGGTCAGATTTCGTATGCCCGTTTTGCTATGCCGCGTCCCTGAGCCTGAAGGAGTTAGCGCAGAACTACGAGATAGACGTTCGCTGGCACTCGTTCGAGCTGCGCCCGCAGGGATCGCCGCCAGTTCCGCCGGAATATCAGAAACGCATTGCCGAAACGCAGCCGCAGCTTGCCGACATGCTGCGCCAGCAGTTTGGGGTAGAAGTGCAGTTTGGTCCGATGGGAGTGAACAGCCGCCCGGCGCTGATCGCCGACAAATACGCCGAGGCGCAGGGCGCGGACGTTGGCGCAGCTTTTCACGCCGCCCTTAACGACGCCTACTGGCTTGAAGGACGCGACATCGAGGACGTGCAGGTGCTGAAGGATATTGCGACTCAGGTTGGGCTGGATGGCGAGACGCTGGTCGCCGCCCTCGCTGATCCCCGCTATGTAGCCGAGGTCGATGCCGATATCGAGCAGGCGCAGGCATATGGTTTCAGCGGCGTGCCAGCGCTGGTGTTCGAAAACCAGTATCTGGTATCCGGCTACCGCCCGCCGGAGGTGCTGGCTCAGGTGGTAGAGAAGCTTCAGGTGGTCAGCGCCGCCGAATAGCGACAGCCGCATCTGGCGGCTTGCAGGCGAGCGCGGCTAAACGTTCGCCTGCAAACTTTAGCGCCCGCGCGTGAGCAGACGCTGTACTATCCGAACGACATATTGCAGGATGAAGACTCTGAAGATCCACGTCAGTATCCGTCTGAGCATCATAATTTCCTCCTGATACCATTTCACATGAGCATACCCTGAAGTATCTGGCGCAAACGCTTTAACAGCAAATTCTTCAGCGTGTTCACTTCGCTCTGGAAAGACGGCGACAATGCGCCTTAGGTTTCTGCTAACAGAGCGCCATCCAGAAACGCGATCACGCGGGCGGTATATTCATCCGGTGCCGTGACGATTCCGGCGATGTGTCCGGCGTTCGGTATCACCCATACTTCCGCTGAATCGCCCGCGCTGGCGGCATATTTCGCGGCAAGCTCTGCTTCCCACATCGCCGCTGCTCCGGCGATAAACAGAATGGGGCGCGGCGCAATACGTCTGACCTGCTCCCGCAGCGATGGCGCAGGCGTCAGCCCGGTGAATAATGCCGTGAAACGATAGCTCATCCAGTAATCCGGCACCAGCAGCCATGCTATGGCAGGATGCGGCGTTAATGGCTCGAGCAAATCCGCCGCTGCCGCAACGCCCGTTCCATCGGCGACAAAGGCTTCAATCGATGAGTCATCAGCGCCGGCGTGGAGTATTGCCACTGCCCCGGAGGATAATCCGAGCGCGCCAATGCGCTCAACCTCTGGACGCGAATGAAGATATTGAGCCATCACGGTAAAGTCGGCAGCGGAATTCCATCCATCCGCAAATATCTCACCGCCGCTTGCGCCATGCGCGCGCATATCCATCATCAGCACGCCATAGCCGTGTTCGGCAAGCATACGAGCGTATGGCTGCACTCCCAGGCGGTTGCTACCGAGTCCATGCAGCGTGATGATCGCCGCTCCGTTTTGCGAGCGAAGATACCAACCCGAAAGCATAATGCCGTCGCTCGTCTCCAGCGCGACTTCTTCCGCGCTGTCAAGCCATTCTTCAGGCATCGCCGCCACGGCAATTCGCGCCGGACGCAAGCCGAAGTAGGCGAGATATGCGGGCATTAGCACGTACAGCGTGAGCAGCACTTCCAGCAGGACGAGAAACAGCAGCCTGCGCCGGTAGAGCCAGCGTCCTTTCCAGCGCTGGAAAACCACTTCAACGAGCAGCCCGATCAGAATACCAAATGACAGCCCGGCGACCAGTCCCACCTCAAGCCGCCCAATGGGTATCGCAAAAACTGCCGCGAAGACAGCGCAAATCACGGCGTTGATGACGACGAGTCGTGTGAAGTAGCGCATTCGAATGTGTTCCTTACTGAGCTATTGCCCCCGCAACGAGCTACAATTGACGCAGATTGTAGTTTACATGGCAGAATAGGATCAAGGAGCACAATGGGGTCTTTCTGGCTGCCTGCACTGATTATCCTCTGGGGTTTGCTACTGTTTGGCGGGCTGTTGGGTTCAGCCGATGCTGAACGCACGCGGCGAATGCCCCGCCCGACGCGGATGCTTTCGTCACTGGTATTAGTGATCGTCGCCTGGAGCTTCGCGCTGATTCACCGCGAATCACCGGCAGCAGATGCCGCGCTGCTGGTCGCCAACGGCATGACGCTGGGGTTCATCGGCGACCTGTTCATGGCGAAGCTGATTCTGAAGGACGAACGCCACGTACTCGGTGGTATTGGCGCGTTTGGGCTGGGGCACATCGCCTACATTGCCGCGTTTCTGCGGCTGGCGGATCGGCTGGGGCTGGAAGCGTCAACGGCGCGATGGGGGGCGCTGATCGCCTTCTGGCTGGTGGGGCTGGTCTGCTGGTACCTCGTCATCTATCGCCCATCGACTGAGCGCGGCACGCTGCATCTGGCGGCGCTGCCCTACGCCCTGCTGCTGGCGACGACGGCGGGGATTGCCAGCGGGCTGGCGCTGCATGACGGACGGTTCTTTCCGATGGCGCTCGGCGCGTTGCTGTTTCTGATCAGCGATCTGATTCTGGCGGCGCGGCTGTTCAATCAGACATATTTCCGCTGGATAGACGACTGGGTATGGCTGACTTACGGACCGGCGCAGATGTTGATCGTGGTTGGAACGGGGCTGCTGCTCGCCAGTTTGCCCTGAATCGGCTTGCCTGTTTTCACCCTGGCTGCAACAAAATTCGCCGCCTGACGTATAAGTGTGTGAGTTCCATTGCATCGGCTGAGGCACTATCGCCAGGGGGCAAACATGTGCTGTGTCATTAGTATTCTACTGCTGATTGGACCGCGCGCTGCGGCGATCATCTGGTCGTTGGTTGAGCCGTCACGCTGGCTGGTGTTTGATAATCTCATCGTGCCCGTTCTTGGGCTGCTCTTCCTGCCCTGGACGCTGCTGGCATATGTGTTCTTAGCGCCCGATGGTATCGGCGGCATTGAGTGGGTGATTGTCGTGATCGCCTTCCTGATCGACATCGGCAGTCTGTCCGGCGGCGCATACGAAAACCGCAAGCGGAAACGGGGTTAGTCCGTCTGAACGGATTTTCCGCAAAATGGCATACCAAGTGATGCCGACAGGGTGAAGATGCAGTAATTAGCTCCGCCAGTTCTCACGTTCTACGGGCAGAGCATCGAAATCATCATCTGCGCTGACGATGATCGCGTTTAGCCGCACTGCCAATGCTGCCAGTAGCAAATCAGCATCGGATAACTGCTTGCCTTTGCGGCGCGTTTTTGGGCAGAAACGCGCCGCCTGTTCCCAATCGGCGTCTTTTAATCGTGTCCAGGCAAACTGCCGACGTACTTGTGTTTCATATATATGCAACTGAGCAGTTGTCGAGATTGCTAACAATCCACGCCGAATTTCGTAGTGAACTGGCGGACACAAACATAGAATGTGTTCATCCTGATGTTCACGAAGCCGGTTAACCGTTACTGGATTTTTCTTGATAGCATCACTAATAGCGTTGGTATCAAAAATGTAGATCATTCCTGCCACTCAGATTCATCGAAAGGCTCAATGTATTCTTCATTCATGGCAGCGATCATTTCGTCAATTTCTGCTTCTGTCAGTCCTTCGCGGATTTCATCAACAGCGCGCATGAGAGCATCGACATTCATCGTTCCTGTAAGTAATTCGGTTTCCTCCTCCTCGTCAGTGTGTCACTGGTTGACATAATCGCGCAGTTGGCGCAGTTCCTCATTCGACAGTCTGTCTACCGCCTTCATCAGTTCATCCAGCATCATCGTCCCACCTCCTGCTGATCTTCATACACCATTATTATACAGCGCTGACGCTCTCGCGCGGTGTTCGTATGGATCGCCACACCTGCGTTACAATCCCACCTGCTCTCTGGTAATCTTCCCCTAAGCGGGGTATCGTATTCCCTACACTATAAATTGTTGGTTCAGGAGTTCATGATGACTGACTCACCATCTGTGCGTGATGCTTTGGCGGCTCTCAATGCGCGCAGCCGCCCCCTGCTTGAAGGCACCGACCGCGCTGGCGCGCGCGCTATGCTCAAAGCCATCGGCTTGACCGATGATGATCTGCAAAAGCCGCTTATTGGCATTGCCAATACCTGGACGGAAATCGGTCCCTGCAACTTTCACCTGCGCCGCCTTTCCGCCAAAGTGAAGGAAGGCATTCGCGCCGCCGGGGGCACACCGCTGGAATTTAACACCGTCTCGATCAGCGACGGCATCACCATGGGCACCGAGGGCATGAAAGCCTCACTCATCAGCCGGGAAGTGATTGCCGACTCGATTGAACTGGTGGCGCGCGGCAACTATTTCGACGGGTTGATCACGCTCGCCGCCTGCGACAAGACTATGCCGGGCACGATCATGGCGATGATTCGCCTCGATATTCCCTCAATCATGATCTACGGCGGCTCAATCGCGGCGGGGAACTATCGCGGCAAGGACGTGACCGTTCAGGAAGTGTATGAATACATCGGCGCGTACACGGCGGGCAAAGTCACCGCCGAAGAACTGAAGGAAATGGAAGACGTCGCCTGTCCCGGACCCGGCGCCTGCGGCGGGCAGTTCACCGCCAATACGATGGGCATGGCGGCGGAATTCCTAGGCGTTTGCCCGATGGGCATGGCGGATATCCCGGCGATGGACGCCGACAAAGACCGCATTTCGGTGGACGCGGGCGAACTCATCCTGCGCATGATTGAACAGGATCTGCGCCCCAGCAAGCTGATCACGCGGACAGCGCTCGATAATGCCATTGCCGCCGTCGCCGCCAGCGGTGGCAGCACCAACAGCGTGCTGCACACGCTGGCATTCGCGCGTGAGGCAGGCATTCCGTTTACGATTGACGACATCGAAGCCATCAGCAAGCGCACGCCGCTGCTGTGTGACCTCAAGCCAACCGGACGTTTCGCCGCCGTCCACATGCACCAGGCGGGCGGCAACCGCGTGCTGGCACAGCGCCTGCTCGAAGGCGGCTATATCGACGGCAGCGCCCTGACCGCAACCGGCAAGACGCTGGCAGAAGAAGCCGTCAGCGCTCGCGAAACACCGGGTCAGGAAGTCATTCGCCCGCTTTCCAACCCGATCCACGAAAGCGGCGGTCTGCATATCCTCAAAGGCAACCTCGCCCCGAACGGCGGCGTCGTCAAGCTGAAGGGGACAGAGCCGCAGACGTTCCGGGGACCCGCCCGAATTTTCAACAGCGAGACGGCAGCCTTCGAGGCAGTTAAGCGGCAGGAAATCCATGATGGTGATGTGGTGGTCATCCGCTACGAAGGACCCATCGGCGGACCCGGTATGCAGGAGATGCTTCAGGTGACGGCGGCATTGGTCGGGCAGGGCTTGGGCGGCTCGGTCATGCTGATCACCGATGGTCGTTTCTCCGGCGCGACACGCGGCTTGATGATCGGACACGTCGCCCCCGAAGCCGCCGTTGGCGGACCGATTGGCTTGCTGCGCGAAGGTGACATCATTACTGTGGATATCGAAGCCCGCAGCCTGAACGTGGAATTGAGCGACGAAGCACTCACCGAACGCAAGCACGAGTGGCAGCCGCCCGCGCCGCACTATATCGGCGGCGTGATGGCGAAGTACGCCCGCCTCGTGTCGCAGGCAGACGACGGCGCGGTGACCAACAGCGCCAACGGGCTGGTACGGGCGTAGGTTTTTAGAACGGTTGGAAAATCAAAGGGGCGCGTGCTGCGCCCCTTTTTGCTGAGTTTACATCGTGCTCATGCCAGCAGCGCTGCCAGTTCCGCCGCTGGTTCTCCTACAATGGCTTCAGCAGCCTTCAGCACTTCACGGGCAACTGCCGGTTTTATCTTCTCGACCGCAAGTATCATGTCACCAAAGTTATCCAATTTGATACCCGTATCGCTAAGTCGCCACAGGCGGCTGACAGCCTCATGTTGGGGAACAAAACTGTATTCGAAATCCTCTACCTGTAGCCCCACAATTTCGAATGTGTCAGGTAGATACAGGAGCGCTACATGATCATCCACATAGTGGACAACGGTTTCAAGTTCCGGCGACACTAGAAGGACGATCAACGTATCGGACGCGCTATCATATTTGACGAAAAGAGATTGGTGATGCTCTTTCGCCAACCGTACTAACAGCGTTGTCCGCAAATCTTCGGTTGAAACTAGGCGTTTGATCTCGTCCATAGGAGTTTCTCTCCCGCTTTCATTGAGTCTGTTGGGAATGCCGTGATGACGTTACCGGAGTTATCGGCGCTAAACTCCACGACTACTTTCATGTAACGCTGCTTGCCCTCAGATAGTCGATAGTAAATGTGCCGATGTTGTCGATGTGCGTCCTGGAAAATGCCGAATGTTGGCTGCTCGATAGCTGCCTTCACTTCATTTTCCCAGCCTTCCATGAACGGACGATTGCTGAGAACATGCCACTTCCATACTTCATCAGTACAGATGACAGCGCAGCCTCTGGGATCAACAGCTTCAAATCTGTTCGGCATTTACTGTGCTAACGGTGACAAATAAAGAGTGGTGAAATTCCACGACTATGGCTGCCACGTGACGCAGCACAGATTACATCGTTCCCGGCAATCCAATTATACTCGCCATTTCACGATGGGGTAATAGGGTCGTTGCTCTAGCCGTCGATACTATATCGCCCCTTTCTCATCAGTCTTTTAGGTCACGAACTTCTCTTTCATTGCCGGTTACGTTACAATGCAGGTGATCGTGAGGAGGATAGTATGCTGTTGATGAGCAATGTTCCGCCCCAACCACAGCCGCCCGCGCAGCCGCCGATCATCGACCCACCACAGCCGCCCACCATCGATCCCCCATCGCCACCAGTAATTGACCCGCCGCAGCCGCCCGAGATCCAGCCGCCCACGCCGCCGGAAATCACGCCGCCGTTTCCACCGCAGATCGATCCGCCAACGCCGCCGGTCACCGATCCAACCGTCCCCTCCGACGATCCACTAGACTAGAGGAGGAACGACCATGTCTAATCACACGCCGATTGAACCGGAAGCACGTCCCGAATGGTCAGATGAGGATACCAAGCCGAACCACCCGGTCGAAGTGCCAGACGCGGAGGAAGTGCCGCTGACCGAAAACCCGCCGCTGGAACCGCCCGACGGGCCGCCGATGTCGCACAATCCCATTCATCCCGAAATCCCACCCATGAGTTCCGACCTTCCCAAATAGCCAGCATTCCAGCGGGGCGGTATCCCCTTCGCCCCGCTGCATCCACCTCTTTCGCGCCAGAAACAATCAAACGCTTATCAGCGCAAGAAACGGATAGATCGCGCTGATCATTTCCTGTAACCTGTTACTGTAGATGAGGAGGATCACCATGTGGGAATATATCGCCCAGACGCGGCAGAACGAACTGCGCTCTCAAGCTGATGCGCGAAGGCTTGCGCGCTCTGTTCAGGGAAGCCGCCGCCAGCCGCTCGCCCGGCAGTTTCGGCTGCTGCTGGCTGCCATGAGCAGCCGACTCCAGACTCAACACCCGGCAGCCACCCGACCGCTAATCAGTCCCCAGGAGATGCAATCCTGTGTTGACGCCTGATCGGATATCGAACGACCTGTCGGATGCCCAACGATGGGAAGCGGCGCTGTCGCGTGATGCTCGCTATGATGGTCGTTTCGTGATGGCGGTGCGCTCAACGGGCATCTACTGTCGTCCATCCTGTCCCGCCCGCAAACCCCGGCGTGAAAACGCGGCATTTTACGACACGCCGTATGACGCCGAAGCCGCCGGATACCGCGCCTGCAAGCGCTGCCGCCCTAACGCGCTGTCCGCCGACGCCGAAGTGGTGGAACGCGCCTGCCAGTACATCCGCGAGCGCGACTATTCGCCGACGCTCGCGGAAATTGGCGCTCATGTGGGACTAAGCCCGTTTTATCTCCAGCGGATTTTCAAGCGGGTGATGGGGGTTTCGCCCAAACAATATGCCGATTCATGCCGCGTGCAGCGCTTTAAGTTGCAGCTTCGCGCGCGCGATACCGTCACCGATGCGCTCTATGAAGCTGGCTACAGTTCCAGCAGCAATGTCTACGAACGCGCGGTGGCACATCTCGGCATGACTCCCGGAACTTACCGCAAAGGAGGCGCTGGCATGGAAATAGCCTATACGATCTGCGACAGCCCGCTTGGTCGGCTGCTGGTTGGCGCGACTGACGCCGGAATCTGCGCCGTCTATCTGAACGACAGCGATGCCGATCTGGAACAGGCGCTGCGCCGGGAGTACCCCGCCGCGACCTTCCGGCGCGTCGATGAGGAACTCTACGACTGGGCGCAGGACATCATCGCCTATCTCAGCGGCTGGCAGCCACATCTCGATCTGCCGCTTGACCTGCGCGGCACCGCCTTCCAGCTTCGCGTGTGGCAGGCGCTGCGTGAGATTCCTTATGGCGAAACCTGGACGTACTCGGAGCTTGCCCGGCATATCGGTCAGCCCACGGCAGCCCGCGCGGTCGGACAGGCGTGCGCGACCAACCCGACGGCGCTCATCGTCCCCTGCCATCGGGTCGTCAATGCCGGCGTCCCCGATCCAACCGACGCGACCAGGCGAACGGGCTACCGCTGGGGCGCGGATCGCAAGCGTGCCCTGCTTAAAATGGAGCGCGAGCGCAAAGCTGCCGAATCACAGCCCCAGTTACCGCAGCCCAATCCGGTCAGCATCTAAATCCACGCAGGCTTACCGACTCGCCCGGGGCAGAGCGCGGCTTTGCCCCTGGCGCGCGTTCCAGAGCACGTCAGCAGTATGGCATCACCTCACACGATCATGTGATCAGCGAAAGGGATTACTAACATGACGCTGCAAGATATGCTCATTCTGTATATTGGCGACAACCAGCAAGGCGAAGACATCCGCGCCGCTGCTGAACTGGATGGTGGCTATGTTTATTTGCCCGACCACATGACGCAGGCGCTGGGCATGTATATCACCTATCTACCGAACGTCATCATCGTCGATAGCGGCGTCAGCTACAGCGCCGAAGTTGTCATTCACCTGCGCTCGGTCGATGCCCGTCCGATCCTGCTGCTGGTCGATGATCTACAGCCCGCCCAGCCGCGCATCGACGGCGTTTACGCCCTCTCGCGCTACACGCCAGCCGACGAAATTCTGGAAGCAGCCCGGCACCTTGCCAGCGGTCATTCGCCGATGCAGACGCCCATATTTAGCAATGGTTATAGACGGACAGGATAAGTTTTTTTATCCTGAAAACACAGTCAGACGCGAGGTGCGCCTTGATAAATACGAATATCCCTGAACTGGATCTCGTGCAGCGCGTGATCAACTATATCGAGGAGCGCGTGCCGGATTCGCCGACTCTGTCGGAAATCAGCGACCACGTTCACCTCAGCCAGTTTCATTTGCAGCGCACCTTCAAGAAGATAACCGGCATTACCCCGCGCCAGTACGCCGACGCTTACCGCCTTGAAATGCTGAAAGCGCATTTGCGAGACGGCAGCAATGTCACCCACGCGCTGTATGCGGCGGGTTATGGCAGCAGCAGCCGTCTCTATGAACACACCAACGAGCGTTTGGGCATGACTCCGGCGGAATACCGGCGCGGCGGCGAAGGCATGGTGATCGAGTACACGATTGTCGATTGCAAGCTCGGTCGCCTGCTGGTCGGCACAACCGAGCGCGGCGTCTGCGCTATCCACCTAGGAGATCCGTCCAGCGAGGATTGCGACGCCGAACTCGAAGCCGTCCTGTTCTCTGAATACCCGCTGGCGATGTTCCACCGCAACCGCTTCGGCATGTGCGAGTGGATGGAGCAGATCGTCGCCCATATTGACGGTTGGGAACCCCATCTCAAGCTGCCGCTGGATCTGCGGGCGTCTACCTTCCAGCTTCGCGTGTGGGATGAACTGCGCAGGATTCCTTACGGCGAAACCCGAACCTACCAGCAGATTGCCGAAGCCATCGGTCAGCCGAAGGCAGCCTGCGCCGTCGCCAAAGCCATCAACGCCAACCCGGTCGCGGTCATCATCCCCTGCCATCGAACCAACCGCAAGGACGGCGAGCCAACGGCTTACTACACCCGCCGGGGTAAAGCCGCCCGCGAAACGCTGCTGGCACACGAGCAGCAGGTCGCCCAGCAGCAGCCCTGATGGCTATTTTCAGGTTGAATTAAGGCGGTCTGGTGTTCAGGCAAATACGCGCCGCGCTGATGCTTCCCTTTACGGTCACGGTGATTGTTCCGCTGATCATCCTTGCCACAACTGGCGGCTATTATCCCGGCTGGCGGCAGCCCTTCCCGACGGGGCTGCTGATGCTGATCGCTGGACTTGGGATTATCGCGGCGGGGCTGGCGCTGGTGGTTGGAACGGTGCGTCTGTTCGCCACTAT
Organism: Aggregatilineales bacterium; assembly: GCA_030834905.1. Classification (GTDB taxonomy): domain Bacteria; phylum Chloroflexota; class Anaerolineae; order Aggregatilineales; family Phototrophicaceae; genus Flexifilum. The sequence goes on along the minus strand of JAUQWZ010000052.1, from coordinate 54,529 downwards.
TGGCGAAGGCACGCTGGCACCCTGGGACCCAACGCGGAAACTGGTCGTGGTGGGCGTCTATCGCCACGTCCGCAACCCGATGATCAGCGGCGTGGTCGCCATCCTGCTGGGCGAAGCGGTGCTGCTCGGCTCGCCGCCGCTGCTGATCTGGTGTCTGCTGGTCTTTGTCATCAACATCGTCTACATCCCACTGTCTGAGGAACCCGGCTTGGCGCGGCGTTTTGGGGATGATTATCGCCTCTACCAGCAGAACGTCCCGCGCTGGCTGCCACGCCCCACCCCCTGGATTCAACCTGAGCAGGATACCGTCTGAAAGCGCATCTCCGCCGCTGTCCAGCTTCTATAAGCAGCCCCTACCCCTAAAATATCCTCTCTTTGGACAGCAGAGGCTGCGTTTTTCGCGCCGAGAAAGCCTCATGCTGACACAATTTTCTAACCTGCCCGTTTGGTTCGATTTTTGCCCTGTAAATTTAGAACAAAAGTTCGATATAATAGAGGCATCAGCACTCATAAAACGAGGTAAGGTGTCGATGATGCAGCCTGAGATCCTCACGCTCGATCCGATGTATATCATCGGTACGGAAGTCCGAACGCAAAGCCGCCTGGAGGCGAAACGTTCCAGCGCGCGTATTCCCCAGCACTGGGAACACTTTTACGGTCAGAATCTCGCCCGGCGCATTCCCGACTGCATTGGCGAGGACGTGTTCGGCATTTACACCCATTACGTCAACGGACAAATGGGCGAATTCTCGCATATCATCGGCGTCGAAGTCGCCAGCCTGCACTGCGTGCCGTCGGGAATGGTCGGCTTGATGATCCCGGAAGGCGAGTACATGGTATTCACCGGACCGCAGCGAATGACCGCTGTAGGCACCGAGCTGTGGCGGGAAATTAACGACTACTTCGCCGATAACCCGATGTACCTCCGCGCCTATACCTTCGACTTCGAGATGTACGATCCGGCTGAACCGAACGTCGTCAATATCTACGTGGCGATACGCTGATCCGCTACCAACGCCCGTAGGGCGAGGCACCGCCTCGCCCTTCTCGGCTTGTCGGTCAAGCACGCATCGCGGGCGACCCGGCGGGTCGCCCCTACGAGTACATGTTTGATGCCAGCATGTCCGCTGCCTCTGCCGTCCACACGCGGTTATCGTCGTGGTGCAGACGCGGGCAGCGATCAATTGTTAAAGAGCGCTCAGCGATCAGCCACAGGCGGACAGCCACTACGCAAAATCAATCCCCGCGCCGCGATAGCGAACCCCATGCCACGCCAGCGCCAGACTGATCACACAGTCGTCGTGCAGCCCCGGTGGGCTGCTGAAGCGATAGCCGCCGCCCGGCAAGCGGCGCATCTCATAGGCGGTCAGTTCGGTGAGCAGGATCGGATCGGGCAGCAGCGTTAGCTCGCCGCGCTCGATTGCCAGCGCCAGTCCTTCGATCAGCGGGGCTTTGCTCGCCGCCGTCATTTTGAAGGGGCGCACTGGCAGTCCTTCCGCCTGCAGCGCTTCAATATTGACCGAGCCAATGCTGTTTTCTTCTGCCCAGACGGCGCTCGGCTGCCAGCGTTCGTACAGCAGCTTCAGGCGTCCGCGCTGAAGCTCCCAGCCCACTTGATTGAACCGATCCAGCGCGACGAGACGGCATGTTTCGGCATCCATCACGGTCATGACCGTGTAGTCGTGGCTGCGCCCCCAGTCAATGCCCGCTACGTACAGTCTGCCCGGAACCGGCTGAGCACCGGCGGGCGCGGTGGCGGCTTCGGACACGCCCCGGAACACCTGCCCTTCGTCGTCCACGAACTCCGCCAGATATTCGGCGCGAAACACGCGCTCTGGCGTCGTCTTTCGTATAGCATCGATCTCATCTCTGGCGATGAGAGGATTGTCGTAGGAAGTGAAGTGAAATGAACGCCATTCCGGCTGTGCCGGGTCGAAGCCAAGCTGGTAAATTTCCCAGAACCAGTTGCGCCCGTAAGGCGTGGAAATGAACAATGCGCCGCCCCGGCGTTCCAGCAGCATCGGGCGGATAACTTCCGACCATACATTCGGCAGCATAAACGCGGCTTCGTCCAGCACTACAAAATCCAACCCTGCGCCGCGCAGGTTATCGGGCTGGTGCGTGCTGCGAATGGAAATCGATCCACCATTTTCAAAATCCATCCGCATGTCTGCCTGATTGATTACAATCTCCTGCTTCATCTTGCGACAATCACGGCGCAAATCGCGCCAGACCTGTCCTGCCATCCGGTAGGTTGGTGAGAGCCACCAGCACTGCATCCTGAGCATGGCTTTCTCAAGAACGAGTGATTTCCCCAACTCCGTCTTCCCGAAGCGACGACCGCACGCGACTACCGTGAACCGCTTCATCCTCTTCAGGATCATCTCCTGCCCAGGGTGGGGAGCTATGGATTGAACCGTCGGGGTATCGATACTCAAGCCGGTACACCCTTTCCTCAGTCTCCTCTTTCGGCATACGCGCTTCCAGTTTTAGCACGCCATCGATGAGCGCCTTCAGCATCGCCACCCGCTGGTTCAGCGGCGCATCCGGGATTGCCTCCCCCAGCCCCTCAACCAGCTCCAGCGCCAGATGCAGCAGCATCTGCTGAAGCTGCTTCAATGCCTCGGTCGCTTTTGCCGCGCTGTCCGCCATCTGTTCCGTTTCGGTCATGTCCCCTCCTCTGAGCGGTCAGCCACCAGCCGCCAGCAAGCAGCGCCAAACGCGCGCCGAAAGCTGACCACTGATGGCTGGCACAGCCTCTTCATCGAGCGATCTCGCCCTCCGGCTGCTGGCGGAAACCCGGCTGACAGTATCCCGCTGGTGAAGCCGTCCGCGCCGCCCGATCTCTTTACAAAATAGCACAACTGTTCTATCATAAGAGGACATTTTGGACGGCATTTTGGACCATCTTTCAGGAGATACCGCGTGTTTCCTTCACGCTGCTGGCATAGACAGCAAAAAAGCGAACCGCTGCGGCGCGCGTTCGCCTCTCAAAATAGCTGCCTGATGATCACCGTTACCTCGCGTTTATCTCGTCATCCAATAGGGTGATCCCGCGTGAACGTCCCGGATCGCGGGCAAGACGTCCCATTCCTTGCAGGCGGTCAATATAGCGCGTGACGTTGGTGCGCGACATATAACAGGCGTCGGCAATCTCTTGCAGGGTTGGCGGGTACGTATGCTCCTGAATATAGGCTTTTATAAAGGCATACACCTGCTCCACAATCTCATTCTGAACCATGTACATCGTCTCCAGCGGAAGTAACAGTATGCTAACGTAAATTTACTATAATGGACTAGAACAGGCGTTCCAATGTCATAAATGGTTGCAATCTGATTAGGAAATCGTTGGTTGTTACCTCTCTAAGGCTCCAATGAGGTAAAAATATAGGCGTTTCGTACCGATAGATTGGAGTCTGTCATGGACTTTCTGCGTAAACTTTTTGGTGGTGGCGGCAGCGGCGGGGCTAAAGTCGCCGGCGATCCGGACGGTTTGTACTATTACGTGCGCCCGAACGACTGCGACGAAATCGTGCGCGTGCGCGTGAACCGGCTGAACGATCTCAGCCTGAGGGATGACGGCAGCTACTGGGTGCATAAGCTGGTGCGCGGCGTGAAGTGCCGCCAGCAGGTGGAACTGGATCTGTATTACGATTCCGGGCGCAAGCTCCAGAACACCGAGATCAGCGGCGGCGTGATAGTCACTGAATCCGAATATGAAGTCTGGGCGGCGGCGCAAAATGCCCATCAGCCCTGAGATGGAGACGCTCAATTTCGGCATCATCGGCTGTGGGCGCATTGCCCCGCGTCATGGGCAGGCGCTCCAAAGCCTGGAAGCAAGCCATCATCTGAAACTAGCCGCCGCCTGCGACATCGTGGAAAGCCGCGTCTATCATTTTTCGCAAACCTTCGGCTGTTCGGCATACACCGATTACCAGACGCTGCTTGAGAACCCCGATATTCAGGTGGTCAATATCTGCGTGCCGTCCGGCTTGCACGCTCAAATTGGTATCGACGCGGCGAAAGCGGGCAAACACCTGCTGGTCGAGAAGCCGATTGCGCTCAATCTGACGGACGCCGACGCGCTCATCTCAGCCTGCGAACAGGCGGGCGTGACGCTGGGCGTGGTGCTGCAAAATCGTTTCAATCCGCCCATGCGCGATCTGCGGGCGCTGGTCGATTCGGGCGCGCTGGGTCGACTGATGCTCGGCAACGCCACGGTGCGCTGGTATCGCCCGCAGGAATACTACGAAGATGAATGGCATGGCACCTGGGCAATGGACGGCGGGGCGCTGATGAACCAGTCGATTCACCATATTGACGCGCTCCAGTGGCTGATGGGCGATGTCGAGAGCGTTTTCGCCTATGCCGGGACGCTGGGACACCGCATGGAAGCCGAAGACGTGGGCGTGGCGGTGCTGCGCTTCAAAAACGGCGCCATTGGCGGCATCGAAGGCTCGACCATCACCTGGCCCGAAAACCTCGAAGGCTCGGTGGCGCTGTTCGGAGAGCGCGGCTCGGTCAAAGTTGGCGGGACGGCGCTCAACCGTAAAGTCTTCTGGAAGGTAGAGGGTCAGCTTGAACACGAGCGCGAAATGCTCATGCGCGAATCGGTCGATCCGCCTTCGGTTTACGGCTACAGTCACCGCGAACAGATCATCGAAATGGCGGCGGCGATTCGCGAAGGACGGACGCCCTCGACGCATGGACGCGAAGCGCGGCGCTCGCTGGCGCTGGTCTGCGCCATCTACGAGTCGGTTCGCACCCGCCGCGAAGTCACACTATGATTTGAACCACCAGGACACCAAGCCCGGTATTTGATTCCTTTGTGTTGCTGGCGCGCTTGGTGGTTCAAAATAGTGGTGTGTGATCCAGCATCAGAAAACGACTTCCCGGATGCCGCGTTTTCAACGCCTTGCTTTCATCCTGTTCGCCGTCTACGCTGTCTTTATCGGCGGCGGTCCCTATTACTACACCATCCTGCCGGTGCGGATATTCCATCACGGCATAATGACCGCCGCGCTTGCCTGGTGGCTGTTCCGCCGCCTGCGTGACGGGCTGCCGATCACGCCGCTGAACGGCGGACTGTATGCTGCTGCTGGCGTGTGGGCGCTGTCGGCAGGCTTCAGCGCCGACCCGCGCATGGCGGTTGAAAATCTGTGGTTTCCCCTCGTTCATCTGCTGATCTTCTTCGTCACTGCCGATCTGTTTCAGCGCGGGCGTCAGCGGCTGGTGATGGAAACCGTGTTCATGCTGGCGACGCTGACGGTCGTTATGGCGCTGCTTCAGTTCGGCTCGTGGCTGTTTGGCTGGGGCGTCGTGCCGGGGACCGATGTTGGCTGGCTTTCGGTGCTGACCGCCGAGATACCGTTTCCCCTACGTACGCCGATGGTCTACCTGCCGCTGGGCGTGACCACCTGGCTAGCGGCATTCACCGCGCCGCTGGCGCTGCTGACATTCGGCTGGTCGCTGACCGCCCGCCAGCGCGATTTTCGCATCGTGCTGCGTCTGTTGGCGGCGCTGCTGCTGCTGGCACTCTTCCTGACGACCTCGCGCGGCGGCTTTATATCGCTCGGCGTAGGCGCGGCGCTGTTTTTCCTGCTGCGCCTGTCGCAAAGCGCCGCCGTCCGCCAGATGAACTTGCAGCGCATCCTGACCGCGCTTGTGCCCATCGTCCTGATCGCCGGAGTAATCGGGCTGGTCGTCCTCACCATTGGACAATCATCCAGCCGTTCCAGCGGCGACGCGCTGCGGCTCAACCTCTGGCGCAGCGCGGTGGGCATCGCGAGCGATCACCCGCTGATCGGCGTGGGTCCGGGATTATTCGGACGGGCTGCGCGTGAATACCGCGATCCGTCTTACGTGGATGATCGTCTCGGCACCGCCCACAGCATCGTGCTCAACACGGCTGCCGAGGAAGGTTTTATCGGGCTGGCTGTGCTGGGCGTCCTTGCCGGACTCACCTTCCGCGCCTGGCGGCGGCTGTGGCGGAGCGCTGACTCGCCCGGACGCAGGCTGCGGCTGGAAGCGGCGTTCGCCGCGCTGGTTGGCTTCGGCGTCCAGAGTCTGTTCGACACTTTTACGACCACGCCGCTGCTGGCGCTGGTCGGGCTGCTGGTCGCCTACTGCGCCGTCGAGCCAATCTCAGCGCGGGACAGGCGGCGCGGCAGCCGTTGGGCGGCAGGCGTCGGGCTGGCGCTGGTGCTGGGGTACGGTCTGTTCTGGGTTCAGTCCGACCGCGCCCAGTCCGCTTTCAGCCGCAGCGTTCGCCAGCAGGATATCGGAGCCGCGTTTGAGGCAGCCAGCCTCGATCCGGCGCTGCATTTGTACCCGCTTCAGATAACCTATCTCGCCGCCCAACAGTCGCCGCCCGACGCCGATCCAGCGCCAGCCATCGCCGCCTATCAGGGGGCGCTGGCGCTGGAACCCACCTGGGACACCGGCTGGATCAATCTGGCGGCGCTGCTGGAACGCGCTGGCGATAGTGACGGCGCGCTGGCGGCGCTGGAACGCGCCGAACGCCTCAACCTGAACAATGCCGCCGCCTTCAACCGGGCGCGGCTGACCGAAGCCAACAGCGCCGCCTCAGACGACGAGATCGCGCGGCTGTACGTCGAGGTGATGCCACGCTACGGGCTGCCGCTGTCCGACTGGTGGACGGAGACCGACATTCGCCGCCGCGCCGTCGAGCAGTATTACGACTCACTCGCCACCAGTCCTGATGCGCAGTACCGCATCGCCGCCGCCCATTTCCCCGAACGGTTAGCCGGACTCGTGCCCGATGACCCGCAGACCGCCGCCGACTGGTGGGTGACGGGGCGCTATGCGCTGGACGCAGCCAGTGATGCGCCCGCCGCGGTCGAAGCCTTCACCCACGCCATCGGACTCAATCGCGGCAGCGGCGACACTTACGTGCTGCGAGCGCGGGCGCAGCAGATGCAAAATGACAGCGCGGCGGTCGAACGCGACCTGAACACCGCCTACCTGCTCGGCACGACCTACGAAGCAGCGGACGCGGCGCGGGCGCAGGCGGCGTCTGGTGAGGCGCGCGCGCGCCTGCTGGCGACTGCTGTTGCGCCGCGTTTCCTCAGCCAGAATTTTGAAGGCGTGCTGTTTGGCGGGCGCGCCGCGTCGTTTGAGCTGCTGCCCGAAATGCGCCTTCCCGGACCCGGCACTGCCGTCATGCAGCCGTGGTATGATCTCGCCGGACTCTACGCAGCCGCAGGACAGATCGAACAGGCGAAAAATGTCTACCGGGCGATTCTTGATTACGCGCCGGGAGAGCGTCTGGCGCGCCAGCGGCTGGCAGCGATGGAACAGGACTAGGAAGAAACTTTGCTTCGTGTATCCGAACTGATCCCACGCGCAGCGTTGATGCTGCTGCTGACCTACATGGTCGTCCTCGGCGCGACCTATAACGGCGTCCTGAACCCGCAGATCCGGCTGTGGACGATCTTCACGCTGGGGTTGGGCGCGGCGCTGTGGCTGTTCGCGCGGCGGCGCAAAACCGGCGCGCGCTGGCACAGGACGGTGCTCGACGCGGCGATCCTGCTGTGGGTGGCTGCCTTTGCCATTTCGCTGCTGGCGAATCTCGACTCCTGGCGGCGGATCGTGATGGGTTTATGGTACATGGGTGCCTATATCGGCATGGTATACGTGCTGCACGACGCGCTGGCAAACCGGCTGATCCGGCGCGCCATGCTGGTGGACGCGCTGCTGTTCGCCGGGCTGATCCTGATGCTGTTCGGCTACATTCAGACACAGAGCTGGATGCGCGACATGCTGCCGCAGATTCTGGCAGGCGAAACGCCGCTGGTTCTACCGCGTCCGGTCAGCGTTCTAGGCAACTCCAACACGCTGGCGGCGGCGCTGGTGATGCTCCTGCCGCTGTCGCTGGGGCGGGCGCTGACGGGAACACAACGTCTACAGCGGCTGGTGATGAGCCTGTACAGCCTGGCGGCGGCGCTGCTGCTTTTCCTGACCTTCTCGCGCGGGGGCTGGCTGGCGGCGGTGGCGGCGGTTGGGCTGCTGATTTTGTGGCGGCTGGCGGAAACGGATCGCCTGTCTCCAGCACGCTGGCGTGAGTGGTGGCTCAGGCAGCGGCGCGGGCTGCGCCTGGGGCTGATGGCGGCGGCGGGCATCGGGCTGGCGGCGGTGCTGGTGGGTGCCATTCTGTTCGCCCGCACGTTCACCATCGGCGGGCGCACGCTCGATCTGCGCACCTACATCTACGACAGCGCCCTGACGATGATCGCCGAAAAGCCGCTGACGGGTCACGGGTTGTTCACCTTTGGCGCGGGCTTGGCGCGGCTGAACTCCAGCCCGCCGAGGCAGCCGCACAGCCACGCGCACAACCTGCCGCTGCACGTCGCTGCCGAGCTTGGCGTCGTCGGCGTGGCGGCGCTGCTGCTGACGGTGTGGCTGGTGTACCGGGCGGTACGCGCCAATCTGCTGGCAACTGCTCAGGAAGATAACCCGACCGGGGCAAAGCGTGCCTCAGAACGGCTGACCGTGATCTTTGCCACGACGGCATTTGTCGGCTTCTGCGCTCACCATCTACCCGATCTTCCGGCGATGAATCCGGCGATCATGGTTCTGGCGCTGGTGACGCTGACCGCCGCCGTCGCTCCGGTCACACCACAGGCGCTCGCTCCCACCCGCAGCCGGATCATCACGGCGGCGGCGGTGGGCGGCGGCGTGATGCTGCTCGCCAGCGGTCTGTGGAGCAGCCTCGTCTACCAGCAGTACATTGACGCCGTCAGCTATGGTATCAATTCCGGCGACTATACCGGCGCGGCGGCACAATTACAGCCGGTGGTCGCCGCTGATCCGCAGATGGCGGTGTATCACCAGCAGCGCGGCTTTTTACTGGGGCTGGCTGCCGCCGAAGGCAACACCGCTGTCCTGCCCGAAGCCATCGCCGAATATGAGCGCTATACACAGATCGCGCCCGAATATTCCATTGGCTGGGCAAATCTGGGGGCGCTCTACGCGCAGGCAGGCGATTTCATGAAAGCGGTTGAAGCGATGGGACAGGCAGCCGCGCGCGCGCCGAACGCGCCATCCTACGCCGACCGGCTCGCCGAATATGAGACGGCGGCGGTAACCGGGCAGTTGGCAATCACGCTGGTTTCGCCGCCGATTTCGCTGGAACGGGACGCCACCTATATGCCCGACATCAACTATATTCAATGGCTGCGCCTGAGCATTGAACGCCAGTTCCTGCCGCAGGTGCGCTACGGGACGTAGCCCGTAGGGACACGACACCGTCGTATCCGCTGCCCCAAACGAAACGGACACAACAATGTCGTGTCCCTACTCCGTCGTGCCCGCCGCGCCGCGCCGGAACGCCAGCACCGAATTCCCCGACATAACGTAGACGATCCGCTTGTTTGAATCTTCCACCACATGGGCGATTTCGGTGAACATGCTTTCATCTTCCGCCCGGTAGCTGTTCACGAATGTGCCCCGGTAAGTCGTCGCGTAAATCGTGCGGGTGGATCGATCCACAAAATAGATGTTCTGCGCAATCGGGTTGGTGTTCAGGAACATCGAATCGGCGCTGCGCATGGCGTCTTCCGTCGGGAAGGCGTCGAGCGTGAACGGTTCCGCTATACCGCCGTTGTACCGAACCACCAGACCATTGGACAGCAGAATGTAGATCGATCCCGGCGTATCAATAGCGAAGTCCACCGCCAGCCGGATATCCGGTCGCCCTTCGCCGACGAAATATTCAATCGGCACGTTCGGGTAAGCGCTGCCAGATGGATCATAGCGCCAGATCTGGTTCGCCGCCGGGTCAAGCACGTACAGCCGCCCCTGCCAGAACTGCATCGAAACCGGCGTATTCCAGGTGTCGGTGTTCAACTGCTGGGCGCTGCAATTCTGGAGAAACGTTGGCGAGCAGTCCACCAGCACGCCGCTGTGGTCGAGCGCCGTGATCACCGATCCCTGGCTGACGCCGCCCTGATCCGTCCAGGCGATGTCGAAAATGTCGCCGATGGTGAACTGGTTGACCGTTCCCTGCCGCCGCATTCCGGGGATCGGTACGTGGCTGCCGCTGCTGGTGCCGTCAGTCGGCAGCGTCACCCGGTAGACCAGATCGTTACCGTCATCCAGCACGTACAGGTCTTCACCTTGCAGCACCCCGCGTCTGAGAGACGCGCTCGGTAGAATGTCGATCAGCGCTGTCGGACGGCGTGATACCTGAAGCAGCGCATCGAGGACGGTGCGCGCCTCGCGTGTCAGCGCGTTCATATTCGGGTCGTTCGGGTTGATGGCGTTGCACTCGTCAACGAACACCAGCACCGCGTTCCAGCCCGCCAGCGTACCGGTCACATCGCTGGAGGCAACCCCGCGCGCGACCTGCGCGGCTTCGTTGGCGCTGCTCACGCATTGGTCAAACTCACTTTCGCCGGTGCGGCTCAACCACATGACCACCACGACTATCACCACCAGCACCGGAATGAACACGACCAGCCCGGCAGCCAGCGGCGTGGAGAGCCAGCTTCGCTGTCCCTCTTTGGGCAGTGGCATCACTTTATCCAGCGTGGTGTTCACGCCTTCCAGCGCTTTGCCCGCGCCAACCGCCGCGCCGCTGACCGCGCGCTTGACGTTGGCGCTGCGCGCTTCAGACAGGCGCGGCTTGCCCGGCTCGCGCGGGGCGGAGTCTACCGGCGCAGCTTCGGCAGCGGATACGGGCGCGGTTCGCGCCTCGCTGGTAGTCACCGCGGCAGTCGATTCAGCTTCACGCACCGGCAGCGGCGCGGGCTGTTCCGGCGGCACAAATTCGATGATCGTCAGGGTGATCTGGCTTCGGATCTGATCTTTCAGGGCAACCAGCACGTCGCTGATATCGCCCAGCGCCAGCGCCGCCGTCAGCGCGTTCATTTCGACATCGGCGAGCGAAGCATCGGCGAGGACAAGCCGCGTGCCGTTGGTCACCTGATACATCGCCATTTTCACGTCCGGCGACGGATGAACGCCCAGCGGCGGACCGAACAGCGCCTCGTCGTTGCTGAAATCGGCTGGGAACGGCTGGGTTTCGCCCTCATGCCGCAGCAGCGCCACCCCCGCGCCGACCCGCGAAAGATACAGGTCTGATCCGCGCAGCACCGCGCACAGCATACTGGCTTCGTAGCGCTGCTGGCTGCGGGCATTGTGGTCAAAAAGGTTGTCGTTGATATGACCGTAGACGGCGCGCAGCCCGGCGGTCACGCTGCCGGTGCTGTTGAAATAGCGCTCTGCCGTCAGCGCCGCCATCTGCTCGTAAAAGGCTGCCGGTGCGACCATATCGCCCGATGGCAGCACCAGCGCAAAAATGGTGTCCGTCTCGCGCCCACGGGCAGCTTTGCGGGGCGCGACTTCCACCAGCGCCCCCGGCGGCGTAGCGCTGATAGCGCGCCCGCCGACGACGTACAGATGACCGACTAAAGCCTCATATTCAAACGGCATAGGGCTTCCTCAATGCGGAGTCGAAAGTGAAAAGTTCAAAGTCTAAAGTAATGACTCTTCTACTTTAGACTCTCTACTTTCTACTTTTAACTAATGTTGCGTGGATTGTACATCAAACTCGCGTAGGGCGCTCACGTCATCAGGTCGGTGGGCAGGTGGGCAATCCGGTTGACAAAGCGCACCAGTTGGCGGTCAGAATCGCCATACAGGTCAATCCGCGTGATGGCGGTATTGAAGTGCGAGTAGTAGATATCGCGCCGGGGAAGCTGGTAAAACAGCGCCTTCAGCAGCGCGTCGATAAAAGTGCCGTGTGAAATAATGGCGATCCGTTGGTCACTGCCCGCGCGGCGGCGCAGCTCGCCCGCCACTTTGATGGCGCGTGCCTGCGCCGCGTACAGCGATTCCTGACCGATTTTGGTGTCATACCAGCCGGTGTCGGTGATCCCATCCGGCAGGATGTAATCGCTGAACTCCGCTTGAATCTGCGAGCGCGATAGTCCCGGCTCGCCGACGATGCCATCCGGCTGTTCCATATACAGCCCGCCGTGTTCGTGAACATCGATCCAGACTTCCGGCTGAATGCCCAGCGCCCGGGCGAGGGGCTGCGTCGTCAGCAGCGAGCGATACATGGCGCTGCAGTACAGATGGGTGAATCCAAAACCCTGACCGTTATACTGCTCTGGAAAGCCGGTCGCCGGATCCATCTGAGGATCGCGGTTGCGCCCATCGGCGAGATACGCCGCCAGCAGTTCCGCCTGCCGCCTGCCGGTATCGGTCAGCGGCGGGTCGCCTACCCGCCCGATTTCGCCCGGCAGCGCGTTATTGGTCGATTGTGCATGTCGAATGATATAAAGTTCCATAGTCTCCCGTTTAACCTGCGATGTGAAATACCAGCCGCGGCTGGTTTAATCCGTTCTCAGTTCATCTCATACAATGGCAGGCGCAGTTCACTCTGCATACGCCTCGCTGGTGAGCGCCCACATGGGTTTTACGTCCATGTCCAGATCGCTGCGCAGTCCTTCGAGGAAGCGGTAGTGTCCCGCCGCCGCGATCATCGCCGCGTTGTCGGTACACAGGTTCAGCGGCGGGTAGCGAACCGGCAGCTCGCTCATGTGACGCAGGGTTTGCCGCAGCGCGTGGTTGGCGCTGACGCCGCCCGCCATCAGCACTTCGTTTACGTCGTAGTCCTTCGCTGCCCGCGCCGCTTTTTCCGACAGCACCGTCACCACCGCCCGCTGAAAACTGGCGGCAAGATCGTTGACCGACACATCGGTGCGAAGCTGGGCGTGTTTCTCCGCGCCTGGCTCGCGACGCCGCGCCGACGCCGACGGCATGACCGTCGCTTCGCGCATGACCGCCGTCTTTAAGCCGGAAAAGCTGAAATCATAGCTGTTGTCGAGCTTGGCGCGGGGAAATTCGTAAGCCACCGGGCTGCCGTCCAGCGCGGCGCGCTCGATGTTGGGACCGCCGGGAAACGGTAAGCCAAGCATCCGCCCTACTTTATCAAACGCCTCGCCTGCCGCGTCGTCGAGGGTGCCGCCGAGGCGCTCGTACTGCCCGTGTCCCTTCATCAGCAGCAGTTCGGTGTGTCCGCCGGAGACGATCAGCACCAGCACCGGGAAATCAACCTCGTTGTAGGGTTCGGTCAGCCACAGCGAATAGACGTGTCCTTCGATGTGGTTGATGCCCAGCAGCGGCTTGCCCGTCGCCACCGCCAGCCCTTTGGCGTAGTTGATGCCGACCAGCAGCGATCCCACCAGTCCGGGACCGCGCGTGACGGCAATGGCGTCAAGCTGTTCGTAGCCGATGCCCGCGTCTTTCAGCGCCTGCTCGACCACGAAGCCGATCTTCTCGATGTGCGCCCGTGACGCGACTTCGGGAAAAACGCCGCCGTACTGCGCGTGCAAATCAATCTGCGACGCGACGACGTTCGAGGCGATGGTTCTGCCGTCAATTACCACTGCTGCCGCCGTCTCATCGCACGACGTTTCAATGCCGAGAATGTAAGTCATGTGATACTCCACATCAGTGCTGAGTACTGAGTGCTGAGTCAAAAGTCTAAAGTGCAAAGTTGAAAGTCACCTGCTTTTCACTTTCTACTTTAAACTCAGTACTTGGTACTCAGTACTCAGTACTTTCTTTTTGCTGCCGCCGCCGCCAGCACCCACCAGAACACCATCGTTGGAAAGATGTAGCGAGGGTTCGCCAGCAGGACAAGATGGATCAGGGTTGTATAGACGATAAAGCCGATCATTGGCAGGCTGATACGCCAGTTGTGCCGCGTTCGCCACATGCCGACCAGCCCAAAGATCAGGGCGAAATAGTGCAGGGCATACACCAGCAGCTTTTGCCAGAAAGAGTTTCCCTGAGTCAGCGCGATCAGCCCGTTCAGACTGCGGTCATCGTCCAGCCAGTCGGCTGCCAGATCGCGCAGGCTGTCACCGGGGAAAAACAGCGTGCCATGCGGCTGTAAGTAGGCGCTGGCAAGCTCGCCCAGCCGGTGCTGGATATAGCCGGGTACATCGCTCATGATAGCATCACCTGCCGCCCCTGTGAAGTCAGGTTCAGTGCTGGCAGGGGTGCCCGCCGCTTCCGGGGTTGGCTGTGCCGCCAGCAGCCGCCGGTCAACTTCCTGCGGGTCGTCCCAGCCAGCCACACCGTAGTAGATGAAGCCGTCGAGTCCGGTACCGGCGACTACCCAGCGTTCCCAGCGGACGTAGTTGTAAGCCGTCCACGTCAGCACCACCAGCGCGTAGACGACCAGCAGCAGCGCCGCGCCCCGCCACCTCACCCGCGCCACCAGCAGCCAGACCACCAGCGCCAGCGGGAACAGCAGGAAGACGGCGCGTGTCAGCGTCGCCAGCCCCAGCAGGATACCCGCGCCGACCAGCCGCCCAGCGCGGTTCTTATCCCGCGCCAGCGCCTCGACAAAGCACCAGACGCCGCCCGCGACGAAGAAGATATAGACCGTCTCGGTCTTGATATCTGCCGATTCGAGGATGAAAACCGGCGAGAATGCCAGCGCCGCCGCCGCGATCAGCCCGGCGAGTCCGCCCCTCACCCTGCGCACCTGTGGTGAGCCGTCCCTCTCCCCGCTTGCGTGGGAGAGGGACAAACGATCCGCTTGGTTCCCTTCTCCCCGCTTGCGTGGGAGAAGGGATAGGGATGAGGGGTCTACACTGCACAGCAAATACGCCATGCGATAAGCAAAATAACAGGTCGCCGCGCTCAACGCCGCCTGAATAATGCGAATGATGGTGATCGCCTGCGCCGATGTCGTGGTACTGGCGAGATGCCAGCCGAGATAACCGTTATTCAGCGCCAGGTGCGGCGGCGGCGAAAACAGCGCCAGCGGCAGCCCGGTGATGATGAAGTAGACTGGCGGCTGACCAAGCGCCGACACATCGGTCACGTAGCCGTTAACGTAAGTGCCGGGCGGCGCGCCGATCACCAGCGCATAGGCATTGGCAAGATACCAGGGCGTATCGCCACCCGCGCTGGCATAAGCCAGCAGCGGATCCTGCGCCAGCGCCGCGCCGAGTCGCAGCGCCAGCGCCGCGATCAGGATGATAGGCAGGAGTCGACGTGTCATGGTTCGATGCGATAAAAGACGAACTGCGTGCCGGGCACGTCGGCAGCCCGCACAAAACGGTCATCCGCTTCCGTTTGCGCGTACAGCGGATCGAGCGCGGGACGGGCAGCGGGAAACAGCAGGTAATCGACGCCATAGCGCCGCGCCACTTCAATCGTCGTCTCGCGATCTTCCGATGGGAACATGACCGAACGAATACCGGCATAGCGCAGAATGTACGGATCCTGCGTCATCAGGATGATCTGACCGTCACCATTGGTATCGGGCAGCGCCTGCGCCGCCGCCGCCATCTGCTCGACTCCGGCGAGGTAGGACGCCGCCTGTGCCGCGTCATTGCGAACGAGATAGACCGCGTTGATACCGAGCAGGACGATCAGCAGCGCCATCGCGCCTGACCGGACGCGGCGGTTCTCAACCGCGTATTCCAGCGCGAAGGCAGCCAGCGGCAGCAGCAGCGGCAGCACCCCCAGAAAAAACTTCTTGTAGCTGCCCGCCTGCGCCTTATACGGAATCAACACCGTATAGGCGACAAATGCCCCCAGCAGCAGAATCAGCGCCGGTGACAGGCTGATGAGGCGTTCGCGGTCACGCAGCCCAACCAGCAGCAGCAAGCCACCCAGCACCAGCACCGGCAGCGCGTCCAGTGTTTCGAGCATCATTTTTGCCGCCGCCGCCATCTCGAACAGCCGCTTTCCGGCAATTTGCGCGGGCGTCTGCGCCTCAAGCATCGTCTCCAGCGTGAAGTGCCGCCCATAGGCGTAATGATCGTTATGATGCGTGAAGAAGAACATGTCGTCAGTTTCGGGGGACGACAGAGTGCCAAATTCCTGAAGGTTGCGCGCCAGCCAGGGCGACGCGACGATGACCGCCGCCAGCGGAACCAGCCAGATGTAGCGCAGACGGACGGGTTTCCGCGCCGCCACATATACCACCAGCGTCACCGCCAGCATCGGCAGGATCAGCAGCGCGTCGTTGCGCGTCAGATAAGCCAGTCCGGCGCAAACGCCGCTGGCTAGGAACGCCAGCATTCGCCCCCGCCGCAGCCCTTCGGTGAGCAGCAAGATCGACAGGCACAGCAGCAGCGCAAACGGAATCGTGGTATCGGTGCGCAGAGAATTCAGGACAAATTCGGGCAGCACAGCGGCGGCAGCGGCGGCAAAAAGACGGCTCTGTTCGGTCAGTTCTAGCTGGCGTGCCATCCAGTAGGCGATGATGGGAACTATCGCGCCCAGCAGCGCGAACGGCAAAATCGCCGTCTGCGCGCCAATGCCAAACACCTGCATCGGGAGCGCCGCCAGCACCGCCGCCAGCGGCATCCAGTGTTCTTCGGGATGAACGATTGAATCTGGCGGGATGTTGTACTGCCAGATGTAGTCGATAGTGAAGCCGTGTCCCTCGACCAGCCGCACGCCCATGTTGTAATAATGGTTGGAGTCAGCAATGCCGGGGAAACGCACCAACAGCGCCAGCAGCAGCAGACGCAGCGCCAGCGCTCCGGCACAGATGAGCAGTAGTTTGTAAACGGAACGCATCGACATCCACGCATACAATGATCATGGGCTGCATTATACTCCACTGCATGGAAGACATCACAGGGAACCGATTTGTATTTACAGCACAGACTTACAACGACAGATCAGAGAATTTTGAAGCTGCTGGTGCTGGTTAGCGTTCTGGTATTCGGTTATGTATTGCTCTACATGGGCTGGAATGTACAGGGAGATTACTCGGCGCATATAGGCTTTGCAATGCGCATTTCGGAGCAGGGGGTGTTTGATGCTCCGCATGTTCTCTATCATATCCTTGTCATTGCACTGGCAAGATTAGTTCCCTTTCTCGGTATGATTGTCTCCGGTTTTATTGTATGTCTGGTGTTCTACGTAGCTACACCCATCGTCTTATTTCGGCTCATCCGTCCAGACTTTAACGGCGTTGGTTGGCGACCTTCTATTGCGGCTTTCCTGACAACGATCATGCTTGTGGTAGCCTCGCATGTCAACATATTTACGCTCTCAGAACATAACCTTTATCGTGGATACATCCCGATCAATGCGTACCATAATCCAACCATGCTGGCACTTAAACCATTCGCCTTATTGAGTTTCGCTTTCGTAGTAGGGGTACTACTCAAGAAAATTCCGTATTCGCGTAGCAACATGGCAGCCGGAATCATTTTGGTGACGCTTTGCATGTTAGCCAAACCCAACTATATCATTTGTTTAGCCCCGGCAGTGTTTATTGTCGCTTGTTATAAGCTGATGAAGCGTGAACCGTTACCCTGGAGATTGCTGATTGGCATTTCAATACCTGTCGTCATGATCATGATCCTTCAATATGTCATGGCATTTGGGAATGACAGCACAGGAATAGCATTTTCACCTTTATCATGGTTCACTGAACCTGGCGCAACTATTCTGCTCAAACTAATTCTCTCCGCTCTCCTGCCGATCTGGGTATTAGCAGTCTATTGGAGAACCGCTGTACGTAACCTGGGGTTGATCGTCTGCTGGTTGACTTTTGCCATTGGTATGGGACAGGCGTATTTGCTCACCGAAACTGGTGAACGTGCCGGACATGGCAATTTTCTGTGGAGTGCGCAAATCACCCTCTTTCTTCTGCTTGCCTACTCTGTCGTATTCCTGATTAAGCAAAAACCACGTGGATGGAAACGGTGGGGCAGCGCTGCCATACTTGCTCTCCACTTGATGAGTGGGGTAGTGTTTCTCTTTGTTCCCTTGACAACTTCATATCTCTATCAATGGTGGTAAGCAAAACGGGGCGCGGGGCGCGCTCCATCACAGGTGAGTGAGATCGGCGTTCTACTGCGGCGCGTCGGTGACAGTCATATCAGGCGGTTCATACGGCGGGCGGGCGAAACGCGCACTTGACTCTAAAAAGTCCATAAGTATACTTTCTTGCACACGCCGCGGTAGCTCAGTTGGTAGAGCAACGCACTGAAAATGCGTGGGTCGCCAGTTCAAGTCTGGCCTGCGGCACAAAAACGCCCATCTGCGCAAGATAGGCGTTTTTGATTCATCTTCGGCTGCCGCTAGAAGTATTCAAGCGCATCGTCGCTGTTCTGGCGGCGCTTGGGCTTCTCCTCATCCTCATAATCGGCTTCAGCGTAGACCTCAACCAGCTCGCCGTCATCGCCGACAGCATAGCGCGGTTCACGTTTTGGCTTGTCCACAATGACGACGTCATCATCCCCGCGTTGGCGTCGGTATTCGCCCTCATAAGATGTGGTGGCTGCATGGAGCAGACGCTTCAGCATAGGAACGACGAACATAAAAAAGATGATCCACGACATGGGACTACCAAGCCGACTGGTAAAGAACACGACTCCGATGATCAGCAGCACCATAGGCAGCAGCCTCATCGAACGATAATCCCGGTGATTATGCCATCCCCACCACATGGGCATTTAACCTTTCGCTTTTTCTTCTTAATTGCTTTTACGCACCCTGACCTTATACCGTTTCAGGTTTCTGAATAATGCCCCTGAAAATAGGGGGATTCTGCCAGCGCGGTTTGAGTTGAGCGCCGTCAGCGCGAGTCTTGAGGTTATGCCAGCGCAACCGGCAGTACACTAACGAATAGCCAAAAGTGAGAGTTCCGGGTAAAAAGCCGCAGATGGCTGGACGCCGAACTTTCCAGCGGCAGCATTTATCCTGCGTTAGCGGCTGCGAACCTTATGCAATCCACCAAAGTACCGGCGGGCGTCATCATCCGCATTGTCATCATTCTTCTGGCGTTCCTGGGGCTGCTCACCGCCTACTACTGGACGCACAAGCCGTTTAATCTGGAAACGTTTGTCAGGCTCGGCGGGGCGCTGCTCGATCTGCTGACGGTGGGGACGCTGTTTGCCATCGGCGGTGCAGTCGGTCAGGCGATCACCGACGCGCTCGCGGCGCGGCTGTCGCTCAATCTCGATCAGCTTTCGCGCTCCGAGCGTTTCACGCTGGCGACCTCGTTCGGGCTGCTGCTGATCGCCATTACTGCGCTGTTCCTGGGGCTGATCGGGCTGTTCGGCAGCCTCGTCTTCTGGATACCACTGCTGATCGCCGGTCTGCTGCTGCGGCGTAACGTCAAAAGCTGGCTCAACGACCTGACAGGTATCGTCGTGACTGCCCGCCCGCAGTCGCGCTGGGGCTGGCTGCTGCTGGGATTCATCGTCGTCATGCTGGCGCTGGCACTGCTGCACAGCCTCGCGCCGCCCTACTCATGGGACAGCATGACCTATCATCTCGTCGGACAGCAGCGCTATCTCGCCGACGGGCGGATCACCCCGCAGCCGGAGAATTTTTACCTCGGCTTTCCGAAGTCGATGGAGATGCTGTTCAGCGTCGCCATCAGCCTGTTCGGGCGTGATACCGCCGCCGCGCCGGTGCATTTCGGCTTTGGGCTGCTGGGCTTCATCGCCATTGCCGGCATGGTACGCCGTTACAGCGGCAGCCTCGAAACAGCGCTGGTCAGCCTGGTTTTTCTGCTTGGCTCGTTCAGCCTGTGGCTGATCATGGGCTGGTCGTATGTCGATCTCGCCGTCCTGACCATGAGCGCCCTCGCGTTCTCGCTGGCGAACGTCTGGCGCGAGACAAAAGACCAGAACTGGCTGGTGCTGCTGGGGTTGATCTGCGGCTTCGCGCTGGGCATCAAGTACACGTCCGGGTTGTTCGCCGCCGCGCTGTGCCTCTACATTCTCATCTACCAGCCGCGTCAGGTCATCCGCAACGGGCTGCTGTTTGGCGTGCCGCTGCTGATCGCCTTCCTGCCGTGGATGCTTCGCGGAATGCTGCACTACGGCAACCCGATCTATCCCTACCTGTTCGACGGCTTGAACTGGAACGCCGAGCGCGCCTTCCTGTTCAATCAGGTCGGCAAGGGCATGATCAGCCTGGGTCAGACCTGGCAGCTTCCGCTGCTGCCGCTGACCGCGACCATATTTGGCACAAACGATGGTGCCACGTTCGCGTTTACGCTCAGTCCGTGGCTTTTCACGATGCCGCTGCTGCTTCCTGTTGTATGGAGCGTCATGTCTGATCGCTCCCGCCGCCTGTGCCTCGGCGGAGCAGTGCTTGCGATCCCGATCTTCCTGTTCTGGGGGATAAGCGCCGCTAATGTCGGCATCGCCATGCAGACCCGGTTAATGATTATGATCTTCCCCATTGGGGCTGTCACCGGGGCGTTGGTTGTTCAGGCTATGAAACAATTCGGGGAAAAACCTGTCAATATCAGCTTTATCGTACACGGGTTGATCGTGGTGACGCTTTTCACTGGCAGCCTGGAGATATTCAGCCGCTTCACATGGACAAAGATCGGCTCGTATATGCTCGGACTCACATCAGAAGCCGACTACCTGTTTCAGCAGTTGGCGACCTATCCAGCCACGTTGGCTTTGCTGCCCGAAGAGTCGCAGGTGCGTTTCCTGTGGGAAGCCCGCAGCTATTACTGCCCGGAAAGTTCGACCTGCATTCCCGATGTCCTGTTCGACCAGTGGAGCGCCCCGCTGACGCCGGAATTCCTGCCTGAAGCCGTCTTTGACCGCTGGCGCGAGCAAGGGGATGATTATGTGCTGTTTTTCCGGCATGGCTACACCGCCTACATGAACTACATCGGCTATGAACACGAAGAAAATGCCATCGTTCCAGCCATGCTGGAGCAGTATCTGGTGGAAGTGTGGAGCACGCTCGACAACCGCTACACGCTCTACACCTGGGCAGAAACCAGTGGAGAACCTTAACGCAAAGGGTGTAGCTTAGCTTTCTTTGCGCCTTTCTTTTCTCCCTTGCGCCTTTGCGTTCAATTCCTGCTTTTTGTGCTTGCTTTGCAGCGCATATAGGTTTGTGCTATCCTTCTCAATTAGCATGTATCAATAATACCTGAGATAGAAGTGGGGCAGAGCCATGCGACGTCGCTCGCTGATCATATTTGTCATCATCAATGTGTTTGTCTCACTTGGAGTCGTCCTGATCGTGCTCTCCACCCTCGACCGGAGCAATCAGGGCGGATCGCAGCCACCGATGCTGGTGACTGTTCCCCTGATCATCACGGCGACCCCCGACCCGAACGCGGGACCGACTCTCATCATCATCACGGCGACGCCGCGACCGGGCGAAGTCATTCTGCCAACCGACCTGCAAACGGAAATCGCGCTGGCAGAAACCAACGCCCCTATTCCGACGATAGACGCGACCATTCTGGCGCAGGATTCATCCCTGCAAAGCACGACCACCGCGCTGCCGACCAACTGCATCCCTTATGTGCTGCAAGAAGGCGATACCCCCTTCGCCATTGCTGTCGAGTACGGCGTAGACTTCGAGGAATTTATGGCGGTCAATGGCTTGACCGACGAAACTGCCTCATTCCTGCAAATCGGTCAGGTGCTGGTCGTGCCGCTGTCCGGCTGTGAGCTGACCGCCGCCGCCCTCAGCGCTTCAGAAACCGCCACCTTCCAGCCGACTGAAACGAACACTCCGACCGAGTCGCCGTTTAGCGCTACGCCGGAACCGAGCGAAACGTCAGAGCCGAGCACCACGCCTACCAACACTCGTACGCCGACGCAGACGCCCACGCCAACCGCCACCGTCCCGCCAACGGCGGAAAATCCACAGGTTGAAGTAGTGCGCGTCGTAGGCGTGGGACAGATCAACGCTGAAGGCGTCGAAATCCGCAACAGCAGCGCCGGTATTGTCGATTTCACCGGATGGACGATGCTGGACGAAGATGGCAGCGTCTATGAGTTCCCAGCCGAGCGCCGTTTGTTTGGCAACGGCGGCTTTACCGTATTCAGCCGCGTAGGGCAGCAGGACACCGCCGCCGCGCTCTACTGGAATCGAGATGAAGCCGTCTGGGAATCGGGTGAATCGGTCACCCTGCTTGACAACCGAGGACGCGCCCAATCGGTGTTTGAGATCCCGTAAGCCCTAGAAACACAAAAGGCGAACCTCATGGATCTGATGGATGAAATCTTCCGTGATGCCCAACGCAAGGGGGAATTCTCGAACCTGCCGGGTGAGGGAAAGCCGCTGAAGCTGGACGACGACTCGCATATACCCGCCCACCTGCGCGTGGCGCACAAGCTGCTCAAAGACAACGATCTGGCACCAGAGTGGATCGAACAGGGGCGCTATCTCGAACGCCAGCAGACGAAGCTGGTCGATGGGCTGAAAAACGCGGCGGACAGCTATCAGCGGGCGCTGACGGATGCATCTCGCTCGTCGGAACCCGAACAGGCGCGCCAGCGGGCAGGACGGGTCTGGCTGGCAGCACTGGCGGCGCTGCGCAGTCAAATCAGCCAGTACAACAGCGAAATCCTGACCTACAACCTGAAAGTTCCCAGGGGCGTCTCACATAAAAACACCTTCAACCTCGAAATGGAAATGGCAAGGTTGAATATCCGTCAGGATTGAAAAAAGAGGCGCTGGAGACGCGCCTCCATGACTGTTATCGGGTTGACTTCCGCTTCAGCAGACGAGGGTTCTACAACGGCTGTTCAGTCGATTCGTCAGTTGGGGTCGTCTCGGTCTTCTTCTTTGATCCGTCATCCAGCCCGCGTCGGAAATTCGCCACCGCGCTGCCCAGTTCGCCGCCAATGCGGGAAACGCGCCCGACGCCAAACAGCAGCAGCACGATCACCAGAATAATGATCAACTCAGTTGGTCCAAGTTGCATTGCAACTGTCCTTATCACTCACTGTCACTCACCGCATTATAACACACACTGTTCCCACAAGACGCAGAGAGTGCCACGATTTGATGGTGATATTTGTCAGGGGCACCGGCGCAGCCAGCGCGGTTAATCTGCCGCAGCGCCAGCAGTTTTGAACACGCCCGAGTCTTGCCCGCCATGCCACAAACTGCTAGACTCAACAGCAGGTTAGAGGAGTATCCCATTGCCCGAACAAGCTCTCTATTTGCAGTGGCGTCCCCTGTCATTTGACCAGATGGTTGGGCAGGAGCACATTACGCGCACGCTGCGTAACGCGCTCAAAAGCGACCGCATCCGCCATGCCTATCTGTTCAGTGGTCCGCGCGGCACCGGCAAAACCACGTCGGCGCGGCTGCTGGCGAAGGCGGTCAACTGCCTGCATCCCGATCCCGATCAGCATCCGTGTAATGAATGCGCTGCCTGCATCGCCGTCAACGAGGGGCGCTTTCTCGACCTGATTGAGATTGACGCCGCCACTCATACCGGCGTCGATGATGTGCGCGAGCTGCGCGACAAAATCGCCTTCGCGCCGGGTGAAGGACGCTACAAGATTTACATCATTGACGAGGTTCATCGCTTCAGCGGCAGCGCCTTTGACGCGCTGTTGAAGACGCTGGAAGAACCGCCCGATCATGCCATCTTTGTGCTGGCGACCACCGAGATTGACAAAGTTCCGGCGACTATCAAGAGCCGCTGTTTACAGTTCGAGTTCCGCCGCTTTTCCGTCCATGAGGTTGCTGACCGGCTGGAAGAGATCATCGCCAAGGAAGGGCTGCAGGCGGAACGCGCCGCGCTCGAAATGATCGCCCGGCAGGGCACCGGCAGTATGCGCGACAGCATCAGCCTGCTTGACCAGATCATCACCGATCCGCAGGAACTGATTACGGTGGACATGGTGCAGGGCGTGCTTGGCACCGCCAGCAGCGCCGCGGTGCGCGAGCTGGTCGAAGCCATTATCGACGCCGACGCTGCCGAAGGGCTGCGCTGTATCAACCGCGCGATTGACGCGGGCACTGATCCCCGCCAGTTTGGGCAGCAGGTGGTAGAACATCTGCGGGCGCTGCTGCTGGCGCAAACGGCGGGCGCGGACATCATCGAAGCCTCGCAGGAAGATCGGGCGCTTTATCAGGCGCAGTCCTCGCAGATCAGCCGGGGAACGCTCATGCGGGCGCTGCGCGCGTTTAGCGATGCCATCACCAGCTTCAAAGGCGGCTGGCAGCCGCAGCTTCCGCTGGAACTGGCGCTGGTGGACAGCGTTCGCGGCGAAGTCATCGAAGAGCCAACCGCCGCGCCCCTGACCGCGTCGCAGCCGCGGCAGCCTGCGACGCCCGGCGAACCCGAACCTGAAATTGAAGCAACGCCCGACGCGCCAGCGGCAGTTCCGGCAGCCGTCGTCAACGAGGGGTGGGATAAAGTGCTGCGCGCGCTCTATCGCTACAGCAAGACCAGCCCCGACGTCATGCGAAATTTCCGCGTGCAGCGGGTCGAGGGGAATGTCGTCATCCTGGCGACTGACAGCGAGCATTTCTTCCAGCGCATCAATCCCTATCCCGAAAAGCGCACCGCTATCGAAAAAGCGCTGCGCGATGTCTTCAAAATCCCGCTGAGAATTCAGGTGCTGCTGGTGAGCGACCTGAACAGCGACAGCCCTTCACAGTCCGGCAACGTGGATATTCACGATCCGATCCTGTCTGCCGGAATGGAGTTGGGCGCCGAAATTCGTCGCCTTGACGAGACAAATTCATAATGAGGAGTGTATAGAATGAGCAAGCGACGTGGTGGTTTTCCAGGTGGGGGCGGTGTGCCGGGCGGCGGCAATATGGGCATGATGCGCCAGCTTCAGAAGATGCAGGAAGATATGGTGACGGCGCAGGAAGCGCTGGCAAACGAGACAGTCGAGGTGAGCGTGGGCGGCGGCGCGGTGACCATCACTATCACCGGACACCAGCGCGTCCAGGCGGTATCCATCAAGCCGGAAGCCCTCGATACCAGCGATCCCGAATGGCTGACCGACCTGCAAGACCTGCTGGTGGTCGCCGTCAACCAGGCGGTTGAGCAGAGCCAGACGATGGCAGCCCAGCGGATGGAATCGATCACCGGCGGTCTGGGCGATATCCCCGGTCTGGGCGGTCTGCTCGGCGGATAATTCGATCATTTGGTGCTGATGCGGTAACATAAAGGCGCACAAATGTGCGCCTGTTTTGTTGTGGAATAACCCGATGACGAATGCGATACCCGAACCAATCACCAAGCTGATTGATGCGTTTGCCCGCCTGCCGGGCGTTGGACCCAAAACGGCGTCGCGCCTCACCTATTATCTGCTGCGCGCGCCGGACGAAATCTCGCTTACGCTCTCGGATGCGCTGCGCGACCTGAAAACCGAGACGCGCCTCTGCTCGGTCTGTTTCAATATCACCGTGTCCGATCCCTGCGCGATTTGCGACAATCCCCGCCGCGATCACAGCGTGGTCTGTGTGGTGGAAGAACCGCTTGACGTGCTGGCAATCGAGCGCACCGCCAGCTATCACGGCGTCTACCATGTGCTGCATGGGGCAATCAATCCCGTCAACGGCATTGGACCCGACGATCTCAAGATCCGCGAGCTGACGGCGCGCATCGAAAAAGGCGGCGTCGGCGAAGTCATCATCGCCACCAATCCGGGCTATGAAGGGGACGCCACCGCCAGTTGGATCTATAAAAACGAGCTTTCCGGCAAAGGGATTAAGCTGACCCGGCTGGCGCGCGGCTTGCCGGTAGGCGGCGATATTGAGTATGCCGACGCCGTCACGCTCACGCGCGCGCTGCAAGGGCGCAGCGAGATATAGCCAACAGCCCTCATCCCCATACACGATGACCATGCCACCAGAAACCCCACAACCCCCGCGGCAAAAACCGTCGCCCGTTCTGCTCGTCTTTCTCATCCTGCCGCTGGTCATGCTGATCGCCGCCGGTGTGATGGTGCTCGGCAGCCAGCCGGGAACAGCTGTTGTGCCAACCCCGGCAGCCGTCACCCTGCCGCCCATGCCGACGCCAGTCTCGCTGGCGGATACCCCCGTCCTCGATTTTGAGCTGACGTCGCTCGACGGGCAGACGGTGCGCCTGTCCGACTACAGCGGGCGGGTGGTCTTTCTCAATTTCTGGGCGACGTGGTGCGAGCCATGCAAGCGTGAGATGCCCACCTTCGACGCCTTCATGGCGCAGCAGCCGCCGGATGGCGCTGTCGTGCTCACGGTCAACGTCCAGGAGAGTCCCGATCTCGTCCGCGCCTTCCTGAATGACAACGGCATTACCCATCTCACCGTTCCAATGGACACCGAAGCCGAAGTATCCGACCTGTACGGCGTGTTCCAACTGCCGATTACCTACATCATCGACGCCGATGGCATCGTCCGCTATCCCAAGCCGGGCGAGATCACCCGCGCCGAAATGGACGTGTATTTAGCGGCGCTGGGGCAGGAAGTCGAATAATAGGTGGTCACGGACACGACGGTGTCGTGTCCCTACAAGAGAATGGGGAAAATTGCGGTCATGTAGGGGCGCAGCGTGCTGCGCCCACGCTCCCTACAACAACAGCTATCGTCAAGATGATGTACAATCCATCTTGCGACTTTGCGTTAAATCTTTTAGCTTTTCTTTTAGCTTTTCAGGATCGATTTATGTCCTTTCTCGCCCCGCTGGCGTTTCTCGGCGCGCTGCTGGCAATCCCCATTGTCCTGCTCTACATGCTGCGTCTGCGCCGCCGCGAAGTCACCGTCTCCAGCACCTTTCTCTGGCAGCAGATTTTGCGCGACCGCGAGGCGAACACCCCCTGGCAGCGCCTGCGCCGTAACCTGCTGCTGCTGCTGCAACTGCTCATTCTGGCGCTGCTGGTGTTCGCGCTGGCGCGTCCGTTCATGGTCGTGCCTGCGGTCAGCGCCGGGCAGATCGCGCTGCTGATCGACGCCTCCGCCAGCATGAACGCCACCGACTCGCCGCAGGGCACGCGCCTGGACGAAGCCAGACAGCGCGCGCTTGAGATCGTCGATACCATGAGCGCCGACGACACCATGACGGTCATCCGGGTGGCGGACGCGGCGGAGGTGATGACGCCCTACACCGGCGACCGTGAAACGCTGCGGGCGGCGGTTGCGAATGTGCTGCCCAGCCATACCAGCGCCGACTGGAACGCCGCCCTCACGCTGGCGGCAGCCGGGGCGCTCGGCGCGCCGGATTTTAGCACCGTCCTGATTAGTGACGGCGGCATTGGCGAGGCGGCGCGGCTGCCCGCCATTCCCGGCAGCCTTCAGTACATCCCGGTTGGCAGTTCGGGCGACAACCTTGCCATTACCGCGCTGGCGACTCGCTCGCTGGCGGGACAGACGCCGCAGCTTTTCGCGCAGGTCACCAATTACGGCGATTCAGACGTGAATGTAATCTTCGACCTGCGGGCGGATGGCGAACTGATTGACGCCAAACCCGTTACTGTGCCCGCAGGCGGCAATCGGGCAATCGAGACAGGCAACCTGCCGGACGATTTCAGCACCATACAGGCGGGGCTGACCATACCCGCCGCATCAACCGCCACCGACTATCTGCCGGATGACAACAGTGCCTGGACGGTGGCGAGTGACAGCGGCGCGCGCCGCGTGCTGCTGGTCAGCCAAGGCAACCTGTTTGTCGAGCAGGTGCTGCGGAGTATGCCCGGAATCGAGGCTTTTCAGGCGAACCCCGACGCCCCGCTGCCGGGCAGCAATTTTGATCTGATTGTCCTTGACGGCTGGCTGCCGGAGACGCTGCCCGAAGGCGATCTGCTGTTCATCAACCCGCCGGACAGCACCGCCCTGTTCACCGTAGGCGAAGTTCTGGCACAGCCGGAGCAGGCATCCGACGCCGACCCGACGGCGAACATCCGCGTGCGCGCCAGCGATCCGCGCATGGCGTTTGTCGATTTCGCCAGCGTCAATCTGCGCGCCTTCAGGCAGGTCAGCGCGTCGTGGGCGAAACCGCTGATCGAAGCCAACGGCGGGGCGCTGCTGCTGGCGGGCGAAACCGACGGGCGGCAGGTCGCCATCCTGACCTTCGACGTGCGCGACTCCGATTTGCCGCTGCAAATTACCTGGCCCATTCTGATGGCGTCACTGGTGGAATGGTTCACCCCCCAGAACATCATCAGCGCCCCGGAAGGGCTGCGCGTGGGGCAGTCGCTGTCGCTCAACCCGCCCACCGGCGCGACCAGCCTGTATATCACCCTGCCCGATGGCACGCAGACGCGGCTGCCGGTAGCGGGTGAAACCATCTTCACCGATACCCGCGCGCCCGGCTTATATCAGGTGGAGGTGCTGCGCGACGCCGAAATCATCCAGACGGCAGCCTTTGCCGTCAACGTCTTCGACGCCAACGAGAGCAGCATCGCCCCCCGCCAGACGATCACACTGGGCGATGCGACGGTGACGGAAGCGGTCGAGGAGGAGATCGGGCAGCGCGAATTCTGGTCGCTGCTGGCGCTGGCGGCGCTGCTGGTGCTGTTGATCGAGTGGTACGCCTATCACCGCCGCCTGCACGCCCCAACCGTCTTCAAGCCGCTGGTGCGGCGGGCAAGCTAGACATTTTATGCCTCATATCATGGTTCCTGCGCATATCATCAGGGAATGCCCGTGATGTCACGCCGAGAGAAGATATTTCGATGAGCTATCTGTTCGTCAGCTATTCGCGCTGGGATCGCCGTGAATATCCCATGATCGATCACCTGCTGGTAGATTTGCGCACCGGCGGCGTCAACCTGTGGCTGGCGCCTGACGACATGCCCGCCGGGAATGACTGGCAGGACGCCATTCCCCAGGCGCTTGCCGGTGCCGATGGGATGCTGTTTCTGGCGGGCAAGCGCCTCACCGGGTCGCGCGGCATGGCGCGTGAGCTGGCGCAGGCGCTGGAGAACGACATTCCCGTTTATCCCGTCATCGTGCATCCAACCGGGCTGGAACTGCTGCCCGATGCGCTCAGGGCGCTCGATCACTATCGGCTGTACGAAAATTATGACGTCGCCCTGCGCGATCTGCTGGCGGCGATTCCAGCAGCATCCAAAGCCAGTCGCGCCGAACCAGCGCCCCAACCGCAGTCAAAAGGCTACGTCTTTATCAGCTATGCCGAGGAAGACACGCCATTTGTGGCGCGGCTGCGGGCGTTCCTTCAGGAACGCGGCTACGGCTATTGGGACTATGCCGAAAGCGAACGCAATTATCACACCCAGCTCTTCAACGAACTCGAAGAGGTCATCCTCAACGCTACCGCCACCGTCAGCGTCCTCTCGCCCGACTGGAAGAAGTCGAAATGGACGGCGAAGGAATTTCTGTTTTCGGAGGAGGTCGGCGTGCCGGTGTTTCTGCTGCTGGCAGCGCCGCTGGGACCGACGCTGGTCACCGCCGGAATCCCCTACATCGACTTCATCCGCGACGAACAGCAGGGTTTCAAACGGCTTGACCGCGAGCTAAAAAGAAAAGGGCTGATCTAGCGCGTATTTGAAAAATACCGTTTCTTCCTTCATTCGGACGACCCACCGGGTCGCCCCTACGGGAAAACTGCGAGTATTCAAAATACCCGCTAGCGTCTGTTAGGGCGATTGCGCCTGTGCATGGTATAACTAGGGTGAAGCAAAAAGTTGAAAGCTGAAAGTCAAAAGTGGAAAGTACCTGCTCCTGAACAGTTTGTACTTTATACTTTTTACTTCCGACTTTTAACTCGAAAGAGCGCTGAAAGCTGCATTCCGAATGACTTTTACCGCGCCGCTGGCGCTGCTGCTCCTGCTGACGATCCCCTTTGTGATCTACATTGGGCTGCCGCGCGCTGCCTTCCGGCGCGGGCGCGATATCGCCAGCCTGGCGCTGCGCCTGCTCATCCTGCTGTTCGTCATCCTGGCGCTGGCGGGAACTCAGGTGATACGCGCCGCCGATAAGCTGGCGGTGGTCTACCTGCTCGACGCTTCCGACAGCGTCGGACAGGAAGCGCGCGAGGCGCAGCTTGCCTACCTTCAGGACTCACTGGCGAACATGGCACCCGACGATCAGGCGGCGGTGGTCGTCTTCGGGGCAAACGCCGTCGTCGAACGCCCCATGAGCAGCGTCCGCGAAATCGGGGCGCTGCGCTCGACTCCCCTCACCAGCAATACCGATCTCGAAGAAGCCATTGGGCTGGGGCTTGCCCTGTTCCCGTCCGATTCCGCCCGGCGCATGGTCATCCTCAGCGATGGACAGGCGACCGTCGGTGACGCCGAAGCTACCGCCCGCCGCGCTGCCGCCACCGGCGTTGAGATCAGCTACGTGCGGGTCGAACGCGCCCCAACCCCCGAAGTGCTGGTCAGCGATGTGCGCGTGCCGGATTCGGTTGGCGCTGGTCAGCAGTTTGACCTGAGCATGACCGTGGAAGCCGACGAAGCGACTCCCGCGACCGTGACCGTTTTTGCCGACGGCGCGATCATCCACACTGAAGCAGTCAATCTCCGCCAGGGACTGAACAACTATTCGCTGGCGCTGACGGCGGGTGATTCCGGCTTCCCCCTTTTTCAGGTGCAGGTGACGCCCGCCAACGGCGACGGCTTCTACCAGAACAACCAGCTTAGCGCCTTCAGCCGCGTCGTCGGACCGCCGCGCGTGCTGCTCGTCGCGCCGTCGGACGAGGAAACCCGCTATCTGGCGGAAGCCCTGACCGAACTGGGCATGGAGGTCGTTCAAAGGCTGCCAACCGAGCTGCCGATTGGCAACCCGGCGCTGCTGGATTACGACAGCATCGTGCTGGCAAATGTGTCCGCGTCGCAGCTTTCCAACGCCCGGATGAACAACCTGAACACTTACGTTCGCGATCTGGGCGGCGGGCTGGTCGTCGTCGGAGGACCCGCGGCATACGCGCCCGGCGGTTATTTCCAGACTCCGCTTGAAGAAGCGCTGCCGGTGGAGATGCAGCTTCGCGATCAGCAGCGTCTGCCGCAGTTGACCATCGCCTACGTCATCGACCGTTCGGGCAGCATGTCAATCGCCGGTGCCAGCGGCGTGGCGAACCTTGAACTGGCGAAAGAAGCCATCATCCGTTCGATTGACTTCCTCCAGCCCACCGACCGGGCGGGGGTAATTTCGTTCGACGTAGACGGCATGTGGATCGCCCAGATTCAGCCGGTGCTGGATCGCATCGGTCTTCAGCGGCTGATCGCCACGCTGGGCGCGGGCGGCGGCACCGATATTCTGGCGGGTATGCAGTTGGCAGCGCAGGCGCTGCAAGCCGATCCATCGCCGCGCAAGCACATCATCCTGCTGACCGACGGCGGCGCGAGTCCAACCGGGCTGGTTGATCTGGCGGGCGAGTTGTTCCAGCAGTACGACGTCACCACCTCGGTGATCGCCATTGGCAGCGGCGCAGCCGACTTCCTCGAAAATATGGCGCAGGCGGGCGGCGGCAACTATCACGCCGTCAATCTGGTCGAAACCATCCCGACGATTTTCACGCAGGAAACGGTGCTGGCGTCGCGTTCGTACATCCTCGAAGAAGAATTTGTCCCGGCGCTTTCCGGCAGCAGCCCGATCATGAACAACATCACCAGCGCCCCGCCGCTGCTTGGTTACGTGGCGACCACCGCCCGCCAGACGGCGCAGGTCATCCTGAGTGGACCCGAACCGTACCGCGATCCGATTCTGGCGGCGTGGCAGTACGGCTTGGGGCGGTCGGTCGCCTTCACCAGCGACGCCACCGCCCGCTGGGCGACCAACTGGGTTACCTGGGACGGCTTCGCCCAGTTCTGGAGTCAGGCGGTGCAGTGGACGATCACCGAAACGGCGTCCAACAATATCGAGGCGCGGGTGGTGCTGGAAGGCGAGCAGGCGCGGCTGGTGGTCGATGCGCGGCATGGCGAGGACAGCGAGGGCGTGTCCGAAGGTGACTTTTTGAACGGTCTGGCGCTGAACGCCAACGTCGTCAGCCCCGATGGAGAAACCGTCAACGTGACTCTCCAGCAGGTCGCGCCGGGGCGCTATGAAGCAGTCTTTGTCCCTGAAAGTGAAGGGGCGTATGTTATCGGCTTGAGCGATGCCGATCTCACCATCAATCAGCAGTTGGGCTGGGTGATGAGCTATTCGCCCGAATACAGCCTCAACGCCCGCGCCGGTAATCTGCTCGCCGACATTGCCGACCTGACCGGCGGGCGATCGCTGGCGGAAACGCCGGAAGCGGTATTCGCTCACAATCTCGCCGCGCAGGCAGCCTATAACCCCATCTGGCAGTACCTGCTGCTGGCGGCGATACTGCTGCTGCCGTTCGATATTGCGGTGCGCCGCCTGCTCGTCACCCGCAGCGATCTTCAGCGTCTGCGGGCAGCGATCTTCGGTCAGGGGCAGGTAGTCACCGAAACCTCAGAGCGTATGTCCACGCTGTTTGACGCCAAAGCGCGCGCCCAGCATATTATCGACGGCGATAGTCCCCCCGCTGCTGCTGACGCAGCGCCAGACAGTACGGCGGCAGCGCTGCGCGCCCGCAGGGCGGAACGGCAGAGCGAAGCCAGCCCCGCCGCGCCATCTGAACCGCGCCCGCCGCGAGCGCGCTCGAAATCGACCTTGCCGCTGCCGAATAATCCACCGCCGCGCCCCGAAGGATCGAACGTGGCGGGCGAACTGCTCAAGCGCCGCAAGGGTCGCGATTAGCGCGTGTTGGGGACTTTTTAGCCCTCATCCCCATTGCGAACTTTGTTCGCACCCATTCTCCTGCATCCTTTGGATACCTGGCGAAGGGTGCAAACCAGTGTGCTTGTATTGAAGTCCCTCGCCCTGAGGGAGAGGGATTTAGGGTGAGGGCGTTTTGGGCGAACACAAGTGCATCACACCCTCTAAACCTTGTACAAATGGTATGCGTCCACTATCGCCGCTGCTTCGCTGCTATTTCAATACGCTGTACAGCAGTTCCTTCCAGCGCGGGATGTCGATCTCCCAGCAGACGGTCACGTTGGGCGGGCGCTCGGTGATGTGTCCCCACGCCGGGCGGTTGCGGTCGTCTACAGTCACGCCAAAGGTATCCACCACCGTCATTCCCCGCGTGAGGTCGCTCTGCGTCTCCACATCTACCCAGTGTTTGCTGGCGCGGGTGCAAATCGTCGGATCGAGCGCGACCGCCATTGCCACCGGATCGGCTAATCCCAGTCCGGGATCGCCTGATTGTGCCTGATTGGCTTCCAGCGCCCGGCGGTTGCAGTCTATGGCAAAGTCCGCCAGCGGCGTCCCAAAGCTGCGGATATGGGTCATTTCGTCCGGCATGATGTTGGCTTCGAGGCGGCACAGTTCCCAGCCGACCATCTCAATGGGCAAGCCAGCGTGAAAGACGGCTCGCGCCGCTTCGGGATCAACCCAGATGTTGTATTCCGCTGCTGGCGTAACGTTGCCAATCGTGTTGGCTGCCCCGCCCATGACCACACAGCGGCTGACGTTGGCGACAATGTCCGGTGCCTGACTCACCGCCAGCGCGACGTTGGTCAGCGGTCCCAGCGTCACCAGTTCGATGCCCGGATGCGCGCGAATGGTGTCGATCAGCGCGGTGACGGCGTGTTTTTCCTGCGGGGCGCGTTTGGGCGCGGGATAGTTCATATCGCCCAGCCCGTCACGCCCGTGAAACCAGTCAGCATAGACCATCGGGCGGGTCAGCGGGCGCGGCGCGCCGGGATAAACCGGCACGTTCGCGCCGCACAATTCCACCGTGTAGAGCGCGTTGATCGTCCCCTGTTCGACCGGCACATTACCGGCAACGGTGGTGATGGCTTTCACTTCGACATCCGGCGAGCGCAGCGCCATGATCAGCGCCACGGCATCGTCGGAAGCGGTATCGGTATCAATTATCAAAACACGAGGCATAGTCAGAGTCTTCCTGTTCAGGCAAGCTGGCGGAACAAGCAAGCGGGTAATTATCCACAACCCGCTTCAGGTTACGACTCGTTTGCCCTGCGGGTCTGATCCATGCGCAGCCAGCGGCGCAGGCGCTTATGCAGCAGCAGCGGCACCACACAGGCGATGGCGACGAGCACGTAGACCAGTATCAAGCCGCTGCGTTCCTCAGTCAGCGTCGTGCCGAGCGCGACGGCGGCGAACGTCGGCACGAACCCGGCGAACACCGAGACGAGGACGTAAGTGCGGAATTTCAGCGACGTAAAGCCAACCGCATAGCTGATGAAATCGTAAATCGCGAACAGGAACAACCGCGCATACAGCAGCGAACGCCACTCACCGACCATCTCGTAGAAGCTGTCCACCCGCTGGATACCTTCTTCGCCCACCAACCGCCGCACCATCGGTCGCCCCAGCTTGCGGGCGATCCAGAAGCTGATGCTGCCGCCGATGACCTCGCCAACCAGCGTATAAAGCGTACCCTGCCACAAACCAAACAGGATACCCGCCGAAAGCTGAATCGGCCCGCTGGTGAGGGGGGCAACCACATAGGTTAGAATCTTCAGGAGGATGAACAGCAGCGGCGCGAACGGTCCGGCGTCTTCAATTGCCCCGCGAATACGCTCCAGACCGATGACCTGAATACCCACCATCAGCCCAATCGTCACGATAATGAACGCAGCGGCGCTCAGGATCAGCGCCTGCCACGACTGTTTCTGCTTTTCCAACCTGCACTCCATAGTCGCTATCCCTGCTGATTATAACGAGATTCACCTGTCATAAGTCGCGCATTACGACGAACGGCAGGGGCGAACCTTTACCGTAAGAAATGACGATGTATACTTAGCGATATAAACACAGAGTAAGTTATCTGGGGGATGCTGTGCCGATCCTGCGGGAAGGCGAACTGGATATCATCAGCTATCACGCGGAACAGACGCAGCGCTTAGGAGTTCGTTTAGGCACGCTGCTCCAACCGGGCGATGTCATCTGCCTTTCCGGCGATATGGGCGCGGGCAAGACCGTGTTTTCGGCGGGAATCGGCATCGGCTGGGGGGCGCTCACGCCGCTGACCAGCCCGACGTATAATATCGTCCATGAACACCGGCGCGACCGCGATAATCGGCGTTTATATCACATGGACTGCTACCGCCTGCAAAGCCCGGACGATGCCGAGGCGGTTGGCTTGGAAGAAATTCTGGGCGGGCGCGGGGCGGCGGTCATCGAATGGCCCGAAAAAATCGAATCGGTTCTGCCCCGCCAGCGGCTGTGGGTAGAACTGCGTATTCTGGAACCAACCCGCCGCAACTTCGTCTTTGAAGCCGAAGGCGGGCGTTATAAGGAACTGATTGAGTCATTTCGCGGCATATCCTTTGGAGTATAGCTGACGGCGGCTGGCTCACAACCGCCTTCAGCCCGATATTTAGCGCCTATGTTATTAGCAATTGACACTGCCACCCACACCATGAGCCTGGCGCTGCACGATGGCGCTGAACTGGTGCTGGAACGCACCTGGCACACCTTCCAAAATCACACCGTCGAGCTGGCTCCGGCAGTCCACGAGGTGCTGGAGCAGGCAGGACAGCCTCAGCTCACGGCGATGGCTGTCTCTATTGGTCCGGGGACTTATACCGGGCTGCGGGTTGGCGTCGCGCTGGCAAAAGCGATGGCGTCGGCGCGGGAACTGCCGCTGGTCGGTCTGTCCACGCTGGCGATCCTCGCCGCCTCGCAATCCCCCTTTCAGGGGACGCTGGTCGGCGTCGTGCAGGCGGGGCGGTCGCGGATCGTGACGGCATCGTACCAGTGGCGCAAGGGACACTGGCAGCCCAAAACCGAAATGGAACTCAAAAGCTGGCAAGACCTGCTTGCGGGCATCGAAAGCACCTCGCTCCTCACCGGCGAGATTGACGCCGACGGGCGGGTGGCAATTCAACATGCTCAGGAACAGGGCAAGCCGATCACGCTGGCGGCGGCAGCCAGCCGTTTGCGCCGCGCCGGTTACCTGGCGGAAGAAGCGTGGCGACGGCTGCGCAGCGATCCGGGTGATTACCCTGCCGCCATCATCACCCCGATCTATCTCAAGACCAAAGACTCGCCATGAAACTCACGCTGCGGTACATGGCACTGTCGGACGTTCCCGATGTCATCGCCATCGATCAGGTATCGTTTGATCCGCCCTGGTCGGCGCGATCCTACGCTTATGAGGTGAACGAATCGACCTACAGCCACATGGTCACGCTCGAACAGCGAACCGACGAAAAGCCCAGACCCGGCTGGCGGCGAATTGTCGATAATATCAGCGGGGGCGGGGACGAACACAACGGCGTCATCGTCGGCTACGGCGGCTTGTGGCACATCATGGATGAATCGCACATCAGCACGATTGCCACCCACCCGCGCTATCGCGGGCGCGGTTGGGGCGAAGTCCTGCTGGCAGGCATGATCCAGCGCTCGATCATGCTCAAAGCCTCGTATCTGGTGCTGGAAGTGCGCTTGAGCAATATCGTGGCGCAGAAGCTGTACGCGAAGTACGAATTTGAAACGGTCGCGGTCAAGAAGAACTACTACCACAATAACAGCGAAGACGCCTACGACATGCGCCTGAACCTCGAACATAACGACCGCTATATCACCTGGTTTGAGCGCCGGTATCAGGAACTGCTGGAGCAGCATCAGGTCGAAGACCAGTACACAACGGCGCGCGTTCGCCGCTGACGCCAAGCCACTCGTAGGGACACGACCGTGTCGTGTCCGTTTGTTTCACGTGCCGGACACCATATAGCGCAGCCCCTACACATTGTCCCGTCCGTTTGTGTGCACGCGATGCCTAAAGCCGCACAATCGGCAGGGTGAACTGAAAGCAGCCCCCCTCGGCGCGCGGGCGCGGCACCGCCCAGATTTTGCCACGATGCACCTCGACGATGCTGCGCGTGACCGCCAGCCCAAGACCTACCCCCTCGATCTTGTTCTTGCGCGAGTCGTCAGTGCGGAAAAACGGCATAAACACCTGCTCAGCTTCCTCTTTGCTCAGCCCCTTGCCGGCATCGGCGATAGTGATGAGGATCGCGGGCAGTACGACGTCAGTGGGCGCGTCTTCGTCCAGTTCGTCAATGCCGTTGACCAGCCGGGTGCTGATGCTGATCGTTCCGCCTTCAGGCGAATACTTGATGGCATTCGTCAGCAGATTTGTCAGCACCTGCGTGATCTTGGTCAGGTCGATATTGACCGGCGGCAGATCGTCGTCCAGATCGAGGATTAGCTGCTGCCTGCGCTTCTTGTAGTGCAGTTCCATTTGCGCGCCAACGTCGATGATCAGGTCGAGCAAATGGCTGTCTTCCTTGGTCAGATGCAGCTTGCCCGCGTCGGCGCGGGTGATCTGGATCATCTCGTCAAAGATGGTCTTCAGGCGCTTGGCGCTGCTGAGAATGATCTCGGTGTATTCGCGCGCCAGATCGGGCAGCTTGTCGCCGCTGGCTTCGAGGATGAACTCGGCAAAGCCCTGAATCGAGGTCAGCGGCGTGCGCAGTTCATGCGAAACGCGCGAGAGGAATTCGGCGCGCAGGCGGGTTGCCACACGTTCTGCCGTCACATCGTGGAAGATATAAATCCGCCCCAGCACATGATGACCCTGATAGACCGGGGCGCTGTACCATTCAACATCCAGCGGCTCGCCCTGCGCGTTGATCAGGTGAAACTCGCCGCGAATCACGGTCGTCGCCGCGACTGGCGTGCTTAACCATTCCTCGCGAAGCTCCTGGCGCGTGCCTTCGGGGATCTGCATCTGATCCAGCAGACCCATCAGCGTTTGCCCCTGGGCGCGGCTTTCCGGCACCTCAAACTGGCGGCTGAAGCGCTGGTTCACGGTGAGGACATACCCGCCGTGACCATGAGGCAGCACCATGACGACCCCATCGGTGACGGCATCCAGCAGCGCGGCGCGCCCCTGCTGGACGCTGTCGTGCTGCTGCTGCAAAATGTTCGCCATCGTGTTCATGGCGAGGAACTCTGCCACTGTTTGATAGCCGTGAATTTCGCGAGTGGTGAATTCGTGCGGCTTGTCGGTCGCGATGACAATAGCGCCCAGTCTGCGAGACGGCGACTGGAGCATCAGCAGCACCATCGAACGCATCCGCTCGGCGCGCATAAACCCCCGAATCAGCGGGTCAAAGCGGTGGCGAATGTCGTTAATGTTGTTGAACACCAGGAATTTCTGTTCTTCCAACTGCTCCAGCAGGTCGGCGTTTTCGCTCAGGTACAGCCGCACACCCATACCCACGCCGCTGCCAAGCCGCTTCGACCACGTCCCTTTGATTTCGAGATATTCAAACGGTCCATGCGGCGCGTCTTCACGCACCGGACCAGACAGCAGCAGGGCACAGCTTGAAATGTGTCCCTCAAACAGATAATCGTGCAGGATGTTGACCACCTGCTGCGGCGACGGGTTTTCGGTCACTGCCTGCGCGGTTGCCAGGATCGACTGGGCAGTAGTGAGGTTCTCCTCAACCAGCGCTTTAAGCGCGTTGTTTTCAAGGATCAGATACGCCATCCGCAGCAGATCGGCGAGTGAGTCGGCGTCCTCAACGCGGTAGGCATTCTTCCGGCGCGAAAACAGCCCGATTATGCCCGGCACATGCTCGCCTTTGACCAGCGGCAGCAGCAGGGCAGACTGATAGGGTGTTTTCAGAAGGTCAGCCTCGCCCAGCACACTGCCAGCGGCTGGCGGCGTATCTTCAACCGGGCGCAGGTCGTCATAATAATCGCGCATGATGCGATAGAGTTTGTGGTGATCCTCTGAGGTAAGATCGGACTCTTTGACCGCGATGACAGGCTGATCTGGGTCGTAATCTCGCCCCTGTTCGTAAATGCAGGCTGCGTCTGCTGCCACCCGCCCGACGATGTCGATCAGGAGATCGTGAAGTTCGTGGGCTGATTCATCGTGGGGGTGAAAGGTGGAAAAAGCCCGATCCGGGATGATGCTCATTGCAACTGCTTTGGTCCAATATTTACATTAGGACTTTCATTATACCAACTGAAATTAACTTCGGACATTGTTTTCTGGGATACAATGATACTTGTGAATAGTTTCACACGCAGATCGTCATCATTCTGGTATCCTGCATGAGCCTCGATTAGTCAGGCGGATGGGAGTGAAAAATGACGGCATGTATCCCGGAATCACATTTGGATTTGGTCGATGGTCCGTTCTATGTGGCGCTGACGACGGTGATGCCGGACGGACAGCCCCAGACCACCCCGATCTGGTGCAGTCGAGAAGGTGACCTGATCCTCATCAATACGATGAAGGACTTCCGCAAACAGAAGAACATGCGCCAGAACCCGAAGGTCAGCCTCATCATCTACGATCCAAAACAGCCCTTGCGCCATATTGAAATTCGGGGGCTGGTGGTGGAAATGACTGAGGAGGGCGCTGCCGAGCACCTCGATTTGCTCACGCAGCTCTACATGAATAAACCGGACGCGAAGTTTTTTGGCGATTCGGTGGCGGCTGAATTGGCGGCGCTGCATCGTCCGGTAAAAGTGGTCATCCAGCCGACGCGCGTTCGGACAGAAGGGTAAATCCTCATGGTCAACACGATACCTGACTCACATCGGGATTTGTTCAGCCTGCCGGTGCATGGCGTGCTGTCCACCCTCATGCCCGATGGTCAGCCGCAATCCAGCCTTGTCTGGACGGATTACGACGGCGAGTATGTGCTGGTCAATACCACGCTGGAGCGCCAGAAAGGGCGGAACATGTCCGCCAACCCGCGCGTAACGCTGCTCGTGATTGACCCGCGCAGCAGCAGTCGCTGGATTGAAGTACGCGGCTGTGTGGTTGAAATCACTACAGCAGGTGCCGAAGCCCACGCCGACAGGCTGACCCAGCGCTATACGGGTAAGCAGCATTTCTATGGCGATATCTATCCACCCGAACGCAAACATCAGGAAACCCGTGTCATCGTGAAGATCGCCCCGGTCAAAGTGTCGTTGAACGCCGCCTTTTGAGCCTGAGACGGGCGCGCCGCGCCAGCAAACAGGGGCAGGCGATGGTTGCGCCTGCCCCTGAGAAAAGGCAGTTATTAAGTATTGAAAACGGAGTCGCTAATCTTCGATAAGCTGTTCTTCGCCCTCAAGCGTGATGCCTTCAGGGGGGCGAACCGTAAACATGTACCCGACCCCGCGTTCGGTGCGGATGTAATGTGGGTGGTGAGAATCGGCTTCCAGTTTGCGCCGCAGCCGGTGCATGTGCACCCGCAGCGTGTCTTCGTAAACTTCCTCTGAGGGCCAAACGCGGGCGATAAGCATCCGATTTTCGACCACGCGCCCGGCGTTCCGCAGCAGCACGTGCAGCAAAATCGACTCGGTTGGCGTCAATCCATAGGCTTTGCCGTTGACGACGATGCGATTGTGGGCAAAGTCGATGCTCAGGTTATCGTCAATGCGGATGATGGGTTCGCTGGCATAATCGAGGCTGGGCATACGCGCCAGCACCACCTGAATTCGGGCTTCCAGCTCGCGCAGTTCGAAAGGCTTGACAATGAAATCTTCAGCGTACTTCTTCAGACCCTGAACGACAACGTCGGTATCGTTGGTGGCGGTGATAAAGATGATGGGAACATCTGCCATCGATTTCAGACGGGTGCTCA
Source organism: Aggregatilineales bacterium (assembly GCA_030834905.1). Lineage (GTDB taxonomy): Bacteria > Chloroflexota > Anaerolineae > Aggregatilineales > Phototrophicaceae > Flexifilum. The sequence continues at coordinate 14,246 of JAUQWZ010000052.1, read as the reverse complement.
CTTCAAAGCCATGCATACTGGGAAGCGACAGGTCGATCAGGGCGATGTGAGGCAGACCGCGCATCTGAACATATTCCAGTGCATCGGGTCCGTCACCAAACGCGGTGACCTCGAACCCGTGCGAAGTCATGTAATCGCTAATCAGCTTGCTGATATTCGGATCGTCTTCGACGAGCAGAATTTTGGTCTTGCCCATAATGGCGCCTTTCGAAACTAACGAACGCAACAGTCCATTCGTAACGAATATACAACGAATGTAACAATAAATCTAGTCCTCTTGCGAATTGAATTATGCGCTACCATATGAATGTAATTGTATTCATACACTTGAACCATCTAAGGAAACGTCTGTGGCATCGGTAGCTCATATCGTCCGGCGGCGGCGGCGGCGTATCGCCCGCCTGCGGATACGCAATCAGCAGCGCCGCTTCTGGCTGGGGCTGTACAGCACCCTGTTTCTGCTTCTGATCGTGCTGCCTTCAGGGGCTGCCTTTGGCGGCGCGCTGGTGGTGTACTGGAATGCCTCGCAGAACCTGACCACGCCGCAGGAAAGTCTCGCCGCCCTGACCGCGCAGGGTGTCACCCAGTTTTACGACCGCGACGGCACGACCGTCCTCTACAGCCTGCAGGACCCGCTGGGCGACCAGCGCGCCTGGATTGCGCTGGATACGCTGCCGCCCTACGTCGCGCAGGCAACGCTGGTCATGGAAGATCCAAATTTCCTGACCAGCGCTCGATTTGATCCATTTGGGACGCTGCTGCGCCTGTGGCGAAACATCCTGGTTGGCACGCTGCCGCCGGACGGCAGCCTGACCGGGCGCTTAGTGCGGAACGTGATTGAACCGACGCCGGTCTATGGCTCTGACGAGAACGAACGGCGCTCGCGCGAGATCGCGCTGGTGGCGGAGATCAACCGCCGCTACACGCCTGAGGAAATCCTCGAATGGCATTTGAATACCAACTATTACGGCAGTGAAGCCTATGGCATTGAAGCCGCCGCGCAAATCTATCTCGGCAAGCGCTCGGTTGACCTGACGCTGGCGGAAGCGGCGCTGCTGGCGGCTATTCCCGCCGCGCCGGAATACAACCCGTTCGATAACGAAACGGCGGCGCGCGGCAGGCAGCAGGACGCCCTGCGTGCCCTGCTGAACCGCGGGCAAATCACCGAAGATGCTTTCAATCAGGCGGCGACGACCGCGATTTCGATTCGGCGGCGCGGCGATTATATCCCCCAGCTTGCGCCGGACTTCACGGTCTATGCCCGGCGGCAGGCGGAGACGATTTTAAGCGGCTTGGGACTCGACGGTCGCCAGTTGGTCACTCACGGTGGGATGCGCATCACCACCACGCTGGACACCAATTTATATTTGCAGTCGGAATGCGCGCTGCGGGCGCAGATCAGCCGCCTCAGCGGGGGATCTTCGAGCGTGACGGCGCTGAACGGCAGCCCGTGTTCCAGCGCGCTGCTGCTGCCATCCATCGGCGATACCGTCACCATCCCGCCCGACCAGGGCAGCCTGATCATCATCGACGCTCGAACCGGCGAGATCAAGAGCATGGTCGGGGACGCCAGCGCAATGGAACACCAGCCGGGTCCCACCTTGCAGCCGTTCGTGTACCTCAACGTGCAGTTGGACCCGCAGGGGAACGTCGTTAATCCCCCCAGCCCGGCGACCATGCTGCTCGATATTCCGCGTTCATTCCCCGGCGCGGAAGAAGGGCTGGTCTATACGGTCGATAACCCGGATGGGCGCTTTCGCGGTCCCGTGAGCCTGCGCCAGGCGCTGGGCGCGGGGCTGGTGCCACCCGCCGCCGAAATCGCCTTCCGTCAGGGCATGTCGCGCATTCTGAACATGGCGCAGCAGGTGGGACTGAACGGCTTGAGCAGCTTCAGCTATGATCTGATGCTGCTGGAACGTGGCGGCGCAGTGTCGCTGCTGGATGTCGCCTATTCCTATTCGGTCTTCGCCACCCTCGGCAACCAGATCGGCGTGCAGGTTGAGCCGCCGACGCGCGGCTGGCGCGGTCGCGATCCGGTCGCCATTCGCCGCATCGAAGACGCGAACGGCACCCTGCTGTGGGAATATAACCAGGTTGCTACTTTTGACTGCGCCACGCTTGAGGTCTGCACGCTGCTGCTTCAGCGAGACGTCGCCTACCTGATCAACGACATTCTCGCCGATCAGGAAACGCGCTGGGCGGTGCTGGGGCAGAACAACCCGCTTGAACTGAGCCGCCCCGGCGCGGTGGTCAACGGGTTAGCCGGCGGCGGGGCTGACGACTGGACGGTGGGCTACACGCCGCAGTACGTCGTCGGCGTCAATCTCAGCCGCGAGGATGGCGAGGCGATGAGCCTGTCGTCGTATGGACTCGAAGGCGCGGCGTCGGTCTGGCGTGCCGTGATCGACTATACCCACGTCAGCGAAGGCATTCAGCCAGCCAACTGGCAGCGCCCGCCGACAATTGTCTCCGCGCCTGTGTGCGCGCTGTCCGGCTTGCAGCCTAACGGCATCTGCCCGGTCGTCGAGGAAATTTTCGTCGAGGGGATGCAGCCGCGCCAGACCGACAGCCACTGGCAGCGGGTGACGGTCAACAACCGCACCGGTCAGCTTGCCACGCTCAACACACCGCCGGAACTGCAAACCGACCGCGAGTTCTTCGTCCCGCCAGGCGAAGCGATGGACTGGTGGCGCGCGAACAACCGCCCGCTGCCGCCGGTCGAACTGGACACGGTGAGCGTGCCCGAAGTCATCAGCGCGGTGCGCATTACCCAACCGCGGACGTTGAGCTACATCGGCGGTCTGGTGGATATATTTGGCGAAATCAACACCCGCAATTTCACCTCGCTGCGCGTGTCCTACGGTCAGGGTTTCAACCCGGCGGCGTGGATCGATCTCGGCAGCATCCAGACCGATTACGATCCTGAACAGCCGTTGGGCGCGTGGGACACCGAAGGGCTGGATGGGCTGTACAGCCTCCGTCTGGAAGTCACCCGCAGCAACAATTCCATCGAGACAGACGCCATTCAGGTGACGGTGGACAATATCGCGCCCACCATCAGCCTCGATTCGGCTGAGCCGGGCAGGATTTACCGCTGGCCCACCGATAGCGAGGTGCAGCTTGAGGCAAACGTCAACGACAATATCGCCACGTCGCGAGTCGAATTCTTCCACAACGGCAGCTCGCTCGGCGCTGACGAAAGCTGGCCCTTCCAACTGAACTGGAGCATCAGCAGTCCCGGCATCGAGCAGTTCAGCGCGACGGTCTATGACGCGGTGGGCAACAGCGCCAGCGCCGAAGTTGAAGTGACGATTTTGCGCAGCGGTTCGTAAGCACCGGAACACCGGCGAATCACCGGGTTGAACCCTCCGCCCGCGCCGCACTCTTGTTGTATAATGGCGCGCAGTTTCCTTCAGCAAGGTGAGGCAAAACGGTGGCTATGTCGAATCCCCCTCGCGCGTTCGCTCTGGTCGGGATGCCTGGCGCGGGTAAATCGCTCTGCGCCCGGCATCTGGAAGAGCGCGGTTTTTTTCAGTACCGCTTTGGCGGCATTGTAGTCGATGAAGTGCTGCGGCGCGGGCTGCCGCTGACGCCGGATAACGAGCGCCTTGTGCGCGAAGAACTGCGCGCCAACGAAGGCATGGACGCAATCGCCCGGCGGGCGATGCCGCTGCTCAAAGCCGCGCTGGAGAACCACAGCAGCATTGTCATCGATGGGCTGTACAGTTGGAGCGAGTACAAGCTGCTGCGGCGGGAGCTTGGCGCTTCAATTGTCGTGGCAGCCATCGTCAGCGCCCGCCCACTGCGCCATGCTCGCCTCGCCAGCCGTCAGGAGCGCCCGCTGACGCCGGAAGAAGCCGATAAGCGCGACTGGCTGGAGATCGAAAACCTCGAAAAAGGCGGTTCGATTGCCATCGCCGATTACACGCTGGTCAATGACGGCAGCCCCGACGAGCTGCTCGCCAAGCTGGACGCCCTAATCGACCACCTGGGTTTAAAACCCTAGCGCATATCGAATAATCAGAATTCATCTTGCAGGGGCGCAGGAAGCCCGGCAGATTTTCTCACGGCACCCAGGCGGGGATGAAGCCGTTGCTGGCGACCTGCGTCAGCGTCCCATCGGTCACGTCCAGCGTCCAGATTTCGGGCAGCCCGCTGTTGTTCGGACGCAGGTTTTCGTCCAGCGCCGGGAACCGCTGAATCACAAGCTGCGTGCCGGTTGGATCCCAGCGAAAGAAACCGTTGGCGTAGCGCGGCTCGTCGGTGAGCTGCCGTATCTCGCCCGTCGTGGCGTCGAAGAGATAAATCTGCTCCGTCGGAGCGCGCGCGAAATCGAGCCGCGCGAACGCCAGCAGTGTCCCATCAGGAGACCAGACCGGCATCGAGTCGCTGTAGCCTGCTTCCGGTTCGCTAATGACCGACTGCTCGTTGGTCGCCAGATCAATGATTTGCAGATAGGGGCGAATGCTCGAACCTTCGATCAGCGGTGACATTTCCTCGTAAACGATCATGCTGCCATCCGGTGACAGATCGCCCGCGCTGCCCCCGGTCGAATCGATGGCGATGATGCTGCCGTCGGTGAAATCGTAGATCAGGATGCTGGCGGTCGAGCGATCATACAGCGCGATGCGGCTGCCATCCGCCGACCAGGCGGCGTCATACCCCAGAATTTGCAGGTCAGAGAACAGCGGGCGCGTTTGCACCGGGCGCGAGGTCAGATCGAGCACCCACAGGCGCGTCGGGCTGCTGCTCACGCCGGGCAAATCCGTGTTGAAGTCCACCCGTTCGTAGACGATCATGCCGCCGTCAGGTCGCCACGCCGGAGTCGTACACGAAGCGTCAAGGCAGTTGGTCAACTGCTCCAGCGCCTGCGTTTCCAGATCAAGCAGTTTGATGTCATGCGCGCCGGACGTTCCGCTGCTCTCGGCAAAGGCGATCTGCGTGCCATCGGGGCTGACTGCGAAGTCGTAGATGCCGGATGGGCTGAACGTCACCTGCTGTTCGCTGCCCGGGATGGCGGGGTCGGCAGTCCAGATATTGTGCGGGATGTCGTCTCCGGGATACAGATAGACGACCTGCGGCGTTCGCACGCTGAAGCGGTAGCGATATTCCGACAGCACCTCGCGCCCACTCTGGCTGACCGCCCCCGCCGCCAGCACGACTTCCACCTGCTGACCGGGCATCAGCACGTCGTCCGGTTGATAGATCAGCGTGTCGCCGTTCCACGAAAACGTCCCGGCGATCTCCGGTTCGGTGCGAAAACGCACTTCCACGCTCGCCCGATCCATGCTCTCGCTGAACTGCATCGTCACCCGGCTGGTGCTGCGCGCAGTCCCCAACGGACCCACCCGTTCCAGCGTGACGCCGACACGGTCCCCCAGCAGGATAGTCAGACCAATGCCGCCCAGCAGCACAACGATAACCCCCAGCACGACGAGGTCAAAGCGGGAGAAGTTCGAGGTGAAAGTAAAAAGTGGAAAGTTTGAAAGTAAAGCGCGATCAGCACCACGCACTTTCAACTTTTGACTTTGCACTTTTGACTCATTACTCATCACTCAGTCCTAAGGATACAGATACGGATGTTCCGGCTGTTCGACCAATTCGACGCTGGTCGCCTGCAAAACCGGCGTCTCGTCGCTGCGGAAGGCTGATACCTGCATGGTGCCTCGCGCCCGCACCCACTGCCCCTGTTCCAGCGTGTCCGCCTCTGCCCAGTAGGTTGGCAGCCCGATTGCCGAAGCGTCGGCGACGCAGCAGCTTATGGTGAACCGCGCCACCATGAACTGGTTTTCGCCCATCGTCGGTTCAGTGTAGACGAAGCCAAGCACGTCGGCAGGCTGCCCGTTGACGGCGCTGTAATCCTCGGCGCTGTTGATCACCCGCAGCCAGTCGAGCACGTTGCGGTTCTCCGGGTTGACGGTGAAGGTAGCAGCGCTGTTAGCAGTGACCGATGCCGACGACAGCCCCAGATCGCCGCCGACGGCTTCCACGCCCAGCGGACGAGAGGGGATGAGCGTGCCCAGCACCAGCGGGATCGCCACCACCAGCAGCGCGCCCCACGATACCGGCGCGTGGCTGTGATGATGATCGTGATCGCCGCCGCTGTGATGGCGCAGCAGGTGGTAGGCGCTGTAGCCGCCGATGAGCAGGAACAGCGCCGCCGCCACAACCGACAGCCAGGCGAAGCGCACGTTGATGTAGTTGGTCAGGTTGCCGCTGATGATGTTATAGACAAAATACAGTCCCAGCCCAAGCAGCAGCCCCGCCTTGAGCCAGTCCTGGAAATCTCCCCCGCTGTCCTCGTGATGATCGTGGGTGTGGGTTCGCTGCATCGCACTTCTCCAGTTCTGAGTACTGAGTATCGAGTACTGAGTGAAAAGTGCAAAGGTACAAGTCGAAGATAAGACTGCTCTTCACTTTGCACTTTTGACTTTTAACTTTGTACTTCCTGATCTCAGCCCTCAGCACTTAGTACTCAGTACTTAAAAAACGACATTCAGATTGAGCCACACGCCGATCAGCATGGTCATCAGCAGCGGCAGCAGGATCAGATACAGCACGACCCGGCGGCGGTAGACTCCGGCGAACATCAGCGTGCTTTTGATATCCACCATCGCGCCAAAGGTCAGGAATGCCAGAATCGAGCCGGTCGTGAAGGTGCCGGTGAACGCCAGCGCCAGGAACGCATCAACCGTTGAACAGACGCTGAGGACAAACGCCAGCGCCTGCATGACCAGGACGGAAACGACCGGACCTCTGCCGAGCGCCAGCAGCACGTCCTGGCTCACCAGCGTCTGCATGGCAGCTGCCAGCAGCGAGCCGATGATCAGATAGCGCCCCATCTCGAAGAATTCGTCGCCCGCCATCGCCAGCGCGTCCCGCAGCCCGACAAGCAGCGGCTTGCGCGGCGTCCGGGCATACAGCGGGATGACGTCGCCCGAACCGCCCATCACCGGCGCAAGTGACGCCGGGCGCAGCATGTCCTGCGGGCGACCAGCAAAGGCGAACACCAGCCCGACCGCCATCGCCACCACAATCGTGATGACGAAGCGCCCGATCAGCACCGCACCAAAGCCAAACGCCACATAGGTGCTGACCAGCACAATCGGGTTAATGACCGGCGCGGCGAGCAAAAACGTCACGCCCACCGACATCGGCAGCCCTTTGGTATACAGCCGCCGCACCACCGGCACGACGCCGCATTCGCACACCGGGAAGGTAAAGCCCATGAACGTACCCATCAGCGTCGCCAGCACCGGGTTGCGCGGCACCCAGCGGGCAATATCGTCATGGCTGATGAACGATTCAATCAAGCCGGACGCCAGCGTGCCGAGCAGGAGAAAGGGGACTGCTTCGATGAAGATGCCGAGAAAGCGCGTGCTGAAGATGCTCACGATAGTGCCCGCGTCGCTGCCGGTGCCGGTCACCGCCGCCAGCAGCACCACGATAATCACAATGCCAACGCCTGGGAGCAGCAGGCGTCGCAGCGATGAACTGGCTTCTGCCGCCATCCTTTACTCAATGAACTTAGCCGACGAACGCGCCCTATTGTACAGCAAAAATCTGGGGTCAATAGTGAGAGCAGGTTAATAATTGGCGCGGGCGCGGCGACCATGCGGCAAACCGCCCACTGGCAAACACGCTGCGGTTATCATGAAGATTCAACCGCCCAGGCTCTGGAAGCCTTTCGCTTTTTCCGGCGGTTAGTGGGTTACAATACAAGGCAGTTTTGCCGTTGTTTTTCAGGACAATCATGACCACGAACGATTCAGATGTCAGCGTCAGGCTGGATAACCGCGTGCGCCTGATATCGGCGGTGCTTGCGTGTACGCGGCTGCCCGAACAGAACCAGCAGCGCAAGCCTCATGGCACTCATGCCCACGCCCGCGCGACTCAAAAGCGGCTTGCCGACCTGCGCGCCCATGAGGCGGTTGTGGGGATGCAAACCCTGCTCGACCGGGGCACGCCGCTGGAAGCGATCTTCTCACTGGGGATGCTGCTGCGCTTGCCCGAACTGATGATTGACAGTCTGCCTCCCTGGGCACCGTCGGATTGGGATGACAAACTGGGCGATTTTTATGCCTGCGCCGATCTCACCGCCTGGTGGAACGAGGAAGATGACGCCTGGCAGAAGAGCCTGTCTGAAACCGCAAAAGTGTTTCGGAATGTCCAACTAAAGCCATTTTTCGAGCAGTTCTTTGGCGGCATAACCGACTCGCTGCTGTTTATCCCCAATATCTCGTTTCCCACCGATCAGGAGCTTGGCTTGCGCCTTGCCGGTACGCTGGCGACGATTGTGCCGCCCCGCCTTGCCTGGGGCGACAGCGCGCCCTGGCCCTTCGACGAAGACCCGGCGCACGTCTACCGCGCCGCCATCACCCAGTATGGGCGGATGCTGATGCACAGCTACCTGCGCCAGCACGCCGACCAGGCTGCCGCAGTCACCCAGAACGGACTACCGGTTGGCGACCAGCTTCAGGCAATGTATCCCACCTGGGAAGAACAGCTCACGACGGTTTTTCTGGCGGCGGCGGTTGCCATCTATCTGGAAGATCATGTCAGCCAGACCGAAGCCAACGCCTACGTGCTGGTGGAACGCAAGGCGCGCGGCATGACGGTGCTGCCCGCCGTCATTCACGTGCTGCGGCGCTACCTGTCCGAGCGCGAGGCAGGGCGCTACCAGAGCCTGATCGAGTTCCTGCCGGTCTTTCCAAAGCAGCTTCGCATCGCTGCCCGACTCGTATCCCTGTAGCGGATCGGTTCGCGCGTTCGGGCAGCCATCATTTCTCCGTATACCCGCAGGCGCGGCTTCCGATCCGACGTTCAAAATCGTCGCTCCTATCACTACGCCGCGTTATACTGCGTGTGACGCTCTACGGCGCGAGGGATACCTATGTATGACGTGATCGTGATCGGCGGGGGACCCGCTGGCGTGACGGCGGCGCTTCGGGCGCGCGAACTGGGCGCCAGCGTCGCGCTGATTGAGCGTGACCTGATGGGCGGCACCTGCACCAATGACGGCTGCGTGCCGACGCGCGTTCTGGCAAAGGCGGCGCGGCTGCTGCGAAATGCCGAACAGTTCGCCGATTACGGCTTGGATGCGCCGCCGCCAGTGGTTGATTTTCCGCGCCTGATCGCCCGGACGCAGCAGATCGTCTACCAGGTGCAGGAGAAGAAGCAGCTAATTCACCACCTGCAGGACATGCGAGCGGAAGTATTTCACGGCGTCGGTCCGGCGCGCTTCCTCGATTCGCACCGGCTCGAACTCCCTGACGGACGCATTCTCGAAGGCAGCAAAATCATCATCTGCGCGGGTGGCTACGCCCGCAAGCTGAATTTCCCCGGCGGCGAACACGCGCTGATCCACAGTGACGTCTGGGAGATGACCCGGCTGCCAGCTTCGCTGGTGATCATCGGCAGCGGCGCGACCGGCTGCCAGTTGGCTTCGGTGTTTCGCGGCTTTGGCTCGCAGGTAACGCTGCTTGATGTGATGCCGCGCATTCTGCCGCCGGAAGACGCAGCGGTTGCCGAGCTGATGGCGGCTGAGTTTGCCAGCCGTGGCATTGAAATCGTCACCGGTATCCAGGCGGTGGAGCGTATTGAGGCGCGCGACGACGGTTTCAATCTTGTCTTTACCAGAGACGGGCAGGAACACACCCGCGCCGTCGAAGCGGTGATCGAGTCGGTGGGCTGGCCCGGCAACCTCGACGCGCTTAGTTTGCCCGCCGCCGGTATCGAAACCAAAGGACCGTATATTCAGGTCAACGATCATCTGCAAACGTCGGTCGGGCACATCTTCGCCGCTGGCGATATCACCGGGCGCATGATGCTGGTGCAGAGCGCCAGTTCTCAGGCGCGGGTGGCTGCCGAAAACGCCGTCCTCGGCATCAATGAAGTGGACGACAACCAGCTTGTCCCGCATGGCGGCTTCACCGATCCCGAATATGGCAGCATTGGGCTGACCGAAGAAAGAGCGCGCGAGCAGTACGACTGCGCGGTTGCCGTCGTTCCTTATACCGATATGGATCGCGCCGTCATTGACGGACATGACGCGGGCTTCTGTAAGATCATTGTGGATCGCGGCACCCGTCAGGTTGTGGGCGCGCATGTCGTGGGCGAGCAGGCGGTGGAAGTCGTCCATATTGTCTCGGCGGCGATGGCGGGCGGTCTGCCGGTGGAACGGCTGGCAGATATGGAATTCGCCTACCCGACGTTCGCGGCGGTCGTCGGCTTGGCGGCGCGGCAGCTTGCCCGCGAACTGCGCGCCGTACCCATCGCCGCGCAGTGGCGCGAGCTGCGGTACAAACGGCTCGCTGAATGGGAACGCCGCGATACCTGAGGAAATTTGCCGCCGGTTTAGTCACGCGGCAGTGTGTCACGCGGGCAATCCATGTTAGCATTAGGCTGTGTCCCATTCTGATTTTGTCTACGCAGCATAGGTTCCTGGTGGTAATGAACAATGCCTATCCAACCAGTCGGGCGCTCGGTAAGGTAACCGCGTTTGTCACCCGCGATTCCGAGCGTGGTCGTGAACTACTCGTGTTTCGCCATCCTACTTCGGGGGTGCAGCTTCCCGCCGGAACTATCGAGCCGGGGGAAACGCCCGAAACAGCAGTGCTCCGCGAACTGGAAGAAGAAACCGGCGTCAAAGACGTGGAGATCGTGCGCTCGCTGGGCGTCATGACGATGGCGGACGAGGAAATTGGGCTGGACACCAGCGAATACTTTCTTCTGCGGAACGTCTCGCGGATGCGCTATCCGGGCGAGCCGGACGTGCCGCGCTGGCGGCGTATTCGTCGTGGGCAGCGCGTCCACGTGGTCGCCCAGGAAGGCGACTATGTGAAGATACATTATTATCAGTTCAGGCTCATCGGCGGCGGCGATTTTGACGTGCTGCGCTGCGCGGTGGGCTGGATTGATGCCGACGCTCTGACAACCGAGTTAGAGCGCCATCTCTTTCATCTGCGCCTGACCGCGCCAACGCCGGAAACCTGGCAAAAACGGGCGGATCATCAACACGTTTTCTCAATGTATTGGGTGCCGATGAACGGCGATCCGATGCTCGTCAAAGGGCTGCGCCGGTGGCTCACGTGGGCGAAAGAGCATGACCTCTAACATGGCGGTTATCAAAACCTATCGGGACTTTGCCGGGAAACTGCTGGCGCTGCCCCGGAAATATAAAACCCTGCTGCTTGCCGTCGATGGCTGCGGCGGCTCCGGCAAGAGCGCCTTCGCCCAGCGGCTGCGCCAGATGCTGCCCGACGCCAACATTGTCCATATCGACGATTTCTACCTGCCGTCTCGCCTTCGCCCGAAAGACGCCGCCAATACAATAGCCGGAGATTTCGACGTGCAGCGCCTGCGCCAGCAGGTGCTTGAACCGCTGTCGCGCAATGAGCCGGGCTACTACCAGCAGTATGATTGGCTTCGCGATGAACTCGCCGCCTTTAGATCAGTGCCGGTGGGCGGCGTGGTAATGGTTGAGGGCATTTATGCCCTGCTGCCGCTGCTTGCCGATTATTACGACTACACCATCTGGATGGGCTGTCCCGACGAAATACGTCTTGAGCGCGGCTTGGCGCGGGATGGCGAATCCGCCCGCGATCTGTGGGTCAACCGCTGGATGCCGGCTGAAGCGCGCTACGTCGAAACCCACCAGCCGCAGGTGAAAGCCGATCTGGTCGTCGATTCTTCCCAGGAAATTGAACACAATCCCGACCTGGAGTTTGTGCGCGTGTTAGATGGAACGTCATAGCGGCGAACTTCTTTGCTGTGGTACATTAAGCATGTCCGTCACGAATAGAACAATGGCAGCCCAGCCGAGGATGGCATCGCGTGAAAAAGATCATTGCAGTCGCCGGAATGGCGGCTTTATGCTTAGCCGCCTGCCAGAGCCGCGCACCACTTCAGCAGATCGCCAAAGGGGATGAGCTGGCGTTTTATAACTTCACCGAACCGGGCACGTTTGAAGAAGGCGCTTACGGCTTGGCAACGCTGCGGGTGAACGACGGCGTATACCATATCAATGTCGCGCAGGGCGATAACACGCTCTGGTGGGGACAGTGGGGCGACAGCTACGACGATGCCGTCATCGACGTGGATGTGGCGCAAACCACCGAGCGTAATGAGAATGCCTTCGGCGTGATGTGCCGCGTGCGCGGTTCGATGGGACAGGCGCGCGAGGCTAACCCGGAGCTGGTCGCCATCATGGAGGACACGCCTGAAGCCGATCCAACCGAGGCGGCGGACGACGATGCCGCCGAACAGACGCCCGCGCCTGACGAAACAGCAGCGGTGGAGCAGTCCACAGCCGAAGCCAGTGTCGGTGAAGGTGACGGCTATCTGTTCCTGATTCAAGGGACTGGCTCGTATGCCATCATGCGCGCCCGTGGGCGTGACGTCGTGCCGCTGGTCAACTGGACGGCTTCCGACCAGATTCACGCCGGACCGGGCAGCAACCACCTTCGCGCCGTCTGCGCCGGAAACTACCTGGCGCTGTACGTGAACGAGGTGTTTATGGCGGACGTCACCGACGACACCTACACGCGCGGGCAGGTGGGGTTAGCTGCCAGCGCCGCCAATCGGCTTGGCTTGCGCGTCGAATTTGACAACCTCTCGATTTCGGCAGTCAATACGGGCTAAAAGGGATGTCCGTTCCGCCCATTGAAGCCATTGAAGCCGATCCGATGCTGGGCGAGGCGATTGCCAACTTTCCCAGCGACAGGGGGAAGCCTCTCCTGATTGCGGCAGTCATCGGCGGGGCGGCAGCCGTCGTCCTCAACTTCACGCTGGCGGCGATCCCCCAGTGGTGGGGACCGGCGCTCACTATCGTGCTGATGGCGGTGCTGGCGCTGGCGCTGGGTTGGTATGTGCTGCACGTCTGGAACCGCGAGATCATCCTTTACGAGCGCGGCTTCAGCTATCGCGAAGGCTCAAATATCGTCCACTTCTTCTACCACGAAATCCGCGGCGTGCGGCTGCGCGCCGAGCGCCTCGCCTATTTTGGCGGGCGGCTGCACCGGAACCTCTACCAGTTCACCGTGACGACCAACCAGGGCGAAATCTTCACCATCACCAATGTCTACCGCCGCGCCGCCGAACTGGGCACCAAACTGACCGCCGCGCTCAACCGGACACTTCAGCCGCTGATCGCCGCCCGGTTGGAACGCGGCGAGTCAATTCCGTTTTTAGACAGCCTGAAGATCAGCGCTTCCGGGCTGTACAGCGGCGATCAGATGCTCTCATGGGATGATTACGGCGGACACCGTCTCGGCGGGCGGCGGCTGGCGCTGCTGGACGGCAGCGGCGAAGTCTGGTACAGCGCCCGCCTCGCCGATATTGAGAACGTCACCCTGCTGCTCGATCTGCTGCGTCAGCGCGCGCCGCAGACCAGCCAGCCGGATCAACCCACTGGCGAATAAGCCGCGTCGTTTCTGCGCGCAGCCAATTTGCAACCTTCTAACACGGGTCACCGTATAATAGAGTGTACGATGTCAAGTGAGAAAGTGAAAACCATGAGCGACTATGTAGAGAACGAACAGCCAACCGAAGAAAATGAAACCGAATCAACCCGCGATCCCCTGCGCGCATTCCTGCACCATCAGAAACGCGCCGTCGAAGAAAGCCTGAAAGCGGTTGACGCGCTGCTGCCAGAAGGGTTCAAGGAACACAGTAAGGAAGCCGGCAGCGAGTTTTTCAAGAGCATCCAGGTACTGGTGGATGCCGCCGCCGAAGGGCTGGAGAAGGCAAGCAGCGAATTCGATAAGAATTTTAAGCGGGCGTCTTCATCCACCGACAGCGACGACGACCGTCCTTCGACCACCGGACCGCACAAGGTCAAGGTTCAGGTGGACTAACCACCGATTGGCATCAGCCAGGGCGGCTCGGTGAACCGCCCACAGAGCATCAGGGTAGGACGCGCCTCGCTTGTGAAGGCGATCTGTTTTGTCAGCATAGCGCCAAACGCAGTGTGGACGAAACCTGCGTCTCCGAAAAGACAAGTCTGCTGAAGGACTCGCTTTGGCAGGCTTGTCTTTTTGCTGCTGGATACGCGCGTGTCTGGCGGCGCGGACGCCTATGCCCGCTGTTCCATAATCAGGTGGATCGTGACGCTCTACAGCGGCTAAAGCCGCGTAGCTTCTACAGCACGCTTGCGCTTACCGATGTCCAAAACGGACACCAGCAGAGGTGCTGCGTTAAGCTGTACGGGTGCGTCCCACCCGGCTCGACTTAAAATGTTCAAAGCG
>JAUQWZ010000051.1 GCA_030834905.1 Aggregatilineales bacterium | reverse complement strand
ACGCAGCACGTTTGTGTTGTTCGCCAGCTCGCTGCTGCTGCTGATGTACTGGCAGTGGCGTCCGATCACGACGGTGGTCTGGTCGGTGGAAAGCGCCATCGGACAGCACCTGCTGAACGGACTCTTTCTGGTCGGCTGGCTAATCGTGTTTCTGAGCACCTTCATGATCAACCACTTTGAGCTGTTCGGGCTGCGGCAGGTGTACCTGAATCTGCGCAGTCGTGACCAGGCGATGCTGGGTTTTCGGACGCCGTTCTTCTACCGGTTTCTGCGCCACCCGATCATGCTGGGCTTCATCATCGCCTTCTGGGCGACGCCGACGATGACGATGGGACACCTGCTGTTCGCGGTGATGACGACGGTTTACATCCTGATCGCCATCCAGCTTGAGGAGCGCGACCTGGTCGGCTCCTATGGCGACAAGTACCGTGAATATCGCCGCCGAACGCCGATGCTGATCCCGCGGATGCCGAAGCAGTAGTTTCGGGTTCGTGCAGCAAACCAGTAACAGACGTGGGGCAGCACAACCCGCAGGGGAATGTGACTGCCCTTTTGCGAGTCAGGCGTATACTAGAGCGTGTTATGCACTTGTTGTCGCTCAAAATCGCCCTCACCCTAAATCCCTCTCCCTCATGGAGAGGGACTTACAAACAAAGCCTCTGGTTTACACCCTTCTCCAGGCATCCAAAGGATGCAGCATTCGAAGAATGTAGGAGAAGGGGTGCGAACGAAGTTCGCAATGGGGATGAGGGCTAAAGTACATAACAACCTTTAGACAGCCAATGCCCGGTTTTGTGCATCTGAATACAAAGGATCATTATGGAACACCTGCTGAAAGCGACAGCCGAACGCGCCTGGCGCTACCGCCAGCAGCTTGACGGACGCAGCGTTGCGCCGACGCCGGAAGCGACTGCCGGATTAAGCCGCTTTGACGAGCCGCTGCCGCAAGCGTCAACCGACGCCGAAGCGGTGATCGCGCTGCTGGACGAGGCTGGCTCTCCGGCGACGGTGACATCCACCGGCGGGCGCTACTTCGGGTTCGTCACTGGCGGCGCGCTGCCGGCGACGGTGGCGGCAAGCTGGCTGGCGAGCACCTGGGATCAGAACGCGGCGATGGTCGCCATGTCTCCGACAGCCGCCAAACTGGAAACCGTCGCTATGGGCTGGATGCTGGACGTGCTTGGGCTGCCGTCGCAGTCCGGCGTGGGCTTTGTCACCTGCGCGACTCAGGCGAACTTCTCCGGGCTGGCGGCGGCGCGTCACGCCATCCTCGCGCGGCAGGGCTGGGATGTCGAGAGGCAGGGGTTGTTCGGCGCGCCTGAGATCAGGGTGGTTGTCGGCGAGGAAGTCCACGTCAGCGCGCTCAAGGCGCTGACGCTGCTCGGCTTGGGGCGCGAACGGGTGATCCGCGTGCCGGTGGATGGGCAGGGCAGGATGCGTGCCGACGCGCTGCCACCGCTGGACGACAAGACCATCGTCCTCTTGCAGGCGGGCAACGTGAACACCGGCGCGTTCGATCCTGCCGAGCGCATCATCCCCCAAGCGAAGGCGGCGGGGGCGTGGGTTCATGTGGACGGCGCGTTCGGGCTGTGGGCGGCGGCGGCACCGGAACGGGCGCACCTGATGGCGGGCTACGCTGGCGCGGATTCGTGGGCGACCGACGCGCACAAGTGGCTGAACGTGCCGTATGACAGCGGCGTGGTGTTCGTGCGCGAGCCGCAGCATCTGCACGCGGCAATCGCGGTCAACGCCGCCTATCTGGTGCAGGGCGATACACGCGAGCCGCACCAGTACGTGCCCGATTTCTCGCGTCGGGCGCGGGGGATTGAGGTGTGGGCGGCGCTGCGCTCGCTGGGGCGCGATGGGCTAGCCGATCTGATCGAGCGCACCTGCCGCTACGCGACCCGCTTTGCCGAAGGGCTGTCTCAAGCCGGGTACGACATCCTCAACGAGGTAGTCGTCAACCAGGTGCTGGTGTCGTTTGGCGATGCCGAGACGACGCGCCGGGTGATCGCCGCCATCCAGCAGGAGGGGACGTGCTGGGCGGGCGCTTCGGTGTGGCAGGGGAAGACGGCGATGCGGATCAGCGTGTCATCGTGGGCGACGACGGACGAGGACGTAGAGCGCAGCCTCGAAGCGATGATCCGCGTGGCGCGGGAAGTGCGGGAGACCGTTTGACGGACAACGGCGCGTACTGAGCGCCTTGTAGCGGCGGCAGCGGCGGCGAAAACAATTTTTGTTGCTGCTGCTGCGCTCGCTGCGCTGAAGTTTTTTTGCGTGCGCGCCGCAACAAAACTGATAGAACCACCAGAACACGAAGACAGCAGACACTTTACTCCCCCGATGTCCAGTCCTTGAGTACCGCCGCTTCCACACAACCGGTTTCGATGTCCCAGCGGTAGATTGATCCCTCGAAATCGACGGAGATGAGGTGCTGGCTATCTGGCAACCAAGCGATGCGAACAAACGGCGGCACGTTTTCGTCAAAAGTGTGGGCAGGGGTTGTGCTATTGCTCGTCATATCCCACAATGACATTCCAAATTGCCCAGCTTGCGCCAACCACCTCCCGTCTGATGACCACTGAATATCCATCACTGGACCTATAGCGTTATTCAATGTTCTGTCCTCTTCTATTTCCTGAGTTTCGGTATTCCATAGCCGGATTCTCGAATATACTGAATTCCCAATTGCTAAGTAGTTGCCATCTGGAGACCAGGATAAGCTCTCGCCACTACTGCCGGCTGGCAGCGTATATGCTTGAAGCTCTTGATCGTTGGTATCCCATATCACGAGTGAACGACTTTGAAAACCTGTGCCAGCGAGTAGGGTGCTGTCAGGCGACCAAGCAAGCGCCGAAACACCAAAGGGCAGTCCATCAGTAAAACGCGGAATATCATATATCTGAATGTCATCCAGTGTTTCTGTATTCCATGCCTGAACGACTGTTGATGCTGTCATGGGAAGCGTAACAACTGCTATTGTATTTCCGTCCGGTGACCACGTCATTAAGCTAGGCTCACTCGGAATCCTATTGACGATTTCCTCGCTATCCACTTTCCAAATGAAGACGCCGCTCTGAGGGTCTTGTTCTTCTGGCGTAGAGATGGACGTTGCTATGGCAAGATGTTGGCTATCTGGTGCCCAACTGATGCTCATGCTTAGGGAGAAATAAGAGGTTGAATTGGTTCTAAACATATGCTGTTCGCTTAAATTATCAGTATCATAAATTATCACTTGGCGGAGAGTCGCAAAAGCCAGTTGCCTCCCGTCGAGGCTAACTGCGAGGTCAAATGCAGGAGGTGTAAAATCTGCGTATGTTGCGACTTGAGCAGCAGCAGCCCAGTGTTCCGAATATTGGGCATTTTGCTCACAAATTAAACTTACACCATCTTGGGCTTGTAAAAGCTTGATAGAAACTAACATAATTAAGATGTACACATAGAGGAGTTTTCGCAGCATTGGTTGTCGCCTTATACCTAAAAGTAGGAGGAGCGAAGATGCTCCCCCTACGCTTTACCTTATGGACAGTATATGCGATTTTCAGGAATGGTAATTACATCCGGGATTTTCTAGAAATCCCACCGAACTGCATCAAATTCCTGATACGCAACGACCAGTGGGCTTTCGTGTAACGGATAATGGATAACCCGCAGAAGATCAACCTGATCGGGGTGTAAATTGCCCTCACCTATGATGATGACCGCAGAGCTATAGAATGGTCGTGGACGCGGGTCTTGATACCATCCAGTACGATCATCGGCATCTTCACTATCACGTGGCCACTCATCTGGATCGAGATCATTCTGATCCACCGTTCCAAAGTTAAAGTCTGCTATGTAAGGAATGACATGCTCCGCGTTTAACTCAGCGCGATATAAACTGAGTTGATGATTGAGCGCATAATCAATACCCTCTTGAACGCCCCGAATAGGACCCCAACCGACCACTAGAAAACCGTGATTATCCCCTGAACTTGGCACAAAGACGTAATCACCAGCCTGTAGTACCGATAGCGGAGGTGTATTGAATGTGTTGATGAGCGCCTGCTTTGCCGCTTCGAACTCGGTTCCACTCTTGAGAGTCCCGGCGGGGTCGTCGGGTTCGGAAGACACCGGAGTTCGGTAGATCAATTCGTCAATTTGCGAACGAGTAACACTACCGAGTGATTCGCCACCAAGTCCATTTGGATCATTGGTGAAATAATCGCGCAAAGCTGGATGCGACTTCCACGCTAGTGAAGCACTTTGATCGTTAGCGCAATAGCGCCAACTGTTAAGAGTATATGCACCTCCTGATGGGTGACCATCAGTGTCGGTATTATCGCAATTCGCTTCGCCAACACGATCTGCGCGATTGATCATCGGCATCCCACCAGCGAAGATGCATTCAGAGATAAAGATTGAAGAGCCTGTGCCATGTCCGCGTTTGTGCTTCAAGGATTGAAAATAATCCCGCACTCCGCCCACTTCAATCCTCCCAACCACATCAGCGACATCCGTATAGTCTTCCGGGAAGCCCTCCTCGTCCTCTACATACGGCTTGAAGTTTTTGGTGGTCAGGCGAATCGCTTCCGCTGCCGCCGCGCGGCGACGATAGGTGAACGTCACCGTACCATCTCCGTTATCGCCGCAGGGTGGGTAGCACATTGGGTCGGAAACGTCGACCAGTTGACGATCCAGACTGTCCACCAGCAGCGCGTCAGCAGCTTTCGCGCCGTCCTGCGTGCCCCACCAGTTTCCACTGGCATCGAGAATATTGTCGGTTGCAGGGTTGCCCATGTCATTCTGGTTCCACACGGCAAAGTTCGACGCCGACACATCATTGTCGAAGATACAGTTCCCGTGAGCGATGATCACCGCGCCGTTCCGGGTATACAACGCCGCGCCATCCGAATGATTCGCCGTAATCGTGCAATTCAGAACCGTCGCCGTGCCGTTGTAGCCTGCCACACCCGCGCCGCAGATAGCATGATTCTCCCGGATGATACAGTTATCAACCAGCAGCGTGGTGAAGTTGATGATCCCCCCGCCGTCTATCCCATAATTCTCCTCAATCAGGCTGTCTTCGATGGTCATGCTGCCCGTCCCGCTGAGGATGCCACCACCCCACCTGCCGCCGTTCTGGTAAACGACACAATGGGTAACGGTAGCCGTGCCATCATTCACGAATGCCCCGCCATACTCGCCTTCATTGGCGGGACCCAGCTTGCAGTTCTGCAGAATTACGGTGCCTTTGTTGTCAACCGCACCGCCACCACCTGCTTTTCCGCGCGTCAACGTGAGATTCTGAACGGTCAGCGTGCCGGATGAAGCGATGTAGAGCAGCCCGTATTCAGTCGTTCCGGTGCGGGTGATCACCGTTTGATCCGGGTCAGTGTTTACAGCAACCAGGGTAATGTTTGTGGTTACCAACGGCAAGCCGCAGATGACGGTGGTATTCGGAATGGTAAAACTACTCCCGCGCGTCTGGCTGTCATAATCGCTGAGGTCATAGACGCCGGCGGCAAGCTCGATGACGTCATTCTGACCATTTGTGTTGGCATCGAGGATCGCATCAACAAGCTGTTGAACGGTACTGACGTTATATGCTGCCATTTGGAATAGTCCTTTTGTGCTGTGAGGGCGATACTGCCTGACAACAAACTAGCACAGAAGTTCTATCAGATGGTGACATTTTTGGCGGCATTCTGGACACTTTTTGACCTACTCTGCTAAAATCCCCTGTCGTCAGCATCCCATGCAAAAAGGACGCCGCCTTGCACCGTTTTCATATTCTGGTCGCCACCGACCTGACCGAAGACAGCCTGATCCTGATGCGCGAGCATGAAGATGTCGAAGTGTTCACTATCGCGCCCAGGCAGTCCAGCCTGCGCGAGCATCTCAAGGACGCGCACGCCCTGATCCTGCGCGACAATCTGACGGTGGATAAGCCGCTGCTGGAAGACGCGCCGCAGCTTCGGGTGATCGCCCGGCTGGGCGCGAACCTCAGCGGCATCGACATCGAAACCGCCACCCAGCGCGGCGTGATCGTCATGAATACGCCGGGCGTGAACGCGATTGCCGCTGGCGAGCTGGCGGTGCTGCTGATGCTCGCCGTCAGCCGCAAGCTGATCACCGCCCACAGCAGCCTGAAGGACGACGGGTGGCTGCTGGATCGCAAGCAGCAGGCGGGGGTGCAGCTTTACGGCAAAACGCTTGGGCTGGTGGGGTTGGGTCGGGTGGGGAGCGTGGTGGCGGCGCGCTGTCTCGCCTTCGGCATGAACGTGCTGGCGTTCGATCCGTATATCAGCGAAGAACAGGTCAACGACGAGCGCATTGTGCTGGTGGGGCTGAAGGAACTGCTGGCGCGCAGCGATTACGTCAGCATCCACGTTCCGGCGACGGCAGAGACGCGCGGCTTGATTGACGAACGGGCGATTCGGCTGATGAAGCCGGGCGCGCGGCTGATCAATACGGCGCATGGCAGCGTAATCGACGAGGCGGCGGTGGCGCTGGCGCTGAAAGATGGGCATCTGGCGGGCGCGGCGCTGGACGTGTACGCGGAAGAACCGCCCCATAACAGCCCGCTGGTGGGGCTGGAGAACGTCGTTCACACGCCGCACATTGGCGATAATACAGCCGAAGCGGCGCAGGATCTCTCGACGCAGGCGGCGCGGCAGGTGCTCGACGCGCTGACGGGCGTTGATTATCGCAACGTCGTCAATCTGCCGTTTTTGCCAGGGCTGGATTTTGAGTCGGCACGTCCGTACATGCTGCTGGCGGAGCGCATGGGCAGAGTCTTTCACACGCTGTCGCGGACGCGAGTGCGCCGGATCGCGGTCGAGTATCGCGGCGAAGAAAGCGGGCTGATTAAGCCGCTGACGGTAGCGCTGCTCAAGGGCATCCTGTCGCCGGTGTTAAGCGATTACGTCAATTACATCAACGCGCCGATCATCGCCGCCGAGCGCGGTATTCAGGTGACGCAGGCGAAAGGGTTGAAGACCGGCGACTATGCCAGCAGCGTGTCGTGCGAAGTGGTGCTTGAGGACGACGAGCAGATCTTCATGGCGGGCACGCTGCTTGACCGGCGCGAGCCGCGCATCGTCCAGATCAACGACTACAAGCTGAATTTTGTGCCGGAAGGACACCTGCTCATCATGGGCAGCTATGACCAGCCGGGCGTGATCGGCAAGGTCGGGATGCTGATGGCGACCAACAGCATCAACATCGGAAGCTGGCAGACCGGACGCACGCAGCCCGGCGGACAAACGCTGACGGTGCTGACGCTGGACGAAGCCATGCCGGAAGCGATTCTGGAGGAACTGCGGCAGCAGGATTTTATCCGCCACGCGCATCAGGTGGAGATGTGAGGGGCAGACTTTAACCCAAGCCGATATTTAGACGTAGGGACACGACATTGTCGTGTCCGCCTCAGCATCCACAAAACGGACACGATAGTATCGTGTCCCTACGGCAGTATTCGCCTCGATTGGTTAGACGGCGAGCGAATAGATCGAATCGATCTGGACGCGAATGTGGTGACCCCCAGCCGGACATTCGCTGTCTTTGGGCCAGCAGCTTTCGCCGTCGATGCGGGACATCGAGACGCTGCGGGAAACGCAGCCCATCTGCCCACATTTCTGACACATATAAATGTGCTTGTAAGACTGCCCCAGCTTCTTTTTGCGGCCACACTCTGGACATTCATTTAACGACATTATTCTAACCTCGGTTGTGTTAATCTATGACTGCTGCTGCACCTTGCGGGATAAACCGCCTGACCTGACTGTTGTGAGGGGTTAATAGTTCCTTTCGACAGTAGGCTATAATCATGCAACTGCTTTACCATGATAGAGTAAGAGCGTCCGAGTAAGCGTCCGATAACACAGGCGTTTGGCAGTATGACAGATATGCGACTCTATCTTTTGGGGGAACCGCACTTAGAGCGCGACGCTGAAGGCGTTCCGCTGCGAACGCGCAAGCAGCAGCGGTGGATCGCGCTGCTGGCGTATCTTGCCCTGCACAAGCGAGAAATCTCGCGGCTGAAGCTGGCGAGCCTGATCTGGAACGACGTAGACGACTCGCTGGAACGGCTGCGCAAGCACACCCTCAACGAACTGCGGGGGAAAATCGGCGCTGACCTGCTGGAAGCGAGCCGGGACAACGTGCGGCTGCGTTCGGAATCGGTCTGGGTGGATGTCAACGTGTTCCGGCAGGCTTTGACCGATTACCGGCTGTGCCTCTCGACTGAGGACGACACCGGCGCAGCCATCCACTATCTGGAGCAGGCTGTCTCGGTCTACCGGGGCGATTTTCTGGGCAGCTATACGCTGTCCGAAAGCGAGGATTTCTACTTCTGGCAGATTGGCGAAGCCAACAGCCTGCGCGACGAATTCAACGCGGCGGTTGAGGATCTGCTCACGGCGCTGTGCCTGCGCCTGGAACTGGAGAAGGCGCAGCATTACGCGGCGGTCTGGCGGCGGCAGATGGCGGACAACTTCGACGTTCACGCCTGGATGACGGTGCTGCTGGAATTGAGCCACAAGCACGCGGAAGCCCAGCGCTATGGCGACCGACTCAAGCCGGTGCTTGAAAAGTGGGGGAAAACGGCGGCTGATCTGGTCGAGTCAGCGCGCAGTATTCACCAGCGCCTGACCGACCTGAACGTCCCCAAACGCCAGCCCCAGCGCCTGAAAGACCCGGAGATGCAGGATCGGGCAATCATGCGCCTGCTGACCGAACAGCTCAAAACGGCGGAAATTCAGCAGGCGAGAGATAACCCGGCACTATTTGAGGGTTATTACAGTGTGCTGGCAGAGCTAGCCGAGCGC
This sequence comes from Aggregatilineales bacterium, assembly GCA_030834905.1. Lineage (GTDB taxonomy): Bacteria > Chloroflexota > Anaerolineae > Aggregatilineales > Phototrophicaceae > Flexifilum. The sequence goes on along the minus strand of JAUQWZ010000051.1, from coordinate 18,001 downwards.
AGTCCGCTGGAGGCGGTGAAGGCTGCCGAAGAAATCGCCGATACGCTGTTCGACCTGAACGACAGCCCCACCGAGGCGAATGACGTGCTCGACCGGGTCGAGGCGATTCTGACGGCGAAGCAGGGCGAACGAAACCGGGAAGCGCAGTTTCGGCTGATGCTTCAGCGCATGAATATCTACCGCGCCTTTGGCTTAACCCGTCAGGCGGTCGAGCTTTTGCGCCAGATAGAGGAAGATGATCTGTGTCTGGAGGCGTTTGATTCCCGGCTGCTAGCCGAATGGTACGTGCATCTCGGTCTGATCCAGTGCTGGGTGGAAGGCGACTATGGCCATGCTCTGGAAAGCCTGGAGCGTTCAAAAACCCATTACCGCCAGTCCGGGCAGCTAAAGATGGAAGCGGGTGTTCTGGGGGATATCGCTATGGTCTACTGGAACCAGGGCGATCTGCGCCGCGCCGAAGGGACGCTGCGGACTGCCAGAGAGCAGGCGTCGCGGCTGGGCGATTACCGCGCCCTGCTCAAATTAACCGGCAATCTGGGGCTGGTGTATCTGCATCAGGGCAGGCTCAACGAAGCGTACACGCTCATTGAGGAGCACTACCGGCTGGCAACCAGACTGGGGCATCTGCGGGAAATGCGGCGCGCGCGTGGCAACCGGGGAATTACCAAATATCACCTGCGCGACTACGACGGCGCGATTGAAGATCTCGAAGCCGATATTCGCACCTTGAAAGCCGTCAACGAAGGGACGCTGTACACCACCGTCAACCTCAGCCGCTGCTATATCGCCTGCGGCGACATGGAACGTGGTCGTGAAATGGCGGCGTGGTCGCTGGCGGGGGCGCGGGAAAGAGGGTACTACAGCATTGAGATCATCGCGCTGCGAGCGCTGGCGGAAGCGCAGCCGCCGGATGAAGCCCGCGAGCTGCTGCTGCTGGCGTTGAACGCCGCGCGGGGCAAGCGGCGTATGGACGAGGCGGCGTGTCTGCTGTCGCTGGCACAGCTAACGCCCGACTCGGCGGCGCATGAGGAATATTGGCACGAGGGCGTTAAAATTCTGCGCGAGATGGGCGCGCAGGCATGGATCGAGGTTGAGCCGCTGCGCCTGCCCACGCTGTGAAGTGGGCTGCTTTAGCCCTTGCCTTAAAGCCCTCACCCTAAATCCCTCTTCCTCAGGGCGAGGGACTTACAGGCAGAGACTCTGGTTTGTGCGAACGAAGTTCGCAATGGGGATGAGGGCTAACGCAGAAACGTCAAGACAACTTAATTGAGCCAAACGTGAAGCCGCTACTATGAACCACACCGCTGTAAAAGTCACTACCCTGCTGGATCTGGTCTTTCTGCTGATCGTCGCCGTGTTCATCGTCGCCGGGACGCCGCTGGCGTCGTTTCACGGCGACGAGCCGATGCAGATCTACATGAGCCGCGATTACGAAACCGCCTTTGTCGAGCGCAGCCCGTCGGCGCTGATGACCGAGCCGCCGTACCCGATTGACAGCGATCAGCACCTTCGTATCCTCAACGGGTCGGTCAACCGCTACAGCATCGGGCTGGCGCGGACGCTGGCAGGCATTGGCGCAGACCAGCTTCCGCCGCGCCCCGGCTGGGACTGGGGTTTGGTCTACAACGATAACGCGGCATCCGGGCGGGTGCCGTCGGATCGGCTGATGCTGGTGGCGCGGCTGCCCTCGGCGCTGTTTCTGGCAGCCAGCGCCGTCGTGATCTTCGCGCTCGCGCGGCAGTTGGGCAGCGCCAGCCCGAAGCTGACACGCCCGTTTGCCTATGTCGTCACGGCGCTGTACGCGCTCAACCCGATCATTCTGCTGAACGGACGGCGGGCGATGCAGGAAGGATCGCTGCTGTTCTTCGGGCTGCTGATGCTGCTGACGGCGCTGGTGATCGCCCGGCGCCGCGCCGACGGCAAGCCGGTTCGGCTGTACCTGTGGATCGGGCTGATACTGGCGGGTGGGCTGACGCTCGCCAGCAAACACAACGGCATCGTCTTTGTGGGCGCGGCGCTGGGCTGGGTGTTCGTTGGCGAACTGACGCACTTTGATGCGCGTGGGCTGGCGCGAACGACAGTCGGGCTGATTGTGGCTGGTCTGCTGATCGTGGCGCTGTTTATCGGGCTGTCTCCGGCGCTGTGGAACGATCCGGCGGCGCGGCTGGGGGACTTGCTGGCGGCGCGGACGGAACTGCTCGATATTCAGACGGTCGCCGATCCGCTGTCGCCGACCAGCCTGAGCCAGCGCGTCGAGGGCATCATCACCCAGCCGTTCATGACGCCGCTGGCGCATTTTGAGGTGTCGTCGTGGGCGACGTTTGAGCCGATCACCGAGCAGGTGGATCGCTATATGGCTTCGCCTTTCAGCGGCGTACAGGTTAACGCGGTCGGCGGGCTGGCGCTGACGGCGCTGGCGGGTATTGGTACAGCGGCGCTGCTGGTTCCGGGACTGCGCCCGAATCGTGAGTGGGCGTCGTCGCTGGGGCTGCTGCTGTGGCTCGCCATCACCGCCGCCAGCCTGCTGGCGAACCCGCTGCCGTGGCAGCGCTATTATCTGGGGCTGATTCCGGCGGCGGCGCTGCTGGCGGGGACGGGCTTAATGGCTATTGTCCGCGCTTTCAGCGTAAGATACAGACAGGACGCCCCAGCCGAGGCGGGCGCATAGGGTAAACAGGAGGCACAGATGCGTCTCGCAGCTTGTCTGGTAGTGCTGGCGCTGTTGTCAGCGTGCGGCACGACCACGCCAACGCCAACGGCAACCGTCGAAGGCACGCCAAACCTCGCCGTCACCGATGAAGTCAGCGTCATTTCCATGACCATTGAAGTGCCAATAGCCGGGACGCTGGTCATGGGGCTGTCGAATGTGCCAGCAGGCGGACGCCCGCCGGTTGAATTCGAGACGATTTATTTCGCGCGCAGCGGCGGTATCGCCGGGCAGCCGCTGAATATTGAGCTTCGCAGCGACGGCACGCTGATCCGCGATGACGAAACGACGGCTGTCTCCGACGAGACGCTGACGGCGATGAATGACCGCCTGAACCGGATCGACTTCTATGGACTTCAGGGCGTGTTCACCGGACCTGTGTCGTCGGACGCCTTCTCGTATGATCTGACGGTCGCGAGCAGCATCGGCAGCCGGACGGTGAGCGCGCAGGACGGCTTCACTCCGCCGGAATTGATCGACCTGTTCAATTTTATCAGCCAGTTGGGGGATTAGCCTGTCGCGCGGGTCAGGTGATGAGGGCGGACAGGGTTTCACGCAGGGCGTGACTGTCTGCCACGAGCGCGGTTAACAGCCCGGCGGCGCGGGCGCGTTCGAGGGCGCGCGGGTTGGCGTCCACGACGAGACAGTCCTGCGGCGGCGCGGCGATCCTGAGGGGCAGCAGCGCGTAATCCTTATCGAACGATTGGCTGGTATCCAGCGCGATCATCGGCGCGGAGAAGCAGGGCAGCACACCCGCGCCCGCCAGCAGCCCGCGCGCCGCGCCTTCAGTCCAGAAGGTGGCGACGCGCAGGCGATGTCCGGCGGTGTGTAGTGTTTCCAGCAGGGCGGCTGCGCCATCGTAGAGTCCATCGAAACGAGCATAAACCAGTTCGGGCAGCATCCGCGAGAAGGCGATGAGCGCGTCCTTCTCCGGCTCCGGCACGTTTGCCAGCCGAAAGAGGGCGCGGGTGGTTCGGAACAGCCCTTCCCAGCAGTCTGCCAGCGGATCGTCGCCGGTCAGATCGAGATCCGACCAGTAGCCGTCCCAGTCGCGCCGGATGTGCCGCCAGGCTTCCGACCAGACCGCGGCGCTGCCGCCAAAACGCTCGACCATCACCGCGCCAAGCTGATCGGGATAGCCCGCCGCGATCCGCGCCGGATCCGCCAGCACGCCCGCCAGCTCAAAAAAGAGATGCATTATTCGGGCAGCCCCTGCACGCTGACGACGTAGTTGGCAGGCTCGCCGCCGATTTCTGGCAGCAGGAGGCTGAAGGGCGTCATTTCGCCCGGCGCGAGCGTGCCCGGCGACAGATCGGCGAACGCCGCGCCGATGACGTGCTGCGCCGTATCGAAGACGGTCACGGTTGCGCGCAGCCGCCGCGCCAGCCGGTCGCCGGCGTTGGTCACTTCGCCGCTGATCACCAGCCGGTTCAGTTCATCGAACGACGATTGATCGCTCCACGTTAGCTCGCCGGTTCCGACGACGGCGTCATCCGGCACATGCTCCAGCGCCGTCGTTTCCTCGTCGTCGCCAATCCGCAGCATGAACTCCGAGGCGATAGACGGCTGCCCCTGCCCAAAACGCAGGCTGAATGGGGCGAATCCGCCCGGCGGGATGCCGTGACCCATAATGGTATCGACCGCGCCCGCCGCCGACAGTCCATCGGCGGTCAGCAGCCCAGCGCTGACCGGCACGCCGGTGACGGTGGTCGTGCCATAGTTTGCCACCTCGCCGGTGATGAAGAACACGCCCTGCTCGGTCATCCAGGTGGAAGTATGGAGGATGCTGAGGGTGCTGGGCTTGGCATAGGCAAGGGCGGTCAGTTCGGATGGCTGAAGCGCGTCGGTGGGCTGGAGCGTGAACGAGTTGATGATCGACTCGAACTCGTCCATGTCGCCCGGTTCGGGCAGGACGACTTCGATAACGCCGAGCAGCGCCCCTTCAAAATCGAGGAAGGTGTTGACCTGCTCGGTCAAGCCGCCTTCGCGCGTGCGCAGCCCGGTGATGCGCCAGCTTCCATCGCCCATCGCCTCGCGGTTCTGTTCGGTGTAGGTTTCGATATCCGAGCGAATCTGGGTCTGGTAGAGGTTCATCACCTCGCCAAAGGCAGCCGAATCGAGGTCTGTCCCCAGGTTCATGGCGGCGAACAGCAGCGAGGCGGTGTCGTCACCCGGAACGGAGAATGAAGCCGCCGCGAGGGTGGTAGTGTTCTGCTCGTACAGCGCCCAGGCGCGCGGCAGGATCAGGCTGAAAGCGCCGCTGGGATGGGTGTAGCGCGTGGGAGACAGATCGGGCGGAACCGATGTAGGCGCGAAGATCACCGCGCCGCCATCACACCCGGCGAAAACCAGCATCATCAGGAGCAGCAGCCAAGTCCTCAAGGCAGACCTCACGCGGGAGAAAGCCACGCAAGCGCAGGCTTCCAACTATAAAAGACCGGTAAAGATTCCACAAACCGCGCCTGAGGGCGAGATTATGTAGTACTATAGTTCCATAGGTCACGCTGATCAAACTCCCATAAGCTGATAGTGATGTCACATGTCAGCGCAATACTTCAAAATTATGATTTAGAAGGACTTTGAGATGTACGCCGACAACGAACTGCTTTTCCCACATCATGTGATTCCTGCTCTCAAAAAACTGCGCGGCGCGCGCTGGGAAGCGCTGGTTGATCGCGTGCTGGCGCTGCCCGAATTTCACGAGGAGGCGCTGGCATTCATGCTGATGATGGTGCGCCTGAACGGCTGCGTGCCCTGCGAAACCGACAGCTACCGCGCCATGCGCGGCTGTTCCGCCTGCGCTATCCAGACGCTGCGGCGCTACAAGGGCGACGACGAGACGCTGCTGGCTGCTTACGATCAGGCGCTGGGCGACGTGCGCCAGTTTGCCGAACTGCGCCCGATGATGGGCATTATCACCCAAAACTCCCTGATTCAACGCTCGACAGCCTGACGCGGCAGTTGTTGGGGCATCTTAACAGAAGTCCTATTGCATACCTTTCCACGTTGTTTGTACACTTACAGTAGTATGGGGTTGCCATCAACCCCTGGGGTTATTTGCGAGGTGCACAGCTTGTGACGCAACCACAGCCTGATTGGGACAGCCTGGCTGACGCGAATTTTCTGATGCGCCGCCGCCTCATCGAACACCTCAACGCAGCCGTTGGCGCGGTCAATCTGATCGATACGCCGGAAGGCGGAGCCAAACCCGCCGATTTCTGGAAGAGCCGGGCAATTCGCCACATTATGCGGGCGCAGCATCTGTATGAAGCCTGGAATCTGCTGATTCGCTATAAAGCCGGGCATCATGTCACCCGGACACACCTGTTCCGCGCCGGTGACCTGCTGGAATGGCTGGCGAGCGAAACCTACCAGACCTACAGCCCACATCCTGATCACGATCTGCTGCTGATTGGCAACCGTGAAACGCTGCAAGAGGCGCTGCTGCTGGTACATTCGGCGGCATACAGCCTGGGTCCGGGCGTGCGGCTGCACACGCAGGTGAAAGACGACCGGTTCGCCTTCCGGGTGCGCTACCAGGCAGCCAAGCCGGGCGCGCAGACGCTGGCAGACCTGCTGGAACAGCTTGTGAATGACTGGCGCACCGAAAGCGCCGCCTATGAGCTTCGTCGGGCGCAGGATTTTCTACAGATGAATGACTGTGAGCTGACGCTGGTTCAGGGCGACCGCTGCTGCGAGCTGGGGTTCAGCGTGGCGACGGCAGGAAATGCCCGCCAGCAGCCGGCTGCCGGGGAAATTGAGGTTGAAGACGACTTCGATATCACGGCAATCGTGAGGGATGAAGACGAAACGCAGCCTTCGGGTGACGACATTCGTGCCCGCTTCAGCCGCCGCGTTCAGGCGAACACCGCGAAGACCACGCGCTCGGACAAATAGCGGCGATAGACGCCCTCACCCTAAATCCCTCTCCCTCAGGGCGAGGGACTTACCGACAAAGACTCTGGTTGTACCCTTCTCCCTGAGGGAGAAGGGGTGCGAACGACGTTCGCAATGGGGATGAGGGCTAAAAACACTCTCTAGAACAGCTTCTGCCAGGCGGCGGGGGTGGCATAGTGTTCCAGACCGACCGCGGCATAGAGCATGGCGGCATCGGCAGTTCCCCAGTTTGCCACGTAGATTGTGTCCACAGTTCCCAACTGCTGCAAGCGGCGAATACCTTCAAACATCAAGGCGCGCGCCAGCCCCTGACGACGGTGATCGGGATGCGTGCCGACCGGCTCAAACACCGCGTAACGGTTTGTCTCCTCGACGGTTAAGCCCGCAAAGGCGGCAAAAGAGCCATCCGGTGCCTGCGCGACCAGGTGTAAGTCGTAATTATGCGACGGCGCGTCGTGCTGAAAATTACGGTGTACCTCAGGCAGATAGGACTGCCCAAAGGTGATGTTGGAACAGTTCACCCAGCGCGCCGCGTCCTCGTCGTTATCACACACGCTGCGAATGACGTAATCGGCTGCGACCGGCACATCGGGCACCGGAGCGCTGGCGGCGCGGCGGCGGTGATGCCAGAACCATTCACTGCGCAGTACGTAGCCGCGTTGCGAGAGCCGCTGCTGGCGCTCGGCGTCCCAATCGAAACACCAGGTGACCAGCCTGTGCTGACCGGAGTCGGTGGTGATGGCGATATGTTCCTCAGCCCAGCCGAGAATCTCATCTTCGAGCGCGCGATAATGCGGATGGATTTGCAGCGCCAGATCGCCGGGACCATCGGGGATGGCTGCTCCGACTATCTCCCCTTCGCCAGTTTCCCAGACTTCGGTGTTCGCGCCCCAGAGCGGATTCGCGCGGTCGCTGTCGCTGACGCACCAGTATGAGCCTTCCCAGCGGCGTATTTCCCAGTTGAACTCGCAGCCGATCAGGGTATAGGTGTCGATCAGGAATTGGCGCAGGCGCAGGGCGTCGGCTTTGCCCTGAAGTGGGCGGTGGACGATACGTGCAGGCGCGCGCGTGGTCATCATGCCTCCAGATGGCTCAAAGAACGGATGAGGACAGACTGCTGGTGCTAATGGCGCTCAGTGCTGAACGAGATAGAGGTAGCGCTTATGCAAGCCTTCTTCAATCGCCTGAGCGATGCCGACTGCGTCGCCCATGCGGTTGTCGTAGATGAACATCAGCGATTCGGCTTCAAAGCGCGGGCGCAGATCGGTCAGCACCTGCTGGCGGATCTGGGCAAGCAGGTAATCATCACTGGTGAAATCCACAGTGTGAAAGCTCAGGTTGTTGGCGATGAGGGCGTCTGCCAGCGGCGTGCATTCCGGCGGCAGGGTTTCGGCGTGGAACTGCTCGATTGGCACCCATGGCTCGCGACCATATGAATAGAAGATGCCCAGCCGCCCGCCGGGGCGCAGCGTCTGGCTCAGCTTGCGGATGGCGCGGGTGTAGTTGTCGCTGAAGTAGAAGGTATCGAGCGAGATGACGGCGTCATAGTGACAGGCGGGTAAATCGAGATCGTTGATATCACCGACCACAAACGCCAGCCGGTCGGACTTGTGCCGCGTGCGCTCGCGCGCCTGATAAATGGCTTCGGGGATGTAGTCCAGTCCGGTGACATAAGCGCCGGTACAGTCAGAGATGAACTCGGCGATCATGCCGCTGCCACAGCCCAGATCGAGGACGCGCTGGTCAGGGCGAAGCTGAAGCGCATCGATCAGCGCGCACAACTGGCTCATGTTGGTAAAGCCATGCTGGCAGAGGTTGTTTCCATAAACGCGCTCGCAGAACTCGGCATGGACGCGGCTGCGGGCTGCCCGATTATAAAAGGCTTCGTAGAAATCGCGCATAGTGCATCCCTGAGACAACTCTGTTTGGAAGGTGCGAAAATACAACACGTTACCCCAAAGCGTAGATCGGGCGCAGCCGATCTGAAAGTAACATTCATCATCATCACGCTACGATAGACGTTCTATGTCTGCGCGGATGAGATAAGCCACAGGTCACATTGTCATTCGTCCGAATGTGCGCTATGGTTTTCCGGTTGACAGGGCAAAACAAGGATATTGATAGTGGCTGGCTTCTTCACATCACTGCTGATGCTGATGCTGCTTCTGATTCCCTTTGCCTCATCCACACACGCGCAGACAGACGCCACTGAGGAGTTAGCTGCTGTGCCACCCTACCGGATCATCGGATATTATGCGTCATGGGCGATCTACGGAGACGGCTATTTCGTCACCGACATCCCCGCCGACCTGCTGACCCACATAAATTATGCCTTCGCGTTCGTGTCCGACGAGGGCGAAATTGCGCTGGCGGATGAGTGGGCGGATGCGCAGTATCGCTACCCGAACGACTCGCCCGATCAGCCGCTGCTGGGGAATTTCCACCAACTGCGGCTGCTCAAGCAGGCGCATCCACACCTGCAAACGCTGATCTCTATCGGCGGCTGGACGGGATCGGGCGGCTTCTCGGATGTCGCGCTCACGCCGGACTCGCGAGAAAAATTCGCGCGGTCAGTGGCTGCGTTCGTGACGCGCTACGGCTTCGACGGCGCGGATATCGACTGGGAATATCCGACCGGCGGCGGCGCGCCGGGCAATACCGAGCGTCCCGATGATGCTGGAAATTTCGTGCTGCTGCTGGAAGCGCTGCGGGCGGCGCTGGACGAACAGGGGCAGCGGGATGATCGCCATTACGCGCTGACGATTGCGGCAAGCGCCTCGCCCTCGGCGAACCGGCGGCTGGACTGGAGCCAGATCCATCCACTGCTGGACTGGATCAACGTGATGACCTATGACATGAGCGGCTCGTGGAGCCGGGTGACGGGCTTCAACGCGCCGCTGTACAACTCAAGCGAAAACCCGCCCGAAGGCAACAGCACCGACAGCGCCATGCGCGCCTTCCTCGATCTGGGCGTACCGGCGGACAAGCTGGTGATGGGCGTGCCGTTTTACGGGCGCGGCTGGGCGGGCGTGCGCGATGAGAACAACGGTCTGCACCAGCCGTTTAACGGGCTTCCGGCGGGCGTTCCCGAAGGCTCGTTTGCGTACCACGCGCTGGCGGACGGCTTCGCCGGTACTTACCAGCGCCTCTGGCACGAAGCGGCACAGGTTCCCTGGCTGTATGCGGCGGACGCCGCCACGATGATCTCGTATGACGATCCGGAATCGCTGGGGATAAAAGCCAGCTATGCCCGCGAGTCCGGCTTTGGCGGCATCATGTTCTGGGAACTGAGCCAGGATTCAGAGGACTCGGCGCTGCTGAGATCGATCTATCAGACGCTGAACGCGCCCTGATATTAAGGCGGGTAGTGTGGTATAATATTCTTCACCGCCACAGTCAGCCTCACGCTTGCACGCCTGTTAAGTCTTATGCTATAATTCCGCCCACAGGTGGAAGCACCTGTCAGGCAGGCGCTGCCTGTCCCACGAAGGGGGAATAGACGACCCCACGGATGGTTTCAAGGCAAGAAGCAGGGTCTGTAAACCTCCCAAATTCGGTGCTGGGCGGGCTTTGTTTACATATTTGACGAGAGGACAAGCTTATCAACTCACAGGATACGCTTCGCATTAATAATCAGATACGCGCACGTGAAGTGCGGCTGATCACCGACAACAACGAAAACATGATCGTTTCGCTGCATGTCGCGCTGGAGATGGCGGACGCCAAAGGGCTGGACCTGGTCGAAGTGTCGCCCAATGCCGATCCACCGGTATGCCGGATTATGGACTTCGGCAAGTACCAGTATCAGCGGCAGCGGCGCGAACGCCAGGCGCGGAAGCAGCAAAAGACGATTGAGGTGAAGGAGATCGTGATTCACCCGAAGACCTCCGATCATCACCTGTCGTTTAAGGTGCGCGATGCCCGCCGCTGGCTTCAGGACGGCATGAAGGTGCGTGTGCGAATTCGTTTCCGTGGGCGCGAGATCGCTCACTCCGATATTGGGCGGACTCGCCTTGATAATATTGCCACTGAACTTAAAGATGTTGGCGTGATCGAACAGCATCCGAATATGGAAGGCAGCACGATGTTAATGGTGCTTGCCCCTGCGAGTGAAGCCAAGAAGAAACAGCAGTAGCATTGACTGCGTCAGGGAGAAATCATTGTGGGTAAGAAGTACAAGCTGAAGACGCATAAAGGCGCTGCCAAGCGCTTTCGGATGACGGGCAGCGGCAAGATTGTGCGCACCAAGCAGGGCAAGACGCACTTCCGCCGCCGCCGTTCGTTCCGCGCGAAGAACATGCTGAGCAAGTCGATTATCGTCACGCATCCTGGCGATAAGAAGCGCATCATGCTGATGGCGCCGTATATGAAGCTGTACAAGGCAAACCCGCCCAAGTAGGCAGTTCTTGGCGGATCACTGTTAGAAGTTCCGGCCCAGGGCTGAAGCTCTGGGTCTTTGTTGCCAGGAGTAACGTGAAATGGCTAGAGTAAAAACCGGTTTTACCCGCCGCCGTCGGCACAAGAAGGTTCTGAAGCTGACCAGAGGGCAGTGGGGCACGCGCGGGCGTTTGTTCCGCCGTTCGAATGAAGCGATGCTCAAGAGCCTGTGGTATTCGTACCGCGACCGTCGCGCGCGTCGTCGCGTCCTGCGCCGCCTGTGGATCGTCCGCATCAACGCGGGCGCGCACCAGAACGGTCTGAGCTACAGCCGGTTCATCTACGGGCTGAAGAAGGCAGGCGTGGAACTGGATCGCAAGGTGCTGGCGGACATTGCTGTTCGCGACGCTGCGACCTTCACCAAACTTGCCGCGGTGTCGCAGCAGCACCAATAGCGAACCGCCGCCCGTCGTACAAAGCACATGGAAGGGGTACAGTCTGTACCCCATTTTTGTTTACGGTGAAGGCGGGGCATATTTTTCCTGTTGCCAGCCGTTAATCACGATTAACAATTCAATGCGGAAATGTAGGGACACCATACATGGTGTCCGATGTAGGGTTGTGACAAGGCGGACACGACGGTGTCGTGTCCCTACGTAACGCCCGTATTGTTTTGTGAAGCTGTGTCGGTTTCTGCCAGCAGTATCATGTAGAAGGCAAGCGAGTGATGGATTGTCGGGTTGGGTGCGGGGCGTGCTGCATTGCCCTATCAATTTCGTCTCCGATTCCGGGGATGCCAGACGGCAAGCCATCCGGCGTGCGCTGCGTGCAGCTCACCGACGACAACCGCTGCAAGCTGTACGGTCAGCCGGAACGCCCGGCAGTGTGCAATCGTCTGCGCCCCAACGAGGAGATGTGCGGGAGCAGCGCCGAAGAAGCGCTGGTCTATCTGTACGAGCTTGAGCGCCTGACGATCCCCGAACCCGCGAAGGTGACAGCGCCATGATCACCAGCCAGCACAACGAGCGCGTCAAGCTCGCCTATGCGCTGCAAACGCAGGTCAAAACGCGCCGCAAAGAAGGCAGGATGGTGCTGGAAAGTCTGCGGCTGGTGCGCGACGCGCTGGAACGCGGCATCGAACCCGACTTCATCCTCTACGATCCGGATGTGGTGGATATTGAATCTGTCGCAGGGGCGCAGCACGCTGTGCCCTTACTCGAAGTGTCGCCTGACATTATCCGGCATGTCAGCAGCACCGAAGAGCCGCAGGGCATTGTGGCGGTATTTCCGATTGTCGCGCCGGAACTGCCCGAACGTCCCGACCGGGTGCTGATCCTGGACAGCATCCGCGATCCGGGCAACATGGGGACAATACTGCGGACGGCGGCAGCGGCGGGCGTGGACGTGGTGCTGCTTTCGCCGGGCTGCGTGGACGCCTATAACCCGAAGGTGCTGCGCGGGGGCATGGGGGCGCATTTCCGCGTGCCGGTGCTCGAAGCAAGCTGGACGCGGATCGCGACCTACTGCCGCGACCTGACGGTCTATCTGGCGGATATGCAGGGCGACGTGACCTATGATGCCGCCGACTGGCGTCAGCCGTGGACGCTGATCGTCAGCAGCGAGGCACACGGCGAAAGCGACGAAGCGGTAGAACTGACGCGCCAGCGCGTCTATATCCCGATGGCGCGGGAAACCGAGTCGCTCAACGCCGCCATTGCCGCTGGCATCATCCTGTTCGAGGCGGCGCGGCAGCGGCAGGCTTAAGGCTTTCCTATTGGGCAGCCTTTTGTGGTGTGCCCCTCACCCCCTGTCCCCTCTCCCACGCAAGACGGGGAGAGGGGGAACACTAAGGGCGAGTGACAATTCTCTGCGTACTTCACGGCTTTGCGGTTCTCTCTTTTAGCTGACCGCTGTCCCGCTACATATTGATCATATGCCCTTCAAGACCGTGGGCGGCTTCCTTGATCGCTTCGCTCAGCGTGGGGTGAGCGTGGACGTTGCGGGCGATCTCAAACGGCGTTAGCTCGGCAAAGCGCGCCAGCGTCAGTTCGGGCAGCAGTTCGGTGACGTCAGGACCGATCAGGTGCGCGCCGAGCATTTCACCGTACTTCTTGTCGCTGATCAGCTTGACGAAGCCGACGGTATCGCCCAGACCGTGTGCTTTTCCGTTCGCCTGGAAGGGGAATTTCGCCACGTTGATGTCGTAGCCCTTTTCACGCGCCTGCTTTTCGGTGTAGCCGAAGCTGGCGACCTGCGGCTGGCAGTACGTCGCGCGGGGCATCATGTCAAATTCAAGCTCAATCGTCTCCGCGCCGACGATGTTTTCCGCCGCGATCACGCCCATCGCTTCGGCAACGTGCGCCAGCATCAGCTTAGCGGTCACGTCGCCAATGGCGTAGATGTGCGGCACGCTGGTCTGCATCCTGGCGTCGATCTCAATCGCGCCGCGGTCGGTCAGTTTAACGCCGGTTTTTTCCAGCCCATAGCCCTCGGTGCGCGGCTTAAAGCCAATCGCCTGAAGCACGCGCTCGGCTTCCAGCGTCTGCTGCTTGCCGTCCGCGCCGGTGACGGTCACGCGGGCACCTTTGCCGGTGTCCTCGATGGAATCGACACGGGTTTTGGTCAGGTACTTGATGCCGAGCCGCTTATACTGCTTCTCAAGCTCAACCGAGACTTCCTCGTCCTCGTTCGGCAGCAGATGATCGAGGAACTCGACAATCGTGACGTCCACGCCGTAATTGTGGTGGACATAGGCAAATTCAACGCCAATCGCGCCGCCGCCAGCGATGATGATCGATTTGGGCAGATTCTCATCGAGGATCTGTTCCTCGTAGGTGACGACGTTCTTGCTCAACTGCGTGTTGGGGAGCAGGCGGGTGACCGCGCCGGGCGCGAGAATGCAGTGTTTGAACTTCAGCGTCTCTTTCTCGCCGCCGTTAAGCGCCACTTCGAGGGTATTGGCGTCGGTGAACGTGCCCCAACCGTCGTACTCGTCAATCTTGTTCTTGCGCATCAGGAAGTGAACGCCCTTGACGCGCCCATCGGCAACCTGACGACTGCGCTTGAAGGCAGCGCCAAAGTCCACCGTAACTTCGCCGCTGAATTTGATACCAAACTTATCGGCTTCCGTCTTGACGATATGGGCGAGTTCGGCGTTGCGCAGCAGCGCTTTGGAGGGGATACAGCCGACGTTCAGGCAGACGCCGCCCCAATACTGCTTCTCGACCACCGCCGCCTTTAAACCGAGCTGGCTCGCGCGAACTGCCGCGACATAACCACCCGGACCAGCGCCAAGCACTACGACATCATACTCTTTTGCCATGCAAAGGCTCCTCACATCTGAACGATGATAATACTCATTGTAAAACTTGAAGTGCCGAACGGCAACGGCAATTGGATCGGGACTGGCAAAATTATGAGGACGTATTGGGCGCAGCATGCTGCGCCCCTACCATGACCGCGATGTTCCCCATTCCTTTGGATCAGTCGGCGTCGGCTTCGATGATCTCGCGCGCCGCATCCAGTACCGCGCGGCGCAGTTCGGGCGGCTCTAAAACAACCGCCTGCCTGCCCAGCCCAAAGACCAGCATTCTGGCTAAGTCCATCGATTCAAGCTGAAGCCGCACTATGCTCCAGTCGTCGTCCTGTTCCAGCACCTGACAGCGCCCCGGCAGCAGCCAGGTGATGAACTCGATGCGGCTGGCATGAACGCGCAGCCGGATCGTCATCTCGGAGAGCGCTTCTCGGAACTCCGCCAGATGTTCGTGCCAGTAGGTCGGCAGGTCGAACGAGTCCTCGCGCTGAAAATGCTCGTCCAGCAGCGTGACGTGACGAAAGCGTGAGACGCGGTAGGTGCGCAGTTCTCCATCCCGTCTGGCGATCAGATACCAGTAGCTGCTCTTATTGACGAGACTGTACGGCTCTACATTACGTTCGACGACGTCGCCGCTGTAGTTTTCGTAGATGGCGCGAATACGCCGGTCTTCATAGACCGCCTGCTGAAGCTCCGTCCAGAAGGGCAGCGGCGCGCCGTCATGCCACCACCAGACCGGATCGATGTAGATGCGCTGACGGATGTGCTCGACCGACGGTTGATAGCGATCTGGAAGCGAGGCGGTGAACTTGAGCAGTCCGCGCTCGGCGGCTTCCGCCAACCCCACGTCTGCCAGCAGACTGGTATTGCTGGCGATGAACAGGCTGCGGATTTCAGCTTCGCCCAAGCCGGTGAGCGTAGTGCGGTAGCCTTCGTCCAGCGCGATGCCGCCGCCATGCCCGCCTTCGGCATATACGGGAATCCCCGCCAGCGACAACGCTTCCACATCGCGCAGGATGGTGCGCCGCGACACGCCCAGTTCTCCGGCGAGTACCTGCGCGGTCTGCCTGCCGCGCGTTTGCAGCCGCATGATGATCGTCAGCAGTCGATCAGCGCGCATGTGAATACCTCCAGCCAGCTTGGGTGACAAGAGATGTCATCCAAGCAGTTTACCATAGAGATATAGACAACCACGACGAGGAGAGAAAGCAAATGACACCACAGACCGGCAGTTTTGTTGAGATCGACGGCGGCAGGCTCTACTATGAAACGGCTGGCGCGGGCGAGACGGTGGTGCTGTGCCACGCGGGTTTCGTTGACAGCGGCATGTGGGACGACCAGTGGGACGCGCTGGCGGGACGCTATCACGTTGTTCGCTACGATATGCGCGGCTACGGGCAGTCCGATCCGGTCACCGAGCCGGTGACGCGCTACGAGGAATTACACCGGCTGCTGGCGCATCTGGGCGTAGAACGCGCGCATCTGGTCGGCTGTTCGCTAGGCGGCGAGGTGATTCTGGATTTTGCTCTGAAGTACCCGGAGAAGGCGGCTTCTTTGATCGTAGTCAGCACCGTACCCGGTGGGTTTGAAATGCAGGGCGAGCCACCGGCGGATCTGCTGGCGATGATGGCGGCGATGCGGCAGGGCGATATCACGCGCGCAGCGGAACTACAGCTTCGTCTCTGGATCGATGGCGCTGATCGCCAGCCGGAACAGGTCAATCCACAGGTGCGGCAGCGGGCAGCGGCGATGAACCGCATTCCGCTGGAGCGCGGTACCTTTGCAGCGCCAGCCGCGCAGCCGCTGAATCCGGCGGCGGCTCAACGGCTGGGATCGATTGCCGTACCGACGTTGATCATCACCGGCGCGCTCGATAACCCTGAAATTCTGCGCGCGGCTGGCGTGATGGCGAACGAAATTCAGGGCGCAGAGCAGGTGACGATTGAGGGCACGGCGCACATGCCCAACATGGAGCAGCCGGAGGCGTTCAACCGGGCGGTGCTGGCGTTCCTAAAGCAGATCAGGTGACAGAGAACAAAAACGGCGAGTGTGATTGTTCACTCGCCGTTTAATTTCCACTGTTTTCATTCCCTCGTCCGTTATTACCGCTGCCTGCCGCGCCGTTGGAGCCGCAACTGTTCCCCGGACAGCCTCCCCCGTTGTCATTCGGGTTGTTCCCCCCGTTGCCGTTGGAATTGCAACTGTTTCCGGGGCAGTTCCCCCCACTGCCGCTGTCACTGTTTCCATTATTGTCGTTGGCGCTGCAACTGTTTCCGGGACAGTTTCCCCCGTTGCCATTCGGGTTGTTCCCCCCGTTGCCGTTGGAATTGCAACTGTTTCCGGGGCAGTTCCCCCCACTGCCGCTTCTGGTGGGTCCATCTTTCTCTTCGTTGATGGCGAACGTGCCGCTGGTGTTGGCTCTCTGCTCTCTGCTGCCGCTGGCACGCCGCCCTGGAGCGCACGAACTACCGGGGCAGGCGGTTGGCTCGGCGGCGACTTCTATGATTTCGGGAAGCAGTTCCGCCGCGCGCCCCTCCAGGACTGCCTGCTGAACAACCGCCACTTCCTCGGATGAGAGCGCCGGATGGACTTCGACTGGACGATCCAGCGACGACAGCGGCAGCGCGTGTAATGCTTCGGGCGCATAGGGCTGCGGCAGCGACGGGGGGGCGGCAGGTTCCAGATTTTCATTCATCGGCACGCTGACTTCGCTGCCCGCAAGGGCGAGGCTTTCGCCGCCCGCTGCATTTAAGAGGGCTGAACCTTCCAATGTGCTGACGGTAAGCGTGTTTTCGTCCGACATGTGGAAGAAGACGGTGGAGCCAAGATTGACATCCACGCCGTTAATGGTCATCTCAACGCGCCCATGTCCGTGTGGTGTCTGCACCAGCAAGCCATCGCGCGGGGCAGTATCGCACAACGGCGACCCGATACCTGTCCGAAGGCGGAAGGCGGTCGCCGCGCGGAGAGGTTCTAACAACGGTTCAGTGAGTGAGGCGTCGGCAAGCTCGGTGGACGAAATCGGCGTTAGCTCGACATCGCCAAAGAGCATAAAGAGCACGTTCTGACCGGGCAGCGAGTCAGGCAGATTTGCCTGCACGCGCATCATCGCCACGCCCCACTGACCCAGCTCAACATCCATCGAAAAGAGACGCAGGCGGTTGATATTGTAGATCTCGGTGATATCGCCGGGGGCGTTCAGCAGCGCCTCCGTAATTTCCGGGCGCTGCTCTGCCATCAGCACCGAATGCCCATAACAGACCTGATTGCGCCCCACCGGAGAGCAGGCGTCTTCAACCAGAGACAGCGCTCGCTGAACCAGCGCCGGACAGGTATAGGATGACTGCGCGTGACCAGTATCTATTCGCAGGACGAAGA
This sequence comes from Aggregatilineales bacterium, assembly GCA_030834905.1. Classification (GTDB taxonomy): domain Bacteria; phylum Chloroflexota; class Anaerolineae; order Aggregatilineales; family Phototrophicaceae; genus Flexifilum. The sequence goes on along the minus strand of JAUQWZ010000051.1, from coordinate 329 downwards.
GGGAGCCGAGGAAGATCAGGAGGGCGAGAATGCGGCGCATAAGCTGTCTCGTGCTAACAACAAAATCCTTTCAATAAACATTATACCGCTGCTCGCTGCCGAATGTGGCGAAAGACTTGAAAATTTACGGGTTCTACCGGAATTGGTGGAAATGGAGGAGGCTGAAGCACAATTAACCTGATCTCCAGCCAAGAGAGGGTCAACAGCGTGCCTCAGCCTAGACGACAGTGTAATCCAGAGTTGCAACTGGTGGCAAAAGTATCACACCGGATCGTGCTGCCTATCGCGCCAGCGGCTTACGCACAGCAGATACAGGATCGTCACCAGTT
>JAUQWZ010000050.1 GCA_030834905.1 Aggregatilineales bacterium | reverse complement strand
GACGCGGTTCCGGCGGACGCTTCGGCTGCTGCTGGCTTCATCGGCGCGACCGCCGACGCGCTGCACCTGGTCGGCGAGCCGATCTCGCGCGACGAGTTCGGCGTCATCTTCCCGATTGGCAGCGAACTGGTCGAGCCGTTCAATGCCGCCATCGAAAGCCTGCGCGCCGATGGCTTCCTCGATTTCCTCTATTACAAGTGGTTCTTCGACTATACGCCGGGGGCGTAGGCAAAACCTCACCCCTGTCCCCCTCTCCTGCAAACTTCGTGCTTGCATGGAGAGGGGGATATACTCCCAACAACGCCGATAATCGGGTAGCATAGGGGCTGGTTGAAGCTCCTAGTCCCTGATGAAAGCGCTCGCAGTGGAGATCGCACGTCCTAACCCTCATAAACGCAACATCCTCATCCGACGAATTGCCCGCGCGCCCTGGTGGCTGCTGGCTGCGGCGCTGCTGATCATCGCCTTTGTTCTGGGTAACGCCGATAATGAGATCTATCAGGAAGTCTTTCGGCAGGTGCGCCAGGGCATCTGGACGACCATCTGGATTTCGGTGGTCGCCTACACGATTGCGCTGATTTTTGGCTTGATTCTGGCGCTGCTGCGCCGTTCCACCAACGTCATCATCTATCAGCTTACGACGCTCTACGTCGAGATCGTGCGCGGCATTCCGACGCTGGTGCTGGTGTATTTCATTGTGCTGGCGCTGACGCCGCAGTTTATCAACTTTATCAACGGCTTCGGTGTCTGGCTGGTGGATAACCAGCTTCTGCCGAATCTGGGTCAGGCGCTGAGCGCGCTGCGCACCCGCGACGTGGACAACAGCGCCCGCGCGATTGCCGGACTGGCGATTTCGTACAGCGCCTTCATTTCCGAGATTTTCCGCGCCGGAATCGACAGCATTGAACGGGGGCAGTATGACGCCGCCATGAGCATGGGCATGACGCGCTGGCAGACGATGCGGCTGGTCATTCTGCCGCAGGCGATGCGGAACGTGCTGCCGCCGCTTGCCAACGACTTTATCGCCATGCTGAAGGAAAGCTCGCTGGTTTCGATTGTCGGCGTTCAGGACATCACCCGGCAGGGCGGCACCTACGGCGCGGCAAATTTCCGCTTCTTCGAGAGCTACACCGTCGTCGCGGTGACCTATCTGGTGCTGACGCTGTCGCTTTCGACGGTGGTGAAGGGCATGGAGTATTACCTGAACCGCAGCCGCAAGCGCGAGGGGTAGCCGCCGTTTATCAAATATCGTAGGGACACGACATTGTCGTGTCCGCTGCCACCCGCGCAAAATGGACACGACATTGTCGTGTCCCTACGGAATGGAATTTGCGAAATAAAAAAAGGGGCGCACACTGGCGCGCCCCTTCGCTGCAAAGGTTAGTTCTCGTCCGCCGGTGGTTCTGGCGGGGTTTCATGGTCGTCCATCGTCCGCAGGCGGCGCGACAGGAAGACGACGCCAACCAAGCCGACCACGGCAATCGCCAGTAAGCCGATACCCTCGCTGCCACCGCTGGCAACCGTATCAAACAAGCCGGTGTCCGGCAGCGCCGTGGCAACTGGCGTGAAACCGGGCGTCTGCGGGATGGCGGTAATGGCTGCGGTGGTATCGATTGTCGGCACCAGACCGCCTGCCTGCGCCGTCGCTGTCAGGAACGCGCCCGCAATCGCGGTTGCCGTCTGGTTGACCGCTTCGAGCGCGTTGGTTGGCACCTGCACCACGCCGCCGCCTTCAGCGAGATCGACCAGCGCCTGCCGTGTTGCCAGCACAATCTGCGTGGCGACGGCTGCCTGGGTCGAGAAGAACGGCGGGGTCGCAAAAGCCGCCTGAGTCGCGGCAGAAGCCGGACCGCCAACATCGGCAGCATCAGCTACCTGAGTTGCGAAGAATGCCTGGGTTTCAACTGCCGCCTGGGTCGCGGCAAAGGCGGGTGTGAACAGCGCCGCCTGAGTCTGCGCGAACATTGGCGTCGATTGCGAAAGCTGCTCGGCAATGGCGGCGTTCTCTGCCGCCAGCGTGGCGATACCAGCGTTGACAGCCTCAACTGCCAGCGCAACCGATTGAACCTGAGCATCGAGCGCTCCCTGCGTGGCGAGGATCGCCACCTGTAACTGCTGCTGAAGCTCCGGATCGACGGCGCTGGTGGGTGCCGACGCAAGCTGGGTGCCGAAGGCTGCCTGCGTTGCGAACACCTGCGCCTGGAACTCCGCCTGCATCGTCCCGAAGGCGATCTGCGTCGCCAGACTTTCCTGAACGCCTTCAGCGCCTGCTGCCAGCGCCGCCCGCGTCCCTAAGGCGTTCTGGGTGGCAGCGGCTGCCTGGGCGGCGATGAATGCCTGCGTCGCCAGCGCATCACCCGACGGAGCATCGGTCGCCGCCAGCGCGATTTCTGCCAGCGCCGCCTGCGTTGCCGCGCCCGCCGTCAGCAGGTCGGCGACCTGCGTGCCAGCGTTGGCATCGCTCGCGGCTACCGTCGCCAGGCTGGCGTCAAAGCCCGCCACAGCGGTGGCAACCTGGTTCAACTGCTCGCCAAGGGCAGCCTGGGTTTGCTGGAATGCCGGGTCTACTGGCTGCTGTACCGGTCCACCGGCAACCTGAGTGCCAAAGGCAACCAGCGTCGAGAATACCTGCTGTTCAAATACGCCGCGCGCGGTCGCGAAGGCGACTTCGGTCGCGAAGCTTTCAGCTATTCCCAGCCCAGCCGCTGGCTCTGGGGTATTCGTCGGCGCTTCCGTAGGCTGCGCCAGCGCTGTCGCCGTCAGCGCGAAATCGAGCGCAATCTGCGTCGCGGCGAGGTCAGTCGGGTCAAGAGTCGGCGTGGGGGTACGTGTCGGCGCGCGCGTGACCGGCGTATCGGTGGGCGTGGGCGAAGGCGTATCGGTAAAAGCCGCCGCCGTCAGCGTCAGAATTTCAAACTCACGCGCCTGGGTCTGCGTCTGCGCAAGCTGCGCTTCCACCGTCTGATTGAGCAGCACCACCTGCGTGGCGGTCAGTTCAAGGTCGGACGGTCCGGTTGGGCGAAGGATGAGGAACAAGACCAGCGCCAGACCGCCGATGAAGAGCAGGATCATCAGGATGGCAAGCACCACAAAGGTGCGGTTGCCGCCCCGTTCCTCGGCTTCCTCTTCAAGAACCGGCATATCCTCATCAAAAATGTCGCCACCCAACCCGGCAGGGAGATCGTCGTCGTCGCCGCCAAAATCGAATTCGTCATCGTTCTCAAAAAAATCGTCGTCAAAATCGAAATCGTTGCGGTTGTCGTCGCTCATTCAATGCCCCCTTTGTGCCGGGTAAAGATTATCGCCCAGGAACTTCAATGTTCGCCAGTGGAGAAAACAGTTTTTCTCCCGTCACCAGTGCGACCTGCGCGCAGAATACCCGCAGACCATTGTCCAACATAACTGGTGCTTTTGGCAAGCTAATCACCTCACCAAATGTGACCGATCCATCGCCTCGAATCACCCGCACCGTCATGCCAACCTGAAGGCTCAGATTGAGCAGTGGAGCCGGCGGGCGCTCGTGAGGAGTCAGCGGAACGTTGATAAGCAGCTCAGGTCGTCGTGCTTCCAGCGGCGCGGGCATCAGCGCATCCAGTGTTGCCTGTCTGCCGTCCATCTCTTCCAGAAACTGGTAGGTGGGCAGATTCATACGCTGCGATCCAAAACCATCGGTGATCAAAATCGCCGCCCGCGCATTTACAGCTTCATTAATCATAACGGTTTCCATGCTCGGCGCAATTAAGCCTGCCAGTCCCTGCTCAATCAGCGCATCCAGCATGACGGTATTCAGTGAGCGCCGCGTGACAATGACAGCGCCGCGATATTGCAGGTTGATCACATCCTGATCAAGGTTCTCCAAGCCATTTGGCGGCTCAACGCGGATCGTGCCGATGGCGCGGCGGTTATTGCCCCACACGCCTTGCAGCACCGCCCCCGCCGTTTCCATGACGACGCCGCGCCCCTGGCGCACTTCGACCACCTGACCGTTGAGACCGGCTTCCAGATCGATGGTATCCGCTGCTTCCTGCACGACGATCCGCCCGTAGTCCACCGCGGCGACGGTACCGACGATGGGCGACACCAGCCGCCGCCTGCCCTTCGCCGCCAGGGTCTGCGTCGCCGAGACGATATCGCCCGGCGTCACCTGAAGCAGCGGTTCGAGGTCAGAGAATTTCTTCAGCCTGAAGAAGCGCATCGCGTCCAGCAGCACATACGGCGCTGGCGCAGTCCCACGCGCGATCACGTCCTTAAGTGCCACCCGCGATCCCACCGACACTTCGACTTCCGCCTCAATATCTTCGGGCAGCAGCCGTTCACGGCGCACCAGCGTGGACGACAGCATGTGCCGCTGTTCAGGGAAATAGGTTTCGAAGGTCATCGAGATCGTCACCTTTAGTCTCGCGAACGGCTGCTTCGTTTGCCGCGCGGCGTCCAAAAAGACGGCGGCGCTGAGGTCGCGACGCTGCCCGTTCCATTTCCGGGTCTGCCAGCGCTTCCTGAATGAGCGCCTCGGCGGATGGTTCTGCCTGCCGGTCTTTGCGGCGGCGTCTGCGCCCCGGGTGCTGCTGGGCTTCTTCCTGTTCCCGCTGGGCGCTGATCGCGCCGCCGGAAAGCGTATCCAGTTCCATATCTTCCAGCCAGTCGAGGTCGATCTCGCGGATCGGATCGCCGGTCGCCTGGGCGTACCATTCGGGAAGCTGCGCCGCCAGGCTCTTGACATCCCGCGCCAGCGGCAGCGGTCGCCCGCGCGCGTCGATCACCAATCCCGCCGTACCGCCTTCGACCTCAAGCTTAATCCGGCGCTTGCCGCCGATGCGAAGCCCGCGCCCGACACTGACGCGGACGACTGCCTTCACGCCGATGGACAGCGGATATACCCAGAGCGTACCGCCCATCACCGTATGTTTTTCCGTCTCGCCGTTGTCTTTGGAGATGATCACTTTAGCCACCGGGCGATTGGGGCGTGGCTGTCCTGAGATGCTGATCGACGTGCCCAGATTTTCAAGCCCGCCCGTATCCAGAAGCTGCACTACCGCTTCCGGGTTGATGCGCGCCAGCGCCCCAAGCGCCGGAATCAACGCGCCCCCATCCAGTTGAAGCAGCGCCGCGCCAGTGGGCTGGAGCGCGTCCAGCAGCAGCATTGCCGCCATGCCCGGACGGGTGTTCGCCAGACCCGCGCCCGCGCCGATAATGCGCTGAAATTCGGGCAGCGGCGCGGTCAGGTTGTCAATCGCCTGATGCGGCGTCCATGCCGGACGCGAAGCGAGCAGCAGCGCGTCAATCGCCGCCCGCAGGAAGGCATGTTCTATATACAGACTGCGCGGCGTGTCCGGGATAGTTGCCGGGCGCAGCGATTTATTCATGGCATAGGCGGCGATTTCGCTGTCCGAGACGACGAACGGCAGCCACCGCCGGATTGCCGCCATCCCAACCAGATTCAGCAGCCCGCGCGCGCTGTGTCCCAAGCCAATATCGGTGCGGATGCTGGACGCCGTGTGACCGCCGACAGACGCCGACATGGTGCCCACCGCGCTGCCGACATCGACCGCCAGAATACCCGCGTAACGCCGCCCTTTCGCGCCCGCCTGACCGAGGTAATCGGCGATCAGGTTATAGCTCTGGGCGTTGGGCAGCACGCCGAGGCGCGTCATCTGCCCAATAGTTTCAAAGCCAAGCCCCCGGCGTTCGGTGTAGCGGTCAAACGCCAGCGCAAGCTGAAGCTGGGCGTCTTCGAGCGCTTCGCCTTCCAGTGAGGGGCGCACGTTCTCCGCCGTGAATACGTCGGTAAGGTTCTCAAAAATGGCGGTGATCTGCTCGTTGAGCGCCTGATTACCGGCGTAGACGATCACCGGCTTGTGCCCCTGCGGCAGCAGCCGAGTCGCCAGCCGGGCGATATGCGCCAGTTCCAGCACCGGCTCGCGCGCGCCGTCTTCAGTGCCGCCGGTGATGAAGATCAGGTCAGGGCGCGCCCCGACGATGGCGTTGAGCATATCTTCGTGCGAGCGCGCATCGTCCAGTGAAATGGTATCGACAATGTTCACGTAAGTTCCGGCGGCGGCGCGGACGCCGCTGGTGACGCTGATATCCGGCACCAGCCCCAGCAGCACCGTTTGCAGGGGGCGTCCGATGCTGGCGGTCGCCACAAACGTATCGACACCCGAACGATCAGGCTGTTCGGGCGTGATCAGGCTGCCATCGGTTGAGACAAGCCGCCGTCCGGTGGTGGTACCCAACTGGCGCAGCACGCGCGTCAGCCCAGCGCCGACATCGCCCACCGGAAAGTCTGCCGTCGTCGGTTCCAGCGCCTGCGCGACCACGTAATAGATGCCATCCACCAGATCGATCAGGATGGCGCGGGTATAGACGTTGCCGAAATCAACCGCGAGGATCGAGCTTGCAGATGCCATCTCAGCCCCCGCCGATGCGAGTCAGGATAAAGGCGATACGTTCGCTGAAAATCGTCAGCCCGGTGAGAATCGCGCCGCCGTAGAGCGCGCCCAGCGTGATGACGATGAAGCCTTCGCCCAGCGTTCCGAAGGTGCGTACCATCAGACCGCGCCGGACAACGTTATCGGGCGAGCGACGGGCGACGTATTGAAAGTAGATCAGCGTGCAGACGACGCCCAGCAGGATGATAAAGCCGTTGAGCGTGTCAATTTTCATGCTGTTGGCGGTGCTGCTGATGAGAGGCAGCAGCGTGCCGCTGATCGCGCCGACCAGCGCTACCGCCGTCCCTACGCCGATGATGAAGGCGATGGCGAGGTTGCCCAGGCGGTTCAGGCGGCGCGTGGTCTTAAACAGCAGCAGCACGCCCAGCAGCAGCGGCAGCAGACCGACGATCTGCGTGCCGGTATCGCCGGAATAGACCGTCGCCTGCACCCAGGGCAGGATGACGCTTTCCACCGTCACGATGGTGATATAGCCCGCCGACAGCCCGACAAACACATACGCCGCCAGCCGGTAGAGAAAGTTATCGCCAAGCAGGTAGCTGAACACCATCAGCGTGAGGATGAAGCCTGCCCAGACACCGATTTGATCTGCGCTCAACGCTTACCGTCTCCTGCGTAGGATGCTGCGAACGATGTTGACCACTGTCCCAAAACTGATCACTGTCACCGAAATGATGATGCCCGCCGTCATGGCGTACCAGCGCTCGTCGCGGTAGCCGGGCGAGTGCGGCGGCAGGACGATCTGCCCGGCGTCGGCGGTCACTTCAGGCGTGGCTTCAGCCGCCGATTCAGCGGGGCGCGTCGTGCGGGTCGGGCGCGGCGTGCGCGTGGCAGTTCCCGCTTCAGTCTCCGTCGATTCCGCCGTCGCCTCGTCATTCGGCGCTTCGGTCGCGCCGTCGTCTCCGGCATCCTGAAGGATAGGCGAAGCAATTCCAGTTGATTTATGCTGGTTTTTGAATGGGGGCGCAGCACGCTGCGCCCCTACACCGCGATCCGGTTCGGAATAACGCGCCTTCGCCATACCAGCCTGTTTAGGCAGCGAGGACTGATCGACGCTGATGGCGACCAACTGCGCCGAAATCCAGCCTTCGCGCCCGTCGTCGAGGCGAACCTGTACCCAACTGCGGTCATTGTTGAAGCCCAGTACCGCCACTTCATCACCCGGGCTTAGCTGACCGATGGGCGCGTTGTTGGTATTCGGTTCGGGGCGCATGTTCACCGCTTGCGTCGCCGTCACAACTGCGGTGCCGAGTGGGACAGGCGTGGGCGTGAACAGCGGCGTCGGAGTGGCAGGCGGCATCGCGGTTGGATCGGGCGTCGTCCTGATAATCGGGGCGGCGGGGCGAATACTCCGCGCGACCGATGGTATATTGCCGATGAGCGTATTGTAGGTGTAGGCATCGCCGTAGCCGATCAGCAGACCGGTCAGCGCGGGCGGTCCATTCAGGACTTCAGCGCTGATGTATGGCTCGACCAGCGGCGCAGCCGAATAGCTGACGGCGGCGATCATCGAAGCCCTGGCAAGCGGCGCGACCTGTTCGGCATATCCGCGCACGTCCTCCGCCTGATCCGCCACGACGACGATCACCGGGAAATCGCGCAGCGACAGCACATCCAGCCCGGTTGCCTGACCGCGAATATCGGTCAGCAGCAGGCGGGCGGTATCGGCGCTGAAGGCGCGCAAGCCAATCGTGCTGCCGGGAAGATAGCGCACCAGATAATAGTCACGGTTCGGTTGGAGCGCCCGACGAACGCCAAGCCGATCCCGAAAGGCTTCGTCCGCGCTGATCGCTTCCAGCAGATTGCCCGCGTGCAGCAGCGCCAGCGGGTTACCGCTGATGATCACCGGATAAGCATTTCGCAGCAGGACGTGGCGCAGCAGCGCGTCGGTCATCGGGTCAAGTTCGGCGGCGGCGGCGGGGCTGTACTCGATGGCGAACAGTACCAGCGACCCCGGCTCCAGCCGGCTGATCTGGGCGAAGGCGTCTTGTTGGGCGCTGCCCGCCACAAACGCGGGCGCGGGCAGCGTGCCGACGCGGAATCCCGGCAGGAGGAACGGCGCGAGAATGCCGCCCGCCAATAGCAGCGTGATCAGCAGCCGGTCGATGCGAATACGTGGCACAACGCGCCTACGGCGGCGGGATTGGCTCCGGCGGGCGGCTGGCGCGGTCTGAGCCGGTCGATCTGGCTGAATGATACTGGCACCGTCCTCCTCCAGATCGAGCTGGTAGGGGGCGTTATCATAGGTCATGTCAATTGCCGACATTCGCCGGGGCGCAGGCTCTTCTTCAGTGTTCACCAGCGTCTTCAGCAGCGCTACGTGCGCCTTCTGATCCGCCGACAGCGCGACGGTGCCAACCAGCGTCGGCGCGCTGGCGCGAATTTGCACCGGTGAGAGCGTGTCCTCAACGTCCGGCAGCACGTCGGCAAGCGAATCATCACCGGCGCTGGCAGACGCCGCGGGAACTTTGCCGCCGCGCTTGCGCAGTTTTTTCAGCCGGTCATCCAGCTCACCTTCGGGGCGATCCTTAAGCTGGCGCACCATCGCGCCCGCCGATACCTCGGTCACCGTTGCCTGAACATCGGTCAGCCACTCTGGCGTCTCGCCGTGTTCGGCGGTATCGACAAACGGCGGCGCTTGAGCCGACGGCGGGCTGTTCTCGTCAATCAGCGGCGATTCCAGCAGCGCGTCAATGTCGAAATCGTCCTGCGCCAGCAGTTCCTTGGTGCCCCGGCTGAGCGCGGCTTCCTGCCCCGTGAGCGAGGCGAGATACGAATCGAGGTCTTTGATGGGTTCGTCTGCTGGCAGTTCATCTTCGACAGCAGCGGGTAGATCATCGGGCAACTCAGTTTCGGTGAACCAGTCGTTCGCCCGTTCCGATACGCTCCCGGAATCCAGTTCATCATCGCCGCCGAGCGCCTTCAACCAGGCGGGTTCGTCATCAGCGGCAGCGTCCGAAGCAGCATCCACCGTGAAGGGTTCGTCCTCGTCCGGGACGGTGTCATCATTCAAATCGGTCAGCCAGTTCATCTCCGGCTGCGGTTCGGCTGGCGTTTCCGCCATGCCCATCTCGCGGAAGAAATCATCGCCGTCGTCCGCGGGAAGCTCCGCGCCCAGTGACGCGAACAAATCCTCGTCCTCGTCCGAAGGCAGTTCGGCATCGAGCGATGCGAAGAAATCTTCGTCAAGCTCCGCCTGCGGCTGCTGGTCTGCGTCCGGCGCGCCATACGGTTTACCCGCCAGCGCCGCCTCGTCATCCAGATCAGCCGTCAGCCAGTCGAGATCATCTTCGTCGCCGGGCAGTTCAGCCGCTTCATCCACCGCCGCGATTTCATCGAGAACGGCTTCCGACTCGTCTTCAAGCAGCGCCGGGAACAGGTCGTCGCCCACATGCGACTGCCCGCTTGCCTGCATCTGGTCAAGTGTATCCAGCGACGCCAGGAAATTCTCGTCAAAGCCAGCGGCTTGCGGCGGCTCGTCGGTTTCGGACTCGGCTTCCGGCTGGAGCATTTGCAGAAAATCGTCGTCGGCTGGAACCACTGCCGCTTCCGCCAGTTCCGGCGCTTCTTCCTCGTCGGCGTCCCAGAGGATGCCGAGATCATCCGCTTCGCTCACAGCGTCGTCAGTTTCAGCCACCGGCGGCTGTTCGTTTCGCAGTTCGGCGAGGAAATCGTCTTCCGCCAGTTCCGGCGCTTCTTCCTCGTCGTCCACATCCCACGAAGCCGTGTATTCCTGCTCCAACTGTGACGCTTCGGCGGTTTGCTCATTGGTTAGCGCTTCGTCGAACAGGCTGGCTTCAGTCTCGAACGCGGCGAACTCGGCTTCGGCGTATGCCTCAGGTTCGGCGCTGGCGGCGGTTGTGTCCTCTGCCTCGGCTTCCTCAGCCGCGATATTGCCGGTTTCGAGGAAAATATCGTCGGTCAGCCAGCTTGTGTCGCCCAGTTCGTCGTCTTCGGGCGACTCCGTCTCAGCAGACTCGTCGGCAAGCGGGGCGCTCAGGTCAGGCTGGGACAATTCCCAGTCGGGCTGATCGTCTTCATCTGCCACAGCGCCCCACTGCGGCTCATACAGTGCTTCAGCCGCTTCAGCCGCTGGTTCGGCAGCCGCCCCCCATTGGCTCTGGTACAGTTCTTCGTCCACTTCGCCGTCAGCCGTCCCGAAATCAACCGTCGCGCCAGCGGTTTGACCGGCTGCTTCCGGTTCGGGCGCTGCATCCCATTCGGCTGGATACAGATCGTCAACCGTGATGTCGTCCATATCAGAGAAGGCAGATTCATACTCACCTTCGTCTGTGCCCGTTCCGGTAATCGACTCGGCGTCGGGCGTGTCTTCGACTGGCTGTTCCTGATTGGCAGCGGCGTTGTTGAGCAGATCCTCAAAACTGTAGTTCTCAAGCTGGTCAAAATCGGCTGGCGCTTGCGGCTGCGGCGATGGCTCGCCAGCCGACGCCTCGCTGATCAGCGCGTCGAGATCCAGACTTTCCCAATCCGATTCCGCCTCTGGCTCTGCCGCCAGTGTGTCGGGCATATCGGCAAACAGGTCTTCGACCTCCGGCTCCGGCAGGGCGAATTGGGCGTCTCCGGCTTCGGCGAGCAGGTCTTCGGTCAGCAGCAGCGAGTCGAGATCGTCGTCGGGCGACATCTCCTCAGGGGTGACATCCTGCACGCTGGCTTCCTGCGCCTCGCGCAGGCGGTTGAGCATTCCGGTCAGCCGTGTCCCTGAAGGCGACGACGCTGACTCGCCCGTCTCCGATTCTTCCTGCGGCTCGACGTTCGGTAGATTGAACTGGTCGAACCAGTTCTGCGGTTCCGGCTCGGTTTCCGGGTCTACATACGGCTCAGGCTCGGGCCAGTCAAAATCATCGCCGCGTCCAGCGGACGGTTCATCGACCTGTCCGGCTTCCGGTTCAGGTGCAATTTCCGGCTCGACCGGGAAGAAGTCTTCCGGCGTGAATACTGGCTCTTCTTCACGCGCCACCGAGGTGACGATGTTTTCAAGCTCGCTGAGCCAGTTCAAGGTGTCGGCGGAATTCAGGTCTTCATCGCTCGGCTCAGGGACTTCGGGTTCGATGTCGATGTCCGGCAGCGGCGCGGTCACCGGGGAATCCGCTGCCGCCTGCATGAACCATTCGAGATCCGGCTCCTCGATCTCACTGCCTTCGTCGTCCGGCACCTGGGCAAAGGCGTCTGGCTCAGGCTCCGGCAGGTCGTCGTCCAGAAACTGGCTGAAGTCGGCTGGCTGCTGGTCTAAGCGGCGCGTGCCGAGATCGTGCAGCGGCGGGAAATCTTCCGGTTCCGGCTCTGGCTCCGAGGGCAAGCGGCTGAGAAGGGCGCTGCTTTCCGGCAGGTTTTCCTCTACCGGCGGCGGCGCTGGCGCGGGGGCTGCCGAACGGCTCAGGCTGAGGAAGAAATCGTCCATCTCGGACGCAGTCGAGTCATCTGCGCTGGTGGAAGCCTGTGGATGCCCGGTCATCCAGTCGAGCGTGTCTTCGTCAGGATGGTCGGTTTCGGCAGGCGACGACATGGCAAATTCGCCAAACAGGTCATCCATCGACACGCCGCTGGGCAGCGTTGGCTCGCGGTTGAGCGCGTCGAAGAAGTCGTCCACCGCCCGATCCTCAGGTTCAGGCGTTTCATCTTCTGCCTGCTGCAAGTCGTTGATCCATGATGGCGGTTCTTCAGTCGGCGCGGATGGCGGCGGCGCGGGTTCTTCCGCCGCGTTCATAAACCAGTCGGGCGCGTCGCTGGTATCCATCTCTTCCAAGCCGAGAAACCAGTCCGGCAGCTCACCGGTCACCCCACGAGATTGGGCGGCTGCCGGGTCTTCTTCGGACGGCAGATCGGAGAGCAGATCGGGGACTTCTTCCTCGATGCTCTTGGGGCGCGCGCGCTCGTCCTGCATCGCCTGCCACTCGTCATAGGTCAGTTCGGTATCGACCGACTCGACCAGCGCGTCAGCATCGGAGAGCCATTCATCGGACAGCTTCTCGCCGCGCAGCATTTCGCGTTCCTCGTCGGGCTTTCGCAGCCACGGCGGCAGCGACGATTCCTCGACAGGGGGCGGCGCTGATGCTTCGTCGGCGTCTTCCCGCAGCCACGGCGGCAGGTCTGCCTTCTGGTTGTTGTCTTCCGGCTCGGATGGTTGATCCAGCCAGGAAGGGGTTTCGTCATGTGCCATGATTTATTCCCGGTAAGACCGTTCCTGCCCGATCAACACACGTATTCCCGTCACCACGGTGGCAAGCGCGATGCCGAGCAGAATACCTCGCGCTCCGGCGCTGACGGGCACCGCCAGCAGCCAGGCGCGCACCTGCACCACCGCGCCCGCTTCGGCGAACGGCAGCGCTCCCAACAGGATAATGATCAGGACGAGCGTGAACAGCGTCCCCGTCCACGTCACCCGCTGTCGCATCAGGCGGTAAGCGCCGTAAACCAGCGCGAACAGCAGCAGCCCGGCAAATGCCGATTCGATGGATACCTGCACGCCTTCCAGCAGCGCCATGTTGGCGTCGTCCGCGCCCAGCAGCCGCAGGATGATCACGACCAGCGCGCTCGCCAGCAGCACGATGCTGTAAACCCAACCGCGCTGGCGTTTGAGAATGCGGCGCGTATGCACGCCAAACAGATTCAGAATGCCGATCAGGATGGTCACCGCGACGGTGATCATAGTCAGTTGTAAGAACAGATTGGTGGTTCCGGCAAAAATGCCGACGCCTGAAAGCAGCCCAATGAGGGTGACGATGCCGATTCCTATTGCCAGCACCGATGTCAGCAGAGACAGCAGCCGCGCCATCGTCTAACCCCCTCCGAGGAACTGGTTAATCGCCTCAATGACCGGCTGCTGAAGCACCAGCACCGAGGCAGTGATCAGCGCCAGAATCAGCGCCCAGCGCAGCGTATCCAGCGCGATGGTGCTGCCAAACTGAGTCGCGCTGTCGCCAAGATAGGCTCCGGCGACAAACATCTCTTCGCCGATCAGCGACTGTTCCGCCAGCACCCAGGCGACCGCCTGCCCCTCAAGCTGATCGCTGGCGGCAATCGACGGCAGGCGGCGGCGCGCGGACGCATCCAACACCAGCGCCAGTTCTACACCGTAGCTGCCAAAGAGGATGCCACCCGCGATCCGGTCATCGCCCATCATCGTCATGAGAGCGGCGGCGAAAGCCAGCGAACGCGGACCCGACGGATACCAGCGGACGCTGTTTTCGCGCAGGCGTTCAATTCGCCCGCGCGATTCATAGGCGCGGCGCAGCGTGCCATAACCAAGCGGCAGCGCGCTCGGATCGCTCACCGTCAGCACCGGCGATGTCACGCCAATCGCGGCGCGGCGTGCCACCTGATAAAACAGTTCGGCGCTCGCCAGCGCCAGCAGCGTGCTGCTGCCGCCAAGCCCGGCGCTGCCAAACGAAACCATCACCGGGCGGTCGGCTTCGATAGCCGCGCCAACCAGTATCGGGATTGCTTCATAAGCGGGAACTACGCGCAAAGGAATGGAGTCGCGCCGCCGCCGCGCCACCTGTGTCGCCAGTACGGTGATGGCGAGCGCGAAGACGATGATCACCGTTGTCAGAACCTGGATGGTGCTATCCACCTCGTTGTCCTTCCAGACGCTGCCGCAAGCGCGCGACACCGCCGGGTTCTTCCAGCGCTGTAGCCAGTTCAGCCAGTGCCTCGCCCCACCAGTCGCGCCCGATCAGTCGGGCGGTCGGCTGCGCGACCCAGAGCATCTGCGCGCCCAGCGGACCAAAGGGTTCGAGCACGTCTAAGACAGTGCAGCACGCCTGACCCAACCCACGCGAATGAACTTGCTGTATCCAATCCATGAAAAGAGTATAGCACGACCTTTTAGCACGAATAAAATGAAGACCGGCGCGCTCCATTGAGACTTCGTTTGAAAGCGGAAACGAAGCCCGGCGGGGCGGTCTGTCAAAACTTCACCCACAGCCCAGCCGCAGTGATGTTAGAATGAAAGCATCCCTCATCTTTTTGGAGTCAATCATGCCCCTTCAATACCCGCTGCAAATGAATTTCAAGCTGATCGCGCTGGCACCGCGCATCCGGATGCACGACGCCGCCGGGAACGAAATCTTCTACGTGCATCAAAAGACCTTCAAGCTAAAAGAGGATGTACGCATCTTTTCTGACGAGTCGAAGGCGCGCGAGATGTACCAGATCCGCGCTGACCGAATCCTCGATTTCTCGGCGAAGTATCATATGTATTCGTCGGAGACCGGCGCGGCGGTCGGCGCGATCAAACATCGTGGGATGCGCTCGATCTGGAACGCCACTTATGAGATGTACGACCCTCACGATCAGCAGACGCACCTGATGGTCGAGGATAACCCGTGGACGAAGGTGCTGAACGCGGTCAGCGAGTCGATCCCGATCATCGGCATGTTCACCGGGTATATCTTCAACCCAACCTATACCATCTATCGCGGCGGGGACAAAGAGACGGGACAGCCGATCCTGCATCTGGTCAAGAAACCGGCGTTTTTCGAGAGCGCTTTCGAGATCGAGAAGATGGACGAGAACCTACGCGGCGATGAAGAACTGCGCGTCCTGCTCGGCATAATCATGGCGGTGCAGATGGAGCGCTCGCGAGGATAGCACGCCGCCCGAAGGCTGTCTCTCCCGGCGCAAACTGGCTCATGATGCGTGTCTTATGAGGGTGTGTACCGCACACGCCCTTTTTTTGATTCGGGACTTTAATCTGCAAGCGGTATCTGGAAAACCTGATAGTATCCATTTAGCGGGTGCTTGATGCGTTTGAGTACAAGCTGGTCGTATTCGACATGGGCTAATGCCCGACGCAGCCGCCGCTGTTCCATTTCATCCTGCTCAGAACCATGCGAGGGTACAACAAAATTGAGAGTGTTGTCCTCGATTTCAGGATATTGGAGAATATTTCCGCTGGGATTTGCTTCAGTCATAACGCGGAAGCGAATTGAAACCGAAGCGCCATCAACGTGGCGAACACGACTAAAGCTTTCCTGTTCTGATAAGCTGGTCAGTAAAGTGGCTCTTATTTCCTCATCAAACTCGCCTGATAATTTCTCGCCAAGCACCTGCTGAACCGCGCCTGTGATAAGCTCTGTCGGAGAAATCGTTTCAAAGAAACTCCCATGCACTAAGCAGACTTTGATGTTTCCTGATTTTCTGCCTCGTATCAAGTAGAAGACATCTCGAACAGGATGCGATTTTATATCCTCTCCCGCCTGGCGCATATCTCGCCACATTTTGCTGTTTGGTTTAAGAATCTTGGTCAGGTCTTTCTTTCCAGTTGGTATGGTCGAGTTAAATGACGCAATCGTATAGCTATCACAATCTTTAAGCTCAATGAGTTCACCACCTTGTATTTCCGGGTCACCTGTATTCAGGCGGATGATCGCATCAGGAAATTTGCCAGTGCTTTTATATGATGAAAACAGTTCGATATCAAACTGCTGGGGCTGGAGTTTGTCTGCGGTAGTCAGGCTCTGTTTACTACGCATCAGGCTGGCGAAAAAGTGGTAAATCGAGTACATCATTCTTGCTTTCTACAGGCTGGCTGTTTCCCCAGATAGACTGAAGATTCTCCGTATAAATGTAGTCCTGGTAATAATGCTCGATACGGTCTGCTTTCCGAATCGATGTCAGCCGCTGGCGGATACCTTCCACATTGGAAGGATCGAGTTCAATGCCGACAGCATTTCGACCGAGCTGGTGAGCGACTACCAAAGTCGTTCCTGTACCGGAAAATGGATCAAAGACGGTGTCTCCTATGCTGCTCGAAGTAAGAATAATGCGCAGCAGCAGCGCAATGGGTGACTGCTGCTTATGCAGCCGTTCGCCAGTTGGCTGACGCAGCGCCTCATCCCCGGCAAAATAACCAGAGGTCAGTTCGCGTATGTCGTCCCACACGTCTGTGACGAACATGCCGTTCTTCCGATCATATTTGTAGTTCGAGGGCAGCGGCGGATCAATCCGCAGTCGATTAAATACGCGCGGCTTTTTTCCTTTTGTACCGTAGGCGATGATCTGATACTGCTTACCGTATCGCAGTGCAGAGGGCACTGCTGAAGTCAGCTTTTTCCAGATGATCAGATTCTGAAGCTGCCAGCCGCTGTTCCGCAGGCAAGCCAGCACCTGTTCAGTATTCTTTTCACGCTGCATGAAATAAAGTGCCCCGCCGCTGCTGGTTCGCTGATAGATGGAGTGGCAGATTTGTTCCATCCATTGCCAGTATTCCTCACTTGGCATGTCGTCATCATGCAGCGCGTAGCTTTTGGCTTGATTAAACGGCGGATCGAGAAAACTGAGGTCGATTCGACTCGGTTCTTGCTGTGTGGCAAGGTATTCAGTGCAGTCACCACCGTGAATCTGGAACATTGAATATCCTGTTCAATCGTCTTACAACAAACGTTCTAGCATAAGCATAATCCGCAATCCTCCAAGTCTGCAAGCGGTTGTGAGCATGATGTCATAATACACAACACAGGGCGCGGAATTCCGCGCCCTGCTGCGTTACTGGTGTTGGTTGAGCCTGCCTGACTCCATTACGGGCAGCCACGTGTTGCGGGACAAGGCGTGTTGGTCACGCGAATCGGCGGTGTCGTCGGCACGCCCACGACGGTTGGCGGCGTGTTATCCGGCGGCACAGGCGCGGCTCCCGCCTCCCGCAGAATGAAGCGTTCATCCGTACACACCACCCGTCCATTGGACAGCGCGGTGACCTGCACGATAAGCTGGAATGCGCCGCCAATCGCTGGTTGACTGACATTTCCGCTGACGTTGGTTCCATTCCCAGCTTCAAACGTCGCCAGCACACCGCGCCCTTCATCCATCACCGCGATCCGGTAGCTGATGCCCGCCGCGTTCACCGGATTCCAGTAGAAGGTCGCGACACCGTTCGGCAGTCCATCCAGCGGGGAAGTGAGCTGGAATCCGCTGCACAGATTCGGATCAACGCGCGGGATGACCGTCTGCGGCGGCGGGGGCGGCAGCAGATTCACGGGTGGCGTGGCAGTTGCCACCAGCGGAATGACGATGGCGGTTGGCAGCGGCGGCAGCACCTGCGGCGTGATGATCCCGATATCGATGTTCGTGATCGAGATGACGTTGTTGGCGATGTTGATGGTATCGGTGAAGCCCAGGTGGACGCCGATGGGATTGATGTCGCTGTCCTCGGTGTCGTCGCCACCTGCCTGATCCTTTGGCGAGAAGCTGTCATAAGCGCCCGGCAGCAGCACGCGGATGCGGTAACTGCCCGGTATCGGCGCGGTCAGCGAGTAGATACCTGACGCATTGGTGACCGTCTGATCGATCAGCAGCGTCTTGGCATTATTCCACAGCTGGACGGTGACGCCTTCCAAGCCCGGTTCGCCCGCATCCTGCCTGCCATCATAGTCGAGATCGTCCCAGACGAAGTTGCCCAGGTTGATCGGCGTCGGCGTGCGCGTTGGCGTCGGCGTGCGGAAGACGATGATGCCCGCGTCAAGGTTGGTGATCGAGATGACGTTGTTGGCGATATTGATGGTATCGGTGAAACCGGCG
>JAUQWZ010000008.1 GCA_030834905.1 Aggregatilineales bacterium | reverse complement strand
ACAGCTCGCTGGATCGGTTGTGCAGCGTGTGCAGCGCCGGACGCTCGAAATAGTTGGTGTAGAGGTAGGGAAACGCCGTCAGTGCCAGCATGTAAAGCTGATGACGGACTGCCGCGCCGTCGAAGTCCGGCGGAAAGGACGGCATTTTCTTGTCGGTGCGCCGCAGGGGGATTGCGTTGCATCGGCTGGCGAGAATGTCCTCCAGCCCGGCAATCGCCGCTAGAATCTTCGGCGAGTACACGTCGAATGCCTGCGGTTTCATGTCTTCACCGATCAGTCGGATGGCAGGCATTCCCTGTTTGTAGCCGCTGTTCAAGAGCTGACGGATTTGCTGCATTCCGGGGTCTTTGGGGTTGTGATAGCGCTCGGCTTCGTCGATGCCAACCGTGCAGCTTGTGTAATGGATCAACCGGAACATCGATGGTCCGGTCGGGTCGGATGTGCTGACCATGTTGAACGCTAGCGGCTGCATCACGCGCATGACGGTCGATTTGCCGCTGTTCTTCGGACCATTCAACGCCAGATACGGATAGGCGGGGAACATCGTGTAGAAGTAGGTGCCAATCGTCCACAGGGCGAGAATGGCGCTTTCAACCTCCGAGCGAAAATCGACATAGCGCGTAAAGAGGTCATGCACTGTCTTGAAGACCTGACCGGGGTCGCTGGTTTCGCCATTTAAGTACCGCTGAATGTCGCTGAAACGCCAGCGCATCAGGAAGTCCGAGCCTTCCGGCAGCACGCGCAGCGCGATTTCCTTGCCATTGAGGGGGATGATCTGGGCATCGCTGACGCGGACGAGTTCACGTGACGACGTGACCAGATACGGCTGTGTGTTCAGGCGGTTGTCCTTCGTTCGCTCGATCACCGAAATCGTGACCAACGCCACATCGCGCTGGAAGCCGAGGGCGGGCGAGAGCAGCGGCACGTCGTCACCGAGAATCTGCGGCATGTCGTTTGCATCCTGCCTGGTCTGTTCGTTCTTTTTCCGTGCCGCTTTGAGCAGATCGTTGAACACGCGCCCTTTGATGCCGAGCTTCGCCAGCGCTGCACGAAAATCGCTCAGTTCCATCTCGTCAAGATCAACCGCGTGCTGGAACAGGTCGCGTACCGCATCCTTGCGTTCCAACCCGACCAGAAAGGCAATACGCTCGATCTCCATTTGCAGCCACGTCTTGGCTTTATTGAGCGTTTCCTGCACCGCCTCGACCGTGCCGCCCTGCACCAGCCAGTCGTTCGCATCCTTCACGCCATCCGGCAGACGCGGCACGAGTGACGTTGCACCAAGTTGCTTAGCGATCTCACGATTCTTGTCCATTGCTTCGGGCGTGTTATCCAGCGCGACGAATACCCGGCGGTGCTGGCGCAATTGACTGACCAGCTCGTCCGAGATGTGCATCCCGGCAATCGCCAGCGCTGGAATGCCCCACTCGCCGAAGGTGATGGCATCCGCCTGCCCTTCGACCAGCACCACCTGTTCCGCGTCGGTGCTGTACAGGTGATTGTAATAGGAACGGCGCTCGCCCAGGATTTCGCGCGGTGGATTGTAGTGTTTCTTGCCTTCGATGGAACGTCCGCTCAGGTAAGCTAAACGCCCCTTCTCCAGATGGATGTACACCAACATTCCTGCCGGGAACTTGCCGACCGCCATCCGCCATTTGTCCGGCAGGTTGAGGTCTGCCAGCAGCCCACGTTTATCCTGCGGCATAAAGCCGAGCCGCGCGCTGCGAACCGTCGCCAACTGCCAGCCGCGTGTTTGGGTGGCATAATTGAGTGCGGCGGGCGTATTGAGCAGCGCCTCATGCAGCCGCTGCACGAGCTGACGTTCTGCCCACGCATTCGACTTGTGGAAGTCATTCTGGGTTTCGACGGCGATTCCTGCACGCTGCGCCAGATAGCGCACCGCTTCCATGAACATCGTCGCATCGCGGTTGTTCCAGCGATTGTCATATCCGAGCAGATGCCGTCCGGTGAAGTCGAAAGCATCGCCATATTCGCCTTTGGAGTTCCAGAAATATTGTCCGGTTTGTGGTGTGACGACCAGACTATCGTGTTCCACGCCGACATAGCGTGTCCCCATCCGCTTCAAGGCGAATTTCTCGCCGACGACCTGTTCAATCGGATTGGCGGAGCGAATCTGCTCCAGGTCGATACTCATAAAACCACTCTCCTTGCGCTGTGCGCGGGCAATGTTGAAGAGAACCGGTGTCGAAAAAACACGGTTTAAGCGCGATATTGAGTTGCACAGGGAGAGAGGTTGTGATACATTGTGAGTGTCCAGTTCACGATGTACCTCAACCCGCCGCCCATGTGCCTGACCAGCTATGGGCTTTTTCTTTTCCAGGGTGGTGATCGTGCTCTCGTCATCATCGCTTCAGTCCTCAAATTGTTCACACGAGTGAACAATTTCAATCACCTGTTAGGTATCGTTCGGCTTCACTGAGCAACTTCCGCATTGCCTGCAACCGCGCACGGGCAATACTGGCGTCCCCTTCCTGCCGCATGAGCGCCCGCGCCAGTTCTTGCGGTGTCATGCTGCTAACCGTCTGTGTCGCTTTTGCCACTTTCAGTGCAGACGGGGAAATATCGTCTGACTCATCCTTCACGGGATTCAATCCGTCACCTTCGCACAACTCTTTCACCTGTTTGGCTGATAGATTGAAGTCAATGATCTGGCGAACAATCTCAGCGTGGTATTCAGGCGCTATGGTGGTCACGTAGCGAAGGCGTCCTTCTTCGATGGCATGACGATCTGCCAATTCCAGCGCTTCATCGGACAAGCGCAGCAGTCCTTTGATATAGCTGAACTGACCACGCTTGATACCGCCCATCGCGCTGAGAACTGCCTCCGTGTACTCGCGCTTGCTTCGCAAGTCGAGTTCGAGCGCCTGACGATAGAAGTCGTTTTCGACGGCGTAGGCAGGGATTTCGTAGCCATGAACGGTGAGCAGCAGCAGCGCCGCCTGTCGTGCGAGTGCGACCGCTGTCAGCCCTGAGCGTGCGGTGTTCTCTTTCGCCTGCCGAAAGACGGATGAACGGTTTGCAGGAATGATGATGCACGGGATCATGCCGTCGCCGGTGTAGTTCGGGATGAAGTCGCGCAGCAGCCATGTTGCCCAGTAGCGACGCTCGCCGGTCTCGATACGAAACAGTCGAGTCACGCCTTGGCTGACGTCCACCACCGTCAGCGGATTGACCTGCCCGTCATCCCGGATCGTGATCGCCAGATTCACCAGATCGCGCAAAAACACTTCCTCTGGCGTGAGGGTTACGGTGGGTTCGTCATCACGCTCATCATCCGCGTTTGGAAGTAGCTCAAGCAGGTTGTTGAACGGTCGTCCTCGATGCCGCGCCGCAATCTGCACAATCTGCACCAGTTCGCGCAGCGCCTGCGTCGGCGTGATCTGGTTCTGGTGAAAGCGCAGATGGATGCTTTCCGGCAGCACGCGGCGCGGCTGCACCGGATCGGGGCGCACCATCTCCAGTAGGATGCGCTCGACGCGAATCGTGTTATCACCAAAATCCTGTGGCACGTCACCCAGCAGGTCGTTGGTGACAGAAGCCAGCAGATCGTCCATGCGCCGGGTATCGGCTTGAATGCGTCCCATCATTCACCGCCTTTCAGCAGATAGCGCACCAGTGATCCAACCACCTGCATATACGCCTTGCTTGCTGGCGCGGCGGGATTGTAAGTGAACAGGCTCTGATGGCTGCTATGAGCATACGACACCGCTTCATTGGCGGGGATGACGCCGAGCAGCAGCTTGCCTAAGACTGAATGCGCCTTGACCTCTGCCAGCAGGTGGTTATGTCCGCGAATGCGGCTGTCCATCTTGGTCACGAGCAGCCCACTCACGCGCAGCGTCGGATGCCGCCAGCCTTCACGGATGTCGTTGATCTTTTCGATCACGCTGGTCAAGCCGACCGTTTCCAGATAGCGCGGCTCAACCGGCACAATCGCGTCCGTTGCGGCAAGCAGTGCCATTTCGGTCATGAGGGAGAATGACGGGCGGGTGTCGATGATCACAGCAGCATATTGCGCGGCGATCTTGCTCAACGGATCCGCGAGGCGATATGGCGCGCCTGCCACACCCATGAGTTCCCGCTCCGCGCCTTCGAGCATGGGGGAGGCGGGCAGAATGTGCAGATCGGTATCCCACTGACTCGGCATGATGCAGTTGAGCAGTGTTTGCGGCGCATTGGTGCGGTCTGCCATCAGGACGGTGTACAAACTATCATCCGCGCCGTAATCCTTGCGCCCGGTTGTCACCAGCGATGCATGTCCCTGCGAATCGGTGTCGATAATCAGTACACGGGGATTGGCTGCATTGGCGCGGCGCAGCAGCTGCACCATGCCGAGCGCGATGTTGGTGGCAGATGTCGATTTTCCGACACCGCCTTTGTGATTGGTGAATACGAAAGAACGAGTCATTGCCATTTCCTCTCAGAACCCAACGAACCGTCA
>JAUQWZ010000049.1 GCA_030834905.1 Aggregatilineales bacterium | reverse complement strand
AGACCTATTCCCAAATCTCGTAGACAGAGTTCTGGAGAGCCGTGTGCAGTGAAAGCTGCAAGCACGGTTCGGAGGGGGGATTGTGAAAAAGTATCCTAAAGGACAACTCGTCACATTACCTACCCTACGTGCGGAACTGCCCGCAGCGATTCACACGCTGGTGACGAGTGAAACGCAGTCTAACGATGAGGCATCTGACGCAGAACCAGTCGTAGAATCAGCGTCGCCACTTCTGACGATTTTCGGTGGACGGATCGTCGGCAAGGAGCGCAGATCGAACGGCGACATCATCGTGAAGGGCGAGAATGGCATCTTTGCCACGCGGACAACCTGGCGCAACCGCCGCGATCAACCCAACATCGTATGGGAATTTGACCTGCCGCCTCAGGATCGCGCGGGCAATCCGTTACCGACCATCCAGAAAGCGCTCCAGGTCAACAACGCCCTGTATTCTCTCTATACGCGGAAATGGCATTTCGAGCAACCGGACAAAGTGGCAGCACTGGACATGCTGGTGGCGGATGTGCCCTTCATCGATGAGGAGCCTTGTACCGTTGATGAGGCAGCACAAATCTTGGGAGTGCCGATCCGGGAAACATCCGCAGGTGAGCCGCCAGCGCGATTATTCGCACTGAATGAAATCGTCTATGCGCGTCATGAACTCGAAACAGCGGATGGCAAACCGATTTCAACTGGCACACGCGGGAAGGTGGTTCGGCTGTACAACCATAACGCCAAGCACGGTTGGAGCTATGATGTGGATTTTGACGGCATCGGGATCGGCTGGTGCTTCGAGCGGGAACTTACACCGCAGGAACCGATTCCAGGCATCAAAATCACACGCGGAGCTGTCGTGCCGCCCGGTGGAGCGTTGCCGCCAACCGATACTGAACTCAAGCGTCAGCTCATCGACGCTGGATTGCAGCCAGCGCCGCTTGACTCATTACCCGCCGTGTCTGAAGATGGTATCAAAACTTCCGACGTGCCGGAGGCAGAACCGACACCGGCCATCCGTATCATCAAGCCTGCCCCCATGCCATCCGAAGGCGAGCCACTCGATCCGACACAGTTGGCTATTCGCGCCGCGCAAACGGAAGTTCTGACCACGCCGCCAACAGTTCTCGTCTCCAACGGACGGATGGTACGGATTGAGCAGGCGTATGTCGGCGAAATGACGGGCAGCATCACCGGGCAGGTGTTTTGCTATGGCTGGTCGGTACACGAGGGTATCTGCATCTTCGTGAATATAGCGGGACCGCGTATGGCGGTCGAAGCGATCCGGGCGAAACTGTCGAAGGGCGATCAGGTTTCGGTTGTGCCGCCCGATGCACCCGCCGTCGAGCTGACTGCCGGAGAGGGGAACTCAGGCATGTACCATCCCTATCTGCATTATCTACCTGAGGCGCGGTTCGCATCGCTGCTGCTCGTCCATGATTGGGCGGTCACGCCGAACTACGGCGGTAAGGCGACGACCTTCATCTTTCGCACCAGCGACGGGCAGGCGACTGCCAAACTCAAGCATCACGTCACGCAGCTGGTCAATGTCCCGGTGTTCGATGCATGGTCGGTATACTTGTACGAGGCAGGGCAGAAGGCGATGCTCGTCCGCAGGACGCGCTCGGCAGGCGGGATTGATCTCCTGAGCGTCGAGCTGGATGTCGATGCGTGGTCGCGGCTGATCACCGGCGGGCTGGAACAGGGCATTATCAGCCTGCCCTGAGCGTATCATTGACAGTGTTACATCGGAGTGCGTATGAAGAAAATCTATCTCATTGGCTTTCGCGGCACGAGCTTTCAAGCACCAGAATACAAAACAGAACCGTCATTGATCCGCGCCGGGCATGTCGGCTTTGCGTTTGAGGACGATCCTCAATTTATCCTCGGTTTTCACCCGACACCTGAAGCGATTGAGGCTGTAGGCGGCGAAGAAGCGGCGATTGAGTGGTTGAAGGAAAATGAGCCGCTCGACGGTGCACTGCAAGCTGACCGCGCAATCTTTGTGCGTGCCGATGAACTGCATCAAAGCGGCGCGCGAACCGATGTCTGGCAAGTGACCCTTGAACTTCCCGATGCGGACTATGAACGTATTCGAGCGCAGGCACTTCAGTGGTATACTGAAAAAATAGTATTCACGTATGCCTTCCCCGAACGCGGACAACCACCGCTGCCAAATCGGGATAACTGCGCGACCTTTCCTCGTCGTCTGGCCCTGCCGCTCCCGGAACCCACCGGGCAGCTGGCTCGTTACATTACGGTGCTGGAAAGCGAAGGCACACGGTGGAACCCGGAAGGAAATTAACTCATGATGCCAACGAATATAATCCCGGTCGATGAGCGACTGCTCAAGACAATGGAAATTAAACTCAGCGATTTAGCAGCGCTGTGGCGGGGGAACAAGAATGCTCCTCACGCCGAGACGATTGTTCGCCAGTATCATGCCATCCTGCGCTGCATGATCGAGTTGGGCTTCCACGAACCGCTGGATGCCGACTCCGAACTCCCTAACCGGCTGATGCCAGCCGAATATCTCGATTTATTCGAGCAGCAGTAACCCACCACAATAATCGACCGCTAAAGTCCTCGTGCAAACGAGGACTTTTTTGATTCCAGGAGCCAACTCTCATGGCACGAGCCGAATCGAAAATGATCATGGGCTATCTGCCCATCGAGGAGCGCCACTATCCGGCGCTCCTTTCGTTAGTCATGCCCAGTACCTCTGCCGTGCGGCTGCTGGATCCATTCGCCGGAGACGGTGCGTTTCTCGAAGCGGCAGTACAGGCATGGCATGTCACGCCGTATGCCAATGAACTCGACGGCGAGCGCGCAGCAGCGTGCATCACCCGCTTTGGCACAACGCAGGCGGTGCGCTGCGACGTGGAGCGGCTGGTCGCATCGAATAATGCCTTTGGTGCGGCATGGCTCAATCCTCCCTATGACCACGACGCGGCGGCAGCGGGCAGCAAGCGCGTCGAGTTCCGTTATCTGCGCCATGCGTGGAAGTGGGTGCAGGACGGTGGTTTGGCGCTGTGGTGTATCTATCGCCAGCACATCACCCAGGAAGCGGCGGCGTTTCTCGCCAAGCACAGTAGCCGTGTGGATGTCTGGGCGCTGCCGGGGAAGCATCTCGGCGAGTACGACCAATGCGTCGTTGCTGCGATCAAAGGCGTGTCGCTTGACCCCGCTGCACTCTATGAGCAGATCGTCCACGACCGCGATCACCCGCAGCCGCTCACTGTGCAGGCAGAACCGATCTATCGCCTGCCCGCACCGCGCGCCATCCAGCGCTTCGTGTTCGCGCCAGACATGCTCGATGAGACTGCCGGACTGAAGCTGATCGAAGAACAGGGCGCATGGAAGACGAGTGGGTTTCAAGCGCTGCTGGACGTGCCACCGCCACCCGCCGAGATCGAGCCGGTGGTCGCGCCGCGCCCAGGGCATCTAGCGCTGGTGCTGGCAGCCGGTGTTGCCGACGGCGCAGTGATCGAGACTGATGAGTACGGACGGGTGGCGCTGCGCGGCAAGACGCGTCACGTCGAGCAGGTCGCCCGCGTCGAGGTCGAAGCCGATCCGAATGACCCGGAACGGCAGGTCAAGAAGACGACCATCCGCCTGAAACCGACGACGACACTCTCCCTGCTCGCCAGCGATGGCACAACGGTCGAGATGGAAGGCGATGAGGCGCTGCTCGGCTTCATCACCGCCAACAAGCGGGCGCTGGCCCAGTATCTCAGCACCAGGTTCAAACCCATGTACGGTTTCGACTTTGCCGGGATCGGTGGCTGGTTGGATCGCATCCGTTTGAAGGGAAAGTACCCCATGTATACCGCGCAGAAGCATGTCGTCGGCGCAGTGGCGCGGGGCTTTCAGTCCCGCAACAGTATTTTGCTGATCGGTTCGATGGGCACGGGAAAAACGCTCATGGGTGGATCGGCAGCAATCAGTATGGCTTCCGGCGTTGTGAAGGCTTTGGCAAATGACATTCGCCCGAATCAAGTCGTCCTGATCGTCGCGCCGCCGCACCTGATCGAGAAGTGGAAACGCGAGCTGGTCAGCATTGCGCCGAAAGCAGCTATCGAGCGTCTTAACCGGCATGAAGAGGTCAAACGTTTCATGGATCGCGCGGAAGCCTTGCCCGCGCATGTGCCGAAGATTGGGCTGATCAAACGCGACCTGACCAAACTGGGCTGTGCGTGGGAATCAGCGGTCGTCTGGCGCAGCGAAGCGGTCGCGCTGTGGCGACACGGATCGCCTGTACCGGATGGTTATCTGCCGCATCAGCGCATCCGCCGGGAGCGGGTGCCGAAATGCCCGCACTGCGGCAGCACAATCATGCAGGAGAAGAAAGGCGTAAGCGCACCCGCATCACAGTCGTGGCTGGAAGGCGGCAAGCGCACCTGCGGTGTGTGTCAATCCCCACTGTGGCGCGAAAGTCGTGACCGGGGTTCACAGCCGAAGCCGGGCGAGAAATATCCGCCGAAGAATCCGCGCTACCGGCTCGATGAATACCTCAAAAGGACGTACCCGGATCGGGTCTATCTGCTGATCTGGGATGAAGTGCATGAGGCGCAGCACGGCGACACAGGCAACGGGGAGGCGTTCTCGCGGATGGCAGGACTGGCGCAGAAAGTGCTGGCGATGACCGGAACGCCGTTCAATGGACGCTCGTCGTCGATCTTCAATCTCGAATATGCGATCAATCCGCGCGTGCGCCAGCGCTATAACTGGGGCGGCGGCAAACGCTTCAGCCGCAAAGAACGGGGTTCGCACAAATTCCAGGAGGTCTTGAGTGAAGGCAGTAACCAGCGCGGACGCGCTGAGTCGCGCTGGGTCAGTGAGATGGGTGTGAGGGAGCAGGTGGTCGAGGAACGTCCGTCGTATGACCGCGACACGGGCGTGTACACGGGAACTTCGACCTACGAGCGCCCCTATCAGGAAGCGCCGGGCATCTCGCCGCTGCTGGTTGCCGAAGTGCTGGATCATGCGATTTTCTTCTCGCTCGCCGACTTAGGCAAAGCGCTGCCGCAGTACGAGGAAATCGCGCAGCCGGTCGAACTCGACGAGGACATCTACTCCGAATACGACCGCACCCGCCAGAAACTCAAGGATTACCTGATCCAGCGGCGCTGGGAAGGCGACACGACGTTTCGCGGCGCATATCTTCAGTGGTCGATGGGTTGGCCCAATGCGCCCTATCGTCCGTATGACGTGATCCACAACCTCAAACACCCGATCACCGGTGCGAAGGAACCGTATACGGTGGTCAGCCTGCCAAGCTACGGCGAAGACCGTATCTATGCCAAAGAACAGGCGCTGCTCGATCTGGTGCAGGCAGAACTCGCCGCCAATCGCCCCTGCGTGATCTACTTCAGGCAGACGGCAACCCGCGACATCCAGCCGCGCCTCGAAAGTCTGCTGAATCAGCAGGTGCCGGAAGCGCGAACGTTCATCCTCAAGAACACGGTCGATGCTGAACGGCGCGAAGCGGTCATCGAGCGCGAGATCGCAAAAGGAACAAACGTCGTCCTGTGTAATCCCGAGTTGGTCAAAACCGGCTTGGATCTCATTCACTTCCCGACGCTGATCTTCTACGAGCTGGTTTTCAACCTCTCGACGCTGATGCAGGCGGCGGCGCGCTCGTACCGGCTGAATCAGACGCACGAACACTGCAAGGTCGTCTACCTCTACGCCGAGGGCACAATGGAGCAGACCGCCGTGCAGTTGATGTCACGCAAGCAGCGGGCAGCAAAGCTGCTCACCGGCGATATCGGCTTGACCGGGCTGGACGCGCTGACCGAAGGCGAGGGCGGATTTGAAGAAGCGCTACTGGAAGCGATTGGGCGTGACGAGAGCCTGCTCGACCCATCGCAGTTGTTCAAGGCGTCGGATGCTGTGAGCGAGATCGATAGCGAAGATGCGGCTTATTGGAACATTGATGCGGGCAGCGATCCTGTGCCAGTGGACGAGCCGGATCCGTTGTTCGCGTTAGCGTTGGAACTCGGCGCGACGATCACCCCGGTCGATGATCACTCCTCACGTGGGCGAGTGGCAGCGGATGAAGTCGCTGCGCATCCGGTCGAAACCGTCGCCACCTATCTGGAGACGGTGCATCTGGTTGCTGATGAAAATGAGTGGGCGCGTCTGCGTGCCGATCTGATGACGCTGTTGGATGGCGGTGCTGCACCGGAGATCGCGGCGTGGCTGACCGAACATCACGTCGTCTTTCCGGGCTGTGAGCAAGAAGTAACAGCTAAACTGCTGGCACTGATCGGTAGCGATGGCGAAACTGCGCCTGCCGTCCGCGTCGTCAAGCCGCAGCGTCCGCTTTCGTCAAAGCCTGCACGTCGAACCGAACGGACGGTGATCCCCTTTCCGCAGCGCGAAGCCGACGACGAAATCCCGTTCACACAGCAGTTGGCGTTGTTCTGATGCCATGAGCGACGAACGCGGTACGTTTTTTACAGCGCTGCTGGCGCGCTGCTCCGACTACTCGCAGAACTGCCTTACGCTCACCGCCATCCACCCGGACGGAAAACAGCGCACGCCTTCGCGTCACATTTCACTGGACAATCCTGCTGCATTACATGAGGTGCTGGCGAAGCTCGACGGCGCGAACGCGCTCGGCTGGGGTGCGTATTTTGCGGTCGGGCTGCGTCGTCTGGGGTTGAACCGCTGGCAGCGCGGCGGCACGGCGGATGTCGTCGCGCTGCCAGCATTGTTCGTCGATGTCGATGATCCATCGTTCGGCACGCTTGAACGACTGCAATCCATGTCGCCAGCGCCGTCGTGCATCGTCCACAGCGGTGGCGGATATCATGCCTACTGGTGGCTGGACGAGCCTACAGCGGATCTCGAACTGGCGCGCCGCCTGCTGCGCGGATTAGCGGCTGCGCTGCATGGTGACATGCTCAGTGTTGCCCAAAGCCTGCGTGTTCCATCGACGGTTAATACCAAACCGGCGCGAGATAAGGCGCAGTGCAGGCTTGTTTCCCTGAGTGACCGCCGCTTCACGTTGAGAGATTTCGCTCACTTTCTCCCCACATGTCTAGCACATGCCGCCAAACGATCTGAACATCGTTCGCCTTACATCCCCAGCACTGATCTGATCGCACAAGTGGCGAATGCGCTGCTCGCGTGCGGCTGCAAACCACGCGGCGATTGGCTCAACGGCATGTGTCCATTCCCCGAACGACACAAACACGATGACCAGCATCCCAGTTTTGGGTTCAACATCCGAAGTGGCTATGGCTTCTGCCATGTCTGCGGCACGCTGCTGCTCAAAGACTTGTGTCCAGCGCTCGGTATTCAGTCATTTGATACGCGAAAGGAGGTGATGCTCGTCTCCAAAACACCTGTCTCAAATCCCGATCTCATCCGCTAAATCAGTGAAAGGAAATGCCTCATGGCAAAGAAAAATGCCCAAGCGCCAACCGTCATTACGCTCACGCTGCCTGAGGGCGAGAGCGATGAGCGACACGGCACGCTGCTCATTCAGCGCGGCGATCTCGCGCACGTCCGTCAGTTTGCCTACACCAACCTGTCCGATCTCACGGCAATCCTCAAAGATGGCGTGATGGCGCTATCCGCCGTTGAAGCTGAACCGCCCGTCATCGCCGAACTGCCTCCGCCGACAACGATACCTGTGAGCAGCAAGAAAACTGCGCCGCCACCTGCACCTGCTGAACCGACCGTCGATATTCCGCTCAAGAAGGGCAAGAAGACGGTCAAGATCAGTCACCTCAAGCTCACCGGCGGCGAAACCGATGCTGCCGCTTACCGTCAGGCGGTGCAGCTCGCCGCCACCCTGATCGATGGCAAGCTGTGGGACGGCGAAACCCCGATCCGTATCCCCGACGTGTACGCGCTGGCGAAGAAGATGAAGCACCTGACCGCGCGGGATATGGCGCTGTTCGCGCTGGAAGACTTCGTGCAGGTTGGCGACTCCACCGACGGCGACGAACCGTCACACGCGACTGAAGACGATGCGCTGCTTACGCTGGAAACGCCAACTTCGTCTGTGATCTCAGCCAACGGCGCATCTGATACAACCACTCTACTCTAGTTCACCTCACGAGAAAGGACAATTTCACCATGACCGAGCAAAACCAGAATGCTTCGTCCCGCGTGTTCAAGATCGGCGCGACGCGCATCGTCGAAGACTCGTCGATGTCCGATTTGACAATAGTTACGTGGAATATGATGAACCCAACGTAACGAGATAATCCGTGTAGGAGGGGACGATGGTTGACTGGAGACAGTTCTCGCAGCTTGCAACGGAGGGATACGCGCAGAAATGGTTAGAGTTTCTGACTCGACT
>JAUQWZ010000048.1 GCA_030834905.1 Aggregatilineales bacterium | reverse complement strand
CACCGTACACTTGCGGCCCAGGACCGCCAAGGGGCTGCATCAGGCGTTTGGCTGGCGCTGGGTGCAGACTGATTTCACAGATGCACATGGTATCAGCCCCAATCGTCTCCAACGAACAACGATTGTTGTCGACGTGTGGGTCCGCCGGATAGCCGGGGCATGGGCAGTCCGGCGGCGCAGCCGAGGGAGGCGTCTGCCCTACCTGGGGCCCAGCGCAGATCATCTGCAGAGCCTCTGATGGATCCTGGCGAACACCTCCAAGGAAGGACTGGTGTGGGTTGGTCCCGATGATCACCTGGCCACCCCTGTGGTCCCCGGTAGGAGTGACGTCCACTTCTACGTCACCAAGCAGAGTGACCCAGTGCGGGAAGATCAGGCCGATCCGCTCGATCCGCGGGCAGGGGACGCTTGGCGCTGTCTTGACATCCGCGGAAGTCTGCGCGACCAAGGGCGACGCTGCTGCGAAGAGCATGACCGCTAGCGGAGCCAGCACGTGCATGAAGATCCGCCGCCAGGTGGCCGAAATGCGCATGTCCGACCGATGCCTCTTCGAGAGCGTGTGGCAGAGTTGCGAGATCATTGTTGAGTACTTGTCCTGTGCCTGACCTGCAGGGTGAGTCCCGTGGTCCTCGGCGGGCGCTGCCCACTCGCGGACTACGCTGTGGGGTGCTACCAACCCGCGGAGCGGTCGTCAACAAGCACCATCTCCCTTGGTGTCCAAGGCCCCCATCAGGCGAAGCCCCTGGTGCATGTCCTCGCCACGACTCCGAACCGCTCCATGGCCAGCGAGAACGCCTGTTTCCTCGGTCCCTTGTAGGCGAGCACGCCAGCGTCGCGGAGGCAGAGCATCCAGTTCCCGTTCCTCAGCGCGCTGAGCGTCGTCGCGGTCATGACGGGCGCGACGCTCGCGATCGCT
Source organism: Aggregatilineales bacterium (assembly GCA_030834905.1). Classification (GTDB taxonomy): domain Bacteria; phylum Chloroflexota; class Anaerolineae; order Aggregatilineales; family Phototrophicaceae; genus Flexifilum. The sequence goes on along the minus strand of JAUQWZ010000048.1, from coordinate 674 downwards.
TCGGTCACGGCGCCAGTCCGCACGGACTGCTGCAGCTTGCGCAGCCACGCGCCGCCGTCGTCGGACGCATCCACCACAACACGCCCACGAAGCGCGACTTGGGACGGGTCCGCGGTTCGCATGTGCGTGCGCCCTGGAACGCCGAGTTCGCCGACGCACGTGTCGATCTCGCCGAGCACGCGCACCACCGCGTCCACGAGTTCGTCGGGCAGACCGCGACTTCTGCAAACGCTATCAGTGCGTTTCTCAAGCCCTTCAGCAAAGCGGCGAAGACCAGCAGACGACGGCAGTCTGTTCTGTGACGTCTCGTTCGCGACGTAGCGACGGAACACCGACTCGGGGATCCTGGCGAGCGCCTGATAGTCGGCTGATCGCCACTTCGAGATTTTTTCGGGCAAGGTCGACTTTTGAAATGGTAGGGCGCCCGACCATTTTCTGGGGCGCCCGGGATGCACCTGTTCTGCCAGCATGTCACCGAGCTCTCGCTCCACTTCGATCCGCAGAACGACGAGCCTCGTCCGGTCGTGGAGCGGCGCGCGCGCCCGCCTCGCCGCCACCTCCAGGGCCAGAAGCTCGTCGTGCAGATCAGGCAACCGGCACGACCGCCGCGCCTCGTCCCTCACCTGGCCGAGTTGCTGATCCGTCGGCACGACGACTCCGCCCAACCCGTCCCC
>JAUQWZ010000047.1 GCA_030834905.1 Aggregatilineales bacterium | reverse complement strand
TCCCGGATCGTTTCCCACTGCCTATCACTTAAATCACTGGTATAGACCTTCATTCTATGACACACTTGGTTTGTTCCTGTTTGGTAGTTGGTTTGGCTTGCACCTCCATTCTACCGAACAGGAATATTCATATGGCTTCTTAGTAGTATTGCTTTGTTGTTTCCTTGCGCCATTCACCATTCATGCGCAGCAAGGCGGGGGCGTCAGCGTGACCTGCGACAGCGGGGTCAGCTTTGACAACGGCGTGGAGATCATCGTCAACCAGATGCGCTCCGGCTTCACCTACACGGCAACGGCTATCGGTCTGAACGGCTTTGATCCGGTGCTGGCGGTACTGGATGAAAGCGGTGAAGGTCTGTGCAACGACGACGCTTCGGTTGCCGCATCCTACGCGGCAAACCTTCCGACCAGCGGCAGCGTATCCGCATCCAATCTCAGCGCCCAGGTCACGTTTGATCAGAACAGCGCCAGCACTTTCGCCGATGTCTCGCTGGTCGTGGGCGGCTTTGGCAATGTCACCGGTGAATTTGTGCTCATCATCGAAGGTATGGGCGTTACTTCGGGCGATGGCGCGGGCGATCCGTTCTCCGTCCGTCTCACCCCGAACATGATCGCCTCAGGCGTGCCGCTGACGGTGTACATGATTTCGCGGACTACCGATCTCGATCCGTATATGTTCCGCGCCGACGAAAATCTTGCCATCATTAACGACTCCAGCGGCATCCCCATCTCCTGCGATGACGCGGGCAATTCGGGCTTGTGCTACGGGCAGTCAGCCAACCTCGGTTCGTCGTCGGTCACCATTAACACCGGCTCGCTGCCCGGTTGGGACTATGACGCCATGCTGAGCCTGCCGCTGTCCGGGCTTCAGTTGAGCGATGACCCGGATTTCAACTTCTTCAATTTCGTCATGACCAGCTACCAGCAGCAAACGCAGGGGCAGTACGTGCTGGCGTTCCACATCGGCACAGCGCCAGCCACCGGCACCAGCGGCGGTAAAGACAGCGTCACCACCATCGTGCCAACCGCAGTGCCGCAGAACCAGACCAGCACGCTGCCCGCTGGCGTCAGCGTGACCTGCGACAACGGCGCGACCTTTGACAACGGCGTAGAGATCATCGTCAACCAGATGCGCTCCGGCTTCACCTACACGGCAACGGCTATCGGTCTGAACGGCTTTGACCCGGTGCTGGCGGTGCTGGATGAAAGCGGCGAAGGTCTGTGCAGCGACGACACCGCCAGCGCCAACCGCTACAGCGCCAACCTTCCAACCAGCGGCAGCGTACCCGCATCCAATCTCAGCGCCCAGGTCTCGTTTGACCAGAACAGCGCCAGCACCTTCGCCGATGTCTCGCTGGTCGTGGGCGGCTTCGGCAACACCTCGGGCGAATTCCTGCTCATCCTCGAAGGCATGGGCGTCACTTCGGGCGATGGCGCAGGCGATCCGTTCTCCATCCGTCTCACCCCCGGCATGGTCGCTTCGGGCGTGCCGCTGTCGGTGTATATGCTCACGCGCGGCAATGTCAGCCTCGATCCGTATATGTATCGCGCCGATGCCGACCTGAACATGCTCAACGATTCCAACGGCAGCCCCATCTACTGCGATGACGCGGGCAATTCCGGCTTATGCTACGGGCAGTCAACCAACCTCAGTTCGTCGTCGATCACCATTAACACCGGCTCGCTGCCCGGTTGGGACTATGACGCCATGCTGAGCCTGCCGCTGTCCGGGCTTCAGTTGAGCAGTGACCCGGATTTCAACTTCTATAATTTTGTCATGACCAGCTACCAGCAGCAAACGCAGGGACAGTATCTGCTGGTTTTCCATGTGGGCATGAGCACGACCGGCAGCGTTTTACCGAACGTCTAGCGCCGCCTAACGCGGTAAGGGCGCAGCGTGCTTGCTGCGCCCTTACCGCGCCTCTAGTCCCTCAGCCAGCGCCACAAAATCACGCCCTTCGTCCAGCAGCAGCCGCTGACCGCTGACCGCGTTATACAGCCCCACGATCAGGCTCACCCTGCCCGGCGCTGCCAGATCGTTATACTGAAGCTGATGGCTGTCCTCAATGTATTCGCCCGCGCGCCAGCCGGTGGTGGGACGCGCGCCAGCCGCTGGAACCGAGTCACTCTGGGCGATAACGCGCCCATCGGCGTTCACCAACTGCGCGAACACCGTATAGCTCACCGCTGCCGGAATTTCGCCGCCACGCCAGACTAGCGTGAGCGCGGGCGCTGTGTCGAGACGAATCGGCTGATTCAGGCGGTAGCCGACCAGCTCACCCGCGCCGGGAAATGTCGCGCCCACTTCAACATCAAATGCAGGCGATTCCAGCAGCAGCGGCAGCGATTCAATCGCATATTGATTGAGGACAGTCCCATCCGGCAGCCGCAGTTCGGCGCTGCCATCGGGAGCGTCGGCAGGCACGCGAACCGAACGCCAGTCGCGGGTCAGCGCCTCGTCCGCCTCCGCCGCCGGAATCCCGACGCTCCAGCGCCCCTCGCTGTCAGCCAGCGTCAGCGGTGGCAGTTCCCCCTGTCCCTGCCACAGCAGCGTCAGTCGTATTTCGCTCCCGTTCGTCAGCGTTACATCACCAGCGGCATTGTGTCCCAGCAGTGTCAGATCGCCAGACTGGATGTTGATCGTCACCGGCAGCGCCGCCGCGCGGCTGACCTGATCCCACCGGGCACCGGCGGGCGCGTCCCAGACGCCCAGTAAGGCGTCACGCCCGGAAGTCCTTATCGTCATGGGGGGCGCGTAGCCGGAAGGTGACTCGGACTCATCGTATATTCGCAGGAAAATACGATACTCACCCGGCGGCGTGCCAACTGGCAGCCGCAGCAGCGGGTAAGCCGCCAGCGCCGTCCCCGGCGGCACATTCTCACTGGCGCGTTGGTTGGCGGTCGCCAGGACGGCGTCAGCCCGGGCGATCTCCCAGCCGAGTTCGTTCTGGACGATCAGCGCCGCCTTAAGTTCAACCTCGGTTTCACGCGCCAGCGTTACGACGATTGGCAGGCATTGGGCGCGGTCGGGCGTCAGCGGCGCGATCTGCCCGGCATTCGTGACCTGGATGATCGGCGTTACGCCATCCACGAAGGTGATATCCGCCGCCGCCAGTTCCGGCAGGCTCAGTGACGGGCTGCGATACAGCAGGCTGGACATGCCATAGACGGTATGCTGTTCCGGCTCGTTGATCGTCCCATTACTCAACAGACATGGCAGCATCCGGCGATAATCGGCGCGCTGGGTATACCAGACGTTCAGCGCCACATCGCCGCTGTCGGGCAGCAGCGGCAGCACCGTCTCCAGTTCCGCGCCTTCTGGCAGCGTAATTCGCCCCGCCGCCACATCCAGATTGTCCCAGTAGTAAGCCAGCTCATAACGATCGGCATAAGACCACGCCAGTACGCTGTCCGTCGCGGTCAGCCTGTCGGCGTAATACTGAACCATAGCGCGCGCGTCGTCGTGGCGGTAGTCGGATGTCTGCGCGTAAATCAGGTTCGCTAGAAATACGGCGACCACGCCCGCCGCCAGCGCCAAACGGATGATCTGCGGGCGCAGCCGCGCGATACCCGCCCCCAACGGCACCAGCAGCAGCGGGACGATCATCACCAGATAGCGCCCATGTATTTCGTTGCCCAGCGCCGCCAGCGCGATCAGCAGTCCTGCCGTCAGCACCAGCGCGTGCAGCACTAACCAGCGTGCCGCCGGGCGTGACCAGGGCACGAGCAGCCCGAACGCGACCAGCAGCCCGATAGACAGCGCCGCCGGTTCGCCCGACAGCAGCACGCGCTCCCAGGGTGTTTGCCACAGCGCCCGCCACAGATTCAGCCCGAACACCGGCGTCAATTCCAGCGTGCTGGTCACGGCGCTGTTGGCTTCACCCAGCGTGATGAAGCGAGTCAGAAAATAGGGCAGCCACAGCAGCCCGATCAGAAGCTGACCGCCAATCCACCACTTCCACGTCAGCCTGCGGTCGATCCTGCCAGCGGCGATCCAGGCGATCACCGTGACCGCGTTCAGCCACAGCGCGACCACCGGACCCGTGTTGTGGGCGTAGAGCAGCGCTAGTTCAGCCAGCCAGAGGACAAGCCACATTCGTCGTGTCGGGCGATGATAGAGCCGGTGCCACGCCAGCGCGCAGACCAGCACCAGCGCCGCCAGCAGGCTGTACATCCGCGCTTCCTGTGATGCCCACCACAGCAGCGGCGAAGCGGCAGCCAGCAGCGCCGCGTAGAGCGCCGCGCGTTCACCAAACAAACGGCTCCCCAGCCGAAAGACCAGCGCCACCACCAGCAAGCCGCAGAACAGCGAGAACAGGCGCAGCCCGAATTCACTCGACCCTATAAACGTGGCGTGGATGTTCAGCAGGACGTAATACAGCGGCGGATTGGTCGCGTCGGCATGTGCCGCGTCGATCAGCGTGGGTTGGGTCGCGGCGTAGGCAGACCAGCCTTCGTCGAACCACAGACTTTGCGCCTGAATGCCATACAGCCGCGCCGCGACTGCCAGCAGCAGAATGACGATCAAGGCGACCAGAGTTCGGGGTGAAGTCCGCATGTGCAGACATTAGCACGCCGTCAAACCCCGGTCAACACCGCGTTATTCATGAAAGGTTCATGAGTCGTTAGGGTTGCTACACTCCAAAAGCGCAATACAATAGAGCCATGAATTCGCAAGATTATCGCTGGTAGGTCTACTATGACAGAACAACCGCCCAAGAATGGGCAGCCTCCGACTCCGGCAACGGAAGACCAGACGGTGCGCAAGGCAGCGATGCCGACTATCAATCTTGCCGCCGCGCCGTCAGCCGGGGGGCAAAAGTGCCCAACCTGCGGTTCCTGGAACCGAATCGGCGTCCTGGTGTGCGAAAACTGCGGCACGAACCTGATTTCAGGCGAGCGCAGCGGCGTCGGCACGCGCCAGCTTGGCAATCAGAACAGCGCTGTTTCCGACGAAACGACCAGCCTTTCCGCCGATGAGCTGCAGGCAGTCCAGTCTGCTGGGACGAACGTTTTTGACGACTCGATGGTGCTGCGTCTGGAGATTAGCGGCGCGCAGAGTCCGCTGCTGATTTACCCGAAGGCGGAGACGTCGCTTGGGCGGCGCGATCCGGCGACCGGCACCATGCCCGACGTAGACCTTACGACCTATGCCGGTTACCGCATGGGCGTCAGCCGTCGGCACGCCATCATTCGCCTGAGCAACAAGCGCCTGGAAATCTACGATCTCGGCAGCAGCAACGGCACCGCCGTCAACGGCATCCGGCTCGCCCCGCACCAACCCTATCCCCTGCGGGATGGCGACGAAATCATGCTTGGCAAAATGTCACTGCGCGCGATCTTCCAGATAGGCAGTCGCAAACCCTAGCGCGTATCAGGCGCTTTCCACGTAGTATCCCCACTACTTCTGGCGAACGTCGGACACGACGCTGTCGTGTCCCTACGCTGGCTCGACGCAGATTGAGCAGCGTGAGGGGAAAATCGAGCGCTAGTAGCCGAGAATTTCGGCGACTTCGCGCGCTGCTTTTTTGGTCGCGAACAGCACATGGCTAAGGCGCGCATCTTTTTCGACCAGCACCGCGACCGAAGCGCGTCCGGCGGGATATATCACCATCACGCCGTCTTCGCCTTCCATCAGCAGGCGCTCCAGATCGCCCTGCGCCAATCTGCCCAGGGTGCGTTCCGCCAGCCCGATCAGCGTGGCGGACATCGCCGCCACCTGTGGGCTGCTGGTGGGGTTTTCGTGGGGGTTTTCCTCGTCGCCAGGTGGGTAGGCTGCCACCAGCAGTCCATCAATATTGACGATGACCGATGCTTTGACGCCATCCACGGCAACGTGCAGTGTTTTCAGGGTACGCTCCAGGATGTCGCTGCGATATTCCTGAGCCATAAGTAAGACTCTCTCTTCGTTTGTGCCGAACCAACACCGGGCGGCTGATCTCAGTATAGCGGAAGTTGGATAAAGCCTCAATAAAAGTTTGGCTCACTTTGAGGCATTGGACTTTCGCGCGTCCTCATCGGCGAATGTCGCCAGCAGATACTGCTCGTCTTCGGTCAGCGAAGCCTTCAGCAGCAGATCGGGACGGCGAAGCCAGGTGCGCCGCAGCCCCAGCTCGCGCCGCCAGCGTTTGATGGTGTCGTGGTTGCCATCCTGAAGCACCTGCGGCACGCTCAAGCCGCGAAACACCGGCGGGCGGGTGTACTGCGGTCCTTCGAGGATGCCGTCGGCGTGGCTGTCGCGGTCAGCGCCGCCTTCCGCGCCGAGTACGCCCGGAATGTGCCGCGCCACCGCATCGACCACCACCATCGCCGCCAGTTCGCCGCCCGTCAGCACGTAATCGCCAATGCTAATTTCGTCGGTTACCACCAGCGCGTTCACGCGCTCGTCAATACCCTCGTAATGCCCGCACAGGATGATCACCTGCTGCTGCCGCGCCAACGATACCGCGATCTCGTGCGAGAACAGCCGTCCCTGCGGCGTCATCAAAATGACTGGCGTGTCCGGCGGCGCGCCATTCAGCACCGCTTCAACCGCCACCGTCACCACATCCGGCTTCATCACCATGCCACCGCCGCCACCATACGGTGTGTCGTCCACCGCCCGGTGTTTGCTGGTGCTGTAGTCTCGAATATCGTGCAGGCGCAGGTCAAGCAGATGGCGGTCACGCGCCTTCCACAGCATACTTTCGGTCATCGGTCCCTCGAACATGCCAGGGAACAATGTCAGAATGTCGATTCGCATAGCGTCTCTGCCCCCGGAACCTGCATGACTGGATGTTGTTTTGTGGCTCGCCCATTATTGATTGTAGCTTGCATCCCCTTTCAATCAAACGCATAATCGTAATGAGCTTCTGGCTGGAGGAAAAACCATGTCACAACCGGCTTATAGTCTGTGGGTCAAAACGGGCGACCAGCCGCTTGGCGGCACCGATTCCAACGTCTTCCTGATGCTCTACGGCGAAGCCGGACAGACCGACTGGGTGCATCTGCCGCCGGAAGACATCTTCGCCTTTGAACAGGGCAGCACCGACCGGTTTGTGCTCGACGTACCCGATCTGGGCAATCTCACCCGCTGCTGCGTCGGGCATGATAACAGCGCCGATTCCGGCTGGTATGTGGAACAGGTATCGGTGCGTCACAACCTCAGCGGGCGCGAATGGCTGTTTGCCTTCAACCAGTGGCTGGGTGAAGAAGAGGCGGGGCGGCTGGTGGTATGCGCCGACAGCTAACCCGGCGAGCGCTCGGCATCGCCTCGGCGTGCCTGCTGTGCGGCTGCAATCTCGTCGCCGGAACGCTGACGCCTACCCCACTGCCAGACATCCCGGTGGTTGAATTCCAGTATCCGCTCAATGACAGCTCGGTGGTCGAAGGAACGGACGTGCAGATTCAACTGGTAGCGCAGGACGCCGTTGGCGACGGCATCGCGCGGGTGGAACTGCTGGTAGACGATCAGCCGCACCAGCAGGGCGCGCCGGTGGTCAGCAGCGCCGTTCCTGTCTTCACGGTCGAGATGAGCTGGCTTGCCGAAGGGTTGGGCTTGCACTCTATGTCGGCAGTCGCCTTCCGCAGCGACGGCACCGCTGGTCAGCCAGCGACCATCCGCATCCTCGTTCTGCCAGAAGACAGTACGCCAGAGTCGTGACCACGTGGCTTATACGAAAAGCACCTACGCAAAAACGCGCCGAGATTTACCACACCTGTCTTTGCAGACGTGGTGAATATTGAGGATATGGGCGCAGCATGCTGCGCCCCTACATGACCGCAATTTTCGCCAATTCCCTGCGCGCCCCGGCGCTAAGCTTTTCTCTCGACATCGTGTACAATTGCCGCATACCATCCAGCTACAGGTACATTCACCATGCAGGTAATGGTTCCCCTCAGCACCGCGCCGAAGGAACACGATCTTTCGCCTGACGACGTGCAGTTCCTTCAGAAACATTTTGCCCCGACCAACTACGAGATCGTGGTCGATGGACAGGGCATCGAATGGTCAAAGATCGATGAGGTCGAGGTGGCGAAGGCGGCGCGGGCGGGTGGACCCGCCGGTTGGCTGATCAAGAAGACGCTTTACGCCGGACAAGACCGCTATCACGTCGGCGTGTATTCCGGTCGCCACGAACTGGTGCTGCCCAATGTGTCCCTTCCGGCGGCAAAATACGTCGTACAGACCATCGCCTATTACGCCCGAAATCGCATCCGCTACACCGGACCCGAAGATATCACCGTCACTGCCGAAGCCTGATCATCGTGCTGCCGCGCTGCCGCCTTTCGATTGTTCTGTCGCTGATGCTGGTCACGGCTTTCGCCGCCTGCCAGCCGCCGCCCGAACCGGCGCGGCGCTCTGTCTGGGGCGAGATCGTTGCTCTGGCGCAGGCGGAACAAAGCAGCGCTCCTGCCCTGTCGGTCGATTCGTCGCGAGTGGTCGCTGGCTGGATTGGCGCGGACAGCGCTGGCGTGCATCAGGACATTCGTCAGTGGATCGATGGCAGTCTCGCGTCGGCGACAGTGCTGCCGCTGCCGCCAGCTCACCCCTATGCCCAAACCCTGACCGCCGGACAGGACGGTTGGCTGCATCTGCTGTGGCTGGACGCGGCTGCTGACGGTCAGACGCAGCTTTTCTCGGCGCTCATCACGGCGCAGATGACCGTCGAGCGTGGACCAACTCCCGTATCCGACGAACTGGCGCTGCGCTACGCTGTGACCGCCGACAGCAGTGAGCGCGTCTGGGCTGCCTGGAGTGGTCGCCTGCTCTCCGAACCAGTGCTGTCGCTGCGTCCAATTGACCCCGCCGGGCGACCACAGCCCCCCCAACAAGTCGCCACCAACGCCGATTATCCGGCGCTTGTCCGCGCCAACGACGGAACGCTGCTGCTGTTCTGGCTGGAACGCGGGCAGTTGATGCAATCAGCCATCCACAACGGTCTGATTGATACGCCGGTTTCGCTTAGCAGCGCCGTCTATCTGGGCGCGGGTGACCGGCTGCACAGCCTGAGCGCTGGCGTCGATTATGCTCACGCCTACATCTTCTGGAACGTCACTCGCGCCAATGGTCATCCTGAAACCTGGTTCGCGGCTGGCGCAATCGAGGCAGCAGCATGGGCGCAGCCAACCCAACTCCAGATTGAAGTGCTGGACGGCTCGACTTTTGAAACCGGCTTCAACACCGGCAGCACCGCCGCCGCCGCGCCGGGAGAAACGCCGCTGATCTGGGCTGCTCCGCTGGCGGGGCAGTACACGGTGCTGCCGGTCGCGGTGCAGTCACCGGACGGCTTGGGGCTGGTCTATCTCAGCAGCGGCAGCGTCGTCGGCTATCAGACCGTCGTGTCGGACGCGAGACTCATCGCGCCGCCAGCGCTCGCCGCTGACCGCCAGCGCGATCTCTATCTGGTTTGGGCGCAGCCTTCGCCGCATAGCGCCGCCGACCTGCTCCTGACGACCACCCACCATGCTGCTATGGAATAAGTTTATTGTTCAGTAATGGAAATAACCACTACCAGTGAATTGTACATCCTCGTATGCTGTGTTCATCACAACAGATGAGGAACACACGATGACAATTCTGCCTGACTATCATCATTTTGATGGACTCGGCTGGTCTACCGGCTATCTGTGCAACATTCTCGCCCATCAGGGCGTGTCCGCGCCGCACACCGGCAAGCCCTACACCGACGTGCTGCTTATGGGGATTAACGGCGGCATCTGCGCCGGATACTTCGCGTTTGATTATGAGGGTTACGACCCTCACCTTCACTTTCTCACCCGCTACCCATTTGACGAGCAGCCGGGCGCGGTCTTCGAGCGCCTTGGCATCACCATGCACGTCCAGCAGACGACCAACGCCCAGAAAGCGGTTGCTAATCTTCTCAATGGGCTGGCGCGTGGTACGCCGGTGGTCGTCTGGGGAGATATTGTCAGCCTCGGCTATGACAGCCACCCGATCAGCGACGACTACTGGATGGTCATGCCGTTCACGGTCTACGGCTGCGATCTTGAAGCGGGCATCGTCAACATCGCTGACCGCGCCCAGGTTGGGCTGACAACTTCAACCGACAGTCTCGCCGCCGCCCGCGCTCGTATCGCGAGGACGAAGCACCGCATCATGACCATCGAAGCGCCCAGAGCCGATAAGCTGCCCTCGGCGGTGGAAGCGGGCATCCGCGCCTGCATCCGGATTTTCACCGAGCCGCCGCCGTTCGCGCCAAAGGCAAAAAGCAGCTTCGGCTTCGACGCCTATGACAAATGGGCAAAACTGCTAGCAAATGACAAAGACAAAAAGAGTTGGGCGAAGATGTTCGCCCCTGGAACCCGCATGTTCGCCGGGTTAACCTCGTCCTATCGTTATCTGGAAACGTATTTCACGGGTGGACACGGCGCGCGCGGCGTTTATGCCGACTTCCTGGACGAGGCAAGCACCATCGTCAACAACCCTGCTCTCAAGGACGTGGCGGAGTTGTTCCGCGCCTGCGGCAGCGCGTGGGATGACCTGATAGCCGCCCTGCTGCCGGACGATGTGCCGATGTTCCGCGAAGCGCGACATCTGCTGGATCGGGATTACGCTCTGTTCCTGACTGGGGGGAACGCCTCGCTGGCGGAACGGCGTCAGTTAAATGACTGGATGGCGGCGCTGCGGGCTGAGGCAGAGCGCAATTTTCCACTGACCAACGCTCAAGCTGCTACGCTGCGCGCCGGACTGCGCGAGCGCGTTCTCGCCCTGCGCGATGCTGAACGCCGCGCCATCACCGCCCTCGCCGAAGCCGTCGGCGTCACCCTCGCCGATCCAGCCTGAAGAATCTCGCGGGTGTTTTTGTAGGGGCGACTCGACGAGTCGCCCCCGTCCTTGCCCGCGCAGTGTATCGCGCTGTGCTTAGCACGCATTCAGCCGGTCGAGTAAATCGAGCAGCTCGTCCGCGCCATCGACAATTTCCTGCTGGTGCTCCTGCGCCGCCCGCTGTCGGGCTGCGATCACGCCGCTGCGGTGCAGCTTCTGAAAGTTGCCATATGGCAGTTGGTAGCGTTTGGGTGAATCGGCGGGCTGGTCACTGTCTATACCCAGATACCACTTGCCGTAGTCGTCCCAGGTGTTCGCTTCCAGATAGCGGCGCTCCTGTTCGGCAGTCGGCGCGCTGCTGTTCCAGAACGTGTTGATCATATACAGATCATCGTCCAGCAGTTGTTTGGCATGTTCCAGCGCCTGCGGGTTGAGCTTCACCGTCATCGAATGTCTCCTTTCGCCTGCATGACGACTTAGAATGCGGGTCGGAATATCACGCGGTAGGTGATGATCGCCCGTTCGCCGGTGGTCGGGTCGTTACACGGCACGGCTGCCAGCGGCTGCTGAAGCGGCTCGGATAAGCCGGGCATATCGATCCGATAGCTGACGCCCTCTTCCATGACGAAATCGGCATAGGCGGGACCGCGTTCGGGGATCAAACCGGTATAGAAGATGCTATCGCCGCCATCCCAACGCACGCGGATACGCTGCCCCGGAATACCGGTGCTGCCGTTGATCTCGTAGACGTTCACCTGAATCAGCCCCGACTCGCTGCTGCTGCAAGTGGTATTCACCAGCACGATGAATGACCCCTGCGCCACAGTGGTCGGAATCGGGATCGGCGTTGGCGTGACCACCGGGGCAGCGCCCGGCGGCGTCGGCGTCTTGGTGTCCGGCGGAACCAGCGTCGGCGTTGAAGTCGGCAGCGCCACCTGAACGACGGCTGTTGGGGCGCTGCCGTCGGTGTTGATCAGGCTGTCGGCGCAGCCCGCCCGCCCCTGAAGCTGGTAGAAGTTCATCATGCTGCGCACCGCGTGCAGCCCGCTGGTGCTGTTGACGTAGCCGGTGGTGGTGAGCTGGCACGCAACATCGGCAACATGCTGAATCGGGTCGCTTCCCAGCCGTAGATCGAGCAGCCGCTGAACCGCCCGGTTGAGATCGCCGTCATACGAGTAGCCGAGCGCCACCGCGACGATATAGCGCGATTTGTCTTCCTCGCGAAGCTGCCACGGCTCGACATCGTATTCCTGAACCGGCATCACTTCCCAGGCAATGTACAACCCGCCTGCCAGCCCCAGAATCAGCCCGATGATGATGCCGGTGATTGAGAAAAAGCGGCGCGGGCGCGTGTACTTGCGCGCTGGCTCGACGTGTGTCTCTGGTGGGTAATAAGCGCCCATCAGCTTTGCCCCGGAACCGACACGATGCGATAGGGTTCCATGATCGGCGTCAGCCTGCCCAAGCCTTCCGAGAGCGCGACCAGATTTCGGATTTCGCCGACGTCGCGTGAATTGGTAATGTAGCGCTCGGTGATCTCCTGCACGTAGCTCGGCACATTATCCACGCCCAGCACCCGCAGGCGTTCCAGCGCGCCGGTCAGATCGTGGTCTTCCAGAAAGCCAGCGGCAGTCATAACGGTATATTCATCCTTGTAGCGCTGCGCCAGCGCGCTTGCCGGGCTGTCAATCGTTTCCTGTGGAAACTGCACCCACCCGATATACAGCCCGATGCCCAAGCCCACCAGCAGCGCTACCAGCAGCGACAGCAAAAATCGTACCATGTATGCCTCGTCTTCGTTGAAGCCCTGATCTTAATCGGCTCCAGCGCTTTGCGCAAAACAACTGTACACCTTATGATTCTGACAGTGAACAAGGAAAAAAGATAATGCAGAAATGGGCGGCGGCGCGGTTGACTTCTGCGGCACCCTCGCCTAGCATTAAGCGGCGGATAACAAAAAACCAGGCGTTTGCCTGGTTTCAGTGTGCCGGAGGTGGGACTCGAACCCACAAGCCCTTGCGGACAATTGATTTTGAGTCAATCGCGTCTGCCAGTTTCGCCACTCCGGCGTTTGTTGGTGGATCGGCTGCCTTTCCTGCCGAAATTACGAGGCAATACTAAAGGTTCACGGCGAAATTGTCAACGGTTGGAATGCTCGAAAACGAACAGGCGCTGATACAAAACGCGCAGCGCGGCGACCTTCACGCCTTCAACCGGCTGGTCGTCGGCTATCAGAATAACGTCTACAGCCTCGCTTATCGCATCATGGGCGAAGCGTCGGCTGCCGCCGATGTGACTCAGGAAGCGTTTATCCTCGCCTTCCGCCGCATCAGTACCTATCGCGGCGGCAGCTTTAAATCGTGGCTGCTGCGTATTACGGCGAACCGCTGCTACGACGAACTGCGCCGCGTCCAGCGCAAGCCCGCCGTCTCCATCGAAGACCTGCCCGGCGCGGAAGCCGACGACGGTCCCGCCCTGCCCGCCGACAGCGACACCCCCGAAGAAGTCGTCCAGCAGCGCGAGCTTCAGGACGCTATCCAGCAGTGTATTGACGCCTTATCGCCTGACCAGCGGGTGGTGCTGGTGATGAGCGATGTCGAAGGCTTCAGCTATCAGGAGATCGCCGACGAGGTAGACGCTAATCTTGGGACAGTGAAATCGCGCCTCAGCCGCGCCCGGGCAAGCGTGCGCGACTGCCTGCAGGCGGTTCAGGAACTATTGCCCGCCGCTTTTCGTCTTAATACTGATAACTGATTGACTAGAGTTGTACTGTGATTGAATATGCCCGCTGAGCCTGAGGGAAACGACACCGAACTCCTCTCCGCCTATCTGGATGGTCAGTTGACCGACTCAGAGCGTTTGGCGTTGGAAGCGCGGCTCGAACAGGATACCGACCTCAGGCAGGAGTTAGCGCAGCTTCGGCTGACGGTAGAGCTGATCCGCAGCCTGCCAGCGCTCACCGCGCCGCGCGATTTCAGCCTCAACCACATGATGGTCTACGATCAGCGCCGCGAGCGCCGCGCGTCCTATCTGTTCAGCTTTGTAAGCGCGGCTGCCGCCGTCGTGCTGCTGGTCGTCGGCGCGTTTCTGACGCTGAACACGCGGCAGGAGAGCCTCAGCACCCAGCTTTCTGACGCGGATCAGCCGGATGCCATCGCGCTGCTGGCAACCGATGCCGGGCTGAGCAGTCCTGTGCCAACCGCCGCGCTGGCAGATACGTTTGAATTCACCGAAGTCGCGTCTGAATCACGCCAGGCAGAGCCGCTGGCAAGCGCTGATGATCAGGCTGAGGCTCCACTATCGTTTATGTTCGCGCCGACGGCGGACGCGCCCATTGACGCGGCGGCACCATCTGTACCGGCGGCAGCCGAGGAAGAAAGCCCCGACAGCGCCACCACCATGATGGATCAGTTCAGCGCGTCCGAGGCAGCCAACGCCCAAACCGCGCCGTCTGAGTTTGAAACCCTGACGGAATCACCGCCCGCTGAATTTGCCGAGGAAGCTCAGGGCGAAGGGGGCGAGGCTGCCGCCGGGATAACCTCGGTGCAGGCGACGACGCCGCCAGCGATAGCAGCCCAGCCCACGTTTGCGCCGCCATCGGAAACGCCCGCCCCTACCATGACGGCAGCGCCCGAACCCACGCCAATTCCAGCGTCACCCGTTCCAGCGCCGGACGCCGGAACTGTCGGAATACTGCTCATTGCTGCGGCGGTGGTGCTGCTGGCAGTGTCGATCTTCACCTTCCTGCTCAGCCGCCGGGGATGATGTCCCGTCACATCGGGATATACACCCGCTGCCCCGCCGGTTCGGTCAGATCGTACAGATCGAAGGTCATGTCTGGCAGGTGCAGCACGCCGTAGGTGTGTGACGTCGAGCGCACGTTATTGAACGTGTACAGCGAACCGGGATTGATGACACAGCCCTGCTGCACCTTCACGTACAGCGGCATGTGCGTGTGCCCGGTAATGAGGATGTCTGCTCCCAGCGAGGCAAGCATCATGTTGAGCAGCGTGTTTGAGATGTGATCGCGGTACAATCCCCACAGGTTGTTGCCCGGTTTGCCGTGACACATATAGATGCTGCTGTCATCCAGCGAACCGCGCCATTCCAGCGGCAGCGATTTCAGATAGTTCTTGTTTTCGACAGAAAGCCCGTAACTCCATTCATCATGATTGCCGCGTACCGTTATGATCTGCTGCTCACGTATGCGCTGCACCACGTCGTCTGGGTGCGGACCGCGCCCCACCAGGTCGCCCGCGCACAGGATCTGGTTCACCCGGTGGTGCTGATTTAATCTGTCCAGCGCGGTTTCAAGCGCCGCGTAATCGCCGTGAATATCAGAAATGACTCCAATGTCCATCCTACAATCCTAAAGGTGGTCGAATTACCGGTTATTATACCAGCGATGCGCGATCTCCCGAACGCTTAATGTCCCGGTCGCTCTTAACCAAAATCTCAGTGATTCCCGATATGCGGTTTATACTTGAATATGCTATCATCCAGAAAATTGCGAAATTTCTACCGGCATCGCGCGGGCAATCCATGACTCAGATTCTGCTGATTCGGCATGCGGTCAACGACTTTGTAAAGACTGGTAAACTCGCAGGCTGGACTCCAGATGTTCACCTGAATGAAGAAGGCAAGGCGCAGGCGGAAGCACTCGGCAGGCGTCTGGCAGACGCGCCGATCAGGCATCTGTACGCCAGCCCGCTGGAGCGCACCGTAGAGACAGCGGAAGCCATTCGCCAGCATCATCCCAATCTGCAAATCGAAATGACGCACGAAATGGGTGAAGTGCGCTATGGCGACTGGGAAGGTAAATCCATCGCCGCATTGCAAAGCCGCAAGATGTGGCATGTCGTTCAGGAATACCCGTCGCGGGCATACTTCCCGAATGGTGAGACTATGCGCGGCGTGCAAACGCGGGCAGTCAATGCCGTCGAAGCGCTGGCAGCCGCCCACCCGCGCGAGTTGATCGCCGTCGTCTCGCACGCCGATCTGATCAAGATGGTGCTGGCGCATTTTCTGGGAATGCACCTGGATAATTTCCAGCGCCTCGTGGTTTCTCCCGCATCTATTAGCTCGCTGATGCTCGGCTTTGGGCGACCCTATATCGGCACCATCAATGATGTCGGTCATCTGCTGGAACTCGAACGCGAACGTAAACGGTCAAAAGCAGTCTCTGAGAAATAGACAAATATGCCGAATATCGAAATAGAACTCAATCCGGTTGATTTCATCACCGTTGGCACCGTCGGTCCGAAGGGTCAGCGCGTCTTTCATTTGCAGGCAGGCAAAGAGACGCAGTTGGTTTCGATGATCATCGAAAAAGAGCAGGCGTGGGCGCTGAGCGAAGCGATCCGCGAGCTGGTCGAAGACCTCGACAAGCGCTACCCGGAGCCGATTCCCGAAGTACTGGACGACGACAGCATGGAACTGCGCGAGCCGCTGGAACCGCTGTTCCGCGTGGCGCAAATGGGCTTGGGCTATGACGAAGAACGCAATATGATCGTGCTGGTCGCCCAGGAACTCGTGGTCATCGACGAAGACCTCGATCCGGACGCTGTTGAGCCGGGAGTTGTGCGAATGTGGAGCAGCCGCGCCCAGATGCGCGCCCTCAGCGCCCATTCGACCGCCACCGTTCAGGCAGGTCGCCCCGATCCAAAGCTCAACGGGCGGCTGGTGTACTACTGGACTTAGGATGAGCGACAACCAACACGACAAGCCATCTTCCACCGCTGTCACGATGGAACGTGTGCTCGAAGTGCTTGAAAACGGCGGCATCGATCAGGAATACGGTGTCCTTCGCTGGAGTTCCAACTACGCCTTTTTGATCGCTGTCGCCGACAAAGACACCCAACTCACCGCCGTCTACAAGCCGCAGCGGGGCGAGCGTCCGTTGTGGGACTTCCCCGACGGCACGCTGTGTTACCGTGAGATGGCGTCATTTCAGACCTCAAACGTGCTGGCGTGGGACATCGTGCCGCCCACCGCGCTGCGCGAAGCCTCACGCGGGTTGGGGACGGTGCAGTTTTTCATCGATCACGATCCACAGATCAACTACTTCTCGTTCAACGAAGATCTGGACGACGCCCTGGCACTTCAGCTTATGCGGATGGTGGCGTTTGACTACATCGTCAACAACGCTGACCGCAAAGGTGGTCACTGCCTGATCGACAGTCAGGGTCACCTGTGGGGCATCGATCATGGGCTGACCTTCCACACCGCCAACAAGCTGCGCACCGTCATCTGGGATTTCGCTGGCGAGCCGCTGCCCGCGCCGGTTCTTGAAGACCTCGAAAAACTGAACGCGACGCTCGACAACAGCGGCAGCGTTTACCGTCAGGGGCTGTGCGAGCTGCTTTCCGGCGCGGAAATCAGCGCCTTCCAGTCGCGCCTGCGGCATCTGATCAAATCGCGCCGCTGTCCGCTGCCGGGACCCGGACCCAATTACCCCTGGCCCCCGGTCTGATTGCTGGAACTTTGCTTAATGATTTGTTATCGTAAATTAACATTTGCGATCACAGGTTGTTCCCAATAATGCGTTATGGTTCTGGCTGTTTTCTTTATGGAGGCACCGATGTTAAAGAAACTGGTTTTACTTCTCTGTACAGTCGCGCTCGTGATCGGAGGCGCGGTTTCCGCCCAGGATGAGGAGACGTTCTCGCTCACCATTCTCCATACTAATGACACCCACTCGCATCACGAGCCAAACGCCAATGACGATGGCGGCGCGGCGCGTCAGGCGACGGTGGTCAATCAGGTTCGCGGCGAAGTGGACAATCTGCTGCTGCTTGACGGCGGCGACCGCTTCACCGGCACGCTGTTCCACCAGCAGTATCGCGGCGCGGACAGCGTCATGATCATGAACAGCATCGGCTATGATGCCATGACCCTCGGCAACCACGAGTTCGATGATGGCGAAGACGTGCTGGCAGCCTTTATCGACGGGCTGAACTTCCCCGTCGTCACCGCCAACGTTGATTTCAGCGAGTCTGAAATTCTGGCGGGCAAGGTTGAGCCTTATGTCGTGCTGGATGTGAATGGTCAGCAGGTGGGAATTATCGGGCTGGTTACGCCCGATACACCAGAAATCTCGTCACCCGGCGACGAACTGGTCTTCAACAGCGACCTGCCCGGCGCGACCCAAACCGCCGTTGACGAACTGACGGCGATGGGCGTCAACAAGATCATTCTGGTCACGCATATTGGTCTGGACTACGACATTCAGGTTGCCGAAAACACCACCGGCATCGATATCATCGTCGGCGGGCACAGCCACACGCTGCTGGGCAACCAGTATGTCGCCTCGGCAGGCGAATATCCGGTTGAAGTTGAGAATCTCGACGGCGAGCCGGTCATCATCGTCCAGGCGGGCAGCACCACCACCTACCTCGGTCGGCTGGATGTAACCTTCGACGCCGAAGGCGCGCTCACCGAATGGGGCGGCGACACGATTTTCCTCTCGCGCTATATCACGCCGGATGCCGAGATCAACGATATCCTCACCGAGCTTTCGGGTCCCATCGACGAACTGCGCAATACGCTGGTTGGCGAATCGACGGTTTTCCTCGTGGGAGATCGTGCGGTCTGCCGTATCGCTGAATGTAACCTCGGCAACCTGATCGCCGATGCCATGCGCTGGGAAACCGGCGCGCAGCTTGCCATCATCAACGGCGGCGGCATTCGCTCCAATATCCCGGCAGAGGAAACGCCCGCCGACACCACCCTGACTGAGAACGAATTTATCACCCTGGGTGAAGTGCTGACGGTTCTGCCGTTTGGCAACCTGGTCAGCACCTTCGAGCTGTCTGGCGCTGACGTCATCGCCGCGCTCGAAAACGGCGTCTCCCAGATCGAAACCGGCGCCGGTCGGTTCGCGCAGGTATCCGGCTTGCGCTACAGCTTCGATCCGAGCCTGTCGGTCGGCAGCCGCGTGACCAGCGTAGAGGTTCAGGGCGAAAACGGCGAGTTCAGCGCTATCGATCCGGAGGCGACTTACAGCGTCGTCAGCAATGACTTCATGCGCGGCGGCGGCGATGGCTACACCATGTTCGCCGAGAACGCCGTCAATCCCTACGACTTTGGTCGCCCACTCGATCAGGTGCTGACCGACTACATCATCGAATTCACGCCGGTTGCGCCAGCCCTCGATGGGCGCATCACGATGGCGGGCAGCGAATAGCCACGCCAGCAGCCTGAAAAGTCAGTTTCCGCAGGGGTGATGGTTAACCGTCGCCCCTGCCGCTTTTCCGCGCTCGTTGAATGCCCTTGCCTCTTTATTATTTTGATAAATGCTTTGAGTTACAATGAGAGCAGCCCCTTGTAACAGCAGGAGAGACGGCAAAGTGGCAGCCGAGCTAGCGCGCGAACTACGACAGCAGGGCATTGCAGCGGCAAAAGCCGGTGAAAAAGACCAGGCACGTCATTTACTTCAGCAGTCTATTCGTCTGGAGCCGAACAGCGAAGCCGCCTGGCTGTGGCTTGCCAGCGTCGCCCGCGACCAGCGCGAGCGCGTGTTCTGCCTGGAAAAGATTCTTGAGATTAATCCTCACAATGAAACGGCGCTCCGGGCGCTGGAAGGGTTGGGCATCACCCCCGGACAGTCAGCGCCCGCCGCCAGCGCGCAGCGCTCGTCCAGCGCAGGGCAGCCTTCAAGCCTTGCCCGCGAAACCGACATGATGAATCAGGAGCCGGGCGTGCCGCTGCCCTCTGCCGAGGGCATTACCGAGGCGCAAAAACAGGCGGACGTGTTCCTGCGCCAGTATATGCAGCCCCTTCCCGCCGACGTCAAATGGACGCACAAGACGCGCCGCCGCGCCGGAGAAGGTGATGTAGTCGTGCTGCGCCTGCAAATAACAGCGGCAGTCATCGGCTTTCTGATCGTGCTTGGCATTGTCGGCACGTTCATCGTCCTGACCAACGACGACCTGCGCAGCATCGTCCTCGCCCCGACCAGCACGCCGACACACACGCCAACCGTCACGCCAACCGCCACGCCGGGCTTCACGCCCACGCCCTCGGTGACGCCGCGCGTCTCGCCGCAGCCCACCGCCACCATCGAGCCGGAAATCCCCACCGCCAATCCCTACCAGCCGCCGCAGGTCACGCCGGTCTACCCGCCGGTGTTTGAAAAGCCGGTACTGGACGCCATTTCGGCGATGAATCAGGGGCGCTTTACTGTGGCGCTGCCAACGCTGCGGGCGGAACGGGCGCTGACCGAAAACCGCTTCAACCCGAATCCATACTATTATGAAGCGCTGGCGGAACTGGCGACGGGCGACGCTGATACGGCGCTCGATATCATGGACGAAGCCGAGAGTCGGCTGGACGAAGCGCCCAACGACAATTTCCAGCCGCTGGTCGATACCGGCTTTGCCCAGATTTACTGGCAGCTTGCCCAGGATGCCTTTGCCAGCGGCAGCAGCACCACCGCCGCCGATTATCTGACCGAAATGCAGGAACGCGCCGAGTCGGCGATGGAAGGCGATCCCCGCCTTGACGTGCCGTATATCCTGCTGTCGCGCCGCTTTGTCCAGTATGACGACTACGACGAGGCGATCACCATTCTCGATCAGGCGCTGGAACTCGATCAGCACAAGATCAACGTCAGCCTGATTATCGAAAAAGGCAGCGTCTACTTCCAGCAGGGCGAGTACGATCTGGCGGATAATCAGGCGTTTCTGGCACTGTACATCGATCCCGCCAGCGAAGCCGCCCACCAGCTTCGCATCCGTACCGCCTTGCAGCGCAATACCCCCGGTCGGGCGGTGCTGTACGCGCAGGATTATCTGCATTATTACCCCGGCAGCGCGGCAGCCTATCAGATGCTTGGTGACGCCCGCATGGCTGAGGGGAACGTTGACGACGCGCTGATCGCCTATTCGCAGGGCTTGACCGGCACCTCGAACGCCAACAGCGTCGAAATGCTGCTGGCGCGGGCGCAGATTTATGGGCAGCAGGGACGCTATGATCTGGCGCAGGACGACCTCGACGACGCCTTCGCCCTGACCGACGATCCGCGAATTCAGGCGCTGCGAATGTCGGCGGCTTACCACGCCGGGCGCTACCAGATCGCGCTGAGGGACAGCGAAGCGCTGGACAACAGCCCGGTGGTGCCGCAGGCTGAAATTGATCTCATCCGCGCGCAGGCGCTCATTGACAGCGACACCGAAGGCGACAGCGCCGCGCTCCAGGAGGCGCTTGGGCTGCTCGTCAACCTGTCGTCAGCCGAGGGTTACAGCGCTGCCATGCAGCCAGCGGCGGCGGAATATACCGCCCTCGCCTATCTGGCGACAGGCAATGAAGCGGCTGCCATGCAGGCGATTGACACGGCGCTGGCGGCTGGCGACACTGGTAACCGGCGCTTCATTCGGGCGCGCATCCTCGAAGCGATGGGCGAAGAAGAAGACGCCATCCGCGACTATGAATGGGTGCTGGCATGGAGTCAGGTCTACCCGTTCCCGTTCCGGGGCGACGCCGAAGAAGCACTGGAAAATCTGCGCCAGTCGCAACCCTGACCGCCGCGCTGGCTGTCATACGTACCGTATGGACATGTGCATACTGCGAATGCAGCATTCGCAGTATGCTTCGCCGTGTCCGTCTTTTTTTCCCTGTCCCCCTACCCACTGCTCCCTGCCGTGTTGGTTTCCCCTTCGGCGGCGGTCTGCATGGTCTGGAGAAATTCCGCCACCACTCCGGCAGCGTCATGGTAGCACCGGTCAGAGTCAAAGCGCTGGATTCGCGCGCGGCTGATGCCGCTGGCACGCATCAGTTCGTCACGGGCTTCATCGTTGGCGGCGCTGTGCCAGGGTCCATCCACTTCCAGCATTCCCCACTGCCCCTGATGGAAAACCAGGAAGTCGATTTCGCGGCTCTGGCGCGTCCTGCCCACATTCAGCCGTGATTTAGTCGGCGGCAGGAAAAACACTCCAGCATGATCGAGCGCTTTCGCCACCCGCACTTCGGTTTTCGAGCGAAAGATCATCCCTTTCCAGGGAATCGTCCGGTAATTAGCACCGTTTGCTTTGCCAGCAGGCAGCGAACCACGCGCCGCCTGCGTCAGCCGAATCTCCGAACGCAGCTTGTCGATGCCTTTATCAAGGCGGCGAACGATATATTTCACGCTGTCCACGCGCTCGCGTTCCAGCACCACAAACAGCAGCAGCACGCCGACGAAAAACGGCGTCAGCTTCGCCGCCCATCCCGGCGCGATTCCGATCACATCCAGTATCGAAATGCCGACGCTGATCCCGGCAATTGCGCCCAGCGCCCAGCTCACGTAACGGTCACGCCGCGATCCCATCATGACAAACACAAACTCTCAATGTCCTGCGATAGGTACGTCAGTTATACAACAGATTACTTTCATCTGCTCAAGACACGAAAGGAATGAATAACCCAACTCAATCCGGCTCAAACCGGGTGCCCAATGCTGCTGGCGGGTCAGAGCGCAGGAAGCTGCGCGTCCAGCGCTGCACCGGACGCGGCAGTATTCGCGTCAGGCGTTCAATCGCGCCGCTGCTCACCAGCACCAGCGTCGTGATCATCAGAATCCAGGGCAGCCCGTTGAGCAGCACCAGCGGAATCTGTATGTCGGGGCTGCGCTGAATAGCCGATGCCAGCGCCCGCAGCGCCGCAAACAGGTACGCGCCCAGCACGACGCGGAACGGGTGCCAGCCGCCAAAAATGACGATTGCCAGCGCGATCCAGCCGTCACCGCGCATGACCGGCGGGTTCGACCAGCCGGGCTTGATCGCCATCGAGTAGGATGCGCCCGCCAAGCCGACCAACGCCCCGCCAAGCACCGTATACAGGTAGCGCAGGCGGTTCACCGGCGTGCCGCGCGCGAACGCCGCCGCCGGGCGCTCGCCGATGGCGCGGTGTGCCAGCCCGCCGCGCGTGTGAAACAGCCAGAACCACACGGCGAAGATCAGAAAGTAGCTGAAGTAGACAATCGCCTGATGGCTGAAGAAAATCTGCCCCACCACCGGCACGTCGCTCAAGCCGGGTATTTTGACCACCGGCATCGGCGTGCTCCGGCTGCCGGTGTAGTCCTGACCCAGGAACTGCGCCAGATCAGCGCACAGCAGAGTCAGCACGAAGCCAATCGCCACCTGATCCTGTCGCAGCGTGATATCCCCAACCGCGATAATCAGCGCCACCAGCGCCCCAACCAGCATCGCGATCAGCAAGCCAGCCAGCGGATTGCCCGTCACCAGCGTCGCTACGAAGCCAAACATTGCCGCCAGCGCCAGGCTGCCATCCAGCGACAAATTGGTAATGCCCGCCCGTTCGGTGATCGTCTCGCCCAGACCGGCAATGACCAGCGGCGTCGCGTTGGCGACGACACTGTTGAGGATATTGATGAGTTCGGGGGTCATACGTTTTCAGCCTCGGTATCGGGTCTGGTGATCAGCGGGTAATCGCGGGTTTCGGCTTCGGGACGGCGGCTGTCGCGCTCCATGAAGCGCTGGCGCAGTCCATTCGCCAGCAGCACCAGCAGCACCAGCATCCCCTGCACCACGCCGGCAAGCGATTGATCAAGCTGAAGCGCCACCCGCAGCCGGGTGCTTCCCGCCAGAATGACGGCAAACAACAGCGAAACGAACGGCACCCACAGCGCCTTCACCGCCACCAGCAGCACCACCAGCAGCCCCAGGAAGCCGATGCCGCCGGAGACGAATGGACGCAGGCTGCTGTAGGTGAACAGCACCCGGTACGCGCCCCCAATGCCCGCCAGCATCCCGCAGACCATCAGGGCGCTGACCGCGCTGCGCGTCGTCGGCACGCCCAGCAGCAGCGCTGAACGCGGATTCTTGCCGGTGGCGCGAAGCTCCAGCCCCCAGCGCGTCCCGCGCAGCGCGATGATGACCGCCGCGATGGCGATAAAGACGATGACCACTGCCAGCAGGTTCACCGGAAACTCGGCGCTGACCGGCGGCAGCAGCGAATCTGCCGGAAACGGCGCAGTTGCCTGGGCGCTGCCGCCTTCGGGCGGCTGCCACGGACCCGCGATCAGGTAAATGGCGGCGACGTTCGCCAGCGAATTGAGCGCCACGCCGCCGAAGATTTCATGGACGCCCAGCCGCGTCTTCAGCAGACCGACCAGCCCTGCCCACAGCGCCCCGCCGAGCATCGCCAGCCCGATCTCAACGCCGACCAGAACCGGTGGCGGCAGCACCAGCGTGCGCGCCGCCCAACTGGCGAAAATCGCGCCCATCACCATCTGCCCTTCCACGCCGATATTCCACAACCCGGCGGTGAAGGTGATGATCAAGCCCATGCTGCACAGCACCAGCGGAATCCAGAAGTTGACCACGCCCGCGAACGCATTCGAGTTGCGGAAAGCGCCCTGCCACACCGCCTCGAACACCTCGCGCGGGTCGCTGCCAACGGCGACAATGAGCACCGCCGTGATCGCCAGCGAAACGATGATCGGCAGGATGAAGAAACTGATCTGGAGTACGGTGCGGGACTTCACGTGTTTCTCCTGCGCATTCAATTACAGATGCTCTCTGATGAAGGCGGCGATTTCACCTGCCTCCTGTGGTTCGATCTTATGGTTCTTAAATTCAGCGCTCCGGTTGAACGGCGGAGTCGTCCGCTGCGGATCATCCGCGTAACGGGGAAATAAATGCCAGTGGATGTGCGGCTCGGCGTTACCGTAACTCGAATGGTTCATCTTCCACGGTTGGTACGCCGCGACCAGCGCTTTCGTGGCGGTCATCACCTCCTGAAACAATTCAGTTTGAATGGTTGCCGGAAGCTCGTGAAGCTCGCGCATATGTTCCTTATACAGCACCAGCGCGTATCCCTTGAAAAACTGATGATCGCCCACCACAAAGATCGAATGCTTGAATTCGGTGATGAGATAAGGATTATTTCCCTCTCGCCACGAAGCAATACGGGCGCATATCAGGCATGGATTGCTCATGTTGATAGTTTCCATTCGCGGCTAGTCGGCGGCAACTATGAACTGACCGCCGATCAGTCTGCCCAGTTCATCAATCGTCGTGCTGCCAACGTCAGTAATTTCGTAGACCAGTCCGGCGTACACCACCAGAATCCGGTCGCTGTATGCCACCAGTTCGTCCAGTTCGGGCGACGTAAACAGAATCGCCGTACCGGACTCGCGGCGTGCCAGAAGCTGCTTCCAGATCCACTGCGCCGAATCCACGTCCAAGCCGCGCGTCGGCTGTTCCAGCGCCAGCAGCACCGGCTGGCGCGGCAGCAGCGCCATCAGCAGCCGCTGCTGGTTGCCGCCCGAAAGCGCCTCAACCGGCGATTCGGGCAGACCGCGCACGTTGTAGTGTTTGAGCTTCGCCTCAGTGTGCTGGCGCGCTTCGCCCCAGTTCAGCATCTGTCCGGTATTCTCGGTCAGCGCCACGTGTTCGGTCAGCGTCAGTCCGCCGATCAGCCCTTCTTCCAGCCGTCCGGCAGCGCCAAACGCCACCCCGCAGCCCAGAAAATCGCGGTACGGCTTGCCGGTTTTCTCTTTGCCATCTACCAGTACCCGCCCGCGCGCCAGCTTCGTCAGCCCGACGCAGGCGCGAATGATCAATTCCTGACCGCTGCCTTCCAGCCCCGCCAGCCCGACCACTTCACCAGCACGGATGTCCAGGTTGAAATTCTCTACCGTCACCCGCTTGCCGCGCAAAGTGGCATTTTCCAGCCGGATTTTCGGCTCGCCCAGCGCCACCGGCGCTTGTGCCTGCGACGCCAGTTCCTGCCCGAACATCAGCGAGACGATCTGCTTCGCCGTCGCTGGCATTGGCAGAACGCCGACCACCTTACCCGCGCGCAGCACCACCACCTCATCGCACAGCGAAATCACGTCTTCCAGCTTGTGTGATACCAGCAGCACGCTCATGCCATCCTGCTTTGCCAGCTCGCGCAGCGCCTGAAACAGCATTGATTTCTGCTCGGCGGAAATGCCCGTCGTCGGCTCGTCAAGGATCAGCGTTTTAACGCCCAGCGCCAGCAGCCGCATGATTTCAAGCTGCTGCCGCTGTCCAATGCTGAGTTGGGCAATTGGCGCGTCCGGGTTGAGTTCAAAGCCAAACCGCTGGCACAACCGGCTCAGCCGTTCGTGCGCCGTCCGCCGTCCCAACAACAGTCCGCCGGGCTGACCGTAGACGAAATTTTCGATCACCGTGAAAGCAGGCACGTCGAGTGGATCCTGCTGGAGCATACCGATGCCGCTGGCAATCGCCGCCTGCGGTCCGCGATACGATGTGCGCCTGCCATCCACCCAGATTTCGCCGCTGTCGGCGCACTGGAAACCGGACACAATTTTCATCAGGGTGGATTTGCCAGCGCCATTTTCGCCCAGCACCCCGACAATTGAACCGCCGCGAACCATCAGGCTGATGTCGTCATTCGCATGGACATGCCCGAACCGCTTGTGAATATGTTTGAGTTCTAAATCCATGGAGTTGTTACGCAATCCAGATTTGAAGTGCGGTTTAAGTGATAAAGCGGGGCGACCCGATAAGCCGCCCCATTATAGGTTCAGAGTCGCCGCTATTCGCTGGCGCCGACCATGCCTTGCAGAAGCTGCCCGAGATACCATACGTCGAGCAGATCAACCAACTGTCCCTCTTCTGCTAACAGAGTTCCGTCCTGAAGGCTCAGCGGACCTTGCCACAGGGCAAAGCTCGACGGAACAAACGGGTTGGTCGCGTATTCCGCCAGATCGGCGATGAAATCATCCAGGAAGGCGCTGTTCTCTTCACTCAAGCCAGCGCCGGTGACGAAGCCAACCGCCGAAGTCTCCGAATTATTGATGTCTGACCAATCGGGACCTTCCCAATCCCAGGCGGGTGCCCAGGTGCCATCGATCACGCTCTGGACGATATCGACGTAAGCGGGACCCCAGTTGAAATACGGCACGCCGAGGCAAACGTCCGGCGCAATGTCGCATGAATCGACGAAATCATACGGAATTGCATAGACGGCTTCGCCGTTGGCGGCACGCTGCCCGGCGACTTCAATCGCGTTCGGCGTATCGATGCCGGAAATGACGACGTCAGCGCCGCTGTCGAAGAAGGTGTTCGATTCTTCGGTTGGGTCGAGGGTCACGCCCGGAATGTTGAACCAGAAGCCAATCCAGGTTACAGTGAAGGACAGGTCTTCGGCGCTGCCGCCCTTGTAGGCTTCATAGCAGTAGCGCGCGCCCAGGTACGCCGAAGCGGCAAGGCGGCGCGTCTCTCCATTGATGAGGGGTCCCAGATAGCCAACGCTGCCCGTGTCGGTTGCCAGACCTGCCGCGCAGCCCGCGATGAGTTTGCCCCACTCCATTTGTCCCATATAGTTGCCGATATTCGGCGGCGCTTCGCCCGTCAGGACGTTGTCGCCTGAAATGTTGATGAACGTAACGTCCGGGAATGCTTCCGCCACGCCATCCGTGTCTTCCTCGAATGCGTCCGACGTAGTGAGGACAAGCTGCGCGCCTTCATCGACCATATTCTGCACCACATCCTGAAGCGTTGCCTCTGGCGCATCAGCCGTGTTCAGGCTTGGGAAAAAGACCATGCGCGAGCCGGGGATCAGCTCCTCAACGTACAGTCCGGCTTCATAGTGCGCCTGGCTCCAGCCGTGATCATCTTCGGGTCCAACCAGCACGATGCCAAATACGAACTCGTCCTGCGCCATAGTTGGAACAACCATGACACCCAGCAAAGCGAGAACCGCCAAAACTGCTACTACCCTGCGACTCATGGATACCTCCTGCGTTTTGCGAAGACCGTACCATAGTTTAACCTGTCATCACCGCTGCACAATATTTTGGTGAACGAATTATTACGTCCGTTTTTTGGCAGCCGTAATTCCGAAATCTTTCGGAATAGCATTGAGTTATTTTATGGTATGCTTATCCTTGAACTATCGGCACATGTAAGGCAGAAAATGTCGGAAATCAGCTTGCGCGACTATTTTGCAAAACTCGAAACGCTGCTCAATGCCTCCGCTGCTGACGAAGTGATTCACCACTGCCGCCACATCCTCAGTTATTACCCCAAAAATGTGACTGCTTATCGCTTCTTAGGGCGCGCGCTGCTGCTGAATGGTCGTTGGGATGAAGCGGCGGCTGCCCTGCGGCGGGTGCTCAGCGTAGTACCAGACGATTACCACGCGCATCATGGCTTAAGCGAAGTTTTCGACCACCGCCGCAAGCCGGAAGATGCCATCTGGCACATGGAACGCGCCTACGAACAGCAGCCCAACAATCGCGAACTATTGGAAAGCCTGCGCTCGCTCTACCGCCGCTACCGGAACATTGACCAGGCGAAAATCCAGCTCACCGCCGCCGCCGTTGCCCGGCAAGCCATCCGCAACCATGTCTATGACCAGGCGCTGGATACCCTGCGTGATGCGCTCGAACGCCAGCCGGAACGGGTAGACCTGCAGCTGCTGCTGGCGCGGGCGCTGTGGGAAAACGGCAGCCACGTCGAAGGGGCAGAAATCGCGCTCGATGTCCTGCAGACGCTGCCCGACTGCCTGGAAGCAAACCGGATGCTGACCACGCTGTGGCTGGAAGAAGAACGTCCTTCCGACGCCCAGCGCTATCTGAGCCGTGTCGAAGCCATTGACCCGTACCTCGCCGTCGAGGTTGCGCAGGGGCTGCCCGCCTCGGATGATGCCTTCCGGCTGGAAGAATTTAACTACGCGCGCTCGCTTCAATCTGAGCTTATCTCTGGTAATCAGGACTGGCTGCAAGGCATCACCGCCGCCCCGCAGTCTGGCGGCGCGCCGGATGCCGATGACTGGTCGGGCTTCATGAGTTCCATGCTCTCCGGTTCAAACGCCGCCAAAACTGACGATCAGCCGGTGACCAGCGGCGACTTATTTGCTGAAGACTGGATGGAACTTCCGACAGAGGCTTCAGAAGCCAACCCGATGGACGAGGACGAAATCCCTCTGGAATTCGCCGCCCTGCCGCCGCCGGATCTGTTTGCTGCCGCTGCTGACGAAGCGCCGCCCGCCGAAACCGAAGACTCGCTGAGTTGGTTGGAACAGGCGTCGCCCGATCTGTTCGCCGAGCCGGTCGAGGAAGCGCCGTCCGCCGAAACCGAAGACTCGTTGAGTTGGCTGGAACAGGCATCGCCCGATCTGTTTGCCGATGCCGCCGAAGACGTGCCATCCGTAGACGAAGAAGACGTCATCCCGAATATCGAAGTCCCGGACGCGATGGCGTGGCTGCAAGCGGATTACCTCAACGATGAAGCGCAGACACCGCGCCAGCAGCCCGAATCAGAAGTCCCCGTCTGGATGCAGAACCACGACGTCCAGATCATCGACGAACCCCCGCTGATGGAAAGCGCCGCCTCCCCGGTCGAAATGACCGCTTCAGACGACGATGCCGACGCTTTCTGGCAGGATGACCATGACGCGCTTGAGGAAGCTTTAAGCCTCGACCAGCTCGCCAGCGAAGATGAGCCGCCGCCCGACTGGCTCAGCGAAACAGTCGCCGACGACGCGACAGACGAAAGGGCATTCAGCGAAGCGCCGACCCTCATGTCATTTCATCTGCTCGGCACCGCGCCCCTGCCAGCACTCTCCGAACCCGATAACGAGCCGGAAACCGAAGACAGCGCCTGGCTGGCGGATGTTTCGCAGCAGGACGCGCAAGCGGTACCCGGTCCACGGCGTGGGCTGACGGCGATGCTCGACGAAGCCAACTTTGACTGGAAGAAAACAGAAGAAACGCAGGAAGACATCATGAGCGATGCGGTCATGGATGAATGGCTGGCGCAGTTTGGCGCCGAGTCACAACCAGCCGCGCCCGAAAATCCTGACTGGCTTAACGAACTGGATACGGCGATGAATGACAAAAACAATCTCCCAAATTCCTCAGATGAAACCCCCGATTGGCTGTCGGCTGCCGGGGGCGAAGGCGAGCCAGAGGATGCGTTCTCTGAGGAAGAACTGGACTGGTTGAACAGCGACGAGTCTGACGCCGAGGCTGAACCGGAACCGGCTGAAATGCCTGATTGGATGGCGGAGCTTCAGCCAGACGAGATGGCTGCCTCATCCACCGATGAGACAGCTGCCGAACCTGAGGCAGCCGAGGAGTTCGAATGGTCAGACAGCGAAGCCGATGCCGAAGCGGTGCCCGCCGAAATACCCGATTGGCTCACCTCACTGGAGCCGACCAGCACCTACGAGACACCATCCAGCGCCAGCCTTGAGGACGATTCGGAGCGCTTTGCCGCCGAGGAAGCCTCCGCCAGCGCCGCCCAGTCGGACATGGATGCCTGGCTCGACCAATCCGCCATCGAAGCCGAATCTCTGGTCGAAGAAGCCGCCGAACCGCCCGCCGCCGAAGCTGCCGCGCCCGACTGGCTGACGGAACTCAATCTGCCCGAAACCCAGCCAGCGACTGAGGCTGAACCGGCAGGAACGCCGCCGGAAAGCGCTGAGTGGTTCGATGAGCAGGAGATCGAGGCGGAATATGGTGAAGGCGCGGCGGAGCCAACTGCCAGCAGTGATACGCCGTCGTGGCTGACGGAATTACAGATTGAGAATGAGCCGCTTGAGCAGACAGAAGCCGAATCGGCTGCCGACGACGACGCATCGTGGCTTGACGAACTGGCGATTGAAGCCGAAGCGCAGGTCGAAGATGCGGTCGAACCTATCGCCGCGGTCAGCGCCGACGTTCCTGAGTGGCTGTCCGAGCTTCAGGGCGAACAGCCGCCAGAAGCCGCCGGGCAGCCGGATGATGAACCGGTTGCAGCCGCTGAAGATCAGGTCGATTGGCTCGATGAGATCGAAGTTGAGCAGGTCGCCGAAGACGCCGGTCAGGCGGTCGCTGCCGAAGCCCATGACTGGCTCGCTGAGACTCCGCCGGTGGAAGCCGAGCCATCAAGCGAAGCCGAACCCGCCGCCGATATTCCCGCGTGGCTGGCTGACCTTGAACCGGTACAGTCTGATCAGGTGGACGCTGTCGAGCCGGTGGACGAGCTGCCGCTTGCCAAACAGGACGAAGACTACGCCTGGCTGGATGAAGTCGCGCCCGAATCCGAGACGATGAGCGCTGCCGAAACGGTGGCAACCGACGAAGGTTTTGATTGGCTCGGCAGCTTGAATCCTGAGATGATCGAGCCGGAAGGCGAGACGCCCGAAGCCGAACCTGTTATGGCGACGGAAGCCGACATCCTGCCGCCGGATGACGAAGCGTTGATCGAGGAATTTGAGGTCGAACCTGATCTCGCGCCCTCGCTGGCGCTGGCTGACGACGACATTGATGAGGATGAATACTGGCTCAACGAGCAGGAGCAGGAACAGGAAGACCTGGTTAGCCAACCCCTCGACGAAGACGATGTCCTCGAGTCGGAACCGGAATTTCTGCACGGTTTACCGGCGGATGAGTTGGACGAGGAAGGTTTTGAGCCTGCCCCCGCTGGCAACGCGCCCGACTGGCTCAATGCTATGGTGCCGGGGTTGGATGTAGACTATGAAGCAGCGGAAGATGAGCCAATAGAGACTGAATTTGTCAGTGAAACGCCCGAAGAAGCCGAAGAGGAACGGGAATTCGCCTGGGTTGAAGATATTGTCGAAGAAGAGAGTCGCCAATTAGAACCGGTTGTGTTGGACGAGCCGCGAGGGCGTTTTAGCTTCTCGCGACCACCGGCGTGGCTAAGCCGCCTGGGAAGATCCTCAAAACCCGCCAAGCGCGACGATGAGCTTCCCGATTGGCCCACCGATGAACCGGACTGGCAGCGTTAGCGCGCGATGCTTGTGAGAGGGACGCAGAATGACCGATAACATGCCCGATTTCGACAGCATGTCCCCCGAGGAAATTATGGCTTGGATGGAGACGCTGGCAAAGCGCCAGGGGGCTTCTTCTGAAGGCTTTACGACAGCCGCGGACATGGACATCGCTGAGATTGATCCCGATACTGTTGTCATCGATGAGCCGGGCTATGTGCCTTACGGTCAGGAAGCGCCAGTCCAGCCGCAGGCGGTACCAGCGCGTCCCGCCGCTGTGCCGCCGCCCGAACCGCCGCGTCCGTCTGTACCGCTGTCAGTTCCGATTGAGCCACCGCGTCCGCCCGCGCCCCCGCCAATCCCGGTTGAGCCGGAACGCCCGGTGATGCAGCCCGCCGCCCAGCAGGAGTCACTGTTCGCGCAGCCCGCTGAGGAACAAGGCTCGCTCGCCTGGCTGGAAAGCCTTGCCGCTGATCAGGACGATTCGCTGTTTAACCTCGATCTCTCCGGGCTTGCCGACGAAATACCCGAGGCAGTGTCCCCGGCAGTCGATCCTGTTTCCTGGCTGGAAGATCTGGCGCGCAGCCAGGGCGAAATGCCAGCCACCCAGACTCCCAACGCCCCTCAGCCAGCCGAAAGCGATTCGCTGACCTGGCTGGAATCGCTTGCCCGACGCCAGGGCGCGAATCCCGAGGAATTTACGACTGCCGCCGACATGGCGATCCCGGCACCGCCGGAAGAAGTCGAAGCGCCCGCCTATACGCCGTTCTCGTTTGACACGCCGACCACTCACCGCCAGCCGCCAGCGCCGGAGCCGCTGAAACTCGATAATCCGGCGTCCTTCCTCGATTCGCTGGCAGCCGAACACGGTTACAGCGAGGAAGGCGTCCGCGCCACGCAGCGCCCGCCCGAACCACCAGCCCCTGAGCCAGCCGAATCCGATCTGTCGCTCGAAGGCATCCAGCAGGCGATCAGCCAGGGGACGGTCACGCCGGAACAAATGCAGGTGTTCCTGGAACACGAAACTGATTTCGCCCTGCAAGCCCCCGAAGAACCGCTGCTTGAGGATTACGATCCCGACGCGCCGCCCATCCCGGCTGAACTGCCCGATTGGCTGTTGGAGCAGGTCGGTCCGCCGCCCGCCGCCGAAGCACAACCGGAATCCACACCAGCCGCAAGTCAGCAGCCGCAGCTTGAGCAGCTTATCGATCAGGCGTCTGCCCTGGACGATATGCCGGACTGGCTCAAGGCGGATATGACTTCGGTTGAAGATGTCGATCTGGAGAGCATTTTCGCCCAGACGAAGAACGAGACGCAGCTTGAAATGCCGCTTGCATCAGCCCCCGCGCAGCCCAGTCCGCTGGTGGACATGGAGATCGATCCCAATGATCCCTGGGCGGAGGCATTCGACAGCGAGCGCGAACTGGGCGCGGTGAACGTTGACGAGATACCCGAATGGTACGAACAGAACATCCACGACCCCGACCGCATTGCGGCAGTTGATCGTATCATCTCAGGCGAGCCAGAAGCGCCGGACGTATTGGAGGATATCGCAGCCGAAGCCATCGCCGCCGTCCTCAACGCCGAGCCGCTGCCAGAGGAAACGGTGCTTCCGGCGGGCGTGCCGCAGGCGATCCCCGACTGGATGCCGGTCTTTGAACCGGCGGCAGCGGCTGCCGCGCCCGTAGTAGAAGCGGTAGAAGCAGCAGCGGAATCCCAGCCAATCGAAGAAGACTTGTTCACCGCGGATATGCCCGACTGGCTGAAAGAAGCCATGGAAGTCGAGGAGGAAATCCCGGATATCTTCACCAATCTCGAACCGGCTGCCCAGGTGCCAGCACCCGAACCGGTGGTGATCGTCCCGCCCGCGCCAGCAGCGCCGCGTCCGGCAGCGCCTATCGCGGCGTCGCTGGAAGCCGCGCGCGCCAGCAGTCAGGGTGGCGATATCGAAACCAGCCTGTCTCAGTACGAAGCCCTCGTGCGCGGCAGTATCGAGCTTGAAACTGTCGTTGAGGATCTGTCTCATCTGGCGCTGATACACAAAGGCAATCCGGCTGTCTATCGCGTCCTCGGCGACGGCTTGATGCGCCAGGGCAAGCTGCAAGCCGCCCTCGACACCTACCGCGCGGCGCTCAACCAGCTTTAACACCCTCACAATGTCACCGCTGTAGGGCGCAGCAGGCTGCGCCCTTATGTTTTCCTGGCGCTTTTTTGCGTCCTGGCGGTTCAATATTTCGCCCTTCCGACGCTTGCCGTTCACGTTGATTTCAAGCATACTTGTGCGCGTTATTTCACAAGCTGATAAGGGAGCATTTCGTGGAACGCACACTGATTATCATTAAGCCCGACGCGGTGCAGCGTGGGCTAACCGGCGAAATCCTGCGCCGTTTTGAAGCGCGTGGGCTGCGTATCATCGGCATGAAGCTGATTCAGGTTTCGCGCGAACTGGCGGAGAAGCACTACGATATTCACCGCGAGCGTCCGTTCTTTGGCAGCCTCGTCAGCTACATCACGTCGTCGCCCGTCGTCGTGATCGCCCTCGAAGGCACCAACGCGATTGAAGCGGCGCGCGGCACTATCGGCGCGACCAACCCCACCAAAGCCGCCGCCGGAACGATTCGCGGCGATTTCGCCCTCGAAATCGGGCGCAATCTGGTGCATGGGTCAGACAGCGTCGAAAATGGACAGATCGAAGTCGCCAACTTCTTTGACGAATCGGAACTGGTGTCGTGGCAGCGCAATACTGACCCGTGGATTTTTGAATAGCAATGGAATCTCGAATAGACAAGGCGCTCAGTTGAGCGCCCTGTTTATTGAATGGTGAGGAGAACCTGCGCGTCGCGCCACAGCCCTTCGAGGTCGTAGTAACGCCGTTCCTCTTCGCCCATGATATGGACGATACATTCCCCGTAGTCCATCAGCACCCAACCGCTGTCAGCTTCGCCTTCAACCGAGTGCGGCAGCTTGCCAACGCGCGTTTTGATCACTTCGCGCACGTTTTCAGACAGCGCCTTGACCTGGCGGTTGCTGGTTCCGGTACAGATGACGAAAAAATCGGTGATGGCGTAGTCAGTTTTCAAACCGTGAGGGCGGAGATCGAGGAGAACGATGTTCTCTGCTTTCTTATCCTCAAGCGTATTCACAATTTCACGAGCAATATCGAGAGCTTCCAGAATCTGCCTCCTATAGGCTGTACAAGGTTGACTGCATTATATCATCCTTTTCGTAAGAATTTTGTACGCAACAGGAAAGTGCTGGGTGTCGATTACTGCGTGGCTACAAATCTCACCCCGCCTATGCTATGATTCGCGCATGATAAATCCTCAGCAGTACCAATTTATGGTCACCGATGCAGGCGAACGGCTCGACAAGATGCTCGTCACCCAACTGGGCGACCAGCTCACGCGCTCGCAAATCCAGACGCTGATCAAGGATGGTCAGGTCACCGTCAACGGCGAAGCGGCGAAAGCTGGCGAAAGGCTCAAAGGTGGCGAAACCATCACCGTCAACGTGCCGCCGCCCAAAGTCGATCCAACCGTCGAGCCAGAAGATATTCCGCTGGACATCGTCTACGAAGACGCCGATTTCGCCGTCGTCAACAAGCCAGCCGACTTGGTCGTCCATCCCGGCAGCGGCAACGAAACCGGAACGCTGGTCAACGCCATCCTCGCCCGTTACCCTGAGGTAGCACAGATCAGCCACGCCCCGAAACGGCGCGGCATTGTTCACCGTCTGGACAAGGACACCAGCGGGCTGATTCTGGTCGCCAAAAACGCCGTGACGATGCGCCGCCTGATGGAGCAGTTTCAGCGCCGAACTGTCGAAAAGACCTACGTCGCTCTGCTGGAACGCACCCCCAAAACGGCGGTTGGGCGCATCGAGGTGCCCATTGCCCGCGATCCTGCTCGCCGCAAGCAGATGACGGTCGCCCGCGACGGCAGACCGGCGATCAGCGAGTTCACCGTCGTCGAACAGTTCAAAGACGGCAAGGCGCTGGTGCGCGTGAACCTGCTCACCGGGCGAACCCATCAGATTCGCGTCCACATGGCGTTTCTGGGCTGCCCGATAGTCGGGGATAGTCTCTACGGCTTCCGCAAGCAGCGGCTGATGGATCGGCATTTTCTCCACGCCGCCCGCCTGTGCTTCGATCATCCGCGCACCGGCGAGCGCCTGTGCTTTGAAGCCCCGCTGCCGCCCGCGCTCGAAACGCTGCTGGCGCAGCTTCGTCGTCAGACGCCCTTCTGAACTCGTGTATCAGCCCGAATTTAGCTACAATTATTGGCGATCCAACCCATCATCATAAGTGAGGTTTTTTATGCGTGAAGTCACGGTTGCGACGGTGCAAATGAAACCGAAGCTCGGCGAACTTGAGGATAATCTGGTAAAAATGTCCGAGATGATCTCCAAGATCGCCTCGCGGCAGCGCGTCGATCTGATCGTCTTTCCAGAACTGATCACCAGCGGCTACGAGCTTGGACTGCGCTTCACCCAAATGGCGCAGCGCGTTCCGGGTCCCACGGTCAACCTGATCTCGCAGCGCGCCAACGAGCATGGCGTTTACGTCGCCTTTGGCATGGTCACCAAGGAACGGGTTGAGTCCGTCCTCTACAACTCCGCCATCCTCGTCGGTCCTGACGGCGAACTGCTGGACGTGTACAACAAGAGCCATCTGCGCGGCGAAGAGCGCATGGCATTCCGCGAGGGTTATAAGCTGCCGGTCATCGAAACCGAAGTCGGCAGCATCGGGCTGATGATCGGCTACGACCTCGCCTTCCCCGAAGTCGCCCGCAGCCTCGTGCTGGATGGCGCTGATGTGCTGTGCGTGATGGCAAACTGGGAAGCGGCGGCGATTGACGAATGGAAAACCTACCTGCGCGCCCGCGCCTATGAAAACTCGGTCTTTCTCGTTGGCTCAAACCGCATTGGTGAAGACGTGACCCTGACGTTTGGCGGCGAAAGCATGATCGTCGGTCCGCGCGGTCAGATCTACGCCACCCTCGCCAATGAAACCGATCCCGATACCGGCGAGCCGCTGGAAGGCTTCGTGACCGCCCGCATCGACCTCGATGAAGTGCGCCGCAACCGCGAAGAGTACCAGTTGATCCAGAATCGCCAGCCGACCGTCTATAAGTCCATCGTGCGCCGCTATTAACTGGTAAGCAGCCTGGTATCCATCCGGTGGGGCGGGTGTAAGACCTGCCCCACCCGGCATCTGAAAATTCTGTTTGGCAGCCTCGCCCCATTGACTTACAATAGGTTCCAATCGCTGCTTTCATTGAAGGACGGCTCATGAGTGATGTTGCCATTGCCGAGCTTGAGAAGTTCATCGCCGATGGGATTGTCTTTCTGCCCAAACTGGCGGGCGCAATCGTCATCTTTCTCATCTTCTGGGTCGTCAGCCTCCTCCTGAAAGGGACAGTCACGCGCTATGGCAAGCGGGTGCGCCTCAACGACGATGTGCGCGATCTGCTGGCGCGCGTCGTCCGCATTAGCATCCTCGTGATCGGGCTGGTCACCGCGCTTGGCACTATCAATGTTGACGTATCCGCCATGGTGGCAGGGCTGGGGCTGACAGGTTTCGCGCTCGGCTTCGCCCTTCAGGATATTATCAGCAACATGCTGGCGGGCGTGCTCATCCTCATGCACCGTCCATTCCGCCGGGGCAACTACATCAAAATTGGCGACAAGGAAGGAACCGTCATCGATATGGATCTGCGCTATACCACGCTCCAGCGCGACAACCTCAAGATCCTCATTCCGAACTCGACCCTGTTCAAAGATGCCATCACCATCATCACTGCCGCGCCACCAGTCAGCCCTGCGCCGCCGCCGTCACTGCCCTGACAGGCGGCAAGCACCTAAGCCACAAGGTTCATCCATGAACGACACGCCATCTTCGCCATCTCCACGCATCACCATCGCCGCCTTTATCATCCTGGCGCTGGCAGTTGTCGGCGGCATCGTCCTGCTGCTGGTCACCCGACCGCAGCCCGTTCAGATCACCATTCAGCCGCCAGTCCCAACCGCCACCGCGCCGCCCACGGCAACCCCTGCCCCACTCACCGTCTACGTAACCGGGGCGGTCAGCCAGCCCGAAACGCTGTTTACGCTGCCGTCGGGCAGCCGCGTGCGCGATGCGATTGAAGCGGCAGGCGGCACCATCGACGACGCCGATCTGGAAGGAGTCAACCTGGCTGGCATCCTGCGCGATGGCGACCAGATCCACGTACCCTTATCAGGCGGCAGCCAGACTGCGCTGGCAACGCCCGGCGGCGGATCGCTGGTCTATATCAACACCGCGCCGCTGGAAGCCCTCGACACGCTGCCCGGCGTTGGTCCTTCGCTGGCGCAGGCGATTATCGACTATCGCGAAAACAACGGCGCGTTTGCGTCGCTTGAAGAATTGGATGATGTCAGCGGCATTGGTCCCGCCCTGCTGGAGCAAATTGCGGAGCTTATTTCGTTCGAGTGAGGCGGCTACAGATCGAACAGCGGGCTGTCGTCGCCTTCTAAACCGAGCACGTCGCTCATGAGCACCGCGCCTTCGTTGCGCTGCGGCAGGCGACCCAGATAGCGTTCGGTGATGGCAACATTCGAGTGACGCAGCAGGCGGCTGATCTGCTCAATCGGCACCCCTGCCTGCTG
This sequence comes from Aggregatilineales bacterium, assembly GCA_030834905.1. Classification (GTDB taxonomy): domain Bacteria; phylum Chloroflexota; class Anaerolineae; order Aggregatilineales; family Phototrophicaceae; genus Flexifilum. The sequence continues at coordinate 19,264 of JAUQWZ010000047.1, read as the reverse complement.
GAGCGCTCCGGCGACCGACCGGCGCAGGTCATGGGGCGCGACATGCCCAAGTTCCGCCGCTACCGCCGCCTCGCTGACAATCAGCCAGATGCCATCCGGCGTCAGTCCCTGCCGGCTCACGCGACCGCCCTTCCACAGACGGCGCACCAGCGGCGACGTCTCCATCGGGCGCTGTTCGCCGAGCGCGACCACCCGCCGCCACTGCGCCAGCGCCTGCATCACCGGGCGCGGCACGTCGATCACCGCCATCTTTCGCCCCTTGCCATGCACCCGCATCACCGCCCGGTCATTCTGCATACTAAAATCGCCCCATCGCGCCAGCGCCAGTTCTTCACGCCGCAGCGCCATCGTACACAGAACCGTCGCCACGACAGTGTTGCGCAGCATCTGGTTATCGCTGGTGGCAATCCGCCGCGCCGATAGCATCAGCATCCGCACTTGCTCCGGCGACAGCCAGCGCCCCGGACGCTGTCCATCTTCCGCCTTGGGCGGATGGACGTTGGTCATGGCAGCGCTGGTGTAATCGTCCAGCCAGCCCGCCTCAGACAGCAGGCTCGCCAGCGTGACAACCGCCGCCCGCGCCTGCCCGATGCCCTGCTTGCCATGCCCGTCACGCGCCAGCATTCCCAGCCAGGCACGAAACTGCGGCGCGCTCAGGCTTTCCTGGAGCAGCGGAACCGGAAGCGCGCTCATGCGCTGGTAGCGCGTCGCGCCGTCGGCGGGCTTGATGCCCGCTATCGCCACCAGATACTGATCGACCCAGCGAAAATAAGCGCGCTGCGTGTGCGGGCTGCTGGCGCGTCCGGGCAGCGCCATTGCGAAGTTAAACGTCAGCGCGCTGCCGGTGATGAGGCTGTTTGCCCCCGGTCGTCGAGGTTGAATAGTCATGCCAGCATTATAGCGCAGCCGCGCCAGTCACGGCGCATGAGGAATGACGCTTCTCCATAGTTGAGGGACGATAATTGGCAGGGGCGTTCAAGCGCCAGCGAAGCTGACACAACGCCCCCTTCTCTGACCGCTTTTACTTCCCTTACATTTTTTACTGCTCTTACTTCTCTTTTCCGCCTTACAGCGGGTAGCGTTTCGAGCGTTCGTACAGCATTTCGCGCCGCTGGTCGTTTGGTGGCTGTGGGATGATCGCCTTGAAGATGAACGTCAGCACCACCCCGGCGATAAACCCGCCAATGTGGGCGAAGAACGCCACGCCGCCTCCATAGTCCGACGCCACGCTAAGCGAGCCGACGCCGTTGATCAACTGGAGCACGAACCACATCCCCAGAACCGTCCACGCGGGCCATTCCTGCATCGCGCTGACACGTCCAATTGGAATGATGCCGCGCACGCGCACGCCGGGGAACAGCACCAGATAGCTGCCCAGAACGCCCGCTATCGCGCCGCTGGCACCCACCATCGGAATTGGCGAGGTTGGATCGATCACGATTTGGGCGTATGCCGCCACAAACCCGCTGATGAAATACAGCGCCAGAAAGGCGATATACCCAAACCGGTCTTCGACGTTATCACCGAACAGGTACAGATACAGCATGTTGCCCAGAATGTGATCCCACCCGCCATGAAAGAACATACTGCGGATGATATCGAGCAGCGTTTCCGGCGCGAACCAGCCCAGCGCGGTGGCGTTGCGCGGGACGGCAGCCATCTCGTTGAATACCTGCTGCAAGCCGTTTTCGGTCAGGGTAAGCTGCCACAAAAACACCAGCACGTTGGCGGCGATCAGCCCCCAGGTCAAAATGGGAACCCGCCGCCTGGGATTGATATCGGCAATCGGCAACATCGGTTTCTGCTCCCTGCTGCTATGCAATTACAAAATAAATTACCACAGCTTAACAGAATTGGCTAGTCACCGCTGTCGCCGAAGACTTCAGTCAGCCATCACACGGGTGTTGCATGATATTCAATCAGGATGCGTAGAGGGTGAATAGCTTTCGATGATACGGCGCACATCCTCGGCATCAATATCATTTTGCTCCGATTTAGAGTAGATGGTGAGCAGAATAACCAGAATGGGCGTCCGAAGATAGTACACGACCCGAAACCCGCCGCTTTTGCCGCGCTGAACGCTGCTGTTCCTTATTCTGACCTTGTATACAGTATGCCCTGTTCCCTGTAATTGATCACCCGGTGTCTCGCCGCTTTCCAGAATGCGAACCAATGCCTGGGCATCGGCGCGCACTCGAGGGTATTTTTTGTACAGCCGCTTCAGATCCTTGACAAAAAAATCCGCCAGTTCGACGCTTACTGGCGGCTTACTCATCGTCCGCGTCTTCCCAGAAGTCATCATCCCAGAGAATCGTCGCGGGATGTGTATTCTCGGTCATGGCATCGCGCCACGCCGCGCGTAATCCGGCAACGACTTCCTCTCTTGTGGGCGCGGTTTCATCGACAATATCTTCAGCCAGCGCCATAACGTAGGCAGCAACATCGTCATACCCTTGCTGTCGCGCCTTTTCGTCGAGCAGCTTGTACTGGTCTTCACTCAATTCAATCGTATATTTGTCTGTCATTCAGAAATCCCAAATTCCTGTGGTCATCTCTCCGTTCATTGTAATCCCAAAACCGCTGGTTGGTCATATCACGCCGCTGGAATTCTCCAAAAAAAGAAGGCGCAATCGCTGCGCCTTCTTTCACCTCATTTGCTCATCTGCTGTGAAAGCGTGGTCTACCGTTCTTCCAGCGGAACCCACGGCAGATCCAGCGGACCCGTGTACAGCACTTCCGGGCGCACCAGACGATTGTTCGCCGCCTGCTCCATAATATGCGCTGTCCAGCCTGCCATGCGGCTCATGGCGAACAGCGTGGTGAACATATCCACCTCAATGCCCAGCGTGTACAGCACAATCGCGCTGAAATAGTCCACGTTCGGGTAAAGGTTGCGTTCGATAAAATAGCTGTCGGCGCGTGCCAGCGTCGCCAGGCTGTCGGCGATGACATACCACTTGTCAGTACGCGCGCCCTTCGAAATCGCCTCGGCGCGCTTGTGCAGCACCGCCGCCCGTGGATCGAGCGCCTTATAAACGCGATGCCCGATGCCCATGATCCGGCGCTTGCCAGACTTGATGTTCTCCTCAAACCACGTCGCGACATTTTCCGGCTCGCCAATTTCCATAAACATCTTCATAGCTTCGGTGTTCGCGCCGCCGTGGGCGGGTCCCTTGAGCGTGCCAATGGCGCTGACAATGGCGCTGTGCATGTCGGAACCGGTGCTCAGCGTCACCCGCGACGAGAAGGTGCTGGCGTTCATGCCGTGTTCGGTCAGCAGCACCATGAAGGTGTTGATCGCGTCCACGTCCGCCTGTGCCGGTTCCTTGCCTTCCAGCATGTACATGAAATTGGCGGCAAGCGTCAAATCCTTGCGCGGGGCAATCGGCTCCAGCCCTTTGCGGATGCGGGGCCAGGCGGCGACCAGCGTCACCGCCTGCCCGTTCAGGCGGATTGCCTTGCGGTGGTTGGCGTCCGGCGTGTATTTCTCGCTGTCCGGGTCGTACATCGCCAGCATCGAAATGGCGGTGCGCAGCACTGCCATCGGGTCGGCATCTTTGGGATACTGCTTCACAGCCTCGATGACCTGGGGCGGTACGACGGCAGCGTTGGCGATATCCTGGCGAAGCTGCTCCAGTTCAGCGGCGTTGGGCAGGCGTCCTTCCCAAAGCAAGAAGACAATTTCCTCATAAAGGGCGTGTGCCGCCAGATCTTCAATCTTATAACCGCCGTAGATCAGCTTTCCTTCGGAACCGTTCACCAGACTGAGGCGGGATTCGTCAATGACGACCCCATCCAGTCCCTTGTGTACTTTCACTTGCTCGACCATTACGTTCTCCTCGACGAAGATGGATTCAACAATAGCCCATTACCGGGCATTAAGGACTCTGGTTTGTGGAAAAGCCTTTGAGCAAAAGATAGGAAGCACGTGGGTGTGCCTATGATTGTGTGGGGCTTGTGCCAGAGTTCTCGGAAACAACGTATTTTCCGAAGTATAACACTCTGTAAATTCCATCACAATACTCCTCGCCTTTGTGGATTCCAGAAAATGTGAGTCAATCACTGCGGCAAAAAGTGACCAACATTCATTATTTGTAGGACAGAATACACTGCGCAATATATTCAACGGCGGCTAGAGTCAGAAAAAGGGATGGCTGGCGCTGTGCAGCCGCCCGAACCTGAAAAGAGGTGCCTGATGTACAACAAAGATCAAAGCAGCGGTTCCGGCGAAATCGTCGTTGCCGTATTCGGATTCATGGCGTTGGTGCTGGTACTCGCCGTCGCGGGAGAATTCGCGCTTCCCATCGCCAATGATGCCCGTTCCGCCATCATTGTCCTGGCAGTCCTCGGGCTTGTCATGTGTCTGACTGGCGGCATCCCGATGATGCTTCGGAATCGCCATAACATCACGATTGAAGTGATGATCGGTATGATCCTCGGCGTGGTGGCACTCCTGGTCTTGGGCTGCCGCCTGTTCGGCTTTCACCTGCCGCTGATCGAAAGCGACCAGGCAGCTTTCAACGCGCTGGCGCTTCTCATCATCGTGAAAGTCGTCCTGGCTGCCCTGCCTGAGCATCAGGACACGACACTGTAAAACTGCCGGAAATCAGTTTATGAATACCCCCTTGCAAACCGGCGCAAGGCATGTTAGTCTCATAAACATGGTAGCCAAAATACCCTCACACGTCCTGACATTCACTTCTACAGACCGCGCGATGCGAGTCTGTATGATGTGTTGTATGGAGAACATCGGAAATACCCCGAGACGTGTGGCGCTTCAACGGCAGTAACCTGCCGTACTTGTGTAGAAACTGAAAGAGCCAACCGCCGGGGTTGGCTCTTTTGTTTCCTGGTTAAGGAATAACTGATGAATGTTGTACTCGACCACCAATTGCAGCAGCGCATCTTCGCCGAGATGGTTGAAGCCTATCCCAACGAAGGCGGCGGTTTCCTGCTCGGCACGCTGGACGGAGATACGGTGTCCATTGCCGATGTCGTCCACATCAGCAACACCTTTGAAGCCGAGGAGCAGTATCACCGCTATGCCATGACGCCGCAGGATTGGGCGCGACTGGAAGACGAAGCCGACGCGCGCGGGCTGACGCTGGTCGGCTACTATCACAGCCATCCCAATTCACCCGCCATTCCGTCGGTCTATGATCGCGATCATGCCCTGCCCAACTTCACCTACATCATCACGTCAGTTCAGAACACCGGGCAGCCAAGTCCCGTCGAGATGCGTGCCTGGCTGCTTCGGGCAGATCGCAGCCAGTTTGACGCCAGCACGCTCAAGATCACCTGATGCTAACGGTGGCAGCGCCTTCTCTGTGAGGGGCAGGCGGCGCTGCTGAGAAAGCAGACTTTATTTGCCGCGCGTAGATTGCACAAGGAGCGTAACATCATGGTAGAGCCACTTGTCAGTACCAACTGGGTTGCCGAAAACAAGGAAGACATCCGGTTGATTGAGGTCGATGTCGATACCGCCCAGTATGCCACCGGTCACATTCCCAGCGCCATCGCCTTCAACTGGCAGTCGCAGCTTCAGGACGGCATCTCGCGCGACATCATCTCCAAAGAGGATTTCGAGAAGCTTCTCGGCGACTCCGGTATCAGCCCTGAAACGCATGTCGTCCTCTACGGCGATAACAACAACTGGTTCGCCGCCTACGCCTTCTGGCTGTTCAAATATTACGGTCACGAGAACGTCAGCCTGATCGACGGCGGGCGCAAGAAATGGCTGGCGGAACTCCGCGACACCACCATCGACGAGCCGAGCTTCCCCAGAACCGACTATAAAGTAAGCCGCGTCAACACTGACCTGCGCGCCGACCGTGATTACATCCGCCAGCGCCTGAAGCAGGAAGCCTTCTCGCTGGTTGACGTGCGCTCGCCCGCCGAATACAGCGGCGAAATCATCGCCCCGCCCGGCATGTCCGAGACGGCGCAGCGCCCCGGTCACATCCCCGGCGCGCTCAACGTCCCCTGGGCGCAGGCGGTCGCCGAAGATGGTACTTTCAAGAGCCGCGAGGAACTTCAGCAGCTTTACGGCGGTAAAGGGCTTTCTGCCGACAGCCCGGACGTGGTGGCGTACTGCCGTATTGGCGAGCGTTCGTCGCACACCTGGTTCGCGCTGAAGTACATCCTCGGCTACGAGAACGTCCGCAACTATGACGGATCGTGGACCGAATGGGGCAATCTGATCGGCGCGCCCATCCACAAGGGTGAGCAGCCGTAAGCCATCCGTAATTCCGGGCGCTGAACCAGATGCGCCCAACCTGACGTGGTGACCGAACGGCTAGGTAGCGCCCTGCAAAGGCGCGTAAACGGGTTCGACTCCCGTCCACGTCTCTGAATCATTCATGTAATCAAGCTTCAGGAGGTAACATGCCAGCCATCAGGATACCCACTCCCCTGCGTGCCTACACCGGCAACCAGGCACAGATCAGCGTTCATGGCGCGACCATCGGCGACGCCCTCAACGATCTGACCACCCAGCACCCCGAGCTGCGCCCGCATCTGTTCAACGGCGCGGAACTGCGCAGCTTCGTCAACATCTACATCGGTGAAGAGGATATTCGCTTTCTCAATGGTCTGGAGACTGAAATTGAGGAAGACGACGCCCTTCGTATCATTCCCAGCATCGCCGGCGGTAACTAACCTTTACGAGAGTGAGCTATGACCAGCGCAGTCGAAATTCGACGGGTTGACCACACGGGGCTAAAAGTCGGGCAGGGATTGACCATCGTCCTGCTGCTGCTTGCGTTTATACTGAACAGTTGGCTGCTTGTCGCCATCGTCGCCGTCGCTCAGTTGTTGGGCGCGGTAGACTCGCCCTATGCTCCCTACCGTCTGATCTACACCGGCATCGTGAAACCGTCCGGGCTGCTTAAGCCCAATGTCATCAGCGACAACCCTGAGCCGCACCGCTTCGCCATGCTGATCGGCGCTGCATTTAACGGCATCGCCACCATCGCGCTGCTGCTCGGCGCGTCCGGGCTGGCATGGCTGCTGGTCTGGATCGTCATCGCGCTGGCGAACCTCAATTTCTGGCTCAACTTCTGCACCGGCTGCTGGATGTACTACCAGTTGAATCGACTCGGCGTGCCCGGCTTTGACCGCGCGCCGGTAACCAGGTAAGGTGAAACCATGCTGGAACGTCTGCTGTTCACGGTTGTGCTGCTGGCGGCGGGGTTGTTCACCTATCAGCTCTATGTTCGGCAGCAGATTCGGCACACGTCGGCGCTAACGCCAACTGACCCTCTGCTTCATGATCTGAAGCCCGGCATTCCGGCGATCCTGTACTTCACGACTCCCTTCTGCGTTCCCTGCCGCGCCGTTCAGACTCCGGCACTGGCGCTGATACAATCGGAACTGGGGGATCGCGTTCAGATTGTGCAGGTGGACGCCTGCGAGCATCCCCAGGCGGCTGACCGCTGGGGCGTGATGTCGTCGCCAACCACCTTCATCATCGATCTGCATGGGCGCACCCGGGCGATTAATCACGGCGTCGCTGACGCGCAAAAGCTCAAGCGCCAGCTTCAGGAAGCCGCGGCGGTATAAACAAATCAGGCGAACACAGCTATTTTGTGGGCAAATAACCGAAGGAACAGGCACTATGCAACCAATCGTCAACCAGCTTGGCGCGCTCACCAATGATGAAATCCACCGCTACGGGCGTCACCTCATCATGCCGGAATTGGGCATGGACGGGCAGCGCCGCCTGAAAGCGTCCAGTATTTTGCTCGTCGGTACGGGTGGGCTGGGCAGTCCGCTGGCGCTCTACCTCGCTGCGGCGGGCGTCGGTCGGCTCGGTCTGGTCGATTACGATATCGTTGAGGAAACCAATTTGCAGCGCCAGATCATTCATGGCGTCAGCAGCATCGGTAAGTCGAAAATCGAAAGTGCCGCCCAGCGCATTCTCGATATCAATCCCAACGTCCAGATCGACAAGTATGAAGTCCCGCTGACGTCCGAGAACGCGCTCGAAATCCTCGAACCCTACGACGTCATCATCGACGGCACCGACAACTTCCCCACTCGCTATCTCGTCAACGATGCCTGCGTCCGGCTGGGCAAGCCCAACGTCTACGGCAGCATTCTGCGCTTTGAGGGGCAGTTGAGCGTCTTTTACGCCAAAGAAGGACCCTGCTACCGCTGTATGTTCCCGGAACCGCCGCCGCCGGGACTTGTCCCAAGCTGCGCCGAAGGCGGCGTGCTGGGCGTGCTGCCCGGCACGATTGGCACCATGCAGGCGACCGAAGCCATCAAGCTCATCACCGGCATTGGCGACCCGATGATCGGACGGATGCTGCTTTATGATGCGCTGGAAGTGAGCTTCACCACTATCAAGGTGCGCAAGAACCCCACCTGCCCGGTCTGCGGCATTCCGGCGGATCAGGTCGAACTAATCGACTATGAGCAGTTCTGCGGCGTGCCCGCCCACGATCACAGCCCGGCGGCAGTCGCCGTCAACGGTTTACAGAACGGCGCTGATCTGCCAATCCCGCAGATCACCGCGTTGGAACTGAAGCAGCGCCTCGACAGCGGCGAAGACCTGTTTGTGCTCGACGTGCGCAACCCCGAAGAATGGGAAATTGTCTCGCTCGAAAGCACGACTGCCCGTATTCCTAAACCCCGGCTGATGCTGGCGGCGCAGGAAGTGCAGGCGGGACGCATTAAGCTGGCAGACACGCCGCTTGCCGAAATCCCGCGCGACCGCGAGATCATTGTCTACTGCCGATCCGGCGCGCGCAGCAGCGACGTCATCAATACCCTGCGCGATCTCGGCTACGACCCGCACAAGCTGGTCAATATGGCAGGCGGCATCCTCGGTTGGGCGCGAAACGTTGACCGTTCGATGCCGGTCTACTAACGACCACGATCCTGGTAGGGGCGCATCGCGGTGCGTCCTTTTACCACCCCCACAATAGCTGTAAAATCTGCGCCGCCCCAACCGCGCCAACCATAAATTTCATCATCCCTATTCACGCAAAATTCACAAAAAATTCACGCTTGCGCTCCTGAAGGTTTGCTACACTCAGGATGTTTTTGACTCTTTACTGGAAGCGCACCCATGCCAGTATTACTGCTTGCACGCGGAGACAAAGAAGGTCGCGATCTGCTCCGTAAGGCGTTGGAAGCCCGTTATGGTCTGGGTGCTCCAGCGATTGAAACCCTCAGAATTCAGCTTTCAGGTCGGGCGCTGACCCGCCTGGGTCCCCTCACGCTTTGGCTTCCACTTACGACGACGGCTGGCTTTGATTTTCCGGGGCGCTGCCGCTGGGATTTCAGCATTCGTCTGGCAGGACTGCCGCTGCAAGTGGGCGTTAACGCCTTCGATGGTGCCGTCTTCCGCAGCCAGCGCCGCGCCGGGCAGCTTCAGGTTGTGACCCAACCCGATCAGGTGCGGTCGGCGCGCCTTCGCCTGATGGTTGCCTGTGGAATGCTGCTGACGCCGCTGGCGCTCGAAAATATCGAACTCAAGGCGACTGGCAGGCGCAGCTTTGAGGCGACCAATACCGACTGCCGCGATGCGGTGCATGTAACGCTGCACGACGACTACACCGTGGACAGCGTTTCCACCACCTGCATGAATCCACAGCAGGACAACCGCGAGCAGTTGTTCACCTTTCAGTCGGTCGCCGGTCAGAAGGCGGTCAACGATTTCATCCTTCCCGAAAGAATCTGCATCCTCTGGGACAATGTCTCTGAATATGAGGTAGTGCCGGTCGCCGTCGAAAGCAGCCCGGTGCTGGACGATGCCTTCTTTCGTCTGGAATCAACCGGTCAGGCGTAGCGTACCGGCATTGGCTGCGACTGTGTCTCGTAAATCGCGAATCCGCGTTTGAGGTAATTTGACAGCGCGTGGGGACCATCGAGGTTGCAGGTATGCACCCATACCCGCTTCGCCCCATCCTGCCAGGCGCGGTCAATGCCATAGCTCAACAGGTACTTGCCCAGTCCCCGCCCCTGAAATTCCGGACGCAGCCCGAAGTAAGCGATCTCGGTGCTGTCACCCTGTTTGACCAGTTCGATATAGCCCGCCGGGACGCCGCCCGCATACAGCACCTGAACGCTGCAATCAGGCGGCGAAATCGCCGCCAGCAGTTCGCTTTCCGGCATAATCAACCGGTCACGCCAGCGCCACGCCTCGCCCACTGCCTGATACAGAAACAGGTAGAACCGCGCGTCCGGTCTTTCCATCGGCATGATGATCACGCCATCCAGAATATCGCCTGTCGCCCGAACAAACTGTGACCGGTCGGTCATGTGCAGATAAGTTGTCACCAGCATATCTGGTGTGTCCGCCATCGCTGTTCCTCGCCCGTCTGAAATACGATATAATGCCCGTCGATTGGTTCTGACGGAGCTATAGTAACCGCCTGGCAGTTCCTGCTGCCAGAAAATGGGCGGTCTTTGCGTTAACTTCCTACAAGAGGTGTAAAAATGGATTTTTCGCTTAATGATGATCAGCTTCAAGCGCAAAAGATGGTGCGGGCTTTCGTAGCAACCGAAGTCATTCCCACCATTGGCGAATGGGATCGCAAGCAGGAGATGAACCCCACCACCCTGCCGCGTATGGCAGCGCTGGGCATCCTCGGAGTCTGCGTGCCGGTGCGCTATGGTGGTCAGGGGTTTGATTACGTCACGCTCGGTCTGGTTTGTGAGGAGTTGGAGCGCGGCGACACGACGCTCCGCGTGGTCATGTCGGTTCACATGGGGCTGAACAGCCTGTCGCTGCTGCAATGGGGTACGGAAGACCAGAAGCAGCGCTTTCTGGTGCCGCAGGCAACCGGCGAGAAGTATGGCGCTTTCGCCCTGACCGAACCCGGCGTTGGCAGCGATGTCGTCAACATGACGTCCACCGCCCGCCGCGTCGGTGATAAATACATCCTCAACGGTGAGAAGATGTGGATCAGTCTGGCAACCAAGGCGCATCATTTCCTGGTCGTCTCCAAGACCAATCCCGATGCCGGTCACAAGGGCATGTCCGCCTTCATCGTCACCAGCGATATGCCCGGCGTGACGGCGGGTGATATTCACGGCAAGCTGGGTGTCCGCGCCGGTTCGACCGGTTGGATCGCCATGCAGGATGTCGAAGTGCCGGTTGAAAACCGCCTCGGCGAAGAAGGCGAAGGCTTCAAGATCGCCATGTCGGCGCTCGATAACGGGCGCTACACCGTCGCCAGCGGCGCAACCGGACTCATCCGCGCCTGCTTAGAGGACAGCATGAAGTACGCTAAGGAACGCAAGACCGGCGGCAAGCCAATCGCCGAGCACCAGCTTATCAAGCAGAAGATCGGCTATATGCAGCAGTGGTACGACGCCGCCCGCTTGCTCTACCTGCGCGCTGGCTGGCTGAAAAATCAGGGCATCCGCAACACCCGCGAGACGAGCGTCTGTAAATGGTTCGCCACCGACCACAGTGTTCAGGCGGCGCTGGAAGCGGTGCAGATTCACGGCGCGTATGGCTTCAGCGACGAGTATCCGGTCGAGCGTTATCTGCGCAACAGCAAGGGCGCGGTGATCTACGAAGGCACCAGCGAAATCCACCAGTTGATGCAGGCGGATTATGCCCTCGGCAATCGTGAAGACCGCCCGCTGCGCCAGGAACTGCCCGCCTACGATCCCGAATTCTGGCAGAGCGAGCCTGCGCCCGCCGCCGGAGACTAACTCAGACAGAGGTTAACGGGGCAGACGCACATAAGTCTGCCCCTCCTGATGGTGAAAACGTGCTGCGGGAAGGCGCTCTTGATTCCTGTCTCTGAGGGGAGGCATTTAGAGCGAAGGCGTGGGTGAAGGCTAGCAGGAGCATTTGTCCGATGGAACGCGAACATCTACAAATCAGCGACGCGCAGATCATCGCTACCGACGTCACCTGGGACGATTACATGGCGAATTACGCGGCAGACTTCGCGGAGTGGATCGACGGAGCAGTGATTACGATGACACCGGTACGCTTCAGGCATAACCAGCTTTCGCTGTTCCTCGCCGACTGCTTCCGCGATTATCTTGCCCGCACCGGCGGTGGAGAAGTCCTCCACTCTCCCTTCGTGATGAAGCTGCCCAAATCCTCGCGCGAGCCAGATGTACAGGTCGTCCTTCCTGCCAGCGCCGAGCGCATCAAAGACACCTATCTCGATGGTCCCGCCGATCTGGTGGTCGAAATCATCTCGCCGGAAAGTGACACCCGCGACCGGGTGGACAAATTCACCGAGTACCAGGCGGGCGGCGTGTCCGAATACTGGATCATCGATCCCACTTATGAGGAAGCGCTTTTCTACCAACCTGATGAGCAGCGGCTGTATCACCGCGTCCCACTGGATGAACAGGGGATCTACCACAGCCGCGTCCTTCCCCGACTCGCCCTGTCCCCGTCCATGTTCTGGCAGGAGAAACTGCCGGATGGCGCGGAGACGACGCGCCTCGTCGAAGCCATGCTGACGGAGCAGCCATGAAACTTGTCTTTCTCGGCGACAGCCTGACCTGGGGCGGCTACGGCGGCAGCTACTTCAACGCCCTCAAGCCGCTGCTGCCCGAACACGAGCTGATCAACGCCGGTGACGGCGGCAATACCGTCCTCAATCTGCTGCGCCGCCTGGACGACGATGTTCTGAGCCACCAGCCCGACGGCGTATTCGTCATGATTGGCGGCAATGACGCCATTTCCTACATCCAGCCTCAGACGCGCCAGTATTACCGCCAGGTGCAGAAGATTCCCGACGGCGTCGTCACGCCCGACCAGTTCGCCCAGGGCTGCCGCGAACTGCTCACCCATTTACAGCTTGCCCACCTGCTGGTGTGGTTCGGCTTACCGCCCAGCGAATACAACCCCGATGTGGTCGCGACCATGAAGCACTACAACGCGCTGGCGGCGGAAACTGCCCGCGCCCTTAGTATCCCCACCCTTGATCTGATGGCGGCATTCGATACCGGCGCTGTTCCTGAGCGCCCGCCGCTGGATATGAGCTACATTCTCACCATCGGCTCGCGCACAAAAAGCGGCTGGAAAGATTTCGCCACCGAACAGGCGGCAGGCGGCTTCGACTTCACCTTTGACGGACTCCACTTCACGCCCGAAAGCGCCGTCCGCGCCGCCGAAGTGATTGCCGATTTCATCGCCAGCGCCTGAATCCGGCGTCGAGATCGCGCACTGGTTAGTCGCGCCGTTCGTTCCCGCGCCTGAAGTTCCCGGTGAATTTCGCCAGCACAAGCTGCGCGTCTTTGCCGTCCAAGCCTTCGATCCGGCTGTTGAACTTCGCCGCCTCTTTGCCCGCCAGCGTCTTGATATGTTTCTCGTACCAGTAGAGCAGCACCCGCCCATCTTTGGTCTGCTGGTATGAGAACGTTTCCTCATCCAGCTTGCCCCGCTTGTCAATTTCGCCCATTTATTCCCTCACCTGCACAACCCTGCGCCGCGCGCTGCGTATACACCTGTATACAACGATTCGCTGATAGGAGTCTAACAATGGGTTGTGGTCGCGCGATCTTGTGTATCGTTTTCCCGCCGCTGGCGGTGCTTGACCGTGGCTGCGGGACAGTCGTGCTCGTCCTGGCGCTGACGATTGCCGGGTGGGTGCCCGGTGCTGTCGCCGCGCTGCTGCTCAACTACATGGCGGCAAACCGCTGACACCGCCCAGGGCGGTGCTGCTGTGAATACGCGGTCGATAGGCGTTAAGATGTTGCGTCCTTTATTGTTCGTCGTCGCCGGTTAGCTGCTGTATCAGCTTATCCAGATCGGCGGCGGCGATTTCCAATCCATCCGATACCCCGTAGGCATGTCCCCGTAACAACGCCGATTGGCGCGCGTCCTGCCCCTGCCGCTTTGCCTCTGCAGCGAGCGCGCGCCAGTGCTCGATGAGTTGCTGCAAATGCTGTTCCAACATGAATCACCCGAATAACGATAGTAATTAAGTGCTGCTCGCCTATTGTAATCGTATCCGAAATTAAAACAACGATTTGATCGTTCGGATTGCCCCGATGATTGACGCGAGAACATTTGTTCGGTATAATAATCATATGAATTTCCGAATTGACCCCGACCCCATAACCAAAATCACCCAGATGGGTGACGTGACGCTGTACGAGCCAGCAGGCGACCAGCCCCATTCGGAAAAAGCGTCTGTTGCCGCTGGGCGTTTTCAATCGCGCAGCCTTGCCGACTGCATCTCACATGTCAGCACCCCCACCGGCAAGAAGCCGATCCTCAAGACTATGCTGACCACCGCCTGCGAGCGCAACTGTTTTTACTGCCCTTTCCGCGCCGGACGCGCCAAAATCAAGCGCTCGACTATTTCGCCAGACGACCTCGCCCGCGCCTTCGACACCCTCGCGCGCTCCGGTCAGGTCGATGGGCTGTTCCTCTCGTCGGGCATCATCAAAGGCAGCGTCACCACCCAGGACAAAATCATCGATACCATCGAGATTGTCCGCAAAACGTATCACTATAAGGGCTACATTCACCTGAAGATTATGCCCGGTGCCGAGTACGACCAGCTTTTTCGCGCCATGCAGATCGCCGACCGCGTTTCGGTCAATCTCGAAGCGCCCAACCAGATGCGGCTTGACGCGCTCGCGCCCAAGAAGGATTTCGACGCCGAGCTGCTGCGAATGCTGCACATGGCGGAACAGATTCGCCGCGACCATCCCGGTCAGAAGCTTGCCAGCACCGTCACTCAGTTTGTCGTTGGCGCGGTGGGTGATACCGATGTCGAGCTGCTTTCGCTCACCAGTGGGCTGTATCGACAGTTGAAGCTGGCGCGGGCATATTATTCGTCGTTCAACCCGGTAACCGAAACGCCCCTGGAAGGTGTCGCCCCGACCGATCCCCGGCGCGAGTTCCGCCTCTACCAGTCCAGTTTTCTGCTGCGCGATTACAACTGGGAAGTGGAAGACCTGCCCTTCCAGCCGGACAGCAATCTGCCGCTGGACGTTGACCCCAAGCGCGCCTATGCCGATGCCCACCTGCGCCACAATCCGGTCGAGGTCAACACCGCCGACCGCGACCAACTCATGCGCCTGCCCAATGTCGGACCCAAGAGCGCTGAGGCGCTGTTACGCGCCCGCCGCCACAGCCGCATCACCGATCTGGCACAGCTTCGCAAGCTGGGCATCCGCGCGCCGGAAGCCGCCGCCCCCTATCTGCTCCTCGATGGCAAGCAGCCGCCGGTGCAGATGAGTCTTCTTTAGATACGGTTGAACCGCCAAGTCGCCAAGGACGCCAGAAAAAAGGTTTGAACCACCAAGACACATAGGATACCAAGTAGGGACACGATATATCGTGTCCGCTGTCTGGCAGCCTGCGTTTCCAGCGTTGAATTATACATCACCATCAATGCCCGGCTGAAGGGACTCGATTACCCAATAATCTCCATGCCAGCGCGCGCAAAGGCGACTCGCTTCTGATAGTCCGCCTCAGTGGGAAGCTGCGCTGGCAGACCGAACTGCTCAAGCAGATAAGATGCCGCCGCCGCCGCATGGCAGGCAGCCTCTGCCAAGCCTTGATCCAGCGCTGCCAGAAACCCCCCGCAGAACGCATTCCCCGCGCCAACCGGATCGATCACCTCCGTGGGTACGGCAGAAACGCGCACCGCCTGCCCTGCTTTGAAGTCCCAGATTTCCGCGCCCGCCGCTCCCCGCCGCAGCGCCAGCATGTGACAGCCCGCCTCGCGAAAACGCTCGATCACGGTGGAGTGATCGCTGCTGCCAATCATCCCGGCAGCTTCCGACCAACTGGGCGAAAAGACGGTGCAGGCGGTCACGATTTGCCTCAGCGCCGCCGCGCCAAGCGGCTGCTGCGGTGGCTTGAACGTCTCCAGCGACATCCGTTTTCCCATTGCGGTCAGATGCTGCGCGTCTGCCAGAGCCGGGTTTTCAGGATGCAGCCCCCAGTGGAAACTGCGCGCCTCGCGATAATTCTCAGGCAGCAGGTTATACAATGATGTGCCAAGCGTGATAGACTGCGCGGGCGGTATCTGCCAGCGGTGAACGCGGCTGCCTTTTTCATCAATGTACTGCCAGGCGCGCGGCGTTGCCGTGGCGGTTCGGCGCACGCCCTCCAGGTCTACGCCAGCAGCGCGCATAGACGCCAGCATCCGCGTGTCGAAATCCTCGCCGACGCTGGCGACCAGTCCCACTGTCTTTCCCGTTCCGGGAACTGCCGCCATTCCCCACGCCGTTTGCGGTCCGCCGCCGCCCGGAAGCCCGGTATAGGTCGTTCCATCGTGCAGAACAATATCATCGATGACAATTCCAAAGCTAACCAGATCGATCATCATGCGGCTCTATCCGTTGGTTCGAGTTCAGACTTCCTCTATTCTACCGCCGCCTCGATAGCAAGCAGCCTCATCGTTTGGGAATGGGAAAAATCGCGGTCATGTGGGCGCAGCGTGCTGCGCCCCTACGGAATATGTCCTCAATATTCCCCACTCCCCATCGCGTTTACTTCTCTTACTTTCGTTACTTCTTTTACATTCCTTACTCGCTTTAATCGAATCCTGATTCAATTTTTGAGTTCAGCACCCTGCCTGCGCTAAAATCATCCTCATAGGTTCAGTACTTGGTACTCAGTACTCGGTACTTATTGTCTTTTGTGAGGAGGTTTCCCTTGCACGTAGTTGTATTTACCCGCAGCACGCCCGATACCGCCGCCCGCGTTGAAGTGGACGGCAGCGGGAAAGTCACCTGGGGCGACGCCGCCACGGTCGTCAACCCCTGGGACGAGTACGCGCTTGAAGAAGCGATTTTGCAGGCAAAGGCAAACGGCGGCAAAACAACCGTTATCGCCATCGGTCCTGAACTCCACAATGAAGCTCTCAAGCATAGTCTGGCGATGGGCATCGACGAAGCGATCCGCGTCTGGGATGACGGACTCGAAGGCGGCGACTCGCTTTCGTATGCCGTCGCCGCCGCTGCCGCCGTCAACAAGCTGGGCGATGTCGATCTGGTGCTGTTCGGCAAGGAAAGCGTCGATGTTGGCACTGACCAGCACATCTACCAGACCGCCCGTAAGCTCGGCTGGACGACGCTGGCGTATGTCTCCAAAATCCACGCCGTCGATTACGCCGCCAAAACCATCAGGGTTGAACTGCTGCTCGAAGAGGGCAAGCAGACCGTCGCCAGCAAGCTGCCTGCCGTCATCAGCGTCATGAAGGATATCAACGAGCCGCGCTATCCGTCGTTTATCGGCATTCGCAAGGCATCGAAGGCGAATATACCCGTCTGGTCGCTTGCCGAACTCGGCATCGGCGCGCCCGCGCCCACCACCCAGGTCACGGCATACCGCAACCTGCCCGCCCGCGAAACCAAAACCGAGATGATTGAAGGCACGCCGCAGGAACAGGCAGCCGCCCTGCTGGATCGTCTGATTGAGGAGAAGGTACTGTGAGCGCAGTTTTCGTCTGGATCGAAACATTCAACGGCAAAGCCATTCCCGCCAGTTGGGAAGCGCTGGCAGCCGGAAAAACCCTCGCCGATCAGTTCGGCGTTCCCCTGACCGCCCTCGTCTTTGGGCAGAACGCGGCAGCCGTTGCCGCTGAAGCAGCCACCTATGGCGCGTCGAAGGCACTCGTCTCAGACGACGCCACCCTTGCCGATTTCCGCCTGGAGCCGTATGCTGCCCTGCTCACTAAGCTGGTGCAGGACAGCAGTCCAAAGGCAGTCGCCGCCGCCGCTACCAGCCGGGGACGCCAGTTACTCGCCGCCTCGGCTGCCGATACCGAAAGCCCGATGCTTTCGGACGTGCTCAGGCTGACAGTGGCTGATGACAAGGCAAGCGCCGAGCGTCCCGCCTACGCGGGCAAAGTGCTCAGCGACGCCGCCGTCACCGCCGATGGCACGCAGTTCGTCGCCATTCGCTCGCGCGCATTCAAAGCCGCCGAGCCGCAGGCGGGCGCGCAGGCAGAAGTCACCACCGTCGCCCCCGTCCTCAGCGAAGACCAGATCGCCACTAAGGTCGAAGCTTTTGAGGCAGAAGTTGGCACTGTCAACCTGACCGATGCGGGCATCATCGTCTCTGGCGGGCGCGGCATGGCGAACAACCCCAAAGAGCCGCCCGCTGGCACCGACAAACCCGACGTCTGGAAGGCGCAGGATGGCTTCGAGAACGTCCTCAAGCCAATGGCGGACGCGCTCGGCGCAGCCGTCGGCGCGAGCCGCGCGGCGGTGGATGCGGGCTATATCCCCTATGCCCATCAGGTCGGGCAAACGGGCAAGGTCGTCTCGCCGGATCTGTACATCGCCTGCGGTATTTCGGGCGCTATCCAGCATCAGGCGGGTATGCGCACCAGCAAGATCATCGTCGCCATCAACAAAGACCCCGAATCACCGATCTTCAAGATGGCGCGCTACGGTCTGGTCGGCGACCTCTATCAAATCGTGCCCGCCCTGACCGAGGAAATCAAGAAGCGGCTGGGCAAGTAAGCAGATCCCTGTGTGGGCGACCCGGCGGGTCGCCCTCTCTTCTTCGTGTCCTCTGTACCTTAATGGTTCATTTTATCGCTGCTGTTCAGCTATTCTTTCGCGTTTCTAACGTCGCAAACTGCCGCTTTTCGGGTATAATAATCAGTATATGCGGGAGTGAAATGGCTTCGACAGGTGAGGCTGATTTCATACTGCGAGCCGTGGCGCCTAACCACGCAAAAATGGGCACGGCTATAAATGCCAACAACGAACAACCTGCTTTCGCTTACGCCGCCTAAGGCGATTTAGCGAAGGTGCTGGGTCATAGTAACCCAGCCGTCCACCCCACCCGTCTCTGTCCGGGAGGATCGGTGGGCGTCACCAAAGGCAGAGTGCGGCATCCGCGACGCCGTTAAGCGGCTGCCAAAGAGACAACGGCTAGGTAAGCGCGTACCACGTTGGCTGGGGCTACGCTCACCGAAATTAAACAGCTAACTACGCTCGTAGATGTGTGTTGTCGAATCATTTGGACCCGGGTTCAACTCCCGGCACTTCCACCTCAACCGCGCCCCTGCTCACAAGGCAGGGGTGTTTGTTTTGAGCGTAAGGATAAGCGCCTCAAAGCTGTGCGCAAGTGTTAAGCAGCCCGCCACAAGCCAGTACTGGAACATAGGCGCGCGTCTCTGGTAAACTGGCGGCGTTTCACCGAAGATGCCGACTCATCCTTAGAAGCCATATGAATATTATGCGGGAATGCGCTTGAGCAAAGTATGAATGGAAGCCAGATAGACCATGCCAACACTCAAGGACGTATTGACTTCATAATCCTTGCTCAAGCGACGATAGTTGTTCAGCCAAGCGAAGG
>JAUQWZ010000046.1 GCA_030834905.1 Aggregatilineales bacterium | reverse complement strand
GCACGCTTGCAATCTGGTTCACCTTTCACCTCACCATTTCACAAGTTGAACGGCGTGTGCTACCGAACTGATTGGCTGGAAAATCTGCTCGTCGCCTCTTCCTGCCAAGTCGAGTATTTCCACCAAAAACGGTAGAACCAGCAAAATTACAGTGTTGATGGGTAAAAATACAGGATTGCTGGGGCGAGCAAGTAGTGCGTCTGGATGTGCTTACTCGATTGACAGGGTGTATGGACAAAACGTATATACAAATCGAGGGGCAGTACTCCCTTAACTAGGCATGTGCATCCCTTCGATCTTCCCATTCCTGCTTCAACTTTAAGCGAACAAATGAACGCCGACAAGTCTTTGCTGCGAAAGCGCGTCCTGGAACTGCGCCAGCAGGGTATGAGCTATCGGCAGATCGGTGCAGCGCTGGGCATCCACTGGACGAGGGTCGGGCAGATTGTGAAAGGCGCGAAGTAAGGATACGAATGGTGGACCATTACGGCAGAGGCACCAACCAGAACGCGTTGCGTGATAAGGACATCAAAAGCATTCGATGTGTGGTAAGGCGGTTGGGGATACTGGAGGATTAGGACAGCGGGATAAACGTCACGCGGTCGGTAAAATCCTCTGGATCGCTCGCGCCGATGAGCAATTCGAGATACTCAAGAGCTTTGCCGATACTGAGCGTCTCAGGGACAAGGATCACGCCCGCCATTGGCAACCCCTGCTCGACTCGTGCGTAAGCGTCACTGACCAGTGTTTGTACATCGTGTGTGAGGATAATGCGGTTTTCATGTGCTGCCCATTCGAGTACAACCGGATCGGGCTGCTGGTACATTTCGGTGTCCTGCACGCGCAACAAATCCAGATCAGGGAAGAGCAGGTGCAGTTTCTTCAAAATTCTGCCATCGAAGTTTTCATCGGCTGCTACGCGCATTATTCGTCTTGATGCTCTTTGCGAGCTGCCATCCGACGTTCCAGTTCTGCGCGGGTGATTTTGGGTGGATACTTCGCCTCCCATTCCTGGCGCAGGCGTTCGCCTTCTTCTTCGCGGCGCTGGATATAAGCGTCGAGTTCGTTGCGGTGCGCCAGATAATAGGCTATGACGGCGTAAATGTCGTTAATCGGCAGCACGTCGAAGCTCTCGTGGATTTCGACAGGGGTAGCCCCCTCCTTGAAGCGAGTAATGATAACATCCAGCGTGACCCGCGTGCCGCTGACACGAATCGCGCCGTGTTCGTCCGTTTGTAATGGGACGGTCATTGTTGGCGGGCTAGAGATCATCCTGTAAACCATTTCTCTACCAGTACGGACTTGGTTAAAATGATTGTATCACGGAGAACAGATGCGATGGAAACGGAAATGATTGAATGAAGCATGTGGTGGGCTAAACACACTCATCACATCAGCGAACCTGACCTCGGAAGCCCGCGCTCTGCGAACCCGTCTGCGTGCCTATCAGGAACAGCAGCGAAATCGCCAATGATTCGCTTTTTGCTCGATGAGAACTTCAACAGAAAGATAGTGCGGGGACTGCGTGCTCGGCAACCTGATGTCGATATGATTCGCGTCCAAGACACCGAACTGTCTGGTGCGGATGATCCGGCTGTGCTGGAATGGGCTGCAAAAGCAGGGCGCATTCTGCTCACTCATGATCTGGATACCATGACCAAATACGCCAACGAACGGATTGCCTAGGGTCTGCCGCTGGCAGGTGTGATCTTCGTCCGGGATACGCTCCCGGTTGCCAAAGTGATTGATGATCTGCTGGCGATTCTGGTGCTAGGCATCCACTGGACGAGGGTAGGGCAGATTGTGAAGGGTCAAACAGCCACCGAATCATATTGATGCCTGGTGAACAGGTAGCTGTTGGCGGTTGAGCCGGTCTTTCGCGCAACCATTCCAGCGAGGCTTACGTATACCACTTGTTAAAACCCACCATTCCTCATTGCGGATCACATGACCTACTGGACACCATTTAGGAGTCAGTTGTGTTACAGGGACGATGGGCAGTTCTCATGACGAGAATCGGAGTGGTAGAGAGTGAGGTGCCGATGATTGCTCAAAACCAGCATTATCAGCAGCAGGGAATCACCGAAATCCTGCATACCAAAGTGTCACATCCACGGCTGCGTGTTCCTTTTGTCCGGCGCGAGGCTTTGTTGAAACGGCTCAATCAGGCGGTGGAACGCCGGCTGACACTGGTCTCGGCACCGGCTGGGTTCGGGAAAACCCACCTGATCAGCCAATGGGTCAGCGACGCAACGTTTTCGGTTGGCTGGCTGACGCTCGACGAGGGGGACAACGATCCGGTGCGTTTTCTGCGTTATCTGATCGCGGTGTGCCAGCAGTTCGATCCCGATGTTGGCGCTGACGCGCTGGTTGTGCTGGAAACGCAGCAGCATCGCTTTATGGCTGCCCTCACCAGCTTACTCAACGATATGAGCGCGCTTGAGGGCATCTATACGCTGGTGCTTGACGATTATCATGCCATCACTACGTCGGCAGTCCATGAGCTGCTGGCAGCGACTCTTGCCCATCTTCCCGCGTCGCTGCATCTGGTCATGGTGACGCGAACCGACCCACCACTGCCGGTTGCCCGACTGCGCGCAGAAAATGAGCTTCTCGAACTTCGAGCCGCTGACCTGCGCTTCTCGCTCGATGAGGTCGAAGTGTTTGCCCGCCAGTCACTGCCGGATGCCATCTCTCAGACAGGCATCCAAAAGCTCGAAAACATCACCGAAGGCTGGATCGTGGGGCTGCGCCTTGTCAGCCTCGCGCTTCAGAAGCACCATCCGGCAGAACGAGAACCTATGTTGAACATGTTTTCAGGCATTCACCGGCACGTGCTGGAATACCTGTACTCTGAAGTGCTTTCGACCCTGCCGGAAACGCAGCGTGACTTTCTGCTGCAAGTTTCGTTCCTCAGCCGTCTGTCGGGTTCGCTGTGTGCTGCGGTAACCCTGCGCGACGACAGCCATGAGGTGCTCGAAACACTGGAGCGCGCCAATATCTTCCTTGTGCCCTTGGATGATTCAGGGACGTGGTATCGCCTGCATGCGTTGGTTGCCGAGGCATTACAGCAGCTCACACGTCAGCAGATGGGCGACGACGCAGTGCGTGAACTCCAGCGGCGAGCGAGCCGCTGGTATGCAGCGCATAGGCATCTGCCCGAAGCAGTCGAGGCGGCGCTGGCGGCGCGCGATTTTGCCGATGCCGCCGCGCTGATCGAGGGCTTGATTGAGCCGCAGCTTGTCAAGCGGAACACCGAATATCACACGCTGCGTCGATGGCTTGCGCAGCTTCCCGACGACGTGATCGCACAGCATCCAACGCTGTGCATGACGCTTGGCGTCGCCATCCTTTTCACCTCTGACCGTCATGCGCCAGCAACCGCGATCCAGATTAACAAAGTGCTGCAAATGGCAGCCGAACGCTGGCAAGCTGACGGCAATACCACCGGACTGGGCGAACTGCTCGCGTTTCGCACACTGGTCGAATACTGGCAGGGTAACTACTATCAGGTATTTGTCACCTCTCGGCAGGCGTTGGAACTGCTGCCCGAAACACAAACCGAATGGCGCGCCATTCTGCTGCTCAATCTGGGGATGGAGCAGTACTTGATAGGGCAAAATGGCAGCGCGCGCCAGTTGGTGGACGAGAGCGAATCGCTCAATAAGTCCGTCGGCAACGAATTCGCGAAGCGGTCTGCGATTTTGCTCAAGGGACAGATTGCGCTGTCTCAGGGTAGTTTGGATGATGCCGAGCAGCATTTTCACCAGTTGATGGTGTTATCTGCTCACCAGCCGCGTGAAAAGGCAGGGGCGCACGTCGGGCTGGCAACTGTCGCTTTCGAGCGTAACGATCTTGAAAGCGTTGAGCACGACGTGACAGAAGCTTTTGCCACTGCCGAAAAGGTTGGCGACAAACATGTCATGGTCGATGCCGCGATCCTGCGGGCGCGCCTGAAACACGCGCAGGGCGACGCGGATGAGGCAAGGCGTTTGCTCCATACGCTTGCATCCAGAGTAGACATGGTCGTGCATGTGCGCACGCTGCGAGCATGGGGAGCGTGGCTGGCGCTGATGTCCGGCGATATCGCAGCGGCAAGCGCATGGCATGTGGCGCTTCAGCAGAGCGAGAACAGTCCATTTCTGCTGCAGCAGGAACGCGAAGCGCTGGTCGTGGCGCGGCTGCTGCTGGCAGAGGGGAAAACCGCGCCCGCCCTTGAACGGCTGGAAGATTGGTACGTGCGCAGCGCGACTGGACAGCGCGGACGTTCTGAGCTTGAAATCCTGATCCTGAAAGCGCTGGCTCACGCGGTGGATCGATCGCTGCTGGAAGCGTACCAGGCGCTGCATCGTGCCCTCGAATTTGCCTATCAGGCGGGCTATGTCCGTGCTTTTGTGCAGGAAGGCGAAGCGATGGAGATGCTGCTCAGGAGCATTTCGACAGGGGATAATCTGGAGCAGACGAAATTCGTGCGTCGTCTTCAGCACGAACTGACGCAGGATCAGACCAGCAACAAGCTTACGGACCGGCTGGAAGTGCTGGCGACGGTTGATCCGCTCAGCCCGCAGGAGCAGCGTGTGTTCCTGCTGATTGCCGAAGGGGAGTCGAACCCCGATATTGCCGATGCGCTTGGCGTTTCCATTAACACGATCAAGACGCAGGTTAAGAACATTTACAGCAAGCTCAACATCCGCACCCGTCGGCAGGCACGTGAGATGGCGCGTTCGCTCAATCTGATCTGAGCCACGATTGACCTTCCGTTTACAAGATTATGAGAGGCGATTCGTTCGCCTCTCATTCATTTTCGTGCTTGCGTTGATAATCTCCCTCACGACGGCTGCATTGCCATATCACCTGATTCGGGTGATGTCCGTTCGCCTCAAACTTCATACCATGTTTCCATCTGGCTGAACCGCTGCACCATTGCTTTGGCTGTCAGCCGGAAGATCGATGGATTGAGTTATATGAGGGATCAGGATGCAGTATCTCAATGGCTGGCTGGAAAAAGCCAATCACCCTTTACCCGCTGGCACCGCACGCTTCAGTCTCGTACTGCTGCGGGTGTGCCTCGGGATCGTGTTTCTCTGGTTTGGAGTGCTGAAGTTTTTCCCGGAAGTCAGTCCGGCGCAGGATCTCGCGACTCGCACCATTGAAACGCTAACGCTCGGCGTGGTGACGCCTTCACTATCGCTGCCCATTCTGGCGCTGTGGGAATGCCTGATTGGGCTGGGGCTGATCACCAACCGCTATCTGCGCGTGACGCTGCTGCTGCTGTTTGTGCAGATGCTTGGCACGTTCACGCCGATGATTCTTTTCCCGCAGGAGACGTGGGTGCAGTTCCCGACCGTACCAACGATGGAAGGGCAGTACATCCTGAAGAACATTGTTCTGGTGAGCGCCGGTCTCGTCATTGGCGCGATGTCGCAGGGCAAGTGGATGTCACTGAAGTCTGCGCCAGGTCTCAAAGCGGACGAGCTGCCCGAGCAGGCGCAGCTTTACGTTGAACGCACTCCAAGTACACAGGGGAGGTAATCACTATGGCAACAACATCGTATCCGTCTGATCGCCTGCAAAGTGATCGGCAGCCTGTGTCGGGCGTTGTCACCGCGCTTCGTGGTCTTCACCTGCTGCTCGTGCTGCTGTTCGCGGGCGCGGTCATCCTACAGGTGTTTTTCGCGGGCGCGACTCTGCTGGCAGATCCACGCTATCTGATTGACCACCGCAGTCTGGGGACAGCAATGGGACCGCTGCCAGCGTTGATCGTCATCGTCAGCCTGATCGGACGGTTGCCGCGGCGTATCGTGATGTTCAGCATACTGATATTCGTCCTCTACGCAATGCAGTATGTCATCGTGTACATGCTCCCTTCACTGGGGCTGCCGGCCGCGTTTCGAGCGCTTCATGCAGTCAACGCACTGTTAATGTTCTGGACGGCGCTGCATCTCGCGAAATTGATCTGGCGCGCGCTGCTCCCGAAATCACGCGGTGAATAACGCAGCGAAAGGAAATCAACATGAGTCTACGCTCATTTCACTGGCAGCGCTTTGCGGGTCTCCTAATCCTGAGCCTTGTGCTGGCTGCCTGTGCGACCACGGAGCAGCCCAGTGCTGCGCGACAAACGAGCGTCCCGCCGAGAGTTCAGCCGGACACATCCGGTGTGACTGATAACAGCGACCCTGGCGACGCCGCGCGGGGTGAACAACTCTTCGCCGAGTCCATCGGCGGTATGCCTTCGTGCTCGACCTGCCACGCGCTCGATTCTGCGCAGATTGTCGGTCCCGGCATGGCGGGGATTAGCGAGCGTGCCGAGAGCCGTGTGCGAGGACAGACGGCAGCGGAGTATCTGCACACCAGCATTGTTGACCCGGGGGAATACGTGGTCGAGGGGTATCAGAATGTGATGCCCGATGTATTTGAGCAAAGCCTGAGCGAAGCGGAGATCCGCGCTCTGATCGCTTACCTGCTCTCGCTGTAGACAGTAGCACGACACCGCTGAAGCGAGTCCGCCGAATTGCCTCTGCGGACTCGCTTGGCATTGCTATTGGGCATCCACTGGACGAGGGTAGGGCAGATTGTGAAGGGATAGACCAGCCGCATCATACTGTTGCCCGGTGAATAGATCGCTATTGGAGGCAGGATAATGTAACCTGCTAAACTTGACAAGTTCACTCCAGGTGCTGAGTGTGGAGACTCGATGAACCGCACAGACAGGCTGCTTGCCATCGTACTGGAACTACAGGCGAAGAAACAGGTACGTGCCGAGGAACTTGCCGCGACGTTTGAGGTCAGCAAGCGCACGATCTACCGCGACATGCTGGCGCTCGATGAGTCAGGTGTCCCAGTTGTGTCCATTCCAGGGCAGGGGTACTCACTGGTCGAGGGGTATTTCCTGCCGCCGCTGTCCTTCAACACGGCTGAAGCAATCATGCTGCTGCTCGGCGCGGATTTTGTCGCGCAGAACTTCGATGCTCAATATCGACGCGCGGCAGAATCGGCAAGCCATAAAATTGTGTCAGTGCTGCCGGAACAACTGCGCCACGAAGTCGAATACCTTCAGCGCAGCATCCAATTTATATCATTCAACGAACTATCTGCGCCGGACACGCTCCGGCAGTTGCGGAATGCGATCGTCGAGCGCAAGACGGTACGCTTTGGCTACCATGCCCGCTATCGCAGTGACCAAACAAATGCAGCAGATGTTCGCGAAGTCGACCCGTATGCGCTGATCCATGTGGGCGGTGGATGGATGCTGATCGCCTACTGCCATCTGCGCCGGGACATCCGACATTTTCGGCTGGAACGGATGGAGAATGTTGTCACGCTGGAGAGGATATTTGCGCGTCCGCATGATTTTGAGATCCAGCTCAGCAGCGACGATGATCGAACGTTAGACGTGCGGGCACTCTTCGACCATGAGGCGGCGCGCCGCATTCAGGAAACACCGTCGTTCTATCAGACAGCGCAGGAGGCGCATCCCGATGGTCTGCTCGTCACGCTCGCTGTCCGGCAGCCCGGCGATATTCTAGGTTGGCTGCTCAGTTGGGGATCACATGTCCGTGTCATTGAGCCAGAGTCGCTGCGTGAGCTGCTGGCACATGAGGCGGAACGCCTTCTGGAAAATCACCGAGTCGGGGATGTTTCCAGATAGCAAAACGCTGTTGCCATAATGGTGTCACTTGCCTCTCTTACAATGAAATCAGAAATCGCGACACACGAAGAGAGGAAGAGCAGAAATGACCAATGCACACACGCTGCGCGGAATGGCGACCGTCAATTACTTCGCCGACGATATAGCAGCAGCCAGGAAATGGTATTCTGAGCTGCTGGGCATCGAGCCGTACTTTGAGCGACCCAACCCCGAAAACCTGGCATACATCGAATTTCGCATCGGCGATTACCAGCACGAGCTGGGTATCATCGACCGGCGGTACGCGCCGAAGGGTGCGGCATCCGGTCCGGGCGGTGCAATTCTCCACTGGCATATCGATGATATTGACGGAACGCTTGAGCGGCTGAAGGCAATGGGCGCGAAAGAATACGATCCGCTCACGCCTCGGGAGTCAGGCTTCATTACAGCGTCCGTGGTTGACCCATTCGGGAATGTGCTCGGCATCATGTACAACCCGCACTACCTGAAAATTCTGGATGAAATCAAGCAAGCCTGATCAATCATCCTGATTCGTTCAGACATTACCGTCACATTTCAGGCTAAAAACAATCCGGCGCCATGGTCATTCACCATCGCGCTGGATCGTTTGTTGATATTAGACTGGCGCTGCGCCGCCAGCTTATGGAGCGAGCGGCGATGCTCACTGTACTGGACGCTGTTCGTGGATCTGGCAGATGATTGAAATAACAGTATCTAGCTGCTCGTCTGTCATTGCAGTTCCAGACGGCAAACACAGTCCGCGCTCAAACAACATTTCAGACACTGCACCGCCGATTACTTCATACTGCTGGAACACTGGCTGAAGGTGCATCGGCTTCCACAGCGGGCGTGACTCGATATTGTGTGTTTCCAGCGTCAGACGAACCTGCTCTCGATCTGCGCCAAACTGTTCAGGATCGATGAGTATGACAGTTAACCAGCGGTTGTGACGCCCATATGGCACTTCAGGAACGAAGGTCAGTCCAGGAATGTGACTCAAGCGTGCCTGATAGTAGTCATAGATTTCACGTTTTCGGCGAACGCGCTCTTCCATGATGCTCAATTGACCGCAGCCAATCGCAGCCAAAATATTGCTCATCCGGTAGTTGTAGCCGATTTCGGTATGTTCGTAATGCGGGACGGGCTCGCGAGATTGGCTGGAGAGCTTGCGCGCATGATCGACTAAAGACTTTTCCTCTGAGACAAACATCCCACCCCCAGCAGTGGTGATGATCTTGTTGCCATTGAAGGAAAATGTCCCAATTCGCCCGAATGTGCCCGGATGCCTGCCCTGATAGCTGCTGCCCAGCGCCTCGGCTGCGTCCTCGATAACCATCACGCCATACTGTTCGCAGAGGTTCATGATGGGTTCCATATCTGCCGATTGTCCGTAGAGGTGCACGACGATGACCGCTTTCGGCAGCTTGCCTGTTTTGGCACGCAGTTGTAGCACGTCCTCAAGCAAATTGGGATCTAGATTCCAGGAGTCAGATTCGCTATCGATGAACGTTGGTATAGCGCCAATATATAGAATGGGATTGACGCTGCCGGCAAAGGTGAGCGTCGATACCAGGATTTCATCGCCAGCTTGCACCTCAGTGGTCAGGAGCGCAAGATGAATCGCTGCTGTACCCGAGGAAAGCGCGAGGGCATACGGAGCACCTATGTATTCGCAAAACTGTTGTTCAAAAGCGGATAGGTGAGGACCGGCAGGGGCAACCCAGTTGTCGGCGAATGCTTGCTGCACCAACGTGAGTTCTTTGCCGGACATGTGTGGTGGGGAAAGATAGATTCGCTCAGACATCGACGTTTTCTTCGATCTCTTCAATGATTGTACATAGGTCTATAATACTGCCTATTTATATATTTCAAAGCAAAAAGAGGATTAAGACTTGGGTGGCGTCTCTGAAATAGTAGCTTAGTGTGGAGTGGAGATTCTGAACAGTCTGAAGTTCAGAATGAAGAATATATGCACCTGTTGCACGGTTAAATGATTATCAAGTATGCAGTGGGGAATACCAGAGCAACTGAATGTAATGAAGCAGACTCAACCTGACCAAACACCGTATACAGCCCAATAGTAGAGCATCTTAGCATATTCCGTTACTACGAAGTCACGGTACACAGAGTTCCACCAAGTCGTCGGTTCTATGCCTGGATCGGGAGATACCAATGTGATTTCAATGTTATGTTCACCAAACACACGTTCGTAGGTTGCTCTTGCTCGGCGGGTATGGAACGCATCAGTGGCGATTAACGCCGACTGTGCGTCAATTTCCATAAGCAAATCCAGAACTTGCTGTGCCTCAGTATATGTGCTGGTAGCTTCATCATTAATCAACAGGCGATCTTCGGGGACACCGTTCTCAGCAAGGATATTTAGGGCGTACTGCATCTTGTCCGTATAACCACTGACTAGAATAAGAGGAGCATATCCCTGTTCGTAGAGTCGTGCTGCGAATCTCTCGCGCTGTCCGCCGCCGCCACCTAACACAACAATAACATCAGCCAAGCGTGGTGGCTCACTGACATCCAAGTACGCAAAGATAGAAGGTAGCCATAGAGCGTGGGTTAATGCTAGTGTAAGAACCAAGACTGCGACAATACCAAGAATAGCATAACCTCGACGAACTGGTGCGATTTTCGGTAAATGCCACAATCGGAAGTGTATCATGCTTCCTTGTTATTCATATTTTACTTTCGGTCGCTCCCCCACAACGCGAACAGGTGCTCCAACATTTATCGTCCAAGGATCAACATCTTTTGTAACGATTCCTCCTGCACCAATGATGGCGCCCTCGCCAATAGTCACACCTGGATAGACTATTGCATTACTGCCTAGGAACGCATCCTTTTTTAAGAATACAGTGTCTCGAATAACTAGTTGTTGTTCTTCACTCACAACTGGAACCATGCGTTGACCGTCTCCGTAGTGCTGTGTACCTGTAACTATCCTGCAACCTGCAGAGATACCCACATAATCTTCTGTGATCAGTTTTCCTCCTCCGATAACCGTTACGAAAGAGCAGATATGGTTATAGCGACCAATGACAACACCCTCACCGCCAAATATAAAACAGAAGTCGTCAATCTGTGTTCCTTCACCAATTTCAATTGCTTCAGGTTTAGCTAGCTTCGCCATCTCATATATTTTGACTTTCTCACCAATAAATCTCAATTTTCGAATGTCAGTGAGCATCAGGTCTCTCCTTCCTTGGATAGTGTGAGCCTAAAAACTCTTGCATAGTGACATGTCCCTTTTGGCTAATACCTTCGCGTCGAAGCACCTTCCAGACAGTCAGCACAATGATTTTGAGGTCAAGCCAAAGCGAGCAGTTATCGACATACCACACATCAAGGGCAAACTTTTGTTCCCAAGTAATAGCATTTCGCCCGTTGATTTGCGCCCAGCCGGTAATTCCAGGTCGTATTTCGTGACGCCGTGCCTGCTCAGGGGTGTACCGGTTGAGATATTGTATAAGCAGAGGCCGTGGTCCGACGAGGCTCATGTCTCCGATCACAACATTGAACAGTTCGGGCAACTCATCGAGGCTGGTAGAGCGCAGAAAACGCCCTAGGAATGTGAGTCGATCTGCATCAGGCAGCAGCTTGCCAGTTGCGTCGCGGGCATCGATCATCGTGCGGAATTTGTACATGGTAAAGGACTCCCCATTCAGTCCAGGTCGCTGCTGGTAAAAAAGCACAGGCGATCCCATCTGAATTCGCACGAGCAGCGTGATTACTAACAGCAACGGCGAAAACAGTATGAGCATAGGAACCGACAGAGCGAGGTCAAGGGCGCGTTTGCCTGGATAACTCATATCAATATCCTAGGTGTACAGTCCCAAAGTGAGATGGGACGGATCAGATAGGAAGCGTTCGGGATGGAGTTGCCACTGTTGACAGATGTATTCATAGGGCGTAAGTCCC
Organism: Aggregatilineales bacterium; assembly: GCA_030834905.1. GTDB lineage: Bacteria > Chloroflexota > Anaerolineae > Aggregatilineales > Phototrophicaceae > Flexifilum. Next base: position 145,637 of record JAUQWZ010000046.1, on the reverse strand, counting down.
TTTAGCGTCTTCAGCCGCTTGGCAAAGTTGTACGCCATCAAGAAGGTCGTCAGATGCTCTCGAAGCTGCTGATGTGTATCGTAGTAGTAACGATAGACGGTCGCCTCCTTGAGGGTGCGGTTAATGCGCTCTACCTGGCCATTCGTCCAAGTATGATTGGGTTTGGTCAGGCGATGCTCAATCCCGTGTTTGGCGCAGATACGGTCAAACAGCAGCGGGAAGGCGTAGCGGTCGCTCTCCCGGTTGGCGAACTGGATGCCGTTGTCGGTGAGGATGGTATGGATTTTGTAGGGCACGGCAGCAATCAGATGGCGCAAGAACTCGGCAGTCACCAATCGGGTCATCCGCTCGTGCAACTCAGCAAAGGCGAATTTGGAGGTGCGATCAATGGCGACAAACAGGTACAGCTTGCCTTCTTCGGTCTGCACTTCAGCAATGTCGAGGTGAAAATAGCCGATGGGATTGGTTTTGAAGCGGCTTTTCTTCACCGGTTTGTCGGCCACTTCGGGCAACCGACTGATCCCGTGACGCTGCAAACAGCGATGCAGCCCTGAGCGCGTCAGATGCGGAATCGTTTCCTGCAAGACATAGAGGCAGTCATCCAGGGGGAGCAAGGTGTGTTTGCGGAACGCGACTATCAGCGCTTCTTCTTCGACGCTCAACACCGTCGAATGCGCCTGTTTCGGACCCATCGGCGCATCCTGCACGTCACTGCGCTGCTTCCACTTGGCGACCGTTTTGGGGTTAAGACCATATTGCTTCGCCAGGCTTCTTATGCTCGCTTGACTTGCCTGAATTGCGCGACGGACTGTCGCTGTCGTTCGGGCGCTGCCGTGGAGTACCTGTGCCATAATTGCTCCTTTTGTAGAGTGGAGACTGTACCACTATACTCTGGGACTATACACCTAGTATTCATTGGCAGGCTTAGGTATGGGTCTCATGAACCTGCTGAAGCACACGCTCAAGTTTTTGCGCCATAAGGTCGCGGTGGAACTCGTTATAAGCGAGATGGCGCGCCGCTTGCGATGCCCGTTCTAGTGCATCTGCATCCTGAATCCACTCTGCTAGGCGTCGCGCATCTTGGGCAAAGTTGGTACCCGAAAGCGCGATCCCTGCACCGCTGCTTTCGAGGATGTCAGCTTGCCAACCACCGTAATTGATTGCAATGGGCTTAGCAGCAGCCAACGCGTCAAAGAACTTGTTGGCGGAATTATTCCACATCGGTTTCAGGTCAACAAACACCGACATCGCAACTGAGGCAGCTGCCAGCACCGCTGGCATTTCTGCCTTGGGCACTGGATTCCACACGAATAGCGACTTCTCGTATACGCCGGTTTCACGGGCGCGTGCGATGATATGATCGCGTTCTTTACCATCGCCGATTAAGAGGAAACGCACCTGTGGGGCGAGAAACATCATGTGTGCGGCGATTTCAACCAAGTAGTCCACGCCGTTGATGATACCAAACGTACCTGTGTAGACGATCAACTGCTGACCAAGTGCTAATCCTAGACGTTCGCGGATGGGCTGTCCAAGGTTGGGCGGCACATCGAACAGCGCTACGTCGCAGCTATTAGGGATAACCGTTACGAGTTCGGGGGGCATGCCGCGTTGGATCACCCCTTGCGCCATGCCTGGAGACAGCGCGACGACATGCGCCGAGGCGTGATAAGCGATCCATTCCAGTAAGCGAGCAAGTTGTATAGCTATGGGGTTGGTCAGTGCGCCAATGGCGATAGGTAGCTCGGGCCACAAGTCACGCACTTCAAAGACCATGGGCACACGTAGGAGCCGACTGGCAATGACGGCGGGAATAGCGATGGTTAGTGGCGTGCTAGTGGCGAAAATGACGTTGGCGCGCTGCCGCAGTACCGCGTGGGTTGCTTCCAGTGCGAAGTGAATAAACGCCAAGATGCGGCGCGAGAATGACATTTTGTTGGAATAGGGGACGGGAATCACCACCGCCGAAATGCCATCAATTTCGGTTTTCGTAGTAGTGGTAAAGGTATTGTAGGGCGCAGGTAGCATCGCCGAGGAGGTCACGATACATACCTCATGTCCGGCGCGTAGCAGCCGTTGTGTGAACTCAAACGAGCGAGTTCCTCCTGATGCTTGGTGCGTGGCAAAGTACTGGTGCAGGTAGAGGACACGCATATTTCAGGCGTTCGGTGTGAATTCTCGCAGCACGTGCTTGAACTTGTGCCGGTTGGTTCGCGGAATTGAGTCCACCGTCTCCCAAGTAATGTCAATGTTTTCGCCGATCATCATGCGGGCAACTGCGACGACTTCCTCCATACTGGACGAGTCAAAGGAAGGCAGAGGAACAACGCGAATCACTACTTTGTCGGGTGCAGTCTGCACAATTTGGCTTTCGCGGATACCACGTCCTGGCTTGGTAACATGGCTTAAGCGCCCAACGCGCCGCCCACTCGGTGTGATCAGTAAGTCATCAGCGCGCCCATCGATGCCTTGCAGGATGCGAGTTTGCCAACCACACGCGCAACCGACTTCTTCGGAGAGCGTGCCCATATCGCCAGTGTCATAGCGGATATATGGGACATCGGTCTGGGTTAGGTCAGTGACAACAATGCGTCCAGATTCCTTAGGGGGAACGGGCTTACCGTCGTCATCAACGATTTCCATAATGCAGGTGCGTTCGAGTATATGGTATTTACCCTGTGGGCACTGTACTGCAGCCCACCCAACCTCGCCCAACCCATAGACATCGTGTACCTGAGTGTTAAAGCCCTCTTCGATGATTGAGATGTAGTGGGGTGGTGTGCCTTCACTATCAGTAAAGATGGCGCGGATTTGCACCGTCAGCCCGCCATGTTCCACCAGATGCTTACCCAGGTTATACAGCGCGTGGGCGTAACCTGTCAGATAAAGCGGTTGAAACTGGTTAAGCTTACCCACATACAGCGCAAGTCGATCCGGGCGCATGTGGTAAGGGGACATTTGCAGCTGATTGTCGTAGCGATTGATGATCCAGAATGGTGGGGTCGGACGGTCGGACGGCGCAATTTTCGAACCGCCGAAGCGCACCCGTTTCGTGCCGTACTCGCAGCCATAAATAGCATAATATTCGTCCTGAATGGCGAATCGTTCGCGAATGCCCGTCTTGCCGACATAGAAAGTCAGTGGCGTGCCTGTTGAGCCGCTGGTGATGCCTTTCCATAATTTGTTAGGAGAAGTGCCTTGGGTGATCATATCGCTGGTGTGCTGGCGAACGTCGCTTTTGGTCAGGACAGGAATTGACCCGAGATCATCGAGGCTGTGAACGCAATCGGGCAGGTAGCGGTAATATGGTGACTTTGCCTTTGCAGTGGTGATTAACGCCTGCAAAGATTCCAACTGCAAAGCGCGGTGTGCTTCAAACGGAAGACGATAGTGATCAAAGCTATTGTCGCGCCGCACGGCAGCATAATCGCCATAGCGGCGGTGGCGGTTGCGCCGCCATGCTTCCAAGGAAACAAGCAGTTCTTTCAAACACCAAGGAGCGGCGTTGTAGATTCGTTCATAGGTGTTTGCCATATCAACTAGTCCTTGCTTAAAGAGGAAAATCTGGTCAGGCGTACGTGCCCGCTGGCAATGGAATCTAACCAAGCGGGAGACCTGAAGAATCGATACTCCTGCTCCCGTTGTATTTTGCGCTCTTTTTCCGTCAGTCCCGCATCACTGATTGCTGGATGACAAGGAATCTCCCATACAGCAACTGGCGTGGGAACGCCAAGGTCTGCGACCCAGTGCAACAGCTCCAGCGTAGCGACATCCTTACCCGTGAGTAATCCTTTGGCAAGTAGGAAATGTCGGCGAGCACGAAGTGTCATAATATTATAGTATATCTCAGTCCCTATACGGCGTACCCCATCTCTTTGCAGTTTGGGCGGACGTGCCTCGAATGGAGTACTCGGTTGGACGAAGTAATGTCGATGTCCACGCATAGCATGGATGTCATGGGCTTTGCAAACTGCAAGTGCAGCGCTGTAAAACGGTTCGTAGCGGTGGATGCCTTGATGTGAGTTCCAGTGTTCAATTCGCCTACCGCCAATAAACGACTGGAGACGTGAGATCTGTGCTTCGATTTCGCGGGTGATTTCGTGATGGTTGATCTGCCCACGCAAGGTATTGCGTACAAGATCATTGAACAGCAGAAAATTACCGTCTTCTCCGATGAACGACTTGCCAGCAGTCAGCGGACGTCCCGCTGTGAAATTCAGGTGCAACCCGATGCCAAACCGTGGATGTTTGTCCGCAAGCTCAGCTGAGTCCATGGCATAGGACATATTCGCCATAACACTCGTCGAGGATATGGTGCCCAGTCCGGCGAGCTCATCAACAGCGCGATTTGTGTCCGGAGTTAGCCCGAAATCATCGGCATTGACAATCAGTTCAGGTTGAAACTTAGAGTTCGTCATAGAGGCTCAGTAGCTTTTTGGATTCGTTTTCCCAGTTAAAACTCTGGTCAATGCGTTCGCGACCGATTTCGCCCATCTGGGCGCGCAGCACTGGGTCGTCCAATAGCTTAACGATAGCGTCAGCATACGCGCCATAGTCGTCGGAGGGCACCATAATTGCGCATGTACCATCGCCTACAAAGGGGCGACTAGGAGGCAAATTACTGAGTACTACCGGCATTTTCAACGCCATGAACTCAAAGAGTTTGGTCGGAATATTCATCTGGAACTTGGGTAGGTCGGGCAAGGGGATAAAGCCGATTTTCGCCTGCGTCACCCGTGCGGCAACTTGCGCATGTGGGACAGGGTTGGCATCGATAACGAAATAGTCATTGAGCTGGCGTCTCACCAGTTCTTCCTGTGCCCATGCAACCGCCGGGCATTTGCCGAAGAACAACCAGCGCGTTTGTACTCCGCGCTCGCGCAACCGCTCCGCGACTTCAAAGGCGACTTCGAGGTGATATTTGGGAATAGTGCCGTGGTACACTAGGTCAAATGGTTGCTCGGGCGGCGCATGTGCGGCATCGAGCGTGAACAGCGGCACGAGCGGGAAGTTATAAATCACCTCGACGCGGCGCGCACGGTAGGTTTTGGTGTACAGATCAGCTACACCTTGATCTGCAGTGACGATGGCATCAAAGTAACGCGCGGCAAGCCTTTCTGCACATGCTGTGCCTGCAATCAGAATGGAGCGAAGTACAGAGTTGATATAATTCTTGTGTTGAAAATAGGCGACGTTGTTTTCATGCGAGTCGAAAATCACAGTGGCTTTCAACCGCAACTTGAGCAGCAAACCAAGCGGTATCAGTTCCGGATCGTGCAGGTGGTAGACATCCGCGCGCAGTTGGATGGCCAAGGTGTACGCCTTCCGAAGGCGCGTGAGCCGCTGCAGTGCGTTAATTCGCTGGGCATTGAGTCGTTCTTTACCCACGCTATGCAGATGTACGTCATTGATCATCATTTCGGCGTCATCCAGCTGCACCAGCAAATGGGTTTCCCATCCGCCTTCTACCAGCGAATGACATTCTCGATGAAAAATGCGCTGATCAAACGGGCTGTGAACAGTCGAAATGTGGCAGACTTTACGTGGCATCGGCGGTTTCCTTCCCTCGATAGCCGATGCGCTTCGCTGGGACTCCGCCAACAATGCTGTACGGTTCAGTATCGCTATTGACTACTGCGCCAGCGGCAATGATGCTGCCTTCACCTAGGGTAATGCCAGGCAGCAGCAGCACTCGTGCGCCGATCCACACATCGCGCCCGATGTGCGGCGGACATTCGGTCGTATATCCTTGGTTGACGATGGGAATATCAGGAGCTCGATACTCGTGGTTACGGATCACGCAATAGCATTCAGGCGCGATCAGTGCATAGTCGTCAATGCGGCAGCCTTGTAGCTTGCAGTTGGCATTAATCGTTACATTGTCTCCGATGACGTTTTCCCATGATAGGGTAACATTGGGGCCTATTTTCAGACCTTTCCCGCATTGCTGGACAAAGCCTCGAATACATATTACCCGTAACCGCTGCCCTAGCCGATTAAGGGGATACGCCCAGAAATCATCAGTGATGTTACGGGCAAGGATTTCGTAGATGAGGCGCCAGAAAGTGCGGCTTAGGGAGATACGGGAAGACATACGGTCAAATACCTGTTCAACTGCTCACCAACTTGGTCAAGTGTAAAACCATGTTCGACGATTGTCCGCTGCGCCTGCTGCCCCAACGAGCGATAGACAGCGGAATTTGCTTGATAGGCGCGCAGCACCTCAATTAAATCCCGGGCGTTTCTGGGTTTGATCAGCAGCCCGTTTACACCCGATTGGATCACATTTGGGATACCTCCTACCGCACTAATGATTGGGATCAATCCGCTTGCCATTGCTTCCAAGAGCGCGCTGGGCAGCCCCTCTTTGTAGCTGGGCAGCACGAAGGCATCGGCAACCAGCATCCAATTGGCAACTTCAGATGTGGTCTGCGCCCCGGTGAAACGGACCCGATCGCCCAGCGCGGACAACGCCGCACGTGCCTCATGGTCGATAACAGGACCCACCACAATCAAATGCGCGTGCGACGCAGTTGATAACAGCTTCAGTGCTGCTTCAGTGAGTTCTTTACTGCCTTTTTCGACTTCCCAGCGTCCAACGAACAGCCAGAGATTGGCATCAGCGTTCAAACCCAGCACTGCGCGTAGACGGGCACGTTCATCGGTGGCAGCAGAGCGAAACACGTTTGTATCCACACCTACCGGCACTGCGACGAGCTTCGCTGGTTCAAACAGCCTGGTTGACAGTAGTTCCTGGCGTAATCCTTCACCGTTGGGAATGATGAAGGCTGCTGCGTTGCCGATGGTACGGAAATACGCTTGAACGGACGGGGCTACCGCACTTTTTATGCGGCGCACATCCTGCCCGTGTGCTTTGAGTATATATTTGATGCCCAATTGTTCCGCTAGGCGCAGCCCAGCATATCCGCATGGGGTGATCCAATCGACTTCGATAACATCGGGTTTCCAGCTGGGTAGCAGTCGCTTGACCGCTGGCAGGACAGACTGACTGTACAACCGATCCTGCCAGGTGCCGTACTTTTCGATTCCTGGAAACCACGCAACCCCGGGACGGTAAATTGCGATACCGTCCCGGGAGGATTGATAGGGGTAGTAGTGCCCAACTTGTCTTAAATAGCGGTATACGCGCGGCTGCGGATTGATCACTTTGATTTCCCAGCCGTATTCACGTAACTTGAGAAGCTGTCGGTGTACGTGTACGCCGGCAAAGTCAAGCGGGTTCTCGCTTAGGTAATTCTGAGAAATGACCAGTAAACGCGGCATTATTCAGGCTTGGGTGCTGGTGGCAGTTTGGCAGCATTGAGCGCGATGAAAAACCAGATGACTTTGTAGTGAAAGGTCTGTGCCGCCGTTGCCGCCATCAACAGGAAAACCAATCCCCAGAAGAATACGCCGAACGAAGTTTGCCTATACCAGCGCCAGCCGTTGGTAAAGACCGAGCCCAAGCCGAGTACGAATAGGATGAAACCGCCGATACCTGCCTCTATCAGAACCCGCAGATAGTAGTTATGCGGGTCAAGCGCTTTGCCAAACGAAAGCCACATGTAATAGATCGAATTTCCCTGCCCGTAGCCAATTGGGTTTTTCAAGGCAACCTGCAGGCCTTGTGACAGAAGTACATCACGGTAGGACAGATCGCCTTCGCCGATGGTTGCTAGACGCGTAAGCTGCGCGTTAAGCAGTTTTTCTCCTAACGTTGTCTGCGAGAGCGCAAGCACCGCGGCGGCAATCGCCAGTGCGTACCACAGCAGCGGACCGTGTTTTTCACTGCGATTGTTTATCAACTCCCAGTATTTGACGATACCCAGAAGAACCGTGGTCAGAAGAGCGAACAAAGTCCCGCTACGTGTATTTGACATGAGCAGCACGATAGTACCAAAACCTACGCTCAGCAGCAGCAGCACGCGGGTAAAGCGTATGATATTAGGTTGAATTGCTAACACCAGCGCGACGATCAACCCGACTCCGACGTATGTAACGTGAATCGCGGGTTTTAAGCCCGCAACTTCGTAGCGGGCTTCCAGCAAACTGATGACCGTCAGGTTGCCGGTTGAGAATTCGTAGAACGAGATAATAAGTAGCAGCACCCAACCGAACCAGAAACCCCACGCCATACGTTGCCGCCATTTCAGTTCATCGGCGGTGTATAGAAACACAATTGCCATAACAGCAAGCTGAATCAGCAAGGTGTGTTCGCTGTGGTCGCGAACTGGCTCAATGAAATACAGCAGAAACGACCACAGAAATGTTGCAAAAATTAGTGTCAGACCGGAAGCGCTGAACGTTTTGCGCAGGATGTGTGGGAAACGTAGTACCACCAGCACACTTAAGCCTACCATCAGATAATATGGCAGCGAGCGCACTTCATCCAGATACTTGGGCAGCACACCTTCGAGACATAGCTGTGCAGCAAGTAAAACACAGCCCCAGCGAAGCCACTGATCAATTGTCGAAACCCCTTCCTGAACGCGCCAAGGGTGGGAGTTATATGTATATGATGATGGACGAACAGTATCAGCCACAGAGGTCGCCTTCATAGCTTATTCCAACGATAGACAGCCCGCGCATACGCCAGTCGGTTATTAGCGTGTTGCAGTGAGAGTTTGCCTAAAAGAAAGCCAAACACAGCGATTAAAATCGTGATCGGGCTTTCAATGTACCGTGCCATCAGAATGAAATAGGCTGCCTGACGTACGCTGATATTCCGCCTGAAATAATCAGCTTGGCTGAGCCGTGCATTGATAGCCGTTCGAATCGACACTTGATGGCTGCTGCGCCCACCAAAATGGGTAAGTTGCGCTGTTGCAGCATAATACACCTGCCGCCCACACTGCCTTGCTTTGTAGCACAACTCAATGTCTTCACCGCCGTGAATATAGTCTTCGCCAAACCCGCCGATCTCGAGCAGAAGCGCCCGCTCGATCATCATACAGCTTCCTGAAATGGCCTCGACTTCTTGGCTGACAGCATAATCATAGGGCGATTTCAGCCAATGATGGAAAAAGCTTCCGATTCTTGGGAACTTGCACAATCGGAGCGCATCGCAGAAGAAAGCCTCTTTTAATGTTGGCAACCGCCGGGCACACGTGTATTGACTACCTCCAGTGCCGTCTACCGTATAGGGACCTACAATGCCGATGGCAGGGTTGCTCTTGAGCACGGCAAGCATTGCCTGAATTGCGCCTTCGTGGACGATTGTGTCAGGGTTGAGGATTAGCACGTATTCGCCTGTAGCAACCGCAAACCCCTGATTGTTGCCACGTGCAAAGCCAACATTCTCCTGATTGGCGATCAGCTTGACCCATGGATATCGACTCGTCACGACTGCGACAGTCTCATCGCTTGACAGGTTATCAACGATGATCACTTCGTGTGAGATGCTGACAATCGTCGCCGCGATCGAGTCCAAGCATTGTTGCAGATAAGCAATGACATTCCAGCTAACGATCACAATGCTGACTTGAATCGCTGGTGCTGGTGAGAGCATGTGGACTGCTTGATGGGAAGGCAATTGGCTCATTTCAGGGCTCTCAACCATCTTGAACTTGTATCAATGTGTTCTTCAACTCTACATGTTATCTGAGGAAACTCAGGATAACGCGACTAATTCGTTCTGCAGCATCTCTACCTCCATATGCTAGCAAGGGCGTTCCCCCAGCGATTGGATGATTGCCTGCGTCCACCGTCGGTATGAAACTAGCGAGTTCGTCAGGATGGCTGAAAACTGGCTGATTGTGCAGGAGTTTCCTGTAATAGGTAGGATAAGGCGATTGAAGCTCAAGACAGACGGTTTGAAGCCCAAGATAGGATGCTTCTTTCCCGACCGTACTGTAATCGTGTAGGACTACATCTGACAGCGCTAGCGCATCATCAATTGATGTGCTGGTTGGGATAATTTCAAAGTCCTTGTAGATCGCTTCGAACACCTCGCCGTTTTGTACCGGGTGCGGACGCACAAACCAACGAGTTTTGCCCGTTGCTGCGACTCGAGCGCTTTTCAGGAATGCTGCCGCCACATTATGATATTCTCGGTGAAGATGTGGAGGATAAAACACAATTGCACGTTCATCTGGCGCTAGGTTGTACTTTTGGCGAACACGTGCGCGATGATCCGACTCAATAGGTTGAATTCGGGCGGTTCCTGTTACCTCAATTCGAGACGTGTCTAGACCATATGCGCGGTACCATTCAGCATCGACCTCGCCCCATACACAGATTTTCTCTGACATGATGGGATAGTGAAGCCATTCCTGTCCTAGAAACCCATGCTGAATCAGTACAGAAGGCACTTTCAAGTGGTGCGCTGCGCTTAAAACCGTGAACGTATCCAAACCGTACTCAATCACACAAAATAACGCTTGTACTGGTGCTTTCAGATCTTCCAAAAAGCGCACGGCTTTACGATAACGTGCTGTCACCTGATAAAACTTGTGCATGAACCAAGTCATGAACGGTGCTGGAAAATTGAATACTTTGCTTAAGGCAGCGGCAGCAGCGCGAGCGTCAGCCTTTGCTGCTGCAGATATACCTATGCATGGGGTGTTGACTGTGAGCAAGCCACGCAGTCGTTGCGAACGCGACCGGCTATGTTGTGACCAGATAACTCCGACTGGCACGCCGCAAGTTTCAAGCCATTTGCATTCACGAGCGATCATTTTGTCTACACGTGATGTGGGGCTGTCGGTGACAAAATACAGATGATCGCTAGTACGGCAAAATGAAACATCCGCTTCTCGGCGGCTCAAATAAAGGTTGTTCAAAAAACGATATTGCTTATATGCGGTAGTTTTTAAGCAGTCTCTGAAGAAGCTATAACGAAGTGCTTTTGATACATCAAAACCTTCAACGCGCAGATGACTGGTCAGACTGTCATAAGTTCGCATCAGGTCATCAGCATGGCGATCTGAGATCAAATACTCGTTGTCAGCAGGTCTAAAAAACTGCATCTCTAATTAGTCATCCGTTTTGAACTGATTAATAAAGGCTCCGATGCTGTTGTTGGACAAAAGCGGAACTGCCGCCCGGATTTTGTCATCGTCCCAGTTCCACCAAGCGATTTTCAGCAGAGCATCGACAGTTTCATCGTCAAAGCGTCGTCGAATTTCGCGTGCCGGTACTCCAGCTACAATAGCATACGGACGTACATTTCGTGTGACAACAGCGTCACTGGCGATAATGGCTCCATCACCAACCGTTACACCCGAAAGAATCGTGACATCCGTACCGATCCATACATCCGACCCAATGATGACAGCGCCTCTGGTCGTCGGCATCCCATCTTCGAAAGCACCAGGGAGATCCCATCTGATCCGAAATGGGAAAGTTGATACCCAGTCGTCTGGGTGGATACCACCCGTAATGATGACCACGCCTTTTGAGATAGAGCAGAAATTCCCGATGCGTACGGTGCTTTCACTGCCGCGGTAAATATCCAGCTTCGGCATACCATAGCTGTGTTTGCCGATGAGTAATGTTCCATCTTGAGTCCAGCGTTGCTGTTCCCAGTAGCGATAATGCCCGTACAGCAGTATATACATGCGAGCCAGAAAGCGGCTTAATAAGCGTTTCATCGAGCTCATGTTGGCATTTGCCAAATCACAGAGCGGTCAGAATGGTTTGCACGTTCTGCTGCGTGATCGCCCATAGGTGTTCTTGCAGTCTGCCGATTTCGTTTTGCACTTCTTGGAGGTTTTGACCGATCGTACCGATCATCTCCACAAGTCTGCCTTCTAGATCTGGAGTAAAGATTTCCAGCCCCCAATCTGAGTGCCCAAGGTCGTCCAAAAAATACTGGAGCTTATTGTGAGACACAAGCGAGATGATTGCTGCGCCTGCCCCGAAGGGAATCATCTGGCTATGACCGCGCATACCGACCGCCAGATCAATCCTACTGTAGAACTCTAAGATTTGCGGAACTTCGGCGTCGAACAGTGCGACTTCCTCGAAAGCCACCTGCTCGCGGATCAACCATGGCAGGAAATTACGGTCACTTTTGCAGTGCAGCGCCGCGACGACTTCCCAACCCATGGCGGTGGCGCGCTTTGCCGCCCGCGCAATCTGCGTCAGGATGGAGTTTTCCTGTCCCTGAAAGCGTAGCCAATGGCGGTCAAAGGCGATGTTCAGGGCGAGACGGCGGCGTGAGCCATCACGTCGAACATAGGCTTGTGGGTATAGATAGCGAATAAGGGTCGTTGGACACGGCTGATACATCAGCTTGTCGCGTAGGCTTTCATCCTCGAGATACGGCGCAAGCTGTTTGATACTACCCGTGTTGCGCAGGCTGAAAAACACGCTGCGGCGAATCGTTTCCTGAATATGATCCCAGAACAGCGGATCAAAGTCCGACTGGTCGCGGAAGCGATTGTAACCGATGCCGAACACCACCAGCGGCACCTTAATATGGCGGAGTTGATCAATTGGGCAGTTCCACTGCCAACCGCTATTGGCATTCGCACCAGTGTCGCGGATCAGCAACCCGCCGCCGCCGATAATCACGCCACGCGCTGTACTATTGATGCGTGCGATGGTTGAAGGCAGAACTTTCGCGTGCAGGCGTTCCAGAGACCAGTTGTAGGGATTGTTGCCATTATCGAATACCTGACGCGTTGCACCGAACAACAGAGTATCGCCAGCGTTACCTTTATCGTGAATGCCGAAGTGAATTAACTGACGCTTACTCGCGCTAGTATGTGAAATCGGGACATAAGGCAACCGCTCGATATACCGCTCAGAGATACCCATACGGCGCATGAGATTCGGGACGAAGTTGTGCGCATCGCGTGTGTATTCCCGACGTAGGCCACCCGGGACCGCCATCAGCCATTGTGTCAACGGGCGCTGGTTGAGCGACCGGAATCGGTTTACTTCACCACGCAGGGAGTCGAGCTTTGCACGCGCCTCCACCTCGAGATTATCTCTCCTCAGCGCGACAACGCGCAGATGATCGGCGCTTTCGACCAGTAGAGTAGGACACAGTCCATGGTGCAGCAGCAGGGCTTCAAGTGAACCGCGCGAATAGATAAAGTTGCTCGCCAGCACAACATTTCTGCCGCGGCGCAGCACCCAATCAAGTGAAGGGACTTCAAAATACGCATATCCACCCGGTTTCAATTCACGTACGACTTTTTCCAGAAAATGTTTAGCAGAGATTACAGTGTTTAACACGTTGAAACCGACGATCAGGTCAAATGTGCCGTCGGTGTATACTATGTCTTCATAGTGCTGCTGCGCTATATTGACCTGATAGCGCTCAGCACGCTTGTCCGCAAAGTCGGCGTCGGGTTCCAGCCCAGTAGCTTCCCAGCCAGTCGCCTGCATCAGTCGCAGGAAGCCGCCTAAACGCGCGTTGACCAGTAGCATTCGCCCCCGCACGATGTTGTGCAGTACGTCGTGATCCGTCAGAAAGCTGTAACGCTCAAGATCGTTCGCTTCATCAAGCATAAATGTCTGCTCATCGACACGCGAGGTTGGACGGAAGATCGGTGCACCCGCCGGTTGGCAGTAGATCAACCCGCACTGCTGGCAGGCAGCGTACACTCTGCCCGCTCGTCTATCTTCGTAAACCAGAGTCTTGTCCGGTGCGCCGCACGAATCGCAGAGAACGACCTTTGTGTCAGAAAGCGTCATTGCATAGCCTCAAGCTACATTCACTCGACGGGTATTCAGGCGAGATTGGCACTGCGCTTTAGACTCCACGTTACTTTTGGGGTGAGAAATCCTTGTAGGGATGACGGGGTTGCGTCGCCGACCACATCCAACAATTCCGTATCAGAGACGTAGCGTGCATTCACACCGAGCTTGCTAGCAACAAGTTTGATATCAAGAGTGTACGAGCCAGGTCGTAGCCAAAGCGCAGGAAAGTCGATTCCTAGGCTGTGCAGCCCCAATGAAGTTGGAAAGCCCTCGTAAAGGCTCTCGACGCGCGATTGCACTACCATTCGGTTCTCGGCATCCTTGATTTGACAGAACAGTGAATAGCTGGCGAATTCTTCTTGCAGCAGTAGGTCGAACGTAACGCGGAACGGCTCGGACATCTCGATCGTACGTCCCGTCTGCTCATTGATCTGGATGTTAGTGAACGCCACCGGGCGGCTGGTATCGACAGCAGTCGTGGTTTCGCTTTTGTGATCAAGGTAGAGGTGCAGCGCGTCACCTGTCCCGCCCATGAAGACCAAGCGCCCGGATTCAAGCACGATACCCTTCGAACACAATGAGCGCACCGCAGCCATATTGTGACTGACGAACAGCACGGTTCTGCCATCGCCGGCGACACTGGTCATTTTGCCCAAGCACTTTTTCTGAAATTCGGTATCACCGACAGCGAGCACTTCATCTACCACCAGAATGTCTGGTTCTAGGTGCGCGGCAACGGCGAAGCCCAATCGCAGTGCCATCCCACTCGAATAATGTTTGACTGGCGTATCGACGAACTTCTCTACACCGGCGAAATCGACTATCTCGTCAAACTTCCGCTCGATCTCTTTGCGTGACATTCCCAGAATCGCACCGTTGAGGTAGACGTTTTCGCGTCCGGTCAATTCTTGATGAAAGCCGGTGCCGACTTCCAGTAGCGCCCCGATCCGGCCGAAGATGTCGGCACTACCAGTTGTTGGTTCAGTGATGCGTGACAGGATTTTCAGGAGCGTTGACTTGCCGGCCCCATTACGTCCGATGATACCGACTACATCACCATGTCTAATTTCGAACGAGATGTCTCTTAGCGACCACAGCTCTTGGGTCAGACCGGCAGCAGCGTACTCTTCTCCCCGCAGCACGCCATGAATACGTCGAAAAGGCGCCCCTACGGTGGTCGTTAGCACTTCGCGCAAGGTCTTGTAACGCTGTTGCGGACCACCAATGCGGTACATCTTGCCCAAGTTTTCAACACGAATGGCTAAATCAGTCATAGAAAATGCTCGATGCCCTACCACTAAACTCTAGCTGAATGCTGCGTTAACCGCAGGTTAGTTGGCGCTACTGGTCGCGACACGGCGCAACTTCTTCATGATCGGCAGTTCACTGTCGTACACACGTTTTTGTCCATCACCGAGCGCTAGTTCAACAGTACGAATATCGCGCACCAATCGTGAGAAACCCTGAGGTTCGACCGATGCTGCCTGGTCACTGCCCCACATTGCTCGGTCGAGTGTGATATGCCGCTCGATCAGATTTGCGCCCAGTACGACCGCTGCCACGGTCGTTTGCAATCCGGTCTCGTGACCACTGTAGCCGACCGGCACCTTGTACATCTCGCGCAATGTGCGGATCATATTTAGGTTGAGTTCTTCCGGCGGGCACGGATACGTACTGGTCGTGTGCATTATTGCCAGCTTGCTCGTATCGATCAATTGAACAGCCTCCTGAATTTGGTCGATTGTGGACATACCAGTCGACAAGATGACCGGTCGCCCCAGTGCGTTGATATGGCGCAACATTTCGGCATCGGTCAACGACGCGGAAGCCACCTTGTAGCACGGCGGTTGGAACTGTTCCAGGAAGTCAACTGAGGGGACGTCCCATGGTGAGGCGAACCATAGAATGCCACGTTCGCGGCAGTAATGATCGATTTGTGAATATGCCGCCTCGTCAAACTCGACGCGATAGCGGTATTCCATATAGGTCATGTTTCCCCATGGGGTTTCACGCATGACGTTACGCTGTTCCGGGGGCACGCTCAATTCCGGGGTCCGCTTCTGAAACTTGACCGCATCGCAGCTGGCTAGCACCGCGGCATCGATCAGGCGCTTGGCAGTTTCTAGGCTTCCGTTATGGTTGATACCGATTTCAGCAATGATAAACGACGGCTCACCATCACCAATCCAGCGACTCCCGATTTTCAGTTTTTGCATGGTGACGATCCTTAGTTGAACGCACTCAAGATTCGATGTTTTTTTTGATATTTGCTTTAAGGAGTTGATCGGCTACTTCACGTACGGCGCCATAACCACCTGGATTTCGGGTTATCCAAGATGCGAGACGCTTTAGTTCAGTCACCGCATCAGCCACGGCAATTGGCAAGCCAACCCACTCCATACATGTCAGATCATTGACATCGTTCCCTAAATAGGCAAGCTGGCCTGGAGTTATTCCGAGTTCGTGTGCCAGGTTTTGCAGTGTTGTTAGCTTATCGTCCTGCCCGTGAAAATAAGCAATGTTCAGCTTACGGCAGCGCGCCGCCACTACAGGGTTTTTCTCAGTCGAGATCACATAAACCGGCATTCCGGCTTCGAGCAATCGGGCAATCCCCCAGCCATCGCCGCGATGTACCATGACTGCCTCATGCCCGTCCTGATCAACTAGTACACGGTTATCGGTCATCACTCCGTCAAAGTCGAGGATCAGTGCGCGCACTGCTGAAAAATCCGGCAGTGGTTTGTCGTTCAGACTCATCAGGTGCTCTATCAGCGTGATATCATCCGGTTCGTCGATCTGAAACGAGTCGAGTGCGCGCATTGGATACAGCGCAATCTTCCCACCTAAGCGGTTGTTATTGGCACGCAGCACTTCCGTCTTGACCACATAGATCGAGCCATTTTCGACGAAATCTTCAGGCGCATCCTGCCGCATTTGACGGTGCTGATAATTGTAGCTAATTGACTGCGGGCCTGTCGGTAGCTTGCGCCACAAGAAACCATGGAACGGCGTCACTGACAGAAGCGAATCGGCATTTTCGCGGTACAGGGTATTAATTGCGTTCTGGATATCGTCAGGTTGGCGCATAGGCGATGTCGCTTGCAGAAACACCAGCAAATCGGGCGTGTAGTGTTCTCTATCGCGAAGGTGATCGAGCACATGTAGCAGCGCCGCTTCGCTCGACGCTTTATCCCCGCTGATTTCCGTAGGACGCCAGGCTACCTCTGCGCCGTACTTCGTCGCGACGGTAGCAATCGCTGAACTGTCAGTTGAAACGATAACGCGATCAATAGCAGGTGTAGCGCGTGCCTGTTCAATGGTATAAGCAAGTAGTGGCTTATCATGCACTGATACGATGTTCTTGTGTGGAATGCCTTTAGAACCGCCCCTAGCCGGAATGACAGCAAGTATGGTCATGGTTTACACTACATCCGCGAAACTACGTTCCATGCGTCGGAAGTAGTACAAACTGCTGATGAGTAGTACCACTGCGGCAAGGGTGGAAACGGCGATAATCGGACCGGGGGCGTTATCCGTCCCGAGCAACGCCCAACGGAATCCTTCCACCACACCTGTCATGGGGTTGAGGGCATAGAGCACGCGTAGCGTCTCATTGTCGATCAAGCTGGCTGGGTAAGCGATGGGCGTAATAAACAGCCAAAACTGCGTAAGGAACGGCACTGCATATCGTACATCGCGAAACTGCACATTCATTGCGCTTAGCCATAACCCCGTGCCCAACGCTGTGATCAGCGTGAGTAGCACAAAGAACGGCAAAAACAGCGCATTGCTCGACGGCACAATGCCGAAGAATAGCATCATCCCCAACAGCACCACGAAAGCGATCACAAAGTCTACGCCGCTGGAAAGCACAGTTGCGATTGGGATAGTCAGACGTGGGAAATACACTTTCTTGAGGAGATTCGCGCTGTTGACCACGCTATTGGAAGACATCGCCAGCCCGGTAGAGAAGAACGTCCACGGAACTAAAGCGGTGTAGCTGAAAATTGGATAGGGTACGCCATCCGATGGAATCTGCGCTAGTCCTCCGAAGAAAAGGCTGAACACGACCATCGTCAGGAATGGCTGCAGCACTGCCCAAGCTACGCCGAGCACCGTTTGCTTGTAACGAACTTTGATATCCCGCCAAGTCAAGAAGTACAACAGCTCACGGTACTCCCATAATTCGGCTAACTTGAGCGATACCCATCCTTTTGACGGTTGGATGTGTAGGTGCGGTAATTGCGTAATTGTCGGCTTAGAGGGCCCAGACGCTGGCGAGATTTGAGTTTTTTCAGGGACGTTCATCTATTTATAGTGCCTTATGGTTATCAGGCGTGCTCCGCCGTTTCGACATACCCCTGTGGTTGTCGATGGACGTGAGTAATGTAGCGAACGTGCTTATGAAAAGCCAAGAAGCCCAGTCTAGCGAGCGCGGCGTTTCTCTACAGCGTTAGCGTTGACTTTTACCTTCATTTCACGACCCAACCAGTGGAGCAGGAGCTGCACACGCTGCTCTCCACTGAGGTGGACATCAAAGATGGCGTCGTGTCCGGCAAACGAACCATCGGTGATCTGTACGTGGTCTCCGCGTTTCAGACCTTCCAGATGCAGTCCGCCTGCCATTTCTATCTGCATCACCCGCTGGCGCAGCTCTGCGATGAACGCATCAGGCACTATAGCCGGTTCACTGCCGAACGTCACCAGACCAACTGCTCCAGGGATCCACTGCAGGGCGTTTAGACCCCACTCCTCGATATCCACGTTGACAAACATATAACGCGGAAAAAAGGCGCGAATGCGCGAGGCTCGCGGATTGACTGGATTCACTTTCAGCTTTGGGTAGAAAGTTGTGATGCTGTTTGACTGGAGATACCGTTCGAGCTGTGCCTCCTTGTGAGGCTTGCTGTATAGCGTATACCAGTGAAAACTCATGCAAGAAAACTTCCAGAATCCAATTGGGGTGAAGCGCCAAATCCTTGACAGGTTGAATAGTACCACTATTTCGTAGGTGTAAACATTAAGACTTGATGGCTAACTTCTGAAATCTGTAAACCAGACGAAGGAATACACAAGACAATTCAATTATGCTAATTCAGTCGCTCAAATAGTACGTTGGTATAAGAAAGAACGTACAAGTGACAAAACACACTATAAGAAGCTAATTCTCGCCTACTTTGCCTCGTATCTGCTGTGGTGTCTCAGATGGCACAGGTGGCTCAACCACAATTTGCGGACTCGAAAAGCAATTTTGACAGCAGGTGATTTTTTCTGAATTCACAAAAATAGGATGTATCAACCTGTGCCACCTGTGCCAGTTGTGCCACCTCCGCAAGTGATATAGAAGAAAAGAGACTCTGTGTCTCAGAGTCTCAACTGGCTCAACTATATATTTGGCACTCGGAATCAAATTTCACGCGTTTGTGCTTGCTGTCTCAGGTGGCACAGGTGGCTCAACCCAAAATATCGGACTTGAGCTGCCAAAATCGCACTCGTCCCCACTTTACTCGCTTTTGGACGCTGAGGCTGCTGCCACCCGATACCAGGCTGCCATCTTCACGAAGCTGCTGTCCTATGGCAGTGGTCGTAAAGCGCAACGCTTGCACCCGGTCTACTTCGCGCCGTGCTATTTCAGGTAGCAGATAAATGTAGCTTTCCTCTCGATATCCAATAACTGTTATACCAGACGGATATTCACGTGGATTTCGCATGTCGTCGTCAATGACTGCCTGCCCGCCGGCGATGAGCTGGCTCAGGATGTCCAAGAAAACTTCACTTGCGCGTTCCTGGCGGAAGCGCGAAATCGTGTCGCCAAGTGTGTCGCTCCAGTCTGGAAGCAAATAATCTGGATCTACTGACCTGAAAAACTGGCTCAATAACTGATAAACAGTAACGAGGACTGCCCAGTTCTGAAGGACGCGACCTGTGTTGCTTTGACTGACATTTGTGGCTGCCAGCTTCTCGCGGTAGCCCTGCACGTTTGCTGCAAACCGCATTGCCAGATCGCGCTGGAAAGCTTCGTTCTCAATCTGCTTGGCTACCCACGCCGCAAAATGCGCCGTGAAGCTGGGCAGATGCTCGCGCATGGTATCAGCAGCAGCCAGCGCCTTGCCACCCGGATCGCGCTTCTCCCAGGGTGGAATCTCTAGCACCAGCATACGCGCCAGCACCGACATTTCGCCTTCGATGGTGGTTTCGCCAGTGGAGAGCAGTAAACCCCGGCACGGGCGATCCTGCCGCACACGAGCATCGCGGGTGAGCCGCCCGCGCCCCATGCCGCGCGAATAGCTCTGTAGGAAACGGGTGAAGGTGCGATCATCCACGTAGACGGGCTTGAAATCGTCCACCCAGTACAGCGCGTCGGCGAGTGAGTAACCAAGCGTTTCAACGGTGTTGACGGTATCGCCCCATTGGGCGGGCGGCGTATCGCGGCTGAAGCGACCATAGAAGCTTGCCAGCAGCGACGCGATTTCGCTCTTGCCGCTGCCGGATGTGCCGACCAGATGCAGTGCTGGTCGCGGCGCTGCGGCTGGGAAGAAACGCTGAACCACTGGCAGCAGCGTGAAGGCAATCAGGGGCGCGGCTAAACCGGGCGGCAGCACCTTGGTCACCGCGTCGAATGCGGCGAGGCTTTGCTTCCAGCTTGTCGATTGCAGTCCGTAATCCCGGAGTCGGTTATCCAGCTCGACAGACGGCGGTTCTGCCATGCTGCCGTCGGTGGTGATGCTGTCATGCGGTGAGACATACACCCAACGCCCCTCAAGCTGCATCCAGCCCATGAAGTTGTAGTGCCGGTAGGTGGGAAAGTCACCCGATAGATGCACAATCGCCGGAACCAGATGTTTGGACATCCCTGCACGAACGACATAGTGTGCTCCGGCGGTCGCGCCGACGAAGCGGCGCAGCGCCAGATCGTCCACAAAGACTTCGCCGGGCACGTCAAGCTGCTTCATGGTGTCGCCGCGCCGGAGTTCAATCGTGGTGACGTGTGTCTCTCTGCCGTCATCATCAATCCGGCAGGTCTGGTGCAGCGCCTCGGCGGTCCAATCGGTTACGGCTTTCTCGATGGGACCCTGATAGGTTTCCTTGCGGTAGATGATGCAGCCATCTTTAATGAAATAACCCTCGTTTTCGCCATAGTTTTGCTGCTGGTGACGCTTGAGTTCGCGTTTGGTTTCACGGTAGATGCGGTCGAGATCGCTCATCTTTAGTCCATCGCCGCACAGCGATTTGAGGCGCTGCCGTTCCTCTGCCCACTCGACCGCATTCAGGGTCGCGCAGGCTTTGACTGTGTCTACAATCTGCGCGGCTGTTGGGCGCTCGCGGCTGCCGCCAATGAGCGCTGTCACCCGTTCTTTGGCAGTAATGATTGGATCGCGCGGCGGGCGGCTATAGGCGCTCTCAATGGTTGCCTTCGCTTCCCTCTCGCGGCCCGGATCATCGTTCCCGTCGGCAGCGTAGCGCGGGATCAGTTCGCGCTCGGCTTCGCTCTGCTTGTGACCTGCATCGCGCATCTGGCAGGCGGCGGCGAACAGTTCGGCGTTGCGGCTGCCGTTCGGCGCGCCCGATGAGAGATACTGCTCGGTGCGCGGCGGCAGCGGATGATGCCCATTGCTGTTGACGGTAACCACGGTCAGACTGCCGACCTTCTCCGGCTGAGGCGGCACGTCCAGCCATTCAAAGCGTTCAAACGGGTAACGCCGATCCGGATGTGCCTCGATGATGCTCGCCAGCACTCCGCTGCGGTCAGGCTTGGTGTTCACACTTCCCGGCAGGCGCATGGTTGAAGCGGGGGATTTGACGTAGGCAGGGTCACCGTCAAGCAGCGTGAACAGCCCCCGCAAAATCGTGGAGAACGTCTGGCGGCTGACCTCGTCCTCAAGCTGGTACGGTGTCTCCAGCAGCCAATAAGCGTGCAAGCCGCCTCCACTGGAAACAATGTAGGACGGTGCGGGGTCGAATGAACGCAGGCTTTCTAGGTTGTCCGGCGCAGTGCTGTCCACATCAATCCAGAAAGCTGGCGCAAGGACGGCGGAGTCGGCTTTGCCTGATTTCTGGCGGCGCAGGCATGGCGCGAAGAAGATGCCAAACCCTTCGCCGTTCAGCGCATCTGCCTGCTTGAAGATGCTGCTGAGCTGGCGTTTGTTGCCGATGTGTGACCAGAGGGGGCGCACTTCGCCAGTTGTTGGATGAATGCAGCGCAGTTCGAGGTATAAGTCCGCTGGTGCTCCAGCATACAGCACCTGCAGAAACTCCCGCCGTGAGGACAGCCTCTTGTCATCGCGATCAATTGATGTCATCATGTGTGTATCCTTTTATGGGGGCTGTGATGCGACGGTTTGGCGACTGAGCGCATCCAGCCCTTTGTTTTTCAAAGCTCCAGATCGAATGCGATTGCAGGCGGTTCGCGATCTCGAAATGGGATCTGAGAGACGAAGGCGGCGCGCTCACTGCGGTTCAGCGATTTGATTCGCTGCACTTCCTCATGCCACGTATTGACATCCTGCTTCATCAGGTCGGCGAAGTGGCTTGAGAGGATGTCCGCTTCATCGTGCGGCAGCCCGGCGATGAGTGCACGGAAGCGCAGCACACGCGCGTCGGGGTTGTCCAGATCGTCCTGAAAGTAGCCGTACACTCCTATAGCCGAAGTCTTCTCATCTGTACGCCGGACACCGTTCCAGACTGCGCCAATCTCCGGCAGGCTGCCGTGTGGTTGTTCGCTGATGACTTCAAGCTGGCGCTGGCGGTCAGCCTCCAGCGCGTCGTATCGCTGCTCCCAGTCCGGTCCAACATAGCGGTCAAGCAGTTCGGCGGAATGCTGCTGGCAGATATCGTGCAGCATCTCAATGTGATTAACCTGCCTGTTCTTGGAGAAGTAGAGCGGCTTGCGGATGCCTTCGTCTGGTTCGTAGTAAGTACCCGGCAGCATGACGTGCATGTGCGGGTTGTGCATTCCTGGTGACTGCGGATCATCAGTCAGGCGGTGGTGCATGACCGCGCTCCATTCGACCCCATTCTCGATGCTCCGTGCATCAAAGAAGCCTTCAACCGTGCGTTCGGTCAGTTCGCGCACAAACTGCTCTCGCTGTTCCACAGGCATCATTGCGACCAGATCGGGGTTGGGGTTGACGACCAGTGAGAACAGCAGCACATGCTGGCTCTGGTACGCTTCGCAGTGTGCGGCGATGTCTTTGATCGTGCGTCCCATGCCGTGATCGTCCCAGCGGTCAACGCCAGGTACGGAATACGCCTTCTCACTGCGGCTCTCGCGGAAGGTCAGATAGCGGATCAGGTTCTTCATCTGCCGCTCACCGCCCGGTTTCTTGTACTGCACATTGGCGACACACATCTGCCGTCGATCCATGTCTAGCCCTCACGCTTTCTGCGGAAGAAGGCGACTAACTGCTCCAGCAGGTCGGACTGCTGCGCAAGCTGGCTTTCGAGCGCCGACAGCCGTTCCTCGACTGCCTCAAAACGATGCTCCAGCTTGCGGGTGATGGCTGCGCGCGTACCCGGAATGTCGTCCTGCTGGGCGATGAACAGATTGACTGCCGTGCGCAGTACATCGGCAAGTGAGGTCATCTGTCCGGTACGGGCGCGGGCGCGCAGGATATCTTCCAGCCGCCTGCGCTGCTCGACGGTCACGCCAAAGGCAATGCGCTCGGTGTACTGCCTCGGCTTCGGATGTGGTTTAGTCACGATGCTCCTCCAGTCGTGCCCGCAGTTCACCGGCAGGGCGAAAGCGCCCATATATACGCCGCAGTATTCTGCCTTTGGCGGGGATCGCGCCAGCAGCGCGAAGCGCCTGCACTTCAATCGAAAGCCTGCCGATGCTGGGGATGTGCGCCTGACGCCCTGATTGCAGCTCGTCCGACCACACTTCGGCGGCAACCTCCAGCACGTCTTCGACCTGCCGGACGGTCGTGAAGGGCAGCCGTCGGGCGATGTTTTTCACCAGTTGACGCTTATTCATGATGGCGTTTCCTATCCTGTTTGCGTGATCCGCTGCGAACCGAATTCTGAGTGATGGGTGCGTTCTGTGAGCGGGATTGTCCCCGCTCAGCGGCACAGATGCACCCCTGCTGCGCTGTGCCGTTGCAGCGCGTTGGCGGCGCTGCACCCAGCCCCTCCGGCGTGTGAGGAGCCAGCGATTTAGCTGGCTCGCGCCCCGGGAGGCATAGAGTCGATAACCAAGCGGGTCGCCTATGCCTCCCAGGGGAGCGGCTGCACTGTAACCAGACAGTGGTGGTGTAACAGGATCGAGTCTGGTCTGCATTGCATCACCAGCGTGCCTGACGAGTGCGTTGCTGTCGCCGTTGCACTGCGTCGTCTGACATGCTGCCGTTGGTCGATGTGGGCGTGTAAGGTGTGTCGGCTTGGACAACTCCTAGAGAGATGACGTGCTCAATCACTCGCTCAACGTATCCCGGCAGATCGATCAGTGCGGCGCGTGTCCATGCAGCATCTTCGACCAACTGCATGAAGTATTTTGGGTCGAACGGCTGCGGCTGGTTGCGTGGGTAGATCGGACGGTAGCTGCCGTGATTGCGTTCGATGTACTCGCGCATGATGTCTTTCATCACAGCGTTTCGGCTGCCATTAGGGATGCTTTTCCACCACGCAATCAGATCGGCATCATCGGCATAGGTCAATTTGATAGTTGCGGTAACTCGTTTATCGCGTGACATCAGAAATTTGCTCTCTCTAGGGTGTACGCACCTGTACGCAGCGTGTCCGAACCGGTACGACATCCCCAACACCCCCATTTACCCCTGGCGGGCGACGAAGTTGGCATAGTTCAGGTAACCTCGTGCGTTGGCGATTTGCGCGTCCGGCATGACCTGCGCCTGTGGGTATGCGGCGATGATTTCATCGGACACCAGGTACGCACCACCGCCTGCCAGATAGATCACATCGACGGTCGCGCCGCGCTGCCACTTCTCACTCATCAGGTTGAGGGTCGCGCTGCGCAGCGGCTGGAGCGCCTCATCGACCACTGCGTGGTAGCTGACCGGCTCGCCGTTGGCATGGAAAACCCCGCCACACAACACCTGCTCGACAATCTTAAAGGGCATCTTCTGGCGGTAATCGCGCTCCAGCGCGGCGGCGATACGCTGGTGTGCCGTGTGAACTCCACTCTCGACGCTGCCGCTCTCGGCGTCCACATACTCGCCTTCATCATCCAGCGCGAGATCGACGGTGTAGGTGCCGATATCGCAGACGCCAGTACGCCGGTAGCTATGCTTGCGGTTGATCTCGCCCGTTTCGGTGAGTGTGGAAGCGTAGATCGTGCCGTAGGGCTGTGGCATGATCATGACTTCAGTAATGTTGGCGATCAGTTCGGCGGTGTCTGTCCTGATGAGATGCTGACCAAGCAGCGAGTCTTTGAGTTCGGCAGCATCGCGCATGTGGTCGGTGGGCAGTCCGGTGGCGATGCGGATGTGGACAACGTCGCCGTTCCACATGCCCTGCATCAGCTTGCCAATTGCCACTTTAACCAGCCGTAGCCGAAAGGCGTTGCCCATGGTGGCTTCGTTCGCTGTGCGCCCGCGCAGGCGCAGCAGTTCACCGGGTGGAAGCTGTGACAGGGCGAGATCCCCGATGAACCAGTTGCCTTCATCGTCGTTGATCTGGTCGCCGGGATGCCGTTTGGCGATCTCGTCCTGCTGGAATTTGATTTCGCGGGCGTGTCCCATCACAGAAGGGAAGGTGAGAACCTGATCATCGGTGACGGCTTTGGTCACGCCGTAACCAATGTCCAGACCGATGGTGATGATGCTGCCGGGCTGTGGTGTGGATGCTCTCTTGCGCCTGCTCATTTCGGCTCCGCCTTTGCTGAAGGCTGTACCGATTCGTGCGCCTTGTTCTTCGGCATGAGATAGACGTTCAGCGCCTCGCGGATGGTCGCGCCGGCGCGGCGATAGCGCAGTGACGGCTTGAGCGCGTGGAACAGGGCAGCTTCGTGGGGATCGTCGAGATTGAGGGTGAATTCAATACGCTTGATCATATGACCTCCAGTTTTACGGTCTGGATACGTGCTGCGTGAAGAAAAAAAGAAGCGATTCGCCGCTAGTCACCGGCAGCGGAAAAGTGCACTTCCTCATCGAGAGCTTCGGCTGCATCTTCCTTCGCTAGCTGTTCTCCTTCCTTGATCAGTTGTCCGAGCAGGGTAGTGCTGGCTGCTAGTGCGTCGTTCAGGCTGTCAAAACGCCAAAGTGCCGGGTCTTTGCCGAGCTTCAAAGGGACTGCTTGCAGCTTTCCCGCGCGTTTTGACATCTATTTGCCTCAGCACTTCGTTCCTAAAAATCGCGTATTGTGTTTTATAAAACGCAGCATAGCGATAAAGAAAATCACCCATAGAGTGATTTGTTGATGCGCTCCACAAAACGCAGTCATCGTTCTTTGAGAACACTATACGTCAGAAGGATATTCTGTGTCAAGCTTTGTTCTTAACTCGTCGCAGGTAAAGACATAATGCAGCGAGTTATCAGTGAGTTATAATGAAAAGAATCCATTCTCTAAGCTAGTGGGACCTTCGCTGCTGATGACTTCTAAAGCCAATACACTCGGGCAATTTCTCGCCGATCTGATGCGTAAGTCTGAGCATACTAATCGTTCATTAGCTGCTGCCGCAGGTGTTTCGGAGTCAGCTGTTCGAAATCTGTTGAGAGTCGGTGTCCGGGGCGAGGCAAAGTACCCAGATGCGAGAACACTTACGCTTGTGGCGAAAGCCCTAGGTGTTGATGCAATACGGTTATTTCGCCTCGCTGGCTATATTCCACCTGAACCTGTAGCACATTCTGTTCGCGCAGACTATCTTGCTGAAATCTTTGATGAGTTGCCAGAAGAAAAGCAGGATGCAGTTTTGGGCGTGTTAGAGGCAATGGTGGAAAAGTCAGATCGAAAAGCGGCAATTCAGAAAATGCGAGATGACCCAAAGAATTCGCTTGCTGGTCTCGATCTCAACTTCCCGAAATTAGCGCGGTTGATGGCGAATCAGCTCATCGTTGACTACCAGTTGATCGAGCCGTTTGAAGCGAACACCATTGATCCGGATGCTCAGGTTATGCACTACAAGTGGAAAGAGTTGCCAGTTTCCATGCAGGAACGCGTTAAAGCACTCATCCAGCATAAGCTCTCGCTCGACTACGATCCGACGATGGTTGAAACGGAGTGGCGGAAGTAGAGTACGATAGGTCAGAAGTTCTGATGGAGAATGGTATGAGCGATTACACCATTTCAATCCCTGACAGTCTGTACCAAAAGGCACAGCAGGTTGCCGAGCAGAAATCGCTGCCTGTCGATGAGGTCATTCGCATACGATTGGAAGGAGCGTTCGATCAGCCGCTCTTTGATCTGCCCGATGACGAGAAGGAAGAGTTGAAGGCGATGGCGTATCTCTCCGACGATACTCTCTGGACTATCGCCCGTGAGCAAATGCCGAAACCTGTACAGGAACGCATGTCAGTCCTGATGACCAGGAATACACGCGGTACGATCACAGACGCTGAATATGCGGAATTGTCCGAACTGGGCGAACGGGGGAACCGGCTTACACTCCGCAAGGCTCAGGCTATGAAATACCTGACCGAGCGAGGCTATTCGATCAATCTGGACGATTTGAAACCAGCGAATGAGTGAGCTGTCATGGACTGAAGTAGTATGGTGGGTTTATGAACGTGCTGCCTTCTTATCTCGTGACTATCCGATCATTGTTGATCCTGAATGGCGAAATTAGTTAAGCTCCTAGCAGCTGGTGGTATTGCGGCTATTTGCTTTTGCGGTTCGGTGGCTGCCTTGAGTGCCTATGTGGTAACCCGTCCGCCTCATTATGGCGATAACATGGGATTGGGAATTGTCTGTATCAGCATTCCCATTGCGATACTCTCTACCTTGTTGATTTCCTTGATAATTGAAATATTGCTCAGGCGGCGTAGAAACGGGAAAGCAGTTCAATAATTTTGTTCCAAAGTTCAGCAGAGTATTAGGACGACACACGATGCAGGACACCCGCTACCTCCACCTTGTACGCCCGGACTGCCCGCTGCCGCCGGGTACGCATGTGGTCATCTACTGCTGTGACTCGGGTGGTGAAATCACATGCGCGAAGTTTTCCACCTGCTGTTCGATATGATCTCTAAGCTAAACTTGAGATGATAATTGTCTATACTAACTGGCGGGACAAAAGGCTGTCAAATGGAACAAGATTTCAATGAACTCTTAGAGGTGTTGCCAGAGAAAATCGGTAAATATATACGCCGATTCGCTGCAATTGGCGATGACACGAACCTCATGTTTCACATTCAATATACCGACTCAGGGATCTTTGGCCTATTTGCAGGAAATTCATCCGATGTATTGATCGCAGAACAAGGCAACGATTTGCCTAAATTGGTCAGTCTCGCCCAAGCCAATCTTGATGCATTGAATGCAATAGAACAAAGAAGCCTCAACTTTCCTACAGTTGTTTATATTGATCCAGAAGTCGTGGATCAAGGCATTACCAACATCGGTGTTATTCGTCCTTTCGGGACGATAACAGCACAGGCCCCGTGTGTCTACTTGCCGAAGAGTTTTTTTCACGTCTTTTTTCAAGTGAGAACTAATGATTATTTGCTTACTTTTGGACGAAGGGAGATCACTATTTTCTTCGAAGGAATAACTCAACTGTAAAACTGTTTTTTCCTCCCAATTCTCAAGCAACAGACCAGATGGCAGTAGCCGTAACGTGGTCGCTAGAGGATA
Organism: Aggregatilineales bacterium; assembly: GCA_030834905.1. Lineage (GTDB taxonomy): Bacteria > Chloroflexota > Anaerolineae > Aggregatilineales > Phototrophicaceae > Flexifilum. The sequence continues at coordinate 117,239 of JAUQWZ010000046.1, read as the reverse complement.
TCTCAATTTCCGGCCTGGCTGTATCACCAGATGAAGCCGGAACTAAAACTAGGCAGATACGGATATCCAGTGATCGTAAGACCGATCCGACTGTGCCACCGAATACCCTTTATACGTGGGCGCGGAGACAGTTGCTTTTGCCAACCATATTTTATGACAGACCCGGAGAGCTATTCAATGTCATCATGGAAAGTCTACATGGACTAAACGATGAAATTGCGAGAACCGACGATATAGCAGGGTTCTGGGATGAACAAAGAAACGGAAATAAGACGATAAAAAGGGTCCCCAAGAGAGAACCAACAATCACAAAGCATGTTGAAAGTCGCCTAAGAGATATCACGCTACAAAAGAATATCGATATTCATAGAGAAATTGAGCTCGGTAGCTCGAAGTTGGACCTATGCTTTTCTGCACCTCTGTCTCATAAGGAAACCGCGAAAATCTGTGTCGAGTTGAAAAAAGTTCATGCAGATGATCTCATCCATGGACTTGTAGAACAGCTACCAGATTATATGCGCCGAACTGGAACAGACTTCGGTATTTACTGCATCCTCTATTTCGGTAGTGAGTATCCGCCGATTTATAGTCAATTCAAAGAGTACTTTCCGGAGGGGATTGACCCCAATCTCCAAACCAATTATGAAACTCTACTTTCGCTTATTTTGGCTCGACTGCCATATAAGCACGTTAGAATTGTTGTGCTAGATGTATCACGTAAACCAAGTGCAAGTCAGCGGTGAGCGTAATCGCATTTTAAGCTATCTGAGAACGACGCAATGACCGACGAACAGACCTCCGACAACCGCTACCTCCACCTTGTACGTCAGGACTGCCCGCTGCCACCGGGCACGCATGTCGTCATCTACTGCCGTGACTCGGGTGGTGAGGAGCAGGATCGTTCTGTCCAGCAGCAGATCGACACCGCGCGTGAGTACTGCCAGCATCACAATCTGGTTGTGGATCGCGTCTACGTCGATGAGGCGCGGGTGTCGTCGAATACCGACAAGCGCAACCAACTTCAGGAGATGCTGCTTGACCTGCATCGCAGCTTCAGGCTGATCCATGACCGCTACAAACGCGAAAAAGCTGTCCAGGAATCGCCTTTCGGTGTGATCTTCTGGAAATCCAACCGCCTTGGGCGCGACAGCATCGAAGCCACCCACATTAAGACGGATCTGCGCCTGCGGGGTGTCACCATCATTGACCTGGTGACTTCTGCCAACACGGGTAATGCTGCGATTGATGCGCTCATCGAAGCCTTCCAGCAGTGGCAGGACGAACAGGCGCTGGATGAGATTTCGCAGAATGCAAAACGCGGGCTGGCACAGCTCGTCGGCACCCGCGACAATGACCCTCAGTTCCTCGAATACAACCCCACTTGGCAGAGTACAGGTGCTTATCTTGGTCTGAAGCCGGGCGTTGTTCCACTTGGCTTCAAGGGTGAGCGCATACAGATCGGCGTATACAAGCGCAAGAAGGGGCGCAACAGCGGTGAGGCGCGTATTGTCCAGCGGATTGTGCCCGATCCTGAGACGTGGGAGCGCTGCCGGTTGGCGTGGGAGATGCGGCACAACGGGGCGAGTTTTGGTGAAATTCATCAGGCGCTCCAGTTGTTCAAGAACCTGAACAGCTACAACGCATTCTTCGGTAACGAGATTTACACCGGCAAGTTCCACTTCGGCGACAAGGTCTATGAGGACTTTGTTCCGGCGATGATTCCGCAGGAGTGGTTTGATGCGGAACAGAAGCGCCGGGCGGAACGGGGTCGGAAGGCGAAGGGCAAGCCAATGGATCGGCGCATGGAGCCGCGCCGTGTTGCCAGTGAATACCTGCTGTCAGGACTGATCTACTGCGGACACAATGACGGCGAAGAACACCCGATGAATGTCGAGAGCATTCCGGCGAAGAAAGGCACACGCGGCAAATATGCTTTCTTCATCTGCAACACGATGAAGAACTCGCGTGGGCAGGCGTGCCAAGCCAAGCGGATCGGCACGCGCAGCCTCGACCAGACAGTGATTGATAATCTGCTGGCGCATATCCTCACCATCGGCAACCTGCGTCCGCTGGCTGAGAACATCGCCAGGTCGCTGACCGAGCGCAGTCAGGATGCCGAGACTCGCATTAAGGCGCTGGAAGACAAGCTCGACGACGTGCAGAAGTCGATCAACAACATCATGGATGCAATCGAGAAGATGGGCTATGCAACTCATCTTCAGCAGCGCTACGACACTCGAAAGCGAGAAGAAGCAGAGCTGATCGGTGAGCTGGCGACTCTCAATGCGCTTCATGCCACGCCAAAGCAGATCAAGAATATCAGTGGTGAGCTGCTGGAAGAATGGATTCAGTTCATGCGGGATGCGCTGGAAAGTGGCGATAGAGCGCTGGCGCGGCGCGTGATCCAGCAGTTTGTGGCGAAGATCGTGATAAAAGAAGGAACGGGAATTCTTTACTACACGTTCCCGTTCCCGGATGATCTGTATATGCCTAGTTATGGGAAGGTGGACCTGAGGGGATTCGAACCCCTGACCTCTACAGTGCGATTGTAGCGCTCTCCCAGCTGAGCTACAGGCCCGAAGATGCCTGAATTGTAATGGTACAGGCGGGGGGTGTCAAGGCAAAGTTACCCCGCGCCGATGGGCTGTACACATTCCCAGACCACCCGATATATGTTTGGTTGCAACCAAACCTCCGCGCGTTATAATCAGCACAAATTCTCGTTATCTTATATCCTCTGCGCTGCCTTTGTAGATTGTTAGGAGTTCTATTTTGACCTCCCTTGTGCTGACCATGACCGAACTTCTGCGCTATCGCGGCGCAATCGGGCAGTGGAGCTGGATGCTCCACCGGCTTTCCGGGCTAGGTGTCGTCTTATTCCTCACCCTGCATGTTATCGATACATCCTGGGCAGTTTTTTACCCTGACCTTTACGTTCACGCCATCGCGGCATACCAATCGCCGCTGTTCACCATCGGCGAGTTTGCGCTGGTGGCGGCAGTCGTCTACCATGCGCTGAATGGTATCCGGGTCGCGGTCATCGATAATCGTCCCAGACTATGGAAATACCAGCAGCGCGCGGCGTACATCGTCCTCGGGCTGACGGTGCTGATCCTCATCCCGACCTTCATCCTGATGTTCGGGCATGTGCTCAACTTCTATGGCTCTGGCGCGCCAACCCTTTCGCTGATTGAGGTGCTCACCGCGCAGGCACCGTTTGTCGCTGGCTTTGCCGTCGCCATTATCGCGGCGATCCTGTTCTCGCTGGTTTTTGGTTTGATCGCGGGCAATCGTAAAGATGTATCCGTCGGCAAAGGCACTGGCAGTCGCCTTGAGCGCTTCTGGTGGTCGTTCATGCGTGTCAGCGGTGTGTTGATCGTGCCGCTGGTCTTTGGGCATCTGGCGATGGTACATCTCATCCAGGGCGTGTTCGATATCACGGCGGCGAATTTCACTGTCGTCGGCACCGATCTGGTCAATCAGACCGGTACGGCAGTCGAATTTGTGGCGCAGCGCTGGAACTACCAGATTTTCGGCGCGGTTGCTATCTGGCGGCTGTACGATATCGCGCTGCTGTCACTGGCGGTGATTCACGGGTTCAACGGTCTGCGCTATGTCCTGACCGACTACACCATGAGCAGCCCGGTGCTTCGCCGCGCGTCCATCTATCTGTGCGTGATCGGCGCGGTGATTCTGCTGGTGCTGGGCGCTGGGGCGCTGCTGGGCACGATTGACCAGTCCGCCATCGAAATCGCAACCCATGCAGCCGAAAACCTGCATCGTTAAGTAGATTTATCCGGGGGTGCAGCGCGCGCCCCTTTGTCGTTTATGGCGACAGGCATTTACCGGCTTGTGGTAACACTGTTACTAACAGTTGTTTTTGAGGATGATGATGAAAATACATCAGTATGACGCTGTGGTGGTCGGCGCGGGTGGCGCTGGTCTCATGGCTGCGCTCTACGCGACCAAAACTGGCGCCAGCGTCGCCGTTGTCAGCAAGCTTTACCCCACGCGCAGCCATACCGGAACGGCGCAAGGTGGTATCGGCGCGGCGTTGGGTAATCTCGAAGAAGATAGTCCGCTGTGGCACGCCTATGACACCGTCAAGGGTGGTGACTATCTGACCGACCAGAACGCCGCCAAAGTGCTGGCAGATGAAGCGATTGACGCGGTCATCGAGCTGGAGCACATGGGACTGCCGTTTGACCGGACGGATGACGGGCGCATCAGCCAGCGGCGCTTTGGCGGGCATACCAGCAATTTTGGCGAAAAGCCGGTGCGCCGCGCCTGCCATGCCGCTGACCGCACCGGGCACATGATTTTGCAGACGCTGTACCAGCAGTGCATCAAGCACAACGTCATGTTCTTTGACGAGTATCACGTCGTGGACGTGATCAAGAATCAGGGCGCGGTCTGCGGCGTTGTCGCGCTGGAGCTTGGCACCGGCGAGATGCACATCTTCCACAGCAAGGCGACGCTGTTTGCTACCGGTGGGTGGGGGCGCGTGTGGTCGGTGACGAGCAACGCCCACAGCCTGACGGGCGACGGCGCGGCGGCGATCTACCGCCGGGGCATTCCGCTGCAAGACCTGGAATTCTTCCAGTTTCATCCCACCGGCATTTATAAGATGGGCATCCTCATCACCGAGGGCGTGCGCGGCGAAGGCGGCGTATTGATCAACGGGCGCGGCGAGCGTTTCATGGAGAAGTACGCGCCAAGCATCAAAGACCTTGCCAGCCGTGACGTAGTCAGCCGGGCGATCTTCCTTGAAGTGCAAAAGGGGAACGGTATCAAGGGCAAGGACTACGTCTACCTCGACGTGACGCCGGAGACGGTCAACCGCTATCTGGCAGAGGCGGGCGAGACGCGCCGTATTGACGGCGAATATATCGAAAAGAAGCTGCCCGATATCCTCGATTTCTGCCGCACCTATCTCGGCGTCGATCCGGTGAAGGAGCCGATGCCGATCCAGCCGACGGCGCACTACGCTATGGGCGGTATTCCCACCAATGTGGACGCCGAAGTCGTCATTGACGAAAACTGGACGGTGCTGCCCGGCTTGTATGCAGCGGGCGAAGTCGCCTGCGTTTCGGTACACGGCGCGAACCGTCTCGGCACGAATTCGCTGGTTGACCTGATTGTGTTTGGTCGGCGCGGTGGCAAGCACATGGGCGAGTATGCCAAACAAACAGATTTTGTGCCGCTGCCGCCGAATCCAGCCGCCGAGATTGAAGCCGAGATGAAGCGCATCCGCGAAAGCACCGGCAAGACGCGCCCTGGCGTGCTGCGCCAGTCCATGCAGCAGACGATGATGGAAAACGTCAGCGTCTTCCGCCATGAATCGGGCATGAAGGACGCCCTGGACGTCGTGCGCGAGTTGAAGGAGCGCTACCGGAACGACATTACCATTGACGACAAAGGCTACAAATTTAACACCGACCTGCTGGAAGCCTGGGAGCTTGGCTGCCTGCTCGATCTCGCTGAAGCGACGACGATCTCCGCCATGACGCGCACCGAGAGCCGGGGCGGGCACAGCCGCGACGACTACAAGCAGCGCGACGACGCCAACTGGCTGGTTCATACGCTGGTGACGGCGAACGACGCCGCTGGACCCTATGGCAGCACAACCATCGAACCTGAGATCAACCTGAAGAAGAAAGTCGATCTGTCGCTGTCGGAACACGACGAGCGCTTCAAGCCGAAAGAAAGAGTGTATTAGACAGTACTGAGGAAAAGAAGCAGAAAGTAGAAAGTGCAAAGTCAAAAGTGAGATAAGCCTTTCCACTTTGAACTTTCTACTTTCCACTCAGTACTTGGTACTCAGTACTCGCTTTTATAGTAGACAGGACTGCGTGAATTATGGATGTAACCTTTAGAATTCGACGATTTAACCCGGAAATACCCGGTAAGAACAAGCCTTACTGGCAGGAATTCCATCTAACCGACGTTGAAGAGACGGATCGCGTGCTTGAGCTGATGCACCGTATCAAGTGGGAGCAGGACGGCACGCTGACGCTGCGGCGCGCCTGCGCTCACGGCGTGTGCGGCTCGGATGCGATGCGCATCAACGGCGTCAACCGGCTGGCGTGTAAGGTGCTGGCGCGGGATGTGGGGAACCGGATTCAGGTCGAGCCACTCATCGGGCTGCCCGTCCTGAAAGACCTGGTGGTCGATATGGAACCCTTCTTCGCCAACTACCGCGCGGTCATGCCCTATTTCATCAACGACAGCCCGGTGCCTGCCGATGGGCGCGAACGGCGGCAAAGCCAGGAAGACCGCGAGAAGTTTGACGATACGACCAAGTGCATCCTCTGCGCCGCCTGCACGACCTCATGCCCCAGCTACTGGGCGAATGGGCAGTATGTGGGTCCGGCGGCGATTGTGCAGGCGCACCGCTTCATCTTCGATTCCCGCGATGAAGGGGCGCAGGAACGGCTGGAAGTCCTCGGCGAACCGAACGGCGTCTGGCGCTGCCGCACTATCTACAACTGCACGCCCGCCTGCCCGCGTGGAATCCAGGTGACGCGCGCCATCGGCGAGGTGAAGCTGGCGATCCGCAGCGGCTCACCTGAAGGAATCATCGAAGAAAGCGTCGGACCGGTTGCCTCGTCCAACTCATGAGACAGACAGCATCGGGGCGGTATTCAAGCCGCCCCGTTTTTTTACGGACGTCTCGGATGGATGATGAGTCTTATGCTGACGACTATCAGGACATCCTCGAAGGCGGCATTGAGGACAACTCCGAAGCGCCTGAGCGCGAACCGTTCTGGACAGCCCGCCGCGTCATTCTGACCATCATCATCCTCATCACGCTGATCGCCTTCCTCGCCTATTCGCTGCAAGGGCTGTTTATCCAGCCGCCCCCACCATTACCCCCCACGCCGCTGCCGCCGATGATTTAGCCGAGTTTGTGCTACACTCGATACTGAAATAGTGCTGACCTGAAAGTAAACCAATGCTGACGTGCTGCCTGATTGCCAATCGGGGTGAAATCGCGGTGCGGATCATCCGCGCCTGCCGTGAACTGGGAATACGCGCTGTCGCCGTCTACTCGGAAGCTGACGCTCATGCCCGCCATGTGCGGATGGCGGACGCCGCCTTTCTCATTGGCGGCGCAGCGCCCGCCGACAGCTACCTGCGGATAGATCGCCTGCTTGATGCGGCGGCGCGGGCGGGCTGCGACTGCGTGCATCCGGGCTACGGCTTTCTCTCGGAAGCCGAAAGCTTCGCTCAGGCGGTCATCGACGCTGGGCTGACGTGGATTGGACCTTCGCCAGAGGCGATCCGGCTGATGGGCGTAAAGACCGACGCCAGAGCGATAATGCAGGCGGCAGACGTGCCGCTGGTGCCCGGTTTCCAGTCGGACGACGCGGCGGATGAGGCATTTCAGGCGGCGGCTGATCGCATCGGCTATCCGGTGATGGTCAAAGCGGCGGGCGGCGGCGGCGGCAAGGGTATTCGCGTCGTTCAGCAGCGGGCAGACCTGCCGGACGCGCTCGGCGCGGCGCGGCGCGAGGCGCAGCACGCTTTTGGCGATGGGCGGCTGTTTCTCGAACGGTTCATCGAACGCGCCCGGCACGTTGAAGTGCAGGTGCTGGCGGATCAGCACAACCATATCGTCCACCTGTTCGAGCGCGAATGCAGCGCTCAGCGCCGCCATCAGAAAGTCATCGAGGAATCGCCTTCGCCGCGCCTGAACGACGAAACGCGGGCGCGCATCGGCGCGGCGGCGGTGGAAGCGGCGCGAGCCGTTGGCTACGTCAACGCCGGAACGGTTGAGTTCATTCTCGCGCCGGACGGTCAGTTCTACTTTCTGGAGATGAACACCCGTCTTCAGGTCGAGCATCCCGTCACCGAGATGGTGACCGGAGTCGATCTGGTCAGGCAGCAGTTTGCCATTGCCAGCGGCGAGCCGCTGCCGTTCACGCAGGCAGACCTTCATCAACGCGGGCACGCCGTCGAATGTCGCGTCTACGCGGAAGACCCCGACAGCGGTTTTTTGCCGTCGGTGGGCGCGCTGCGGCTGTTCCTGCCGCCCGAAGCACCGGGTATCCGTGTCGATTCGGGCGTGGGAACCGGCGATGAAATCACCCGGTATTACGACCCGCTGATCGCCAAGATCATCGTCCATGACATGACCCGTCAGGGGGCGCTGCGGCGCATGGACGCGGCGCTGCGGGATACCGTCATCCTCGGTACGGCGACCAACCTGCGCTTTCTGCGCTGGCTGATCAGCCATCCGGTCTTTCAGGCGGGCGAAGTCGATACCAGTTTTATTGAGCGCCATCTGGACGAATTCAGAGCCGACGCGCCAGCCCCGCCGGACGAAGCGCTGATCGCGGCGGCGCTGCACGATTTCCACGCGGCGCGGACTCGCGCTCCATCCAATGCGAGCGACAGCGGCGCGGCTCACGATCCCTGGTCACAGAGCGACCACTTCAGGATGGGAACTGGCTGATGTTTACCTATCACAGCAGCGACCAACGCATCACCGTTCGGCTGGAACAGCGAGCCGATGGGACGTTTCGCGCCACGGTTGGCGAGCGCGTCTACACCTTTTCCGCCGAAGCCGTTGAACAGGGGTGGGCGCTGGCATTCCCGCCGGACGGCGAGCGTTTGACCGCCCGCGTTGCCGACGATGGCGAGTCGCGCTCGGTTCATCTTCGGGGCGAAATCTACACCTTCACCCGCGAAATGGAACGCAGGAACCGGCGTTCGAGTGCCAGCGGTGGCGGCGGCGGTGTGACCGCCCAGATGCCGGGGCAGGTGCGCGAGCTGCTGGTGGCTGAAGGCGATACGGTGACGCGCGGGCAGGCGCTGCTGATTCTCGAAGCGATGAAGATGGAGCTTCGCGCGGTCGCGCCCGCCGATGGCGTGGTCAAACGGCTGCTGGCGGGCGTGGGCGACGTCGTAAGCCGGGGGCAGGTGCTGGCAGAAATCGAGTAGCGACACGTACATTCTTCAAATGTTTGTGTCGTGTCCGCCGGGGGAAGGCGCAAAAACCGCATCGTCGCTGGCGCGTCCCTAGTCGTCCACCATGCCGATCATTTCGGCGGACAGCAGCGCCTTCGATCCGGCGGAACGGTAGAGCGTATAAACCGCGCCGTCGATGAAGGCGTTGAAGGTTGGCTTGTTGACGATGATCTGCTGGTCGCCAATTCTGAGGGTATAGGTCGGCGTGCGCCCGGAGATGCGCAGCGTCCGGTTGATGATGCCTTTTTCGGCGCGCGGCGGCTGTGCCAGATCGCTCTGGGCGCGCAGGTAGTTCTGCACCAGCAGCCCGACAATGGCGGCATTGACGATGGTCAGGACTAAGCCGATCAGATACAGGACAGCCGAGTTATTCTGCTGACCGAGGAAGATCAGCACCGCCGCGCCCAGCCCAATGACGACGATTCCGGCGACGCCAATCAGCAGAAAGCGGCGCGATGCGCGGCGGATGCGTTCCTGCTGCGCCCCGGTCAGACGACCAGCCTGGTTAGCGGTCAGATCTTCGGCGCTGAAGCCCAGGGCGGCGGCGAGATCGAGCCGCTGCGAGGAACGTTGTGCGGGCTGATCGGACATGATTGATCCTAAGGTTCGGGCGGTGATGTTCGGCTGACGCCTGGAATTTGCAGCGCCGCGCGATAATAGCCGTCATTCTGATAGAAGCGCAGGCTTGAAGGCATCGAATGCAGGTAGTTCCACAGCGTCACGATGTCCGCGCCGGTCACCCACTGCGGCTCGCCACTGGCGGCGATATTGGCAAAGTTGAGCGCAGCGCCCGGACTCCAGTTAACGTTGGGTGCCTGGATATTATACTCCGAGGCTTCAACCGTCACCCAACCGCCGGTTGGCGCGAACAAAATCGGCGTCTGGCTGATGCGGTGGCAGGCGCGCAGCACGCGTGAAAACCAGCCGCCATCCCAGCCGCTGAAACCGTCGGCGCTGTGTTCCCGTTCGTTGACGTTCAGCGTCACCGTCTCGACAACCGGCGCTGTCTCGGCGGTCTGCTGTGGATCTGCCAGCGCCGCGTAAGTATAAATGCGCTCGTTAACCGTCAGATAAGCCACAAAATCATAGATCGCCGCGTTGGAGACGGTGTCATAGAGCACTTCGACGTGGAAGGCATCCAGCTCGTTCACCCAGACAATGCGGTTATCGCCATAGATGGTACACAGGGGGATATCGCCCAACCGGCTGATGTCGTCCGATCCGCCTCTCACGTCCGCCTGAAAGACGATGCTTTCAGGGCTGCGCTCCCACCGGATTAGCCCTTCCGGTATCGGCGGGCTGGCAGTCGGAGCTTCCGTGATTCGACATGCCGCCAGCGGCAGGAGTATCAGCAGGAGGCAGAGCAGATGTAGACCGCCGGGTTTCCCCATTATGGACCTTCCGGTGCGCAACCATCGCCAGATTCGATTGTAGTCCAACAAGCGCCGATCTGAAACGTAACGACAGGACATCGCAACAAAAGATTAACAGTCACAGACCTCTGTGCTATGCTTACCGGCTGACTTGATGCGCGATGAAGGACTGCCAGATTGACAAGCACCGAACTCGGCGTGACACAGGCAGAGACGAACGCGGGTGTTGCGAAGGCAACCGGCGTGCTGGCGATGGGCAACATTACCAGCCGCCTGCTGGGGATGGCGCGCGAGGTCGTGCTCACCAATCTGTTTGGCGCATCCAGAGCTTCGGATGCCTTTTATCTGGCGACGCTGGTTCCCAAAACCCTGTACGATCTGCTCATCGCCGGGCATGTCAACAGCGCCATCATTCCGGTATTGAGCGAGGTCGCCACCCGCGAGGGGCAGAAGGCGCTCTGGCAGTTGGTTTCGGTCTTCAGCAGCCTGGTGACGGTGCTGATGGCGGCGCTGATCCTCGCGCTGACGGCGTTCGCGCCGCAGGTGGTGGCGCTGGTGGGCAGCGGGCGCGATGCCGCCACCCTCGAACTGGCGGCGTACCTGCTGCGCCTGACCGCGCCGGCGCTGCTTTTTCTGGGCTTGTTCTCGGTATTAAGCGGGGCGCTGTATGCGCTGCGATCGTTTACGCTGCCCGCCTTCGCGGGCGTGGTCTTTAACGGCAGCATCGCCGTTCTGACGCTGCTGCTCACCCCGCCAGCGCAGGTGGTTGTGATGATCGATGGCGGGATGGTGACCTGGACGCAAGCGCCGCCTGCCTGGGGCATCCAGTCGGCGGCGTTGGGCTGGCTGGTCGGCTCGTTTGTGCAGATGATGCTGATGCTTCCGGGGCTGCGCGGCGCTCGGCTGCATTTCACCTTCGATTGGCGGCACCCGGCAGTGCGTCAGGTCATGCGGCTGTATGCGCCGGTGATGTTTTCGCTGATCATTGATACGCTGGTCGTGCGCCTTTTCAGCTACAACCTTGCCAGCAATACCGGAATTGTCGGCACGTTTGGCTATATCACCTGGGCGACGACGCTGATCCAGTTCCCGCAGGGGCTGGTCGCCACCGCCATTAGTATCGCCATTCTGCCGACGCTCTCGCGGCAGGCGGTGCTGATCAGCCTCGAAAACGACGCGCCAACTGCCGACGCGGAAGCCGCGCCGCGCGAGAAGACCGGCGGGCGCGCCTTCAAAGACACGCTCGGTCTGGGGCTGCGGCTGACCACGACGATGATCCTGCCCGCGACTGTCGGGTTGTACGTGCTGGCAACGCCAATTGTGGCGCTGCTGTTCCAGCATGGACAGTTCACTGCCGTTGATACGGCAATCACCGTGACGGCGCTGCGGCTGTATCTGTTCGGGCTGCCGTTTGCGGCGGTTGATCTGCTGCTGGTGTACGCCTTCTATGCCCGGCAGGATACGCTCACGCCCGCCTTGATCGGCTTGCTCAGCCTGATCGTGTATATGGTAGTGGCGATTGTGCTGTTTCCCACGGCGGGTTTGTTCAGCCTGATGATTGCCGACAGCATCAAACATATCGTTCACGCCGTCGTCTCGTCCTATCTGCTCGGAAGGCGCATCAATGGCTATGGCGACCAGCAGTTTCTGGTCACCCTGGGCAAGACAGCGCTGGCGTCGCTGGTCATGGGCGGCGCGGCGCTGCTGGTCTTGCCTATCCTGACGGAGCGTTTTGGCGGCGAAATGCTGTGGCAGGAAGCGCTGGTCGTCGGCGCTGGGGCAGGGATAAGCAGCCTCGTTTTTCTGGTCATGGCGATGCTGCTGCGCATTGAAGAACTGCGCTGGCTGCTGCGGCTTCTGAACCAGCGCCTGCGCGGTCGTTAGGCACTCGAACCCTCTGCGGCGTTGGTTTTCACTCGTTTTAAGGATGAGAAATCGCATAACGTTTCGGCTGAAGCTTTCGCTTCATGTTAGGATCGGGCGATGAAAGTCGTAACAAAGTGGGTGAATTGGAACAGGTACGATGTTGATGAGGGTTCTTATTCTTGCGGTGACACTGCTCGCCTCATGCCAGTCTCTTGCTTTATCGAATGCGCCAGGTGCCACCGAAGCCCCCGAGACTGCCCCGATTGAAGATATCTGGATGGAAACGGAAATGAATGGTGTTCGTCTGGGGGTGTGGATGCCTTCCGGGTGGGATACCGCCCGAAGCGCCGAGCTTGGCGGCGGTCCCGAAGGCTTGATGCTGGCGGAATACCGACCGGCGGGCGACAGCAGCGATTTAGAGGTGGGGGTGCTGGTCTACCTGTTCGCGCCGCCGCTTGATCATTTCTACATTCCCGAAGACTCCAGCGAAAACGCCGCGCTGTCTGTGCTCGATCAGGTCGTGCAGATGCCGAGCCAGATTGGGTTTGACGCCATCGCCAGCCGCCCGGTTGAATTTGAGTGGGATGGACACGATGCCGCCTACTATCTGCTGTCCAGTTCCAATTCGATCAAGACGATTGTCCTGGCTGTCGAGACGCAGATAGACCACCGGCTCGTCATCTGTAACATCAATATGCCCGCTTCCGAGGCGGAGCGCGTGCGCCGGATGCTGCCCGAAATTCTGGATGGCTTGATGATCGACGACCAGCCAATGAATGGTGACGGGCTGGCTGTCCTGCCCGATCCGTTAGTGTTCCCCGAACATCATCATCACCCGGACGTGACCGCGACTGTGATACAATAAGGGATAAGATCGTTCATCTGTTCTCTGGGACACAATGGCAACTGCACCTGCAGAACATGACCCAACTTTTGTTCCCGGTTATCAGCGGGAACTGATAAATCCCTGGTTTATTCGCCTGCCAATCCTGCTGATAAGCGGCGGCATTCTGCTGATCCTGCTGCTCGCTATCTTTGTCGGCTTGTTTCAGATCACCTTCCGCAGCAAGATCATCCCCGGCGTTTCCGCCTACGGCGTCAGTCTGACTGGTATGACGGCGGAGCAGGCGACGGCAGCGCTGGAAGCGCGGTTTACCTATGATCAGGACGCCGTCTTTACCTTCCGCGACGGCGAGCAGTTCTGGCAGATGACGGCGGGTGAACTGGGCGTCGTCTTCGACGCGCAGGCGACCGCGGCAGAGGCGCTGGCGGCGGGACACAGCGGTAACCCGGTCGAGGATCTGATCGACCAGGTGCTCACCTGGCTGAACGGACACAGCGTTGCGCCCATCGTGCGCTATGAGCAGCGGGTGGCGGCGGAACGGCTGAGCGCGATTGCCACCGAAATCAACCGGACGGCGCAGGATGCCACGCTGGTGATTGACGGCTTGAACATCGAAGCCACGCCCGGACGCAGCGGGCGCTCCGTAGACGTGATGGCGACGCTCAACCGGCTTGATTCTTCGATTCTGAACCTGAACGCGGGCGGTGAAATCGCCCTGATCGTCAACGAAACGCCGCCGGTTGCCTGGGATGCCGAAGCCGCGGCGCGCAAGGCGCGAGTCGCCATCTCCGCGCCGGTAATTCTGGTGGCAGATGACGGCTACGGCGGCACGATGGGTCCATGGTCAGCATCGGTCGAGCAGATTTCGCGCCTGCTGCGCATCGAAACGGTCACCAATGGTGATGGCTCACTCAGCTACGACGTGACGGTGGATACCGCCGCGTATCGGCAGTATCTGGATCAACTGGCGGCGGGCTTAATGCTCACGTCTAAAGACGCGCGCTTCCATTTTGACACTGCCAGCAGCCAGCTTGTCCGCATTCAGGATGCAGTCAACGGACGCCAGCTCAACGTACCGGAAACCCTGTCTCGTCTGGAGCAGGCGATCTTCAGCAGCGACAACCGCATCGTGCCGATGGCATTCGATTACGATCTGCCGCGCTATCACAACGACGTCACCGCCGCCGAGCTTGGTATCAGCCAGATGGTGTCCCAGTCGATGACCCACTACACCGGCTCGCCGCAGGCGCGGCGCGATAACATCGCCCTCTCGGTCAGTCGTTTTGACGGCATCATCATTGGACCCGGCGAGGTGTTTTCCTTCAACCGCTATGTTGGCGATATCTCGCCCGAAGAAGGCTATGTGTCGGGCAAGGTCATCGTCGGCGGGCGCACCGTGGACGGTGTTGGCGGCGGCGTCTGTCAGGTGAGCACGACTGCTTATCAGGCGGCGTTCTACGCCGGTTTTCCGATCATGGAACGCTACGCGCATGGCTACCGCGTTGGCTACTATGAAAGCGGCGAAGGCGTCGGCATGGATGCCGCCATCTACACGCCCGATCTCGATTTCCGCTTTCAGAACGACACCGAATACCATCTGCTGATCGAAGCCTCGATCCTGCCCCAGCAGAACGCGGTGCAGTTCCGCTTTTACAGCACCAATCCCGGTCGGCAGGTCATCAAAGAGGGTCCGGTGATTCGGGACGTTCTGCCGCCCGCGCCGACCGTTTATGAAGTGAACAACGATCTCGCGCCGGGGCAGTCGCTTCAGGTCGATTGGTCGGCGGAAGGCGCATACGTTGAGGTAATGCGCGTCATCCTCGACGCCAACGGCAACGAAATCCGGCGCGAGCAGTTCGCCAGCCAGTACCAGCCCTGGGGCGCGGTGGTGCAGGTCGCGCCGGGCGATTCCCGCGCGACGGGATAAGCGAAAAGGGGCGACTCCAATCCAGCAGATTGGAGTCGCCCCTATGCGTCATTCTCCATTGTTCAGATGGTTGGCGAGCGCCTGATACTGTTCCCAGTACTGTTTGAACGCCCGACGTCCCTCTGGCGTCAGCGCGCACATGGTGTGCGGATACTTCCCCTTAAAGCCTTTGCTGATCTGGACGTACCCGGCTTTTTCCAGCTTGCTCAACTGCGCCGAAAGATTGCCCTTTGTCAGCCCGGTGCTGTTGAGCAGATAGCTGAAATCTGCGCTTTCGCAGGCGGAGAGCACCGCCACAATCGCCAGCCGCGAGGGTTCGTGGATCATGCGGTCGAGTCCGGCGATGTTCTTGATCTCGTCACTCATGGCGCGTTTCACCTGCCGCCCGCGCTGCGCTGCGCAGCGGCTGAATGCTGCTCATGGCAAGCAGGACGCCCCAGATGACCCCAGATATCAATGCAGTTTGTCCCACAGTCAGAGGCAGGATAAGCGTCGGTGTCGTGGCGAGGCTGCCGACAGCGCCCACCCAGATATAGCGCGGAATATTGAGGCGGCGTCCCATCTCAATCAGCGTATAACCGAAAGACCAGCCGCTTGAAACAAGGATCATGCGCAGCAGGAACAACTCATCTTCCGGCTGGGTGCGCTGTACCAGAACGCCGACGGCAATTGCCACCAGTATAATGCCGAGTGAGATCAGCGTGACGTGGCGCGGCACAATCCATCGTACCGGCTTGACAAAGCCGCTGTCGCGCCACAGCCACCGGCGGCGAATGAGGCGCATGACAAAGAGCGCAATCAGCGCCAGCAGCGCGGGGACAACGGTGATCAGCAGCGGAATCCATCTGCCGACCACGCCAAAGCGCTCCGCCAGTTGAACTGCCCATACCAGCCATGTTTGGGCATGGTCGAAAGTGAACCAGGTGACCAGCCCAAAGGCTGCCATCATGATCGCAAGCTGCAAATCGCGCAGACCATCCGAGAATTCGTAACGCTGCGTTTGCTGCACCAGCTTTTTGACGTCGGGTAGGGTACTCATTGCTTCGTCCTCCACCGGATACAGCTTCACTATATTATATTTGGTTTACAATGTAAACTAGTTTATATGTGACCATTTGCGCTGATGCGGTGGATGAATGTCATCTGATCTGATTTACAGCAAAAAGGGCGCAGCACGCTGCGCCCCTACCGCCTAAACCTGTCGTATTGTCTGCCCTACGCCGGTTCCAGCGCCGGTTCGCGTTTCGTGGCGACCATCTTCAAGCCGTATTTCGGGCGCAGCGTGAACATGCGATCTGGCACCACCTGATGACCGGGCGCAACCGACAGCCGGTACTGCTGCGCCACCGTCGCCAGAATCAGCCGCGCTTCCATCATGGCGAAGGCGTTGCCGATGCACACGCGCGGTCCGCCGCCGAAGGGCAGATAGGCATATTTGGCGATCTGCTTCTCGTTCGCCGGGCTGAAACGCTCCGGGTCAAAACGATCCGGTTCGGGGAAGAAGCGGGCATCGCGGTGAACGCCATAAATGTTGAGGTAAATCGGATTACCCTTTTTTAGAGTAGTGCCGCCGATTTCGGTATCGGCAATCGCTTCGCGGGTCGTGCCGAAAGCGGGTGGGTACAGCCGCAGCGTTTCCTTGACCAGCATCTCGGTGTAGGGCAGGCGCGGCAGGTCATCGAGCTGTGGTGGGCGTCCGCCGAGGACGGTGTTCAGCTCGCGCATCAGTTTTGCTTCCACTTCGGGGTGCTGCGACAGCAGATACCACGTCCACATCAGCGTCACCGCCGTCGTCTCGTGTCCCGCGCCGAACAGCGTCATCGCCTCGTCGCGCACCTGCTTGTCGGTCATCTGACCGCCGTCGTCGTCCTGCGCTATCAGCAGCATCGACAGCAGATCACCGGTGTCTTCGCCTGAGGCGCGGCGGTCGTCGATGAATTTCTGGATGGTTTCGTCAAGACGGCGCACCGTTCGCGCCAGCCGCCGGTTTTCCGCTGTCGGCAGCCAGTCGGGCAGGGCAATGACCGTACTGAGGCGCTTGTTGACAATCGCCAGCGATATGGCGATGACCTCACCAATCTCGCGCGATTCCTTCGAGACATCGGCGTTGAACAGCGTTTTGGCGATAACGTTCATCGTCAGCGACGTCATCTCGCGGTCGATATCGTAGACTTCGCCCGATTCCCAGCACTGGATCATCGCTTCAGCGTAATCGACCATCACTTGCGCGTAGCTGCCAATTCGGCGGATGTGAAAGGCGGGCTGGACGAGCTTACGCTGCCGTTTCCAGAATTCGCCGTCACTGGTGAAGATACCGTTTCCGATGACCGGGTAGGTGGCGCGTTTGGTCACGCGCGATTTGAGGTATTTGTCGGCGTCGGTCACCAGCACCTGATGGAACAGGTCAGGGTGGTTGGCGATGAGCAGGGGGAACGGACCAAACCACGCCCGGGCGATATCACCATACTGTCGGATGTCGAGCATGAACCCAAGCGTATCGGCATTGAACTCGCGGGCATTGCCCAGCGGGAAACGACCTTTCGGACTGCGGATCGCCGCTTGCGCTGTCATACAACACCTCGTATGCTATTGTGAAATACTGAACAATTACAGTATATGATGGCTTTTCGCTCCTGACAAGTACCCAATTTCACAATCAACTGAATCTGCTAAATTTAGCGCTCATTGTTCGCCGCCCGGCTTGAACTGGATGACACCGCGCTGCCCGGACACGCGCCAGCGGGCATCCTCGGCGCTCAGGCGTTCAGCAGCGCCGTCCGGCAGCCCAACCACCGGATCGCTTTTGAGCGTCCGCAGCGCCAGCAGCGGAATCGGGAAGTAGCCGCAAACCTCAGCAAATGGAGCCGCGGGATTCCAGAGGGCGTCACCGACGGCGCGGCGATAATTGGCGTCGCCTTTGAGGATCGCCAGCCGACCACCGGCGAAGGTCTGGCGCAGGCGCGGCGGCATGTCCCACAGAAAGCGGGCGCTGTTCCAGAAGCTGTCCGGCGCCAGCGTTAGCCGCCCACCCTCAAACAGCGCTCGCAGCGAACCGCCAAACTTCCGCAGATCGGCGCTGCGTCCGGTGTATTCAAGCAGGTGAATGAATGACAGGACATCCGGCGCGGTCGCATCGCTCACAAACGTCGGGTGCAGCTTCACGTGAAGCATGACCTGCGCCGCCGCGCCAGTGTCCAGCAGCGCCTGAGCGAGAACGAGATCCATCGCCAGTTCTGAGCCGATGTTATCGGTGATCAGGTGGACGACACCGGCGTGCCGGTTTTCGCCCTGCAAGAGCAGCCTAATGACGCCGCCGCGCTGGTCGCTCAGCAGGTCGTCCTGATGCCAGCTTGTGCCATGAGCCGCCGCGCTTTTCAGGCTGAGATCGATCCGGTTGCCCCACAGCGCGTGCAGCAGCACCTCCGCCAGCCGTTCGTCCGGCGCGGTGGTTTGGGTGGAGAGGGCAGCCTCCAGCGCCAGCCAGAAGCTTTCGCCAGTCGTTTCTTCCGCTTTCCAGGGCGTGAACGGATCGCGCCCGCTTTCCCACCAGCGCGCCGCCTGCATGATCAGCCGGTAAAGGTAGACTTCGGCAAAAAACCAGCCGCTGTTCAACCACGTCTCGCCCAGATGCGGCGTCACCTGCGTCTGCCAGTCCTCATAATCCGGGGACGGCAGCGCCAGCATCGGAATCGGGCGGTTGTTTTCGAGCGCTGCCGCCAACTGCTCCAGCGCGTCGTGGATGGACGGCGCGTAGTCAGGGTTGCGCAGCGGAATATCACGGATAATGCCCGGCACTCGGAAACGCATGGTGTGATGGGCAAAGTCGTTGCTCGAATCGGTGCGGATGGGCGGCGGTGGTGCAGTTAACGGCATGTCATATCCTTGATGGTTGACAAATGTACGAAAAATCGGTCTGCTAATGGGGTGAGCTTATTTTCTGCAAGGTGTGTGCATGAACGATGATGTTTTTCCATTGGCGACCTTTATTCTGACTCAACAGGGGCAGATTCAGATTGAGAATCCGCTGACCCTGGAAGCGGTCTACCGCGACGAGCGCATTGAGATCGCCGGATTGATCAATCCCCAGACGCGCGAGTTTGAAGCCGTCTATATCAGCATCAATCTCCCCGCTGTACAGGATACCAAACCTGGGGTGATTGAGTACACCGCGCCGTTCACGATTCCCAAAGCGGAACCGTTTTACGAGACGTCAGTCTACCAGTGGCGGCAGGATAATGTCCATTTTCACCGTCAGGGCTTGTGGCAGACCTACCTCGCCTATGTCGCCCAGAAGATCCGCCTCGAAATCGAATCGCTGAAACTGCTTCACGGCGTTCCAATTGACGACAGCGCCCTGTTCTCGGATATCCCTCTCAACACGCCCTCCAAGCAACAGTCCTCACCCTGAACAGCGCGCGTAAAAGGATTGGCAGCCGGTATGCAGTACGGTCTGGGGCGTAGGCTTCTTCCCGCGATTCGACGTAGGGACACGACATTGTCGTGTCCGCCGTTTTCACGATCTGACGTAGGGACACGACACCGTCATGTCCGCCGTTCTCACGATCCGACGTAGGGACACGACATCGTCGTGTCCGCCGTTTTCACGATCTGACGCAGGGACACGACATCGTCGTGTCCGCCGTTTTCACTATACTGTGTAAAGAGGGAGTCGATCAGGTGCTTTCGCCCAGGCGGCGTTCGGTGCCCGCCAGCAGGCGCTGTATATTTCCCCGGAAGCGCACGATGATCAGCAGGGCAAGCGCCAGTGAATAGAAGGCGTATTCCCACGGGATTTGTGCCTGTGTGACCAGGACAATCATCCAGACCGTTGCCACGACAAACATCAGCAGTACGCCCAGCGAGACGTAGCGGGTGACGGCGATGATGACCCCGGCGACCACCAGCATCGCCGCGATGACGTGCAGGGGAACGATCATCAGCAGCGTGCCAAAAGCGGTGGCTGCGCCCTTGCCGCCGCGTATCGTGCCGGTGATGAGGGCGGCGAACAATGACCAGTTGTGTCCGACAATCGCGCACAGCGCGGCGATCACCGTCGCCATCGCCCGATTATCCGGCAGAAGCTGAACCGCGATCAGGATGGCAATGATGGCTTTGGTGCTGTCAAAGAACCACACGAACAGCCCCCATCCCAAACCCATCGCGCGAATGACGTTGGTCGCGCCCATGTTGCCGCTGCCATACTCAAAAATGTTGATGTTGCGCAGCCTTGCGACGACGTATGCCGTGGGGAAAGAGCCAAGCAAATAACTAATTACAATAACGAGCAGTATCTGAGGCAAATGAATCTGCATCTTACATCCGTGTCCGCTAACAAATCAGACGAGTCTATTTTGAGTGTGCTGAACTGATTATGTCCATATTAAGTGATCAACACCAGTTTTCACATAAAGATACAGGCAGGGCAAAAAAGAACGCTCACCGGAAATCCGATGAGCGTTCGATGCTGTGAGCTGCTTTATTCAACCGGATCGACCAGCACCAGCGTGCCCGGCTCGAACAGCGTGACGCAGGTGAAGCCGGGAAACTCCGGCACCGTGTAGCTGCCGACAATCTCCGCCAGACGCGGCGCGTGGTTGGCATTCAGATAGACCAGCGTGCCTTCACCGCGCAGACAGATGACGATCCCACCCTGAAAATAGGTCAGTCCGGTGGGGCTGAAGATATCGACCGCCTGCCGCACGCCCATTGCCAGCACGCCCTCATTGCCGATGTAACCGGCATGGGTTATGGCGCTGCCCAGCCACGTCGGGTAGCTGCCATTGACGACGATCTCGCGGATGTGGATGTCACTGTACAGGTGATCGGGAATGCCCGAACGCGCGATGCTGTCGGGAGTCGCGTTCACGTCAACCGCCAAAGGCGCGGGCGGCGGCGGTGGCACGTTCGGCGTGCTCGGCGGGCTGAAGGTCGGCGCGGTAGTTGGCGTGCCGTTCGGCGGCTGCGTGGGTGATGGGGTCGCCGTAGCGGTCGCTGTAGCGGTCGCTGTAGCGGTCGCTGTGGCGGTCGCTGTGGCGGTGTGCGTAGCCGTAAAGGTTGGCGCGTTGACGCTGATGATCAGGCTGTCGCTGCCACTTCCAGCGGCGCTGTCGGTCACGATAACCGTGACCGTGAAATTGCCACTGCCAGTATACGTATGGCTGCCGCTGACCGCGCCGCCCGCTGCCGAAACAGCCTCAACGGCGCTGCCGTCGCCCCAGTCAATCGTCGCGGTGTGCGTGTCGCCGGTATCGGCGTCCGTGTAGGTCGCGCTGGCGCTGACTGCGGTGTTGAGGTCGGCGGTGAAATCTGCGTCCGCCGTCACAATGGGCGCGTCATTGACGCTGCCCACCGTAATCGTGACCAGTCCGGAATCGGTGCTGCTGCCGTCGCTGACCGAGAAACTAAAGCTGTCGGTACCGTTAAAGTCCGCATCTGGCGTGTAGGTGAACGTTCCGTCCGGGTTGACGCTGGCGCTGCCGTTAGTGGGTGCTGTGCTAAGCGAAAAGCTGAGGGGATCGCCGTCAACATCAGCGGCTGTGACGCTGCCGTTCAGCGGCGTATCTTCCGGGGTAGTGGTGATCAGGTCGTTCGCCGCCGGCGGATCGTTGACAGCGGTGACGGTGACGGAAACGGTGGCTGTATCGGTACCGAGGCTGCCGTCATCCACCAGAACTGTGAAGCTGTCGGTACCGTTAAAGTCCGCGTCCGGTGTGTAGGTGAACGCGCCGTCCGGGTTGACGCTGGCGCTGCCATGAGTGGGTGCTGCGCTCAGCGAAAAGCTGAGGGGATCGCCGTCAATATCAGCGGCTGTGACGCTGCCGTTCAGCGGCGTATCTTCCGGGGTAGTGGTGATCAGGTCGTTCGCCACCGGCGGATCGTTGACAGCGGTGACGGTGACGGAAACGGTGGCTGTATCGGTACCGAGGCTGCCGTCATCCACCAGAACTGTGAAGCTGTCGGTGCCGTTAAAATCCGCATCTGGCGTGTAGGTGAACGTTCCGTCCGGGTTGACGCTGGCGCTGCCATGAGATGGCGCTGCATCCAGCGAATAGGTCAGGGGGTCATTGTCGGGGTCTGTGGCGGTGACGCTGCCGTTCAGCGGCGTATCTTCCGGGGTAGTGGTGATCAGGTCGTTCGCCACCGGCGGCGTATTGGCTGCCTGACAGTAGCCAAGCTGTACGTCATCCACGAACCAGCCAATGCCGGATTGTTCGGGGCTGGTTCCGAAGTGGAAGCGTATCTGAACGACATCTCCGATAGTGACAAGATCGCTTAAGTCAACGACCGATGCGATATAGCCGGGATAGCCGGTACTTTGTCCGGTAAAGGCTTCGCGGATCCCAAGCACTGTGCCGCCGCTTAACATGCGATTGTACGGGTTTTGCGTGAATCTGGAGACGCCAACATCGACAAATTCGCTGTCGTTCACGATGACCTCGACAATGCCGCCATCTACGCCCGGCTCGCTGTCATAGCGGTGATAGAAGCGCAGAAAGATCTCATCCCCGGCTGCTCCAGGGATGACGATATTTGGACTGACGAGACGCGCTTCGGTGATATAGGTGCCGTTTCCGCCCCAGTTATTTGCGAACCAATGGTAGCTGCCACTGGAGCTGCCGCCGCTTTCTAACAACCAGGGCT
This sequence comes from Aggregatilineales bacterium, assembly GCA_030834905.1. Classification (GTDB taxonomy): domain Bacteria; phylum Chloroflexota; class Anaerolineae; order Aggregatilineales; family Phototrophicaceae; genus Flexifilum. The sequence continues at coordinate 94,615 of JAUQWZ010000046.1, read as the reverse complement.
GCTTATACAGCGCTGGCGAATCGTAATCTGTTGGCGTCGTCCAGCCATTTTCTCCGCTCTCGTGGGTTTCAGTGTAGAAATTTACTTCGGTACACGTATCCGGTGGGACGGCGAAGGAGCCTTGAGGTTGAAGCAGCGAGGTGGAAACAACCAAACCGATAAGAAGGACAATGTGAAGCGGGCGTAATGTAGGCATAAATCGCTTCTTTATCGTAGTAAATAAACCTGCATATACTATTTTTCACAGACAAACGCTGTCGGTCAAATAGATTTACGAAATTCACCCGCCCCTTCATACGATTAACAAAGGCGGCGGGTAGGGACACGACATTGTCGTGTCCGAACGAAGCAGACACAAAAATGTAGATTCCCAAAATATCTTTGTCGTGTCTGCCCTATGGCGACATTTCGGACACCATGTATGGTGTCCCTACATGTCCCGTATTGCTGTGCTAATGAGGCGTAATAGACGAGCAGCAGAAGCGCCCAGCCTGCGGGTAGCACCAGTGGGCAAGCCGCGCGGCGGGGGCGGTGTCCAGCGTCACGCTGACCGTGTAAGCGTCGGTTTCGTAGGCTTCAGCCAGGCGGCTCGCCCCGTAAAGCGCCATCTCAACGTAGGTGCGGTCGAGCATGGCGTCACAGTGGGCGCAGCCAAAGGCGGTGTAGGTGGCGTTTTCGCGCTCGCTGGCGCGCGGGCGAATCGCCCCCAGCCTGATCCAGTCGTTGCTGCTGGCGGCTTGCCCGGCGGCGGCGAGCACCTGCGGCTGAAAGGCGAAGTCGTCTGAATACCAGCTTGCCTCTGGCTGGAACGCCATGCCGCAGCGGGAAGTCAGCCGTGTATCGACGTGGTAGATGTGCGTGCCTCTGCCGCAGTGCTCGCAGGGGATTTCGACGAAAGCGAAGCGCAGCTTCTGGCGGGGCTGCGCGCGGGCGCTGGCGCAGAAGCGAATCCGCGATTTCAACAGCGCGTGAACGAAGTCCGACAGGCTGTATAGGCGGCGGTTCAGCGACACCGAAAACGAGCGATCCACATTCACCCACAGATGGAACAGCGGCAGATCGCGCCGCGCCCGAATTTCGGGTCCGAGTTCACTGTTCCGCAGCCACTGCGGCGGCGGGTTGCGAAAGAACCAGCAGCCGCGCACGCTGTCATTGGCATACCGTTCCTGCCGGAAGATGCAGTCTTCCAGCCGCAGGAAGCTCCATTGAACCTCAAAGGCGATTCGTCCGCTGCCGTCGGGGCGTTCCGCCATCACATCGGCGCGCCAGCCGTCCCCCGCCAGTTCCGGCGCGGCACGGTAGCCCGCCCGGCGCGCGGCGGTGATGATGTCCGCTTTCGCCTTGAGATGCTCCATCGTCTCGCCTTCCATGTCGCAGCGCGGTGCGTCGCCGTCAGCCGCGCGTTTGTGGGCGAAATGGCGCGTGCCGAGGCGGCTCCGGCGCAGGTATCCCGGGCGATCACAGCAGGGCACCATCACCGCCAGCTTTTCCGCCTGCACCCGCTGGCGCAGGGCTTCCCATTCCTCATCGCTCAGGGTCGGCGCGATGACTTCTTTTCCATCGACAAACGCGCGCAGCGGCATCGTTCCTGTTCCTTAAAACAGCGGCATTGCTGTACAATAACCAGAGTCTTGATTATCCCAGTGAAGCAAACGATGCAACAACCTTACCTGTTTATCAGTCACAGTTCCAAAGACACGAAGTATACTGAGTATCTGGCGGGGCGGCTGACCGACGCAGGTTACCGCTGCTGGGTGGACGTGGATAGTATTCCGGCGGGTTCCACCTGGCCCCGCGAGATTCAGCAGGCGGTAGAAAACTGCGGCGCGCTGGTGGTGGTGATGTCGGAGAACGCGCGGCTTTCCGAATGGGTGGAACGTGAAACGCTGCTGGCGCTGGATTTACGAAAGCCGGTGTTCATCGCCCGCATGGACGAAGCGCCGCTGCCCATCCACCTGATCAACCGCCAGTTCAGCGATTTCCGCAGGCGGCGCGAAACTGCCATGAAGAAGCTGCTCTCGGCGCTGACGGATGTCTCGCTGACCGAGCCGCAGCCCCCGCCCACGCCGCGCGAGGAACAGCGGCTGTCGCCGCGTCCCAACGAGCAGAAGTTCTTCAAGTACGTGAAACAGCTTCCAGATGGCGAGGACAATGCCCGCATTGCCCGTGAAATGTTCGATTTCGCCCAGGCGAACGCCGATAACATTTCCTTCAGCGGGCGAAGCGCCCCGGCTTTTCACGCTCATGTCTGGGTGGGTCCCGGCGGCGTGCTGGTGTTCTCGATGCGTGCCTATGCCAGCCATCCCGCCGTCGAAGTGCCGCTTCAGTATTTCAAGGAATTTCCGCCGTATGACTCGTTCGACGAACGGCTGAAGGTTGTCCGCATCTTCAACCAGCTTTTGCCGCTGGGCGAGCAGTTGGAAGACAGCCGCGCTGACCGCCGCCCGAACATTCCGCTGCTGCCAGCGCTGGCGACGGCGGAACGGCTGAAGACCTTCACCAACGTGCTTGCCGAAATTATGCAGAACCTGCGGAACTCGTCGTCGTCTTAGCTGCTGGCTCGCTCGCGGGAACCCGAAAGCGGCAGCGGTAAATAAAGGTTTGCGACCGCGTGACCGTCACGACACTGAAGCCGGGGTCAGCCCCCCGGTCTTCCTCAATGCGCGACTGTCCCGGCGGGTAGCACAGTTGATACCAACTGCTCAATACGCTGGCATAAAGAATGCCGTCCCGGTACGTTTCCGTCGCCTGATGAACGTGACCGAAGAAGACGCCCCGCAGGCGCGGTCGCGCTGCCAGCAGCAGGCGGTGCAAATCTTCGCCGTTGGTCAACCGCATAAAATCGTCCCAGAAGGGCGCGCCAATCGGCAGGATATTGTGATGGATGGCGACCACCAGCGGGCGCGGGTCGGGCGCTTTGCAGATACCCTCAACCCATTCCAACTGGGCGGTGCTGAGCGAGCCGCCAGCGAATTTCGCCGGACCGTTGGAATCCAGACAGACGATCTGGACGCCGTTGACCTCAAACTCGTAGTCAAATGATGGTTTGATCTCGGCACGATCCAGCATCGTCCGCTGAAGCATGGCGCGGTCGTCATGGTTGCCGATCAGATAATAGACTGGATAGCGAAGCTCATTCAGGATGGCGCGGGCGGCTTCATAGGACTGCGGATCGGGATCGGCGGCGATATCGCCCGTGTGGAGTACAAAATCGGGCGTGAACGGCAGAGCGTTGATCTGGCGCACCAGTTCGCGCGCGCCTTCTGCCGGTGTGTGATCGGCTTCCGGCAGGGTGTAAGTCGGGTCGGCGCTGAGGTGGGTGTCACTGATATGGACAAAGCGCAGCAGGACTTCGCTGTCATAGTGCTGCTGAAGTTCGGCAAGGTTGGCGGTTCGCAGCTCGGTAGTGGAAAATATATCATTACTCATTCGACAGCTCCGGGTGGTGATACGTGTACAACGCAGAGTATGAAGGTGGCGGAGCGATGCTCGCCGTTGTCGATCATTATACGGGCTTTCCGCGCGCCAGTGGCTTTACGCTACAATGATCGCCATGAGACGATTCCTTTGCCTGCTCCTGCTAACGCTTGCCGCCTGTAACAGCCAGCCTTCGGTTGTCGTCGTGCCGACGCTGGCAGTGCTGCCAACCGAAACCGAGACGCCGATTCCGCCGCCGACTATCCCGCCGACGGCGACAACTGCCCCGTCGGACACGCCGCTGCCGACCGACACCGGCACGCTGCCGCCTACGCCAACCATCAGCCTGACGCCATCGGATACGCCGACCGAAGCGCCAACCGAACTGCCGACGGTGACGGTCACCGCCAGCCTGACGATCACCGACACCATCACGCCGACCATTTCACCCACGCCGACGCCCACTCAGGAACTGCCGATGCTCGGCGGTCTGGCGGTGATGGCGGCGCAGGTGACGGTGCTGCCGCCGGAAATTCGCTACGGCACCGGCACGCTGACGGCGATGGCGCAGATTCGCGCCTCAACGCCCGGTAACATCCTGCCCGGTGCTGGCGCGACGCCGACGGCTGTCCTGCCCGGCGAACCAATACTGGTGACGCTGCCGCCACCGCCGACGATTAGCTGCCAGTACCTGCCGCCCGGCAACCTGAACACCTGGCTGGCGATGGATACGACGCTGCAATCAGCGCTCGGATGTCCGGTGGGCGCGCCGCCGGCGTCGGTGCTGCTGCCGGGGGCGTGGCAGCCGTTCGAACGCGGATTCATGGTCTATGTGCAGGGGACGCCGGGCAGCATTTACGCGCTTTCCAGTGATGGACGTTTCCGGCGCTATGACGATACGTTTATTTCCGGCACAGACCCGGAAAGCGGCGGCGAAACGCCCCCGTCCGGCTTGCTGGAGCCGATACGCGGTTTTGGCAAGGTCTGGCGCGCGAACCTTGACGCGCGCGGGCTGCTTGGCTGGGCGACTCGGTCGGAAACCGGCGACACGCTGACAGCGCTGATATTTGAACGCGGGCAAGCGCTGTATCTGCCCGGACAGGCGCAGACCTTTCTGCTGGTCAACGACGCATCGCTGCCGGGCAGCGGCACCTGGCGGGCGTTCAGCGGTAGTTTCTAACCCGCTTCGCAGCGCCGATCCACTGGCGACCGCGGCTCTACGGCGCGAACAGCGTCATGCCTTCGAGGACGATGGGCAGCGCGAAGTAATCCTGCCACGCCGTTTCCGCCAGATGCCCGAAACAGAAAACGTGCATCTTGCTCACCAGCGCGTCCTGCGCCAGCGCCAGCGGGGCGCTGCCTTCAAACGACACCCAGGTGGTGATCCCTTCGTCTACCTCATCGGCGATGCCTTCAAAGAAATCCGGCGGCGGATAGGGGACGCGGCGGCGCTGGTCGGCAGTGGGGAAGGCTGCCGACGACGGCTTGAGGGGCTGCCCGCCAACCGTCAGTACAACCACCGGTTCGGGGATTCTGGGCAGGTCGGTCAGGTGCATAGAATCGATAAAACCGCCAACCCGGACAGCGCCATCCCAGCGCAGCGAGTCCACCTGCCAGCGAAGCTGTGCCAGCGCCGGCCCGGTTTCGCCGCCCCAGCGCACCGTCAGGATTTCAGCCGGGGCGGGCAGGGTGAATAAGCCGTACAAACCTTCGGCGCGCGCGAACCCGGCGTCGGTTTCAAGCCACAGCATATCGCGGGCGTATTCAGGGATGTTCCAGGTCGTCGAAAGCTGACCGCTGAGCTGATCGTTCATAGGGACTCTTATTAATCCTTCGCTGATTTTTAATTCAGAATTAGCACTGCCTATGTTACACTAACCGTACTGACGCCAATGGTACATGAGGATGGTCGTTTGAAGAATCGGCGTATTTCCTGGGCGCGCCTGATCTCCGATGTTCTCAGCCCACCGGTCATTTGGGGCTTGATGGCGTTTCCAATTGCCTTCTACAGCGCGGAGTCGCAGGAACGCGCGCTGCTGTGGGCGCTGACTTACGCTGTTCTGGTGTGCATTCTTCCGGCGCTGTACATCGGCTACATGGTCTGGCGCGGGCATATCACCGACATTCACGTTCAGGTGCGCGAGCAGCGGCTGCGTCCGTTTCTGGTTTCGGTGGTCTGCGCTGGCGTTGCTTTTACGCTGCTGCGGGTGATGGACGCGCCTTCGCTGCTGCCATTGTTCGCCATCTTCAGTCTGGTTCAGCTTGGCGTGATGCTGCTGATCACGCTGTTATGGCAGATCAGTCTGCACTCCATGAGCATTACTGGCGCGGTGGTGCTGGCGGGGGCGCTTTATGGTCCCGGTACGGCGCTGCTGCTCAGTCCCCTTATTCCGGTGGTAGGCGCGGCGCGGATCCGGCTGCGGCGGCACACCCCGGCGCAGGTGGTGGCGGGCGGGCTGCTGGGCGCGCTGCTGACCTGGGTTATGTTCCTCATCAGCCTGTCGGTGACGTAAACCCCATATTCACGACTGGCTGTTTTGTTTTGCCTTGCCGGTATCGATCTGACCGTCTTCCACGTGCCAGACGGTGGCACGCTCCAGAAATGAATCAGTAAAAATATCCAGTTCGGTGGTGGTGGCGAGGGTCTGCGTCACGCCGTCGATCCGATCAAGCAGAAAGGCGCGGCGCTCGGCGTCAAGTTCGGCGACGACTTCGTCCAGCAGCAGCACGGGCCACTCACCGATCCGGTCGTGCATCCACGACAGTTCCGCCAGCTTAAACGCCATCACCGCCGTCCTTGCCTGCCCGCGGCTGCCGTACAGTCCAATGTCGCGGTCGTTGATGAACAGCCGCAGTTCGTCACGATGCGGTCCGGTCAGCGTCACCCCCCGGTTGATCGATTCGTTCTGCCGCTGTTTAAGCTGTTCGGCGAACTGCGGGGCGATTTGATCCGGCGTCAAATCGCGGTGAATGTCCAGCCCGGGCGCGTTAAACGAAAGCTGACCATCTCCGGCGAAGGTCGGCACAAAACTGGGCTGGTAGCGCAGCGTCAGAATTTCGCGCCTACCGGTCAGATCGAGGTGGGCGCGCTGGGCATTGTATTCCAGCTCGCGCAGGAAGCGCTGGCGACCGGCGATGATGATGCTGCCGACCTGGATAATCTGGTCATCCCAGTAGGTTAGCTCGCGCGGGCTTGCCTGTTTGTCGCTAATGCGGCGCAGCAGGGCGTTGCGCTGCGGCAGTATCTTCTCGTAAGTGTCAATCGCCTGTAAATAGGCGCTGTCCACCTGTCCGAGCGTGCTGTCGATGAAGCGGCGGCGGTCAGATGGCGAGCCTTCGATCAGCGCCAGATCCTGCGGCAGAAACAGCACTACATTGAGCAGTCCGACGATATCCATCACCCGCTTTTCGACGCCGTTGAGCTTGATGACCTTGCGGAAACGGGTCAGCCCTTCGCTGGTTTTGTCGAGCACCAGCGTCATTTCGACGCGGTTGAGGGGATGATGGCGGGTGCAGATTTCGGCGGATAGGCGGGCAAACGGGATTGGGTCGTCTTCGGCGCGCCAGTTGATCAACTGGCGGTCGGTGGCGGTATAGGGCGAACGGGTGGTGGCGAGGTAATAGATCGATTCCAGCAGATTGGTCTTGCCCTGCGCATTGGCTCCACGCAGCACGACAGGGCTGGTCGCCGGCAGGCTCAGTTCCAGACGGGCGTAATTGCGGAAATTGTTGAGCGAAAGATGTTCAATATGCATGGCAGCGCAAGACGAACAGAGGCAGTCTTATGGCTGCCCAAAAAGTGTCCATATAGGGTGAATTTTAGCAGATCTGAGGCGAATCTTCTACATGCAGTGCCCAGTCCTTTGCTCTGTCCTTCTACTTTTTTTACCTTCTCTTACTCACTCCTATTCCTCACGGCTGCCATAATTCCAGGAACTGCACGCAGTCCACCCAACTGCCGTTGACCGCCATTTCCCAGTGAAAGTGCGGTCCGCTGGTGCGCCCGGTGCTGCCGGTTGTGCCGAGAACCTGCCCCTTTTCAACCAACTGCCCGCGCGTGACGTGGGTGGTACTGAAATGGGCGTAGCCGGAATACACGCCGTAGCCATGATCGATGACGACGTAATTGCCGCGTATCTCCTGATGTCCGCTGTAAACGACGCGCCCGGCAGCCGAAGCCATCACCGGATTGCCGAGCGTCGTGCGAATATCCCAGCCGGTGTGCCGGGTATTGAGCGTCCCATTGAAGCTGCGGAACGCCCCGAATGGCGAGGTGAGCGCCGCCAAAATCGGCATCTGGAAGCCGGTTTCATCCCACAGGCGTTCGGGCGTGCTGGTTGTGAAGACGCTTTCCAGCCGCGCCAGCTCGTTGCGCTCGGTTTCGGGTTCGAGCAGAAAGCCCTTATCCGCTGGAATGGTCACCGACTGGCGGATGAAGCCGCCCAGCACGATCTCGACGGTGGTATTGAGCGTGACGCGCGAGCCATCAGCGCGAGTGACGAATACGTCGAGGGCGGTGCTGCGTCCAGTGGGCGTCTCCATACCTGCCGCCAGCAAGCCGTAGAAGCCATCGTCCATCGGGTAAAAATCAATCAGCCGGTCAAGCCACCGAGCGCGCACGCTGGCGATATCGTCGCCAACCACCCGCGCCAGTTGGGTTTCGCCCTGTCGCAGCACCTGAAAGTAGAAGTGCAGCGCCACGCCGCCATCCTCGGCGATCAGATAGACAGCCGGGCGCGGCATCCGCGTCGGCAGCGGCGCGGGTGTGGTGACCGGGTCCATGCCGCCGTCGGTTCCGTCAGTGGGTGGCGCTTCATCCTGCGCCAGCAGGGGCAAAAGTGAGAGGCTAAATGTGCATCCGATCAGACACAGCCATAGAACCAGCGGAATACGTTTCGACAACATCCAGTTCCTCAAAACGGATCAGAAGATAACCTGAGGCGACCTGGCAGCCGCCCCTACGATACTAGCATAGAATGGACGCCCGAAAATCGACAGGGTGATTTCGGCTGCGGGGCGCAGGAAAACATCCCCGGCGCGATTTATTTAAGCTAGAATGATGCGGATCTCAACTGTTTCTCAGGCTCTGATGCCTTAATCATCCTGGTTCTACAGCGTTAATTTCATCCAGGGAGTGTTGGATGGCTCGTATCCTCATTATTGGCAGCGGCTTTGGCGGGTTGGGCGCTGCTATTCGCCTCGCTGCGCGCGGTCACGATGTCGAGCTGTTTGAGAAGCGCGACAAGCTGGGCGGGCGAGCCTATGCTTACGAAATTGATGGGTTTAAATTCGACGGCGGTCCAACCGTGATCACCGCGCCGTTCATGTTTGACGATCTGTGGGCGGCGGCAGGACGCAAGCGCGACGACTACTTCGAGATCGTCCCCTGCGACCCGTTTTATCGCATCTTCAACCACGAAGGCAAAGCTTTCGATTACAACGGTGACGAGTCGTTCATCCTCAACCAGATTGACAGGTGGAATCCCGCCGACAAAGCGGGTTATCTCAAATTCATGGGTACGACCGAAGCCATCTTCCAGAAGGGCTTTGTCGAGCTGGCGGATAAGCCGTTTCTGCACTTCAGCGATATGCTCAGGGTCGCGCCCGATCTGATCAGGATGCAGAGCTATCTAAGCGTCTACCGCTACGCTTCGCAGTTTGTGCAGGATGAATTTCTGCGCCGCTGCTTCTCGTTTCATCCGCTGTTGATCGGCGGCAATCCGTTTGATGCGCCGTCGATCTACGCCATGATCCACTATCTGGAACGCGAGTGGGGCATTCACTACGCGCTCGGCGGCACTGGCTCGATTGTGCGGGCGATGGGGCGGCTGTTCGAGGAACTGGGCGGCACTATTCACCTGAACGCCGAGACGGACGAAATTCTGGTCGAGGAACGCCGCCGGGAAAAGCACCACGTCACCGGCATACGGCTCAAAGACGGCAGGATATTTCACGCCGATCATCTCGTCTCGAATGCCGACGTGTCGTATACCTATCGCAGCCTGATTCCCGAACGCTTCCGGCGCAAATACAGCCGCCGTCGAATCGAACGTATGAAGCACAGCATGTCGCTGTTCGTCATCTATTTCGGGACGAAGCGGCTGTATCGTGATGATGGCAGGCTGGCGCACCATAACATCATCCTCAGCGAGCGCTACAAGGAACTGCTGAACGATATCTTCAACCGGAAGGTGCTGGCGGATGATTTCTCGCTGTACCTGCACATGCCGACGCTGACCGATCCGTCCCTGGCACCCGAAGGCTGCGAATCGTTCTACGTGCTGTCGCCAGTGCCGAATCTTGGCGCGGATATCGACTGGACGACAGCAGCCAAGCCGTACCGTGACGCCATTATGCAGTTTCTGGAAGCCAACTACCTGCCCGATCTTCAGGCGAACCTGGTGGTCGAGCATACGATTGATCCGCTGCACTTCCAAAACACGCTCAACAGCTATCAGGGGTCGGCATTTTCCATCCAGCCGATCCTCACACAATCGGCGTGGTTTCGCCCGCATAATCGCGCCGAAGATTTCGACAACCTGTATTTCGTCGGCGCGGGCACGCATCCGGGCGCGGGCTTGCCCGGCGTGCTGTCATCGTCCATCATTGTCGAGAACCTGATCAGCGAAGTTGAACCTGATGTTTACCGTTCGCCTGAGACTGCCTGATGCAAGCACAGCCAACCTGGGAAATCACGCTGCTGGATCTGGCGCGTGCCGCCTTACAAAACCATAGTCCGGTAGAGCCGCACCATATGAACCCGGACGCGGTCGCGCTGGACGCGGCGTACCGTTCCTGCGAGGGGATTATCCGCCAGCACAGCCTGACATTTTATACGGCGTCCAGCCTGCTGCCGCGCGATAAGCGGCGCGCCGTTCGGGCGCTGTACGCCTTCTGCCGCGTCACTGATAATCTGGTGGACACCAACATCGCGCGCGCGAATCGGCGGGCGCGGCTGGAGCAGTGGCGGCAGTTGGCGCTGCATCCACATCCACCGCTGCACGAGCATGTGGCGCTGGCATGGGCGGATACGCGCATGTGCTTCGGTATTCCCAACGGTTATGCCGAGCAGTTGATCGATGGCGTCGCCCGTGATCTGACGCCGACACGCTGCGCCACCTTTGACGATCTGGCGGCGTATGCCTACGGCGTCGCTTCGACGGTGGGGCTGATGGCGATGCACATCATCGGCTTCGCGGGCGAGCAGGCACTGCCCTACGCCGTCAAGCTGGGGGTGGCGCTTCAGATGACCAACATCCTGCGCGACGTTGCCGAAGACTGGCGCGCCGGGCGGCTGTACCTGCCGCTGGATGAACTCGCCGCCTTCGGCTTGAGCGAAGCCGATATCGCTGACGGGCGCAGCGACTCGCGCTGGCAGGCGTTCATGCGCTTCCAGGTGGAACGCACGCGCCAGTTATACGCTGAAGGCAGACGCGGACTCGGACTGCTGAACCCCGAAGGGCGCTTCGCCATCGCCGCCGCCGCCGACCTGTACGCGGCGATATTGACCGATATCGAGCGCCGTCATTACGATGTATTCGCCGGACGCGCCTACGTGAGCGCCGCTGGCAAGGCGCGGCGGCTGCCGGGCATCTGGTGGCGCAGCCGGAATGCAAACTGATGTAGAAGCAGTAAAGAAAGTAAGAAAAGTAAGGGAAGTCAAGAAAAGCGGCAAGTGGGCGTTGGGTTTGAGGAACGAAAATCGCTAGAATGAGGAGGCGCGTGGGCGGAGCGTAAAAGGGGGAGCGGATGAAAATTGGCGTTGTGGGCGCGGGGCTGGTCGGCGCGACGGCGGCGTATGCGCTGGTGATGCAGGGTATCGGGCGAGAAATTATCCTGGTGGATAAGAACGAGAAACGCGCCGAAGCTGAGGCAGACGATATTTTTCACGCCGTACCGTTCGCCGAGCCGATGCACGTCCATGAGGGAACGTACAAAGACCTGGCAGGCTGTCAGGTGGTGATCATGGCGGCGGGAGTCAACCAGAAGCCGGGCGAAACGCGGCTGGAACTGCTCAGCCGCAATGCCGGTGTCTTCCGTGAAGTGATCCCGCTGATCATCGAGAACGCGCCCAACTGCGTGATCGTCGTGGCGACTAACCCGGTAGATGTGATGACGCATCTGACGGCGCAGATCGCCGTCGAGATGGGAATGCCCAAACACCGCGTGCTGGGCAGCGGCACGACGCTTGATACCGCCCGTTTCCGAGTCCTGCTCAGTCAGCGGCTTGGCGTCGATTCGTACCACATTCACGCTTATGTGCTGGGCGAACATGGCGACTCGGAAGTGCTGACGTGGTCGATTGTTGGCGTGGGTGGCATTCCGCTGGATGCGTTCCTGAAGCGCAGCGGCGTGGCGCTGAACGAGGAAGGGCGCCAGCAAATTGATCACGGCGTTCGCCACGCTGCCTATCACATCATCGAAGGCAAGGGCGCGACCTACTACGGGATCGGCAGCGCGCTGGCGCGGATCGTGGACGTAATCACGCATGACCAGCGCTCGATCATGACGGTCTGCGCGCCAGTAGACGAGGTCGTCGGCGTACAGGACGTGACGATTTCGATGCCGCGTATGGTGCAGGGCAGCGGCGTGGGCGATGTGCTGCCGGTGACTCTGAGCGAAGAAGAGACGCGCAAGCTGGGCGTCAGCGCTGGTATCGTCAAAAGCGCGATTGACAGTCTGAAACAGAAGTGACGGGGAAGAGAAGTATTGAGTTGAAACTGGTAAGTTGAAAGTCTAAAGCTGTAGGGACACGACACTGTCGTGTCCCTACTTTCAACTTTTCGCTTGCTACTTCTTTTTCTCAGCACTTTGAACAGAACAGGAATGGATGCTGTGGAACAGGAATCGGCTAGCCACCTCATTCCCGCCGAGATCGAGATAGGTACGGGCACGTGGGCGTGGGGCGATAAGTTGGTATGGGGCTTTGGCAGCAATTACAGCGAGAGCGACGTGCGCGAGGCGTTCAACGCCTCTATGCAGTCGGGCGTGACCTTGTTCGACACGGCGGAAATCTACGGCTTCGGCACGTCAGAGCGGCTGCTCGGTCAGTTTATCCGCGAAAGCGGGCAGCCGGTGTATGTGGCGACCAAATTCTTTCCAGCGCCGTGGCGGTTGACCGCCAGGCAGTTCTTAAGCGCCCTGCGCGGCAGCCTGAAACGGCTCAGTATGACACAGGTCGATCTGTACCAGATTCACGCTCCAATGCTGCTGACACCCGCCGAAGTGACGGCGGCATGGCTGGCGAACGCACTCGATGCCGGGCTGATCCGCGCGGCGGGCGTTTCCAATTTCAACCGCGAGCAGACGATTCGCAGCCATCACGCGCTGGAACGGCGCGGCTATCCGCTTGCCAGCAATCAGGTCGAATACAGCCTGATCAACCGCGAGATCGAGCGCGACGGCACGATGCAGGCGTGTCGTGAGCACGGCGTTCGGATCATTGCGTATAGTCCCCTCGGCATGGGCTTGCTGACCGGCAAGTACAGTGTTGAAAACCCGCCCTCTGGCTCGCGGGGGCGGCAGTTTCGCAGGCTGCTGCCGAAGCTGCCACCGCTGATCGAGGCGCTGACGGCGATTGGCGAGGCACGCGACGGCAAAAGTCCGGCGCAGGTGGCGCTCAACTGGACGCTGTGTAAGGGCACGCTGCCGATACCCGGCGCGAAAAACGCCCGCCAGATGGAACACAACGCGGGCGCGCTTGGCTGGCGTCTGACCGACGACGAGGTCGCGCGGCTGGATGAAGCGTCAGCCGCGTTGAGAGATGAGTCATGAGTCAAAAGTTGAAAGTGGCAAGTTGAAAGTAGGGACACGACACCGTCGTGTCCGAGCATTAGGAACCGGACACGACATTGTCGTGTCCCTACTAAAGGTTTTCATGGCAGACTGCGACGTTCTGATTGTCGGCGCGGGACACAACGCGCTGGTGTGCGCGGCGTATATCGCTCAGGCGGGCTACAGGGTGCTGGTGCTGGAGCGTCGTCACAAGGCGGGCGGCGCGGTAGTCACCGAAGAGATCATCCCCGGCTACCAGTTTGACCTCGGCGGCTCGGCGCACATCCTGATCCACCATACGCCCATCGTGTCCGACCTCAGGCTGACCGATTATGGGCTGGACTATCTCGATCTCGATCCGCTGTTCTTCGCGCCGTTCCCCGATGGCAAGAGCTTCACCGTCTACAAGAGCCTCGACCAGACCTGCGAGAGCATCGCCGCCGTTTCGCCGCAGGATGCCGACGCTTATCGCGCGTTTATCGAACACTGGCTGCCGACGGCGGAAGGCGTGGCGCAGGCGTTCTTACACGCGCCGACGCCGCTGAATCTGGGGCGCTACCTCGTGTTCCGCTACGGCTTCAGCCGCCGGGGAATGGACGATATCAACGACATCATTCGCGGCTACGGGCAGCTTTTGCGCCAGTCGTTCAGCGGCACCCATGTACCGGCGCTCATCGGCTGGATGGCGGCGCAAAGCGGTCCGCCGCCGACCGAGCCGTTTTCCGCGCCGTTCGCGCTCTGGCAGCCGATGTACCACGTCAGCGGCATGAAGCGCCCGCGCGGCGGTTCGGGAATGCTGACGCAGGCGCTGGCGCGGATGATCGAAGCACACGGCGGCAGTGTTTTAACCAACAGCCCGGTCAGACGGCTGCTGGTAGAACATGGCAGGGTGTTCGGCGCGGAGACAGAAACGGGCGAGCGCCACACGGCAAGCCGGGCGGTGGTCAGCGGCGCGCATATCCACACGACGCTGCGGCTGCTGGGTGATCATACGCCGCCCAAAGCCCGCGACCTGATCGAGAAGTCTCGCATTGGCAACGGCTTTGGTATGGTCGTGCGCTGCGCGGTGGACGAACTGCCGAACTACAGCGCCGCGCCGACGCCGGAAGGCGGAATCGGGCTGCACCACACCGCCATGCAGTTCATCTGTCCCGACCTCGGCTATCTTGAACGGGCGTATGCCGATTATCTGGCGGGGCGACCGTCGAGCGAACCGGGGCTGATCGCCATGACGTGGAGCGCGGTGGATGCCACGCTTGCGCCGCCGGGCAAGCACGTCCTGTTCCTGTGGGGGCAGTATTATCCCTACGAACTGACCAGCGGCGAATCGTGGGATGACATTGGCGAGCGCGAGGCACACCGGATGTTTGAGGTGCTGCGGCGATACGCGCCAAACATGACGCCCGATAAAATTATCGGCTGGCTGGTGGAGACACCGCTGTATCTGGAGCGCGAACTGGGGCTGTATCGGGGCAACGTGATGCACCTCGATATGTCGATTGACCAGATGTTTCTGCTGCGTCCGGCGCTGACGATGAGCAGCTATCGTGGTCCGCTGAAGGGGCTGTATCTGACGGGCGCGAGCACGCATCCGGGCGGGGGCATCATGGGCGCATCCGGGCGTAACGCGGCGGCGGCGGTGCTGAAGGACGTGAGCAGGAGAAAGATTTAACCGCAGAGGGACGAGCCACCGGCTCGCCCCTACAGTGCTGCTTATGTCTGTAATTTACGTACCGGCGGGGATGCTGAGAATCTGTCCGCTGCCAGCCGGGCTGAACGACGAGTTGATCGTCACCGAGATGCTGCCATCGGGCGCGAACGCCATCGCGTAGGGGAAGCTGAGTCCTTCGGCAATCGGCGTGACGCCGTCCGCCGAGACGGAGACGACGCTGCCGGAATTTGGATTCCAGCCGTTATCGCCAAAGCCGTTCGCCAACTGCACCGCGTAGACGGTTCCCGCCGCATCCACTGCCACGTCGGTCACTGCCGTCAAGCCGTCAAAGGTTTCCAGAAGCTCGCCATCGGGTGACCATTTCTCGATGAACGCGCCGAATGCGGGGAAGGGGAAGGCGGTCAGGAAGCCGACGTAGATATTGCCGTCGGCATCGAGCGCGACCGAAGTCGGAACGGGCAGGTCTTCCCAGACGTGGAACATCTGCAAGCCGTCGGCGGCTGTCCAGGTGAGCAGGCTGTTGCCGCTGGTGTCGATGATGTAGACCCGACCATCGCCGGTGGCGGCAATGTCGCTGGGGTTGGAAGTCACGTCTTCGCCGTCGGGGTTTAGTTCAGCTTCGAGCGTGTAGGCGTCAATGAAAGTGTGCGTGCGCAGCGAAATCTGATCCAAGCCGATCACCGCGCGGTTGAAGGTGAAGCTGGCGGGACCGTCGCCCAGCGCCAGCCAGATGGTGGCGTTATCTACCACAACCGCCTGTACGCCGACGTAGTCGTTGAAACCCTGGGTGCTGTTGAAGCCATCCAGTATTACGGCGGGATCGCCGCCGCCGGGCGCGACCGCGAGAACGCGGCTGCTGGAGCCGGTCTGCACCGGTCCAAAGGGTCCCTGCGCCTCGATACTGCCGCCGACACCGGCTTCGGCGATGTAAAGGGCGCCGTTGGCATCGTAGGCAATGCCTCGCGGGTTCGTCAAGCCGTCAACAAGGACGGTGTTCTCCTGCGCGAGCGCTGCGCCGGTCAGGCTCAAAAGCGCCGAGAGAATCAAGAGCAGCATAAGCTTACGAATCATCGTTTCTCCTCGTTATGAAGCTGTGGCTGGTGATATAGTAGCGTACATCCACTATTTCGACCTGTTAATCTTGCTTGGATGTTTGCAAGCTAATACCTTAGACAATTTGCCCAAATTATATGTGACATTTCTCAAGGTGAGTATCATATATCTTGCTATATAACGATTTGCATAATGTACCGAGGAGGTCGTATGTTCAAAAAGAGTTTTGCGCTGCTGATCGTTTTGCTGTTAGGCATTTTTGGATCGGTAAGCGCGCAGGATGCGGCATCCACGTTGCCGGTGGCTTGCCCGGAAGGTGACGCTACGATCAGTGTTGCGGCTGGCGCGGTGGGCGTAGAGTTTGACGTAGCGCAGGAACAGGCTGCCCGTTACATGGAAGCCTGTCCAAATGTAACCGTTGAAATCCTGGAAATGCCTGACTCTTCAACCGAGCGACTGGGCGTCTACCAGCAGTTCTGGGAGGCGCAGGACCCGGGCGTTGACGTCTACCAGACTGACGTGATCTGGGCAGGTATCATCGCGCCGCACGCCGTCGATCTGAGTGAGTACGTGGACGAAGAGTTCATCGGTCAGTTCTTCCCGAATATGGTGGAAGGACAGACCATTGACGGGCGTCTGGTGGCGCTGCCCTGGTTTACGGATGCCGCCGGACTGTACTACCGTACAGACCTGCTGGAGAAGTACGGGCTTGAAGTGCCGACCACCTGGGATGAGCTGACGGAAGCCGCACAGACCATTCAGGAAGGCGAGCGCGGTGAAGGGCAGAGTGAGTTCTACGGATATGTGTGGCAGGGGAACGCCTATGAAGGCTTGACCTGCGATGCCCATGAATGGCTGGTTTCGGAGACAGGCGATACGTTCATTACGTCCGAAGGCGAAGTGAACGTGAATAACCCTGAGTTTGTTGCGGCGCTGGAGCGCGCGGCTGGCTGGGTTAGCGGAATTAGTCCTGAAGCCGTTACCACCTACGGTGAAGAAGAGTCACGCGCGGTGTGGCAGGCGGGCAATGCAGCCTTTATGCGTAACTGGCCCTATGCCTATGGGCTTGGCAATGCTGAAGACAGCGTGATCGCAGACAACTTCGACTACGCTCCGCTTCCGGCGGGCGCAAGTGGCGCTGGCGCATGTCTCGGCGGCTGGCAGCTGGCAGTCTCGCAGTATTCGGATAACGTCGATGCGGCGGTCAGCGTAGCAGCGTTCATGACTTCACCCGAAGAGCAGAAGCTGCGCGCGCTCAGCCCGCAGGGCGCGAACCCGACCATTCCGGCGCTGTATGATGATCCGGCGCTGGCGGAAGCAAATCCGTTGTTCGTCCGGATGGGTCCCATTCTGGAAACGGCTTACCCGCGTCCCTCGGGCGTAACCGCTGAGGATTACAACCAGGCTTCCACTATTTTCTTCACCTATGTCCACGATGTGCTCACCGGCGAGACCGACGCACAGGCGGCAGTTGAGGATATGGAACTGGATCTTCAGGATCTGCTCGCCGACCGCGGGATGTAGGGCGAACCTGATATGTAACGTATGCAGCAGGGGGGGCGGGTCGCAGACCCGCCCTTTTGTTTATGCCTATCGTGTGGTTGCCTTCAGCAAGGGCTATACTTCTGGGAAAAGTGCTGTTTTAGGAGGAAATAGATGATTGCGCAAAGACAACGGGAGGCAACCGGTACAGATGCGCTCGCGGTCATACTGCTGGCGCTGTTGTTTGTCGGTCTGGCAGTGGGCGCGTTTGTCCTGCTGGGCGCTAGTATCAACGCTGCTGTCGTCGAAGCCGACGCGGGCGAGGTTTTTGGCACAACACTGCTGAGATTTCTGAATGTTTACGGCATTATCGTGCCCCTCATTCTGATCGGGGTGGGCATTTACCTGCTGATGCTCGGGACGCGCCTGTTTCGCCGTGACGTGCGTGCTGCCGCGTGGGCGCATCAGCTTCTCTTATGGATGTTGATAGCGCTGATCGTCGCCATCATACAGGGCACAGTAAATGCGCTGACTGCACCAGCGCTGGAGTCTGGGGATTCGCTTGCCCCGATTGTTCCGTTTCTGCTGGCGGCGCTCGTGATCGGCGTGGCGTATTGGTGGCTTGGTCAGAATACAGGGCTTTTCAGGGGTAGCGAAACGCTGGCAGAAGCAAGCTCTCGCAGCGCATGGAACCTGCTGCTGCCGACGATCATCGTCCTGCTGGTCGTCGCCGCCAGACCACTGGAACGTACCTTTATATCCAGCCTCACCGACCAGAAATTTGCCCGCAGAACCGATCCCAGTTTCGTCGGGCTTGCAAACTACGCGCAGTTGCTCGGTTTTCGCATCGACTCGATTCCGTGCGAACGTGACGGTGCCGGTGTCTGCGAGGTTGGCGCGGATGGTCAGGCTGTATTTCCGAGAGCGCGAGACGTGCTGGGCGAGAGCTACCGTGAGATGCGTTACCGTGAAATTGGCAGTGGAATTCGGGTTGGCGACAGCCAGGTTCTCCTGAGCGTCCGCGACCGCGACTTCTACTATTCCGTGGGCAACACGCTGTATTTCACGGTGGTCTCCGTCGTGCTGGAACTTGTGCTCGGTCTGTTTATCGCCATGGTCATCAACTCCAAGTTCGTCGGACGCGGCTTAATGCGCGCGGCGATGCTGGTGCCCTGGGCAATTCCGACGGTGATCTCGGCGCGCCTGTGGGAGATCATGCTGCGAGACAACCAGTCCGGCGTTATCAACAGCCTGCTGGTGAATACTGGATTGCTGAGCAGCTCGCAGGCATGGCTGGCAAACCCGAATCTTCAGATTCCGGCGATGATTATGATTGACGTGTGGAAGACGACGCCCTTCATGGCGCTCATCCTGCTGGCGGGCTTGCAAGTAATTTCAACGGACATCTATGAAGCCGCAGATGTGGACGGCGCGAGCAAGGCGCGGCAGTTCTTCCAGTTGACGCTGCCGCTGCTGCGCCCGGCAATCGCTGTCGCGCTCGTGTTTCGAACGCTCGACGCGATCCGTGTGTTCGACGTCTTCCAGGTGTTGCTGGGACGTGCCAAGCTGTCGATGGCAACCTACAACTATGAAATACTGGTGAACAATCAGGAGCTTGGCTATGCGTCGGCAATTGGCGTCATCATCTTCATCATCATCTTCATGTTCGCGCTCGTCTATATGAGGATTCTGGGGGTAAACGCAGAATGACCAGCCAAACTGCCACCAGTCTACAGTCACAGGCAAGCGCAGGCGAGGGCATTCGCGCACTGCGGCGGCTCGTCGGGCGTATCGGTTTCTGGTTTTTGATCATCCTGATTCTGATTTACACGCTGTTCCCGTTTTACTGGGCGATCAATTCCTCGTTCAAAGGCGAAAATGAGATCATCGCCCCGGCAACGTATTTTCCACAGCGACCCACTCTGGTTAACTATCAGGCTGTTTTTTCAAACGACCAGTTTGTACGCAGTCTGGGAAACAGCACGGTCGTCGCCGGCACCACGACGATATTGGCGCTGGTCGTTGGCTCGTTCGCCGCCTATGCGCTCGGGCGGCTGCGCTTTCGGGGGCGCACGTTCATGCTCTATGCCGTGCTGGCAATGACGATGTTCCCGCAAATTTCGATTCTTTCGGGGCTGTTCGCCATCGTGACTGAACTGGGACTATTCGGGACTCAGGGCGCGCTGATGGTCACGTACCCGCTGATTACGCTTCCCTTCACAGTGTGGACGCTGACCAGCTTCTTTCGCGGCTTGCCCGGTGAACTGGAACAGGCTGCGCTGGTGGACGGCGCGACCACTTTCCAGACGTTCTACATGATCCTCCTGCCGCTGACAGCTCCTGCGCTGGTGACGACCGGACTGCTGGCGTTCATCTCTGCGTGGAATGAATACCTGTTCGCGCTGACCTTTACGCTGATCAACCCGGCAGCGCGCACAGTGCCTGTCGCGATTGCGCTGTTCGGCGGCACGGTATCGCGGCAAGAGCCGATTGCTGAAATCATGGCGGCATCCGTCGTGGTGACGATTCCGCTCATTGTCCTGGTGCTGATCTTCCAGCGGCGCATCGTCGAGGGTTTGACGGCGGGCGCGGTGAAGGGTTAGGCGCGGGAAGCCATTTTGCTCGGAGAATCGCGGAGACAGTGGGGTTAACCCCACTGTCTAGACTACTGTCATATCCTCAAGATTCCCAGTCCTCCGCATACGCTGGCGCGCATAAAATATGATTTGATGTATACTCGATTGATAGGACTTCTGCCCATCATTGATCAGAGTGAGGCATCTTATGCCCCCCCAATTCGCGCACCTGACGCTTCGTGATCAGACGACTCGGCGCAAACCTGTGCCGGAGAGTATCGACGAGAGAGAACTGCTGGGCAGCCAGTCCGACATTGTCGGATTACAGCGGTTGGTCGGCAATCGCGGGGTGCAGACGCTGCTGGCACAAGGTCGCGTGAACCAGATCGGGGCGAAAACCAGCCTCACACCGGCGGCAGCGCCGTCGGTACAGCGCTGTGGCTGCGGCGGCTCGTGCGCCACCTGCAAGGGCAGTGTCGAGGAAGAGGTCGGCATTTCGACCAGCGCGGGAAATGAGCTTCAGCGCTGGTGGGATGACGATGAATCGGAGTCGGACGGCGACGACGGCGGAAGCTGGCTGGATGACGCCGCCGATTGGGCAAGCGATACCGCCGGTGACATTGCCGACTGGGCAAGCGGCGGTTCTTCGGGCGGCTCGTCGAGTGGCTCGCAATCGTCGGACTCCGGCGGCAGCGAGAGCGACAGCGACGACGGCGGAAGCTGGCTGGACGATGTCGCCGATTGGGCAAGCGACACCGCTGGTGGTATTGCGGATTGGGCGAGTGATACCTGGAATGACTGGACTGGCGGCGGGGAAGACGAGTCCAGTGAAGGCGAGGATGAGCCGCTGATCGAGGAAGACACCGGCGGCGCGCCCGGCAATCTGCCCAGCGTGGCAGTGGTTAACGCCGACTGCCTGACGGATGAAGCGGTTGGGTTTGGCGGCGGCGGCGGGCGTACTATCAGCCTGCATGGGCGCACGAATGCCAACTTCAATCACGGGCGTCCGATTCCAGCGCCGTTTCCCGATGGCGTTACAGTGACGACGCGCTCCAGCAAGGCGGGGAATGCTTTTGACGCGGTGGGCAGCTTCGATGTGACGTTTGACGCCAATACATCGGTGACGCTGCCGCCGGTTCCCAGCGACTTAACGACGTGTCAGGACGAAGCGGTGCGGAACTTTATCAACGGTCCTCTGGCAGCGCATGAGCAGGATCACGTGTCTGCTTTCAGAGACAACTACGATGGCACGTTTACGGCGGATGTCAACGTTCATAATATTGCCGATACGCCAGCCAACCGCCAGAATGCGATGCAGAATCCGGTCAATCAGGAAGACCTGACGCGCGCCGCGGCGGCGAGAACCGCCAGCGCGGCGCTCGATCCCTGGAATCAGACGATTCCCGGACTGGACTGCGTGGAACCAGAAGCAGAAGGCGAGGAGAGCGAAGATTCTGAGTAAGGATCAAAAAAGGGACGATGAGCGAAAATTGTTCGTCCATCGTCCCTATGAGAGAAAACCTGATCTTCAGACTCGTGTGACGTAGCTGCCGTCTTCGGTTTTGACGCGGATGGTATCTCCGGCGGCGACGAACATCGGCACCTGCACCTGCAAGCCGGTTTCAATCGTCACGCGCTTGGAGGGATTGTTGGCGGTATCTCCGGCAAAACCTGGCTCGGCTTCGATCACCTTGTAATCCCCGGAAGTTGGCAGTTCATAGTCGATGATCTCGTCCCCGTAGCTGAAGAGCCGAATTTGCATGTTCTCTAGGAGGAAATGGAGGTCATCTCCAAAGACGCTGCGGCGAAGCTGCGGCTGGTCGAACGTCTCCAGATCCATAAAGGTGAGGAATTCACCATCATCATACAGGTATTCGACGTTGTGATCGCCGACCTCAATATCCTGCACGCGCTCGCCAGAGTTATAGGTCATTTCGCGCGTCGCGCCAGTTCGCATATTGCGAACGGTCAGACGAATAGTTGCATTGCCGCGTCCCGGCTTATGATGATGGTAATTGGTGACTTTCCAGATATTATCGCCTTCCAGGAAAGTCGTACCCTTACGAAGCTGATTGACATCGATCATAACGCCTGTTTCTCTTTCAGACTTAAACGGTATGATGGCAGTATATCACAGGCGGCAGCGGGCGTGTAGGCTGCGAGAAGGTTACGAGCAGGGGAAGTGTCCGGTGGATTCAGAGAACCACAAAGGCACAAAGATCACAGCGGTCAGGCTGCGGGCTTCGTGTCTTTGTGGGTGATAAGCGATGCTGCCTAACGCTCAAACACGCGGGACATGCGGTCATTGCTGC
This sequence comes from Aggregatilineales bacterium, assembly GCA_030834905.1. Taxonomy (GTDB): domain Bacteria; phylum Chloroflexota; class Anaerolineae; order Aggregatilineales; family Phototrophicaceae; genus Flexifilum. The sequence continues at coordinate 72,329 of JAUQWZ010000046.1, read as the reverse complement.
CCGCGCCCGGCAGCGCGTTGAGGAAGTCTTCGTTGTTGTCCGTCTGACGAAGCTGATTGAGAAGCTGCTCGGTAGCGCCAGCGGGACCGATATCCGGGTCTTCCGCCAGATGCCCCCACATGCGGCGCAGCGTGTAAACGCGCTGGAGAACGTCGGGTCCCAGCAGCAGTTCTTCGCGGCGGGTGGACGACTGCTCGATATCAAACGCCGGGAAGACGCGCCGTTCCTGAAGCTTGCGGCTGAGATGAAGCTCCATATTGCCCGTACCCTTAAATTCCTCGTAAATACCATCGTCCATCTTGCTGCCGGTATTGACGAGACAGGTGGCGAGAATAGTCAGGCTGCCGCCTTCTTCGATATTACGCGCCGCGCCAAACAGACGCTTCGGCGGGTGAATAGCGGACGGATCAAGACCGCCTGTGAGCGTGCGACCGCTTGGCGGCACGACCAGGTTGTAAGCGCGGGTGAGACGAGTGATGCTGTCGAGCAGCATGACCACATCGCGCTTGATCTCTACCAGGCGCTTAGCGCGGTTGAGCGCCATCTCCGCCACGCGAACATGATGCTGTACCGGATCGTCGAAGGTCGAGGCGATGACTTCGGCTTCAACCGAACGATCCATGTCGGTCACTTCTTCAGGGCGCTCGCCGATCAGCACCACCATCAGGTGCAGTTCCGGGTATTTCTTGCTGATAGAGTTGGCGATTTCTTTCAGAACGGTGGTCTTACCAGCTTTTGCGGGGGAAACAATCAATCCACGCTGCCCTTTGCCGACCGGAGTGATGAGGTTGAGCAGTCGGGTGGAGAGGATGCGACCGTTGGTTTCAAGGTCGAAGCGCTCCAGCGGAAAAATCGGCGTCAGGTCTTCAAAGTTGGGGCGGTTCTTGGCATCTTCAGGATTTTGACCGTTGACCGATTCGACCCGCAGCAGCCCGTAGTATTTTTCCGAGTCTTTGGGCGCGCGCACCTGTCCGATCACCATGTCGCCGGTGCGCAGATTAAAGCGCTTGATCTGCGTCTGGCTGACGTAGATATCCTCGGGACCGGGGAGGTACTTTTCGGCGCGCAGGAAGCCAATACCGTCATCGACGATTTCGAGGATGCCGCCGCGCAGCTTGTAACCCTGGCGTTCGGCGTTATCGCGCAGCAGCGCCAGCATCAGATCCTGCTTCTTGAGACGACTGAAGCCGCTGATACTGGCGTCGCGCGCCATCTGCCGGAGATCTTCCAGGGTGTGTTGTTCGAGTTGTGCTATGTCCATAATTGTCCTGTTGTGAGAAAACGCTAGTGGATGTGCTCCGTCCGGTAGACAGGCGGTAAACAGCCGACAAGCGTCACTGACCTTGTTTTTGTGAATACTCGTATGGGTAACGCAAGTGCTGTCTTGTCCATAGATCGCGGTAACGCGTGTGGGAGGTTGCCAGTACGGAAATCAGTAATGCTAAATGCTGACTTGTGCCTGAACCCACGCTCAGCGTTCATGATCTGTTAAGGGCGAGCGTGTGCAGATGCAGTTGTGTTCAGGTGTAGGCTAGAGAAGAAGGTGCGGATTAAGCCCCTAGATTGGAGTTACTATATCATATATTTTTCGTGAGGTCAAACTGGAAATCTTAAGGTTTTCTATGAACTCCTCAAATTGTCGTCTGCTGGCAGAGTTACGGTTGTCCGGCGTGTTATCTGTGACCTTTATTGTACAATGGGCAGGCGGGTACTCGTCACGCGAGCTGCTGGCGCACCAGAGACACAATGTGCCGTACCGCTGCGAACTACATCCTCAGCATTCATGTGAAGATTAGGAGACGAATTTGCAACGAGCATTGCTAAGACGCCTGCGCGCGCTTCAGCCGTCGGAGAGCACGATGCTGCTGATGATTGCGGTTCTGGTTGGGCTGACCAGCGGCATCGGCGTCTGGTTCTTCCGTCGCGGCACCGAACTGGCACAGCATTTTTTTCAGAAGGTGATCGCAGCCGACGTGCTGGGTCCGGTTGTGGGCGCGGCGGGTATCGTGGTGGTCACAGCCGTGGGCGGTCTGGTCGTCGGCTGGGGGATGAATCGCTTCATCGGTCAGGAACGCTACAAGGGAATGCCCGGCGTGATCGCAGCCGTCGCGCTGGCAGGCGGGCGGCTGCGCTACTGGCGGATGCCGCTGAAGACGCTGGCGGCGATGCTGTCGCTCGGCGTCGGCGCGTCGCTGGGCGTGGAAGCGCCAAGCGTGCAGATTGGCGCGAATCTCGGCTCGATGTTCGGGCAGCGTCTGCGGTTGTCGGAAGACCGCGTGCGCCTGCTGGTGGCGGCGGGCAGCGCCAGCGCGATTGCGGCAGTTTTTCGCGCGCCGATTGCGGGCGTGTTCTTCGCGCTCGAAATCATCCTCACCGGCGATTTCACCGTCTCGTCGTTTGGCGTGGTCGTGCTTTCGGCGGTGGTGTCGTCGGTGTTCACCCAGGCTGTGCTGGGCGGCGGACCGGAGTTTGGCGCGCTTGATTACAACATGGGCGGTCCTCTGGAAGTGCCGTTTTATGTGCTGCTGGGCTTGCTGCTCGCGCCGGTCGGCGTGCTGTTTATCCGGTCTGTATTCTGGCAGGAACATCTGTGGCAGCGCGTCCGTCTGTCCCGTCCATTGAAGGCGGCGCTGGCGGGTGTTTTCATGGGCATCATCGGGATTTTCCTGCCGCAGCTTCTCGGCACCGGACGTGAAGCGATGATCGAAGTGCTGAACGGCGCGCCCTATGCGCTGGGACTGCTGCTGGCGTTGGGGCTGGTCAAAGTTCTGGCAACCACGTTCTGTCTGGGCGGTGGGTTCGTCGGCGGGATGTTCGGACCGGCGCTGTATATCGGCACGATGGTGGGCGGCGCGTTTGGGGTTGCGGTGGCGCGGATCGCGCCCGCCAGCGTGGTGGGCGATGTGGGCGCTTACGCCATTGCCGGGATGGCGGCGATGCTGGCGTCGATTGTGCGCGCTCCGATTACGTCGATTGTGCTGGTCTTTGAACTGACCAACGATTACCACCTGATCGTGCCGATCATGCTGACGACGGTCGTCTGCGTCTTCCTGACGGAGCGATTTGAGCCTTTGGGCGTGGAACTGCGCGAGCTGGCAGACCAGGGTATTCACCTACAGCATGGGCGCGATGTGGACGTGATGCAGAGCGTGCACGTTCGTGAGGCGATGGTCAGCCCCGCGCCGACTATCCACGAGACGGCGACGCTGGTTGAACTGCGCGACTACCTGCGCGACCAGCGTATTCGCGCCGCCGCTGTCGTCAACGATCACCGGGAACTGATCGGCATTGCGACCCTGAGTGATCTCCAGAAAGCCTACGAGAGTGGCGAGGGCGAAACGCTGACCGTGGGTGATATTGCCACGCGCGACGTGATCACGGCATTACCTGACGAACCCGTATGGCGGATCGTGCGGCAGATGGGCGCGCGCGATATCGGACGGATGCCGGTGTTGAAGCCGGGCACGCGCTTTCCCATCGGCATGTTGAGCCGCCCGGACATCATGCGGGCGTACAACACGGCGATTGCGCGGAAAGCGGAAGTGCAGCACGTCGCCGAGCAGATGCGCCTGCACACGCTCACCGGCGCGCATGTGGTCGAGTTCCACGTTTCGGAGCGCTCACCTGCGGTCAATCAGACGATCCGCGACGTGGAGTGGCCCCCCGAAAGTGTCGTGGCGTCGATCCGGCGAAACGGTCGCTTACTGGTTCCGCGCGGCGATACGACGCTGAGAGCCGGAGATACGGTGACGGTGGTTGCCTCGCCAGAAGTCGAAGGCGAGATTGCCGATCTGCTGGGGTATGGTGGGGAAGTAGAGTGACTAGGCTAAATGCTAGGGGCGCGCTATACAGGCGCGCGCCCCAATGATGAATTCTCTGCCTCTAGCGGACGTTCAGACCGCCGACGCCGCCTTCAAAGCGGATATAGACCTTCTGCTCGGCGGTGTCGTAATCTGGCGACTGCCAGACACCACTCTGATTCCAGCCGTCGCCGCCCTTAATGCGGGTCAGCCACGGAGCGACGTGCGCGCCGCCAATTCCGGCGGTGTATTCCACGCGCGCGCCCGCAGTTTGCGGCAGGCGAACGTTGACCGCGCCGACGCCGCCCTTGATGGCTGCCGTCACGTCCGCGCCCTCGGCGATATCGAGGTTGATTTCACCCGTCCCCGCGCCAATGCGCAGGTCAACAGTCGCGCCGGGGGGAACGCTGATATTGGTCTGCCCGACACCGCTTTCAACTGTCGCCGCGTAAGTGCCTGCTGGCAGCGCCGCTGTGATTTCGCCTGCGCCGCCGGCGACACGCAGCGTTCTCACCTGAAGCGAACCCAGATCAAAGCGGCACTGACCGACGCCGTTGTGGATTTCGAGATCAAGCGGCAGGCGTGTCGTCAAGCCAACATCCCAGTTCAGCTTCTGCCCGCTGCCAATCCAGCCGAAGAACCCGCGAAACCAGGCACCCGGTGCAGAAACCTGGCTTAGATTGACGACCTTTTCGGTATCGCCGCTGACGCTGAAATTGATATCGCCGATGTAAGTCAAATCGGCTTCCAGCAGGTTTGCCGAGTCGGTCAGCGGGCGAATGGTCGTCTTGCCGACCGAGAGATCGAGGCGCACCCGCGCGGAGGTGGCGTTCTCCACCGGCGTTTCATAATGCTCGGACTTGACCTCTTCCTCGCCCTTCACGCCAACCGATTTAGCGAATTCGGAGATCTGCTCGTTCAGCTTGTCAAAGGAGAACGACCATTCGGTGACATAGCGTTTTTCTTTATTCTCGTCCATTGTTTACCCCTTAGATTGACGGACACTTCCGAGTGTCCACTTCTTGATTCGTCGGATTAAGCCGAATTGTTCATTATCAGGGCGAGTTAACCCTCGCCCCGCCATTAGCGCACTGTCAAGCCGCCGGTGCCGCCGTCGAACTCAATCGTGATGCGGCTGTTGGTGTCCGCGCTGGCGTAGCTGTCCGATTCCCAGATGCCGCTGTCGCCCACAAAATTATCATCGTCGCCGCTGGTGCGGGTGAGGAACGACGCGGTGTTGATGCCGCCGGTTCCGGTTTCGGCGTCCACGCGAACTGCCGCGCTGTCGGGAACGTCAATCGTGACGCCGCCAGTGCCGCTGTTGACCCGCAGATTGACGGCGATGCCCTCTTCGAGCGTGAGCGTCGCGCCGCCAGTGCCGAGCGAAACAACCGCGTCATAAGGGCGAGCTTCGGCGTCGTTGAGGACGGCGGGCATGGTCAGGGTGACGCCGCCGGTGCCGCTGTTCACGCTCAGACCGGTCAGTTGCAGGTCGCCCAGGTCAAGATCGGCACCGCCGGTTCCGGCGCTGAGGTTGAGGTTCACTGGCACGTCTGGGCTGATGCCGATGTCCCAGCGAGTGCTGTTCTCGTCGTTGAGCCAGCCGAACAGGTCTATCGGGTTGAAGAAACGCGCGCCGTCCGTCTCATTTTCGAGCCGGATAACAGCCCTGCCGTTATTTCCAGAAGCATCGTACTGAATGCTGCCAAGATAGCGAATGTCGGCGCTGAACAGGTCGCTTGAGTCGGTCAGCGGACGCACGTTGAGATTGCCAACACCAGCGCCGATGGTGATCTCGGCGGATTCGGTATCTCCAAGCGGTTCGCTGTATTCGGCTGTCGTGACCTCAGCGCTGGCTGCCAAGCCGATAGAAGGTCCCACGACCATCAGCACGACGAGGACAGCGATGGTGCCGAGGATGATGATGGTTGAAAGGGCGCGCGACTGCCGCCCGACGAGCAGTTCCAGTCCAATGCCAATGAGCAGGATGGGCCATACCCGGAACAGGACTGACAGGCTCTCGCGTGAGATGATATTCGCCTGTGCCAGCAGCCAGACGACTCCGACCAGGATCAGCAGGATTGCCCAAAGCGACGGTCCGCGTTGTTCACTGCGGGGCTGTGTACTCATGTTGATGTCCATTCGCATGTTAATTAAAGGTCGTATTGCTACTGCTCTATACGAACCAGTTTTGAGGAAGTTGCAGAGTTGTGAATTCTGGCGCAAAAAGACGCCGGATTGGGCGGGGAAACAGGAATCGGTGGGTCGGCTGGCGGCTAACGCGCCGAGGGAACAGCCGAACAGCCGGGCGGTCCTTCGGGCGGGTACATCCAGGTTTGCTGAACTTCCTCATCCGCCGTCATCGACCGGAACTCGTTGTAAGTGGCGATCAGCGCTTCGCAGTCACCGAGGATCTGCGCCGCTTGCCCCTGTAGATACCAGCACTCAAACCGGCGTTCGGGAACCGGCACGCTCTGCATGACCTGAAGGGCGGCGCAGCGATGCAGACTTTGCTGGGCGTTGGCAAAATCACCCTGTAGGAAGTGCTCGCGCCCTAGCTGATACCAGCCTTCCGACCAGTTGGCGGCGTACTGGGTAACTTCCCGGCAGTAGGTCAGGGCGCTGTCGTGTTCGCGCAGCATACTTGAAAGCTCGCACAGGCGCAGACGCGCCTTGACGTTATCCGGGTCGTAGACCAGCACCTGAAAATAAGCCACCGTCGCTGCGTCGGCGTCGCCAAGCTGGAGCGCATACAACGCTCGCTCAAAGTAGAGTGTGATAAGCTGCGGATTGAAGGTCAGGGCGCGTTCGACCGTTCGCGCCGCCTCGTCGTAGTTGCCGAGATCGCCATAGCTGATCGCCAGCGCCCGCAGCGCGTCGAGCGCGTCGGCGGTGGTGGCGGTTTGAACCGCCTGAAGGCTCTCGCGGAGGGCGATCTCGAAGCTGCCCGCGCCGCCATACGCCAGCGCCAGTGCCGAACGTGCCAGCGTGTGGTTGGGCTGATTCTCAAGGACACGGCGCGCCGCATCCGCCGCCGCTGCCGACTGCTGCGACGCCTGAAGCACAAAAGCGTGCGCGGCAAGCAGCTCAGGATTATTCGGAGCGCTGGCGACGGCTTCGGTCGTGAGATGCAGCGCCGATTCACGATCTACCGCCCGGTTGTACTCGCTGTAGCTGCGGTAGACCAGCGCCCGCGCCAGCAGCCGCACCGCTGCCGCATCCGCCGCGTTGGCGGATAGGTACTGGCGCGTTAAGGTCACGGTCAGATCGAGATCGCCGCGATTGAAGGCGTTCTGTGCCGATGCCAGCAGGTCATCGACTGGCGCGGCATTGTCCTGACGGCGCTCCAGCCATGCCCACGTCAGCGCCATTGTGCCGGCGACGATGCCGAGCAGCAGCAGAATCGACACACATCCCGGTCGGCGGCGCTGGCGACGAAATGAGAGCCGGGAACGTGAGCGATGAATACGCATTGGAAGTTTGCCTGTGTGGTGCGTGGACTATGATTAAGTGTAGCGGAATTTTGAGCGCCGCGCATGGGAAATAAACCCATGTTTCACAATTCTTACGCAAGGAAGCTGAGGACAAAATTATGGAACAAATTCTGCTGATCGTCACCGTACCGGCGACCCATCTGCACGACGTGCTGGAAGCAATGGCTGAGGCGGGCGCGGGGCAGATTGGCAACTACAGCCACTGCGCCTTTTTCTCGCCCGGCACCGGACGCTTCAAGCCGAACGAGGACGCCAACCCGACGCTGGGGCAGCGCTCGCAGATCAACGAAGTGGATGAATACCGCATCGAGACGTTTTGCAGCCAGGGGCAGGTGAAAAGGGTGACTGAGGCGATTCGCAAGGCGCATCCCTACGAGGAGCCGGTCATCTACGCGCTGCCCATGCTGGGGGAAGGGGAGATTTAACCACTGAGAGCGCAGAGCACGCGGAGAGAATCAACCCTGTGGATACCAGACGCCTTTTTCGGGCGAGGGCGTGTGTCCTTCGATGTCGCTGAAGCCGTATTCAGCCGCCAACGCACGGGTGACGAGGATGCTGCCGCTTTTGTCCATGATGTTCGGGTCGGCGGCGAGGCTGGCGACGGCGCACCCGACATAGACCGGCGACTCCATGAATGGGGCTAAATGCTTGTCCTTGCGCCGCGCCATCATCATTTCGGTGGCGACGATGCCGGGCCAGAGCGACACGACGGCGACATGGTGTTCCCTGAGTTCGTGCGCCATGTCCGCCGCCATGCGGTCTGCGGCGGCTTTGCTCACGCCGTAAGCGACATTTTCGGCATAACCGCCGCCCGCCGGAGCAGAGATGTGAACGATCAGCCCGCTTTGCTGCGCCACCATGAGTTGGGCGGCATAGACGCTGGTCACGTAGTGTGAGCGCACGCCAACGGCGAACATGGTGTCCCAGAAAGTCGACGGGTTCTTCCAGAAGGGGGTGTGAAAGCCGCTTTTCTGCGAGCGCTGCTTCGCCTGGTAGCCGCCCCAGGCGTTGTTGACCAGCAGATCGAGCCGTCCGTGTTCGGCATGGATGCGCTCGATCACCTGCCGCGTCTGCTCGTCATCGCTGTGGTCGCAGCGGTGGGCGATGCCGACGCCGCCCGCCTGAGTTACCAGCGCCGCCGTCTCGTGAATCGTGCCCGGCAGCGGCACGGCTGCGTCCGCTTCGCTTTCCGTGCGCCCCGTGACATAGACGGTTGCCCCGGCTTGCCCAAGCGCGACGGCAATCCCTTTGCCAATGCCCCGGCTCGCGCCCGTCACCAGCGCGATTTTGCCAGTCAACGCAGTCATTCGCAGCCTCCAATCTATGGCTTGAAAAATGTAGGGGCGACTCGCCGAGTCGCCCCTACGCAATCTGGTGGCTCTATCACCCGCCGCTAGAATGGGATGGTGAACGTTGGGTCCTGCGGTATATTGCTGCTGCGAATTTCAAAGTGCAGGTGGGGACCCGACGACTGCCCGGTCGAGCCGACGGCGGCGATAGTCGTCCCGGCATCTACCCACTGACCGCAGTTGACATATTCGGCGCTTAAATGCCCGTAAAGGGTAGTGAACGGACCATGCGCCAGCACGACCGCATAGCCGTATCCCCATGAATTCCAGCCCTGGAAGATGACAGTGCCGCCGTTTGCCGCCCGAACCGGCGTTCCTGGGGGCGCAGCCAGATCGACGCCGGTGTGCCAGGATGCGAAGCCGCGCGACCAGGTGTAGCCGCCGCCCATCGGGTTCGTCCAGGCGCCGCTGCCGCCGGGGTTGTCAGTCCAGCCGCAGCTTCCGGGATCGCTTGGCTCGAAGATGATCTGCCCGCCTCGGCTGCCCGCGCCCGCGCCGCTGTCCTCACCGCGCGTTTCGACCACCGGGTTCCAGCTAATCTGCTCGGCTTCGCCGCCCGGTACGACGACCTGCGTGCCGCTGCTGAGCAGGGTGTCGGGCGTCGAGCCGAAGAGGTCGTTGTATTCCGAATCGATGATGGCAAAGGGATCGACGCCAAAGAAGTTGGCGATGCTCTGCACCGTCTCCTGCGACGGGACGGTGTAATAAGCGCCGTCAATCGGCAGGATGTTGATGGCTCTTCCCGGACGCAGCCCGCCGATGATACTGCGATCATTCGCCCAGGCAATGGATTCCGGCTTCAAGCCGAAGCGCTCGGCAATCGTGAAAATGGTGTCCCCGGACAGCACTTCATACTGGATGACGTCGCTGCGCGGTCGGTCGGGGATGACCGTGAACGGGTTGTAGGTATCGCGCACGATCTGAATGCCCGTGTCTGACACCGTCTGGGCAAGCGGCGCGTTGAGCAGTTCCGCCACCGTCAGCGGGTCGAGCGTTGGCATGATGCTGGGCGAGCCGATCTGATCATCGGTGGGCGCGGCGACGACAGCCGCGGTGGTTTCGGTGGGCTGAAGGCTGCTGTCGTTGGTTGCCGTGGCTGCCAACAGCGTATTATCGGTGGGCGGCGCGCCGGGCGTGGCGAGTAGCAGCGCGGTTGCCAGCGTAAGCGCCGCCGCGCCGATCAGACTGATGAAGCCGAGGGCGCGCCGCCAGAATGGCAGCGTGTCCTGCACCGGATGCGACGGACCAGTATCCGCCAGATGATCCGGCAGCGGCTCGTAACCTTCAAATTCGTCAGACATGCTTTCCTCGTAAACTACGTTATTGCGGGCTGCCCCACAAGCCGCGCGAGTCTAGCGCCAGCGGGCGGCGCGTGCAAGACCGCGCCCGGCGCGGTCGGGTGGACACGGCGATGATCGCCCTGATTGTCCCCAATTGGGCTTCGTGCAGAGATGTTCATTCGCCGGCGGCTTGGGTCGCGTCCAGCGCGTTCAGTTCGATGACGTCGAGGGCGAAGGGAAGCTGAGCCTGAACCAGCGGGACGATGATGGATGATTGATCGAAATTGGTGACGTAGAGGCGGTTGGGATCGGCGTATTCGACATCGCTGGCACCGCGAAACAGCCCGACAATGTAATCGAGATCGCCGTTATCGACCACCGCCACGCCGTTCTGCCCCAGCGCGGCGACGTAGAGCGTGCCATCGGGCGAGACGGTCGCGCCGTCAAAGCCGGGCGGGTTGGCGCGGCTGCCGTGTTGGTACAGCGTTTCGACGCTGCCGCTGGCAATCGCGATCCGGTAGATGCTGTTGGTTTCGGGATCGGTCACGATGATTGCGTCGCGGGTAGCGTCGTAGGCAAGCCCGGTCAGCGCGCTGCGCCTGCTGTCCGCGTCCGGCGGCGGCACCCACCACACGTCGCCTTCAGCCGGGTCGTCTTCACTCGGCGTGAAGCGCCAGATCTCGTTGCGCCCCGGATCGCTGACGTAGACCAGACCGGCGCTGTCAAGCACGATATCGTTGGGCGCGATGAAGCCCCGTTCATCCTCAATGGTCGCAAACAGATGGATGCTGCCGTCAGGCAGGATGCGCTGGACGCTGCCGCCCGCGCTGCGCGGGTCGGTATCGCCCTGATCGACCACCAGAATCGATCCGTCGGCGGTCACCGCCAGCCCGGTCACCGCGCCAATCGCGTCGCGCGTGCCCGGCAGTTCGGAGGCGCTGCCATCGGGACTGACTGCCCAGACGACACCCGAAGCAAAACTGCCGGTATAGACGGTTCCGTCCGGCGCGGCAGCAACCGCCGCCGGGTAAGCGTCGTCGTCGGGCAGGATGGCGAACTCGCGCACCGTCACGTCGGGAAGCAGTGCCGTAGACTGCTGCCGCTGACCGGGATTGAGCGCCTGACCTGCCAGCAGCAGGGTGAGCATGATCAAACCCAGGATGACGCCAGTAAACACCAGGATGAAGATTAGCCGCCGCTGGGCGACGGGGAGACGCCTGAAATTCTGCATAGATCACCGGACAATCGTTACGGCTGCTGCATCGTTATCGCGCGTAATGATAACGCCGGGGCTGGCTTATTTGAAGCGTGGGTTCGGGATGGCGCTGGTCTGGGCGTGTTTCGGTGCGCCCAGACCAGAGGCAAATCTATGGGTGCGGAACGATGGCGGAAGCGGGCAGGAAGAAGAACGCCAGCGCCAGAATCAGATAGACTGCCAGCAGCATCGCGCCTTCAAACCAGTTCGATTCGCCGTCAAGCGCAATGAACGCGGCGATGAGTGATGCTGCGAACAGCGCCACCAGCTCAAACTCGTTGAAGACCAACAGCAGCCGCTGACCGAACAGCAGGCTGACGAACACCAGCACCGGCGCGACGAACAGCGCGATTTGCAGGCTCGATCCCAGCGACACGGCGAGGCTGAGTTCCATCTTGTTCTTGATGGCGACCTGTACGGCGACCAGATGTTCCGCCACGTTACCGATCAGCGGAATGATGATGATGCCGAGGAAGAACTCGGTCAGCCCCAACTGCTGCGTCACCGGCTCGACCGCGCCGATCAGCGTCTCGCTGACGATTGCCGTCCCGACGGTTGCCAGCAGCAGTACGATGACCGAGAAGCGCACCGTCCAGCGGGCGACGTGGACTGGCGCAGGCTCGCGGGTGACGACCTGACCCGCCTCGGCGTGACTGTCTGCGACATGGTTGTGATCGGCATGATCGTGGCTGATTGGCGTTTTGCCACTGGTGAAGGAATAGAGCACGCTTAGCGCATAGACGAAAATGGCAATGAGCGCTACCCCTTCGCTAAAGAGCAGCTCCGAGTTGGGGTTTTCGATCAGCGCGTGATCAAACAGGGACGGGATCGCCAGCCCCATGACCGCCAGCATCGAAAGGGTGGCGTTCAGTCCAGCGGTGCGGCGGTCGAAGACCTGCACGCCGTTCTTCAGCCCGCCGAGCAGCAGGCTTAAGCCCAGCACCAGCAGCAGGTTGCCGATGATCGATCCGGTAATGGAGGCGCGCACGAGATCGAGCAGCCCTGCCTGGATGGCGAAAATGGTGATGATCAGTTCGGCGGCGTTGCCGAGCGTGGCATTAAGCAGCCCGCCAACCTTCGGTCCGGTGTAGATCGCCAGTTCCTCAGTCGCTTCGCCAATCAACTTGGCGAGGGGGATCAGACCGCCCGCCGAGAGCAGAAAGACGATGATGGGTGAGGCGTGGGACAGCTCGGCGATGATGGCAATCGGGACCAGAATCAGAAGATAGTACAGCGGGTTTTTGGGCAGGGTGAATTGGGCAGCCATTTTCCCTCGTGGTGTAGGTAGTATCGGATTGTCAGAAGCAGCGAGATCATGACAGTCAATATTATGTGAGGAAGGCGCAAAAAGCGCAATTACGAAACGAAGTGAGGGCTGAGTTGAAAGTACAAAGTGGAAAGTTGAAAGTACAAAGTGGAAAGTTAAAAGTGGAAGGGCGCAGCACGCCGCGCCCCTACATGATGATGATTTTTCGTACTCTCAGCGGTTATGCTTACATCTCGACAATTTCGGACTGGCTGTGCTGGAGTTTCACCAGCAGCGCCTTGGCGGTGAAATCGGCTAGGGCGCAGAACACGGCTTCGGCGTTGGCTTCTCGCTCTGCGTGCGGCAGCATGAGATGCGAATCGACGCGCGCCCGCAGTTCTGTTAGCTCGGCTTCGTCGGCATAGGGTGCGAGATGGTCGAACAGCAGCCCGCCCGCGCCTTTGCGCTCGATGACTTCCATACCGTCGAGAATCTGGCGGTGCGGCGGACCTTCCCAGATATCGAGGATTATCGCTTCGCGCAGCCAGCGCTCGACGCCAAACTCCGCCAGCGTGCCAAGACCGCCGTTGACTTCCATCGCCCATTTTGCCGTCTGAACGGCGAATTCAGCCGTCCAGTACTTCGCCAGATGGGTGATAATGCGGAACAGGTGGAAGCGGTCGCTGTAGCGGGGACCGGGTTCGCGCCAGGTTTCCTGCGCCAACTGCACCGTCTCCCACGCCAGCGCAAAGCCAGACCGGAGTCCCGCCGCGCGATCCTCAAACTGGCGGCGCATCAGCGGCTGGTCGAGCACCGGCTTGCCAAAGGCGACGCGGTCGCGGGCAAAAGTGTAAGCATCGCTGAAGGCGCGCTGCGCCAGGGCAATGCTGCCGATGCTGTTGGCGACGCGCGACAGATTCAGCACTTCGAGGATCAGGTAGATGCCGTTCTGCGCCTCTCCCAGCAGGTAGCCTTCGCTGTGACGCAGTTCGATTTCGCCGGTGGGTACGGAACGGGTGGCGATCTTGTCTTTCAGGCGGCGCAGGGTGTAGTTGAGGCTGCCATCTTGGCGCTGGCGCGGCACCAGGAACAGCGCCAGCCCGCGTACCCCTGCCGGAGCATCTGCCGGGCGGGCAGCGACGACGGCGAGTTCTGCCCCCGCGTTGCTGCAAAAATACTTGTCGCCGTTCAGATGCCAGCGGTCGCCTTCGACGTGAGTCGCTGCTGTGCCGACGTGTGTGCCCAGGTCAGAGCCGCCGCCGATCTCGGTCATCCAGGTTGCCCCCTGCCAGACGGAATCATCTTTCTGGAGCAGCGCCTGAAGATATTTTTCGCGCACCGAAGCCGGGGCGTATTTATCGACCGAGGCGGCAGTTGCCAGCGAAACGGTGTACGGGCAGTACAGTCCCGGATCAAAATAGCTGGTGACATAGCCCATCACAAACGACGCCGCCAGCGACTCTTCAAACGCCCGCCAGATCACGCCGGTGCGGTAGCCTTTGAGCAGCATTTTGCGATAGTCGGGCGGAAAAAGGATTTCGTCAATCCGTTCGCCGCGCTGGTCGAACATCTTCACCCAGGGCGTCCCCGCGCGGTCAACCGCCGCCGAGGTATCCTTGCCCTGCGAAATCCACCACGACTCATAGTTGTGAAGCACTTCCTCATTAGGCACATGACCGAGCATGTGCTTCAGGAAAGTACCCGGCGATTGGACAATATCAAGGTTCATAATTTTCCCTCACAAGAACTTCTTTTGAATTTGAACCATCAGGATACCGGAGTTATTCCCGGCGTCTCTGTGGTTCAACTGTAACGCTGTTTGCTCACTTTTGCGCCACCACGCCGAAGGCATCCTGCCGTTTGCTGACGCGGGTGAAGCCCGCCTGACCCAACCGTTCGACCACGCCGCGCATGACCCGGTGACCGGAACTGGTCTCGAGATCGCCGATATAGTGAAACAACCGCCCGCCGCGTTTGAGGACGCGGTAAAGCTGGCGATAGAACGCCCCGGAGTATAACTCACCCGCCAGCTTGAAGGTTGGCGGGTCGTGGATGACGCGGTTGAACGTCTCGTTGTCAAATGATTCGATCTCGTCGTAGCTGTCGCCGACGCGCCGTTCGATCTTCGGGTTGTCGAACAGGTCGCGCGACCAGGGATTCTGGCTGGCGATCTCGACCACCGCCGGATCAAGCTCGATGGTGACCACCTGCGCAGCGGAACGCGCCGCCTGAATCGCCGTGTAGCCCAGTCCCATCGTGGTATCCAGCACCAGCCCCTGCGGCTGGGCTGCCCGAATCTTGTTGAGAGTGTCCTTGTGCGGATCAATGCCCTTGATACGGTGCATCGGAAACCCGGCGAGCAGCAGCGTCGGCGCGCCTGTGGTCGGCATCAGCCCGCAGTGGCGCTGAGTCGTTTCCGAGAAGGTGACGATCTTGCGGATGCTGCCGCCTTCCAGCGCGAAGCAGTTGACCTCGCTGTCAGCGATTTCGGCGGCATCATCCCAGGTCAGGCGCTCGCCGTTTGGAAACAGAACGCCGCTTGCATCCAGCGTAACTTCGACCCTGCTCAAGCCGAGATCGGGCGAGATGCCGGTCTGTGCTTCGCCAGCGCGATGGGCTGCCAGCAGCGGCGCGATCTGAAAGTGAGAGAGGACAAAAGCGGGTGGAGTCACGGGAATTGCTTTTCGTGCCGGAGGCGTTAACGAGCAGAGACGAATGTGGTAGGGACACCACAATGTGGTGTCCGCTGGTTTTATCGTTCGGACACGATGCCGTCGTGCCCCTACTCCAGCAGCACGCGCGAGTGATCGGCATCCCAGAAAATATTGACGCGCTGCCCATTCTGGAAGACGGTTTCGGAGCGCAAGCCGTAGTTCTGCACGCGGGCGACCAAATGAAGTCCCTCGCCGAACGTCACGACATAGCGCGTGTCGGTGCCGATGTAGTTGGTAGAGGTGATCGTGCCTTCGACCAAGTTGATATCCGGGTCGCGCATGACCGCCGTTTTGTATTCCGACGCCCGATCGCTGGAGCCGTCCGGGTAGCGCACCCGCCCTTCGACGGCGAACAGGTTGATTTTTTCCGGGCGAATGGCGATGGTGACCGGCTGATCGTCGGACAGCGACGGCTCGTTCATGCCCGCTTTGATGATCGTGCTCCCGTCAAGTTTGACGATGCCGCAGTTTCCCTCAGTGCCGGAAAGCGTCCCCTGCAGGAAGTTCGTTTCCCCGATGAAATCGGCGACGAAGCGGGTGGTGGGAGTCTCGTAGATTTCTTCCGGCGTCCCCACCTGCAGCACCTTGCCCTTATCCATGACGGCGATGCGATCTGCCATCGTCAGCGCTTCTTCCTGATCGTGCGTGACGTAGATGAAGGTGATGCCGACCTGTTCCTGCATCGTCATCAGCTCGTACTGCATCTCCTTGCGCAGCTTGAGGTCAAGCGCGCCCAACGGCTCGTCCAGCAGCAGGACGGCGGGTTTTTTGACCAGCGCCCGCGCCAGCGCCACGCGCTGCTGCTGCCCGCCGGAAAGCTGGCGCGGTTTGCGGTCATACTGTGTCAGGCGTACCAGTTCCAGCGCTTCGATGGCGCGGCGGCGCGCGTCCGCTTTGCGCGCGCCTTCCATTTCCAGCCCGAACATGACGTTTTGCAGCACCGACATGTGCGGGAACAGCGCGTAATCCTGAAAGACGGTGTTGATTGGTCGGTGAAAGGGCGGCACGTTCTGCACCTGATTGCCGCGCAGCAGAATCTCGCCAGAGGTGGGATCTTCAAAACCGGCGATCATGCGCAGAGTGGTGGTTTTGCCGCAGCCGCTGGGACCGAGCAGGGCAAAAAACTCGCCCTGGTAGATTTCTAGCTGGATGTTGTCCACCGCGCGCAGACGCATTTCGCCATGAGAGGTGAATTCCTTGATGACGTTGCGTAGTTCAATATCGATCTGTGCCAAGCTGTCTGCCCCTCCCAAATATGCGACGCTTTTCTGCGCGCGGCATCAGGGGCGCACCCGCGTGCGCCCCGTTCTACTGTGAATTACTGCCCCAACAGCACCTTAATCTCATCCCAGACGTTGTTGTACTCAACTTCGGCTTCTGGGACGGCGGTGATGGTGAACAACCCCGCCAGCGTTTCCTCGCTTGGGTAAATGACCGGGCTGCTCAGGTATTCCTCGTCGATCAGACCCTGGTCGATTGACGCCTGGTTCGGCGTGGCATAGGCGGTGTAGTTGGCGATGTCGGCGCTCACCTGCGGATCGAGGATGTAATCCATCCACACTTCCGCCAGCGCGTGGTTGGGCGCGCCCGCGGGAATGACCATGTTATCGACCCACGCCTGCGAGCCTTCCTCAGGAAGGGCAAAGGCGAAGTCTTCGCATTCGCAGTCGGCGATCAGTTGGAAGATGTCACCGCTGTACTCGATGACAAGATCCACTTCACCGCGCTCCAGCAGCGCTTGTCCGTCGTCGGTGGCAATCGTCACCACGTTGCCGCCACGTTCGACCAGATAATCGCGCGCCGCTTCGATCTCGGAAACGACTTCTGTATTGGGATCGTAGCCGAGATTGTTGAGAGCGATGCCCATCATCCCGCGCACGTCTTCCAGCCAGCCGACTGAACCCTCATACTCCCAGAGCTGATCCCATGAGGTGATCTCTTCGCCAACTTTGGTGATGTTATAACCGATGCCGACGGTGCCCCACTGGTACGGCAGGCTGTACTGGTTGCCGGGATCGTAGGATGGATCCTTCAGGCTTTCGCTGACGTGGGCATAGTTGGGAATGTTGCTCAGGCTGATCGGCTCCACCAGCTCTTCGGCGATCATGATGGCGACATACGAGTCAGTCGGAACGGCGATGTCATAGCCCGGGTTGCCCTGACGCAGCCGCGCCAGCATCGACTCGTTGCTTTCGTACACGTCATACACGACGGTCACGCCGCAGGCTTCCTCGAAGTTGGCGACCGTGTCTTCGGCAATGTAGGTAGACCAGTTGTAGACGCTCAGCGTCTGCCCCTCAAAGCCTTCCGGGCACGTCCAGCCAGCGGCGGCTTGTTCTTCACCGGCAGGTAGGGCGGTCGCTTCCGGTGCTTCGGTGGCTTCCTCGGTTTCCACTGCTACCGCTTCGTCAGTGGCTTCTTCGGTCGGTTCCTCAACTGCGATCTCTTCAGTCGGCGCTTCAGCGACTACTTCTTCGGTCGGTTCTTCGGTGACCATTGCTACTTCGGTCGGCTGTTCAGCGGCTTCAGTCGGTGCCTCAGCTTCGACTGCTACCGCTACCTCAGTCGGTTCTTCTTCTGCTTCTTCGGTCGGCTGTTCAGCGGCTTCAGTCGGTTCCTCAGTTTCGACTGCTGCCGGTTCCTCAGTCGCTTCTTCTGTCGCTTCTTCTGCCGCCGGTTCGGTGGCTTCGACCGCTACTTCAGTCTCGACTTCAGCCGGTTCTTCCACGGTTGGCTGGAGTGTTGCCGTCGGAGTTGGCGTTGGCTGACATGCCATAATAAAGACCGTTAAGAGCAGAGCCAGAATGATAAGTCGTCGCATCGTGCCTCCAGATATGTGAGTAAAATTGCAGCGCGTTTGGGGTTGTGATGGACGTTCGTCCGCCACGCCCCCATTTATAAACAATTTAACGAGCACACTCAAGGCTGATTAGGTATTTGCCGCATTGCGCCCCTGAAGCAGCAGTGAAATGCCGATCAACACGGTGGATGCCAGCAGAATCAGTGTCGAGATGGCGTTGATTTCGGGCGTGACGGTGAGCTTGAGCAGACCATAGACGAATACCGGCAGCGTCGTCGTGCCGACGCCCGACAGGAAGAAGGTGATCACAAAATCGTCAAGCGACAGCGTGAACGCCAGCAGCGCCCCGGAGATGATGCCGGGCAGAATCAGCGGAAAGGTTACCCGCCAAAAGGTGCGCCACTCGTTCGCGCCCAGGTCGCGCGCGGCTTCTTCAAGGCGCGGGTTCATGTCCGCCAGCCGGGCGCGCACGACGATGGCGACGTAAGAAATGTTGAAGGCGACGTGCCCGATGATGATCGTCCCAAAACCCGGGCGCGGCGTGATGCCCATCTGGTTCTGCGCGAAGCTGAAGATCAGGTTGAAGAAAATCAGCAGCGAGATACCCTGGGTGATTTCGGGGATGACCACCGGCAGGAACAGCAAGCCGTCAAGAAAGCGCTTGCCGGGATAATTGCCGCGCACCAGACTCAACGCCACCATCGTGCCAATGGTCGTGGCGATGATCGTGGCGGCGAAGGCGATGATCAGGCTGTTGCCCAGCGAGTTGAGCATAATTCCGGTCGAGAAACGCGCTTCGGTTCCGACCACGTCGTTAAAGATGTTCTGATACCACTGAAAGGTGAACCCGCGCCAGGTCGAAACCGAGCGCGAGCTGTTAAACGAGAAGATCACCAGCAGCAGAATTGGCGCCCACAGGAAAAAGTAGGTGGCGACCGGGTTCAGCAGCAGCCCGATTTTGCCGATGGCGCGGATGCCCAGATCGCGCCGAATTTTGCCCTGATCAATGTTCAGGGTTTCAGCCTGCGCCGGGCGTGAGTCAAATGTGCTTTGTGCCACCGCTATCCCCTTCGGCTGCTGAGGCGCGTATAAACGAGCAGGCTGCCCATGACAATTACCATCATCACCATCGAAGCCGCCGAGCCGAGGGGCCAATTCCCCGTCCCTTTGAACTGTCCTTGAATCAGGGTGCCGATCATCAAGCCCTGCGTGCCGCCCAGCATGTCCGGCGTGATAAACGCGCCAATCGCCGGGATGAAGACCAGGATGGAACCAGCGATGACTCCTGGCAGCGTCAGCGGAAAGACGACCCGCCAGAAGGCGTGCCAGTCGTTCGCGCCGAGGTCGTGCGACGCTTCGACCAGCCGGAACTCAAACCGTTCGACTGAGGAATAAATCGGCAGCACCATAAATGGCAGGAAGCCGTACACCAGCCCGACCAGAACGGCGAAATCGGTGTTCAGCATGGTCAGCGGCTCAGAAATGATGCCCAGGTTGAGTAAAAACGAGTTCAGAACGCCGTCGTTGCCCAGAATGAGCCGCCAGGCGTAGGTGCGCACCAGAAAGTTTGTCCAGAAAGGCAGAATGACGAGAAAGAGCGAAAACTGCTGCATGAAGCGGCTCTTGCGCGTGCTGATGTAAAACGCCAGCGGATAGCCGGTGATCAGGCAGATGACGGTCGTCACAAAGGCGATCCACACCGAATCCAGCAGCACCGGGCGGTAGACCGGACCGAGCACGCGCAGATAATTGTCCAGCGTCAGCGGAAAGGTGAACAGCTCGCGCGTGCCGCGCGTCATGAAGCTGACGACGAAGACGATTGCCAGCGGCAGCAGGAAAAACAGTCCCAACCAGAGGACGGCGGGAAGCGCGAGCAAACGTCCTCGCGTTTTCTCTCTGGGCGAATGAGCAGGCGAACCACTCAGGTCTAGGCTGAAACTCATGGCGTACTCACTCTATTGCGATGCGATAGGATGAACAGTAATTATAACAACAACGCGGGCAACACAATATAGAATTCCTGATTTCCGTCGCCCTTAAGCCAAGCTGTCCGGGTCTATGCCGCGGCAGTTCGATATTTCAGGCGGCGGCTGGCGTGAAACAATGTGATTACGGCGATAATTACAGTGATGAGGTACAATACGCGCGTCATGAAACGTCAAACTGTCAGGGTGCAGCGCGCGTTCTGCTGGAAATGCGCGAGCGCCTGGCGAAGTGTGAGATCACACAAGGAGGCAGTAATGGCACGTGTCGCAATTAACGGACTGGGCAGAATCGGGCGGGCGGCGCTCAAGGTTATCCTCGATACTCCGGAACTTGAGCTGGTTGCCGTGAACGATATTGGCACGGTTGAGAACATGGCGTATCTGCTCAAATATGACACGGTCTACGGACGCTACCAGCGCGAGGTCAGCGTTGAAGATGGCGCGCTGGTCATCGACGGCAAGCGGATTCCGTATCTCAGCGAGCGCGACCCGGCGAATTTGCCCTGGGGCAGCATGAACGTCGATGCGGTGCTGGAATGTACCGGCATCTTCACCAAACAGGAAGACGCCAGCAAACACCTGCACGCGGGCGCGAAGTTCGTTATCCTCTCAGGACCGACCAGCAGCGCCGACGTACCGACCGTCGTTCACGGCGTCAACCGCCCTAACGGCGAAGTGAGCATCATCTCATGCGCAAGCTGCACCACCAACGACATCGCGCCGGTGATGGAAGTTATGAACCGGCGGATCGGCGTCAAGAAGGCGGTCATGACCACCGTCCACGCCTACACCGCTTCGCAGTCGTTAGTCGATGCGCCTGGCGGCAAGAAGGATTTTCGCCGTGGACGTGGGGCAGCCGCCAATCTGGTGCCATCCACGACTGGCGCGGCGAAGGCGACGGCAAAGGCGCTGCCGGAACTGACCGGCAAGTTCGACGGCATTTCGGTACGCGCGCCGGTGCCAGTTGGCTCGATTGCTGACATCGTCATCGTCACCGAGCGCCCGACAACGAAGGAAGAGGTCAACAGCATCTTGCGTGAGGAATCCGAGACAGATCGCTATCGCGGCATCCTCGGCGTGACCGAAGACGAGTTGGTGTCGTCGGATATCATCCAGGACTCGCGCGCGTCCATCGTCAGCCTTGATCTGACGATGGTGGTGGACGGCGATCTGGTGAAGATCATGAGCTGGTATGACAACGAATGGGGCTTTACTCACCAGATGATCCGCCAAACGCTGGAGGTGGTCGGCTCATTGAGTCCGACGTAACGCCTGACGCAAGGGAAAGGGCGAGTCACCGACGGGGCGAGTCACCGACTCGCCCCTACCGCTTAATCACATTACGGCACAATCGCGTGTTCGTCGCGGGGCGCGCCGAGGAACGAACGCTCGCGCTCGACGATTTCCGGTTCCAGCTTCTGATACAGCGCCTTTGGCTCGCGCAGAGGCTGACCGGGCAGCAGGCTGCTCTTTAACCACAAGCCAACCGCCGGGGCGCTGTCATAGGTTAGCGCTTTGTGGCTGCGCGTGGTTTCCTCAAATTCCTCGATTTGGATATCGCCAAAAATCTGCCCGTTATAGCCGAGATACTCGTGTACCTGCTGCGACGAGAAGGGCAGGAAGGGCGCGAGAATCGTCTTCAGGTTATCAATCACCTTCAGAATCGTGTACACCGCGCGCGCCGCGTCTTCGGGATCGTCCTTGATGGTGTGCCAGGGCTTGCGCACGTCAAGGTAATAGTTCGCCTCGCGCACCAGCGCCATCGCCGTTTGAAGGGCTTCGCGCAGGCGTACCTGTTCGATCAGGTTGCCGACTTCGCCAAAGCCAAGCTCGACTCGGTTGATGATCTGCACGTCGGCATAGGTCAGGGCATCGTAGGCGGGCACTTTGCCGTCGAAGCGCTTGTAGGCGAAGCTCAGCATCCGGTTAACCAGATTGCCCCAGGCAGCCAGCAGTTCGTTGTTGACGCGGTTCAGGAAGCCATCCCACGAAAAGTCGGAGTCGTGCGTTTCGGGGAAAGTCGAGATAATGTAATAGCGTACCGCGTCCGGTTGGTAGCGTTCGAGGATATCTGGCACCCAGATCGCCCAGTTGCGACTTTTCGAGAACTGCTTGCCCTCGATATTCATGAACTCGTTGGCGGGCACGTTGTACGGCAGTTGAATGTGACAGCCGTTGTAGTTCCCTTCCTGCTGATTGTAGATGCCGTCGATCCCCATCAGTTCAGCCTGCCAGATAATGGTGTGGAAGGGGATGTTGTCCTTGCCGATGAAGTTGTAGACCTCGGCATCGGGGTTATACCACCAGGCTTTCCAGGCATCCGGGTCGCCAGTGTTGTGCGCCCATTCGATGCTGGCGGTCAGATAGCCCATCACCGCTTCAAACCATACGTAGAGGCGCTTCTCATCCCAGCCTTCCAGCGGCACCGGCACGCCCCAGTCAATATCGCGCGTGATCGGGCGACCGCGCAGCCCTTCCTGAATGAAATTCTGGCTGAAGCGCACCACGTTCTGCCGCCAGTTTGCCTGGTGGCTTTCGAGATAGGCGAGCAGTTGGTCGGAGAACTGGGCGAGATCGAGGAAGTAGTGTTCGGCTTCGCGCACGATGAGATGTTCTTCAGGGTGGTTCTTGCTGCGCGGGTTGATGAGCTTGGTCGCTTCAAGCAGGTTGCCGCAGTTATCGCATTGGTCGCCGCGCGCGTCCGGGTAGCCGCAGATATAACACTCGCCTTCCACGTAGCGGTCGGGCAGGAAGCGCTTCTCGATTTCGCTGTACAGAAGCTGCTGAGTTTCTTTATACAGATAGCCGCGTTCCAGCAGCAGCAGGAAGATATCCTGCGCGACTTTGTGATGGTTTTCGGTATCGGTGTGCGTGAACAGGTCGTAGCTGATGCCAATCTTCTGCTGCGTCAGCAGAAAACGCTCGTGATAATGCTCGAAAATCTCGCGCGCCGGAACGCCCCGCTTGTCGGCTTCAACCGAGATCGGCGTGCCGTGGCTGTCTGAGCCGGACACCATCAGCACCCGGTTGCCCTTGAGGCGGTGATAGCGCGCAAAGATATCGGCGGGCAGATATGCCCCGGCGAGATGCCCGACGTGCAGGTCGCCATTGGCGTAGGGCCAGGCAACAGATACATGGATGTGCTTCGTCATAATCAGCTCCGTATCAGCGTGTGGCTGCCGTGTGTGCGCAGCAGCCTTCGATCATGCAAACTACCGTCGCTAAATTCAAATTCTCATGACCCAAATAAAAAACCGCCTGTGTGAACAGACGGTTCTGGTTCGCTGGCTTGGTTCAACACGATCTAGCCACGCGCGTTAAGATTCAGTCTGCTCCAATGGATGACTGTACTCAACATTCGCATCGTGGGGGAAAAGTGTATTGTAATCATAATTGAGAGTATAAAGGAAAAAGTGAAAAGTGGAAAGTAGCAAAGTGCAGACGGATTGGTGAAAATCGTGGTTGGACTATAACCAATCCTGCAATAGCGCGTCGTTGGGATGATCAGTAAAATGGTGCTTATGCGAAAATACGGCTCACTCCTTCTCCTGGCTGGCTTGGCGCTGCTGATGCTGGCGTGCAATCTTGGGCAGCGGATTCCGGCGGCTACCTTGCAGCCTACTTCCGTCCCAGCGGGCGTGCGTGCCACTCCGCGGGTGATCCCTTCGATTACGCCGCTGTTTGGCGGGTCGGTGGCGACTGCTGTTCCCGGCGGTGCGACGCCGGTGTTTGGGGCGCAGACGGGCGGAACGCTGGGTGTCACGCTCGCCCCGCGTTCGACGCCCGGCTCGGTCACGGTTACCATTCCCACCGGGCAGATCGGCAACTTCCTGTCGTATGTCGTCAACAATATCATCCTGCCAATCGCCAATATCGCCATCAACATGATCGGCAGTTCCGCCACCTATCTCTGGCAGATGGCGGGCGCGCAAGGCGGCTGGATCGGGCAGGTGGGCTGCTGCATCGTGCCGCTGGTAGTGCTGCTGGTGGTGGTCGTGCGCGGCGGGCGGCGCGGGCGTCGGCGTTGGCTGGGCATCTTCTAAGCGTAGGTCAGCCGCCGATTTGATCCGGTCGAAACGTGATAAAATGACATTCTGTATAACTATGAGGAGGATGTCATGTTGCGACGGATAACCCGCCTGCTATTGACGGTGTTGCTGCTGGCAGCAATGGCGCTGCCTGCGCTGGCACAGGAAAACTGGTTTACCCTGCTGTTCAACAGCATGTCCAAAGAATTTGTGCGCGTGAATGCCGACGGCACGCAGGAAACTTACAGACTCAGCCTGCCGGAGGATGTTTTCGTCGGCGCGCGCGCGATGGCATTCAGCCCCGACGGCAGCCGGGTGGCGTTCTGCACCATCGAGTATGGCGAAAACGGCGTCAACACCACGACGCTTTACGTGCGCGATCTGGCGGCGGGTGCCGACCTGATCACGCGCGACCTGGGCAGCGCGATTGCCTGTCGGGTGACTGGAAATCAGAATTACAGCCAACTGGCGGTTGCCATGATCCGTTATTACACCGGTGACCCACAGGCGGATACCAGCCAGTCGGCATGGGAAATACAAATGATTGACGTGATCAGTGGCGAAACCATTCGCGCCCTGAACGCAAGCAGTCCTGCCGCGTCGGTCATTGATTACCGCTATGGCGACTCGTTCCTGCCTTATGTCTTCCGTCTGGATGCCGAGGGCGTCCTCTTTGGCGAAGTGCCTTATGGAACGGAATTCCCACCCGATTTTCCCACTTACCACTGGCAGTTTGACAGCGACACGCTGACTCCGTCGCAGCAGCCGGAACTGCTGTTCTCCGATTACCTTGAGTCAACGGGCGAGATGGCGTGGATCGCGGCGGACGCGAGCCTGCCTGCTGGCGTGCCGATGGGTCCCATGCCGAGCAACAACGTGGTGAATGTGACCGATGCCAACGGCGAAACCCGTATGGTTTACTACAGTCCTGACTGGCTGCTGTCTTCGGTGGTGTTCATGAACGGCGGCGAACGGCTGATGCTCCAGTTGTTTGAGCCGTTTGACCCGAATAGTGCTGACCAGACGTATGACACGCGCTGGATCGCGCTGGATCGTCAGGGCAGCATCAGCGAGTTATTCAGCGGCGCGACATTCATCGAATTGAAGTCGGCTCCGGGTGGGTATCTGGCGTTTTACACCACCAGCCAGACGCTGCCCGCGACCTACCAACTCGAATACTACGCCGATGGCGGCATTGAAACTCTGTATACATTCGAGTCGGATGTGTACGGCGGCTGGGAAGTGGCATATGTAACGCCGCCAACGTTCGCCGAAAATCTACCCCCGTTCACGGCGGTGAATCCGTAACACAATCAGATGCTGGGGGCGCGGCGTGCTTGCGCCCCTGACTATACCTCTGATGATGTAGGGACACGACACTGTCGTGTCCCTAACAGTTACTGCCCAGCCCGCAGCCGATCCTTATATACATCCACCTGCGCGCCATGCTCGCGCTTATGCCCATAGAATGAATAGACGATGTAATCGTCGAGCGCATATTCCGCGCCGTACCAGGGCAGCGTGCCCACCTGTCGGTAGGTGTCGGCGGGAAGCTGCGCGGCAAGCTCCATATTTTTGGCGTGGGCGGTCTGATATTCTCTGAGCACGTCGGCGGCGCTGTGTCCCTGCCGCGCCGCGACTTCGGTGTCATTGAACGCGCCGCTGCCAAGCTGCATCATCGCCTGAAGCGTGGGCATTTCGCTGCTGCCCAGAAAGCCGGAGAGGATGTCTGCCAGCATGTGTTCATACGAGGACAGATGCGCCACAATGTCTTTGACCGACCACACCCCGCAGACGCCGCCGGTTTCCCATGCCTCCAGCGGGACGCCCTTCAGCGTGCCCATGAGAAAACTGTCGCCATATTTCAGAATGTCAACTGCGTTCATAATCAGCCTCGTCTATTTTGTCCCTAACTATACTCCAGTCTGATGCTGGTTGTACGAACTTCAGCCCTTACCGTATAATCGGCTGTGGTACGGCGTGTGCCACGCGGGAAGCCTGATGACAGACGACTTGATCGGTAAGAAAATCGGCGGTTACGAAATCCTCGAGCTGATCGGGCGCGGCGGTATGGCAAGCGTATACCGCGCGCATCAGGTATCGATGAACCGGGTGGTCGCGCTCAAGGTGCTGCCTCGCCAGTACCTGAACGATGATACTTACCTCCAGCGCTTTCACCGCGAAGTGAAGATCATCGCGCAGTTGGAACACCGCAACATCGTCCCCGTCCACGACTATGGCGAAGAAAACGAGCAGCCGTACATCGTTATGCGCTATATGTCTGGCGGCTCGGTCGATGACCTGCTGGCGGACGGTCCGATGAACTTAGCCAAGGTCTGCGACATCATCGAGCAGATCGCCCCGGCGCTCGATTACGCGCATAGTAAAGACGTGCTGCATCGCGATCTCAAGCCCAGCAATGTATTGATGGACGACAACGGCGGCGCGTATCTGACCGATTTTGGCATCGCCCGCATTCTTAACGAAGTTGGAACTGCGATCACCACTCAGGGAGTGGTGGGGACGCCAAGCTATATGAGTCCCGAACAGGCGCAGGGGCAGCCGCTGGACAGCCGCAGTGATGTCTATTCACTCGGCGTGATGCTGTTCGAGATGGCGACTGGACGGCGACCATTTGAGAGCGATACCCCCTACAGCATCGCCGTCATGCACGTGACCCAGCAGCCGCCAATGCCGCGCTCGCTTAATCCAGCCATTCCGGTGCTGGTCGAGAACGTGATCCTCAAGGCGATGAGCAAGAACCGCGAGTCGCGCTATTCGGATGCCAGCGGGCTGGTGGCAGCACTGGCGCAGGCGCTGGAGCCGCCGGTGGTTGATCTGTACGATACCCAGCCGGGAATCGCCCGACCGGAAGCACTCGCGCCGGTTGAACCCGCGCCCTACGTGCCGCTGGCAGCCTCAAACACGCCCGCCTATTCGCAGCCGGGCGGCACCAGCAGCGGCTTCTCCGCCGTGAACCGCCGCGTCCGCCCGAAGCGCCGTCCCAATCTGCTGCTCAGCGCCGCGCTTGGCGGGCTGCTGGGCTGTGGGCTGCTGACGCTGATGGTGGTCGTGCTGGCGTTGATCATCAACAGCGTGACTCCGCAGGTGACGCCCGACCCAGAGGGGCAAACGCTGACTGCCGAGCCGGGGGCGGTTTCGGCTGATGGCACGCGGCGTACCGTATCGCCGCTGGTTAGCGAGAACGCGCCCGATGACCGCCTGACCGCCACCTCGCCGCCGCTGCCGGCTGCTTTGGGCGAACTGCGCGGGCGGTTGGTATACGCGGCGGAACGGAACAATAACTTCGACCTGTACGCGCTTGATCTGGCGGCTGAACAGGAAACCCGCCTGACCACCGCCTCCGCCAACGATCTGTATCCGGCGGTATCGCCGGACGGCGAGCATATCGCCTATATCACCAATATAGACGGCGATTACGAGATCTATGTGATGGATATCGACCGAAGCAGCCAGCGCCGCCTGACCCAGAACAGCCTGAACGACCGCTATCCGGCGTGGAGTCCAGACGGCGAGTGGATCGTTTATGCTTCGGATGCACGCGGCGATGGCAGCTTCGATCTGTATCGCGTGGCAGTTGATGGCAGCGACGACCCGGAAGAAGTGTTCAGCGACGGGCAGCGCAACAGCTTTCCACACTGGCATGGGGACACCATTCTGTTTACAAACGGCGCGAACAACGATGCCGCGACCTGGGAAATTGCCCGATTGACCGTCTCGGAAACAGGTGAAATGGAGGGGGAGATGGAACGACTCACCAACAATGACGGCAAGGATTGGGCGGCAGTTATCGCGCCCGACGGCTCTATCTACTACCTCACCGAAGGTGACGGACGCTCGGCGGTTGCCGTCATGGACGCTGATGGATCAAACAGCCGTGTTCTCTATGATGGACAGGGTTACGAGTGGGGTCTGGCGATCAGCCCCGATGGCGAAACCATCGTCTTTGCATCTGACGTGACCGGACGCGACGAGCTGTATCGTATGACAGCCGACGGCGATCAGGTCGAGCAGATCACGTCGAACGGCGCGATCTCGGCATCGTGGGTGATACCATGACCAGCAAAACGCTTGCCGAGATGGCGGCGGCGCAAATCCACGATCTGATCGTACAGGGACAGTATCTGAGTGGCGAACGGCTGGTTGAGCTGGTGCTGGCGAAAAAGCTGACTGTCAGCCAGAACACGGTGCGCGACGCGCTGCGGATTCTGGAGCAGGATGGCTGGGTGGTAAAACAGGCGCGGCGCGGCGTCTATGTGCGGAAATTCACGCCTGAAGAAGCCGCCGAAACCTTCGCGCTGCTGGGCGCAGTCGAGAAGCTGGTGCTGGACTGGGCAGCGGAGTCGCTGTCTCGTTCCGCGCTGAACGAACTGCGCGGTCTGGTTGAAGCCGCCCGCAAACGCGCCGCGTCGGGCGAAGGCGAAGCGGCGATTGAGCTGCTGTTCTGCTTTCATGAACGACTGGCGCAGAGCGTCGCCAAGCCCTTCACGGCGCACCTGATGCAGCAGCTTTACAATCAGGCGCGGCTGCTGGAAGCTGTCCGCCAGGCGCGCGTTCCGCGCAATCTTCACGAGCTAAACGCGCATATTCGCCGCCACGAGTCGCTGTATTTCTATCTTGAATCGGGCGATATCGGCGGGGCGCAGCGGCTGCTGAGCGAGCAGCTTGTGGCATACGCCGAGATGGTACAGACGGCGCTGTCGCTGACCTGACGACATTGACAGCCGCCTGTTTACGGCTTACACTGGGTTATGTTCGCTAAATTTGGTTAACCTGATGACATTCACCTGCGTATGTTGTTGCTGTCTGGAGAGGGGGCGTTAACGCACTTCAGACGGCGGAACTGACAAGCTGACGGGCTAGACCCAACAGGCTGACGACGATTGAAAGGCGTAGAACGCCCCGGCTGTGAGAGCCGGAGATGTTCTGCGTTTTTTTATCGCCGCCAGCCTTTTTTGTTTCTGGTTGTATTGGAAGATCTGAGAGACTCATGACCCTGACCCTTAATCCCGCAAAACCAGCGCTCAGCTATAAGCGCAGTATCGATGACCTGATCGGGAATACGCCGCTGCTCGGCTTCGGCAGCGTGACGGCGCATCTGCCTGACAGCGTGGCAGTCTATGCCAAAGCCGAATGGACGAATCCCGGTGGCAGCGTCAAAGACCGCGCGGCGGTGAACATCATCCGGCAGGCGGAGCGCAGCGGGGCGCTGCATCCCGGTAAGGTGATCCTCGATAGCACCAGCGGCAACACCGGCATCGCCTACGCCATGCTGGGCGCGGCGAAAGGCTACCGCGTGAAGCTGTTTGTGCCCGCCAACGCCAGCCCGGAGCGTATCGCCGTCCTCAAGGCATATGGGGCAGCGCTTGAGCTGACCGATCCGCTTGAAGGCTCGGACGGCGCTATTCGCGCGGTGCGCGAGCTGGCGGCTGCCGAGCCGGAGCGCTATTTCTACGCCGATCAGTACAACAACCCGGCAAACTGGCAGGCGCATTATGACACGACCGGCGTCGAAATCTGGGAGCAGACGGGCGGGACAGTGACCCATTTTGTCGCCGGGCTGGGCACTACCGGTACGCTGATGGGCACCGGACGCCGCCTGAAGGACTACAATCCGAACGTCGAGATCGTCGCCTTGCAGCCCGATTCGCCGTTTCACGGTCTGGAAGGGCTGAAGCACATGCCGACGGCGATCAAGCCGGGCATTTATGACGAGTTCTTTCCCGACCGGCAGATCGGCATCAGCACCGAAGCGACCTATGAGATGGCGCGGCGGCTGGCACGTGAGGAAGGCTGCTTTGTCGGCATCAGCGCGGCGGCGGCGATGGTTGGCGCGCTGATGATCGCCGGTGAACTGGCGCGGGCGGGTCAGCCGGGCGTGGTTGTCACGCTGCTACCGGACAACGCCTACAAGTATCTGCACGAGTCGTTCTGGCAGCAGTAGGCGGGTCAGAAGCGGAGTCGCGGCAGCAAACCAAAGGTTGTGCCGCCGCTTTCTGGCAGTCTAGCAGCCGCCTTGCGCCAGGCGATAGGTCAGTTCCGCCCGGTTATCGCCGTCCTGCGTTTCGGGAACCTGGTTGTTGGGGTCGATAATGAGGATCAGACGGTGATCTTCATTAAACCACGTCGAGACGGTCAGCGCCATTTCCACCCGGAAGGTCTGACCGGGTTCGAGCACCGGGAAGCCGCCAATGGTTTCCTGCTGAACGGTGCCGTCGGCGGCGCGCACATCCTGCACCGAAATGGTGCTGCTGGCGGCTGTTCGCTCGGCTCCGAGGTTCGCCACGTCAAACCCAATGTTGACCGTCTCATTGCATACCGGCTGCGGCGGGTTGAGCACGACTACGCCCGCGACCAGATTGGCGCTGGTTGCCGGGGCGGCTGTCGCGACCGGCGGCGCGGTGGGCGGGACGGCTGTTGGCGGCGCGGCTGTTGGCATCGGCGGACCCTGATCAACCGGAAGCGACGCGGTTTCGCCGGTGATGCTGACCAGCGCCGCGAAGACCCAGCCCTCGCCGCTGCCATAGCGCACCTTGTACCAGTCGCCCGCCGGGTTGCGCCCCAGAATTTCGGTGGTCTGACCGACATTGAAGCTGCCGATGGGCGGGTTAAAGATCGTTCCCGGTCCCCGCCGGACATTTACCGGCTGGTTGAAGGTCGCTACCGGCGCGGCGCTTGGCGGCTGCGTCGGTTGGGCGGGTGGGGCGGTTGGCTGTGGGACAGCAGTATTGGCTGGCGCTGACGTTGCCGGAGCGCCGGTATTGGTCGCGCGGGCTGTGGGCTGCGCCGAGCTTTGTGGCTCGGCTTCCTCGGTGCTTTGAGCGCTGGCACTGGTGACGGTAAACGTGACCGCCGCCGGGGCGCTGCTGGCACCGTCGGAACGGAAAGCCGTCACGCTGGCGCTGTGTTCGCCCGTTCTGGCGGCAGTCCAGCGCTGCGTCACGCTGAAAGCGTTGGCGCCGTCAGGGTTGGCGTCGGTCAGCGTGGCGATGATCGTCGAATCGACGGCAACTTCCACGCGGTCGATGTCGGCTCCGGCATTGGTGACCAGCGCCTGAACGATCACATCGACGCCCTCGAAGTAGATCGACTGTGGCAGCGGGGCGACCATCTGGACTTCAGGCGTGCCGCTGACGGTCTGCGTGACCTCTGGCGGTGAAAAATTAAGAGAGCAGCCCGTCATGACGATGACGAGCACGACCCACCATCGCCACCGCAACGATGGCTTCCGACTCAGCATCACGAGTTCCTGCTCCTCCGCTTCACCCGCCGTAATAAGCTGAACTGTAACAGATTAAGCGGCGGTTTTCTACGCTGTAAATGTACCCATCTCCTGTACATCGACCGGCACGCCGTCAATCTGGCGCGGCAGGATTTCTTCGGGCGCAAGCTGCGCCTCGCTGATCTTCTCGTCCACCATCACGATCAACCCGATCTCGTCCTGGCGTTCGCCGTTGCGCGTCACGTAGCCAACGGCGACGCCGACGACGTGCGGGTACTTCAGGAGTTCCTCGGTGAACTGCTGCTGGGCGTCGGTCGCGCGCCGAATTTGCTTATTCAAGTCCTGCTGCGCCATAGCTGGCTCCTGTTCAGCGCTATAACGTGATGTTCAGCGCGTCTAACACAACCTGAATGGGCGTGAAGATGGTAGCGAGATTCGAGCCGGCAAACAGCAAGCCAACCGCCTTGTTTTCGGTGATATCCACGATCAGCGAGCCGGAATCGCCACCCTGACTCATGCTTTCGGTGATCACCTGCCCGACGAAACGGGCGGTGCGCGGTCCGTACATGGTGTTGTAGTTGATATTGACGGTCGCGTTCAGTAAGGTGATAGTCCCTTCGGTGTATTCGGTCGTGCGCCCGAATTTGCGCACCCGCATTCCCAGCGCGGGCGGCTTGGTGTCGTAGACCATGCCGATGTTCTTGATGTTGTCGCTGAACATGAACGGATCCAGCGGGCGGGCGAGGGCGCAGTCCGCCATGTTTTCCGGCACCGCCGCGCTCGCCAGCGCCATGCCGCGCACTGGCGTGGGGGCTGATGCTATCTGCGCCGAAAGGCTTTGCGTCGTCAGCCGTTTCTCGGAGCCGAACAGCGCCGCCAGCGCGTTGCCAACCCCTGCCACAGTCTCAGCGATATCGCAGCGAGCCGTTGGGGTAATCGGCGGGATCACCGGCGGCGTCGGCGTTTCGCCCGGCGGGATGGGCGGCGGATCGGTGGGCGGGGTGACCGGCGGCGTCTCAACCGGATCGCCGATGAAGCGCAGCTTGATGAAGCGCTCCAGCTTCGCCACCACGTCGGCGGGGTTCTGTCCGCTGTCCATGGCGGCGGGCTGAAGGATCGGGTCGTTGACCAGGGCATCGTTGCTGTTGGCGAGGACGTGATTATTGGAGAGCAGGAACAGCTCGCCCGAAGTCTTATCTTTGACGATGGTGCCGAGCGTTCCCGCCGTCACCTTGTAATGCCCGATACTGACGCCGCTTGGAATGATCGGACGATAGCGGTCGCGGGCGCTTTGCTGGGCGCGCAGGTAGCCAACCTCGACTACGTCGGTCTTCATGCCGTCAATTTCTTTGGGAATCGCATCCTGTGCGCTGAGCGCCGCCAGCGGCTTCTTCTCTTCGACCAGCACCACGACGGCGACCTCGTCGGTCGTGACGCCCTCGGACTCTTTGTAGCCGACGGCGACGCCGACGACGTTCTGCTTCTGGAGCAGAGCATCCTGGTGGATTTCCTGTGCTTCCTGTGCCTGAAATGTTGACATGAAGCGCTGTCCTTTGCATTTTTCTGCATTGTAGCACGAGCCGTTTAACGCCGCTTGACCGGAAGCTGCGAGATCGCGCGCGGCGCGAAAGACACATCACATGTTCAGACTGATGCTGCCAGCGGTTCCCAGACAAAAGCACCACCCGCCCGCCGCACCCGTCCCAGCCCCGGAAAGGGCAGGTGGTAGAACATCACCAGCGCGTTTTCGTCGGCAGCCCGTTCCAGCAGCCGGCGGCGGGTTGGAACCGATTGGCTGGTGTCGGCATCAAACGTCGGCGACCACTCAGGATGGGCGAACTGCATCGGGGTGTGCAGCATGTCCGCCAGGTGAATCAGCTTTTGACCGCCCGATTCAAACATGACTGCGATCTGACCGGAAGTATGTCCCGGAATGGGGACGGCGGTCACGCCGGGTATAATTTCCTCGTCCATGTCGATCAGACGCAGCCCTCGCGCCTGCATCATGGTCACAATCGGGCGCTGATCGGGGGCGCGTTCCTCGATCCGCTGCTGCCAGAAAGCCAGCTCTGTCCTCGAAATGATGTAAGCGGCGTTCGGGTAGGTCGGCTGTCCATCGGCGGTCAGCAAGCCCTGGACGTGATCGCCATGCGTGTGGGTGATGATCACCCGCGTAACCACCGCTGGGTCAGCACCCGCCAACCGCAGACTTGCAGGTAAGTCCCCGCCTCTGGGCTTGCCCGCCTCGCCCGCATCTATCAATATCGTATCGCCGCCGATTTTTACCAGCAGAATGTTCAGGGCGCTGTATGCCTCGTCAAGCGACAGCCCGACATCGGCGTATGCCTGGCGGCAGTCGGCTTCGCTGGCTTGCGTGAAGCGCTTCAGGATACCGTCAGCGCCAATCACCGAGCCGCCGTCTGCCAGCGCCGCGCAGTTGAAGCTGCCCACGTTAAAGACGTAGCATTTTTCAGTCATGATTGCCTCCCCGATATTTCAGTTGATTGACGAATCATATGGCTGTCCTGTCGGGCAGATAACGCCGCAGGAACGCCGGTAGGCGCTGCTGGCTCTGCGGCGACAGCACCAGCGTCAGACCAAAGGCGATCAGCACGTTGGTCATCAGGAAGAACAGCCCTTCTTCCAGCGGCAGCCTGCCGCCAAGATAGACGTTGACCGTCTTTTCGGGGTTGATCGTCCAGGTGCCGCTGGTGATCGCCAGTGTGTCGGCGGCAGCAAGATAGATAGTTGTCGGAATAATACCCAGCGTCACCAACCGGCGGTGCTGCCAGAGGATGTCCCCGCCAAAGGCGACCTGGAACATCACCGGCAGCAGCGCCCAGGCAAGTGTCAGACTCAGATAGGCGCGCGATTTTGATCCCCTGAACAGATTGTAAACCGCGCCCAGCCAGACCGCGCCCAGCGCCAGAGTTGCGCCGATGCGGATGCGCAGCGGGCGCGCTGGCGGCTGCTCGTTGGCGGGCAGATGGCGGGTCAAGTGCAGCAGCCACCCGCCGGAAAGCAGCGTTTGCAGGACGAAGAAACTGTATTCTTCGATGGGCACGTAGCCGAACACGATACCCGTGACCCGCTTCGGGTCATACCACCAGACGCGGGTTTTCACCAGATAGTTGTCCCAGGGGGTAGTGTAGGCGAAGGCGACGACCACATGCCCCAGCAGCGCGGCTTCAGCCGGGATGGCATTCAGCGACGGGGGCGCGGTTGTGCCGCGCCGCGAATCGCGCCATGCCAGCCAGCCCAGCCCGACCAGCGGGACAATGACGAATTTTGCCAGAAAGCCGAAATAATTCATCCATCCGCGCCTTGGGAAGCGAAAAGGAGAAAGCGGAAAGTACCTGCACTTTATCCTGTCCCCTTTCCGCTTTCAACTTTTCAACTTTCAACTTTTTACTTTCTTTCCAGTTCCACGATCTGCCCATCACTCCACTCATATTTCGCCTGCATCAGACGGGCGACGGCGGCGATGAGTTCCGGCGACTGCGCATGGTCGATCACGCGGGCGGTCGCGGCGACAGGCTCGGCGCTGTGGCTGCTGATGCGAAAACTGACTGACGGGTTATGCCGGATGTTTCTCACCCAATCAGACTTGTCAGGATATTCCGACATCAGGTAATACGCGCCATCGTATTCCACGAACCAGATTTCGATCTCGTGGGGGTTGCCCGTTTTGCGTCCAATCGTGGTCAGATACAGATACGGCGGCGCGTTTTGCTGCTCGGATGCGGGTTCCGAAGCCATGTGTTTTCCCTCATCTGGCGTACATAGCCATATGTCACCGGTAAAAAGGTGATGGATAGCACTCGTGAAATTTTGCACAAAGACGTATCCTGAAGACAAATCCACATATATCAATTTGTTTATACGCAGGTTTATTGTACAGGACATGCGATGGAAATCAGTCAACGCCATGCCGAGATGTGCGCAGCATTGGCAGACCTACACCGCCTGCTGCTGCTGTATGCACTGGCAGATGAACCGCAAAGTGTCACTGAGCTTGTTCAGCGTATCGGGCTGTCTCAACCGGCGGTGTCTCGCCACCTGCGCATCATGCGCGAAAGCGGGATTGTGTCGGCAGAACGGCGGGGCAAATCAATCTACTACTTTGTGACCGACCAGCGCATCGTTCAATCCATGGACATGCTGAGAGCGATTTTAACGGAACAAATGCAGGAACAGGGGTCTGTGGCGCTGGGTGCCGCGCAAAGACCGGTCATCTAGGTTGTGTCATCACGACCGTACCAACATTCGCTATCTATTCTCTGTCACGTAGAGGACAAACAAAACATGGCTATTGCAGCGCATCCGAGTACTGCCCGTGAATTTGAGGTCGTGCCGGGAACCCCGGTGCAGTTTCCCCTGGAAGTTCGACATCAGAAGCTCCAGTCCTGGATTCAGGACATGGTCAGCCTGTGCAAGCCCGACCGCATTCACTGGTGCGACGGCTCTCAGGAAGAATACGACGATCTCTGCCAACTGCTGGTGGAAAACGGCACCTTTATCCGCCTGAATGAAACGCTGCGCCCGAACAGCTTCCTTGCTCGCTCCAATCCTAACGACGTGGCGCGCATGGAAGACCGCACCTTTGTGTGCAGCCTGAGCAAGACCGAAGCCGGACCAACCAATAACTGGGTTGACCCGCGCGAAATGCACAAGACTCTGAACGGGTTATTCGATGGCTGTATGCGTGGTCGTACCATGTACGTCATCCCGTTCAGCATGGGTCCGCTTGGATCGTCCATCTCCTACATCGGCGTCGAACTGAGCGACTCGGCTTATGTAGCGGTCAACATGCGCATCATGACCCGGATGGGCAGCGCCGTTTACGACGTACTCGACGAAGATAATCAGTTTGTCCCCTGTATGCACTCGGTGGGCGTGCCGCTTGAACCGGGGCAGACAGACGTTCCCTGGCCCTGCAGCCAGGACGAGAAGTACATCGTTCACTTCCCTGAAGAGCGCTCGATCTGGTCGTATGGCAGCGGCTACGGCGGCAACGCGCTGCTGGGCAAGAAATGCTTCGCCCTGCGCATTGCTTCAAATATCGCCCGTGATGAAGGCTGGCTGGCGGAACACATGCTGATCATGGGCGTCGAATCGCCGGATGGTGAAAAGACCTATCTGGCGGCGGCGTTCCCCAGCGCCTGCGGCAAGACCAATTTCGCAATGCTCGTCCCGCCGGAGTCATTTAAGGGCTGGAAGGTCACCACTGTTGGCGACGACATCGCCTGGATCAAGCCCGGCAAGGATGGCAATCTGCACGCCATCAACCCGGAAGCTGGTTTCTTCGGCGTAGCGCCCGGCACCAACGCCAAGACCAACCCGAACGCCACGGCGACGATTGCGCGTAACACGATTTTCACCAACGTGGCGCTGACCGACGACGGTGACGTGTGGTGGGAAGGGCTGACCAGCACGCCGCCCGCGCATCTGATCGACTGGCAGGGGAAGGACTGGACGCCGGACTGCGGTCGCAAGGCGGCGCACCCGAATTCGCGCTTCACCGTACCGGCGAGCCAGTGCCCATCGATTGACTCAGAGTGGGAAAATCCCGAAGGCGTGCCAATTAAGGCGCTCATCTTCGGTGGGCGGCGCAGCGGCGTTGCCCCGCTGGTCTTTCAGTCGTTCAACTGGGTCTACGGCGTTTACTTCGCCGCGACGTTGGGTTCGGAGATGACGGCGGCGGCGGCGGGCAATATCGGTGAAGTGCGGCGCGACCCGTTCGCGATGCTGCCCTTCTGCGGCTATCACATGGCGAGCTATTTCAACCACTGGCTGCGTTTCGGGCGTCACATTCCCGATCCGCCGCGCATTTTCGTGGTCAACTGGTTCCGCAAGGATGAGGACGGGAACTACCTGTGGCCCGGCTTTGGCGAGAATATGCGCATCCTCAAGTGGATAGTTGGGCGCGTTCGCACCCAGGCTGCCGGCAAAGAGACGAAGCTCGGTCGCGTGCCGGTCTACAACGACATTGACTGGACGGGGATGGAGGACTTCACGGAGGAAGATTTTAACCAGGTGATGAGCATCGATCCTGAGGTCTGGAAACAGGAAATCCTGTCACACGAGGCGCTGTTCATCAAGCTGTATGACCGGATGCCAAAGGAACTCATGGCGGTACGCGAACTCCTGCTGTCGAGCCTGTTCAGCTATGAGAAGTGGCTCAATAAATCCGAATAAGCCGTCGCAAGTCTAGCCACGCTGCAAAACCCTCGTCCCATGATGCGGGGCGGGGGTTTTGTTGGAGCCAGCGGGCAGTCGGTCGCTTTTCCGGGCTGGAAACCGAGTTTGTTGCAACCGGTTAAGAACTGGTTAAAATTCATCGCATGATCGTACAAAAACCTAACGCCGCTGTTTACTGGCGGCGCGGTTCGATCTGCCGGATGTTACGGTGACATCAGGGGGAGTTAATAAATAGTTGGGTTAGTTTGAAATCTTAATGCTTCACGAATTAATCTGTTCTCTATAATAAAAAAGGCTTGGGATTACGAACGCAAACTCCCGCGCTCCAGTCTCAACCAAACCTTACGTTTTCTGACAGGTGAGAATTATTATGGCAGAGCTGCTGGTTCAGGTACTTTCGCTGTTGGTGCTGGGACTTATCCCGGCAGTCCTGTTGATCGGCATTCTGGCGGCTGTGCCAGCAGGCTGGCTGGTGGGCTGCGTGCTGTTTCGTCGCACTGCCAAGCCGGTGACTGCCGTTAGGGTTAAGACGAAATAGCCCGTCCGTTCAGGCTGCGCTGACAAGACCTCACCCTGAATCCCTCCCCTCATGGAGAGGGACTTGGGACAAGAATTTGGCTTGCAGTGGAGATGAAGGCTAATCAGCGGAGCGAAAGACCGCTGCGGACTGCGCCGAGCAGTGAATTCTGTTCGTCGTCGTAGCTCAGTTCCCAGGCAAAAACCCCGCCTAACCCCGCCGAACGGACATATGCTGTCTTGTAGGCAATCGACTCCTGATCATCATAACTCACCGCGATCCGGGTAGCCGCGTTATACAGCCAGGTCGCGCGCGTTTCGTTGTCGAAATAGCGCGTGTAGCTGTCGCTTTCAAGCAGCGGCTGGAGATCGCGGTAGTACAGCAGACCGCCGTCGCGGGTGCCGGTCGGCACGCCGCTTGCGGGCTGGTACAAGCCGAACAGATCGCCCGCCCGTACATTGCGCCACGTCTGGGCGAAAAACGGAATCCCCACCACGATCTTGCTTGCCGGAACACCAGCGTCCAGATAGGCATCGACGGACGCGGCGACATTGTACTGGGTTTGCATTTCTTCGCCGCGCGAATCGAGCGTATTGCTGAACAGCGGCGCGTGATGGCTTGCCAGCTCGCTCCAGGCGCCCTGATAGCCGTAGCTGGTGATGTTGATCCAGTCCAGCGACAGGTGAACGTTTTGCAGTTCATAATGGCGGTAGAAGGCTTCGGCGGCGGGCGCGGTGAGCGTCAGCAGGTAGGTCTGTTCGTCGTCCGTTCCGGCGGTATCAAGCTGGGCGCGCAGTTCTTCCAGCAGCAGCGTCAAATTCTGGCGGTCTTCTTCGCGTTCGCTGCTCAACAGCCCGCCTTCAACCGGATAGCGCCAGTCAATATCAATGCCGTCGAAATCGTACTGGCGCATGAGGGCGACGCACGACAGCGCAAAACGGCGGCGCGACTCGGCGGTCAGGGCGACATCAGAAAAACGGCTGGAGTAGTCCCAACCGCCGATGGACAGGATCACCTGCAAACCGGGATAATCGCCGCGCAGCAGCCGAAGCTGCTTGACGTTGCCGCGCAGGCGCTCGGCTGTCTCGTCGCCGGGATACGAATACTGGGTATCCGCCCATTGATCGGCGGAAATGCACTGCCCATTGGTTGAAATATTCATCGGACCATAATTGACGTGGGTCAGAAGCTGCCCCGGAATATCGGTCACCAGGTAGCCGCGCTCGTAGATGTTGTAAGTCGAAAAGTAGCCGACGACGCGGTAGGTTGGCGCGGTATCTGGCGGCGTGTCCTGCGCCAGTAAACCAGCCGCCGGCAGGCAGACCGCCGCCAGCAGCAGGACGATAAAGCTTCGCATGGTTGTCTTCATCTCAATCGTTTTCCAGCGTTTTATCCGAAGTTCAGCAGAATGGCTGTCACAGTGAATAACCTGGGGGCGCGGCGCTAGTCGCGCCCCTGTAAAGGTCGCTTAGCTAGCCGGGTCGGTGTTCAGGCTCGCCAGTTCGTTGGCGCAGTACAGCTTGCGCACCTGGCGAATCTCGACGGGCCAGCCGTTGTTGGCATACGAAACGAGCAGTTCCGAGTTATTGAACGCTTCGCGCATCAGCGTCAGGCTGAAGGTGTCGATATCGGCGATCACCTGCGGCGTGGTGATGATGAAGTCGATACTGCACCAGTCGCCATCCAGCACGCTGAAGGTCACGTCGGGGTCGGTATCGACCTTCCAGTAGTGGTGAGCGTTGGGCATCGTTTCGCGCAGTTCGACGAAGGCATAGTTATCGGTGACGACGATGGCGTCTTCGGAGACGTGTTCGCGCACCCAGTTGACCGCCTCGATCTGACCGCTGACCTGATCTTTGGTGTACAGGTCGATGCGGTTGCCGTAGAACATGCCAAACGGGTAGAGCAGCACCAGCGACACGACGCCGACGAAGCTGTACTTGACGAACGATCCCTGGCTGCCGATGATGGTGTGGGCGAGCGCGCCAAAGACGGTGCCGACATTGAGCGCCAGGAAGGGCAGGAACACCAGCACGTCGGAGCTAAACACCTGACCCGCGAACAGAATATAAAGCAGATAGCCGAAATTCATCGCCAGAACCGCCCGGGCGTTTTTGTTATCCAGCGCCAGGATGAATACGAACAGCCCGCTGATCAGCCCGCCATAGACCAGGATAGGATCGGCGGTGATGTTAGCGGTATCCACCCATTGCTGGAAGCTGCCGGACAGCCCGCTGACGAGGTTCAGGAACGAGCCATCGGCGGGACCGCGATCCGCGATTCGCTCCAGCAGGCTGACGTGCGGGAAGTCGCCGCCGAGCAGCGTGCCCTGCGGGAACAGTTCCAGACGCATCTGCGCGTACAGCGGGTAAAGCATGATCAGCAGACCGGCAATCGTCGCCCACTGCCACGCCGCGAAACGGCGGTGGTGTTTATCGGCGCGCGACAGGATGATGTACAGCAGGATGGGCAGGAAACCGAGCACCGCGCCTTTGGTCAGCACCGCCAGCGCGAAGGCGACCGCGCTGGCAAGGTAATGCCCCAGCGTGCGGTTATCCCCCAGAATGAGGTACAGCGATGCCAGGAACCATACCAGCATCATGTTGTCCAGCAGCACCCGCCGCTGCAACCCCACCACCAGCGGCGAGAAGCAGAAGACAAGCGCCGTCACCAGCGCTGCCAGGTCGCTTTTCGACGTTTTCCTGGCGATGCCGTACAGGAACGCCGTCGTCGCCAGATGCAGTATCAGCATCAGCACGCGCCCTGAATTGACGGAGAAGCCAAAGGCGTCGGTTCCGCCCGTCAGCATCGTCCACAGGGTGAGGATGAACGCGCCAACCGGCGGCTCATCGTAAGCATAGGTGTATACGGACAGCTCGCCGGTGTTCATCAGCGCCCAGGCATTCGAGATATTGGTGCCTTCGGCGTCCTGATAGAACGGGAAGCGAAACAGGTTCTGCGCCTGCACGATGACCACGATCACCAGAAGCGTGACGAGGATGAACAGGCTTTTGCGGCTGAATATCGGTGCGCTCTGCATGTAATCCTCCTAGCGAGCCACTGAGCTTTGACGGTGAAGATTGGCGTGCGTCGTCTTTTCCCACGACTGCTGCTGCCCCAGGAAGCGGAACACCGCCCGGAACGAAGCCGCCGCCATCAACAGTTGATAGGGATAGTAAGCGATCAACATGCGCAGGCTGAACAGGAATGGCAGCTTCATGTTGTAGGCTGCCGTGAACTCGCGGATGCCGATCAGGTTGGTCACCATCTGCAAAATCAGCACGAAAATCGGGAAGTAGGACAGCAGGGCAATCGGAACGGCGATCTGCTGCGTGAGTGCGATGAAGATGCCGATGGGCAGGTACAGCAGCGTTGCCGCCTGCATCAGCGAGTTGAGCAGAATGTAGACCGCGGTGATCCGCTGGCGCATTTCCGGCAGACGGAGCCAGTCACCCTTGAAGAACACCTGATAGAAGCCCTGGCTCCAGCGCGTGCGCTGCTTGATGAAGCTGTCCACCGTCGCCGGGGTTTCTTCCTGAGTCGCGTGCTTCTCATCGTAGACGATCTGGATTTTCGCGCCCGCCTGGGTCAGACGGATGCCCACATCGGCGTCTTCAGTCAGGCAGTTCAGATCCCAGCCGCCGACTTTATCCAGCCAGAATTTCTTGAAGAAGACGGTGTTGCCGCCCAGCGGCGTCACGCGGAAAGCGTGCGTGAAGCAGTGCAGACCGCTTTTGAACCAGAAGAAGTATTCCAGGCAGTTGAACGCCGAGAACCACGACGACCGGAAGTTCATCAACTGCACGCCGGACTGAACCACGTCGGCGTCGTCGCGCAGCATGACGGTATTGATGACGTTATAGATGTCTTCGTGCGGCTCGTCCTCGGCGTCAAAGACGCAGATCACGTCTTTGGTCGCCACCCGCAAGCCCTTATTCAGCCCGTTTGGCTTGTTGCGCGGTCCGTCGGTGAAGGTGATCAGATGGATGTTGTCTTTGCCAATATCGGCAATCGTCTGGCGGGTTGCCTCAATTGTTTCGTCATCGTCCTCATCGCGCACCATGACCAGCACTTCCTTGAGGTGATCGGGATAGTTGATCCGATCCACCGCCATGATGGTCTGGCGAATGACGTCTGCTTCGTGACGGGCGGGAATAATGGCGGTGAAGGACTGCTGCGGCGCGTAGAACTCTTTCGGCGAACGGTATTTCTCGGCAGCCGCCGGATTGTTCCATGTGTACATCATCCAGTAGAGGGTGAAGATACCCTGCGGCAGCAGCGTCAGCGTCATGATGAGGATGATGACAGCCGATTCTGTCGGGCGCGGCGTCATCAGCATCTCGCGGATCGGCTCTGGAATGAGCGATACCGGGCGGGTCAGAATGCTGAGCAGTTCGTTCGGCTGGTCGGGGACGGTGGGCAGGTCTGGAACAACCGGCGTCAGCCCGGCTTCGGCGCTGAACGACAGATCGAGCGAAGTGACCGCGCTTCCATTCAGGATGATTTGGCGCGGCGCATTGGCGGCGATACGGTTGGTTTGCGCGGCGCTGCCACTGAGCTTGGGATCGTTCGGATTGGCGTTCAGGTAGACGATCTCAAACAGAAGCTCGCCGGTGCTGCTGGCGCTGCCGGTTGTGGTCGCCGTGAAGGACAGGCTGTAAGCGCCAGCCGCCAGCAGCGACATGTCCAGCTCGTAGCTGAAGGGCGCTTCGGTGAAATACGCCAGATCAAAGCCGTTGACCGCCAGCGCCGCCTGCTGAACCGGGAAATTATCCGGCAGACTGACGGTGATCGGAATGATGTTGCTGGTCAGGTTCGCCGCGTCTACAACCGGCGCGGTTTCGGCGGCGGTGTTGGCGGCGGTTTCGCCCAGCGGCGCGGTGACCAGTTCGGGGATCAGCGGTGCTTCGGTTGGCAGAATGATCTGTCCGACGACTTCTTCCAGCGGCACAATCGCGGCGATTTGATCGCCGGTGGTTTGCAGAAACTGGTTGAGCGAAGCGGCAAGCTCATCGACCACTGACGGCGTCGCGCCGTCTTCCGCCAGCGGCGCAACCAGAGCCGCGCTGTCGCTGGCGTCCGGCACGACCGGTGCTGTCTGGACGGGGGGAGCGCCGTTTCGGGGCAGCAGTATCACTTCACCCACCGCCAGCGCGTAGGGATCGATGCCCACGTTCAGCGCCAGCAGGATATCCATGCTGATTTCGTGCTGGCGCGAGATCGTCCACAGGCTGTCGTCTGGCTGGACGACGTATTCAATCGTGCCTGCCGAAACGGGAACGGCGGTCGGCTCGGCGCTGACAACCGCGCCCGGCACAACAATGGTCGTACCCACCGTCAGCGCGTAGGGGTCGATCTCGGGGTTGGCAGCCAGCAGATCCTCAAACGCCACGTCATGGCGCAGCGCGATACCCCACAGGTCGTCTCCCGCCTGGATGGTGTAGGCGTTGCGGCTGGTTCCGCGCTCGCGCGGGTCTTTCAGCAGGGCGGTTGAGTAATCGGGGATGCGTACAACCGTGCCGATGGACAGCGCGTATGGGTTGAGGTCAGGGTTGGCGGCGAGCAGCGCTTCCAGTGTCACATCGTGCGCGACCGCGATCTGCCAGAGCGTAGCGCCCGGCTCGATCACGACTTCACCAGGGTTTATTCCGCCTCTGGGGTTGGCAGCAGCGATAGACAGCGGTACCAGCAGCGTGAAAGCTGCAACAATGACCCCGATGATAGTTCTACGCATTTGAAAGCCCCCTCTTGAACATTGAATCGTCTGTTTGCTGGAGTTTCACTAAGATTTCAGTGTATTTGTTATTCATAATAGCGAACCGGTCGATCCCTTCTGCGTGTGGCACGCCTCTTGCGGAGGGGACTCACTGCTGCTGTTCAGGCGCGGTACAGGAAGACGACGCGGCAGATTACAGCCGCAAATCGTCGGATAGAGTCAACACATGGACGGATATCGTGACCTGCACATTAAACTACAGCCAATACATAATAAACAACATACAAAACTAGGAATTGCGGAATTTTTTACGTTCTTGCGGAAAGCTTCACAAATCCTTAGCAAACTTAACAAGAATGCGCTCAAAGAGTCCGGTAAAATGCTGTCTCTGGCTCGCGCTTCTGGCAGTTTGAAAACACCCATGACTACAACCCGCGTCAGCAAATCCCATTACCTCGTGCTGTTCTCCATCATCGTTCTGGGCGCGGCGTTGCGGCTTCACTATATCGAGCAGCCGA
The DNA here is from genome assembly GCA_030834905.1 of Aggregatilineales bacterium. Taxonomy (GTDB): domain Bacteria; phylum Chloroflexota; class Anaerolineae; order Aggregatilineales; family Phototrophicaceae; genus Flexifilum. Next base: position 28,183 of record JAUQWZ010000046.1, on the reverse strand, counting down.
TGCGCTACGATGAGGCGCTGACCTATCTGCGCTACGCTTCGCAGCCGCTGCCAGCGGTTGTTTCGTCCTATAACGAGCCGAACAACCACGTCTTTCATTCGGTGCTGGTTCATGCGGCTTATACCGTGTTCGGAAATGACCCGGCGGCGCTGCGCCTGCCCGCACTGATCGCCGGAGTCCTGCTCATTCCGGCAGCCTACTGGACTTCACGCCGCTTTTTCCAGCCGCGCGCCGGGCTGCTTGCCGCCGGTTTGTGCGCGGCATCGCTGCCTCTGGTCGAGTTCTCGGTTAACGCGCGTGGTTACACCCTGCTGGCGCTGTTTTCCATACTGCTGCTCGGCGTGGTGGCACTGCTGAAGGATCGAGCGACGGCGCGCCGGTGGCTGGCGTTCATCGTCCTGAGCGCGCTCGGCTTCTATACCATCCCGGTCATGTTATACCCGTTTGGCATTGCAGCCGCCTGGTTAGTATTGTCGTACCGACGCGACCAAAAGGGTTGGCAGTTTCTCAAACGGCTGATCGTTCTGGGAGTCGCCAGCGCCGCCGCGGTGGGTTTGACGCTGCTGCTTTACAGCCCCATCATTGCTGTGGCGGGCATCGGGGCGCTGACTCAGAATCAGTTCGTGGCGCGCCCAGAGGCATATGAGTTCTACCAGCGCCTGACCGAGGTGCTGGGGACGCTGTTCGGCTTTCCCCTGCTCGGCTTTCCGCCGCTGATCGCGGCTGTCCTGCTGGCTGGCGTGGCGCTGGCGATGGCGCTGCACCGTCGCATCAGCGGCGTGGGGATTTCGCCGGGATGGGCAGCGCTGGCATGGCTGCTGCCGGTTCTGTTCATCCAGCGCGTCATCCCATTTGACCGCACCTGGACAGCGATTACGCCGCTTGCGCTGATGCTGGCGGCAGCCGGAATCGCCTATCTGGTTGGTCGGAGCGACAAGGTCTTTACGGCGGCGCTGCTGCTGCTGACGATCCCGGCGGCGGTCGGATGGGTGCAGTCCGGCGACGTCACCAGTTCGGCGCGCACCGGTTACGCGCCGGATGCCGAAGCAGCGGCGCTGTGGCTGGGCGAGAACTGGCAGCCAGATGACGTGGTGTTAATTCCCACGCCGCTTGACGAGCCGGTGCGCTACTATCTGGACTACCACGATTACCCGGAGATCGACATTCGCAACCAGCATCAGGTCTATTGGATCGATCTGCTGCAGGACGACGTAGGCACTGTCTATGTGTTCGGCGCGCCACCGGATGATATCGACAGGCTGATTGAGACGTTCACGCTGCCCACGCCGTCATTTGAAGCTTCGCTGGAGACAGCGGTGACCTTCTCACAGACGACGCTCCAGGCGCTGGCGCTGCCGGGCTATCCGGCGGGCACGCTGTATGCGGACGACTTTGAGGGCGATGAATTCTTTTCAGGATGGACGCTGAACAATCTACAGGCGCTGCTGACCAAAGCTGAAACCAACAATCAGGCGCTGCGGCTGACGACTGCCGACAGTCTGGGCGAGATGAATCTCTCCGGCGCGCTGGACTGGCGCGACTACGCGGTTGAAGTTCGCTTACAGGTGGTCACGCCGGGCAGCGAGGGCGAAGATGTATACCTGCACCTGCGCAGTACGGCTGACGTGGGCAGCTACATTGCCGGAATTGACATTGAGCAGGGACATGCCTTCATTGCCGGTGACCTGAACCGGCAGTGGCGCGGCTTGCTGGCGGAAGCTGGGATGCCCTTTGAAGCGGGGCGCTGGTACACCCTGCGTTTCGTCGCGCAGGGGAATGCTGTCAGCCTGGACGTGGACGGCGAGCCGGTCATCAACATTGAGGATGACGCGGCGCAGGCTGGCGCAGTTCGCCTGCTGATCTCCCCCAACAGCCAGGTGCTGATTGACGATCTGCGAATCACCGCGCTGAGTGAGTAGGGCGCGATAATGCTGTTTTACAAAATAATACAGGTTCTCTGTAGGGACACGTGCATACTGCGTATGCTGCATACGCAGTATGTTTTGTCGTGTCCGTTTCGTGAATGCTGAGGCGGACACGACACTGTCGTGTCCCTACATGTCCCGTATTAAATCATTAAACTGTATTATCGTGCCCGCCCTATTGTGACATGAAAGCACACGACACCGTCGTGTCTCTGCAACCCGCTGGTTCAGGCTAAATTGCGGAACGTGCCGGAGACGAGCGCTGCGCCAAACCACGCCAGGCTGTTGTTGTAATATGCCTGTGGATTATCGCCCCAGTAACCCGCTGCTTCCACCTGCGGGCTGAGTTCGAGCAGGCGGTTTTCCAGCCGCGTCTGCAACTGCCGGTCGGGCGCGCTGACGGCGGCTGCCAGCCACATGCCCACCATCGCCACGTCCTGATAATCCACCACCGGGCTGCCGTCCATAGCGTACAGGCGGGCGAAATTCCAGTCGGGCTGGCTGCGCTGAAACGCGCTGCTGCGCTGCATCCAGTCGCACGCCTGCGGATCGTCGAACCAGTAGCAGTCCAGCCCGATGCGCCAAGGGACACGAATGGCGTCGTAGCGCATGTCAAAGCTGCATAGGTCGCGTGCCCGACCGACAGAATCGCAGTATTCGTAAGCCGGGTCACCTTCAGCAGTTGACCAGTCGGGCGCCAGTCCGTTGGGGCTGCCGGGCGTCGCGTTGAGGGACATATAACCCTGCGCGATGACCGGCGACCAGCGCGACGATCCTTCAAACTGGTTATAAAGCCGATACCAGGCGGGCGAAAAATACGACAGGTTGGTGATATCCTGCCCTTCACCGCCGAAACGGTCGCCCGGCTGAAGATAGCGTCCCTCAAAAATGGTGTTGGCATAAATCGCGTCGAGCAGCGCTCCCGCGCGTTCCCCATAGGGTCGCTGTGGGTGCTGCTGCCAGAGCCTGCGCTCGACCTGCGCCTCGGCAAAGATCAGCGCGGCGGCGATGTCCTGATCGCCATCGGTGGCAGCGCCGGTGCCGCTGATGCCGCCGCCATTATCGGCGAGCCAGTGGTACATGCCGTTGTCGTTCAGCATGATGGCATCGGCGGCATTATAGACGGCGTCAAAGGTGGGCTGGTCATCCATCATGACCGCCATCAGCAGCCCGTAGCCGACGCCTTCGCTGGGCGACTGATAGCCGCGCATGGGGTCAAACACCAGCCCCAGGTTATCGCCGCAGTTTGCCCCGCAGAAGATATACCGCGCCTTATAAGCTTCCCAGGTTTGGACGACGACACGTTCCCAACGACCGACATTGGTCTGAGCATGAGTCAAACGGGCAGCGAAGATGATGAGGATCACCAGGATCAGTTTCAGGCGCATGAGGCTCATTTTCCATCACAATGGCGTTGGGGATTATTCTAACCACGAACGCGCGCTGGCGGAAACAGGGCGCGGCAAACGGGGGGAGTAAACCCCTCACCCGCCTGAAGGTGATTAACCAGTCACTGTGCTCATTAGAATTGTAGGGACACGACATCGTCGTGTCCGTTTCGTGAATGCTGAGGCGGACACGACAAAGCATACTGCGTATACAGCATACGCAGTATGCACGTGTCCCTACGAAAGACTCGTAATTATTTCGCGAATCATCATCAGGCGATTACGGCAGGTCAAATTCGCAGATGCCCTCGCTTTGCAGACATTCCGCGACCAGCGTGCCATCATTGCGCCGAACCAGGAAGTTACCCGCGCTCCAGAAGAGCTGATGCGAGAGCACGGTGGTGGTGCTGGTGTGGCGGCATTCCAGCGGCGGAGCGCTGACACGGGCGCCAAGCTGCGCGACGTTCAGGCAGTTCCAGGCGGGCAGCGCTCGCAAAGAACCGCGCAGGAAGCCGCTGTTGAAGTCGGAAACGCGAAAGACCGCTTCACCGCTGACAAACTCAAGGCTGCTGACATTGGCGAGCGAAGGAGCAGTGTTGAACAGCGTCAGCGTCCGGGTGTCGTAGACGATTCGGATGTGCGGTATTGGCGGCGGCGTTGGCGTGGGCGTCGGCAGCACCAGTGTCGGCACAGCCGCTGCCGCCTGCTGCCACGCATCGGAGTATTCCGGCAGCGGCACATCACGCTCAAGCACGCTGACGAAATCGACGACCTCATCATCACCATCGCTGTAGAGCACGTACAGGCTTTCGCCCGTATTTTCAGGAATCGGCAGTTTCGACTGCCAGGGCAGCCATTCGTCGGAGATCGGACGACCCGCCTCGTCAAACAGGCGCACCTGGGTCACGTGCCGAATCCAGGCATCGCCGATGCCGCGATCAAACACTTCGTCGGTGAGGAACAGCGTGTTGGTAAAGGGGTCTGCCATAGCTGGCAGCACATTCGGGCGCGCGCCGAGAACGACAACGAACAGATGCCCGCGTCCGGCTGGCAGCGCCGCGACGCCGATTTCGCGATAGCGTGGATTGATGACGGTGCTGCGGTGGATATCCGAACTGCGCCAGAACGATATGGCGTCCTCGCGCGTCCCCTGCCAGGTAATCTCGCCGATGATGATTTGCTCGCCCGCGCCATAGGTGGGCCAATTATAGGGAGAGTAACGGGCGCGAATGCGCGGTCCTTCGTTGTTGCGACCGGCATGGACATTGTTGGGCCAGCGCGGCAGCGACAGCACATACTCTGCCTGCGCGAGCGCCATCTCTTCAAGCGTGTCATTATAGGCAAGCGGTCCGAGTTCCAGCCCCAAACGCCAGCGGTTAAGCTGGGCGTGAATCCAGCGCGCTTCTGATGGATTCTGGTCGGAACTGGTACTGGTGGCAGCAGCGCCCCCACAAAGAAGAAGTAGCAATACGAAGATCAGCGTGAACCGTATCAACTGGTGGCGTATCATAAGATCAACCTGCTCTGGACACGGACGGTTGATCAACATTATAGAACAATTATAGTTTTATGCTGCGTCTTTCGGGGTGGCGCGCTACCTGCGCTGCGTTGGGTCGCTGGCTGGCTGGCTGGCGGCGATGGGTTTCGGCAGGCGGACGCGAAAGGTGCTGCCCTGGTTGAGTTCGCTTTCGGCTTCGATACTGCCGCCATGCGCTTCGGCAATCTTCCTGGCAATGCTCAGCCCCAGACCCGTACCGCCTTCGGTTCCGCGCGCATGGTCAGCGCGATAGAACCGGTCGAAAATCAGCGGCAGGTCAAGGGCGGGGATGCCGACGCCGGTATCGCTGATCTCAATCACAAGCTGCCGCCCCGCTTCGGCGCTGCGAATCGTGACCGTGCCCTTTTCCGGCGTAAAGTTGATGCCGTTGATCACCAGATGTCTGATCATTTTCTTAAATTCGGAGGAGTCAACCAGAATGGTTGGCAGCCCGTCAGCGGGTACGAAATGAAGCTGAATTCGTTTGCGCAGCGCTGTCGTCTGCTGTTCGCCCAGCGCTTCCTCGATCAGCTTGTTGATGTCACACCAGGCGAAGCGATAATCGCTGGTATCGGCTTTATCGAGGCGGGACATGGAGATCAGATCCTCGATGATGTGCTGGAGCTGGTCGGTCTGGGCGTCCAGCGTTTCAAGACTTTGCTTGAACCTGCCCGGATCGTTGACCACCTTTTCCAGCAGGTAGATGCTGGTCTTCATCACCGAAAGCGGCGTGCGCAGATCGTGCGACATATCGCCGATGAAATGCTGTAGTACCGTGACTTTCTGGCGCTCAATCGCCAGCTCTAGCTGCCGCGCTTCCGCCTGCCTGCGCTCGGTCACGTCCTGAATCGAAGCGACGCGCACTGTTCGCCCGCGGTACATATGGAACTGACCACGGGCTTCAAACCAGTAGATCGTGCCGTCTTTGCGCATACCTCGCGCCTGATACGTCTTAGTTGACGCCTGGGCTGCCAGCGCCGCAGCGCGCTCGTCTTCCGGGAACAGGAGCGCGACCTGTGACCCTATCAGATCCGACAGGGTATAGCCGGTGATCTCCTCAAATGCCGGATTCGCGTCAAGGACGATGCCCTTCTCGTGGACGATGATGCCCTCTACAGTGGCATTGAACAGATCGCGATAGCGTTCCTCGCTTTCCTTCAGCGCCAGCGACTGTTGGTTGGCAGTTTTGACCTGCTGTTGGCGCACCAGCGCCGCGATCAGAATTTCACAGGCAACCACCAGATGAAAGAACAGGATATAGGCGATAGTAGACTGGTCAATGTCGCTAATCAGATAGGGCAGCGCGCCAATACCAACCAGATTCGCCGCCACCGTAATGACGATTCCGCGCAGCCCAAAAAAGAGATAGGCGACGAACAGCGCTGGCGCGTTCCAGCTTAAGGTAAGGGTGATGCTGTGTACGCTGAATACTTCAAGCGAGAGCAAAAAGTGAATCGGCAGGATGGACATCACGACGGTGGTTATGATGGCGCCCACCTGATACCTGCCGAACCGGGCTAGAAAATAGGCAAATACCAGGGCGATGGCGCTCAAAGCCAGGAACTGACGGAAGGATTCACTCAGCCACTGCCACTGGGTCATCGCCAGAACGGCGGGGATGAAGGGCAGCGTGAGCGCCGACAGCAGCCGCACCTGCCCGCGCTCGTCAGGATTCTGGATGCGGTTGCCCGGCTCGATCAGCAGCAGCCATAAGCGATTAAACAGTGTGCGGAGTCCCTGTTGCAGGGTGTTTGCGGGGTTGGCTGCCATAATCCGTTCGCGTTTCTACATCTGTCATTATTATAGGGTGTGTACAGTCACTTCGATCCTCAATGATCTATGAAATGGGTAACGGCTCGTCGGCAGCGTGATATACTTAGCTGCTTTCGAATCGAGCTATAGGGAGAAATCTGATGGCGCTTGCCGCGGTACGGCAAACAAGCTATTCGTTTGACAAGATCGTTGAGCTATTAGGCGACGACGCAAATTCGCTGCTCAATCACACCAGCCACACCATTGCCAAAGAAAACCTCTACCTGCCGGGTCCCGATTTTATTGACCGCGTCTGGGCGCAGTCAGATCGCACCCCGCAGGTGCTGCGCAGCCTTCAGCAGATGTTTGATCACGGGCGTCTTGGCGGGACGGGCTACCTGTCAATTCTGCCGGTTGATCAGGGTATCGAGCACTCGGCGGGCGCATCCTTTGCCAAGAACCCGATCTATTTCGACCCGGAGAAAATCGTCGAACTGGCGATTGAAGGCGGCTGCAACGCGGTCGCGTCAACCTTTGGCGTCCTGGGCGCGGTGGCACGTAAATACGCCCACAAAATCCCCTTCATGGTGAAGATCAACCACAATGAACTGCTGACCTACCCGAACAAGTTCGATCAGGTCATGTTTGGGCAGGTGGAACAGGCATGGGATATGGGCGCGGTCGCCGTGGGCGCGACGATCTATTTCGGCTCCGACGAGAGCACCCGCCAACTGGTCGAAGTCTCGGAAGCCTTCGCCCGCGCTCATGAACTGGGCATGGCGACGGTGCTGTGGTGCTACACCCGCAACTCTGGCTTCAAAGTCAACGGCACCAGTTACGAGGCTGCCGCCGACATCACCGGGCAGGCGAATCACCTCGGCGTCACCATTCAGGCGGACATTGTCAAGCAGAAGCTGCCGACGAACAACGGCGGTTTCAAAGCGCTAAACACGGGCAGTTCGTCTTATGGCAAGCTGGACGACCGCATCTACACCGAGCTTACCAGCGAGCATCCGATTGACCTGACGCGCTATCAGGTGGCGAACGGCTATATGGGACGCGCGGGGTTGATTAACTCTGGCGGTGCCAGCGGTCAGAACGATCTGGTCGAAGCGCTGCAAACCGCTGTCATCAACAAGCGGGCGGGCGGTATGGGCTTGATCAGCGGGCGCAAAGCCTTCCAGCGCCCGATGGACGAAGGCGCGGCGCTGCTCAACGCCATTCAGGACGTGTACCTCTGCGAAGAAATTACGGTGGCGTAGACTGCGAAAACCAGATGGATGTGAATCAGTCTGGACGATCATATGCACATTTTCAACTAGAGGCGGCGAACGTAGGGACACCACAATGTGGTGTCCGGCTTGTTCCTTCGGACACGACACCGTCGTGTCCCTACAATAATTGCCTCGTCCATTAGCTAATCTCCATTATGGGCAGGGACGTACCAACCTTTCGTCTCTATGCCCTGCTGTAGACGGCGCAGTTTTCCCCGCTTTCATGCGTACCATTCGCGCACAACGGCTGATGCGGCTTGACCCGCCATGAAAGCGGCTCCAAGCGCTGTCGCCCAGCCTTTGATATCGCCGACTGCCCACAGCCCCTTGATCGCGGTCTGGTGGGAAGCATCAGTCTGGATGTGTCCACTCTCGTCCAGTTCCAGGCTGAAGTTATCGATCACTCTCTGTGTCAACGCTGTTGGCACTTCCTGTGGATGCCAGATGAGCGTGCCCACGCCCACTCGCTCGCCGGAGTCCAGCGTTACTGCCTCGACGCTGCCGCCGGTGTGGTGGATGGCGCGAATTTCGTTTTCGTACAGCGCGATGTTCTGCGCTGCATAAGTTTCACGCTGGTGCTGGCTGAGGGTGAGATGTGTGGGTAAAAACACCTTCACCTCGGATGCCCAGTTCTTCGCCATGACGGGCAGATGCGCCAGCACCTGTTCCCCATGAGGGACAATCCCCCACACTCGGTCGCGATTTTCATAGCCATCGCAGAAGGGGCAGGGGATGATCGTTTTGCCCCAGCAGGCGCTAAAACCCGCGATTTCCGGGTAAACATCCCGGTAGCCGATGGCGAGGATGACGTGCCGCGCCGTCACCGAGGTGCCGTTTTCACCGCGCAGCAAAAACTGCTGCGGCGCGATCTGCTGAAGGTCAACAATCTGTTCAAAATACAATTCGGCGCTGTTATACAGATCGATCTGCCGCCACGCCTGCTCGCGGATTTGCGCGGGCAGCAGCCCATCAAGTCCGACGAAGTTGTGTACGCCATGTGAGGCACTGTTGCGCGGCGGCTCCGGCGAGTCGAAGACGATGATGGACTTGCGGGTGCGCGCCAGCACAAGCGCAGCCTGCAATCCGGCGGGTCCTGCGCCAATGATGGCGACATCATAGTGTTTGTCTTGCATGATTTGAGATCGCTCCATACTTTTGATCATGGAAAAGGCGCGCGCGAAAATTCTTACCGGGCAGGCAGGCGCGGAAGCACATCAGTGCGCCGGTGGGCGACGAGCGTTGGGTTTCAGCCTTGCCGCCCTGCATTAATCGATACTATGTATCATTTAAAAATACAAGTGCCGATCTGCTATATCTGTGGAGCAAACAAAAACGCCGGGCATAACACCCGGCGTCTTTGAGTCTGCTGTCCGTTTTTGCCGCTAGCCGCCAAAGTCCAGCGTGGGCGTGGGCGCGCCTAGGTTCGACAACTGCCCGAAAGGAATCGGGGTGGACTGCTCGAACGGGATCGGCGTGCTGAACGGATCGCTCGGCGTGCCAACGGGGATGACAGGTGGCGTCGCCACGAAGGGCGGCGCGGTTGGCGTGGGCAAAGCGTTGTTGACGCCGATCTGGATCGTCTTGAAGATGTAGCCGCCGTCGTTGGCGAAGGCTGCCAGCCGCACGCGGTAGACGCCGTTGGTGACGGTGCTGCTGTCCCACTGCCCAAGCGTGCCATTGGGCTGCTGCGAGTTGGTCGGTCCAGAGACGATCACGAAGTCATCCGGGCTGCTGATCGCCGCGATTTCGATCTGATAGCGGTTGAAGTTGGGTGCCTGCACCTGACCGGCGAACTGAACCACGCCTGTAACCTGCTGCCCTTCGGCTGGCGAAGTCAAACGCACCTGCGGAAGCTGCATCCCCGGCTGGCACTGGCTGGGCGGCGTCTGCTGGACCGGGGTTTCCAAGCCAAGCGACTGGGCGTAGGCAGCGCCCTGCGCCGAATTCAGCCATTGGATGGCAGACTGATCGGCAATGTTGGCGAAGGTGCCGGTGATGGTGTTATCGGGGCAGTACTGGTTGGCAAGCTGTCCCGTCCAGGTATCAATGGCGGCGGTACGAACGAACGCTTCGGTCGCGGCGGGCGGAAGCTGGGTTTGCAGGAAGACTTCCATGCGCACGTCCGGGCAGTTCTGGTTGACGTTCGGATCATACAGCGTGCCCGTCAGCCCGCAGATCTGCTGCTGGACGATGCCGCTGGGCGGGTTGAACGCGCTGGGCGCATTATTTTGCAGCGCCGCCCGCATGACCGCGTTCCAGATGGGAATGGCAGTATTGGACGTGGTAGCGGTCGTGCGCTGGTTGCTGAGGCTGCCCGTCCAGACGCCGACGACGACGTTGCTGGTGAAACCCATCGTCCACAGATCGGTCGAGTCGTTGGTCGTGCCCGTTTTGGCGGCGACCAGACCGGGATACTCTGGCAGGGCAAGCCCGCTGTTCAGCCCGAAGGCGGCGGCGCGGGCTTCGTTATCGCTGAGGATGCTCTGCATCAGGTAAGCGATCTGCGGCTGCACCGCCTGAGAAGGCTCGGCGCGCGCGGGCAGTTCAATCGCGTTGCCCTGCGCGTCGGTGATTTCGGTGATGGAAAAAGGCTGCACGCGCAAACCGTTATTCGCCAGGGTCGCGAACGCCTGGGCGTGATCGTAAAGGCGAACTTCGTTCGCGCCCAGCGCAGACGGCAAGCCAAAAACCGCTTCTTCGAGGAAGCGAAGACCCATCCGCTGCGCCGTCTCGACATAACGATCCGCGCCGATGAACTCAAAGGCTTTGACGGCGGGGACGTTATAGCTGTTGCCGAGCGCATAGCGCATGGTGACGGGACCGTGGAAGGTATTGTCGTAGTTGGTCGGCGAATAGGGCGGCGTCGTTCCGTAGGTGGTTGGCACGTCCCACAGAATGGATGCTGGCGTGAGGTACTGCCGCGCGCCGTTCCGTTCAACGCCTTCCACGCCAGCCGTGTAAACGACCGGCTTGATGGATGAGCCGGGCTGCTGCCAGGTAAAGACGTTGTTCACCTGTCCGTCGATACTCTCGTTATTAAAGTCCGGGCTGCCAACCATCACCCGAATCGAGCCATCGCGCGGATCGAGGACGAACACCGCGCCGGTATTGACGCCGAAGTTGTTCACCGAAGCGACCGTCTGCGAAAGGGCGGTCTGTGCCATATCCTGCAAGCGCGGATCGAGCGTGGTGCGAATCTGGAAGCCACGCCGGAAGATTTCGTCGCTGCCAAAGGTTTGCTCAAGCTGCGCCTGAATATAGTTGACGAAGTGCGGGTAGCGGACGCTGAAATTACGCGCCGTGTAATTACGCGCCTCAACCTGCGCCTTCTCCAGCACCACCTGACCGGAGACGATATCGCCTCGGGTGATGCAGAATTCCTGACCAAGATAGGGCGCGTGCTGGAACTGAAGGCAGCCGACATCCGCCATCAACGCTATCACCTGATCCATGCGCGCGAACGCCTCTTCGCGATTGATCACCGGGTCATAACGCGCGGGCGATTGGATGATGCCAACCAGCAGCGCCGATTCCGCCAGGTTGAGATCGGAAGCGCCGTGACCGAAGTAGAACTGGGCAGCGGCTTCGATACCGTAAGAGTTGTTGCCGAAGAAAAATTCGTTCAGATACAGTTCAAGGATGAAGTTCTTGTCGTACTGCTGCGCGATTTCCGCCGCGATGACGATTTCCTGAAGCTTGCGCTCGGCAGAGACGGTCGTGTCCTGCAAAATCAGGTTGCGGGCGATCTGCTGCGTGATCGTGCTCGCGCCCGACTGGATATCTCCGGCAGTGACGTTCTGGATGAAGGCGCGGGCAATGGCTATCGGGTCCCAGCCAGCGTCGTCGTAAAAGCGTTCGTTCTCGGTTGAGATAAGCGCGTGAATGACAAAGGGCGAAATTTCGGACAGCGGCACTCGCCGGCGGTCGCCCGCGCCGCGCCCGATCAGTTCGGCGATGACGCTGCCATCGGCGGCATAGATGCGCGCGGTCTGGAACTGCGGCTGGTAGTTTGCCAGCGCGGCAATCTGATCCTGATGCGGCGATACCAGGCTTTGATAGTAGAGAACGCCGCCGATAATGCCGCAGGCACCCATCAGCAGAATCAGCCCGGTTATCGCCACCGCGGCGATGGCGACATTGCGCAGCGTGCGCTGGCGCTTCCGCTTCACCGCTTCCTCATAGACCGACGACGGCGGCAGGGTCGTGTCGTAGTTTGGCGGCGCGTCCGTGGGCGCTGGAATCGGCGCGGCGACGTAATTGTACTGTTCCGCCTGCACCGCCGCGGACGGCACCGTCGCGCCGGAGACAGCCGCCGAAGCAATCGTTTCACCCGTCACCGCCGCTGACGGCATGGTTGCGCCGAGATCCAGCCCGGCTGCCGGATCGGTGTGGTCGATGCGCAGGGCTTCAGCGCCGGGAATGGTGTATTCCAGGTCGCGAACGGGTACCTGGCGCGGCAGGGGCATATCGTAGTCGTTGGTCTGAATGGCGGAAGTCGGAACGGTCATATCGCCCACCGCGCCAGTGGCTTCAGGAGAGACGTCAGCCGCGCTCGCCTTCAGCCGAACGAGTACTTCCGGCGTTTTTGGCACCCAACTGCCGTCTTCATAGTGATACCAGGTGTCGGTTTCGACGCCCATCATCCACCAGGATTGATCCTGATCGAGCACCATCTGACCGCGCAGTTCTGCCTGAAGCTGATCGCGGGTGATCTGCCCGGCGCGGAACTGATCGCGCAGCGCGCGAATACGCCCTTCGGCATCCTGATATTTCTGCGCCAGCGCCTGTTCTTCAGCGCTGAGGGACACAGCTTCCGCGACTGGCGCGGCTGCTGCCAGCGGTTCTTCGGATGGCTGTGCCTCGGCTTCTTCATCTTCGCGGGCGCGCAGGCGCTCAAGCTGTTCGCGGGCATAATCCGCCGGGTCGCTCGCGGCTGCCTGCTCGGCAAGTGACTCGGTGGGCTGCGCGGCGGCTGGCGGGTTATCTACCAGGCTGGCGAGCGCCACCAGTTCGCTCATGCTGAAGGTGTCTTCGTCGTCCTCGTCGAGCAGATCGAGCGCGGCGTCGGTTTCGCTGTCGGCAGGTTCGGTATCGGTTTCAACAGCCGCTGCCTCGGCGTCTGCGGGCGCGGCTTCTTCAGCCTGAGGCGGGGGCGATTCGTCAAACGGCAGGATTTCGGCGGGGACAGCCTCTTCTTCGGCTTCCACCGGCAGGATTTCCGCCTGTTCGCCATCCACTGGCGGCTCGGTGACCACCACCCGATCTTCGGGCGTAAAAATGGTGTCCTCTGATTTTGGCAGATGCCAGTTGCCAGTTTCTACCGGGGTGACGTCAAGATTTTGCGGCAGAGTCGGCACCCGCCAGCCCGGCGCTGCCGGTTTGGGTTTGGGCGCTTCCCATTCTCCGGTTTTCGCTTGCCGCGGAGTCTGCCAGCCTTCGCTCTCGCGGGGAACATTCCAACCGCTATCCGAGCCAGGAGGCGTGTCTTGCGTTTCAGTGGTCAATGGTCGGTCGGACATGCGTCATCCTCGGGTAACCAGGCAGAACCTAACCGATTTACAACGTAATTATAGCGCAAAATTGGGTTTCGCTGGACGCTGCCGCAAGCCGAAGGTGGAACAGGCGGCTGAGGCTTATTGAAATGGGGCGCGCGGATCACGACCTTCGCCACCGCTTTCATACGTATGCTCCGGCTGTCCTGGCTTGGGGTCGGTGAGCAGATCGGTAGCGCGCAGGGTGTCTTCGGTATCGCTCGCCGAGTCCACAAAATGACGCTCGGCGAGGATCACGGTTTCTTCGGGTTCAGGCGCGATAGGCGTTAGTTCAATGGTCGAATCGACATTGTGGTCGCTGTCTGCCGGAAGGTCGCTTTCCACCAGCACGATGATCACGCTGACGTTATCTTCGCCGCCGCGTTTGTTGGCAAGGTCGATCAGGAGTTGGGCGGCAGTTTCGGGGTCGCGGTTGCTGAGAACGATTTCGGAGATTTCGTGGGCTTTCACATGGCGTGTCAGCCCATCAGAACACAGGATAAGACGATCATCGGACTGAAGATGCACTTCATAGACATCGACATCCAGTTCCTCTGCCTGTCCAAGCGCCCGATAGAGGACATTGCGCATCGGGTGTTCTTCGGCTTGTTCCTGCGTCAGATGCCCGGCGGCGACCAGCGCCTCGACAAAGCTGTGATCGTCGGTGACCTGCATGATCCGCCGGTTGCGGCTGTCCACGAGATAGGCGCGGCTGTCGCCAACATGGGCAATGGTCGCCTGCGTGCCGCGCACAAAGGCAAGTGTGACCGTCGTTCCCATGCCGCGCAGCTCGGGATTATTGGCTGCCCGGTGGACGATATTCCGGTTGCCGCTGCGAATCACGTCCGCCATCTTGCGGGCGAGGATTTCGTCACCCATTGCCGCGATGACGTCACGGCTGGTTTCTTCAGGATTGAGTCCGGTTTCAACCGCTTCGACCGCGAGACGGCTGGCTTCTTCACCAGCAGCCGCGCCGCCCATGCCATCGGCAACCACCGCGAGCGCATAGTCTTCGCGTGACCAAAGATAGATGTTGTCTTCGTTGTTTTCACGAACCTGACCGGTGCTGGTTCGCGCGCCACTGCGAAGATGGATGCCTCGCTCCGAATCACCCATAACAGGGGACTCCTCAATACCTGCTCAGTGATCTTTATTCTACAGGAGGTGTATTTCGGCGCAAGCATAGGTTAGTCGTTTGTGACGTATTTCATACAGCGACATTTATGAAAATACCCTATGCCTCAACCTGTTCAGATGGTAGAGTCGTGCCGATATCCCAAAACTCTACCGGGCATTTGGGATATATTTATGGATAAATCCAATGGCGAATCTCACTGATCTTTACCGAATCGACCACTTTAACGACACCTTCGCGCTTGGGCATTACGCGCGCGTGCTGGACGCGCTCGACAAGCGTAGCGGTCAGACCGTAGCCTTTAAGGTGATGCGCGCCGAACATATCGCCAACGGGGATGAGCCTCGCTGGGAGTTTCGCGCGTTTGCCAACGAAGCCGAACTGCTGATGAAGCTGGCAAACAGTCCGCATCTGGTGCGGCTGTATGACTGCGGCTATCTGGAGTCGCCCAGCGAAGCGCCGTCCAGCGGTGAAGCGGTTTCGTATGGGCAGGATGTCCTGGGATTCACCCGCGATGCGGTTACGTATGCCGAACGCGGCTGGCGTCCTTATCTGTCGCTGGAAAACCTGCCGCGCGGGCAGAATATGTTTTACCTCATGCGCCCCGACAAACAGGGAATGCGCCTGCGCCTGCCCACCGAAGAAGGTTTGGGGCTGGCGCTTCAATTTGGCGAAACGCTGCGGACGGCGCACAAATTGGGCATCGTCTATCTCGATCACAAGCTGGAACACGTCTATTGGGACGGCTCGCACCTGCGGATTATCGACTTCAACAGCTCGCGCCAGCTTGAAGGCAGGGCGAAAGAGAACGAGCAGCTTTACCGGATGGATATTCACAACCTGTGCGTCGGGATTTTATATTCGCTGTTCACCGGATTATCGCCGCAAAAGGCGACGCTGCGCCCACAGCCCGGCACGCTGACCGATGTTTTGTCGCGCTATCAGGATATCACCACGCTCGATTTTGGTGTTGAGCCAACGCTGAGTCCGGCGCTTCAGGAACTGCTCCAGCGCGGGGCGGCGATGCAGATCGAAACCGCCGACGAGTTTGTTGCCGGGCTGCATCAGGTCGCCACCAATCACGGTTGGGATTTCCCCGGTCATTACACCAACCCTGCCAGCCGCGACGCGCGCACGCAGATGCGCGCCGGGCTGACGCGCCTGCGCCGCGGTGAAGAATATATCCGCGAGGCGCGCGACATGTTCCGCGAAGCCGCGATTGTGGACAGCGTCAGCGACGACCTGGAAGCTGAATTGCGACGGCTGGTGAAGGCGCTCAACGAGATGCTGAACAACCGCGTGATTCCGTAGGCGACATGATGAAGCCAGATGCGGAACTGAATGCCTGTACTCCTGAGCCTGTCCTTACCAGCGGATTCAACGCTGCTGCCCAGATTCCTTACGGCTGCACCATCGATCACCTTTATCAGGCGATGGCTTCTTTCACAGAATTCCTCGGTTTCGTCAATCCATAGCTTCACACACGGGAAATTGAGCGCCTGGAAACCTTGCTGATGCCTGCTAACTTCAGCAGCCTTGTGGGCGAGTTTGTTGCTTCTAGTATCCCCAAATACTGCCCGACCTTAGTTCGTAATCAATACCATAACGAGCATCCCGATCTGATACCGGCGGGTCTGTTTCCGAACAATGCCGTTCAGCATTCGTCGGCTGGAATAGAAATCAAGGCTTCGCGCTACGCCAAAGGCTGGCAGGGACATAATCCTGAAAATGTCTGGCTGATGGTATTCATCTTTGACTCCAATCGCCCCAGCGATAAATCAAAGGGCGTTGCGCCACGTCCTTTCCGCTTCACTCAAGTTGTTGGCGCGAAACTGGAAATGACCGATTGGGTGTTTTCAGGACGATCAGAAACCAGCCGCCGCACTATCACTGCGAGTGTCAATCAGGCAGGCTATTTGAAGCTGACAGGCAACAGGATCTATCAGGCACCTGTTTAGAGCAGTTGCATCTGCTTAAGATCCAGGTCACTGGTCTGTGCGTTTGAATGAATGGCAGCCAGCATCGGTATCGCGCGCTGGCTTATCGAATAGTATTCAGGATGGCGCTCAATACCTACTGCGGTTAGTCCTTGTGCCTCTGCTGCTGCAATTGTTGAACCTGATCCCATAAATGGATCGGCAATTATGCCTTCACCCAGTGGCAAAGCTGCGTAGACGACCTGGCGCAAGAACGACTGCGGCTTCAGACTTGGATGATCGGCTATCTGGCGTTCGCGCGAAGAGGTGCGCGTGCTTACGATGACATCACCGAAGGGCGTTCCATCTGCTTTACGTCGAAGTCCGCCGGTTTGAAACGTGCGTAAACAATCGCCAACCGTCATGTTCGGCGGGAGCGGCTTTCGGAAGATTCCCCAGGGTTCATAGCAGCCGCGTGCCATGGATGAGACATCAGGGAATTCTTCCTCTGCGTTCTTAGGTCTGTCTCCACCGCGCAGCGTTTTCACAATGCGAATGAGTTCCCCTCTGAATTCTAATCCACCGGCAACAATCGCAGAAAATGCTAACTGCGACAAAAATGTGTTGCTTGCGATAAAGACGTGTCCGCCAGGGCGTAAAGCTTGCAGGGCATAGGCTGACCATGTGGTAAAGTATTCCTGCATCAAGGCGCGTTCGCGCGGCTTCAACGCCGTAAAACGAGGCAGTGGCGAACGAACATGTCCATCGAAAGCTGGCGGAATTCGCCAAACTCCCCCGCGACCTTCCTTTCGTTTTTCCAGTTGATCAAACTCGTATTCTTTTACACCATACGGCGGATCGGTGACGATGGCGTGAAGGCTGTTCTCCGGCAAGCGACCTAACCACTCAAAGCAATCGGCATGAATAATGAGTGATCCGCCCACTGTCTGAAAAGGATAATCAAACGCTAGAGAATTCAACGCGCCCTCCGAACCGTCGTGTATTGATTTACTATACAACATTTCGTAAATGATCTGGTTTGTCTACGGCTGCCAGGAACGCAGCACTTTTCCGCTTCCCCGAATGACGTATTTTCCAATCGAGGCAGGCAGCAGCGCGGTTTGTCCAATAGCGAGGCTGATCTGTGTTTCGTCGTGTTCTATGGTGACGCTGCCGTCGATACAGGTGAGGATGTGGAAAGCGCGCCTGTCGGTGTTCAGGTCAACGCTTTCGCCGTTGTCGGCGTTCAACTGATGCAGCACCGTTGTGAAATATTCACCGCTGACGATTTCGACCTCTGCCGCCGTACTGCTGCCCGTGTGCCGGATGGCGGGCAGTATCTCGGTGTTGGCGACGGCGACGCTGTTGTCGATGTGCAGTTGGCGCGGCTTGCCATCCAGTCCCATACGCCCCCAGTCATACAGGCGGTAGGTGAGATCAGACGACTGCTGAATTTCGTAGATCAGGATGCCGGGTCCGAGCGCGTGGATGGTTCCGGCGGGAATGTACAGCACATCTCCCGGCGCGACTTCAGCGTAGACCAGCAGCCCTTCCAGACTGTTACTGCGGATTGCCTGGGCGATTTCGGCGGGCGCTGTGCCGGGGTGAACGCCGATGACCAGCTTGGCGTCGGGTTGGGCAGCGATGACGTACCACGCTTCGGTCTTACCGCGCGGCTCATTGTCAAGCTGCTGCGCCTGCCGGTCGTTGGGGTGTACCTGCACTGAAAGCCAGTCGGTCGCATCCAGCAGCTTGGCGAGCAGCGGCATCCCCAGCGAGGGATCGTTGTGCCTGCCGCACAGATCGGTGCCGTACTGCGCCAGCACGTCGCCAACCTGCCTGCCTGCCAGCGGACCATTGACAATAGTGGCGGTGTCGTGCATCTCCCACGATTCGCCGTAGGGGTCACTGGTGGGAAGGCGCTTGCGCATGACGGTTTCGAGCTGCCGCCCGCCCCAAACCTTGATATGCAGCGACGGCAGCAGCAGCAGCGGATAAAGTACCGGTTTCTCAGTCACGGGTGCCTCGCAGGATTCGCTCAGATATTTGCCGATGATACCATATTGCGCGTGTCGTCACTGTCACATTGCGCTACAATGTCGCCAGCCGCCCGCAAAGCCGATATATGAGAGTATTTTCATGGAATTAAAAGCCAACCAGTTCAGCCAATCCGCCGTTATTGCGCTCGACGACATCCAACTACAGACAGCGCTGGATCGCGGTACGGGCAACGCCGATGGACGCCGCCGCCTCGTCATGGGCGAGCTGGCTCAGGCGCAGGCGCTGCGCCAGCAGGGACGCGGCGGGCGGCTGCGCGGGCTGCATGATCTGCCCGACCTGCTCGAAGAAATGGAAGCCAACGTCACCGCCAGCGGCGGGCATGTCCTCTGGGCAGCCGACGCCGACGAAGCCAACCGCCACGTCCTTGATATCTGCGCCAAACACAGCCTCAAACGCGGCGTCAAGAGCAAGAGCATGGCGACTGAAGAGATCAACCTCGCGCAGGCGCTGGGCGAACACGGCATCCAGATGGTCGAAACCGATCTTGGCGAGTACATCATTCAGGTCGATGAGAGTCATCCGAGCCACATCGTCATGCCGGTCATGCACATGACCAAAGAGCGCGTGCGCGATCTGTTCATCGAGAAGCTGCACATGCCTTACACTGACGAGATTGCCGAAATGACCGCCTTCATTCGCGGGCGGCTGCGGAATGAATATCTCGCCGCCGATTTTGGCATCAGCGGCGGCAACTTCATGATCGCTGAGACTGGAACCGTCGTCATCGTAACCAACGAAGGCAACGGGCGGCTTTCGACCAGCGTGCCGCCGGTGCATATTGCCGTTGTCGGCATCGAAAAGATCATCCCCACCTGGGAAGATTTCGCCACGCTGGTGCAGCTTCTGCCGCGCAGCGCCACCGGACAGCGGCTGACAGTTTACGTCAACGGCTTTACTGGCGCGGCGCGACCAGACGAGCCGGATGGTCCGCAACACTTCTATCTCGTGCTGCTGGATAACGGGCGCAGTGATATCTATGCCAGCGAATATGCCGAAGCGCTGGCGTGCATCCGCTGCGGCGCGTGCCTGAACGCCTGTCCGGTGTATCGCAACGTCGGCGGGCACAGCTACGGTTGGGTGTATCCCGGTCCCATTGGCGCGATCATCACGCCGCTGCTGCAAGGCAAAGAGAACGCCGCGCCGCTGGCGTTCGCCAGCAGCCTGTGCGGTGCCTGCAAAACCGCCTGTCCGGTCGATATCAACATCCCTGATATGCTGCTGGCGCTGCGCCATGATCTGGAGCACGTTCAGGAACCGATGTGGCGCGCCAGCATGAAGGCATACGGTTTTGGCTTCAGCCATCCGCTGATGTTTGAGGCGGCGGGCAGGATTGCCCGCCGGGCAACACAGGCGATATCGGGGCTGGTTGAGAACATGGATTCCGAGGAGATCGAACCGCTGCGGAAGGCGTTGCCCTATCCTCTCAGCGGCTGGACGCAGAACCGCGATTTTCCACCGCTGGCGCGGCAGTCGTTCCACGCCTGGTGGCGCGAAAACCGGGCAAAGCAGGACGACTAAACCTGAACCACGCAGGGATACGATACCGTCGTGTCCCTGCGATCTTCCGATCACCTCCGCGCCGTGTTTCGCCCTGCATCCTCGTCAATTTCTACCAGTTCGCCGTCGTCGGTGACGGTGTAGGCTGATAGATCTTCCTCAAGGTGGCGCTTGGGCTTGTCATAGGCGGCGGCAGCCTGCTCATTGTCCAGGTTTTGCATCGCTGCCCCCTTCACTGATATCAATGTACGGTATGCCGTCATACGCCTGCGCCTGATCCAGTGGCAGCGCGACGATGCGCCCCCCTTCCTGATAGTCGAGCGCCAGCGTGGTGAACGACAGCACGCGGTCGGCAAACGGGTTGAGGCGGGGCGAGACTTCGATCAGGTTGGTGAGCAGGGTCGCGCGCGACGCCAGCAGCAGGATACAGGCTTCGGCGAACTGCCACGCGCCAGCCATGTAAGGATATGCCAGAATCGTCTGCGGCTTGATCATCGTCCGGGGACGTTTAGCTTCCCGGTTTTTATTGAATAGAAGCTGCCAGTCGCGGGAATTCAGCCGCGTTTCGGCTTCAGCCGTTGTCTGCGCCGGAAGCTCGCCCAGCCGGTGCCGGAGATATTCATGATGCTCGTGTTCGGTCATCACGCGAATGTCGGTGCGACGGATGCCGCCGCGCCCGACTTCGTCGCGCATATCGGTAATGACGGTTTCGCAAAAGGCGACTTCGCCGCTGGGCAGCGGAAAGCATTTAAGCGCTCGCGCGCCGCGATACTTCTCGGCGCTCCAGCCCTGACCGCGCGGCATGGCGCTGCGCCAGATAATCTTCAGAAGCTCCGGATGCAGACCGTCTGTTGGCGACGTGAAGCTGTATCCCCGCCTGCGCCCGTTGAGCACGTAGTCAATCGTGAGATGGTGCATGGAGTACCAGTACTGAGTACCCGGTACTGGGTACTGAGAAAAAGCTTAAAGTTGAAAGTGAGCAATCCTTTGCACTCGATATTTTCAACTCGGCACTCAGTACTCAGTACTCGGTACTTTTATTTCGGGCTTGGTCGAATGATGTTGATGAAGGTTCGCATGGCGTCGTCCACGCCAACGCCCTGGGTGACGCTGGCTGACTGCGTCCACGTCTTGTAGCCGAGCCGTTCCGCCTGGTTGCGCAGCCGCTTGACCTCGTTGGCGTAATTCTGCATCAGCTTGTCGAGCGAAGTACCCGAAAGCCACAGGTCAGACTTGTTGACCAGCAGCAGCACCGCCTTCAGGTTGCGCTTGGCGTCGATCTCCTCTTCAATCATGTTCATGACGAAGTTGAGGGCGTCCTTGTGGTTGAGGACGTCGGTATGATCGAGCATGAAGATGATGCCGCGCGGGCGGGTTTCGCGGAACAATTCCAGCCAGTCGGTTTCCCACATCTCATACTCGCCGCCCACGTCGCGCGTGGGCTTCAGCCGAACGTTCTCAGCGCCGATCTGCGACGAGAAGGTGTGGACGGCATCGCCGCCGGGAGCCGTTGGGGCAGGATCGTGACCATCCAGCGACCGCACGTTCTGGCGCAGCCACTCGATGAGGGTTGTCTTGCCGGTTTGCCGCGCGCCCAATACGATAAAAGGCAGCCCAAAGACCTTGACGTAGACGAAGTCGTACATCTGGTCGGCGCGCTGGCTGAGATTGTTCACCAGGTTCTTGCCGACGGTGCCAAACACCGCGCTAAAGACCTGCTCAAGAAATGAGGTCATGATCGTCCTTCCAGTCACTGTTCATTAACTATTGTACCTATACGCGAAAATTGCCAAAAAGTATCACGCCGCCGGACAGGTGCTACAATGCTTCAGGGAAAAGTATCGGCTGTTAAAGCTATCAGGTGATGGAATACCGTCTGTTTGTCGCCGTTGATCTGCCAGAGACAGTCAAAGACCAGTTGGCGAAGCTGCGCGCCGATATTCGCGGCGCGTCGTGGGCGAAACCAACCGGGTATCACCTGACACTGCGCTTTCTGGGCGACGGCATCGACGCGGCACGGCTTGAGGCGCTGCGCGGGGCGCTGGCGGCGGTGCCGGGCGAGCCATTTTCGCTGGCGCTGCGCGGCGTCGGGCGCTTCCCGCCGACTTCCGCAAAAGCGGCGCGTGTCCTTTGGGTGGGGGTGGCTGCCCCGCCAGCACTCCAATCATTGTACCAGCAGGTGGAGCGCGCCGTCGGCGAGGTTGGTTTCGCGCCGGAAGCCCGCGATTTTCACCCGCACATCACGCTGGCGCGGCTGAAACCATCCAAGCCTGATCCGGTGGTGGATCGCTTTCTAGAACAGTATCTCGGCTTCAGCGTCCCTGAGATCGCCGTGACAGCGTTCTACCTGTTCTCCAGCGACCTCACGCCGCAGGGCGCGATCTATCAGCGGCAGGCAGCCTATTCGCTGGTTTAGTTCTTAACACACCGTTCCACACAACTGCGCTGTAATTAAAGTGCAGGTGTCCGTCGCAGAGGGAATGTCATGTTCGATCAGTTCGTCGCTCAACTTCAAAGCCCCGATCCAAGCCAGCGCAGGAAAGCAATTATCGCCCTCGGCACAAGTAAAGATCCCACCGCGCTCCAGCATCTGGCGGTGATATTTCGCACCGATCCGGAACCATCCCTGCGCGAGCTGGCGCGCCGGGCAGGGGTTCACATTCGTCGGGCGATGGACTTGCAAGCAGAGGCGGGGCAAAGCGCCGCTGCGCCGCCGGTGGTGTCGTCTGGCGATGATGTGGATGAGCCGGATATCGACAATCTGCTGGGCATGATCGCCGCCTCGCCTGCCGAAGCGCCAGCGCCGGAAACGCCGTCCGAACGTCGATCTGCGCCGCCGGAAGCCGCCAGCGTGCCGGTACGTGGCAGAACCTACGAAACCAGCCGTAATGATGTCGAACGGGCGAAGGGCTATGTTGACCAGGCGCTGTCGATGAACCTGAAGGGCGAAAACGCCAAAGCCATGAAAGCAATGGCGCAGGCGCTTCAGATTAACCCCAATCTGATCAACGACGCTTACTCCATGAGCATCGCCGCCAGCATCACCGGCTTGGAGGGTGATGGCGCGGTGCAGATGATTTTGGACAGCAGCCAGCGCAAGGGCTTTGAACAGCAGGCGCTGGAGCAGAAGAAGCAGCGGCGCATCGAGACGCATCTCAGCAAGGCAGAGCATGTGACCTGGGCGTCCACCTGGTTTGAGATCATCATCTTCACTATCATTACGGCGGCGGGTCCGGTGCTGCAATCGCTGGTCACGGTGGAAAGCGCCCGCGCCTACGTCAATACGCTTGTCCCAGAACTGGTAGAAACGCCCGAAATGCAGGCTGCTCTTGTGTCGCTCGACCAGTATAACGCTGGCTCGCTGCTGATCGTGGGTGTCGTTTCGGCGCTCGCGGGCGTAATCGGCTTGCTGATCCAGACTGTCATCATCCATTTCGGCGCAATCCACCTGCTGGGCGGGCATGGCACGCTGCGCTACCTGCTGGAACTGCTGCTGGGTTTTTACAATAAGTGGCTGCCGATCATCTTCTTCCTGTCGTATATCACGGTCGCGGTAGGCTTCATTTCCGGCTTTTCACCGATTGTGTTGTGTTTGGTGCTGCCGCTTGTGCTGCTCTCGCTGTATGTATCGGGCAAAACTTCCGGTAAAATTGGCGAAGCCTATGACTTTGGCACCGCCAAAGGCTGCCTTGCCTATTTCATCGGTATTCTGGTTATCGCCGTCATTCTGGCGGCGGTGAGCATCGTCGCGTGGCAGGTGCTGGGCGTTAGCCTGCAAAACCTGATACCTGGCGTCCTGTAAAGGAATAACCACACTGACACGTAAGCATTGGATACAAGGCGCGGCGCTCGCGCTGGGTTCTGCCGTCGTCGCTGCCGGAAGCAGCGCGCTGGCGTATGCCCGTTTTGTCGAGCCGAACAGCTTTGAAGTCAAGCAGATGTCGCTGGTGCTAGGGCGGCTTGACCCTGCCTTTGACGGCTATCGGATTGTGCAGTTGAGCGACATTCACATGGACGGCGTCATGACGCGCGAGCGTCTGGCGGAAGTGGTCGCGCTGGTCAACGCGCAGTCGCCCGATCTGGTCGTTATCACCGGCGATTTCGTCTCCAACCGCATCGGCTTTCTGGCGGATGACCTGATCGTGCCGCTGCGCGATCTGAACGCGCCGGACGGCAGGCTTGCCATCACCGGCAACCATGACCAGCGCGAGCACCGCGCCGTCGTGCGCCGCGTCATCGCCGAAAGCGGGCTGACCAATCTCAACAACGCCGCCGTCACGGTGCGCCGAAATGAGTCGGCGCTGCACTTTGGCGGCGTGGACAGCATGTACCGCCACCGCGCCCGGCTTGATCTTGTCCTCAACCAGCTTCCCGACGACGGCGCGGCTGTCCTGCTGGCGCATGAGCCGGACTTTGCCGACATCAGCGCCGCGACCGGGCGGTTCGATCTCCAGCTTTCAGGACACTCGCACGGCGGACAGGTGCGCCTGCCGTGGCTGATGCGGTTCGGCTTGCCCAAGTACGGCGAGCGTTACGTCATGGGGCTGCATCTGGTGGTCGGGATGCTGCTGTATGTCAACCGGGGATTGGGCACGACCAGCCTGCCGATCCGCTTTAACTGCCGCCCTGAGATTACGGTGATTACCCTGCTGTCGGCGGGGGAAGCGTAAGCAGGCAGTCGCCTTCGCTGCCGCGCGCGATAGTGGGGCAGGTGGCGAGCAACTGATCGTCGTAATACACCTCAAAGCTGCTGGCGCTTTCGGGCAGGCTGCGCCAGAAGAAGCGCAGCGGGTCGGGCAGCAGCGTTTCGGCGTGCAGCCGCCCGCAGCCCGTTGGAAGTTCGCTCTGACGCCCCTGCAATTGCAGCCGGAAACAGCTTCCGGCGGGCACGATCTGGCGCACGATGTTCGCGCCGTCGTACTGTTCCGCGTCGCGCACAAAGCGCAGCGTCCCGGTATTCAAATCACGGTCAGTCTCATTGACGATGGCGAACATGGATTCCGCGTAAACCAGTCTCATCGTCAGCGCTTCAGGCGTCGCTTCCGGCGTCTGGTCGCCAGCCATCAGCAGCGGATCGGCGGTTTCGGCTGCCGCCTGCTGCCCGGCGCTGCCGCCGTTCACGACGATCAGCAGCACAGCGGCGGCGGCGAGCAGGGCGATGCCAACCCACAGCGGCGCGCGCGAAGCCCGGGAAACGGGCTGCTGCTGGCGCGGCTGCGGTGGCGGCGCGGGCATGATGCCGGTGGGGGGGAGGTCGCCTTCGTCTTCGTCGATAATGGCGGGGGACTCTATCAGCGCTGGCGCGTGGTTCCGGGCATCCTCAGCTTCATAGGCGTGCTTTAAAGCACTGACAAATTCGCCCGCGGTCGCGTGGCGGTCTGCCGGGTCTTTCGCCAGCACCTTCAGCAGCTCGCGCTCGGCAGCTTCGGGCATACCGGGATTGATGGATCGCGGCGGCGGCGGCGGCTTGCTGATATGCGCCAGCGCCAGTTCCAGCGGCGAATCGCCTGCGAAGGGCGTTTGCCCGACCAGCATCTGGTAGGCGATCACGCCCAGTGAATAGAGATCGCTCTGCGGAAGGGCGCCGCCGGACGACATTGCCTGTTCAGGGGCGATATAGCGCGGCGTGCCAAAAGACGTGCCCGACGTGGTATCAATCGACGGCTGAAAGACCAAGCCAAAATCGGTCAGAATCGCATGGTGCATCTGATCGAGCAGGATGTTCGATGGTTTAATGTCACGGTGGATGATGTTGGCGGCGTGGGCGATATCGAGGGCGGCGGCGATCTGTTCGAGGATGTGAAGCGTTATTTTCACGTCCATGCGCTCGCCCGCGTGGCGCAGATGGCTGAGTTCGTGGGCTAAATCGTTGCCGCGAATCAGCTTCATCGCCAGGAAGTAGACGCCGTCCTGTTCCCCGTACTGGTAAATGGGGATGATGTTGGGGTGGTCAAGCTGGGCGATAGCGCGGGCTTCGCGCTGGAAACGCTCCGTCAGCGTAATATCGCTGGAGAGCTTGTCGTCGTCCAGCACTTTGACGGCGGCGTGGCGGCGCAGTTTATTGTCCACGCCCTCATACACCTTCGCCATGCCGCCTGTCGCCAGCATCCGGGTGAGGACGTAATCGCCCAACTGAGCGCCAATAAGGCTTTCGCCTGGTTTGAGTTTGGGCATCGTGGTGCTTATTCCTGAAGAAACGACGCCGTATGTGCCGGTTCGCCTGTGAGAACGATTATGGGATGATACCCAATTCTCGCGCCTCGTCATAGGACAGCGGTCCCCGATCCCGGCGTGTTTCGTTGGCGATTTCCGCCAGTCGTTCCGGGTTAAAGAGATCGTCGGCGAGGCTTTCGTCGAGCGTATCCAGCTCCTGCTGGTCGAAAATGTTGATATCGAGATTTTCAATCGGTTCGAGCTTTAGCGGCTCCGGCTCTGGCGGCGGCGGCGTTTCCACGCCCCATTCTTCGGCGCGGACGGCTGCTGGCTCAATCGTTTCCTCTGGTTCAGTCTCGGCATCCAGCGCGGTTGGAATATCTGGCTGGGCGATGCGTTCGATTTGCAGTGCTGAAGCGCCGATCAGCGCGATCAGGTCTTCTGCCGCCCGCCGCCCGTAACGGTTGACCGCGCCAAGCTGCCGTCCGCCGATCTGCCCGTCGAAGATGAGGCACATAAAATGGTGGTAGCCCACCGACAGCACGTAAATATCGTAGGTATCGCCGTCGAATGCCTGAAGCGCCGAAGGACGCCCGCCAACCAGCGTGCTGATGTCCATAATCGAGTGAATCGTCGGCAGCAGGATGCTGGTCAGTTGTTCGCGGTCAAGGTAGCCGACCGCGCCGCGTTCCAGCAGGACTTCGCCCGCGCGGTTGGCGACCACAATCGCCATCGCGCCCACGTCGGTAAGCAGGGTATCGACCATGCTTTGCGCCGCGTTAACGTCAAGCGTCGGGATAGCGCCCAGATGGGCGGGCAGCCCTTCGCGCGGCGGCGCTGAGGTGGCATAGGCGGCGGTCAGCACGTCCTTGTTATCCAGCGCCGCCAGCAGCACCCGCAGGAAGCGGTGCGGGTCGATAGGGCGGCGCAGGTAAACAAACGGCGAGGCTTCGCGCGTTTCCTGATCCAGATCTTCGGGATCGTTCACGTCGGCGAGCAGCAGCATTCCCGTGTCCGGCTGCGCCTGTTTGACGCGGATGGCAAGCTCAAAGCCCTTCATACTATCGCCGATGCTGAGCGTTGAGATCACCAGCCGGAACTCTGCCCGGAACACTTCTTCGAGCGCTTCGGTTCCGCCGGGGACATCGACCTGAATGACCGGGCGGTCGATTAAATGCAGCGCGGCGCGAACGATACGCGCTACTGCGCCTGTAGGGTCAACTGTAAGTATACGTGGCAAGGCAGCCATAACTTCATCCGTTGCAACATAGCGAGATGCATATTCACAGTATAAACGAAAAGTTGGTGCGGGGATTTCAACTCTACGTTAATTGTTTTGGGGTTTGCTCATACAAACGCAGCGCGAGCTGCCCGAGGGCAGCCGGTGGCAGCTCAATCGCAGGTTAGGCGAACAGCATAAATTCCGCCGAAGCGAAGGTGCTGTGCGGGCGCTGATGGCGCATCATCGAAGGATAACCATGCGGTGCGCGGCGGTAGGCGCTGTCATCGAGGAAGACGCGATAAAGGTTGGCAATTTGTGATTTGCCCCACAGCCGCGCGCTGTTTGACAGGCGCTCGAACAGCGTCGGCGAAAGCGGGGGCAGCATCGTCTGCTGCTCCGCTTTGGCGAGCAGCGATTCCCGGACGCGCCGCTGCTGCGCCGCTGATGGCATCGGGTCTGATTTCAATGCCCTGGCAGTATATTCGTCGAAGAAATTATCCTGGAATTCCTGCATAGCCGTGTGCCACCTCAACCCCTCGATAGCTTTCTCCAAGACGACGACGAAGGTTCTCGCGCGCGTAGTAGAGGCGGCTCTTAATCGTGCCTACTGGACAATCGAGAATCTCTGCGATTTCTTCAAGGCTAGAGCCACTTAGAAGCCATATGAATATTATGCGGGAATGCGCTTGAGCAAAGTATGAATGGAAGCCAGATAGACCATGCCAACACTCAAGGACGTATTGACTTCATAATCCTTGCTCAAGCGACGATAGTTGTTCAGCCAAGCGAAGG
>JAUQWZ010000007.1 GCA_030834905.1 Aggregatilineales bacterium | reverse complement strand
GCCCGAGCCTGCTGCCCAGCTCATGAGGACTCGCATCCATCGCTCGACGTGGATGTCGGATCCGACGGCCGTGTCCTGCTCAAGTGCAGGAGCGCCAACTGCTCGACGGAGGACATCGTGGCGGCCCTGGGCCTGCGCATGCCGGACCTCTTCCCCAGAGGACAGGGGCGGCCAGTCCCGGCCTCGCAGAAGAAGGGCAGGAAAGAACACGCCACGCCCGACGACGCGACGAGGGCGATGTGCTTCGTCCACGGACGACAGAAGGGCAAGCTCACCCGCCACCACGACTACCACGATTCGTCCGGCGCACACGTCATGCGGACGATGCGCTTCGACTACCCGGACAGGCCGAAGCAGTTCGGGCAGGCACACAGGCAGGCCAACGGCACCTGGGTGAACGCCGGAATGCCGGCGCCACGCCCGCTGTACCTGTTGCCGGAGCTTCTGAAAGCTGACCCGGAGTCGCCCGTGGTGCTCGTGGAAGGAGAGAAGTGCGCCGAAGCATGCGCGTCTCTCGGCTTCGTGTCGACGACGACATCCCAAGGGGCGAGGTCCCCGGAGAAGTCCGACTTCAGTCCTCTGAAGGGACGCTGCGTCATCATCGCCCCCGACAACGATGAAGCCGGCCGCTGCTACTTGGACGCCGTTGCACGGCTTGTCGAGAAGGCGGGGGCGAGCAGCATCCGGGTACTGGCGCTGCCAGATCTCGAGGAACACGACGACATCGTCGACTGGATCGACAAGTGCGAGGTGCTTGGCCTGGAACGTGACGCGATTCGCGCTCGCCTGTCCGAGTTTCTCGCTGCAGCCCCCGTCCACGTCCGCCAGCAACTGGAACCACCCTCTGGTGACGGGCGCCATGTCATCACGGTGGTGTCGGGGGAGCTCGACAGGACCGTAGCAGCTGCTGAGGAAGCGCTGCTCGCAAACCCCGACGTGGTCCAGATGTACCAGAGGGGAGCCCTGTTGGTCCGCGTCGCACGCATCGCCGACCCCGGCGCGCTCAGCACCGGCGCAGAAGGCCCAGCCGAGGTCCCGACCATCATCAACGTTGCCTCGACGTATCTCCGATCACAGTTCGAGCGCGTTGCGACCTTCCTGAAGGTGGGAGAAGACAACAAGTGGAAGACCATCAGCTGTCCAGCCGACGTCGCCGCCTGCTACCTCCAATCCGCTGGCAACTGGCGTCTCCGGAAACTGCGGTCGGTCACGACAGCCCCGACGATGCGGGTCGACGGCACCGTGATCCAGGATCCTGGCTACGACCCGAAGTCCTGCGTCCTGTACGACCCATGCGGGGTCTCGTTCCCGAGGATCGCGGACTCCCCGGATCTGCAGGCCGCTCGTGCATCAGCGGATCGCATCCTTGAGTTGGTCTGCCACTTCGACTTCGTCGACGACGGCGCAAGGTCGGTCTGGCTGGCGGCGCTCCTGACATCGCTCGTCCGCTCGCACTTGCCTTCCGCGCCGATGTTCGCGATCGATGCACCGACCCGCGGCTCAGGCAAGTCGAAGCTCGCCACCATCGTCGGCACCATCGCCACCGGACAACCACCCGCGACGATGTCGCTGGTCGACGACATCGACGAGGTCAGGAAGCGCGTCTTCGCGCTGCTCCTTCGGGGTACGCCGGTGGTCAACATCGACAACGTAGACCTGCCAATTAGCGGGATGGCGCTGTGCTCCGCGATGACAGAACGGACCTACTCGGATCGCATCCTCGGGGCATCCGAGATCATCGGCGTGCCGACAACCTCGACCTGGATCGCCACCGGCAACAACATCGTCGTCAGGGGCGATATGGACCGTCGGGTCCTGGTGTGCCGCCTCGACCCGCTATGCGAGCGCCCCGAGGAACGGCGATTCGACTTCGACCCCGTGGCGGTAGCCGACAAGAACCGCCCTTCGCTCGTAGCTGACGCCCTAACCATCCTGCGCGCGCACGCCGTCGCCGGCAGACCCCAGTCCGGGATCCCGCCGTTCGGCTCGTTCGAGATCTGGTCGGAGATCATCCGCGCTGCGATCGTCTGGATCGGCATGGCCGACCCGATAGCCGGCCGGCAGGCCGTGGTCGAAGACGACGGCGGAATCGGTTCGGTGGCCGAGCTGCTCCGGGCTTGGCACGACGCGTACGGCCCTCGCGAGATGTCGGCGCGCGAGGCGACCTCGACCGCTGGCCCGGATCTGCTCAACGCCATCGACGAGGCCATTGGGGCTGATGTTGCGCCCCAGAACCGAGGACGGAAGCTGGGCCAACTGCTCTCGACCTACCGCGACCGCGTCGTCGGCGGGTTCAAGGTCGGTCGCAGGTCCGGACACGCCGGCACCCATCGGTGGTCCGTCAGCCGGACAACCCCATCTGACAGTGGGGATGGTGGGAACGGTGGGAACGGTGGGAACCCTGCCGCTAATAGAGGGCCAGGGGAAAACCAAGTTCAAGGCTGCGCTGCTGTACAGACCCCCGCTTCTTGCCAGCCGCCAAGTTCCCACCGTTCCCACCGTTCCCACCATCTGCCGGCCGCACCTGGCCCGAGCCAGGGAC
>JAUQWZ010000045.1 GCA_030834905.1 Aggregatilineales bacterium | reverse complement strand
CAGCCGTACATCCTTGGTCGTGCGGTAGAGTTCATCAAGCGCTTCAAGTTGCGCTGCGGTCTGTGAGGGCAGTTGGATTGGTTTCATCGTCTTCTCCTGCCCCCATTTTATACCCCATATCATTTTCGTGGTTGTACTTAGAGCACAACTAGGTGATAACGGAGCAAACAATGGATATGGAAATCGGATCAAGCGTGTATCTGCGGGTGGATTTTGAGACTGCCCGGACGCGGGTGACAGACGCACTCAAGGTAGAAGGTTTTGGCGTACTGACGGAAATTGCCGTGGAAGAAACACTGAAGCAGAAGCTGAATGTAGATTTCCGTCGCTACACTATTCTGGGAGCCTGCAATCCGGCGCTGGCGTACCGCGCTCTGACGAGCACGCTCGAAGTAGGACTGCTGCTGCCCTGCAATGTGACGCTTACCGAACTGGACGACGGACGGACGCAGATCACAGTAATTAATCCGCTCGCGATGATGGGCGGGCTTCACAACGACACTCTACGCCCCGTTGCGCAGGAAGCAGCGGAACGGTTAAGCCGCGTGACAGCTGCACTTCAAGCGCAGGCAAGTGAGCTTGCAGCGCCTTAAGCTGCTGAGTCAAGTAGTAGGCTTTCAGAGTATCCTGCGGAATAAAAGCGCACCAAAAGTCAGGCGGTATTAGAGCAGGCACGGCGGCTCCGCTTTTCGAGCGCCTTAAATTCGCCTTAAATCTTCCCAACCGGCGGTAGAATGAGGTGCAAGCGATAGGACTGCACACGATGGCGCACATTCTCCTGATTGACGATGAACGCAAACTGACCGACCCATTACGATCTTCGTTTGAGCGCGGCGGTTACCAGGTAACGGTAGCCAACGACGGTCATGCCGGATTGAGCCTCGCGCTGGTCGAAAAACCAGACGTGGTTGTCCTTGACGTGATGATGCCGGGTCTGGATGGCTGGCAGGTGTGTCAGGCGATCCGAACGCACAGCACCATGCCGATCATCATGCTGACGGCGCTCGATGACAGCACCGACCGGATCAAGGGCTTGGAACTCGGCGCAGATGACTATCTCGTCAAACCATTTGGCTACAAGGAATTGGAAGCGCATGTCCGCGCGATGCTGCGCCGGGTGCGCCTCGATCAAGGGCAGCAGATGCCGCAGCGGATCGACGTCGGCGAAATCACGCTCAATCTTGAAGCGCATGTGGTCATGCGGAACGGGCAAGAAATCGTGCTGCGCCAGAAAGAATTCGAGATTCTATCGCTGCTGATGACCAATCTCGGCAAGGTCGTCACGCGCGAACGGTTATTCGATGAAGTCTGGGGAACGGATTGGCTGGGAGATACCCGAACGCTGGATGTGCATATGAGCTGGCTGCGGGCGAAACTGGAAACTGATCCGACAAATCCGGTTTATCTGCAAACAATTCGGGGCGTTGGCTATCGGTTTAACGCCCCCGAGGGGAGCTAACCCCATGCTCAACCGACTCACCATTCGCCAGCGCATTCTCGTCATTTTTATTGTGATCGCGTTTGTGGGCGGAACGGTGCAGTTTCTCATCGCCGGACGACAGCTTGAAGCGGCGACGCTTGAATTCTATCAGCATCATCTCGAAACAGACGCACTGCTCGTGGCGGTGACCTTCGCCGAACCATTAGGACACTACCTCGAAGATGAGGATGAAGACGATATCGGGCGCATGTTGGCGACCTTTCAGCAGGAAGTGGGACACAACTATCTGATTCTTGACCGAAATTACCGGGTCGTCGGCTACACCGCCAACACCGGCTATGAACAGGTGGATCGTGTTCCAGCATCGCCAGAACTCATCGAAGCCGACACTGCACAAATCGGATCGGACATTCGCCCGAATCATGCCGGAGAATCGACATTGTATCTTGCCGTGTCGGTCATATATGAAGGAGATGCGCTCGGCTATCTGGTGCTGTCAGAGCCGATGGCTCCCGCTTACGCTGAGGTAAACCGCCGCTACATGGAGCTTGCGATAGCGACGCTGCCGGTGATCGTTCTGGTGATTGGCGCGTCGCTGTGGGTGTCGAGTACGATTTCGCGCCCGGTGCAGCATCTCCGCGACTCCGCGCTGAATATGGCACGTGGCGCGCTGGATACTCGAATTCAGTCCTCGTCGCAGGATGAAATTGGTCAGCTTGGCGAGACGCTCAATTACATGGCGGGACAGCTCGAAACCCTGATGAAAACGCAGCGGAGTTTCGTCAGCAACGCCGCCCATGAGCTGCGCACGCCGCTGATGACGCTCAAGCTGCGGGCAGAAGCGCTGAGCGACGAGACGCTTTCCAAAAACGAACGTGAAACTTATCTCGTGGATATTCGGCAGGAAATCGATCATATGGCGGAGCTTGTCTCGGCGCTGTTGATGTTGGCACGCATTGACGAAGGGCGGCAACCCCATAATGGGGTTGTGCTGGATACTGTTTCGCTGCTCCATGACATCATGCGTCACTGGCGCATTGAAGCCGAAGCGAAACGGCTTGAGTTTTTCGCTCAGATCGATCCCGATTTGCCCGATCTCCCGATGAGTCCCAACGATCTGCGGGTCGTCCTCGACAATCTACTGTCAAACGCCATCAAATACACCGAACAGGGACACATTCGGGTGATGGTTTCGCACACACGGCAGACGTTCAGCATTCAGGTTTGTGATACCGGAATTGGCTTTACTGAACAACAACGGACCCATCTATTTGAACGATTCTATCGCTCGGAGACGGTTCGAGGCAGGTTCAGCGGAAATGGCTTAGGGCTGTCGATTGTCATGGCAATCCTTGATTACTATGACGGGCGAATTGAGGCGAGCAGTCCCGGCACGGAGCGCGGATCAGAATTCACGGTTCATTTACCGTGCCGGATGTAATCCGTCACTTACGGGCGGCGTTTTGGCGAGCAGCGGGACGCGCCGTCTTCTCGTGATCTTTGCCCATGCGAATTCCCAGCAGCATCACAACGAGCACAATCCCTGTACCAACCAGCAACTGCAAACCAAGGTACATTCCCTCGGTTCCGGCAAACAAGCCGTGCAGCGATACCAGTCCGAAAGCGACATAGCTGGCGTAGTGCAGCCGCTTCCAGGTTGTGTGACCGAGCCGCCTCTTGAATGAAAAACTCAATGTCACGAGAACGATCAACCAGAATGCTATCGTGCCTAACCCAACCGCTTCCGGACGATACGGTCCCGTGAACGGTACGAACAAATCACTCAGTGTGTAGGCGAAGTAATCATCGAACAGCAGCAGCAGCGCATGGATCAATCCAAGCACGAGCGCTAACCAGGAAATTGTGCTGTGCAAGGTCATCGACACCACGCCAGGCGACCAGTCTTTGAGGAACTGTCCACTGATGAACAGCCCCCACAGCGTCGATCCCATTAGAAGCACATAGGCAACAATCCCTGATGACCGGACGAGATGCCATGCCAGTTTGGTATCTTCGGTCAGTTTGACACTCAACATGCCGGTGTTCACTATCCACACCGCCGAAATAGCAATGATGATCATACTGGCGATAAGAACGGTGATGTCAATGAGTCTGGTCGATTTGTCTCTGTTTATCAATTCACTGCTCCTGACAGTGGAGGGTATGTGAACCCTCCACTTGCTTGTGAAGTTCAACGGTTAAGCTGTTACAGCGTACTTGTCAATCGTCGTCGTGTTCGCCATCGTCATGTTCATGATCGTCGTCGTCATGCTCGTCATGCTCACCGTGATCATCATCATCATCGTCATCATCGCTGTACCTGCCCGATAACTGCCCCGACCCGGTGATCACCAGCGGCGCAGGCTGCGCGTCGCGGAGTGGAACATTGAAGGTCGCCAGCGAGGCGCACGCACCCTCTGTTTGTACTGAACTGCGCGCAGCCCAAGCCGATGCGCCAGCGCCTGATGCAATCAGCACCCAATTGTCCTCGGCATTACGCCCACCCACTTCGAAAACCTGATCCCGGTAGCCATAGCCGACGACGGTATAGCCGGTGCCGGGTCCGCTGCGGAAATTGGTTGAACTCACCGTGACGACGGCAGTACAGGCGGTGCTCTCCGCGCCAACTTCCTGTGTACTGACCGGCGCAGCCAGTGCCACGATTCCTATGGCATCCGCCGAAACGAGGCGTACCCCGGCGGTGGCTTCTGCCGACAAACCACTGCTCACCAGCGTGAACTGGTACGTGCCGGGATCAACGAGCAGGCTGATCCCATCGACATGCCCGCCGACGGACTCAACCACCAGCGCGCCCGCCGCATCGACAAGCTGCGTCGCTGCGCCTGCGCCGGGGAACGTCGCCGTTATCATGCCCGCGGAGTCGCCCGCAACCGTGACGCTGACGGAATCGCCGGGGTGATCCGGCGTTAGCGGCAGCGAGACTTCTTGATTGGACACGACTGCCAGATCGGAGACGAGTTCGGTAGTGCCATACAAGGTCAGTTCTGGCAGCGATGACACCCTGACGACGGCTTCGGTAATACCGGGAAGGCGCTCAACCGTGAGCGTATGCGATCCGCTGTTGGGCGCAATGTTTAGTTCGAGCGCGTGCAGACGCGCATCGGCGGCAGAGAACACGACAGCGTCAGTCGCATCGGTTAAGCGTACCGCTGTCCCGTTGAATTCCAGCGCGACTGTGCCGGTCGTGTCGGCGGGCAGGGTGATGACGACAGAGATCACCGGACTGGCGTCGTTCAGGGCGATCAGGTTGACATCAGATTGTGCCAGTACGGGCAGCACAGCCGACAAACCCAGCGTCAGCACGAGTAAGGTGAAGAACGAAAAGCGTTTCATTGAGGGGTCCTTTGGTCGGTTTGGGACAAAAACAGTGATGAAAATTGCGGTGCAGCCAGTACTGCGCCATCCTGCCGGACAACCAGCCCCGCCGCATCCCAGCGGGACTGCAACCAGATCAAGCCGTCGTCAGCGCCGCGCAGCAGCACCGCCTTAGCGTAGGCTTCAGCAGTGACCGCGCTCGAATGATGGATGGTGACGGTGAGCACATCAGTATCGGCGCAGCGTCCGGTGCGTGGATCGATAATGTGATGATGGGCGGTGCCGTCACGCGCCGTCCAGCGCCGGAAATCAACGCCGCTGGTGACAAGGCTGGCGTCGCGCAGCCACAGGCTGCCGAGCGTCCCGGTTTCACCTGGATCGGCGACGGTCACTTCCCAACCGGGAAGGTTTTGCGGCGCGGCGCGCGCCACCAAATCACCGCCGAAATTGACGAGACACGCACCATGAGCAGCCAGATCGTCGGCGACCCGCTCCGCCGTCCAGCCTTTGGCAATCCCGCCGAGATCGACGGCGCTGCCCGACGGGATGCGGACTTGGCGCGTTTGCGGACGCAGTTCGATGCCATGCCAATCGGCGGCGGGGATCGGCGCTTCTGCCTCCGGCATCGACACTGCGTGAAACGTCCGATCATAGCCGCTTGCGATCAGCGCAGGCAGCACCAACGGATTGAACGCGCCATCGGTGAGGCGTGCGGCATGTTTGGCGGTGTTCAGG
The DNA here is from genome assembly GCA_030834905.1 of Aggregatilineales bacterium. Classification (GTDB taxonomy): domain Bacteria; phylum Chloroflexota; class Anaerolineae; order Aggregatilineales; family Phototrophicaceae; genus Flexifilum. The sequence goes on along the minus strand of JAUQWZ010000045.1, from coordinate 10,934 downwards.
TTGGCGAACAGCACATCGCTGACAGTCACCCATTCCCCGGCGCAGATATTGAACTGCATGAGTTCGCTCTGCGGGCGGAAGCGTGACAGCCGCGCTTCGAGGCTTTCCACTTGAGCAGGAACGGCACTTAAGATCGCGTGACCGTTGCCTTCCGTCTCTAGCTGTACCGAGACTTCACAGCCCATCGCCCGCCATGCGAGCTGAAACAGGCGTTTCATCGGCTGGAACGGCTGGATTGAACGACGGGCTGCTGCACAATCACCGGGGCGGGTACGGCGATTTCCGATGGAACCGGTGGCTGGATGCCAGCCGCGCTCCTGCCACCTGGGTTGGCGCTAATCGCCGCGTCACCTGTCTCACCCGCGCGTCGCAGAATGATGATGCTCGGCGCTGCTTGCTGGATGACGAGATCGGGGGCAGCACGTACTACTGGAACTGGCGTCGTGATTTCTGTCAGAAGATTGACGATGGCAGCTTCCGGCGCTGGCGTGAACATCGCTTCCAGGCGTGTCGCATCGAGCATTGCCAGATTTTGGGCACCAACAAAAGTTGCGATGGTCGTGCTGGTGACGAGCGCGCTTCTCACCAGTAGTTTTCGGGCGCGGTCTGGATTTGCCATGTGGGGATGTCTCCGCTGTATCGTCGTAACTGCCTCTACGATACGCGATTGAGCACATCCCTGTTTAAACCCGCACTCAACATTAGCTTAAATTTGACTTAAATGCGCCTATCGGCAGCGCGAAAGTGAGTGTCACATGATTGTCGCCACTCTCGACAGATACCCGCTTGCTGCATCTTTACCGGGTTCGAATCCATCTACGAACGAACATCCACCCACAAAGCCCAAGCGTACCGATTGCCAATGCCAACAGTGGCGTTCGCCACCACGGTGTTTCACCTGTTCTCGGCAGTTCGGTCACACGCAGAACCGTTGCCTGCGCAGTGTGTGGAGTCGGGTTCTCCGCGCTGGTCAGCGATGCAACATTGGTGATAACTGCTCCACTAGCGTCGCTGCGCACCCGCCCTTCGATCGTAATGACCACCGTCTGCCCACCGTCCAGAGTTTGGATAGAAAACGTCACCGTCTGCCCGGTAGTCGATATGCTGCCCGCCGTCGCCGTCGCTGACACAAGCTCCGCTTGTGGTGGGAGGTTGTCGATGACTGTGATGTTGTGGATGGGCACACTGTTAGGATTGGTGACCGTGATTGTCCAGCTAATCGGACCGTCGGGTTGCGCAAATGGTGCGCTGACGTCCTTCGCAATCATCGGGTCAGCAATTGTAATCGGCAGGCTTGTTGGCACTGCCACAACAGCCGTTGGCTCTCCTGTAGGTGGTATGACCGGCGGTGTTACTTCAGGCGTCGTTTCTCCAGGTGATAGGATAATCCGTATCTGATTATTGACAGGGCTAGGATCGGGCTGATCGGATCCGACGACGGCAGCAGTATTCCCATAACTGCCGCTGGCATTCACTGTTGCATTCAGCGTCAGTGTCGCGCTGCTGCCAGCACCCAAGTCCCCGACAGTCCACAGTCCGGTGCTGCTGTTGTAGCTGCCCTGGCTGGCATTGGAGGATACGTATGTTAATCCGCTGCCCAGCGTGTCTGTAACCATGGCGTTGGTGGCATCGCTCGGTCCGGCGTTACTGACGGTGATAGTGTAACTAACCGTATCACCTACGGTGGGCGTTTCATCATCTGCTGTCTTGGTTACGCTCAGATCAGCGGAAGTACTAACATTGGTATATGTAGAAGCGGTGTCGTTTCCGCTATTGTTGTCGTTCGTGTCCGACGTGATTATCACGATGTTGATAATCGGACTAACGCCGCTGAAATTCGAAGGTACGTGCACAACAAGAGTGAAGCTGGCGCTCCCACCGGAAGCCAGCACCGCCAGAGAGCAGGACACGCTGCCCCCCGCCCCCACCGGCGGCGTCGAACATGTCCAGCCGCCCGGCTGTGATAGTGAGACGAAGGTTGTGCCCGCAGGCAACACATCACTCCAGCTTACGTTGCTGGCTGCATCGGGTCCCGAATTGCTGACGGCGATGCTATACGACAGATCGCTATTTGCCGCCACAGGATCTGGCGAATCGCCCTTGGTCACGCTCAGGTCAGCTTGTTCTGGCACGCCCTGCAGATAAACCGTTGTGCTCGCAGTCGGTGAATCGACTCCGCCTGCGCTCGCATAAGCCGTATTGTTGATTCGCGTGTTCGTCACGTCCGTCGTGGATGTCGTATAGTTCCCTGTACAGACGAGCTGCTCACCTGGATCGAAGAAATCGTTGTTATCCCCGACCGTCGTCAACGCCGGACAGGTGACCGCCAGCAGCGGATCGGTGATCGTCACAGGTCCATCGAGCACGGCGGAACCGGAGTTCGTCACCGTGAATGTATAGCTGATAGTTTCGCCTAGCAGGGTATAGATAGTGGGAGATGCTGCCTTAGTCAGAGACAGTCCCGCTATTGCGTAGGTTGCAGATGAGGTGTCCTCCACAGTCGTCGTGCTGTAGGTTCCCCTTGCCTCCGCTGTGTTTGGATGCGTGCCGCTGGTCGCGCTGACGGGTCCAACGATACACGTAACGATGTGGTTCTCGTTGAATGCTGACGGGACCGGCAGCGGGTTCGGCAAGGTACAACCAGCGGTGCTAATGTCCGGGTCGGAAAGGCTGATCGAGCTGAGGGGCACATCACCCGTATTTTCAATGGTGAACAGGTAATACACAGGTGTACCGGGCGCTACCGCAAGGTAGGGAAACCAGGCTTCGTTGACGTCGTTGGTCAAGCCAACCTGCTTGAGGAAGGCGATACCGGGATTGGCAGGATTCACCGTTAGCGTGTCGGACGTAGTATTGCCATTTGATATCGCAGCGTTAACCAGATGCGAAATCGTGCCGCTGGTATTGGCATAGTCACCCACCGCAGGTGCCGTGATGTTGACCGAGATAGTGCAACTGCTGCCGGCATTGATGCTCGCGTTGATCAAGCTGACGCTGCCCGCCCCGGCAGTCGCCGTGAATGTACCCCCGCAGCTATTGCTGGCATTGGAGGGATTGGCAACGACCATCGCGCCCGGTGAAGTGGGGAATGTATCGGTAAATGTCACTCCGCTGATGGCATTATTCGGGTTCGGATTGGTGATAGTGAACGTTAATATGGATATGTCGCCCGCCAAAATCGGATTGGCTAGGAAGCGTTTGCCGATTTGCGGGGGCGCGACGACAGTCAGGGTTGCAGCAGCCGCGCCGCCGCTCCCTGTGTTAGCACCGGTCTGAGTTGTCGAGATCGAGTCGCTGACATTCGTGCTGGACCCCAGCGCGGAAGTGGTCACGTTGACTTGTGCTGTGCAGCTTCCTCCGGCTGGAATTGTACCGCCGGAAAAGCTGAGCGCGTTCGCCCCAGCGGAAGGATTCCAGGTTGCACCCGCGCAGGTGGTGCTGGCGCCTGGCGTACTGGCAACGGTCATTCCCGCCGGCAGCGTGTCGTTAAAGGCAGCACCAGTCAGTGCCAGACCCGAATTGGGGTTTGACAATGTGAAGGTAAGGGTTGTTGTGCCACCTGCCGCGATGATACCTGGTGAAAATACCTTGGCTAAAGTCGGCGCTGTGGGAACACCGCAGCCGGTGAACGTTACGTCATCCAGATAGATAAAATGACCGTTGGTGTTCTGACCGGCGTTGTATGGATACAGCCGGAAATATGTCAGCCCGTTTGGGTTCAACCCCCCATTAATGGATGCAGTGTACGCGGATCCCGGATAATTCGTTCCTACTGTGTAGGTACTCGACAGTGTCCCAGGCAGCCCCGCCGCTGACGTTCCATAATAAAGCTGAAGATTTTGCGAGCCTTGCGATGAGCGGAGCGCATAGAATGACAGGTTGACAGACTGCACGTTGGTCGTGTTCAGAGCAAACTCGAAGTACTGGTTATTGGCTGTATTCAGCGCGCCAACTGTCAGATAGTTGGAAGCCCATGAACCGGAGTTGATACCCGAATGATTATTGATTGTACTAATTACGAGACTGGAAGCGCCCCGTTGCTGGGGTTATTAACGAATCCCGTACCTGCTGATGCTGAAGCGGGTATACTGGAGGATGATGGTGCGGGCGCAGTTGTGCTGCTGCCGACAGGGAACGTCCAGGTTGCCAGCGTCAAGCCGGGAACACAGCTCACAACGACAGGCTGAACAGAAAGCGTCGCAGACGCCATTTTGTCCGTGTCGCTCGTTCCTATGAACAGGTTTCCGGACGTATTATTGTAGGTTCCGGTTGATGACGCTGTGACATTGACTGAGATTGTACAGGAACTGCTGCCGGCGACCGTGCCGTTGGAAAAGGTGAGACTGTTTGCACCTGCTATTGGGGCGAAGATCGGCGTGCCGCAGCCGCTGGTGGTGGCATTCGGCATTGCGGCGACGGTGACATCTGAGGGCAGCATGTCGGTGAAGTTATAGCCAGTCACTGTGGTTGGCGTGGTGTTGGAGATTGTGAAAATTAACGTTGAAATGCCGTCCGGCGCAATCGAAGCCGGGGCGAAGCGCTTCTGAAAATTGGACCCCGTTGGATCGATGATGTTAGCGATACGCGCGCTGGCGCTGTAGTCACTGTTGTAGTGATAGCTGGCACCGGAAAAATCGTGGATCAGGCTGTTCAGCGACTGGCTCGTTCCGCCGCCAGTAATAATGCGAACGGTGTAGGTCGTTGCAATTGTCCCGCCCGCCTTGCCGTCGCCCAGACAGTTGCGGTAATTGGGGCTATTAGGATTGTTATCCCACAGACAGGCGTCAGCGTAGAGACGGTCGTGAGGACTAGAAACAGTGGGCGATGTATCGGCTGTGTAGGTCGTGCTCACATTCAGTATCTGAAAAATAGTGGTTGGCAGTGTAATGAACGACTCAAGCTGTCCATACCCTTGTGTAGCGGTTCTGGCATCCAGCCGGATCGTCTAGGTTTGTCCTACAACTAAATTGAGTGCCCCACCCGCCGGAACAGAAGTCAAACTTGCAGGGTTGGTTCCGTAGGCGATATTCAGCGTAGCATTCCGGTTCTGCAAAATGAGATGTTCGATGTACAGCTCGCGTGGCACCGGCGTGCTGACAGTGCCCAACCCGTCTGCTGTCGCCGTAATGTGATAGCGCCGTGCCGTATCATAAGCGGCTGAATTGCGTGATATTTGGACGAGGTAGTAAAAGTCAGTGCAATCACCTGCGGCAAGAGTCGGCACCGATAAAATCGAAGGACTACCCGCAAGCAAATTGATATTGGCGTTGGCGGAATCCCAGACATAGTTTGATACCACGTTGGTCGCAGCGGTGTCCCCTGTATTGCACACGCGCGCTCCCACTGGAAAAGTATCAGGTCCGGTGCTGACGTCGTTGCTATCGAGACCAATGACGTTCCACGTCAGCGGGGTGATCGTTAGCTGAGCTGCTGCACTGGCAGGCAAAGCCAAGATCAAACTGAACGTACTTATAAGGATGGCACAAAAGGTTTGAAGCATTCCGCGGTGATGACTGAACCGGGTGGAGCGGAGAGAATGACTTCTCTGAGGCATGAAGCACGGTCCGTTCTTGTAACAAGCGTCATTCTGGCAATGACTTAACGCACCAGTATTCACACTATAGCCTATAATTTTGAAATATTACGTTAAGGCGGGCAGTGGTTATATTAGCCATACTATGACCAGGATTCGGTCGTGCATATGCAAAAATCCGGGGACGAAAAATCGCTGCTCGCGCCGTATACATCGCATAAAGCTCTGCTTGCAGCTTCCCAACGCAATATGGCGATAGCGTAAGACTAAGAATGCATACTCTTGAACTTTTCAGGTATCCTGAAAACGAAAGTTCCTAAAGAGAAGTTTGATGTATCGGCGAAACCGGCATAGCAGTGGGTGTCTCCCACTTATCATCGTCCTAGGCATTGTCGCTGGAGTGGTCTACTTCGTTCATGACCAGGCTGCACAACCGGTGCTTCCTCCTCTCCTATCGGCAGCTCTGCTAACCCAAGAACCTGAGTCGCCAACCACACCTCTCCCGTCTGAGCCAATTGTGATTCCCACGACTATCTCTGAACCAAGTGCTGAGCCGGTCAAGTTGATTATTCCAGAAGCGAACATCGGCGCGGACATTGTCCATGTCTTTCTCGATACCAGCGGACAGTGGAACGTGTCTCATCTGGGCGCAAATGTGGGTGTACTACAAGGAACCGCGCGGATCGGTGAGCCTGGCAATATCGTAATGGTAGGGCACATCGAAATGAGCGACGGTAGTCCTGGCATTTTTGCGAACCTGGATCATCTGGAAATTGGGGATGAAATTCTGCTCGTTGAGTCAGGAAGTACCCGATGGAGCTATTATGTGAACAACATTCGTTCCACTGCGCCAGATGACCTGAGTGTGCTCTATCCGTCAGCTCAGAACATGCTCACACTCATCACCTGTGACAACTATGACTTTGTGAGCAACACTTATCTCACCCGAACCATCGTCACTGCCACAAGCACGGATTTGTATTCACGCTAGTTCTAAATCAGAAGCGTTTATTGGTTTGGACGCACTCATGAATTTGGTTCGCGGACATACCTTACCAATAACTGAGGCAGACGCCTTACTCACGACTATGAAAGAGCATAGCTATCGCTCTCCCGTCAATCCACTTTCAGAGCGTGAGGGCAGCTAAGGGAGCTTTCGAAGATTACAAACCGGATACTCATTCGAATACCCGGTTCATAATGCCTACTCCTTCACAAGCTGCCCCACCCTCGCCCAATAAATGCCCAGCTAAATTTAGTCACCAGACTCGGCTAAGACTTCCGCCGCGTCGTGGTCTTGTGAATCGCTTATCCCACTGCGGACAATCTGCCACAGTTCATAAGCAATCGGCAGCATCGAAACAAACCACAGCCCGTAGGCTATTCCATGCAGTGTCGCCTGGGACTCGTGGATGAAAATCCCGACCCACAGAAATGCCCCGCCCAGATGCACTGCAATCAGGCTGAACCAGTTCCCGCCAAGCTTCGGCGGCGTATCAGGTTGAAAAATGCGCCGGAATAGTAAAGGGATCATCGCATATCCAAATTGGAGTACCCAACCATAGATCAGAGCCTGAGGCGCGTTTTGCTCGATGCCTGTACCGGGAAAGCCGGGCACTTGCAGGATGATGAGTGGCGCTACCAGAACCGGAGCGAGAATCCAGGCATAGGCGGTGATGAGATGCAGCATTCCCACTGACCGTAGTTGGCGGTCATCCACCAGCGGCTTAATCACGTTGAGAAGCAGCCAGATCGTCGCAGTCAGATGCAGGATCAGCCCAGGCACCGAGAACAGGTTCGACTGGAACCACGGTCCCAACACCAGTAAAAGCGCGCCCAGTGTCATCATCCAAAAGATAGGCGTAATTGAGCGCGGCCATGCCAGCGAACGCCCGGCAAAACTCGGATACAGGTCAATCAGCAGTCCGGCGAACAGCATTGACATGAATCCCCAGTTGTTGGCGTGAATATGGACTTCAATAGGTATTTTGATTTGCAGCCAGGCGCCCCAGCCCTGCCATAATCCTGTGCCAACCAGAATACCCAGCAGCAAATATGCCAATCCCATGAGATAGAACTTGCGACCTTCAGAGCTGTGCGCCGCCTTATCGGTGGCACGCATTTTTCCCAACTGCACCATGAGCAATATAGCCGCAATGAAGACAAGGGTGCCGCCAGCGGTGATGAGTACGGCGTTAATCGGCGGAATACCGATCAGCAGGATGAGCAGCCCTAAATTCAATGTCAGCCAGATGTCCCATCGGATTTTGGGTCGTGGCAGCCCGGCACGTGCGGCGACCAGAATCGGCAGGACGCCAAAGGCGAGTTCCGTCAGCGCGCCCAGCGTGATAAAATGCACCCGCATCCAACGAAGCCCGGCAAAAGCCGGCAGGAGTTCGAAGTTGATTAGTGAAGCATCCAGCGCGCCCAGCACAGCCAGCGCGATGTACAGAAAGACCACAAGAAAATAGGGATTGAGCACGATTCTCTGCCTCTGGTTTGTGAATATGCTGAAACTGCGAAACTTCCGTGATGCGATTTATTGGCTGCGTTGTTCCTGTGCAAGCTGTTCACGGGCTTTTGTTCCACTGAACGGGTAGCCCATCAGGACTCCCGCGACGCAAAAATCGAGCGCTCCGCCAGCAATGGGAAGCAGGGCGACGAGCGCGAGAATCGTTCCCAGCGTATCCTTGACGATAAGCAAGCCGACCGACATCAGGACGATACCTGCGACCACGCGCATCATTCGTCCCCGGCTGCTGGTCATAAAAGTCACAAATGCCATGTTATTTCTCCTTATTCACTCTATTCAGGCGACTCGGGTTGCAAGAAAAACCAATCGGGTTTCGGTTTCAACACCGCGTTTAGCGCCTTCCGGCGTGATCACTGTCGCTCCTGGGCTAACGCGATACCGTTCATCATCCACGATCATCCATCCTGTTCCTTCGAGAAAGTGATACACCGCCAGCGCATCTGGATGCGGCGGGATCTTCTGACCAACTTCAAGTCCAGCGATGATGACTCTTAGTTTCTCGTTCTCCACCAATACCTGCGGCTGGGGTCCTTCTGGCGAAAAAACGACCTTCTCTTTCCAGTCTGGATAGGCAATAGACTTCACTGAATCCTCCTTCTTAGAGGCAAATACGATCTGAAAGGGTCGGCTAATGGCTTGCGTCGGACAGATTTGTTCGCAGTGACCGACATAGGTGCACGCTTGAGGGTTGATCACAACGGCGATACCGTCTTTCAACGTCAAAACACTATTGGGACATACCCGAACACACAGCCCACAGCCGGTACACAGATTGGCGTCAATAAGCGGCACAGGAAACGTTCGCTGCCTTTTCGTCATGTCGAAATCATTTCATCGCTGCCTGACCACGGACATTTACTGATGTCCGCCGCTTCAGTGCAGTCTCCACCATTCCCACAGCCAAGTCTTCGACTTTTGTCGAATTTCGCCGGGAAAGATTGCCTGTCGGGCTGATTTGTTTCACAATAGTGGGAAAGATCAGGACGGACAGTGCGGTTAAAGGAACGTCAGAATAGAAGTCATGTCGATAGATGATGCAATTAACCAGGTAAAAGGTGTCCTCGCAAGCGTCCCTTATTTTGTAGACCTTGATGCCGCGCTGATCGAAACCATTGCCCAACAGATGACGATTCAACAATATGACGCCGGGCAGGTCGTGTTCCTCGAAGGTGAACAAGACGTAGCCCTGTATATGGTTCGCGCCGGGTGGCTAAAAGCAGTGAAGACTTCCCCTGACGGACGTGAACAGGTATTACATTTCATCGGTCCGGGTGAGGTTTTTAACGCGATCAGCGTTTTCGTTGAGTCCGCAAACCCCGCGACAACCATTGCTCTCGAACCCGCAACGGTATGGGTCATTCAGCAGGAAGTCATGCTAAAGCTGCTTGATCAGCATCCAGAACTTGGGCGGGTTATCATTCAGCGCCTGGCTAAACGGGTTCAGCAGCTCATTCATATGGTCGAGGATTTGTCGCTGCGAACAATCGAAGCGCGCCTGGCTCGCTATCTGATTGAGCAGTCAACGGGAGAACAGTTGTCACGACCCCGCTGGGCGACACAGGCAGAGATGGCGAATCGACTGGGGACAGTCCCCGATGTACTCAACCGGGCATTGCACAGTCTTGCAAAAGACAATTTGATCCGGGTAGAACGACACCAGATTCAAATCCTCGATTATCGTGGTTTAGAAGCCAAAGCTGGGCTGGATAAGTAAAGTTGATTTTGGAAAACGAGTGTCAACCGGTTGTCGAATCGGCTGCTATTGGAGTTCTGTGGTTTTTGCTCAGGCAGGTTAGCCTCGGTCAGCAGTGTTTGCCAACCGAGGGCTGTTTCAGAATGCTTTCCACACACACTCAGCGATCTTCAGTGGCATGACAAAATCGCGCTTGAGGTCGTGTTTGACAAAGCGCATATTGTCTGCCGAGGCGTACCAGACATCGTTGAGCACATAGCGGAACGGAATCTGGTTCGTCACCACCTGCCGCAACAACTGTTGGTAGGCTTCATTTTTCGCCACCGTTGCGCGGCGCTTTTGCTTACTCGTCTTAGAAGCCATATGAATATTCCTGTTCGGTAGAATGGAGGTGCAAGCCAAACCAACTACCAAACAGGAACAAACCAAGTGTGTCATAGAATGAAGGTCTATACCAGTGATTTAAGTGATAGGCAGTGGGAAACGATCCGGGAACTGCTGCCGCTGAAGCAGCGAGGAGCAGGGCGTCCAGTGGAAATTGACATGCGCCAAGCGGTCAATGGGATGCTGTACATCGCCAAGACCGGAAGCCAGTGGGAAAACTTACCGGGGGAGTTTCCCCATTATCAGAGCGTCTACTATCATTACCGGAAATGGTGTTTGGATGGGACGTGGGAGCGGGTGAATCTGGCACTGGTGTGGCTGGAACGTCGGCGCTTAGGTCGCTGCCCGTACCCAAGCGCAGCTATCCTCGATAGCCAGAGTGTCAAAACGACGCGTGAGGGCAACGAACGCGGTTACGATGCGGGCAAGAAAGTCAAAGGACGCAAACGGCATATCCTGGTCGATACTTTGGGACACCTGCTGAAAGTCATCATTCACAGCGCCAGTCTTCAGGATCGCGACGGTGCCCGGCTCCTGCTGGCGGCACTCCCTGCGATGCTTCGCCTGCGGCTCGTGTTAATCTGGGCGGATGGCGGTTATCGTGGACAGCTCCTGGCTTGGTGTCTCCGGTTTCTCAACCTCATCGTGGCGATTGTCGCCATCCCGCCAGAGCAGAAAGGCTTTGCTGTCTTGCCTAGACGTTGGGTGGTCGAACGCACCTTCGCTTGGCTGAACAACTATCGTCGCTTGAGCAAGGATTATGAAGTCAATACGTCCTTGAGTGTTGGCAT
>JAUQWZ010000044.1 GCA_030834905.1 Aggregatilineales bacterium | reverse complement strand
CACTCACGGTGAACTGTTCGAGAGTGTTAAAGCGCTGCTCCTTGCGGCACAGCATTTCTTTGACCGTTACAACAAAATGCCCCACCAAATCTTGTCGATTATCGGGGCACTTCCGTCATGATTTTCGTGGTTGTACTTAGATCCGGTACAACCATTTGCGGTGGCGAATGAGTCAACCAGCTACAACGCACGAACCAGATGTTGAGATAGTCCGTCAGAATGCCCTCGCAAGACTTCGACAGTCTTGCGAGGGGCTGATTCTGTTGTATGACAAGCCTCTCTCAGAAGTTCAAAGATTAAAATTCGAATCGAAAGAAGCGTTATACAACTCTTGTATGTCTACGATTAGCTCGAGAGTTGACTTCGCCATCCAAATCCATCTATTGACCGTGGATGAAATCAGAGAAGTAATGAGGGAATTTCAGGAGAAACGCCCTGATATCTTCCTCAAGTGACAGTTTTGGATCGACTCGCCTCTACAGCAGAAATAGAAGTAGTATGCTCCTACTCTATCAATATTATCTACATACCCGCCCCTTCCGCCGTTTTGCCGTCCGGCATCAGCGAAAGCCCCTCCGCGATCAGTTCCACCACGTCTTTGATGACAGTATCGCCCTCTCGAACACAGCCATAGCGTTGGGCGAGCGTTGAGTATCTACCTTGTTTGAACTCCCCGAAAAACATAAAATGATAATAGTGGTTTATGGGCAGTTGCTCATATTCATTGTAGCCAGAGAGGCCGTCTGCGCTTGCAATACAACGTTCTATTCGTCAGCAATGACGCGGAGATGGCATCGCTCTGGATACCTCTGCTCAGTCAGGCGAGCATTGCAGCGACTATCGTCGAGCTATCGGATGCCAGGAATTTTGAGATTGCTGAAGCATATGCGCTTGTCATTCTGGATATTTATTCGGCTGTAGCCGATGTGCTTGAGTTGATCAGGCAGATACGCGCCGAAACCACCGTACCTATCCTCATTATTGACACCCGCCAGCAGCGAAGCGTACCTGCTGGGAGCCTACAAAGCGGGCGTAACCGACTGTGTGGTGAAACCTGTTAGTCCGGCGCTGTTGCTTGCCAAAGTGAACGCGCTGCTGAACATTATGCGGAATGAAGTCCTGGATACTCCCGCTATGCTACATGTTGATAATTTGTACCTTGACGCTGATTGCCGAGTCGTTATTTTCGATGATGGACGAGAAATCAAACTGACACGTCTGAAATGCAATCTGCTTGCCTTGCTGATGCGCAATGCAGGGCAGACGCTGGAGACGAATACCCTCATCGAACGAGTATGGGGCTGCGATAACGGCGATTCGACAGTTCTCAAAAACGCCATCTACCGTCTGCGCAAGAAGATTGAGCCTGATCCTAAACAGCCGCGCTATATTGTATGGATGGGGGAAGGCTACGCCTTTTTCCCTCAGTCGCAGGATTCGTAAAAACTGCGACTGGTGCGACTGGTTTTGAGACCGGGTTTGCGACTGGAGATTGTTACGATGGGGCCAACGTAAGCAAATTGCATTTCTCAAATGCAATGAAAGGTCTTTAAATGAGCGCTAGGCGAAGTTTCAAGATCTGGTTGCTCGTTTTTGTTGTTTGTGCTCTACCTTTAGGTGTTGTGGGAATTCAAGTTGAAGCGCAAGAGACTGAGTCCCTTGGTGGTGTGGTAAATCTAATTACTCGAATTGAAAATCAAGACATTCTCGATATGAATCCTGAAGTGATTGACCGACTTTTAAGTTTGGGTTATACAAGTGATCAGATCACAGAATTGAGCCAATCTATTGCCGCCAATGAGGAGAGTGGGTCTGGAGATTTTCAAATACAAACCTACTCTAACATTCCGTTGAATTGCAGCGTTGATCAACTTGCACATGCATATTTTGATGTGACAGGCGCTGGAAATGTGTATTCGAAGATGAATTTTAGCTCGGGAAATCCGGCGCTATTTTCGGACGTCTGCCCTGATCAATGGGGATGCTTCTACGCTGTTGAGGGCGATCCTGCTCCGGGAGTAAGTGTAACAGATCACACAATAGAAGTTGCACCGCCGCTTTTTGCCCATTGGGGAAATTGCGGTTAGTTAAGATGTGGAGGGGCAGGAAAGATACTTTCTGCCCCCATCCCATCATAGAACGGGACAGTTTAATCAACGGAAAATAGAGATACAGGAACAAATGCAAGATGTATAACTTCAGTTCTAATAAGGGCGGATTTCATCGCTATCAGAAATTGGAGGAGACAGCAATAATTGAAGGCATTCTGCAAAAAGCAGTTGAGGTGTGTTGGGATAGATTACCTCCTAACGAACGCGAAATTGGAAGACTAGAAGCTGAGATGCTGCGGCTAACCAATAAAGTGGTAAGGTCATTCCATGAAAATTTGCTATCAGGTGACGAGCCACAGGGTAAATAGCCAAACCTCAGGATAAGCTGCATATTATTACAGCCCTTCTGCTATTAGCTCCACCACGTCTTTGACGATGGGACCGTCGGCGACACTCGATTTCGCCGTCTCGAACATCTGCATACAGAACGGGCAGCCCACCGCCAGCACGTCCGCGCCGGTGGCTTTCGCTTCCTCGTAACGCTCGATGTTGACGGTTTTGATGCCGCGTTCTTCTTTCCAGCCGCGCTACATTGTGTGGATGGGAGAAGGCTATGCTTTCTTCCCTCAGTCGCAGGATTCGTGAAAACTGCGACTACTGCGACTGGTTTTGAGACCGGGTTTGCGACCAGCGCAGAATACAATGATTGTGATGGAGTGCAATCAGTAGAACTAATGTGCTTCCACCAGAAATAACGCATGTAATAAGGAGATAAAAATGTTCAACTCAAGTAGTCGCTTCATTCGCTCGCTTTTAATAATCGTCCTATGTGCCCTTGTTCCAATTGGGTTTGTTGCAGCGCAGGAAGGTACTGCGCCTCCGCCTCCGGTTACTCTGCCAGAAGGGCATACTTACTTCAATCCTCACCCCGGCATCGTTGCTCCTGATACAACTGAATCTGGTTTTGGCACACGGGCAGTTACAGGATCAAGAGGATATGGTGATGCCTTTTTTGGGTGGTTCCTCAACAATGTTTCAGGATACGCAGGCACATGGCTCGACAATGGTACTCCTGGAACTCATTATGTCTGTGCTCGTGTGCGAGATATGATAGTTGATGGAAGCAGTGTTGGGTCGCATAGCACCCCAGTGTGTTATAACATCAGTCCTGGAATATCTGTGCTTGATTCTATCACCAACTATGTAGCATGTGGCTCATCTGTTGTAGCCAAAACCGAACACAGCATTCAACAAACAGGATATTCGTGGGGACCTAAAGCAGATCAGGATAGTATACCGTCTTTCTGTAACTAAACGAAATGAATTATTATGATAGTAACACATATATAGACATGTGTTACTATTCTTTATCTAGGTTGCGATTGATTTGGGGGAAATAGTGGTCACAAATTATATTACCGGATTGATTACAATGACAAATATAACCTTATTATTAATATCCGCGACCATATTTGCTCAAGATAATGCTATTCCCATTACACCACAGCCAGATCAACAAACTTGTTGGAATCAGGGGGAAATTCAAGCGCCTGACGAAACGTTTGAGGAGTTTATTGCTGGTGTTGGGCAAGGGCACGGAATTTACACAAACTTTGGTCCGAGTCGTTCTGAAGGCACCCTCATAGGTTGGTGGACAGATCACGTCAACCCTAATGAGGAGATCGAATTGTTGCTGCAACTATACTCACCAGAGGCGGATCCTCAACATGTACGCTATCTATTGCTGCTTGACGAACAACCATTAACGGATTTTGTCAGCGACTTAGATGCGCCGTTTCTTGATGTCATTCTGGAACAAAATACGCTGGAAAGCTTCAATTTAACCCTACCACCGCTGAACGAAGGAATTCACGAGGTTATTCTGGTGGGAATCGAAGATATAGAAACTCCTCCAGATGCCACAGGAACTATTAGCACCTTTAGTTTTCGCTTATCACTTGTAGCAGGACAGCCTTCCACCACGATAAATCAAGAGATATTCTTCCAAGAACTCCCAGCAGTTGGAAGAGTTGAGGAGAATGATTATCAACAATCATTGAGTTTAACCTTGGACGATGGATTAGTCCAGTGGAGCTACCCTGAACCAAGGATTATCTTAAAAGAAGGCGAACCACTACATTTTAATGTACTAACAGGTTATGCAGAACCTAGAATACCAACCGAGTCCAACGTAAAGCTACCGGTTGTGTCGCGTTTCGCATTACTCGTTTTTCTTGATTATACACAAGTACCCATAAGTGCAGAGCACGAAGTACTCTATGGTCAACTAAGTCGAGGAACAGCATATACACGCATTCCTATTTCGTTAGAAAATCTTGAGCGCGGAATACATGATATCTTGGTTGTGAAAATTGATAATCCGCGTATACCAATGTGTATTCTTCAGGGTCCGCCAGATGGATATTCATTCCCTCGTGACGCTGTACATAATCGGGCAGCAGTTGAAGTACTGCCGACGGATTAATACACAAAGTTATTGTGAGAGCGCAGCGGTAGGGGCAGCGTTGCCGTTGCACCATGCCCTAATCCGCTGCTTCTGCTGCCTTGCCGTTACTCGTCACTGGCAAGCCCCTCCGCGATCAGTTCGACCACGTCTTTGACGACGGGACCATCGGCGACGCTGGATTTTGCCGTCTCGAACATCTGCATACAGAAGGGGCAGCCCACCGCCAGCACTTCCGCGCCGGTGGCTTTCGCCTCTTCGTAGCGCTCGATGTTGACCGCTTTCGCGCCGTGTTCTTCCTCTTTCCAGAACTGCGCCCCGCCCGCGCCACAGCAGAACGAGTTCTTGCCACTGCGCGGCATCTCGATCAGGCTGCTGGTCACCGCGCTTAACGCTGCCCGCGGCGCTTCGACCACATCGTTGTGGCGACCCAGATAACACGGGTCATGGAAGGTGACGTTGCTCTGTTTCTTAGGATGCGCGCTCTGCGGTATCCTGCCCGCCTCGATCAGTTCCTCGATCAGTTCGGTGTGGTGGACGACTTCGTAACTGCCGCCAAACTGGTGATATTCCCTGCCGATGTTGTGGAAGCAGTGCGGGCAGGTGACGACGATCCGGCGCGGCTTGTCGGCGAACACCTCGTTGAGCGTCTCGACGTTGGTCGTCGCCAGTTCCTGATACAGGTCTTCGCGTCCGGCGCGGCGAGCGACATCGCCGGTGCAGTTTTCCATCTCGCCCAAAACGGCGTAATTCACCTGCGCCTTTTCCAGCACCTTGACCAGCGAACGGGCGGTGATCTGCGCGCGCGGGTCATATGAGGCGGCGCAGCCCACCCAGTAGAGCACGTCGAAGTCGGGGTTGTCTTCGACGGTGGGCACGTTCAAACCCTTCGCCCAGGCGAAGCGGCTTTCCGGGTTCTGCCAGGGGTTGCTCTGGCGCTCCATGCCTTTGAAGGCGTTCTGAAGCTCGGCGGGGAATTCACCCTGCACCAGCACCGCGTCGCGGCGGATGTCGAGGATGTCCAGCATCGGCTCGTTGCCCACCGGGCAGATGTCGATGCACGCGCCGCACGAAGTACACGCCCAGACCGCCGATTCGCTGATCGCCCAGCCCATCAGCGGGTGACTGCTCTCCGCGCCCGCCGCCAGCGCGCTCATCTCGTCCTTGATGCTGAAGCGCTTGTTGATCTCATAGGCTGAAGGCGAGAGTTCCTTGCCAGTGACATAGGCGGGGCATACATCCTGGCAGCGGTTGCACATGATGCAGGCGAAGGCATCGACGATGTTGGTCTTGGTCAGGTCTTCCAGCCTATGCGCGCCAAACTGTTCCTTGTCTTCGTCCTCAAAATCCAGCTTCTCCATTTCGCCTAATGATGTCCGGCGCGGGCGCGTCAGATAATTCAGCGGCGCCATGAACAGGTGGGCGTGCTTGGTGTAGGGGAAGTAGGGGAAGAAGACGAAGATGCCGCCAACGGCGAGCCACCAGAAGGCATGTTCCATCACCCGCAGTCCGTCGGCGCTCAAGCCGCCCCAGATGGGAGCGATCAGCGTGGCGAACGGGCTGAACAGGTCGGCTCCGGTGTCTGCCACGCGCACCGACTGACCGAGGAAGCGCGCGCCCACATGCAGCAGGATGAATCCGGCGACGATCACCGAGTCGCGGGTGATTCCGCCTGCCTTCACGTTCGGATGCAGCAGCACATTGTCGTGATAGGTCAGCTCGCGGCGGTTGGGCAGCACGAAGCGCCGCAGGATGAAATAGCTGACGCCGACGATGACGACGATACTCAGCACGTCGCCAAAAATGCGGTACAGATCGCTGAACAGCCCCGCGCCTTCGAGGAAGCGATAGTCGGGGATGAAGGCTTCGAGCGTATCGGCGAGGTTGACCAGGAAATAGTAGGTGAAGCCAATCACCACGCCCCAGTGAAGCAGGCTGGTCAGCCGCCGCGTTTTCAGGGTGGTGCGCTGTGTCAGGTAGATGACCAGCGCGTTCCAGAGGCGGGATGGCAGGTTTTCCAGATAGAGCTTGCCTTCGCCGCGATTGATGATCAGGTACATTTCGCGGAAACCCGCGTAAGTCGCGCCGACCGCGCACAGCGCCAGCAGAATAAACAGCAGTTGTTCAACCGGTGTAAGCATAGAAACAATCCTAAGTAGAGCACGTTCGGAAAATATAGAAGTCATGAATGTCAATGAACAAAATCACTATCCAAGCGTGTAGTGTATCTCAAAGGAGCGTAAGCCGCATACAATCAGGATGATGAGGATGTCGCAAAGGACTTTCATGATGAAAAGACGACTTCTTATTCTGTGGCTGATACTGGGGCTGGCATACAGCGTGAACGCCCAGGAAAGGTGGCATATGGAAGATGTACAAAATGCCGCCGAGTTATTCGAGACAAACGTCAGCAATATCACCCTTTCACCCGACGGTACGATGCTGGCGGGCACCGGCTCGACGTTCATCACCGATCATCACGCCGGGCAAATCTGCGTACTGACGCTGGCAACAGGTGAACAGACCTGTTTTTCAACCGAAGATAAACTGGGCGTTTTCACCTTTGCGCCCGGCTACAATCCGTTGGTCTGGTCGCCGGACAGCACGACACTGCTGCTCGCAGAGAATCCGCTGGAATTTATGGCGGAGACAGATTTGTGGGCGCTGGACGTTGACACCGGCGAGTTGACGAATCTGACCGATGACGGTATGGATGCAGAGGCTCCGCGCCAGAGTCGGAGCGATGCCGTGATCGACTACTTTCCCGCCTACGCTCCCAACGGCGACATTTACTTCTTTCGGGCTTATCCGAGCGCGGAGGACGATCTCAATTACACGCTGACGCTGCAGCGTCTGGCGGTCGGGGCAGATGCGCCGGAACTGATCACGGATGCGTTTTCAAACATTCCCGTCTACTGGACAGGCATTGACGCTTCGCCAGCTATTTCGCCGGATGGACGCCTGCTCGTCTTTCCGGTCGATAACTCCCGCTACGCCTTTCCCGTAGCAGATTCAGATGTCGCATCGCAGCAGGATGGGTTATGGCTGGTCGAATTAATGAGTGGCGAGGCGCGCCAGCTTACCGACGCCAATGGCACTCCGCCCGGACTGCCGGAAAGCGATCAAGACGCGGACATGCAAACGCTTCATCCGGTCTGGGCAGCAGATGGGGCAGGCATTGTTTTCCGCACCGCTTCGGTTGGCGGCGCTGGAACGTTTTTGTATGTTGACGTGGCGACAGGCGATGCGAGTCCGGTGATCGAAACCGACATGCCGGAATCTCTGCCGCTGCACGAAGGCGCGGTAAGCACCGATGGGACAGCGTTCGTTTATCTACGCCACGATGCTGACGCGGACACCGCGCAAATCGCCGCCGCACCGCTGCCACCGGATGGGGGCGATCCGGTTGTGATTGGCGAGGTTGAATACACGCCGTCGTCGTATGCGGTTCCCAACCCGACCATGAGCGCCGATGACAAGACGCTGCTTGGCGGCTGGCTGTATATGTTCGAGCATTAGCTCTGAACGAGTTCCGTTTGAAGATCATCAGGGGCGTTCAATCGTGAACGCCCCATCTCACATCTATCACACTCTGAATTCGCTGCCCCTCACCCGCCACCCTGAGACGCCGCCATCGCCGATTCAACTGCGCTGGGCCAGCGTGTCTCAAAGTCGTGAATGCCAACCCATTCCGGTTTGACGGCAACGCGCCCTGTTTCCTTGATGCCGAGCGCTCCAAGCTGGTTCAGCCATGACTCCCCGCCTTCGGGTCCAAAATAGCGGCTCGCCGCCTGAGCGTATTCCTGCGCGACGCCTTCGACAATGCTCACCCGCGCGGTTCCCCGAATCAGAAGGCTTTTGTAGGGCCAGGTATTGCTGTTGATCGAGATGGCGACTTTCTGACCCTGAATAGCTTTGAATTTGGGGGCGGCTGTCGGTCCCGCAAAGACAACCTCTTCGCCAGTCCAATGGAACCAGATAGGAATGACGCGCGGAGTCCCATCCGTCCAGTTGTAGGCGAGCTGCGCGATGTTGGTGGAGTGAAGCAATTCCTGCGCGACCGGGTCATTCAGCATTGACGGGCTGCCCTGCTGTGTAGCCATGAATACCCTCCTCTTATGAAACTAACCATTATTTATAAATACTTTATCATCATATCACAAAAAACGACGAATCATGCAAGCTGCCAGAGCCTGTTATGCGAATGGCTGATCTTTTTGACTCGATATGCCGCTTGTGATACATTGTACAAAGAACATTTTGCACATACATTTGAATCGAAGTTGAAACACTATCACACAGGCGTGCCGCGTGTTATACTCACGCATACTGTGTCTTATTCATTGCAAACTGCGTCGAACGGGGTGGTGTGGTTTACTGCTCACATGAAGAAGTGGCTTGCGTCTACTAGTGTCAGGCGGCGTTTCACGCGCTGAGCCAGTTCAGGAGGAATCGTTTCAATGGCTTCGATTACTGCCGGTGAAACACGTGCAGCTACTCAGAGGAAGGCAGAAGCGCAGGTTGAAGTAGCTGCGCCAAGCCGCCGCGAATTCTTATATTACATCTGGGGCGCTTCAATCGCCCTGCTGCTCGGCGAAGCCACAGCCGGTATTATCTGGTTTTCGCTGCCGCGCTTCAAAGAGGGCACATTCGGCGGTGTCTTCAGTTTCCCGCCTGATCGCGTCCCCGCGACTGATGCCGGACCGCTGAATGTTCCTGAGGGACGTTTCTGGGTTTCCAATGTGCCGGATCAGGGGCTAGTTGTCCTGTACGGGGTGTGCACGCACCTCGGCTGCCTGCCCAAGTGGGTGGATGCGAACATCCGCTTTGAATGCCCGTGTCACGGCTCGAAATTTGAAAAGAGTGGTTTATATATTGAAGGACCTGCGCCGCGCAGTCTTGATCGCTTCTCCACCACGGTGATCTTCACCGATGGGACGAGCGAGACGATGAGCGCCGCTGGCGATCCGATACCCCTGAACGGTAAATCCATCGCCAGTGTTCAGATCGATACCGGTCGTCGGATTAAGCGAGACGGTAAAGTCTAAATCGCAGCCAGCACACACTCGTAGAGTGATTGAAGGAGCAAAAAGGAATGTCGGTACTCCCATTTCCATCGTTCCTGGATGATGTGAAGGAAAAGGGACTGAAGCGAGCCATCTTCGAGGGTGTCAACGAGGTTGTCGAGCGCGCGACGGCGGGGATGAATCTTCAGGATATTCGCGAGGCGCTGCGTGGCGAAGCCGCCAGCCGCAAGCCCAACCCCCGCCTTCAGCCCCACGCCGATGGCTTCTGGCTTCACATGCGTCCCAGCTATTTCCATAAGTCGGTCACGGGCTTGTACCCAAGCTTCCGGTTGGGATGGCTGTCCACTTATTTCGTCTTCTTTGAAACCATCACCGGAATCTTCCTGATGATCTGGTACACGCCGTCGCCGGAAGTGGCATACGCCAACATGCTCAATATCATGAGCAACGTGCCGCTGGGGCAGTACGTCCGTGACCTGCACCGTCTCGGCGCTGAAGGCATGGTGCTGATCGTCTTTCTCCACATGCTGAGAACCTTCTTTACCGGCAGCTATAAAAAGCCGCGCCAGTTCACCTGGTTCTCGGGCGTTATCCTGCTCATCATCACCGCCTTCCTCAGCTTCAGCGGCTATCTGCTGCCCTGGGATCAGCTGGCGCTGTGGGCGGTGACGATTGGCGCTTCAATGGCTGAAGCCGCGCCGCCGGAAATCGTCGGCACCAACGTCAACCTGCTGCTGCGCGGCGGACCTGACATCGGCGCAAACGGGCTGCTGCGCTTCTATCTGCTGCACGTCCTGGCGCTGCCAGCGCTGCTGTTCGTGTTTACCGGCGTGCACTATTACAAGGTCATCGTTCACGCGCACAGTTTGCCCCCGCGTGAGGAGAATATCGGTGAAGACACCGCCAAGCGGGTGCCGCTGGATAAGCGTGTCTATTTCATCCCCGATGTGCTGACCAGCGAAATTATGTGGATCGCTGTGGCAACCTTTGTGCTGACCGTTCTGGTGACCTGGTTCTACCATGCGCCGCTGGAAACGCACGCCGACCCGCAGGTGACGCCGCTGGGTACCACCGCGCCCTGGTACTTCCTCTGGCTTCAGGGCATGCTTAAGCTGGGCGATAAAACGCTGATGGGCGTCATTCTGCCGACCATCATCATTGTCTTCCTGCTGGCAATTCCGTACCTGGATACCACGCCAAGCCGCCGTTGGGCGCACCGCCGCTTTGCCTTTACCATCGCCTTCATTTTGCTGGCGGCGCTGGTCGCGTTGAGCTATATGGGGCTGGGCGAATTTGGCGTCAAAACTTCGGCTGACTCGGAAATCATTCACGAGATGGTCAAAGAGCCAGCGCATAACCACATGGGCGTGCTGCTGCCGGTGCCGTTCGACCAGCTTGTGTCCGGCATGTACACCACTCATCAACTGGAAGCCCTGCCGGGCGAAGAAGCCGACGTACTGGCTGCCTTTAACGAAGAAGTGCAGCAGCGCCCCGATTACAGCACCATCCTCGACTATATGGACACGCAGCAGCATCTGGCGCTGACGGGCGGCTTAAACTTCGCGCCCATTCCGGCAGATGCGCCGGAGTTGAACGCGGCGCTGCATGACTTTGCCGAACTGCTGGAAGAGAATGAAGGCGAACTGCATGAACCCTGGGGCGCGATCATCATTACCGACACGCAGAATAACCTCAAGCGCGTCGATGTGATCATCGTCTGGGATGAAGTGGAGATCGACAACGGGCATCCCGTTCTCGACGCGACAGGCGAGCCGGTGCTGGTCATTGACGAAGCGACTGGCGAACCTCTGACGCGGATCAACAGCCAGCATATCTTTATCCATCGTGACGCACAGTACTTTCAAGCACCGGGAGCATAGTCAGTGAACTTACAACGACTGCTCGTAGATCGAATCGAGCAACGCATCCTCGTCGGTGTCCTCGCTTTCCTCGGCATCATGGTGCTGGTAGGCTGGATCGCTATCAATGAGGGCGGACGTATGCAAGCGTTCGAGCGCCAGTACAACGCGCGCTCGGTTGAGCGCGGCGCGGCGCTCTTTACGGCGAACTGTTCGATCTGTCATGCTGTGGACGGACGCGGCTCGCCGCGCGCCCCGGCGCTCAACAGCCCGTACCTGTTTGGGCACGACTTTCTGGCGGAGAACACCAGCGAGCGCGCCGCCCTTGAAGCGGAACTGAACGCCGAAGGGCTTACCGATGCGCGTCGCGACGAAATCAATGCGCGCCTCGCTGAACTGGAAACCGAACGCGCCAACCTGACCGCGCAGATGCAGACGGCGGTTACGCTCGGCTATGATCCTGAAGCGCCAAGCCGGTTGGCTGACCTGGGCTGGACAAGCGGCTTGTACAACTTCGTCTACACGACGCTGGTACACGGTCGCCCGACAAGCGGCGCGTACTGGCCCGAGCCGATGGCGGCATGGTCGCAGACGGCGGGCGGTCCGCTGCGCGATGACCAACTGCAGGACCTCTCCAACTATATCCTCAACTGGGATAAGGGCGACGCCTGGACGATTGAAGACCTGCTCGCCGTCAACCAGTTCCCGATTGTGCCTGGCGCTACTGCTGGCGAAGCGACTGAAGGCTCCATTGGCAAAGACACCGAAATCGCCGCGATTATGGAAGGTCTGGCGGGCGTCACGGGCGATCCGCAGGCTGGACAGGCGCACTATTCGGACCCGGTCTTTGCCTGCACAAGCTGCCACACCGTGGCGGCGGTCGCGCCGCTGCTGGAAGGCACCTGGACGCGCGTTCAGGAACAGCGCCTGCAGGAAGCTCAGTTCGCGGGTTACACCGGCGAGCAGTATCTGGCGGAAAGCATCATTCACCCGACCGCCTACACCGCCCCCGGTTACCAGCCCGTGATGCCGGATTACTTCGGCGACCGCATGGACTACCAGGTTCTGGCAGACATCATCGAATACCTGAAGACGCAGGATCAGCCGGTGTCGTAACGACTGGGCTGAAGCAGCAGCATACACGAACAAGAGAGGCGGCTTATTCAGTCGCCTCTTTTGTGTACAGTCAGCACCCACATTCCCTGCTTTGCACTTTCCACTTTCGACTTTCCACTTTGATCTTTTAGCGTAAGTTCATTCGGGCAGCCTGCGCCCTGTGGTAAAATGCAGGGATGAAATGGTATTGAGGATTGTATTGTGACCACTCAACTTGACGCGCCACACCGGGAGACAGCCCCCGATTCGCCTGAAACATCGAACGCCGAGACTGCCGTTGTAATTCCCCGCGTGCTGTTCAATTACGTCGTCATTGCGGTGGCGTGTTTTATCATCGGTCTGGCGATTGGCGTCTTCGGCTATGATCGGGTGGTGCAGAACAACCGGGACGAGAACTCGGAGTTGATCGGCAGCGCCGTCGCCGCTGTGGTCGCCGCGCTGCCGCAGCAGCCGACCCCCGTCCCAACCGTTGACCCGAACATGCGCTACGACGTGACCGACGCCGGCAACCCGGCACTGGGTCCAGCCGACGCGCCGGTGACGATTATCGAGTTTGGCGATTTCAACTGCGGCTACTGCCGCCGGTTTTTCGACGAGACGCTGGAGCCGCTGCTGCAGGCGTATGAAGGACGGGTGCGCTTCGTCTACCGTGATTACCCCATTCTGGGGCAGTCGTCGGTGCTGGCGGCGCTGGCAGCCGAATGCGCTGACGATCAGGGTCAGTTCTGGGCATTCCATGATCGGGTTTACAGCGAGCAAGTCCTGACGCGCGAGGTATTTGTGCAGTATGCCACCGAACTGGAGATGGACGTAGACACGTTCACCACCTGTTTTGACGACGCCACACACCAGCCCGAAATCGAGGCGGATTATCTGGCGGGCGCGCAGCTTGGCGTTGGCGGTACGCCAACCTTCTATATCAATGGCAAAGTCCTGGTTGGCGCGCAGCCCTACGAGAACTTTGTGGCGGCGATTGAGGCGGAATTGAACGCCGAAACCAGCGATGATCCAGCAGTCTCATAAAAGTAAATCTGTCTGGGAGGGGCGCATCGCCATATGCGCCTCTCTTTTTGAGTCGATTATTGCGCAAAAGCTAACACGCCTCTCTGCTGACTCTCATGTTCGCAATGTAAATTGTTATATATGTTGGCATAGAGAGGAATTTGTGATGGATACGCATGATAATCTTAAAGGCGGAGTCTGGGATCGGATCGCTGGAAACTGGAAACAGGTGAAGGGCGAAATCCGCAAGCAGTGGGGCGACCTCACCGACGACGAAGTTGAAATGATCGCGGGAGAGCGCGACAAGCTGGCGGGAAAGATTCAGGAACGCTACGGCATCGCCAAAGACGACGCCAATCGCCAGATCGATAAATGGGCAAACAACCTGAAGTTCTAGTGAGCAGCAGCATAGTGGCATGGAAACGCCCGGTGATATAAGCCGGGCGTTTTTGATGAAATCTGCCAGCAGCGGCAGGGAACAAAAAAGGCACTTGATGTGCCTTTGAGAGAGTGGGTCCACTAGGATTCGAACCTAGAACCAACTCGTTATGAGCAAGCCGCTCTGCCGTTGAGCTATGGACCCAGAATCGGAAAAGCGGGCAGCGGGGATCGAACCCGCGACTGGACCTTGGAAGGGTCTCGTGTTACCGCTACACCATGCCCGCAGGTAACGACCATTATAGCATATGGTGTCAAGTCGGGGTGCCGGGATTTGAACCCGGGGCCTCTCGCTCCCAAAGCGAACGCGCTGCCAGGCTGCGCTACACCCCGATCAACTCGGTTATTCTACCATTGTGCTTTCACAAAGTCTATCCACGCTTCCAGGCGGGCGCGTAGATAGGTATCGTCCGTTTCGACGGTCAGAAGCCCGTAGACGGAGCGAAAGCGACGTCCTTTGAGCTGTCCACTGTTTGACTTACGTGATGTCTTAATTTCAAGCGGATCGATTGCCAGCGCCCGCGCCCAGAAGTCTTTCAGGCACGCTTCATCGTGATCGGCGTGACACTGAAGACGATAGTCAACTTTGTGCTTCGACAAACGGATCATCCAGCGGTGTGCCAGTTTCACTAGCGCCGGATCTGAGTTGACGAAGGAAATCCGGTTCCGATTTCGTTTTGATCCCTCTGCCATGTACAGCACCACGAAATCGCGAAAGGTGGGATCGAGCATCAGGGCGGGCGCTTCCGCCATGCCCTGCTCGTAAGCCTGCTGGCGCAGGGCGGCGAATTTCGCCTGCATTGCTTTCGTGCCGCGCTGCTGCGCGATGCTTTGCCGAACAGTCCGATCAATCGGAATGTCTTTAATCCAGTAGTAGACCGTTGTTTTTGGCAGTTGCAGCTGATCCAGCGTCATTTGCTGCTGGGCGCGCAGTTCGACGGCTTTACGGCGAAGATGGGCATATTTGTGGGACATAGTCAACGCCTCTGGTGGCGGCATCGGCGAAGGAAACGAGCGTGGATGAAGTATAACCCGATCGCTACTGCTTCCCCTCAAAGATCCGCAGCCATTCTTCAATTTCGTCCGGCGAGAGATGCACGTCGGCTTGGCGTTCCTTGTCATCACGGCGGGGTTTGGGTTCAGGCGGCGCTAACTGGGCGGCGAAGTCGATGCTCTTGATGGCTTTCATCTTACGCTGCCGTGCCGCATGAAGCACCGCATTGTCATTCGAGACGACGATCCACTGCCCCGTGTCTTTGACGGCGCTGATGCGCTCGATCATCACGCGATCTGCGTTCGAGCGGCTGCTGGCGAATATCGCCTCGACCTGTGAGGTGGACATGCGCGAGCGCCCACCGGGCAGCCCCTGATCGAACACCACCACGCAGCGCTTGTGCGTCCGCGCGGCAAAGCCGATCAGCTTCTGTACCAGTTTTGCTTCGTCATCCGGGTCATCCAGCGAAATATCGGGGAGCTGACCGATGAGGTTATGTCCGTCTATCAGGTAGGGCATCGTTGAGCATACTCTTGACTTCCAGCCCTATTGTAACATCTAATGGTGTCCGGTTGGCATAAGCAGGGATGAGTCTACAAGGTTGGTTGCGGCTGCGGTTGTGCTTCGGGTATTTCGTCGGCTTCTGCGCTGGCTGGCGCGCCTCGCGCTGCTGGTCATCATGCTGCTGACCCTTCAGTATTCCACACCGCCGTTTGGCGCTGACTGGATGGCAATTGCCGTCCTGGCGAAAGGGCAGCAGTTCGATTACGTCGGTTGGGAAATCAACGCCGTGGCGGTGAAGGGCGGGCAAACGCTGTGGGGCATTCATCCCTTCATGAGCGAGGCTGACCGCACCGCGCTGGTGCGCGAATACATGG
This sequence comes from Aggregatilineales bacterium, assembly GCA_030834905.1. Taxonomy (GTDB): domain Bacteria; phylum Chloroflexota; class Anaerolineae; order Aggregatilineales; family Phototrophicaceae; genus Flexifilum. Next base: position 101,388 of record JAUQWZ010000044.1, on the reverse strand, counting down.
CTGACCTGGCGGCGGCGCAGGCGCTGGAGAGCGAAGCGGCGGCAATTTACGCCGATCCGGCGGTTGAAGACCCGGCATTGGCTTCGGCGGACGTGCGTGCCCGCCGCAGCCGCCTGCGCGCCGATCTTCAGCGTCGCCAGGCGTTAGTGGAAGCCATCCTTGAGGGGCAGGTCGCGGCGGTGCTGGTGGACGAGGGTTTTGGGCTTGCCGGGCAGCTTCTGCCGCCGATCTCGATGCGTTTCACCCAGATGCCGAACCTGCTCATAATTTCTCCACGAGATGAAATTCGCTTTGAGATGGGTATGAACCTCAATCCGATGCCGGTGGACGAGCAGGCGGCGCTGGAAGCCCGCATTGACGCCGAGCGCGGCGTGTCGTCAATAATCGTGCCGCTGGGGGGCATCGCCCTCTACCCGGCGATGATTCTCGAAACCACCTCGATTGAATACGCTTTAGAGACGTTCACGCATGAATGGCTGCATCATTACCTGTTCGCCTTCGCGCTGGGGCTGAATTACGACTTTGCTGGCGAAACGCGCATCATCAACGAGACGACAGCGCAGGTTTTCGGGCAGGAAGTTGGTCGGCTGGTGCTGGAACGCTACTATCCCGATCTGGTGCCGCCGCCAGCCGAACCAGCGGCGGATGCAGCGCCGCTGCCGCCAGAACCGCCGGTTTTTGACTTCGGCAGCGAGATGCACGAAACGCGGATGACGGTGGACAAGCTGTTATCGCTTGGCTTCGTCCGTGAAGCGGAAAGCTACATGGAGAAGCGGCGGCAGTTATTTCTGAGACATGGCTACGTCATTCGCAAGCTGAATCAGGCGTGGTTCGCCTTCTATGGAGGTTATCAGGCGGGGACGCCCGGCGTTGCCGGTGACGACCCGATTGGTCCCGCTGTTCGAGCGCTGCGCGATGCCAGCCCATCCCTGCATGACTGGATCGTGACGCTGCGCGATATCACCACCCGCGACCAGCTTGTGCAGGCAGCCGCCGCCGCGCCATGACGTGTGACAGCCAGGTTGTGTTGGCATTTGTATTCAATCAAAATATCGAGTTCAGGTGAGAATGACAGCACAACCTAGAACTCGTCCTCGAAATCCGGATCGCTGCCCGGTTCGATCTCGTCACCGTCCTCCGTTTCGATGATGGCGGCGGCGCGCTCGAAATCGTCCGACAGCACCAGCACGTCCACTTTGCCAAGCAAACCGACGACAATTCCGTAGGCGCTGCCCGCCGATTCCTTGCGCACAATCGCCTTGATACCCTCGTTTTCCAGCTTCCCGGCGATCAGATAGGCGATTGGCTCGCTGTTGGTGGTATAGACCGATTCCCATTGATTTGAGGGTTGATGGTCAGAAGCAGACATCGGCTGATACTCCTCCTGGATAGACCGCGCCAGTGGCACGCATCATACTGTACCACTACGTTAAGTTATCGCCACTCAAATTAAGTTTTGGTGATGAAGGCTTGTCTTTCGCTCACGAATGTTTATGATAAGATGTAATTCCGAAATCAATGATGAGCAGTGACGATGACATCTGAACGCCCTTTAGTTTTATTCACCAACGATGATGGTATCGCATCGCCCGGCTTATGGGCGGCGGTAGAGGCATTCTCTGATTACGCCGACGTGCTGGTAGTCGCGCCGCGCTTGCAGCAGTCGGGAACCGGGCGCAGTATGCCGGTGACGAGCGAAGGACGCATTTACGAAGAGGAACGGCTGATCAATGGGACAGCCAAAAAGGTCTATTCGGTAGACGGCACGCCTGCCCAGTCGGTGCAGCATGGCGTCGTCGAACTGGCGGACAGGCTGCCATCGCTGGTCGTCAGCGGCATCAACTATGGCGAAAACGCTGGCAACGGCGTCACGATTTCCGGGACGGTGGGCGCGGCGCTCGAAGCTGCCAGTCTGGATATTCCCGCCATCGCGGTTTCACAGCAAACGCGCCCCGATCTTCACCTGAGCTACAGCCCCAATGTCGATTTTGGCGCTGCCGCCTATTTCGCCCGCTATTTTGGCGAATGGGTTATCAACAACCGCCGCCCGGATGATGTGGATGTTCTGAAGATCGACGTGCCGATCAACGCATCGCCCGAAACGCCATGGAAAGCCACGCGCCTCTCGCGGCGGCGGGTTTATTGGCCCACCCGTCCAGAGCGCGTTGCCTTGAGCGACGTGGGGCGCATCGGCTATCAATACCATTCCGATCCGGCGGATGCCGAGCCGGACTCCGACGTGTACGTGGTGCTGCACGAGGGCTTGGTATCGGTTTCGCCGATGACCCTCGATATGACTTCGCGCACCGACCTCTTCCGGCTGGATCAACTGCTGCGCGATAAGATCAGCAACGGTCGCCCGGCGGATCGTGATGCGGCGGTTGAAATTGCAGAACTGCGCAAGAAGGCGCGCACGACGGCATAATCGATTTCTGGCTGAGTGGAAAATAAAGAGGGACATGGTTTTAACCGCCATGTCCCTCTTTTTGTGTCTCATCCGCCGCCGAGGTCGGTCGTGGGCAGTGGGGTAAAGGTGAGCGTTGGCAGACTCGGTCCGCACAGGTTTTCTTCACACGGCACGCCGTCGGCGTCCGGGTCAAGCGATGTGTTGCCAGCGGCAAGACACGCCTGCGCCTCGCCACAGCTTAACAACTGCGAGCAGGTGTAGGTGACGTTGGGGCAGTTGGCGACGAACACGGGCGGCGCGTTGGGATCGGGCGTGCTGAAGATGGCAGTCGGCACCACCGGGTTGAACGGGCTTGGATTGATGATCACCTGTCCGGTGTTCGGATCAAGCGCCATGCCCGGCGGCAGCAAGCCGGAACTGCCGCTGAGATCGGTCAGCAGGATGGCGAATTCGCCCTCTGGAGCGCCTCGGCTTGCCGTATCTGCCAGGTCGCTGACGATGACGATGTACTGCCCCGTCTCCGGGATCAGGATCGGCGTCACGGCGGTATAGGTTTCGCCCTGGCTGCCGATTCTGCCCACGCCGAGGAAGTTGGTCGGGTTGTTGAATGAGCTGACCGAAACCATCGGCAGGATATTGCCGCTGCTCCTGACGATCTCAACGCGGTAGTTCGCGCCAATCGTGGCGTCGAAGCAGAAGCCGGTCACAATGTTGCGCGCGTTGAGCCTGCCGAACTGGACGACGCTTGGACGCAAGCGCGGGACGATCTCGCTCCGGTTCTGGTAGGTGAACAGGCATTCTTCCTCAGTCGGCGTGCGATCATCCGGGATCAGTTCGTTCAGGCGCGCGCGCAGGCTGGAGAAAAGGGCGTCGGCTTCGTTGATGGCTTGCAGGGCAACCGCCGCGCCACCTTCACCCACCAGCCCTTCCGGCGGCTGGGCGAACTGGCACGACTCGATCAGCAGGTCGATTGCCTGGCGCAGATATTCCATCGCCGCGTTGAAATCGGTGATAAGCGGATTGAGCGTGTCGTAGAACGGCGCCAGCACCGTGTTGGGAATGTTGTAATCGCTCGGACGCGCCGGGTAATTGCCGCACTGTGTTCGCTCGCCGAGCGCTATCGTCGTCCAGCGGGCGCGGATATCGTCCAGCGATGGCTGCGCCAGTTCGAGGCGGTCGCGCATCAGCTTCAGCGTATCCATATAGCTGTCGTGAGTCGGTTCGGAGATCGGCAGCGCATCGGCAACAATGCCGTCAATTGGCAGGCTGTCGTACAGCGCCAGACCGGGTTCCGGCAGTTCGAGGAACTGCGACGCCACCCAGCCGAGCGTGCCTTCCCAGTTGACCTGAGTCCAGAGATTGTCGGCGGTGCGCCCCAGCAGACGCAGTTCGGCGTAGCGCGGGGCGTTCGCCAGTACTGGATAGCCCTGGCTCGGACCGGCGCGCAGGCGCAGCCCGCTTTGTGCCAGCCGCCCGATCCACTGGCTGATCTGGCTCGTCAAGCCCGCGCGCGGGTTCTCGAAGCCGCCGTAGGGGATGGTGCGCGGGTCGGCAACCGGCAGCGTCGTAATGTCGCCAGCCAGCACCGTCAGCACTGGCACACCCACCCATGCCTGCTGACCCACGAAGTTGACGCGCACCCATTCATTGTCCGGGCTGCGCGCTTCGACGTTCTCAAACACCGTTCCCGCGTTGACGAAGCCGACCACTTCCGCGCCAATCGCCGGCAGCAGACGGACGTTCACGCCGTCGCGGTTGACGACGACGTTGACGCCGGTAGGCGGAATCGGGATCGCCAGCCCGGCGTTTGCCGGACGCGGCAGCGGGGTGCGCGTGGGCGGCGGCGGAATCAGCGTTGGCGTAAAGGTCGCTGTCGGCGGGGGTATTGGCGTCACCGTTGGCGGCAGCGGCAGGGTGGGGATCAGCGTAAAGGTCGGCGGCGGCGTCAGGGTTGGTATGCCACCGATGGCGAAGGTCACCGGATCGTCTGAGGAGTTGTTGATCGTGTTTGTTTCACCACCGCCAACCACGATGGCGCTGTTTCTATAAGGTCCAGCGGCAGCGATATCAGGCGAAATGACATTAAAGGTGATCGTTTCGGAGTCGTTGGCGGCGATGACGCCAGCAGTCGTGCAGGTGAAGGTTGCCGTTGAGCCGAAGCAGGACGCCAGCGTGAACAAGCCAGCTGGCGTGCTGGTGAAAGTCGTCGTGCCGCGTGTGACTCCGCCTGACAGGACGATGGTCACCGAGACAGGGCCGCTGGTTGGCATGTCGCCAATATTGCTGACGACAACGCTGACCGTTCCATCATTTGTGTGTGGCAGAAAATTTGGCGATTCAGGCGGCGAGCCGACGTGGCTCATACTAACCGCCAGATCGGGGGCGGGCTGCGCGGCAACCGCGGCAGCGCCGCCAGTCCCTAAGGGCGCAAACACCAGTGCAGCGGCGGCAGACAGCGCGATGAGGCAAAAAAAGAGCTGGCTGGGAGTCAAACGTCGTTTCGACCGCATAAGGTGTCCTCTCCAGCGGGTCGCAAGAGTGGCGAGTATAAGTGCTTCAATAACTATAAATCACATCTGCCGTTCCGCAAACAAAGATACGCCGATTGTCCTATCGGGCAGGCTGGCGCGCTCATGCGCGTGACCGGTTGTGGGGACTGCGGGGGTTGCTTACACGTCGCCGAGCGCGACCGGACTGCCGGTTGGATCGCTGCTGCCGCCGCGCGGCTCATTGGTGATGCCAACGCGCTCGATTGGCTGGAAACCTTCCTGCGCGTGGCAGTTCAGCGTGCCAGCGCCGCGGTCATCGACGCGGAACGTGCCCGCGCTGACGTGGCGGTCGTTGCTTTCCACCAACCACAGTTGATACACCTGATCCTCTGGCAGCGAAGGCATGTTGAGCGTATACAGGAAGCAGTCGTCATCTTCCCAGATGATGACTGCCAGCACATTCGAGTCCTGCGTGCCTTCCAACTGCCGCCACTGCGCCCGTGTCAGCCATGCCATCGTGTTGGCGACGTTGCGCTCCTGTAGTTGGGCGGAAAGCGCCTCGCGTTCCTGTGTCAGGCTGTTCACCCGCATCAGCCAGTAGGCGTTGGTGCCCACCAGCAGCGCGATGACGGCAGCCGCCGCCGCCAGACCCGCCCACAGCGAACGAGAACGCCGGACGATGCGCGGCTGTTCGCGGGTGGTGCTGGCGACGCGCACCATCAGCCGTTCTTCCAGACCGGACGGCGGCGCTACCTGCGGCACGTCGGCGCGCATCTCATCCGCCAGGCGCAAATAATCTTCCAATGCCGCGGCAGCCTGAGGGCAGGCGGCAAGGTTCGCTTCTATGAAAGCCGTCTCGTCAGGATCGGCTGCTCGCAGCGCGTAAGCCGGGATTAGCTCCAGCAGCTGCGCGCACGTTTCTCCTGTCAGTGGTGATGTCATCGGTTCTTTCATCGTAACGTTAAGTCATGTGTCCTTCATACTATTTTACGCGGAAATCACGCGCTTTGGATTGATATGACTACCCGGACTCATGCCACAGATCGCGCAGGCGGTGCAAGCCCGTTCGCAGCCGCGTCTTGACTGTGCCGAGGGGCAGCGCTGTCTGTGCCGCTATCTGGCTGTGGCTTAAGCCCTCAAAGAATGCCAGCTCGATTAACCGCGCCTGTTCCGGCGGCAGATGCGCGATCAGCATGTGCAGCGCCGAACCTTCCTGCCAGGTGCCGTTGCTGCCCGCCAGTTCCTCGTTGATTTCGGCATCGTGCAGCGAAGGCTGGCGGCGCTCTTTTCGCAGCCGGTCAATGGCGCTGTAATGGGCAATCGTCAGCAGCCAGTTCTTCAGCTTGCCGCGCGTGGAATCCCAACGCTCCGCCTGATCCCAGACTTTGAGGAAGGTGTCCTGCGTCACTTCCTCAGCCCAGACGACGTTCTGCAATACCCGGTAGGTCAGGCTGAAAACTGACCTGCCATATTCCTGATATATTTCGCGCAGCGCCTGTTGGTCGCGGCGGACGATGCGGCGCATAAGCTCAATTTCGTTCAATGCGTAGCTCGACCGTGTACTGGCTAATCTCAACCATGAGTGTAACAGAAAGTGAAGCCGCAGAACATTTTTAGCGGACACGACAATACCGTGTCCAATGAACCGCTGCTCCGGGTAACTCCTCAGTCATGTTATGGCTGAAGGGTCGGGTGTTGAGCCGCGTCGGCGCTCAGAAGTCTTTGCGCAGGGTGTAATAGGTGTGTCCCGGCGGGAAGTTATCCACCTGACCGACCACCCGATAGCCCTGTTTCTCGTAGAAGCCGCGCGCCTGAAAATCAAACGTGGTCAGGGTTGCGAAAGCGCAGCCCTTTTCCGCCCCCGCGCGTTCGGCGCGGTTGAGCAGGCGCTTGCCGACGCCGTGATGGCGCTGGTCGCCGGCAACCCACAGAAAATTCACCAGCAGCGTCTTCCACAGGACTTCACACAGCACGCCCCCGACAATCGCGCCCTGCTCGTCGCGCAGGTAATAGTTGACCTGCGGCAGCTTCTGGTCGGGATCGAAGAATTCCGGCAGCGCGGCAAAGTTGAACGCCGTCAGTTGGTTCCTGACAAAGCTCCAGTCGTCGTCCTCTTTGGCATCACTGAAAGTGAAGCCATCGTCGTCCAGGGCATTCATTCAAACTGCCACTCCTTCAGCATCGCCGCGATCAGGGTTGAACGGCGCGGCAGGCTGTTGAGGACGACGTGCTCGTGCAGCGCGTGCAGCCCGTCGCCCTGCGGTCCCAGCCCGTCCAGCACCGGGATTCCCAGCGAGGCGACGGTGTTGCCGTCCGAGCCGCCGCCGCTGCTGTCCTCGTGAATCGACAAGCCGTAACGCTCGCCGATGGCTTTGACCTGCTGGTAGGCACGAATCATCATCTCGTTGCGTTCCATCGGCGTGTGACCGTTGGTCTGCGTGACCTTGATCTTCGCGCCGGGAACGTGCGGCTCCAGCCCCAGCATCTTCTCGCGGATTTCGTTGTAGTTGGCGACGGTGATCGCCCGTGTATCGACAAAGGCGGTGACGTGCGCCGGAATGACGTTGGTGGCGCTGCCGCCGCTGACCATCGTCACCGAAACCGACGTGCCGCGCTGGAGATCGTTGAAGCTGTTGATCAGCGTCACCTGCTGCGCGAACTCGGTGATGGCGTTGATGCCCTTCTCTGGCGCGTTGCCGGCGTGCGAAGGCAGCCCTTCAATGTCGATCTGATAGGTGGCGACGCCCTTGCGCTGCGTCTTGAGCGCTTCGTCAATGGTGGCAGGCTCCATCACCAGCACCAGACCCGCCTGCTGCGCGAACTCGATAATCGTCGGCTTGGAATAGACGCTGCCAACTTCCTCGTCGGTGGTCATCAGCACCCAGATCGGACGCTCCGGCATCTCGCCGCGATCCTTCAGTCCCTTGAGCGCTGACAGGACGACGGTGATGCCGCCCTTCATGTCAATCGCGCCGGGACCAAACAGCCTGCCCTGATCGTCAATTGTCGGCGGGCGCTGCGCCAGCGTGCCGAGGGGCCAAACGGTGTCGATGTGGATCAAAAACATGATCGGCTTGCCGGGCGTGTTTTCGTTCCATTTCGCCAGCAGCAGGTCGCCCGCTTCTACCTGAGGGATGCGGGTGACCGACGACGCGCCGAGCGCGCGGAACTGGTCTTCGAGGAACGCGCCCATTTTATCGACGTGTGCCTTATCGCGGGTAGGCGTTTCAAAGTTCACCATCGTCGTCAGCAGATCCACCATTTCCTGACGGCGGTCTTTGAAGTATTGCAGCAGGTCAGACATCATCAATCCTCGGTTTGGTAGCGCGTATATATATCGACGGAAGCCGCTGGCTTAGAACGGGCAGAGACTGGTCGCTGTATAGGCGGGGCTGCGGCTGCCGTAGCGGTTCATCAGCTCCAGGGCATCCTGCCGCGTGGTGATTATATCCCGCACTTCCAGACAGGCGCTATGCAAATTGTTGGTCACTTGCAGCGCGTTCCAGAATGTCTTGGCGAGTTCCGCGAATACCGGCGCGGTTGCCGGATCGGGATACGCTTGCAGGATGCTGGCATGAAGCTCGATCTGGCGCGCGTCTTCGATATCGGCATAGGCGAGCAGCATCCGATACTGAGTGTAAATTTGCAGCGCCATCTGATCGTCGTTGTACCAGTTTTCCAGCGACGGATCGGTCAGCGCCAGATTATAGAGCGCGATTGCTTCTTCGGCGTTGCCTGCCGCCAGCGCCGCATCTGCCTGATGCACCACCTGAATGCGGAAACGCGGCGGGTTCAACTGCGTGACCGAGCGCGTGTAGACCACGCCGTTCCAGTCGTAGACGGTGAAGCCGGTTCGCAGCGGACCGGTGCTGGAATTCCCCGGATCGGTCAGCCGCACCACCAGCTCGCTGACCCGATCGGCGTCGATATCCTCGATGGACGGCACTTCGTCGGTCGCCAATTCGCCGCTGAGCAGGTTGATAAAGCGCCCGCGTTCGGGATTCCAGGTCACCAGCCGGGTAATGTACTGGCACGAGCCGCTGTCGCACACTTCGCTGGCGAACAGCAGATCCGGGCGGGCATCGACGTTCAAATCGCTGGTGTTGATGATTGTCGGGGCGGCTTCACCGCCGATGATCGTCTGATAGCGGATCAGGTAGCGCCCGTCAGAGCAGCCGAAGATGACCAGCGCGCCGCCTTCATCCGGGGCGCGGTAGCTGACGAAGATTTCAGCTGTCCCCTCACGGGTCAGGTCGAGATCGCCGCGCACGCTGCCGTCGTCGCCCAGTACATCCCAGGCTTCGCGCAGGGTGATCTCAAGCTGCTGGACGCTGCCGCCGTCGTTCAGGAAGCGCAGCAGGGTGTCGTCAATCTCACGCGAGGACGTGGGCGCGGGGCTGACCAGCGCTGCCTCGGCGTTGGGCGCGGGGCAGGATTGATAGTTAGGGGTAGCGGTTGGGCGGTTCGCCAGCGCGATAGCCGTCGCCGGGTTGCTCTGGCTGCCGCCGTCCAGCGGCAGCGCGATGACCGTCGGCAGCGGTCCCCGGATCACCTGTCCCGGCGTCATCGTCGGAAATGCGAGCAGGGTTGGCGTGCCATCACTCGCCGGAACGTCGGACTGACATGCCGCGAGCAGCAGTAGGGTCAGAATCAGCAGCAGTTTACGCATAATCCGAGTATAACGATTGAATGGTACGGCGCAAAGCAACCGGGGAAATAAGCGGTTGACAAGCGGCGTATGTTTCACGCCAGGCGTGGCATTTTTGCCGACCAAGCCACTATAATACTGGCAGTGTTCACTGGTGTTGGAATAGAGTCATGATTGACCGCGCCATGATCTTTGGCTTGATCGCGTCCGTCGCGGCGCTGGTGTTTATTATTGAGCTGGTGCGCCAGCGCAAGCTGCGCGAGGATTATTCGCTGCTGTGGCTGGCGACCGGCATCATCCTGCTCATCCTCAGCCTGTCGCGCCCGCTGCTCGATCAGATCGCGGCAATGCTCGGCGTGATCACGTACCCGCCAGCGGCGCTGTTTCTGGTCGCTATCATCTTCATGCTGCTCATCCTGCTGCACTTCTCGATTGTCGTCACCAAGCTGTCGCGCGAAAACAAGACCATAGCGCAGGAAATGGCGATCCTGCGCTGGGAACTGCTTCAGACGCAAAAGGCGCTGGAGACTTCAGCCGGTCAGGATACTTCGGGCGACGATCAGCACCAGCAGCAGCCCCGCGCCGAAGAGTGAGACGATCCAGTAGCGGTTTTTGAGTGGGTTGATGTCCTCGCCCAACAGCGCGTTTGGGCGCTCCGGGTGGCGGCGCACGATATACAGCGGCGCGATGAACCACGCCAGCAGCACGCCCCCAAACGCCCCGCCAAAATGCGCCCAGTTATCCACCCGAACACCAGCCCTGCCGACGGTGGTGAGCAAGCCAAAGGCGAAATTGATGACCATGAAAGTGATCACGCCTTGCATCTGTGCCCGCCCGCTGGCACCGAGCAGCTTCCGGTGCTGGTAGAGATAGATCAACTGCGCGCCCATGACGGCAAAAACCGCGCCGCTGGCACCGACTGAAAACGAACGCGCGTCGCCCAACACGGCGCTGGCAATCGATCCCGCTAGCCCGCCAAGCAGGTAAATGATCGCGAACCGCGCGTGTCCAAACAGCCGTTCCACCGATGATCCGACCTGATACAGAATGTAGCAGTTGAAGATCAGGTGCAGGCTGTTTTGCATGGCAAAGCCGCCAGCCCCATCATAGATGCTGGCGTGCAGGAACATTGACGTAAACAGGCGGTAGAATTCGCCATTGAACAGCACCGCCGTCTGGTTGTTCGCTCCCCACAGGAAGAACTGCTCGTCCAGCGCAGGTGACAGCACCCGGATGATGAAGATGCCGATGTTGATCGCCAGCAGCGCGTAAGTGACGGTAGGACGCACTGACGGGATGTGCAGCGTCACCGGATGCCGCTGCGGCTGTGGGGGCTGGTCATCTGGGGTGGGCGGCGGTTGTTGTGGGGGCTGTTCTAATGGATGAACCCTGCGCTTCTCTGGCGGGGGATCATTGAGCATGGAGGAATGCTTTCTTATAATAGGGCTAGAACCGTAACGAGGTGGATTATGCCAGCTTATGATTTCCGCTGCAATTCATGCAAGCGGCGTGTGTCGCTGTTCTACAAGACCTATAAAGCCTATGACGCCGCATCCGAAGCGGGGCATGTTTGCCCCAACTGCGGCAGCAGCGCCTTAACCCGCCTGATCACGCGGGTGGCGGTGCAGCGCCCAAGCCGAGACTTCTCGAAGATGTCGTCGGATGAGATGCTGTCGGTGCTGGACGGTGGCGATACCCGCGAGGTGGGGCGCATGATGCACCAGCTTGGGCAGGACGAAGCGATTGACGACCCGACGATGCAGGAAGTTGCCGGACGCCTGATGAAAGGCGACGATCCGGATCGCATCGAGCGCGATCTGGAAGCGCAGGGCGTTGATCTGGGCGATGGCGGTGGTTTCTCCGGCGGGGATGACTTGTAGGGACAAGAGGGTCTGCCTGGCAAGGGGCGGCTCACAAACCGCCCCCGGTATGTATAATTTATGGGCTTGCCCTGGTTTGCCTATGGGCGTTCTAAGTAGGCGCGCAGTTCCACATCGGTATAAAAGAAATATGCCACAAATGCGTAAATGACGCCCTGAATGATCGCCGAAAAGCCGCCGCCGGTGATCAGGCTCAGAACCTGCGCGACCACCCCGATCACGCAGACGATCACGGTGCCCATTCGTGCCCACGGCTGGCGGGTGAACAAGCCCACCGCCGCGACCAGCGCCAGAATGCCCTCGATCAGCAGCAGAATACCCAGAATGGCGACCAGCACCCCGACACCGGTGCCTGCCGCCACCGCCGCAGTTGCCTCGGCATCGCCTGACATGCCCACCAGCGGCGCGCTTCCCGCCGAGAGAAATCCGAGGAAGGTTCCGCCGAAGACTGCCGCGATGCCGCCGCACAGCCCAAAAACGCCGCCAATCGCCAACAGTATGGCGACAATCTGCACAATCATCTTGCGGTCAACGCCTGCCAGCAGCGGCTGTTGTGCCATGTTTCCCCCTTAAAAGTCTTAAAAGTGTGAACGAGCGTTACCATGCAGCATAGCATCGGTTGTATGACCGCGCAAACGAGGGGAATTAAGGAGGGCGGAGGACGGCGGACACGACACTGTCGTGTCCCTACGTCGCCCCACGGAGTGAAGGCTGCAAACCAGAGTCTTGGGAGGAAGCTAGGGCGCTTCGCCCAGCACGTAGACATCCACATTGCGCGACCACTGTTGGTAGTCGGCGTCACTGTAGCCGAGGTCGATCCACATGCCGCCGCGCCTCGGGGGGGCGGTGTCCTGCACCACGCCGATGCCGTAGCCCGGTACATAGACTTCAGTGCCAAAGGGCAGGACGCTGGTATCCGCGGCGACGATGCCATACCGGAGCGTCTGCCCGGTGGCGGTGGTCGAATCGCCGCCCAGCGCGGCGGGATGGTAGCTGGTGGCGTACAGGCGCAGCACCCGCCAGTAAGCGCGCGCGCCATCGGGCGTATCCACGCTGCGAATAACCACATTCGTGCCATAGGCGATCACGCGGTTCACCGGCGGGCGCAGGATGGTCGCTTCTCCGGCTGCGCGCGAGACTTCAACGCCGTCTTCATAGCGAATGCGGGTGATGGTCTGGGAGAGTCCCGGCTGCCCTTCCTGCCGGACGAGGCTCTGATCGATCTCCAGCGTGCTGTCTGCCTGCTGCACCGTTTCATAGTCTACCGACTGTGTCTCGGTGATCACCTCTTCCTTCACGCGCACGACGCGCACCTGGCTGTTATCGCGCAGCGGCTCATCTTCAGCCGGAATGGTGTAGTCCAGTCCCATGAGCGCGATTCCGGCGTCGGCGAGGGCGTCGGCTACCGTCTCTCCCTGGGTGCGCGTCTCAATCGTCAGGCTGTCGGCGGTGATGGTGACCGACTTCGCCCGTCTGATCGACACGTTCAGATTGGGGTTGATGGGGGTGTTCAGGTCGGTTGAGATTTCGTCGGCAAGGTAGATCGGAATGCCGACTTCAAACAGCGCGTCGCCTACCGTTTCACCCGTCGTTTGGATGAGGCGCTGCTCGCCGTTGTCGTCCAGCCGCAGGATCATGGCATGGCGCACGTTCATTCTCATAATCGGTACGGGCCAGTGCGCCAGGTCTTCGAGAGCCGCCGCTGTGCCGTCCAGTTGAATCACGTCGCTCTCGCTCACCTCGATTCCGGCGCTTGCCAGAATGTCGGCGGGGTTAGTGAGCGCTGTCCACAGGACGCGCGTCTGCCCATCAACCGTCAGCGTCAGACCGCGCGCGCGGGTGATTTGCAGCACCAGACCGTCTTCAATGGGCGTATTCAGCGGCAGCGAGACGAGATCGCGCGTATCGACGGTGAGATTGATGTCGCGGAGTAAGTCGGCGACCGTCGCCGCCCGCGTTTGGTGCTGGAAGGCTTCGCCGTCGAGCACCACTGTCACCGGGATGGTGCGGATCAGGTTGGCGACCAGCGCCGCGATGACGACCAGGATCACCAGACTGATGACGAGACACAGGCTGATAAAAGGCAGGTAAGCTCGCCAGGCGGGGCGCGCGCTGGGCAGCGGCTGGGTGGCAGCCGCCGAAACTGCGGGCAGGTGCGGAGGGGTATCAGGACTCATAGCTTCGATTATAAAAGCGACCGGGTTATTTGCAATTTGCTCAAACCGGGAGCGCCTGCGGCACCCAGGATACATTCCTTAGTGCTGCTACCTCTCGGTCCTGACACGGTTCGGAAGTCCTGCCGCGCAGGACCCAGTTTGAGCAAACTGCCAACAACCCGGCAGCCTGTATCACTATGATTTTGTGCCCGAATTCTAATGAAGCATTCCCGTGAAGTCAATATCGAGATGGGCTTTGCAGCCGACGGCAAGGCAGCAAATGCGGTGGGTGGGGCAGACCTATATGTCTGGCGGCGCGGCGCTGACCTGACGGGCGACAAAGCGGATGAAATCAATCGCCTCATCCTGCCGCCGCATTTCCACCCCATAGCGCCAGTCTTCCGCCGTTTCGATGAGGTTGCGCCATTCCTCATGGTGATCTTTCACCCAGGCGGCAGAGGCTTTTTTTGATCCGACTGAAGCGCATTTGACGGTGTACAGGATGCGGCACAGGTTGAGGACGAGATAGGATTGGTAATGGCTGTTGTTCAGCCAATCCGGATCGGTGATTTTAGGCACCCACTCCTGAAACAGGTCCTGAATACAGGCTTTCTGGACTTCAGCAATGCCGATTGGGCTGATCAGTTCCCTGAAGTCCTGACCCAGCAGCGTGATGCCGTGTTGGTAGAGCAGATAGTTGTTGATGATCCACTCATTGCCGTACTGCGCTTCGTCATAGAAGCTGCCTTCGCCAAAATACGGGCGCGGCTGTTCTGGCGGCAGAGTGCTCGCCAGCATGTCGATGGGCGTGTAGGAACATTCGAGACGATTTGCCCACTTTGGATGCTTTTTCGCCACTTCGTTATGAAGCTGCTTTAGCGACTCCAGTTCGTTTTGCGACGCTGGCTGGCGCAGGATGACCACCAGGTCAATATCGCTGCTTTCGAGGTTGAAGTCTCCGTATGACAGCGAGCCGAACAAATAGACGCCGACAAGCTGATCGCCGAAGATATGGGCGATACCGGCGGATAAATCGCGCAGAACCGCGCTAACATCCGCGTATGGCACAGCGCTGCTGATATTTGCGTTCATGTTTCCCCGCTATGGCGTGGATGTAGGCTGCCGCCGGGTGCTGCGCTCACGGGCGCGGGCGAGTTCTTCTTCAGCTTGCACCGGATTCCTCCACACCGCGTCGCCGTCGGGCTGAAGGCTGACGCCGTGATGCCGCGCCCATACTTCGGTGAACTCTGCCCCAAACAGCAAAATCTGCGCCGAATAATAAATCCAGACCAGGATCACCGTCAGCGAACCGGCTGCGCCAAACACCGTCCCCACGTTGGCGTTGGCGATATACAGCCCGACCACGAACTGACCGACGAAAAACAGCACCGCCGTAAACGCTGCCCCCACCCATACGTCTTTCCAGCGAAGGGTCACATCCGGCAGCACTTTGAACAGCGTGGCGAACAGCACCGTGATCATGCTCAGCGTGACCAGCACCTGAAGCGGTCGGACAAGATGAACGAGCTGTCCGGCGGTGGTATTTTTGACCAGCAGGGTGCTTAAGCCAGTATTGATGAGCATCGTCGCCAGCAGTAGGGCGGCAGCAAAGATGACCACGCCAAACGACAGCAGTCGATCCTTGATAAAGACCAGCGGTGAGCGTCCGGGCTTGCCCCGCACTTCCCAGATTTTGTTGAGCGCCTTCTGAAGCTGGGCAAAAATGCCCGACGCGCCCCACAGCATAACCGAGAACCAGATGATGGTGCCGATCACATCGGAGCGCGTGCGCGCGCCGTCCTCGGTCGCGATCAGATCGCGCAGCGTGCGGGCGGCGTCTGATCCGACCGTCATCTCGACGTTGCCGAGAATATCCTGCTCGATTGTCTTCTGGTCGAGGAAAGCGCCGACGGCTAAAGCGAGGATGATCAGCAGCGGCGCGAGCGAGAAGATGGTGTAATACGCCAGCGCCGCCGCTACGCTTGCCGCGCCATCGTCTGACCATTCACGGACGGTTTCGCGCATCAGCAGAATGAATTGTTTCAACATGGAAGCGCCTCGTTGTTCAATGAACCGTATCTTCCGATTATATGCTGGTAACTCTGGCGGCGTTGTGGGTCTTTTGAGGGGCTGATTTGCGATTCACCCCTCGCTCTGCTAAAATGCCGCCGACTTCGGCACTGGGAAGTCTCATAAGAGATGGGGGATAGAAACAGAGCGTGAGAATGCGGAAAAATGCCATACTACTGTGTACGATCTTTGTTCTCGTATTCCTCTTCGCCGCCGTCAAGGCGCAGGGCGGCATTGACACCACCACTACTGGAAACGCATATCTTCGTTCGGGTCCCGGCACCGAATGGCGGCGGATCGTCATCGTTCCGGCGGGCACGACCTTCCGCGTGGATGGTCAGGCGCTCGGCTGGCTGCGGGGCATTACCCCAAACGGTGATATTGGCTGGATCAGCACCGATTTGCTGTCGGTGACGCCTGATCAGACGGCGGCGCTGCCATCGATCTGGGTCGATACGCCGTTTGGTCTGGGCGCGCCCGAAGGCGGGCAGGCTGCGCCGCCGGTTGAATCACCGGGCACTGAGCCAACCACTGCCCCGGCTGCGCCAGCCGCGCCGATCACCAACACCGCGCCGGTGCGCGGCTTCAGCTACGGCGGGCACGTCGCCGATTGGGGCACGTATGCCTCCGATCAGATGCGCCGGGCTGGCATGACCTGGGTCAAGCGTCAGGTGCGCTACAGCGCCGGACAGGACCCATCCAGCATCGCCGGTTGGATTAACGACGCGCACGCGCGTGGCTTCCGCATTATGCTCGGCGTGGTCGGCGAGCCGACGCACCTGTACAGCGGCGGCTATTTTGATCAGTATGCCAGCTTCGTCGGCGGTCTGGCAGCGCTGGGCGCTGACGCTATCGAAGTCTGGAACGAGATGAACATTGACCGCGAGTGGCCCTCAGGCAGCATCAACCCTGCCAGTTACACCGACTTACTGCGGCTGTCCTACAACGCCATCAAGGCGAGAAATCCCAACACCCTCGTTATCAGCGGCGCGCCCGCCCCAACCGGCTTTTTCGGCGGCTGCACCGGCGCGGGCTGCGACGACAATCACTATCTGGCGGGCATGGCGCGGGCGGGCGCGGCGAACTACATGGACTGCATCGGCATTCACTATAACGAAGGCATCCTGCCGCCGACGGCAACCAGCGGTGACCCGCGTGGTTCCAGCAGCCATTACACCCGCTACTTCCGCGCCATGATGAACACCTACTACAACGCCTTTGGCGGCTCGCGCCAGCTTTGCTTTACCGAGCTTGGCTACCTGTCACCGGAGGGCTTCGGTCCGCTGCCGGCTGGTTTTGAGTGGGCGGCAAATACGTCGCTTGCCGAGCAGGCGCAGTGGCTCGATCAGGTGGTATCGCTGGCAGCCCAGAGTGGGCGCGTGCGCCTGCTGATCATCTGGAATATCGACTTTGGGGGCTACGGCGCAGACCCGCAGGCGGGATATGCGATTATTCGTCCCGGCGGCGGCTGCCCGGCATGTGATCTGCTGGCAAATTAAGCCAGCGCCGGTAGTCTGACGCGCGCAGCATTAGTGGAGTATTCGGGTAGGGGCGCACCATGCTGCGCCCCTATGCCATCCTAGAGAAACGAAGTTTGTAAGGAATGTGAATGACGCAAGACCAGGAACAACTCGACAGGAACCTGGACGATTCGCAGGCGGAACATTCGCATCATGCCTATGTTCAGCCCGAACTTCCGCGCCGCATCTATCACCAGCCGCCAGAACCCAAACGCGGCGGCTGTGGCTGCTGGATCGCGGGTATCGTCACGCTGGTGTTCGTCGCCGCGCTGGTGGGGCTGGGGCTGTTTCTGCCACCCGTCAGCCTGTATGACCGGCTGTTTGGACCGCAGTACGCGCCGCTGAACGCCGACCAGAACGCCGCCGCTGCCGACGGGCTGACGGTGGCAGTGTATGGTCCAGACTACGGCACCGATTTTGGCGTCGCCATCGACTCGGTAGAATCATCCGCCCAGACTGGCTTTGACTCGATTTCCGACCATACGCTGGTCAGCTTGATGTATCGTATTCAGACCACCGGAACAGCGCCGGAGATGGTCACGCTGAGCCTGACTGTCCCTGAAGGCGTGAACCCCGATCTGCTTGATGTATACGGCTATGACGCCGACGACAGCGCCGCGCGGAACCCGCGTTTCCTGCCCTCTCAGGTGACCGAGGGGCAGATCGTCGTCGGGACAGCCGATGTTCCCGATCATGTGGCGCTGTTTGCCGGGCAGCCGCCCGCCCAGCCGCGAGTGCTGGTCTCGGTGGACGTAACCCAGGCGCTGAGCCAGGACGTGGCAAACGTGGCGACCATCGTCTCACCGGCGGGCTTGCAGCCCACGCTGGCGGGCAGCCTCACCGGCAGCCTGGCGGCTGGCTTTGACCAGAACGCCGGGTATCTGGTCGCGCCGGTCATTCGCAACTTTGTCGATCCACGCGCCACTGACCCGCAGACGGTGACGGCGATTCTGAGCAGCAGCAGTTTGCGCAGCGAACACGCGGCGCAGGTGGCAGCGTTCGCCGGATCGGGCTATGACGGCGTGATCATTGACTACCGTGACCTGCCCGAAGACCAGCGGAACAACTTCTCTGCCTTCATGCGCGAGTTGAGCCGCAATCTGGCGGGCAGCGGTCTGCTGCTGGGCGTCGCGGTGCCGGAAGCCGAGAATCGCGAAGGCGAATGGTACACCGGCGCGTATGACTGGCAGACGTTGGGCGCTGCCGTCGATCTGATGCAGATTGATCTGCCGCTTGACCCGACCGCCTTCACGCCCGGAACGGATCGCCCGATTGAGGCGCTGCTGCGCTGGGCGATCAGCCAGGTCAGCCGCGACAAGCTGGTGCTCGGTTTGTCGGCGCGTTCTGCCCGGCAGGCGGGGAACGCCATCACCTCGATTGGCTACGACGAGGCGCTGTCGGCTTTGGGCGATGTGATCGTCGAAGCCGAGACGACCGACGCCGGGACGGTCAATCCCGGTCAGTCGTTCCGGGCGCGGCTGGATGGTTTCCTGCCGGAAGCAGGACGCGACGAAGCAACCGGACAGCCCTACCTTGATTACGTGAATGACAATGGAACGCGGATCGCCCGGATGTGGCTCTCCACGCCCGACGCGCTGCGCTTCCGTATGGATTACGCGCTGCCGTTTGCTCTCGGCGGCGTCGCCTTCACCGATCTGCTGGCGGAAGGCATCGCCGACGGCGTGCTGGAGATGATCGCCAGCTATAAGCTGGGGCTGCCCGTCCAGCCAGAAGCCCACGAACTGGCGCTGCGCTGGACGATTCAGGGCGTCGATGGCGTGGTTGAGGAAGTGACCACCGGCTTAGGCGATCCACTGGTCGCCACGATTATCGCGCCGGACGGCAACTACGCTGTTAATGTAGCTGTCGTGGAGACGGACGCGGAGGGCGACGCCTCAGCCGAGACGCGGCGCGGCGGCGCGGCTGTGTCGGTGTTCGCGCCAACGCTGACGCCCACCCAGCGCCCCACCGAAACGCCTACGCCTATGCCTTCGCCGACGACAACGCCTAACCGCAGCGTGGCGGCGACCAGCGCAGCGGCGGTTCCGGCGGCGGCAGTCCCAGCAGCGCCCGGTTCGGGCAGCATTGTCGCCGGATCGTTTGAATATGGCGGTCACGTCACCGGAACGGGCACCGGCGCGGCTGCCGCCATGCAGCGCGCGGGTATGAACTGGATGAAGGTGCAGATTCGCTATTCACCCGGCATGGATTCGGGCGTGGTGTCGGGTCCTGTGGGCGAGGCGCACGCGCGCGGCTTCAAGATTCTGCTGGGCATTGTTGGCAGCCCCGCCGAACTTGGCGCGGGCGGGCAGGGCTACATGCAGGAATTCGCCTCGTTCCTGGGCGGCGTGGCAGCGCACAGCCCCGACGCTATCGAGGTCTGGAATGAGCCGAACCTTGACCGCGAATGGCCCGAGGGGCAGATCAGCGGCACGATGTACACCGAGATGCTGCGGCTGGCATACACCGCCATCAAGGGTGTTAACTCCGGCGTCATGGTCATCAGCGGCGCGCCTGCGCCCACCGGCGCGGAAGCGGCATATCCCGGTCGCGTCATGAATGATGACCGCTGGGTGCGCGAAGTGGTCGCGGCGGGCGGGGCGCAGTACATGGACTGCCTCGGCGCGCACTACAACGAAGGCATCGTCGGACCAAGCCAGTTCGGCGGTGACCCGCGCGACAACTACTACACCCGTTATTTCCAGGGCATGTTGGATACCTACTGGAACGCGATTGGCGGTCAGCGCCCGATCTGCTTCACCGAACTGGGCTATCTGTCACCCGAAGGCTTGGGCGGGCTGCCAGATTTCTTCTCGTGGGCGCAGAACGTGACGGTAGCGCAGCAGGCGGCATGGCTGGCGGAAGCGGCGGCGCTGTCGTCGCAAAGCGGTCGCGTGCGCCTGCTGATCGTCTGGAACGTCGATTTCACGCTGTACGGCAGCGACCCGCAGGCGGGCTACGCGATGATTCGTCCCGGCGGCGGCTGCCCGGCATGTGATGCGATGGCAGCCGCGCGGTAAGAATCACCTTATGTCTGTGGCACGCCAGCCGCAGGCATGAGATGCAGGACACGACACAGTCGTGTCCGCTTGTCTGAAACATGATGTGGATGCGAGATTGAATGATGGCATCGTCACTGAAAAACAAACACCGCAAGCAGGTACGCGGCTTCCTCTTGATCTGGGGGGGAATCACGCTGGTCATGGCGCTGGTCACATTCATCGCCATCTACATGGCTTACGGATCGCTGACGCCGCCGGGAACCAACCTGCGCAACGTCGCCATTCCTTCGGCGACCATCGCCGTCGCGCAGGCGGCTACGCTGACGCCGACGACAGCGCCAGCGGAAACTGAGGAAGCGTCCGCAGCTACCGAGGACGCCTCGGCGCAGGCGCTGAATGCCGCGACGGCAGCGCCGCGCCCGATTGACGTGCGCCGCTTTCAGTTGGGTACTCAGGTGCAGGTCAGCTATGACCGCATGAGCGAGTGGATCAACGTCGCTGCCAACCAGTTGGACGTGAACTGGGTCAAGATGCAGGTGCGCTGGGAAAACATGGAAACCGAGGAGGACAGCTACGACTGGCTGGAAACTGATATCTTCCTGCCCGCTGCCCGCGATCAGAACCTGCGCGTGCTCGTCTCGGTGGTCACCGCGCCCGAATGGTCGCGCGAGCCGGGGGTAGACCTGACGCAGCACGGTCCGCCTGCCGATTATCAGGATTATGTTGATTTCGTGACTACGATGGTCGAGCGCTATCCTGGCATGATTCACGCTGTCGAAGTGTGGAACGAGCAGAACC
Source organism: Aggregatilineales bacterium (assembly GCA_030834905.1). GTDB lineage: Bacteria > Chloroflexota > Anaerolineae > Aggregatilineales > Phototrophicaceae > Flexifilum. The sequence continues at coordinate 80,418 of JAUQWZ010000044.1, read as the reverse complement.
TTGACCGCGAGTGGACTTCCACCGAAGGACTCAGCGCCGCCAACTACGTCGAGCTGCTGCGCCAGACCTACAATGCCGTCAAGGCGATTGATCCGGGCATTATCATAGTCAGCGGCGCGCTCTCGCCCACCGGCTTGAGCGACGGCGTGCGCGCCTGGGACGACTTCACCTACATGGATCAGATGATTGAAGCTGGCGTCCTCGACGTGGCGGACTGCGTCGGGGCGCATCACAACGGCTACAACATCAGCCCCAGCGTGACCTGGGACAGCGTCCCCAACGACCCATCGGCGCAGTTCCGGGGACCTTTCCCGGCGGATACCGGCGGCAACCCACACCACAGTTGGAGCTTCCGCAGCACCCTTCAGACCTACGCCAACAAGATCGAACTGGCGGGCGGCAGCCAGAAGCTGTGCGTGACCGAGTTCGGCTGGCCCTCGGCTGAAGACCTGCAGGGCGTGCCCGAAGGCTTGGAGTTCTCCTACGACAACACACTCGAAGAGCAGCGCGATTTCACCGTCGAAGCCATCGATAACATGCTCGATTGGGATATTGTCTGGCTGGCGTTCCTGTGGAACCTGAACTACGGTCCGCAGGCGGGCTGGAGTCCTGATAACGAGAATGTGCCTTATTCGATCATCGGACCCGAAACGGTCTTTCGCCCCGTCTTTGACGCGGTGCGCGACTGGAACCGGGAATACGAGGCACAATTTCAGTAAAGGGCTTCCCATTGCAGCCAAATACGCAAATCTCTGCTGTCAGGGTAGGGACACGACACTGTCGTGTCCGTCCTTTGATTCTGGGGACAGGGTATGTGATGCCTGCGCGTCTCACCCCCCGACCCCCTCTCCATAACCTGTCGCAATGAAAATCATCATCCGTCTCGCCGTCATTGGCGTCGCTGCCGCGCTCCTTGCCAGCGCGCCGCGCTCGTCAACCGATGCCTTTCTCGGCTTCCGGGTGACCGATCCGCCGTTTACGCCGCTGACTTACGGCATTCAGGCGTTTTTGTGGTGGGACGACGGCTCGGCGGGGCTGCACATGGACTGGATTCAGCGCATGGTGTTCAGCCACGTCAAGCAGACCTTCGCCTGGGAGGACATTCAGCCGGAGCGCGAGGTATGGAGCATTGACCGCGCCGACGCGCTGCTGGTCGAACTGGAGCGCCGCAACCTGAAGCTGGTTGTTCGCCTGACTGACACGCCGCCCTGGGCGATGACCGGCAGCGTGCCGGTCACCATGCCGGCTGAAGCGGTGGTCGATACCCCGCCCGACAGTCTCGACGACTGGGCGCAGTACTGCCGCGTTATCGCCGAGCGCTATCACGGGCGCGTCGCCGCTTACCAGATATGGAATGAGCCGAACCTGTCGCGCGAATGGGGCGGGCAGGTTCCCGACGCGGCGGGTTACGTGGCGCTGCTGCGCTCGTGCAGCGAGGCGATCCGCGCCGTCGATCCCGGCGCGATCCTGATTTCCGCCGGGCTGGCTCCCACTGGCGATTACAGCGACATTGCCATCCCGGACGACGTGTATCTCCAGCAGATGTACGATGCCGGGTTTCAGCAGTACGTCGATGTGGTTGGCGTCCACGCGCCCGGCTACAGCGCCCCGGAAGTTGACCCGGCGGACGCGCCCGGCGGCAACCGGTTCTTCACCTTCCGCCGCGTCGAGGATATGCGCCGGATCATGATCGCCAACGGCGATGCCCCCCGGCAGATGGCGATCCTCGAAACTGGCTGGACACTTGACCCGCGCCCCGATTCGAATATGGCGTGGTTTGCCGTCCCCGATGAAGCGGCACAGGCGCGGAATCTGGTCGCCGCTTACGAGTATGCCGCCCAGCACTGGCGTCCCTGGGTTGGGCTGATGTCGATGATCTACATTGCCAACCCTGCCTGGACGGAAGCCAACGAAGAATACTGGTGGTCAATTTCCACTCCCGATGGCTATACTCGTCAGGCATATATCGATCTCGCCAATATGGCGAAATACTGCGGTGGCGAGTTCCGTCCTGCTCGTGATCCCAGCAGCCCGGAGGCACAAGGTCTTGTCCCCATCACTCCTTGCAATTAGCTATTTCTTCCACCTGATCGCGACGGTGCTCTGGCTGGGGGGGCTGGCGCTGCTGGTGCTGATGGTCTGGCCCGAGGCGCGCCGCGCCCTGAGTGAAAGCCCGGCGCTGTATGCGTTTCTCAACCGGCTGCGCAAACGCTTTTACCCGCTGACCAATTTCAGCCTGTTCGTGCTGGTGCTCACCGGGTTGTTCCAGATGCCCGCCGATCCCAATTACATGGGCGTGTTCGATTTCTCCAACGACTGGAGCCGTCTGATCCTGCTCAAGCATATCGCCATCATCGGCATGGTGATCTGTGGGCTGGCGGTGCAGTATGGCGTCGTACCGGCGCTGGAACGCACGTCGCTGCTGGTCGAGCGTGGCAAGGGCGACCCGGCGGACTACGAACGCCTGCGGCGGCGCGAAGTGCGCCTGACGTGGGCGAACGTGGCGCTGGCGGCGCTGGTGCTGGCGTTCACGGCGTGGGCGACCGCAATATAGGTTTTTATCTGCTGCTTACTGGATGGTGATGGTTGTCTGATCGGACGAGTTTTGGTCTGGCGGTTGTACTGCTTTTGCTAGGAGTCTTCCTGCGCCTGTACGCGGTTACTACGCTGCCGCCTGGCTTGAACCAGGAGGAGATTACCAGCATTCGTATTGCCGAAACCGTCCGGTTGGGGCATGTCGAAGTGTTCTATAACCTCGGTGGCGAGGGACGCGAGGGGTTCTTTCCGGCGATGCTGGCGGCGTTCACCGCCGCCACCGGGGGCGGCTTGCTGGGTTACCGGATGCTGTCAGTCTTCGCCGGGCTGCTCACGCTTGCGCTGATGTATGCCCTCGGCAGGCGGCTGTTTGGCGCGCCTGCGGGTCTGGCGGCGTCGGGGCTGCTCGCCGTCAATATGCTGTCCATTCTGCTGTCGCGCACCGCCGTCAGCGAGGCGCTGGTGCCGCTGTTCTTTACGGCGGCGCTGCTGGCGCTGACGCTTGCCCTGCCGATTTATGGCAGGCGGCACGAGGCGAGCGCCACGCCGTTTGCCGCCCTGGGCGTTCTGCTGGGGGTTGGCTTCTACGTGCATCCGGTCAGTTTTCTTATCACGCTGCTGGTGATGATCTTCATCATCTACGTCGTCCTCTCGCGCCAGCCGCTGACCCGCCGTACCCTCAGCCTGACCTGGTTTGCGGTGGTGGTTCTGATCGTCATCGCCACGCCTTATCTCACGTCCAGCCTTCAGTTTCCCCAACTGGCGGGCGCGGGGCGCGTCTTTGCCTCGAACATCAATCGTCCGATTGACTCGTTGATCGACGGAGTCGGCGGGCTGTTCTTCGCCGGTGATACCAGCGCGGTCTGGAACTTGCCCGGACGCCCGCTGCTCAACCTGGTCAGCGGTCTGTTCGTGCTGATCGGCTTGCTGGTGGCGCTGCGCTACTGGCGGCAGCCGCGCTTCACCCTGCTGCTGCTGGGCGTCCTGCTGATTGTGCCGGTGACGCTGATCCGCGACAGCAGCCCGAATTTCCTGTATTATGCCGCGCTGCTGCCGCTGTTAGCGCTGCTGTTTGGCTTAGGCGTGACGGCGCTCTACCGCAGCCTGCGCGACCAGACCGCCCGCCGTATTATGGCGCTGGGACTGACGGCGCTGATTATTTTTGATCTTCAGTGGGTGGTGGGCGATTTGTTCGGCGGCTGGTCGCGGCTGCCCGCCACCCAGACCGCCTACAACGCCCGGTTGGGGATGCTGGCGCACCGCCTTGACGTGACGGTGTCCGATCTGCCAGCGGTCATTTGCACGCCGGTGCTGCACCCGCCGAACGCGCCGCCGCAGCTCACCAGCACTCAGTTGATCGCCCTGATGATGCACCGCGCCGACGCCGACCTGCGCTATGCCGACTGCGGCACCGGGCTGATCTTCACTCAGGGCGGCGCGCGGGAACAGTTGATTCTGCCTGAAGCCAACGCGCTGGAGAGTATGCCCGCCTATCTCGCCGGTTGGGTGGCGGATGGGCAGGTGCTGCACAGTCCCGACCTGCCGCCGAATGGCGTGGTGGTGCTGGATGTCGAGTCGCGCCTTGCCAACACCATCGGCGAGTTCACCACCACCGCGCCGACATCCTTCGCGCCGGAATCGTCCGGCGGCATGGAAGTGACCGCGCCGCCGGTGCGCTTTGGCGGCAATGTCACCTTTCTGGGATATGAGCAGAACTGGTCAGATATTTATCTGCCGGGCGACGTGCTGGAAGTCATCACCTTCTGGCGGGTGGACGGCATCGTGCCAACCGACCTGCGTCTGTTCACGCATATACAATCTGATCCGGCAGCCCTGCCCGCAGCGCAGCATGACCCGATCAGCGTGCTGTCCGAAAGCCTGCGCCCGCGTGACGTCTTCATTCAGGTGACGTTCGTCCAGCTTCCGCCCACCATGCCCACCGCCAATTACAGCATTTCGGTGGGGGCTTACGAGGGCAACACCCGTATTCGCCTGAATGCGTTTGATGGCGACCAACCGCGGGGCACGCGCATGTTTATCGGGCAAATCGCCGTTCAGGGCAGGTAATCCATGTTTGAGATCGTCTTCTTTGGCACCTCGGCGTCCGCGCCATCCATCCAGCGAGGGCTGTCCTCGCAGGCAGTGTTGGCGGGCGAATATCGCTTTCTGATCGACTGTGGCGAAGGCACCCAGCGCCAGATACTGCGCAGCGGCATCGGCTTTAAACGCCTGAATCGTATTCTGCTGACTCACGCGCATCTGGATCACATCCTCGGACTGGGCGGTCTGGTATCAACCTTCGCCCGTTGGGAAAGCATCGAGACACTTGATATCTATGGCAGCCGCACGACGCTCGACCGGGTTCACGCGCTGCTGTACAACGTCGTGCTGGGCTACGAACGCCTGCCGGTGCAGATTAACCTGCTGGAGCTGAAGCCGGGGCTGATCCTCGAAACGAAGGAATTCACCGTCAGCGCTTTTCCGGTGACGCATCGCGGCAGCGGCTCGTTTGGCTTCATCTTTCAGGAACGCCAGCGCCGTCCGTTTCTGGTCGAGCAGGCGGCGGCGCTGGGCGTGCCTGCCGGTCCCGAACGCGGGCGGCTGGTGGCGGGCGACTCGATCACCCTTGACGATGGGCGCGTCATCACGCCGGATATGGTGCTGGGCGAGGCAACCAACGGCGCGACGCTGGTCTACATTGGCGATATTGGGCGGCTGGACAATGTCCGTCAGTACGTCGAAGGGGCGGACACGCTGGTGATCGAATCGACTTTTCTCGATCAGGATGCCGAGACTGCCGCCCGTTTCGGGCATATCACGGCGCGGCAGGCGGCAGAACTGGCGCGGGAGATGGGCGTTCGCTCGCTCATCCTTACCCATGTGTCGCGCCGCTACCGCGAGGCGCAGGTGATCGAGGAAGCGCACAGCGTCTTTCCAGACACGTTCGTCGCCCGCGATCTGGATCACTATTCGATCCGGCGGGGCAAGCTGGCGGAAAAACTGACGCGCGAGGACACCCGCGCCCGCAATATCGCCCCGACCAGCGAGGAATAAGGTCACGCCTCCAGCGCTTCCAGCGTTTTGATATCCTGGCGCAGGCTGCGCGCCCGCAGCGCCAGCGAGCCAACAAACACCAGCCCGATCAGCGTCGTGACTGCCAGCCCCAGATACAGATACGGCGTGGTCACCGGAGTCAGGAAGAAGCCGGTGAGCAGATTGAAGAACACCGGCAGCGCGTCCGCCCCTTCGACAGCGCCCCCCGACGCCACGACAGCGTGCGTCAGTTCGCCGCGCACACGGGCGAGCGCGGTCACGTCCTCGCCAGCGCTGCGCGTCCATATCTGTTCGCCAATGGTCACTTCTTCGGTGGCTGCGCCCTGATCCGGCGTGTAGCCGAGCGCCGTCAGCGCTGCGCTGATGCCATCCTCAACCACCGCGCCCGGCACAATCACCGGCTGGATGGCGCGCTGCGGGCTGTGCCAGATGACGACGTAGGTCGAGCCTTCGTATTCCTGCCCGTAGGCGGTCAGGCTGGCGCTGTCCCCCAGCGCATAGATATTCTGCGCCCAGGTGCCGTTCGAGAGCATGATCTCGCTGATCTGAGGTGTCTCGGCGGCGAGGTCGGGCTGAAATGTGCCGAGCGCTTCGGTGATGCCCGCCTGCACGTCGGTGGTCGCGGCGGCGGTGGCATAGACGCTGACCTGCGTCTGCGGGTGGATGAAATGGGCGTAGGCTCCAGTGCTCTGGTTGTCCCATCCCGGCGGTATCAGGACGTGGAAGCCATCAGCGCTGTTGTAAAACGCCTCGCGGCTGATGCCCGCGCTCTCCTGCGCGTGAACCACAGAGACGGCAAATACAAGCGTGACGATGAGAATCAGGAACTGCGCATAGCGTTTGGTGTTCTGTGTCATTCGGTTTCCATTAGGCGCAGGGCTGCGTTCTGCCCGGCATTACCATCTGCGTACATTAAAATCCACCAGTAGGGACACGACATCGTCGTGTCCGAGTTCGCACCCATTGAGAGAAACGGACACGACATCGTCGTGTCCCTACAATTCCTGGCGGTTCAAAATAATCCTACTCGCCCAGTACCCTTGCCTTGAGCGACTGCACCCGTTGGGCGAGGTTTTCCAGGCGGATGCGGTGCCATATCAGCGTTGCCGGCAGCAGCGTGCTCCAGACGAACGAGTTGTAGGCAATCACAGTGGTGACTCCGGCGGTGGCGGCAAGCTCGAAATCGCCCTGCACGCTCATCTGGCTGGCGTCGGTCAGGATGGGTCCAAACACTACCGGATGGATGGTGTCGGGGCGAATACGGGTGATCATCAGGGTGGCGATTACCGTCGCGAAGGCGAAAATGCCGTAGACCGAGGCGAAGCGGCGGCGCGTCTCCGGGTTTTCAATGCCGTTGCGCAGCATCAGATAGGCGGCATAGGTCAGCACCATGATCGCGTCGAGCGTCAGCCGGGGATCCCAGTTCCACCACGTATTCCAGATCGGGCGCGCCCACACCGAGCCGGTCGCCAGATTAATGATCGCCAGCACCAGCCCGACTTCGACGCCCGCCAGCGCGAGCGTGTCCCATTTGACGCTGCGCGTGCGCAGGTACAGGATACCGCCCAGCACCGTCGCGCTGAATGCCACAAACGTGGCTGCGAAGGACGGGACATGGATGTAGAAGATGCGCTGCACTTCTCCCTGCTCGATGTCCGTTCCCGCGTAGAACAGCGCCATATAGATGCCCACGGCGACGGCGATGATCGTGACCAGAGTCAGAATCATCAGCAGACGCGGCATACGGTCAGTCTGTGGTGACACGTCCGGCGTTGAGTCAGTCATCGGCATTTGCCGTACTGCGCCCATGATTACTCCTCGAATAAATTCTCATTGTGGCGGGTGAAAATCTTAGCATATCTACACATAGATGCAAAAATCTACAGTAGGGACACGACATTGTCGTGTCCGTTTCATGAATATTGGGGTGGACACGACAATGCCACTGCGGACACGACGGTGTCGTGTCCCTACTCCTCGATCACGTACTCGAACAGCAGAAACGACATTGTCATGTAGACGACGTTGAGGACGGCGAGGATCTGCACCCACGCCAGCCAGTCTTCCTGCGGCGTCTCATTGAGGATGCCCGTCGAGGCGCGAACTGCCGACAGCAGCAGCGGCAGCGCCACCGGCATCATCACGATTGGCAGCAGGCTTTCACGCGCCCGCGTCTGCACCGTCATGGTTGCCAGCAGCGTACCGACGGTCGAGAAGCCAAGCGTGCCCAGCACCAGCACCACGATCAGCCACAGGCGCGTCAGCGTCAGGTTATACAGCACCGTCATCAGCAGGATCAGGGTCAGCCCGACCACCAGTGTGAAGATGAAGTTGCCGATCAGCTTGCCAAAGTAGATCGCTGTCCGGTCTACTGGTGCCAGCAGCAGCGCGTCCAGGTTGCCCTGATCGCGCTCCATTGCCAGGCTGCGGTTGAGTCCCAGCACGCTGGCATAAACGACCGTCACCCACAGCACGCCGCTGACCGATTCGGTACGGGCGATGCGATCCAGTTCCAGCGCGAAGCTGAAGATCAGGATGCTGAGCAGGGCGAACAATCCCATCGAGCCGACCAGCTCGCGGCTGCGGAGTTCCACCTGCAGGTCTTTCCACAGGACGGCGAGTACGGCGGAGATAAATGGGGTTTTCATGCGGTCACCTCGGCGTATTTCGCCGCCAGCGCGGCTGTGTCCATGCCAGCAGTTGGCGCATCGAAGGCGACGACCCCGCGCGAGAGAATGACCGCGCGTGATGCCAGCCGCACCGCCCGGTCTAGCTCGTGCGTCGCCATGATCAGCGTGCGCCCGTTGGCGCGCGTTTCCAGCGCGATTTCGTCCAGCATTGCTGAAGCCGCCTGATCCAGCCCGGTATACGGCTCGTCGAACAGCAGCACTTCGGGATCGTGCAGCATAGCGCGGGCAATGCTCAACCGCTGCTGCATCCCCCGCGAATAGGTGCGGATCAGGTCGCCCGCGCGCCGCGCCAGCCCGACTCGTTCCAGCAGCAGATCGATGCGCTGTTCGCGGTTTGCGGCAGGCAGGTTGTACAGCCGGGCGAAAAAGCGCAGGTTTTCCCTGGCGTTCAGGTTTTCGTACAGCAGCGGCTTGTGGCTGACCATGCCGATCTGGGCGCGAACGGCGGCGGCTTCGCGCGGCAGTTCCCAGCCGCCCACGCTGATCGTGCCGCCGGTGGGTTTGCTCAAGCCGGAGAGCAGCCGCAGCAGCGTGCTTTTGCCGCTGCCGTTGGGACCGAGCAGGGCAACCGATTCGCCGCGCTCGATGCCCAGATCGAGCTTGCGCAGCACCGGCATCAGCCCAAAGGCTTTAACCAGTTCGTGAATTTGGATGAGCGAGTTTGCCATGACGATTAGTTTCAGCCTTCTGTGCCGCTTCTGTTTTGTTTACCGGTCTTCGTTCCGCATGATATCCGCCACCTGTGCCTTGAGCGCTGCCCGCTGGCGCTGGTAGCTTTCCTCGTCTAGCTGTCCGGCTTCAAAGGCGGCGTCCAGTTCTGCCATCTGCGCCAGCAGGGTATCCCGAACCGACGGCAGCGGCGATGAACCGCTGGTCGCGCGGGCGCTGCGGCGCTGCAAAATAATCAGCAGGACGATCAGCAGCATAATAATGCCGATCAGCCCCACCACGACCGGCACCAGATTGTTCGACGTGGCGGCGGTGCTGGTCGGCGACGTCACCGCCGAAGCGCCGCCTTCACCGCGCAGCTCAAAACGCAGGACGCTGCCCGAATCGAGCGCCAGTTCCGCGCCGTAACCGGCGTAGGTCGTGCTGCCGAGCGTTTCCGTCCCGCGCGCGGGAAGCTGCTCGCTGGTGATGGTGATATTTTCCGGGCGCACCAGCAGCCGCGCCGGACCGCTGAAAGCATAGTTCAGTTCCTGCTCGATGATCGCGTCGCCGCCGTAGCTGATGAAGTAGACCAGTTGAACCAGATGCTCCTCATTTGGCAGCACCGGCGCGGTGTCAAAAACCGTGAAATCTTCCTGCACGAAGACGTAGCGCCCCTGCTCGTTGAAACCGGCGACAATCGCGCCCGGCGGCAGCGGGATGACCAGCGAAATCGGACGGTCATCGGGCGTCATCTGGCTGGTGCTGTAGGCGCGGTCAGAACGGTTGACGACGTTAAAGACCTGCGCCACTTCCAGCCCGCCAGCCGAAACGTTGACCTGCGTCACCATCCCGGCGATCTCGATGACCGCCGGGTCTTCGGTGAGTTCGTAGATCGTCAGCGGCAGCGATCCGTCGTTACCGCCGAAATCGCCGCCCCGCGCCAGCGCGCTGGTGAAGATGCGGTCGCGATAGGCGGTGGTGACCACGTAAGCCGATTCGTCGCTCAGCGGCACGTCGGGGAAGCTGTAAGCGCCGCTGGCATCCGCCGTCGTCTCAAACTGCTGCTGCGAAAAATCGGGCGCGAAGACGAACAGCGCCAGTTCGACATCTGGCGGCACGCTGCCGCCCGCCGTCCCGTTGGTCACCTGTCCGCTGATGCTGATCGTTCCGGTGACTTCAGTCGTTTCGACTGACGGCGTGGTTTCAGCGTTGGCTTCAGGCGTTTGGACTGGCTGCGCGATTTCAGCGCTGGCTTCAGGCGCTGCTGCTGGCTGCGCCGCCTGCTGGTAGCGAATCGAGTCGGTGTTTGCCAGCGTCAGCGACCGGGCATGAGCCACCATCGCGTAGCGATCCGCTTCGCTGGTCGTCTCGCCAACCGCCCCCGTAATCGCCTCAAACAGCGCCTGATCGCTGGTGGCAGCCAGCACCGCCGGATCTTCGACGGCGGGACAGTTGGCACAGCCTGCCCACAGTTCCGCGCCGCGCGCCAGTTGTTCCGGCGTGTAGTGCAGCGTGTAGGTGTACAGGCTCACCGCCCAGCGCTCCGCTTCGGTCAGGGCATCGCGCCAGGGCGGCATCATCCGGTCGATGCGCCCGTTGGTGACGGTGCTGAACCATTCGGCGGGAGTCTGCCCGCGCGCGCTGGTGGGGTCCTGAAAATTGCGGGGATTCTCAATCGCGCCCGCCTGCGCCAGCGGACCATCGCCGCCGCCGCTTTCGCCGTGACAGGCGGTACAGCGGTCAGCATACAGCGCCGCGCCTATGTCCATATCGGGCGGCGACAGCGGATAGCCGGTTTCCGGTGGCAGCGTTGGCGCTGGCGGCAGCGACGCCACGATCTGCGGCTCGCCGCCTAAGCCGCTGCAAGCAGAGAGAAAGACGAAGAACAGCAAAGAAAAAAGAAGTTTGAACCACAAAGGCACAAAGGACACGATATATCGTGTCCCTACGGATTGGTCTGATCTGGCAATGTGCCGGTACGAATTCATTCCACCACCCGGTCGGTGTCAGGCTGCCGTGAGCGCCGGACATCGCGGACAGCGGCTTCGATAGCATCGTCAATAGCATGATCAATGGCGGCATCATCGGCGCTGGTGGGCGCGATCATCGGCTGCTCGTCCAGCGTCTCAAGGGCTTTCAGCACCTGCACGCCGCGCGCCGCCCATCGCTCGCGCTCCGGTTGGTATTCGCCGGTTGGGATCTTGCCAAGCGCGTGGTCTTCGTCCAGATCGCGGATATTGCGCAGCACGCGCTCGTAATATACCAGCAGGCGCTCGCGCTGTTTTTCGCGCAGCAGGGCGGCGCTGGTCTGCGATTTCGGGCGGCTCAACAACGGCAGCCCGACCAGCAGCAGCACCAGCAGGGCGATAAAGACGGCGACGACCAGACCTTCGATGCTCATCCGTTTATCCCGCCTGTAACAGGCGATCCAGCGTCGTGCTCAACTGCGCCTCGTCTTCAAGATAGAGGAAAAATTCGGCGATATTGCCGTCCTGATCGATGATGAACGTTTCCGGCACGCCGGTGATTAAATACTGTTCCTTGCTGATGAATGTACCCACATCGGGTCCGTTCGGGTAGGTGATGCCGAACTCGTCCATGAACGCCAGCGAGTCGGCGTCGTTGTCCACGTAAGTAATGCCGAGGAACAACACGCCCGCATCGCGGTAGCGTTCCCACAGCGCCTGAAAACGGGGCGCTTCTTCGCGGCAGGGCGGACACCAGCTTGCCCAGAAGTTCACCACCACCGGACGCCCGCGCAAATCCGACAGGCGGATGGTGTCGCCGTCAAAGGTCGTCACCGTGAAATCGGGCGCGGGTCCCGCCGTCGGCTGTCCCTGCTGCTGGCGTGCCAGCGCAATTCCCACGACGACAACCGCCGCCACCACGCCGACCATCAGCACGATTGAGGCGAGGCTTAATCCGCGTCTGCGCGCCGGTGTTTCGGCTGACTCGGGTTCAAGTTCGTTCAGAATGTCGAGATCGGTCATACGCATTCTCAAGTACTGAGTGCTGAGTACCAGGTGCTGAGTTTAGCTCTAAGCCATCAGCGGTCAGCTTATCAGCAAAATGCACATGCTGGATCGCTGTTCACCGATGGCTGAAGGCTTTTACTCAGTACTCAGTACCGGGTACTCGGCACTCCTCTCATCCTTCCACATCCTTCTCCAGCGCCGAACGGTAATCCTGATCGGGGGGGCTGGCGGCGGAAGTGGTGGTCAATACAGTGGGTTGAGTCGTCGGGCGCTTGCGCCAGCGCAAAAACGTGAACACGCCCACCGCCAGCGCGATCACCGCGATGACGTAAGGCGTAACCAGCGACAGCGCGTTCAGCGTCGGGTCGATGGGGACGCCCGCCGCCCGTTCGCCGTAGCGGCGCACAAAATCTGCCACAATCTCGTCTTCGTTCCTGCCCGCTTCCAACTGGACGCGAATATCACTGCGCCAGTTCACGCACGCCTGTGTCTGGCAGGCGTCCAGCCGTTCATTTGGGCAGACCGGGCAGTACAGCCGCCGGGCGACCATGTTCACTTCGTCGGCGCTCACGACGCCGTCGTCCAGCGCGCCCTGCGCGAAAGCAGGCATGGTGAAGCAGAGAAGGAAAAGAACGAATAAACCGCCAGGACGCCAAGAGCGCAAAGAAAAGGCTGTAGGGGCACGTAACCAACCCCTCACCCCAGAACCTTCGGTTCGTCCCCTCTCCCACGTAAACGGGGAGAGGGGTTCGGATGTGCCATTTGCTCCTTCTCCCCGCTTGCGCCGCAGTGCTGCGCACAGCTTAAGGAGAAGGGGTTGGAGGATGAGGGGTAATAAAATACCTTGGCGTCCTGGCAGTTCAAACCATCTGTTCATCACGCCGGTGCTCCTGCGCGGTGAATGGTCGCGCTGCGCTCGCGCGCGTGGGCGGGCAGCGTCTCGGTGGGCCACACCGAGATGACCGTACCGAGAATCAGGATCAAGCCGCCCCACCAGACCAGGTTGATCAGCGGGTTAATGTAGATTTTGAAGGTGGCGGTACTGCCCTCGCCACCGGCGAACAGTACGTAGAAGTCATTTTCGAGCGTGCTGTATGCCCCGGCGATATTCATCACCATCGGGTCTTCGTTCGCGGCAGTGGGAGGGTAAATGTCGTGGCGCGGGCGCAGGGTCGCTAATTCACGCCCATCGCGGCTGACCGTCACCAGGGCGATATCCATGATGCGCCCGTCGTCGGCGATCTGTCCCGGCTCAAGCCCGCTGTACGTCATCGTGTAGCCCTCCAGGTTCAGGCTCTCGCCGATTTGCAGCGTTTGCTGTGTTTCGACCTGAAACAGCGTGCTGCCGATCACGCCAAGACCGATGACGGTGATGCCCAGATGGACGATGAACCCGCCGTAGCGCCGCCGGTTGCGCCCGAACAGCGCCAGCGCGGCTTTGAACAGGTTGTCGCCGGTTTTGCGCCGCCGGGCTGCCGCGCCGCGATAGGTTTCGTACAGCGCCACGAAGCCCGCCAGCAGCACCACGCCGTAGCCGAGCAGCGCGCCGGGAGATGTCGTGCCCAGCAGCACAATGACGACCAGCGAAACCGCCGTCAGCGCCAGCGGCACGACCAGTGCCCTGCCGAGGCTGCGCGCCGTCGTCGCGCCCCACGCCGAAAGCGGCGCGATACCCATCAGGATATACAGCGCCAGAAACAGCGGCGGCGTCACGTTGTTGAAGTATTCCGCGCCGAGCGTGATGTCGGTGTTCAGCACCAGTTCCGAGAGGATAGGCGCGCCAAAGCTGCCCCAGAAGATCGCCGCTGCCAGCGCCACAAAGACGACGTTGTTCAGCACGAACAGCGTTTCGCGGCTGAGTAACCCGGCGAAGGCGTGTTCGTCCTTCAGTTCACCCCGATTCCAGCGCCAGACGATTAGCCCGACTGATACCAGCGTCACCGCCGCCCAGAACAGAAACATCGGCGTGCCGATCTGGCTCTGGGCGAAACTGTGGACGCTTTCGATCAAGCCGCTGCGGGTGGCGAAGGTGCCAAAGATGACCGCCGAGAACGTGCCGATGACCAGGAACATATTCCAGGTTTTCAGCATCCCGCGCTTCTCCTGAATCATGACGCTGTGGATGAAGGCTGTCCCGATGAGCCACGGGATGAAGGCGGCGTTTTCCACCGGGTCCCAGCCCCAGTAGCCGCCCCAGCCGAGCACGTCGTATGCCCAGCGCCCGCCCAGCAGCAAGCCCAGGCTCAGAAACAGCCAGGCGATCAGCGCCCAGCGGCGGGTCGCCTTGATCCAGTTGGTCGTCAGATCGCCGGACGCCAGCGCCGCCATCGCGAAGGCGAACGGAATCACGAAGCCGGTGAAGCCCAGATAGAGCATCGGCGGGTGAATGATCATGCCGAAATGGCGCAGCAGCGGATTCAAGCCGCGGGCGGTTTCTGCCAGCCGCAGCGAGGACGGCGCGACTCCGCCCGCCGGAATCAGCACCGTCGAGACGACGCTGTTATCGGGCAGAATCCAGTAGCGGGCAAATGGGTTTTCGAGGAACAGCGACAGCCCGATGAAGAACGCCAGCGTGACCATCGTATAAGCGATCACGTAGGGCATCAGCCGGTGATTGGAACGCCAGTTGAGGGTGATTGCCGCCGCCGAAAAAGCGCTCATGACCAGACACCAGAACAGCAGCGACCCCTGCTGCGAACCCCATAAAGCGGTGAAGCGGTAGAAATCGGGCGTTGATGGGTTGCTCACCTGCCAGACGTAGGCGATCTGGTACTGGTGATTGAGCAGTCCGATCAGCAGCACCAGCGCCGAAACGAGCAGCAGCGGAAACGTCAGCAGCGCCGCGTTACGGGCGCTGTTCACGAACCGGTCATTGTGTTTTCGCGCGCCGTACAGCGCCGCGATGACGGCGTAGACGGCGGCGATAAACGCCAGCAGCAGGCACGTCAAGCCAATCTCAGCCAGCATGGCTTATACCTGCGGTTCGGCGATGGACTGGTCGGGCTGGCTTTCGATAAAACGGCTTGGACACTTCAGGTTGAGTTCGGTCACGTGGAAAACGCCGTCTTCGCCAAAAGTGCCGGTCATAATCGCCTGCGCTTCGTGCTGAAGCAGTTCCGGCTTGACCTGATTTTCGACCCGCACCTGCATCAAGGTCGCCGTCGGATCGTTGACCGCTGCGTGAAGCGCTGCTGCCAGATCGTCGTTCTGGCTGGCGATATGCGCAACGGTGAATTCGATGATCAGGTTTTCACGGTCGTAGCGGATGGTATCGCCGATCACCGCGCCGCTGACGCGCACCAACTGCCCGGCATAGGCTGCGCGGCTGCTCATCAGATCGTCAACCGTGATGAAAAAGCGCGCGCCGCCGACGGTGCCAGAGATGACCAGATAGGCAACCGCGGCGAGGATCAGCAGCCCGCCAACCAGAAACTTCCAGTGCCCGCGTTTCCGGGAAGTGGATTGAGTCGTCGAAGTGCCGGAAGCCGCTTTCTCCCATGTTGCTTGTGCCATTGTGCTGTTGTACTCCACTCTCTAACTGAGCGCGCCCATTATACCGATCCTATGACGCTCACCACAAGATTGATGTTGAGAGGGACTGGTGAATATCGTGATTATGCAGGGCGCAGAGCGTAGGGGCGACTCGCCGAGTCGCCCCTACGCCGGGTCGCCCCTACGGAATATATCCTCTTTTTTGCCAACTCCCGAACCTCACCCCCCGTCCCCTACTCCTGCAAACTTCGATTGCTGCAAGCAATCCTGATTGCAGGGCGAGGGACTCAGGGTGAGGGCTGCGGTTACCCTTCCTCGCGCGGCTCGAGCAGCACCAGCAAGCCGAGCAGCGCCACGTTGGCGAACAGCAGCGGCGCCAGCAGCGGTGAGCCGCGTATAAACCGTTCGACCACAATCGTGCCGCGCGGAATCAGGCTGGTGTTGACGTGCAGCACAAAGCCGATCAGCGCCACCAGCAGCAGCAAAAGCATCGCTCCAATGTATACGCTGATGTCCCATCGCGTCGGTCGGGCGATGAAGCCCATAATCAGCGATACGGCGACGCCAAACAGCCCCGCCATTGTCGGCAGCCACACCCAGGGATTGTTCAGGTTAAATCGGGCGTGGTCAAGCACGCTGCTGAGAGTCGCCGCCAGGATAAACACGCTGACGATCAGGAAATAGGCGCGCGTTTTGCTGTACGGCATCTGCACGCTGCGGTTGCCCGGCAGCAGCAGTCGCCCGCTGTTGGGCGGGCTTTCGATCCATGCCGCGCTGATGCCGAGGACGCCGACCAGCGCAAAGAACATCGGTCCCAGCAGCGGCGGTGCCCACACCAGCGCATCGAGCACCGTCTGGCTGTCACCGGCGCTTTCCAGAAGCAGCGTGCGCGACAGATGGAACGAAATGCCCAGCCCGCCCACGACAATGCTGCCGATCAGCACCAGTGTCGCCAGGATGCTCGCCAGCGAACGGTAGCGCAGCGCGATCAGCCCGGCGATCAGCAGCAGCACCCCGGCGGTGACGCCGAAGATGATCGGTATCCACTCGTTGCGGGTGATGGTGCCGTTGATATTGTGCGCCAGATAGATATCGACGCTCAGAAAGATCTCGTTGATCGCCGCCATCAGCAGCATGAACTGGTCGCGTGAAAGCGGAAGCCGATCCAGACGCGCGGCAGGTGGAAATACCTCAGCGAGATAGCTCATCGTGCTTACTCCCCGGCTTCAGGCGTGACCACCAGCGTGGTTTCGGCGGTTTCCTCTGCCGATTCCGGCGCGTCTGGCATAGCTTCCTGGCGGCTGCTCATTTGCGCGGTGACAGGCTCAACCGGATAATCTGGCGGTTCCAAACCCGCTTCTTCAAAGATCGCTATCGCCATCTCGCGCAGGTCAGCAAGATCGCTCAACATCTCATAAGCGCCATGCCACTGCACGTAGTCCGCGCCCTGCATCCACATACCGAACTTCGCCGTTCGTCCCCAGTGATGCCAGAGTTCGTATGCCACGAAATCAATTGGCTGGTCAAACGGCGCGCTGGTCAGCAGGTCGGCTTCCTGAAGCGGCGTGACGATCTCGTTGCCTTGCACGACCAGCGAGTTAATGGCTTCGGTGCCTTCATCGGCGCGGCGGTAAAAGTCCTGAATGAACTGGTTGTTGTGACATTCCAGGCAGACTCCCTGCATCCGCACCATGTTATCCTGCCACACCGGGCGGCGCTCGCTGATCGGCGCGAACAGATACCAGGTCAGGCGGTCACCCGCATCATGGGTGGTGCCGCTGGCGCCGAAGCCGCTGAAATGGCAGGTGGCGCAGGTCGGCGCCGGGAAATCCACTACCGAGAGCGTGCCCGGCTCGGCGTCCCAGTGCCAGTTATCGCCGCCGGTCATATAGGCAATACCATGCGGCGATTCCTGATAAATTTCCCACTGCGGATGATCGGGACCGATATGGCAGGCGTTGCAGGTTTCCGGCTTGCGCGCCTGCTCCAGGCTGAATTCGTGGCGCAGGTGGCACTGCTGGCACTCGCCAACCGAGTTGTCCAGGTGCGGTCTGCCGATATTGTGGCACGACGCGCAGGCGAACTGGGTGATGGCGTCGCCTTCCAGCTCAAACAGCACGCTCCGCGCCTGAATCGGTCCAAGCTCGGCTTCGGGGATCGATTGGTACATCGCCAGATGTTCGGGCGAAAGCTCGTCTTCGCCGACCATCGCCACGTATGCGGGCAGGCTGTGGCGGCTCTGGTAGAACTGCGCCACTTCGCTCTGATGGCAGGTCTGGCATTTTGCCGTGGTCGGAGAATTCAGGACGAACGTGCCTTCGTGTTCAATCGCGCCGGGGTAATCGGCGGCGACTTCATGGCAGTTGGTGCAGGTTACATTGGCGGATGCCATCGTGCTGCGCCCGTACTGCTCGACGATGCCCGGCGTGGTGCGGCTGTGGCAGGTCACGCAGTCGTCGGTGCTGTTGACCAGCACGTTGGCGGGTCTATCATCTGCCGGGGCGACTGACCGGCTGATCGCGGCGGTGATCAGCGCTACCCCCGGAACGATGATGAGGATCACCAGGGCGATAATCAGTACGCGGGCTGAACGGAGCGTTCCGCCTCTATCATCAGACTCCATCAGACATACCTCCTGTCATACGCTTGTAAAGTGCTGACGCGGATCAGGCAGGGGACGCTTGTCGATGCGTAGTGAAAATCGTAATGTAGTGACTAAAAATAAAAAACTGTCCAACGTCCCGCGACGCCGCGCCTTGTCCTTAGTCCATTGTGGTTGGGTTCAGCTTATGAACTACACCTCCTCGTCCAGCGGACGCGGATTCTCGCGCACCAGCATAATGGTACCGATGCTCAGCACCGCCACTGCGCCCAGCAGCAGCACGCCCAGCGGCAGACCGCGCACTTCAGCATCCGAGACTTCAGCTTCTTCCGCCGGTGGCGTGGTTTCGGCGGCTGTATCGTCAGACGGGGCGGCTGTGTCGGCGGTTTCGCTCGCGGTGGTGGCTTCAGCGGCTGGCGTCACTTCCTGAGCAAATGTCACGGTGAGGTTCATCAGCATCACGACCAGCAGTAGACATAAGAGCTTCACACGCATGGGCATTTATCCCTGTCTCCAGAACACAGCAAGGCGAATTACTGACGTATTCTACCGCGCTCCTGCTAAATCGAACATAGCTCAACCGGAACTGACAGCCTGTCCCCTTAACGCGCCTCACGCGCGCGCCCAAAAATTCGTGTACAATAACATTTGCGATGGGCATTGCTCGCGTTGCGGCCGGCTGTCTGAAATCAGCGCTTATCTGGAGGATGCGATTGAGTCTGGATGGATTGGTCGTCAAGGAACAAAGCGGCTTTTTCTGGGTTGAAGCAAGTGATGGGCAGACCTATATCTGCCGTTTGCGCGGTCGCCTGCTGGAAGAGGCGCAGGCGTCCGATATTGCCGCGATTGGCGATCACGTCACCATTTCGCTGAATGAGGATGGCACCGGTACGGTGGAATCGGTTGCCGAGCGCGCCAGCGTCGTGTCGCGGGCGCTGCGAACCGCTGGCAATCGCGGCGCGGGTTCGCCCGAACGCGAGCACGTCATCATCGCCAACGCCGATCAGGCGCTGCTGGTTTTCGCCGCCGCCCAGCCGCCGCCCAGCCTGCGCATGATCGATCGCTTTCTCGTCATTGTCGAGAAGGCAGGGCTGGAACGCATCGTCCTCGTCCTCAACAAGATCGATCTCGATTCGGATGGGGAGTCGCGCCGCCGCTTTGAAATCTACGAGAAGCTCGGCTATCCGGTGCTGGCAACCAGCGCCCTTGAGGGCATAGGCATCGACGATCTGCGCGAGCGCCTGCGTGGCAAAATTTCAGTCTTTACGGGACCATCGGGCGTGGGCAAAACCAGCCTGCTGAACCGGATACAGTCCGGGCTTGGGCGCGCCGTCAAAAGCGTGAGCCGCTATTCGCAGGAAGGGATGCACACCACCCGCGACAGCCAGATGATCAAGCTGGATGTTGGCGGCTATGTTGCCGATACGCCGGGACTGCGGACGCTCGCCATCTGGGATGTGGAGCCGGAAGAACTGGACGCCTACTTCATTGAGATCGCCCGGCAGGTGCCGCAGTGCCGCTTTGCCGACTGCACCCATCGCGCCGAACCGGGCTGCGCCGTCCGGCAGGCAGTCGATCAGGGAGACATCAGCCGCAGTCGCTATAAGAGCTATCTGGCGCTGCGGGATGAACTGGAAGAGGCGTATGCGCTTTAGTTCTGAGTGTCTCATTAATAATCGGCAATTTACCCGAACTCAATCCAATTTCCGGGAAAGTTGCGTTCTAATAGGAACAATACAAGCAGCGTAGCAGCAGGAAGTATTCTATTGGCGACATCACTGATCGGGCAGCAGTTAGGCAAATACAACGTCGTCGATCTGATCGGACGCGGCGGCATGGCGACGGTGTACAAAGGCTACCAGCCTGAAATCGAGCGCAGCGTCGCCATTAAAGTGCTGCCGCCGCACCCCGGACAGGACTCCAGCTACGTCGAACGCTTCCGTCAGGAGGCGCGCACGATTGCTCGCCTGCAGCACCCGCACATCATGCCGCTGTACGATTACGGCGATGAAAACGGCATCCTGTATCTTGTCTCTCCCCTGATGGAAGGCGGCTCGCTCAGTGACCGCATCCGCAAAGGACCGCTGTCGCTCGATGAAACCGCCGTCATGCTGCGCCAGATTGGTTCGGCGCTCGATTACGCCCACCGGCATGGCGTCATTCACCGCGATATCAAGCCTGATAACGTGCTGCTGGATCGCGAAGGACACGCCCTGCTGACCGACTTTGGCATCGCCAAGATCGTCGAAGGCACTGCCAACCTCACCGCCACCGGCGGCGTCATCGGCACGCCCGCCTATATGTCGCCTGAACAGGCGCAGGGGCTGGCGGTGGATTACCGCAGCGACCTCTATTCGCTGGGCGTGGTGGTCTTTGAGATGCTCACCGGCAAAGAACCTTTCGACGCCGATACGCCGATGCGGGTGGTCATGCAGCACATCACCGCGCCGGTGCCGCATCTCAGCGAATCGGTCATCAACGCCGCGCCGCAGCTTGATGAAGTGCTGCTGCAGGCGCTCGCCAAAGAGCCGGAACGTCGCTTTCAGAGCGCTATTGAGTTCATCGACGCTTTCAACCGCGCTGTTCAGGGACACGAGCCGTTGATTGTCCCCACCGGGCAGCGCCGCGCGGCTGCGCCCACCATATCACCCACGGTCGGCGATCCGCTTCCGGCGCTGGCGACCTCGCGTCTGCGCGATACGATGGCGGTATCGCCTACCACCAACCCGCTGATCCTGTTGGGCGGCTTTACCGTCATTGCCGTCCTGATCGTGGTCGTGCTGCTGATCCTGACCAACCGTTCGCCAGCGCCCGGCGTGACCGAAGCCACCCTGAGCATTGAGGCGACCACCGCGCCCACGCAGGTGGCAGCGGCGGTGACTTCCGTTCCGGCTGTGCCGGTGTTCGGACGCGCCAGTTTCAGCGCCAGCGCCGCGCCCGGCGACACCATCAATCTTCGCGTTGAAGGCGTATCTCCCGCGCCCATCGGCAGCAGTTACACCGCCTGGCTGGTGAATACCGACGACGACACGGTGCTGCGGGTGGGCGATCTTCGCACCGACGCGCTCGGCAGCGGTCAGTTGAGCTATACCGACGACTCCGGCGCGATGCTGTTCGCGCTCTATAACGCGGTCGCGCTGACGCTCGAAGAAGGACAGACGGACGCGCCGCAGGGGGCGATTGTTTACAGCGGCAGCGTCCCGCGAGAAATCACCCAGGCGCTGAACGCGCTGCTGGTTGATACGTCGATTCCGGCAGGCGATAAACCGGCGTACTCCGGCAGCCTCTACGATGGCGCGCTCAATGAAGCGACTATCGGACGCCAGCACTCCGGGCTGGCGGCAGGCGCGACCACCGTTGGCGGGATGCACACCCACGCCGAACACACCATCAACATCCTCAACGGGACGCAGGAAGATTACGACGGCGACGGGCGTGGATCGAACCCCGGACGCGGCTACGGCGTCAGGTTCTTCCTCGATCATATTGTCCAGGATCTGGATGCCGCCGTCAGCGCTGACGGCACCAGCCGCAGCCTGCAAAGCCAGATCGAGCTGATCCGCGTCTGCATCAACAACGCCAACAACTGGACTGATCAGATCGTCGAGCTTGAATCGCAGGTGGTGGCGTCGGACAGCCTCGAAAGTGTCCAGCCGCAGTTGGTGGAGTCTACCGAGCTGGCGGCGGCGCTGATCGAAGGCGTTGACCTGAATGGCAACGGGCAGGTCGATCCGTTTGAAGGCGAGTGCGGCTTGGAGCAGATTTCGGTCTACGGCACATCCGTCAGCAACATGGACATCGTCGCCGGACCGCTTACTACCAGCAACCCCTGACCGCCGGTGAACCGCTGGATTGTCGCTGCACTTCTGCTGCTGCTGTCCGCCTGCGGCGTTTCAACTACTACGCCCGCGCCGCCGGGGCGTAACCCGCCCACGCTGGAAGCTCCCGCCTGGTCTGATGCCGTTCAGCCGCTGACAGCCGACAATGCCGCCAGCATCCGGTTGTTAGGGCGTCTGGATCAGCCGGAAACGTCCAGCACCCTGTTTGACCACGCCGTTTCGCCCGACGCTTCCCGACTGGTCGCGCTCAGCAACGATGAAGTGCTGTCCTGGGATTTACTGACCGGACAGCCGGTTTTCCGCACCGCCCGCGCCAGCTTCACCCGGTTGTTTTACGCTGCCACCGCCGAACTGTATGCGGTTGATCCGGCTGCCAATGTTTCCATTCTCGATGCTGAAACGGGCAGCCAGATCAGCGCCTTCGCCGGACACGCCAGTTACGCCGGAGCGCTCGCCTTCGACGCCGCCAATGACCGCATCGCCTTTGGCGGAGAGGACGGCAGCGTGACCGTCTGGTCGCTATCTGACCGGCGGGCGCTGATCGCCCTGACCGCCCACAGCGCGCCGGTGACGGCGCTCGGCTTTTCGCCCGACGGCGCTTTGCTGGCGACCGCCGGAGGCGACAGCGCCGCCCGCCTTTGGGACTGGCAAAATGGTGAACTGGTGAACGAACTGGCGCTGACGGTTGGCGCGCCGCAGCGCCTGACCTTCGCGCCGACTGGCGATCTGATCGCCATCGGCAGCAGCGCCGGTGTCTCGCTCTGGTCGCCCGACGACTCCGGCGCTGCGCGGCTGCTGCTTGCCGGAAACGGCGGCGCGACTCACATCCTGCGCTGGTCGCCGGACGGGACTTTCCTGCTCGGCGGCGCGCGCGCTGGCGGACTCACGCTCTGGGACATGGCAGCAGGTCAGGCGATTGACGCCTTCTCGGAAGCGCAGGGCAGCCAGATTTCCGCCGATTTCTCGCCCGACGGCATGATGCTGCTGACTTCGGCGCTGGGGGGCAGCGTGGCGCTGTGGAATCTCACCGTCGGACAGCAAACGATGGCGCGCGCCGAGCTTCCGCTGTCAGGACAGCCGATCTACGCCGTCGAATGGACAGATGACAGCCGCCTGCTCCTGTTCGACGCGACCGGTCCGGTTTATGTATGGGGCATAGGTTTGTGACCCGTTCTTCCCTCATTCACCCGCCCCCGCTTGACGACATAGAACGTCGGTGCTAATCTAGGTTTGTAGATTCTAATTTATTAGCCTTCAGTAGCAGCTTTTTTGCTGCTGCAATCTGTGACGGGAACTGGCGTGACGCTCGAATTTACGAAAGTGGTCGATCAGGTTCAGACGATGGGACGCTACTTAAGCAAGCGCGAGCAGACGCTTGCCAGCCGCCTTGAACTGGCGCTGGAACGTTTCTACCAACTGTGCGATCTGGAACCGGTTCATGAGCGCATCCGGTTAGTGCGCGAGTCGAGCGTCAGCGGCTACCGCGGCGCGACGCCCGCCCCGCGTCCTTACAGCGAAATCCTGTGCGGCGTCGGTCCGGTGCCCGAAGAACCGGCGCTGGCAGCCATCATCGCCGCCGACGGCTCGCAGATTTACCCCGACCAACACGGCTCGGCGCTGTACTACCTGCTCAACATGGGCATCTTCGTCTATCATCACGGCGAAACGCGGGTGCCGGTGCAGCTTACGCACCCCGAACTCTACTATTCCGACAAGATGCTGCTCGACCGCGACGGACGGCTGATCACCAACCAGACTGTCAACGCCCGCCGTTCGGTCATGGAGATGCAGTGGCTGGCAAAACAGGCATGGACGCAGGCGCAGGAGATTCATGCCAGCGGCGAAGCCCGCCCGATGATTACCTTCCACGACGGCAACCTGCTCAAGTTCTTCGGAGCGAACGAGGTTGCCGGAGCGCAGGAAGTTGAGAAGGACTATATGGAGGCGCTTCAGCGCCTCTTTGACTCTGGGGCGGTGCTGGCGGGCTACGCCGATAAGCCGCGCAGCACGACTCTCATCAGCCTGCTGCACCTGATGAGCCTGCCGCCGGAGCAGGTGAACGACGCCAATCTCAAGACCAACGGCGAGCTTGAGGGCTTGTCAGACGCGGCGCTGTACCGGCACGTCCTTAATCCGGGTGACCGTTCAGCCGTCATGGTGCAGAATTCACCCCAGAACCGCGAGTATAAGAACAAGGGGGCGGAGTTCGAGATCGCCTTCTTCTACGTCAACGTCTCCTCGTCCAGCCACCCGATCATCGTCCGGCTGGAGATTCCAATGTGGGTGGCGATGCACCCGCAGGCGATTGATGCCTTGCACGCGCTGGTCGTCCATCAGTGCCGCATTCAGGGGCGCAAGCATTACCCCTATGTGCTGACCCGCGCCGACGAGATGGCGTATGTCAGCAGCCTGGAGAAGCAGCAGCTTGACGAACTGATCCGTATCGCCATGCTCAAGAACATGGTCGCGCCGGATCAATCGAACAAGCTACAGACGAAAGGACTCGCGCGCGGGCAGCACCGCAACCAGCACCGCCTGCGCGCATAACCCCTCATCCATGCGGCAAACGGACAGATGAGCAGCGACAGGGCAGCGCGGATGATGGAAACAGAGGGTGAATTGGGGATGAACATGACTGTACAGGAACAGCGGAGTATTGTAGGGCGCGTCCTGCGCGCCAGCACCACCGGCTTTGACTGTGGCACGCGCGGCAACCGGATTGACGAGAAGCACACCTTCGGCTCGTTTGTGAAGGTGCCGATTTCCGAAGACGAGGCGGCATTCACGGTCGGGCTGATCTACGCCATTCGCATTGACGACGACCCGCTGGCGCGCGAGCTGGTGATGGCGTCCGGCGTCGATAACAACACCCTGCTTGACCAGCGCGAGAACCGGATGGTTCCGGTGGAAGTCTGCGTCGTCAACGTCGGCTACATCCTCAACGGCGAGATGTACCACAGCCTGCCGCCGCGCCCGCCGCTGAGTCTGTGCGAGGTCGAGATGTGCAGCGCCGCCGAGGTCTACTACTTCACCGGGCGCTGCGACTACTTCCGGCTGGTGCTGAACGCCAAGGAAGTGCCGTCGGATGAGCTGCTGGCGGCGGCGCTGCGCTACGCGGCGTTTGCCTACCCGACGGAAGAGCGTTACGACTTCCTGGTGAAGTGCGGGCGCAGCCTTGCCGGGCTGCTGTCGCACGACCTGAAGCGGCTGTCGCACGTGCTGGCGCTGATCCGACCGTAGCGGATAGCGAGCAGCGAAAAGAGACTTGAACCACAAAGACACGAAGAACACAGAGAAAAACCCAAACGCTTTCTGCTGCTGCTGCTGCAAAATGATTTTTTATTGCTGCAACTGCGGCAGTTTCCCCTCAGATGCTTCTCAAAACTGCTGCAATCGGCATTGGATTGCTGCAATTTCGAAAGAGATGCTTGAACCGCCAAGACGCCAAAGACGCCAAGAAAAAACATCTGAACCACCAAGAACCCCTCACCAGCCCTCACCCCTGACCCCTCTCCCTCAGGGCGAGGGGGAGCCGGAAGCGGCGGGTGTAGGGATACAACATTGTTGTGTCCGCCGCCCTGCAACAGAAACGGAAAAACGGACACGACAGTGTCGTGTCCCTACAACGTCCGTTTCGATTCAGCGTAGCACAGAACAGCAGGGAAAGGGTGACATTCTGGACACAAAAAGAAGAGTGCTGAGGACTAAGGACTGAGTGAAAAGAAGGGAAAGGAAAGAAAGTGGACGAAGTAAAAGAAAAAGGACTGAGAAGCCAACGGCTGACGGCTCATCGCTAATCGCTGAGTTGGGTATAATGGGCAGATGGTAAAGCGCATCGTGCAGGGTAGCGGATGATTACGCCGAAGGACTTTGTAGACCGCTGGGGGCAGAGCGCGCTGCGGGAACAGCAAGCCGCGCAAAGCCATTTCAACGAGTTATGCGCGCTGGTGGGACACAAGACGCCGACACAGCTAGACCCGGAAGGCACGTTCTTCACGTTTGAAGAAAACGTCGCCAAGGCAACGGGCGGCAGAGGGCGCGCCGACGTGTGGTATAAGGGGCATTTCGCATGGGAGTACAAGGGCAAGCACAAAGACCTCGACGCGGCGTATAACCAGCTTCAGTCGTACAGAGGGGCGCTCGATAACCCGCCGCTGCTGGTGGTATGCGATTTTCTGGAGTACCGAATTTACCCGCAGTGGACGAACACCAGCGGCATTCCGTTTGTATTCCACAACGAAGACCTGCTGGAGCCGGAAACGCGGCGCTACATTGCATGGCTGCTGGAAGACCCAAAGAAATTTCTGGAACTGCGACAAGCCGATCTCGAACAACGGGAAAAGCTGACGCTGGCACTGGCGCGAAAATTCGCGGAGCTTGCCGACCTGATGCGCGGACACAAGGGCGCGGACGGTCAGCCGATGTGGACGCCGATGCAGATCGCGCGGTTTTTAACCAAGCTGGTGTTCGCGCTGTTCGCGGAAGACGTCGATTTGATGCCGCGTCCGTTCGACCAGCCCGCCTTTCGCTATCTGACGGTGGGGGCGGGGGAGATTCCCGAATCGTTCGTGCGGATGCTGCGCGAGCTGTTCATGGCGATGAACGGGCAGTTGGTCGGCTTCATCATGAAACACGTGCCGTACTTTGACGGCTACCTGTTCGCGGAGTCGTCGCCGGGCGCGGACGACGGGCTGGAAGTGCTCGACCTGACGCAGATTCCGGGCGGAATCAACCTGCTGGCAGAGGCGAGCGAAGCCGACTGGCGCTTCGTCAATCCGTCGATTTTCGGGACGCTGTTTGAAGGGGCGCTTGACCCAAGCAAGCGGGCGCAGTTGGGGGCGCATTACACGGGCGAAAGCGACATCCGACTGGTGATTGAGCCGGTGCTGATGGAGCCGCTGCACCGGCTGTGGGACGAAATCCGCGCGGAAGCCGAGCCGCTGATGCAGACCTTTCTGACGTCAGAAGCGCCGCGCGACCAGCAGACGGCGCGTGACCGGCTGACGGCGCTGCACGACCGGCTGATGGATAAATTGGGGAACACGCGCGTGCTTGACCCCGCCTGCGGCAGCGGCAACTTCCTGTACGTGAGCCTGCGGGCGATGAAGGATTTAGAAGGGCGGGTACGCAAGTTTTTCGAGCCGTTGGGACTGCCGTTCCGCGACGTGGTGACGCCGCGCCAGTTGTTCGGGATTGAAAAGGACGAGTTCGCGGCGAAGCTGGCTTATGTGGTGGTGTGGATCGGCTATTTGCAATGGCGCTACGAGGACGAGGGGGTGCTGCACCCGGTGTTCCCGCACCGGCAGCCGCACCCGCGCGCGCTGCCGAACCCGATTCTGCGCGACAAGTTCAGCGACGACGAGCCGGATCGGTTCGTGAACGACGACGCGATTATGCGGTACAGACCCCTCACCCCCGACGAACCCCTCACCCCGAACCCCTCTCCCTCAGGGCGAGGGGAGCACGAGGGGGGTGGTGAGGTGGGTACGCCCTACGAGCCGGAATGGGCCCCGGTGGACGTGATCGTGGGCAACCCGCCGTTTCTGGGGGGGAAGCGGATGCGCGGCGAACTCGGCAATTACGTGGATGACCTGTTCAGGCTGTATGATGGGCGCGTTCCCGCCGAAGCCGATCTGGTGACCTACTGGTTTGAAAAAGCGCGGGCGCAGATTGAACAGGGCAAAGCCAAACGCGCCGGGCTGCTGGCGACAAACTCGATACGCGGCGGTGTGAATCGTGAGGTATTGAAACGCATCAAAGAAACAGGCGATATTTTCATGGCGTGGTCGGATCGCCCCTGGGTGTTACATGGGGCAGCAGTGCGTATTTCGATTGTGGGGTTTGACAACGCAACCGAAACAGAACGTAGTTTAGATGGAATACCCATAGAGATAATCAATGCCGACCTAACTGCACAGATTGATATTACAGCCTCAAAAAGGTTGGCTGAAAACGCAAATATTGCATTTATGGGCGACACAAAAGGTGGCTCATTTGATATTCCACAAGCTTTAGCAGAAATCATGTTGAACACACCAAACCCAAGCGGGTGCTCCAATAAGGATGTGCTTAGACCTTGGGTTAATGGAATGGATGTTGTTCGGCGTGCAAGAAATATGTGGATTATTGATTTTGGAACTTCTATGCCTCTTGAAGAAGCACAACTGTATGAAATGCCTTTTCAATACGTCCAAGAGCATGTATTACCAAAGCGTGGTGGTAACCGACGTGATACGTATCGTGAGCGATGGTGGATTCACGTTGAAGCCCGTACTGGAATGCGGGATGCTCTTGCCAACTTGCAACGATATATATGCACTGCACGAGTTTCAGAACACCGCTTATTCGTTTGGCTAAATAAAGAGATTTTGGCTGATTCTGCGACTATCGTTTTCGCCCGCGAGGATGATTACTTCTTCGGCGTGCTGCACAGCTACGCCCACGAAATCTGGTCGCTGCGGCTGGGGACGTCGCTGGAAGATCGCCCGCGCTACACGCCGACGACGACCTTTGAAACGTTCCCGTTTCCGTGGTCGCCCGGTCACGAGGATACCGAGTCGGCGGCGTATGCGGCGATCAGCGCGGCGGCACAGGCGCTGCACGAGGAACGGGACGCATGGCTGAACCCGCCGGAGCTGATCAGTCTGGGGGCGGGAACGGACAGCAAGGCGCTGAAGGAACGGACGCTGACGAATTTGTACAACGCGGTGGCAGCCCTCACCCCCGACCCCTCTCCCACGCAAGCGGGGAGAGGGGAGAGCGGACACGACGATGTCGTGTCCCTACGAGGGCAACGTGCGGCGGCGCGGGGTGAGGTGAAGCTGGCGCGGAATGATGCGGCGTCGGCGTTCGCGCCGCGTGTGGCGGCACTGCACGACAGGCTGGACGCGGCGGTGCTGGCGGCGTATGGATGGGACGATCTGGCGGGGCGGCTGCGGACGGCAGAGGGGGATGAGGAACTGCTGCGGCGGCTGCTGGCGGAGAACGGGAAAAGAAGCGCCGCCAGACCATAAATTCAGTGAATCACAGATTTCCCGTCTCAGACAGTGGGCTTAAGCCCACTGTCGAGCGAAGCATAGTTCCAATTCGTGATTCACTGAAATTGTGTGGCGCAGCCCTCACCCCTAGCCCCTCTCCTAACGCTGTGCGAAGCACTGCGTCGCAAGCGGGGAGAGGGGGATTAACGAATCGTGAATTTGCGATGGCTGCTGGTGTGAGCAACAGAACGGACACGACGGTGTCGTGTCCCTACAAATAGCGAAATCCTAACCCGCGACGGGCTGAATTTATGCTATAATCGAGTTATAATTTCCCCGCCACATACACAATTTGGGAGCAGTGATTCATGGCTTTACCAAATCCCTTTGATGACCTAGAACAGATGTTCCCTCGCGACCCGCGCGCCTACCTGTCCAGCCTGGCAGATGAGCGCCTGGGGGTCGTCGTCGGCGGCTCATTAAGCAAGGGGCTGATCGTCAAAGTGGACAGCGGGCAGCCGATTGAGGAGCTTGCCGTCGGGCGCTATGTGGTGGTTCACGGCGACAACAAGCGCTTCTTCTGCATGATTACCGACATTGTGCTGGATAACACCAACCCGGAAATTCAAAGCGACCCGCCCGATATCTCCGATCCGTTCCTGCGGGCGGTCTACAGCGGGACGGCGGCATACGGCAAAATTCACATGCAGCCGATGCTGTCGATTGACATGAGCGAAACCAAGCCAGCGCCCAAGCCGGTCAAGACGATTCCGAGCCACTTTCAGATCGTCAAGAATGCGACGGTGGAAGAGGTGAACGCCGTCTTTGGCACTGAGGACGAGATTCACTTCAACGTCGGCTCGCCGCTGGAACTGGAAGAAACCAACATCAACCTCAACTTAAAGCGGCTGGTCGAGCGCTCGGTGGGCGTGTTCGGCAAAAGCGGCACCGGCAAGAGCTTCCTGACGCGGCTGCTGCTGGCAGGCACGATCTTCAAGCATCAGGCGGTCAGCCTGATCTTCGACATGCACAACGATTACGGCTGGGAAGTGGTGGACGAACGCGGTCCGCGCGCCAAAGGGCTGAAGCAGTTGTTCTCGGACAAGGTGAGCATCTGCACGCTGGATGCCGAGTCGTCGCGGCGGCGCAAAGCGCCCTATGATTTCGAGGTCAAGCTGGGCTACGACGAGATCGAGCCGGAAGATATCGCCATGCTGCGCGAGACGATGGGCTTGTCCGACGCCATGATCGACGCGGCGCACACGCTGGCGAAACGCTGGGGCGCGAACTGGATCGCCCGGCTGATCAACGCCAGCGCCGAGGACATGGAAGACATCGAGGCGAACACGCCGACCCGCGCCGGGACGCTGGCGGCGCTCCAGCGGCGGGTGCAGCGGTTTGAGCGCTGGGAATTTCTGGTGCCGCAGTCCACCGGCGAGAGCGTGGCGCAGATCATGAAGATGCTGGCAGACCGCAAGAGCGTGGTGCTGGAATTCGGGCGCTATGGCAACTCGCTGGAAGCCTATATTCTGGTGGCGAACTACCTGACGCGGCGCATCCACGAGCACTACGTGGAGCAGGTGGAAAAAGCATTGGGCGATTCCGCAATGGAGCCACCGCAGTTATTGATTACAATAGAAGAAGCGCATAAGTTTCTCGATCCCAAGATCGCCAGCCAGACGATCTTTGGCATCATCGCCCGCGAGATGCGCAAGTACAATGTCACCCTGCTGGTGGTCGATCAGCGCCCCAGCGGGATAGACGAAGAGGTGATGAGCCAGATCGGGACGCGAGTGACGGCGCTGCTGGATAACGAGAAGGACATCGCCGCCGTCCTGACCGGCATCAGCGGGGCGGGTGGGCTGCGCGAAGTGCTGGCGCGGCTGGATACCAAGCAGCAGGCGATCATCATGGGACACGCGGTTCCAATGCCGGTGGTGGTCAAAACCCGCACCTATGATGAGGAATTTTACGCCGCCGTCACCGAGCAGATCACCGGCAAGCCGGTCGCCGATCTGCGGGCGCGGCTGGGCAATCACGGCAAAGAGAGACGGCTGCGGTGAGAGGCGGCTAGATCAACGTAATCGGCGTCATGGGTACAGAGTACATATCCCATCTCGGTTGCTCGCTCCAGATGGTTTAGATCTCCATCTCCTAATCGATCTGAAGCACGAACGGTATTCATAGAAAACACTCACCGGAAACTGCCGTCTTTAGGCGGCGGTTGTTTACAACATCCCTCCTTCTAGCATAAAGCGGGACGTTCTTGCCGCGCAGTGTCGTTAGCCGCTAAACTTATCCCCCGTCACGGTTTACTCATCACGCTCGTCCTCAACAGGAGCAGCCTCTTGGGCGGCACAATACTGAACATGATCACGGTTGCCATCGGCAGCGGGCTGGGCTTGCTGATCGGCAACCGGCTCTCGGAGAAAATCCAACAGTCGGTGATCACCGGCTTAGGGCTGGTCACGCTGGTGGTCGGCATCGAAAACGCCGGGCAAACGGGCAACATCATTCTGCCGCTGATCAGCCTGGTGACCGGCGCGATCATCGGCGAGCTGCTCAATATCGACGCGGCGCTGGAACGGCTGGGAGGCTGGCTGCAAAGCCGCCTTGCCGGGAAGGTATCGGGTGATGCCGCCGATTTCCAGCGCCGACGCTTCATCAACGGCTTTGTCACCGCCAGCCTGGTCTTTTGCATCGGTCCCCTGACGTTCGTCGGGTCGATTCAGGACGGCATGGGCTTGAGCATCGGCTTTCAGCAGCTTGCGATCAAGAGCGTGCTCGATGGCTTTGGGGCGATGGCGTTCGCGTCCAGTCTGGGCGTGGGCGTGGCGTTCGCCATCCTGACCATTCTGGTGCTGCAAGGGGGATTGGCGCTGGCGGGGGCGCTGCTGGGCAATTTTATGTCTGTGCCAATGGTGAACGAAATGACCGCCGTCGGCGGCTTGCTGCTTATCGGGCTGGCGCTGGTGCTGCTGGACGTGAAGAAGCCGCGCATGGCGAACTTTCTGCCCGCGCTGGTCATCGCGCCGCTGCTGGTGGCGCTGGCGGCGGCGGTCAACCTGCCCATTTACCCGCAGATTCCGTGACTGGCGGCGCAAATAAAAAAGGGACTGCGGCTGCCGCAGTCCCTTTTTTGGCTTGTTGTGGAAGAAAACTACTTGACGTCGATCTTCGCGCCTTCGGCTTCGATGATCTGCTTGGCTTCGTTCGCCTTGTCCTTGCTGACGGCTTCGAGAACCGTCGCCGGGGCGCTTTCGACCAGATCCTTGGCTTCCTTCAGACCGAGATTGGTGACCTGACGCACTGCCTTGATGACGTTGATCTTCTTGGGACCCACGTCCGCCAGCACGACGTTGAATTCGGTCTGCTCTTCGGCAGGCTCAGCCGCCGCCGCCGGAGCCGCAGCGCCAGCCGCCATCATCATCATCCCGCCGCCGGAAGCGGCAGTAACGCCCCACTTCTCTTCGAGAAGGGTCTTGAGTTCGGAAGCTTCCAGAATAGTGAGAGCGCTCAGGTCATCGACCAGCTTGTTCAAATCTGCCATGATCAGTTCATGTCCTTTCGTAACTTGTCAAGTGATTTCGATCAGTTGAAAGTGAAAAGTCTCAAGTTGGGAGTGGCGCAAGCGCACTGTGAACTTTCAACTTTAAACTTTCTGGTATTACTCAGGCAGCCGCTTCGCCGCCTTCGTTTTCCTGCACGTAAGCTTGCAGCACGTTGACGACCTGCGAAGTCGCCGCGTCGAGCAGCCCCGCGAGTTGAGACGCAGGCTGCACCAGAAGACCCGCCAACTGCGCGCGGATTTCTTCCATCGTCGGCAGGTTGGCGATAGCTTCGACTTCCTTCGGGCTGAACACATTGCCCGCCAGCACGCCGCCCTTGATGACGAAAATGCCGGCGTTGTCCTTTGCGAAGCCCTGCAAGACTTTGGCGACTTTCGGCAGATTACCGTTGCCAAACGCCACCGCGGTCGGTCCGACCAGCAGTTCTTCCGGCACGGGCCAGCCGCTGTCGCTCAGGGCGCGGGTGAACAGCGTGTTCTTGGTGATGCTGTAAACGCCTGTCGATTCGGTCAGCTTCGCGCGCAAATCGTTCAGCTTTGCCACGCTCAACCCGCGATACTCGGTGACGATGAAGCCATCGGTTCCGGCGAGCAGTTGGTTGTACTGGGCGACGAGTTCTTCCTTGCGCTCTCTTGAGATTGCCAAGCGCCTTCCTCCTTCCCTGAAAATGATAAGTCAAAAGTTGAAGGTGAAAAGCTGAAAGCTGAATGCAAAGGCACTTTCGACTTTTTACTTTGGACTTTCGACTGAAAACAAAAAAACAGCCCCGCAAACATGCAAGGGCTGTCCATAATCAAGCTCATGGAGACAACATCCCTCGCCTCGGCAGGAAAATTAAGGGCGAACCCTCCTGCTGTCTGCGGCAAAGTCAACCATTCATCCGAATGGCATCATTTGTGAATGGGCAGCATTGTAGTGGACAGGCGCGATCCGGTCAAGGGCGAGCCTGCGCCGCCCGCCGTCTGTCCCTCATTCCCCTGTCACCCGTCCCTCGAAGCGCTTCAGCGCCGCCTGCAAGCGATGCTGCTGAAGCGTGGTCGTCAGGTCGCCGCGCGTGCGCTCCAGAACGCCGCGCACTACGTCGGTGCGGCGGCGCAGATCGCCGGTAATGGCGTCGGGAAAATCGAACGTCACCAGTTGGTCGTAGATAGCGTCCATCCAGTTTAGCAGGCGCTCCGCCTCGGCAATGTCGGCGTCTTCGCGGCGCAGAATATCGAGGATGAAGCGGCGCAGTTCGGTGGCGGCTTCCGCCATGCCATTGATGTAGGCGGCGTATTCGACCTTAAGCGATTCCGGCGTGGGCAGGTCTTCGCCGCGAATGATGGCGTAGGTGACAAACGCCTCGACCACCTCTTTCAGCGCATCCTGGGTGTAACCGCTGTAGTACAGATCGGCGTAATCGCTGACGACGGCGCGCAGCTCGTCGGCGGCTGCCTGGGCGGTGGCGAGCTTTGCCTGGGCGTTGTCCCATTCGCGGCGGTGTGTCGCCCGGATTGATTCGGCGCAGTGGCGGATCAGCTCGCGCGAACGGCTGATGGCGGCGTCACGGGCAGCGGTCTTGGCGACGAACCCGGCGCGGATCGATTCACTGAGGGTATCGAGGCTGCTCATTCGGGACTCGCTTCGCCCGGCTGCTCTTCGCCTGGCTGGTCGTCGCCCGGCTTGACAGCGCCAAAGAGTTGATCCGCCAATGACGCGGGCTGCGGCGGTACCTGTATTTCACCGTGTTTTTCTTCGTAACGGGTCAGGTTCTGATCGAGCGCGCGTAGAAAGCTCTTGGCGCTGGCGGGCGTCATGACCACCCGTGTCTGCACGCGGGCGCGCGGGTCGTTGGGCATGATCTGCAGGAAGTCGAGGACGATCTCGGTGTTGGTCTGGCTGATGATGACGGCGTTTGAATACACCGCGTTCAGACTGGCGGGAAGCTCCAGCCGAAGCTGGCGCTGGGGTGGCTGGGACATTGGGAATCCTTCCGCTTACCGGCATTAATATCGTCGCCATTATAGCCGATACGGTGATATTTTCGTGTCCGCCTCAACATTCATGAAACGGACACGACGGTGTCGTGTCCCTACCTGCTCCATCTTTAGTTGTTCAGCTTCGTAAACCCACTGTCTTCGCGATGTTCACCATTCCCTTTTTGTTCCGGATATATACTTCTCAGACTGTTCTTGCGTTAAACTTACCCGGATAGTGGATAGAGATGTGCCTACCTTGCAACACGCGCCAGTAAACGCGAACCACAGATGAGATTTGTCTCCGGGCGCACCCGCCTTTGCGCCGTCCTGCTGCTCATATCGACCCTCATTTTCCGTATGGCTTCGGCGCAGTCCATCGACGGCTATCTGCGGATGCCGCGCCTCGGCATCACCTTCATCAGTTCGGCGCAGCACCCCGCCGACGAGAGCCGCTACCGCAACGCCCTGCTGCTCGGCGCGGGCTGGAACCGCTGGCCCCTCTACTGGAACGATGTCGAGTCCGGCAGCGGCTACGACTGGTCGGCTTATGACGCGCTGGTGCAGGACGACCTCGAACACGGCTTGCGCATCAACGCTATTCTGCTCGGCATTGCCCCGGCGCACAACGAAGGCGGCTCGATTCGCGGGCTGCGCGCGCCGATTTTCAGCGATGGCAGCGACGATCCCGGCGCGGGCAAAATGCCCAATCCCGCCAATCCCTGGGCGAGTTTTGTTCACGCGGCGGTCATGCGCTACAAGCCCGGCGGAGCGCTGGCATCGCAGCGCGGCTGGCAGCCCGGATGGGGCATCACCATCTGGGAAGCGTGGAACGAGCCTGACCTGACCATGTTCTGGACGGCAGGCGTGACCGATTACGCCCGCCTGCTCAAAGTGACCTATCTGGCGGCGCATCAGGCGGATCCCGGCGCGCAGGTGATGTTTGGCGGGCTGGCATACGTCAACCCTGACGTCAGCGACTGGCTGGCGCAGACTCTCGCCATCATTGCCCAGGATCCCGCCCGGCAGGCGCACAACTGGTTCATGGATATTGTGGCGGTGCATAACTATACCAACGCCCGCCGCAGCGGTTGGGTGGTTGCCCGCGCCCGCCAGCGCCTGAATGACTACGGACTCAACCGCCCCATCTGGCTCAACGAAAGCGGCGTGCCGGTGTGGGACGACTATCCCGGTCCCACCTGGACATCAAATCTGCCTGACGAACGCGCCCTGCGCGCCACCATGCCGCAGCAGGCGGCGTTTATCATCCAAAGCACCGCGCTGGCGTGGGCAGCGGGCGCCGACGTGGTTTTTTACCACCAGCTTTACGACGACTGCGGCAATCAGCCGTCGGGGACTGACTTTCCGCCCAACAGCGGCGATATTTGCTCCAGCAGCGCCTGCTGGGGTGACGCGCATGGTCTGTATCGCAATGACCGCGCGAACGTCTGCTTTCGCCAGAGTCCGCAGCCAGGCACGCCGCGCCCGGTGGCAGGCGCGTTCTACCGGCTGGCGCAGATATTCGCGGGCAGCAGCTTTGGCGACGGGCGCGTGGTCAATATCAACGGGCGGGCGACGGCGGTTGCCTTCAACCGCCTGACGTCGGGCGTCGTCACTGAGCGCATTTACGTATTCTGGAATCACACCACCAGCCGGCAGGTCGTCGAAGTCCCCGCCAGCGGCGGCTCGGCGCTGCTCTATACGATGGACAACCGCGATTACACCGTTTCACCTGCTGACGGCGAGTATCAGGTCGGTCTGGACGCCAGCGGCGGCTCGCCGTATATCCCCTTTGGCGACAGTAACGCCGTCGGCGGCTCGCCAGTGATTATGGTCGAGCAGGTGGCACCGGGCGCCGCGCTTGTCGATCCGGCGCTGCTGCACCTCGAAGGCATGGAGCCAGCGCCGCGTGTGACTCCGTCTGTCGAAGCGATTGGTGAAGGCGCGAATTTTGGCGATTTCAGCACCGCCGTTCCCGCCGCGCCGACGCCGCGCCCAACCACTGATCCGGCAGTGGATATCCAGCCGCCGGTTGCGTCGGTGCTGCCGCTGCCCGATACCAGCCCACCGACTTTCACCGTCCAGTGGGGCGGGCGCGATGATGGCGGAATCGCCAGCTATCTCGTCTGGGCGCGTGAAAATGAGAGCAGTTGGGAACCCTGGCTGGAGACGAGCGAGACTCAGGCGGACTACACCGGTCAGCCCGGCAGCCGCTATGAATTCGCCGTCTGGGCAGTGGATTTAGCCGGGAACTGGTCAGCCAGCACCGAGCTGGTGGCGCAGGCAGCCACCAGAGTCGAATGAGGGGGTCTGACATAAACAGCCCGCTTCAGTTTTCAGGCAAAGGGACGTGGAGCAGCCAACCGGTCAGACTGGCGCAGGGCAGCTACCGGCTGGAGTATCGTTTTCCGGCGGCGGTGCTGGCGCGTCTGGGGCTGGTTTCGGCGATTGACGGCGCGGACGACACGCTGTTCATCAAGTCTGGCAGCGGCGTCGTGGGTTTTGACGCTGCCGCGCAAGGGCGCTATATCGTTCAGGTGCAGCCCGCCGACGAAAGCGCCGAATGGCAGCTTGAAATCCGGCGCGTCGAGCGTTTCCGGGCAGACGACGCAGAGAAGGGCGATTGAATCTACCGGGAACGCGAAGGCTATGCCAAGCTCTTGGGCGTGCTCGTCGCTCACTGGCTGCTGCTAGTCTCAGGCTGGCAGCACGACGCGCTCGGTGCGCTGGATGCCTTTCGCATTATCCGCACTCATGTTCCCCTGCTGATCCGTGCCTTCGCCCTCCCATCGCTTTGGACGCTGCTTTTTGCTTGGCTGCGGGACGATTTACTCAATGCTTCCCCGCTTTCCAAGCGGCGCAAAGTCCCTCTTGCCTTTCAGCTTTGGCAGGATTTTGACCTTGTGCTGGCTTAACTTGGTGCATATGGGGCGACCCATGCGTCGCCCCTACCGGGAATCCATCAACCCTCAACCCTCACAGGGACACGACAGTGTCGTATCCCTACGATTCCCACGGTCATCCCTACAGCATAAATATGCTTGGCGCGGGACAGATGTGTTGTACAATTCCGCGCCATGCCAAAACGTCCACTGTTCATTCACCTGCTGGTTTGCGCCTTCTACTTCCTCGTCGCCATCGTCGTGACGTGGCCGCTGCTGCCCAACCTGAGCAGCGTCCTGACCGGCTTTGTTTACGGCGATGCCCACGAGATGGCGCATCATATCTGGTGGTTTAAGCACGCGCTCCAGACCGGACAGCCGCTGTTCTACCAGCCGCTGCTGGCGTATCCCAACGGCATTGAGGGCGTGACGCTGTGGGCGAATCCGCTTCAGTTCTTCCCGGCGTGGGCGCTGGCGTTTGTGCTGCCGCTGCCCGCCGCCGCCAACCTCACCCTGCTGCTGACGATGGCGCTCAACGGTTGGGCGATGTGGGTGTTAAGCCGTAAGCTGTTAGCTGTTAGCGATCAGCCAAAAGCAAAAGAAAGAATTGAACCGCAAAGGCGCGAAGGACGCGAAGACAATCAAACTTTAACCCCAGTACTCAGTACTCAGTACTCAATACTCAATACTCAGTCCTCAGTCCTTAGTCCTCAGTCCTTCTTTCCTGCCCTTCTCGCCGGACTGGTCTTCATGCTGTTTCCGACCATGCAGGGGCATCTGGCTGCCGGACACGCCGGGCTGATGGTGCAGTGGGGGCTGCCGCTGTACGTGCTGATGCTGTTCCGGCTGCGCGAGACTGGCGGCTGGCGGAATATCCTGCTGGCGGCGCTGTGCTTTGTCCTCAGCGCGGCGGGACACAGCCTACAGCTTATCTATACGCTGGCACCGGTGACACTGCTGTTCGGGCTGGCGCTGCTGCTGCGGCGGGAATGGGCGGCGCTCAGGCGGGCTGTCGCGTCGGCGCTCATTGGCGCGGTAGGACTCGGTCTGTTTTTGATTCCTGTGATCAGCGCCACGCTGGCAACGCCCGCCTACGCCGACGAAGGCGGGACGGTGCGCTACAGCGCCGATCTGCTGGCGGTGGTATCGCCATCTTTCTTTCATCCCCTGTTTGACGAACTGGACTATAACCGCCGCGTCCTCGGCATCAACATCGACGAAGGCGCGGCGTATATCGGCATCGTCGTTGCCGCGCTGGGGCTGATCGGGCTGGTGAAGGCGCGGGCTTCGCGCTGGTGGCTGGCGCTGGCGCTGGTCGCCTGGGTGCTGTCGCTGGGTCCGCTGCTCAAAATCTTCGACCAGCCGGTGTCGTTCACGGTGGATAACTACCACAGCTTTGTCACGCTGCCCTGGGCGCTGGTGGCAGATCTGCCGCTGCTCGATCTTGCCCGCACGCCTGCCCGGTTTAACTTCACGCTGGCGCTGGCGGCGGCGGCGCTGGCGGGGTATGGCGCGGCGGTGGTGTGGGCGTGGTTGGGAAAAGTGGTCAATGTACGGGTAGGAGCGCAGCACGCTGCATCCCTACGATGGGTACGTGCAATCCTGTTCGCCCTGCTGATGATCGCCATCGCCTTTGAATACCAGACGTTCTTTCCGCTGCCGACGATTCCGGCGGCTGTCCCCGATGAAGTGCGGGCGCTCTCGGAGCGTGACGACGTGCGGGCGGTGTTTGGCATCCCCTGGGATAACCTGGTGGCTGCGAAATACGATCTCTATCTTCAAACGGCGCACCAGCAGCCGCTGATCGCCGGGCAGGTATCGCGGCGCACGCCAGTGAATCCGGCGCTGCTGACCATTCTGGAGACGACGCTCGATCCGGCGCTGCTCGATCTGGCTGGCGCGGACGTGGTGATCGTCCACAAAGCCCAGGACGACGGGATGCTGTACCAACGGGCGCGGGAACGGTTGGGGCAGCCATTCTACGAAAATGACGCTCTGGCGTTATTCGAGACGCCGGAAGCGGACGCCGCGCCGCAGACGGTGACGCTGCCGACAGTGGTAGACAGACTGGAACACCGCGCCGATTCGTATGTATTTTCGCCCGGCGCGGGTTGGGTGACGCTGTCCGCCAGTGTGACCGCCGACGGACGCGAACTGGTGGTGCTGCGCGATAACGTCCCGGCGCATCGCTGGACGGTAGACGGAGAAATGGCGATCACCGTCCCGGTGCCGGTGGATGCCGGGGGCTATCACACCATCAGCCTGATCGTAGAGCCGCCGTGTCCGCTGTCTATCCCCGAAGGGCTGCTGTGCCGGTCGGTGGTGGTGGATACTTTCGCGCTGGAGCACGTTACGACCTCGCTGCCCGATGCCGGGTCGTTTGTCTTTGAACGCCCCGGTACAGCCCAGCCAACCCTGCGGCTGCTCCACGACGCGCTGCCTGAAGCCGCCCAGCCGGGCGCTGTGCTGCCGGTGTGGCTGTACTGGGAATTTATCGAAGCGCGGGCGGAGAACGAAATTCGCTTCGTTCACATGATCGGCGCGGAGGGCGGCGCGCCGGTGGCGCAGGTGGACAGCCCGCTGGGCGCGCAGCCGGGAGGCAGCGCCTGGGCTGAACAGGTCGATCTATCGCTGCCCGATGATCTGCCGCCGGGTGACTATAACATCTACGCTGGCTGGTACACTTATCCTGAGATCGCCAACTTCTGCGTGCAGGAAAACGGGGCATGTGCCGCGAACGAGGCGCTGATTGGAACGGTACAGATAAAGTGAACCACCAGGACACCAGGAGCATCAAGAAAGTTTTAGGAATTCCTCTTGGTGTCCTCTGTGTCTCTGTGATTCCCTTTCTTTCTCTCTGCGTTCTTTGCGCCCTCTGCGGTTAATCAAACAGCACCGTGCCGCGCATCTCCATTGGCAGGCTGAACAGCCACATCCCGACCAGCATCATGCCCAGCAGCAGCAGCGCCCAGGGCAGGAAGCCCGTTAACCCGCTGCGCCCATAGTGGCGGAAGGCGATCCGCTGTGCCACCACCATGCTGCCGAGAAAGCCGCCGAGCAGCGCCAGCGTCTGGATCAAGCCGACCACGCTCAGGTCGGTGATGCCGCCCAGCGACCAGTCCGGCGCGCCCAACAGCGAGATACCATGATCGAGCAGGAAGTTCTGGAATGTCGGGACGATGCCGAACACCCCGATCAGGAAGTGAAAGCCGTAGTGCGCCGCCCAGAAGCCCAAGCCAACCGGCACGAACGCGGGCGCGAAGGTCGTCAGGGCGACGCGCAGGGAATCGCGTTTGACTGTGCGCGTCATCTGGCGGGCGATTTGCGCTGCCAGCAGCGACAGCCCAACTGGCAGCCCGAACGCGCCGACGCCGAAGATCAGCAGCAGCACGATTCCCTCAACCGCCAGATCGGACACGCCGAGTCCGGTTAAGCCGAGTCCGCCCGCGATGTCCTGCATCAGGTTGTAGACCGGCGGCACCATGCCAAAGGCGTTGACCAGCCCCATGAACGCCAGACAGATGACCAGAAACGCCGTGTCGTAGCGCTGCCGCCATGCCGACGGGCGCAGCAGTTCGACGCCCGGCTTGCGCCCCAACAGCCCGACATTATCGTGCGGGCAGGCGCGGGCGCAGTCGAGGCAGAAGACGCAGTCGATGTTGCTTTCGATCTGCGGCGCGAACAGCAGCGTTCCGCAGCCGAGCGTGCCCTGCGGTCCGTTGATGTGCGTTTTGGTCGGCTGTCCATCTATGCCGATCTCATCGATCACGACGATGGGTGTCGGGCGGTAGCTGCCGTTGAGACACTCTTTACCGACGCACGTCCGGCAGATGTTTTGATCCTTCGCCTGAATTTGCAGCGGCGACACCGTGGAATAGACGAAGTTGAACGTCCCCAGCGGGCAGACGTATTTGCAGAACGCCGATTCGGTGAAGATCGCTTCCAGCACGAACGAGCCGACAAAGTAGGCAATAATCACCCAGGCGGTCAGCGCCGGACTCGCCCACATATCCAGCCATTCGTAGAGGAAGAAGATCAGGAACAGCCCGGCGATGGCGATCCACTTGCCGCGCAGTTTTTGTGGGAAGCGCCGCCCGCGCAGGCTGAGGCGCTTTGCCAGCGTGCGCGGCAGGGTAAACGGACAGCCCATACAGAACAGATTGCCGACCAGCAGCAGCGCCACGATCACCAGCCCCCGGTAATGCACCCAGGGCGCAATGGTGGCGAGATTCTGCGAGGCGAGGTCGGGTCCGGTGAAGCCGTCGTAAATCAGCAGCAGCGCCAGCAGCAGCAGCGGAAGCTGGAAGATCAGCCGCCCCCAGCGCCAGCGCAGCAGCCGCCCCAGCAGCGGCAGCCGCAGCGCGTCGAAGGCGGTGTTCGGTTGGTAAAGGTGTTGAGTT
The DNA here is from genome assembly GCA_030834905.1 of Aggregatilineales bacterium. Classification (GTDB taxonomy): domain Bacteria; phylum Chloroflexota; class Anaerolineae; order Aggregatilineales; family Phototrophicaceae; genus Flexifilum. The sequence continues at coordinate 38,797 of JAUQWZ010000044.1, read as the reverse complement.
GACATGAGGCAATCATAGCCCGGAACGCCAATGTTTTCACGCCCGCAGCACCGTTACGGTTGGTTTCTGCCCGAACAGGCTGATCTCGAACTGGCTGACGAGGATCAAACCGTCACCGGAAAGCAGATCGGGCGCGCTGGTCAGCAGCACAGCCGCGCCGCCGGGCTTGAGCACCCGCCGTATTTCTGCCAGCGACTGCGCGTATAGTTCCGCCAGTGCCTGATCAACCTTCACCTGTCTGCCCCAGGGAAGATTGCTGACGACGGCATCGGCTGTGTGACTTGGCAGCGGCAGCCACCGGGCGTCCCACCGAACAAGGGGGACAGAAGGGGCGTTTTCGCGCGCTGCCGACAGCGCTTCCGGGGTGATATCGCCGCCGAGCGCCTGATACCCCAGCGCCGCCGCTTCCGCCAGAATCGTACCCGCGCCGCAGAACGGATCGAGCAGGCGCGCGCCCGGCGCTAACTCTGCCAGCATCACCAGCGCCGCCGCCGCCGACGGCTTGAGCGATCCGGCGATCTGCGCCGTCTTGTAGGAGCGCTCGTGCAGCGCCCGACGCGCCAGCCGCAGCCCGATGTGCGCCGTTTCGTGGTCGATGAACAGCCGCAGGTTCAGGTCGGCTTCCCGATCATCGGGCGTGTACGTCCAGTCGTAAGCCGCTTCAACCCCTGCCGCCACCGCCTGTTTGATGTCATCGGCGCTGTAGTTGCGCTTGCCGACGAAGCTGGCAGTCACCGAAAAGACGATGGGATCGCCGATCTGCCGGAAGGCGCGAATGATCTCAACGGCGGCGTTCAGTTCGAGGTGCCGCGCCTGCTCGGTGAAGGCGGCTAAGGCGCTGCGCTGGCTGCCAGTCTCATGCCAGGTGGTCACGTCCAGATAAATGTCGTCGGCGGTTCTGAGATTCAGCAGGCGGGCGGGCGAGCCGCTGATGCTGCCGGAAACGCGCCGGTAAGCTGTCGCGGTCACCACCGCACCGCGTATGGCGGTCATCTCTCGCGCGGCGGCGAACTCAAGCCCGCGCGTGGTCAGCCCGAAGAACCGAACAGCAGGCATCACCTGACTCCAATGTCTGGTATAATAGCCGAAGACTTAAAATCCATAACTCGCACAATCTCGTATCTGTGTTCCAACAGTGTCTAAAACTGGTGTGTCCCGATGGCAATTCGCGAAATTATCAAACCCGATAACCCAACACTGCGCAAGAAAGCGCATAAGGTGACCGATTTTGGAAAAGACTTCCAGACTCTGGTCGATGATATGGTCGAGACGATGCTCGATGCGCCCGGCGTTGGGCTGGCTGCGCCGCAGGTGGCGATGACCAAGCGCCTGATCGTGGTACGGCTGCCCGACGACGAGGAGAGCCAGCAGGAATATGGCACCCAGGCGGGCGTGCTCTACGCTGTCGCCAACCCCGAGATCATCAAGGCGAGCAAGGAAATGGTCGAAGGCGTCGAAGCGTGCCTGTCAATTCCGGGCTATTTCGGCAGGGTAGACCGGCACGAGAGCGTCGTCGTCAAAGGGCTGGATCGTCATGGCAAGCCGCTGCGCGTCAAGGCGAAGGGCTGGCTGGCGCGGGTGTTCCAGCACGAAATCGATCATCTCGACGGGCGGCTGTATATCGACATCGCCAGCGAAGTGTGGGACGCCCGCCGCGATGAAGAAGACGAAAGCGCCGAAAGCGTGCCTGAGGCGAAGCTTTCCGAATAGGCTCGAAGCAGTCCCCACATCCACATTTTGCCATCACTGATGACAGGTAGCAGCCGAACCGGTGTTGAATGACACCGGGTAAACTGTGCTGGCTGTTGGACAATAGGCTAGGGAACATGTTGGCGTACAGCGCCGAAAAATCTCTGTCTATTGTCTTACAGTGAGGTACAGATGGCACCCATTGTCGTTCGTTCAGACGAAAATTTCCGAACCGAAGTCTCAATCCGCAGCCACACCGTGATAGCTGACGAGCCGATTCAGGACGGCGGCACCGATGAAGGCGCGACTCCAATGGAGATCCTCACCGGTATGATCGGGGCGTGCGTTGCCGTGACCACCCGCGCCTATGCCCGGCGCAAGCAGTGGGCGCTGGAAGGCATTACGGTTGAGGTGGAACTGGAACGCTTCAAGCGCGAAGACTACCCGGCATACACAGGCGAAGCACCCTATGTGCATGAAGTCCGCGAGCGCATCCAGTTTGAAGGATCGCTCACCGACGAGCAGCGGGCGCGGCTGATGCAGATCGCGGCAAAGTGCCCGATTCATATCGTGCTGGAAAACCCGGTCTTTTTCGTCAAGGAACAGGTCGATCAGGGGCTGGCGGCGGGCGAGGCGAGTCCTCTCTAGCCAACCACCAGAACAGAATCCGTAGATGAGGGAAATGTAGGGACACGTGCATACTTGCGTATGCTTCGTCGTGTCCGTTTCGTGAATGCTGAGGCGGACACGACAGTGTCGTGTCCCTACGCGTATTATTTTCTGAATCGCCGTAAGCCTGCGGCTGACCGGCAGCACCGGACTCGAAGGCTACAGCGTGGGCTGTAGGCTCTGCTGAAGGTAGGCGCTGGTGAGCGATTCCGGCGCGTTGAGAAGCTGCGCTGGCGTGCCTTCGAAGATTACCCTGCCGCCTTTGTTGCCGCCTTCGGGACCCATGTCGATGATCCAGTCGGCGTTTTTGACCACATCCAGATTGTGCTCGATGACGATCACCGTGTTGCCCGCATCCACCAGCCGATCCATGATGGCGAGCAGGTGGCGGGTATCCGACATATGCAGCCCGGTGGTTGGCTCGTCGAGGACATAGATGCTGCCCTTCTTGTGCAGCTCACTGGCAAGCTTGATGCGCTGGCACTCGCCGCCTGAGAGGGTGCTCAACGGCTGCCCCAGCGTCATATAATCCAGCCCGACATCACTCAGCGCCTGAAGTCGGCGCACGACCTCTTTAGCGGTGAAAAATTCGAGCGCCTCGCGTACCGACATTTCCAGCACATCGCTGATCGATTTGTCGTGCAGCCTGTATGCCAGCACTTCGTCCTTGAAGCGCTTGCCGCCGCAGACTTCACAGGGGGTTTTCACCTCGTCCAGAAACGCCAGATTGGTATAGATCACGCCCAAACCCTGGCAGTTTTCGCAAGCGCCTTTGGAGTTGAAGCTGAACAGCGACGCGCTGACCTTATTTGCCGAGGCGAAGGCTTTGCGAACGTCGTCCATGATGCCGGTGTAGGTCGCCGGATTGGATCGGCTGGACGTGCCGACCGCCGATTGATCGATCACCACCGCGTCGGAATAGCGGCGCAGAAACGTCTGGTGGATGAGCGAGCTTTTGCCCGAACCGGCGACGCCGGTCACGACGGTGAGCACGCCCATCGGGATATCGACGCTGACGTTTTGCAGATTGTTGGCGCTGGCGTTGACAATCGACAGCCTGCCCTTTGGAGCGCGATAGTCCGCTTTCATCGGCGTTGACTGTTTGAGATAGCTGCCGGTCAGGGTATCGGTATCCAGCAGCCCGATAAAGTCGCCTTCATAGACAATCGTGCCGCCGCGATCTCCGGCGTGTGGTCCCACATCGACCACATGATCGGCGACCTTGATCACATCCGGATCGTGCTCGACCACGATGACGGTGTTGCCCTTGTCACGCAGCTTGACCAGCAGTTCGTTCAGGCGGTGAACATCGCGCGGGTGCAGCCCAATGCTCGGCTCGTCGAAGATGTACATCACATCCTCAAGGCTGCTGCTGAGGTGCTTGACCATCTTGATGCGCTGCGACTCGCCGCCCGACAGGGTATCGGTTTCGCGGTTGAGGCTGAGATATTCCAAGCCGATATCGATCAGATGCTGGAGTCGCTCGACCAGCGATTCGACTATCGGGGCAGCCACCGGATCAGTAATGTCACGGATGAACTCGATCAGATCGTCTGCTTCCATCGCCGACAGTTCAGCGATGTTATAGCCGTTGATTTTGCAGCTTAGCGCCGCCTGGCTGAGGCGCGTGCCTTTGCAAAGGGGGCAGGATGCCATCGTCAGGTAGGGTTCGACCATCTTCTGGGTGCGCTCGGACAGGGTTTTCAGGTCGCGGGTGATGTACTTGCGGCTGAACTTGTCGATGATTCCTTCACGGGTCAGATTGAACGGTTTACCGGCGAGTTCGGTTTTCACTTTAAATGGCTTGCCGTAAAGCAGTCGTTCCATTTCCTCGTCGGTGTAATCAACCAGCTTCTTGTCGTTGTCGAATAAGCCCGACTGGATCGTCATCGTCCAGTCCCAACTGTCAACGGCATACTCGGGATATAAAATTGCCCCTTCATTCAGCGATTTGGATGTGTCGAGAAAGGTGTCCAGGTCAACGTCGATCTTACGCCCGACCCCATTGCACATCGGGCACATGCCCTGCGGGTCGTTGAACGAAAAGGCATACGAATAGCCGATGAACGGCTGACCGATACGCGAGAACAACAGCCGCAGAATGGTATAAATATCGGTGATCGTACCGACTGTCGAGTGCGAGCCGCCGCCGAGCCGCTTCTGATCGACCACGATTGCCATACACAGGTGTTCGATGGCGTCGGCGTCGGGCTGCGCGTAGCGGGGCAGGAAGGTGCGCACGAAGGTGCTGAAGGTTTCGTTCAACTGGCGGCGGGCTTCGGCGGCGATGGTGTCGAAGACAATCGACGATTTGCCGGATCCGGAGATTCCTGTAAAGATGGTGATCCTGCGTTTGGGAATCCGTAAGGACACATTCTTCAGGTTGTTTTCGCGCGCGCCGCGAATTTCAATATAGTCCTGGGTCACTGGTTCTCTCCTCACTGCGGGTACATCCTGACGGGGCTATGAACGGCTGAAAGCGGTTTCCATGCAGCTTGTGACAGCGGCAGCGCTCGGCAGCCGAAATACTGCCGGATAACGGTCTGTTCACTTTTGATTCAGATGAAGTTGTCGCAAGCCACTGACTTAGTTTTATGTCATGGCTGATGATTCTGTGACAGTCCAGTGGAGTGAATAGAGCTGACCCGATTGTGGGAGATCGGTATCAGGGCGATTCCGGCATGGGTTGGTCTGCGCCCGGCGGATAGGTGAAGTCGGTCGGGGAAACCTGGGCGCGCTCGATCCGTGTCTGCGTGTCCACCTGCACCTGACCCTGTTCATTGAAAACAATGGGCAGGCAAATCAGCGCGCGCGGCGCGGGGGGACTGAGCACAGCGCCGCCGCGCGTAAAGAGAGAGCCGTGACAGGGACACTGGAAGCACTCGTCGTTCACGTTCCAGAGAACGGCGCAGCCGAGATGCGGGCACTTGCCATAGAGCGCCAGAAAGCCGCCGTCGTCCGCCCGGACGAGATAGAAGCGTGGGTTTTCAAACGGCGTCACTGTGCCGGGAGCAAAATCACCGACAAGCCCGGCGGTGACGACGGCGGCGGCGGCGCTGGTTGTGCCCCGCGATGACAGAAAGCGCAGCCCGATAAAACCGCCTGCCCCCAGCACGAGCACGCCGGCTGCCTGCCATGCCCACGTCAGCAGGTCGCGCCTGGATGGTTCATTGGGGCGCGGCGTGCCAGTCAAGCGAACACCTCCCAGGGGAACACCAACCGCCAGCCGACGCCGCGAAAGAGATTGCCAATGATGGTCAAAGTGAGAAAGACCGCCAGCACGAGTGTAAAACGCGCCAGCCGCACTTCCGAAGGCGCTGCCCCGCCCGCCTGTACGCGCCTGCCGTATCCCCAGATGCCAGCCAGCCCAGCCGCCAGCGGCAGCCAGCCATCGCGCAGCAGCGGATCCATCAGCGGGAATATGTCCGCCAGGCTGCCGACTTCATCGAGCAGCACCAGCGCGGCGGCTGCCACAGCGCCGACCAGCAGGCTGCGGGCAAACAAGCGCCTTCCCCGGCGAGAACGGAACCAGATGCCGGTACAGCGGCTGTCGTCATCCGGTCGGGTGAACGGCAGCATGACCAGCCCAATGACGACGAGCGCTGGAATCACCACCGCGCCGACCAACGGGTGGATGTGGAGCAGCAGCTCCTGCAAGCCGGCGAAATACCATGCCGCTTTTGCCGGGTTCGGCGGGTAATTGGGATCGGCGGCTGCCAGCAGCGGCGCATCCACCAGCGACGACCAGGCGAGCATGAAGGCGATGACGATCAGCGCGGCGACGATTTCCACACTTACGAGGGCGGGATTAGTCGCAATCAGGCGCGGCTTGGGCGTGTCTCCGGCTTCGCTGAAATCACGGGGTATCGACAGCTTGTCTTTGCGAACGCGCCAGATGTGAAACGAGAAGGCGGTGACGAAAGCTAACGGAAGGAGCAGCGTGTGAAGCGTATAGACGCCGCGCAGCGTCACCGCGCCGATGTCATTTCCACCGACGAGAAGCTGGCGCAAGCCGTCACCGATCATCGGCACGTAGCTGACGAGTCCTGACAGAATCGTGATCGCCCAGTACGAAAGCTGATCCCAGGGCAGCACGTAACCGCTGAAACTTGCCAGGACGACGCCCAGCAGCAGCAGCAAGCCCAGCAGCCAGTTGAACCGGCGCGGCTGGCGGAAAGCTGCGGTGTAAAAGACGCGCAGCATGTGCAGAAAAGCCACCACCACCAGCAGGTTGCCGCACCAGTGATGCAGGTTGCGGATCAACTGCCCGAACCATGTTTCCGACTGAAGGCGGACGATGCTGGCGTAGGCTTCGGCGGGCGAAGGAACATAGGCAAACGCCAGCATCATGCCCGTACCCGCCAGCATCAGAAACAGCAGAATGGCAAGACCGCCAAGTCCATAGGTATAGCTCAGGCGCAGCAGCCGATCCGGGATAAACGGCGGATGAAGATGCTGAATCATGCCCGGCAATGCCAGGCGCTGCCGTTTTCTGTCCCCGGCTGGTCTTGAGCGATCATTTCCCGCCTTGAGCCGTTCGCGTTGAGCGTTTGCCATCGATACCTGCTGTCTTCTGGAGCAGGGCGCGGCACGCTGCGCCCTGTCCGGGAAGTGGCGTTATTGCGAAACACGCCTGTAGTCTACCAACCGCTGGCAGTTGTGAAAAATATTTGTTATATCTTTCACAAGAATGATGTTTAGTATGGGAGATTTGGTCATGAGTAGCTGGCGTGGTCATCAACTCTCGCGGCGCAGGCTGTTGGCGCTGACCGGAGCGACGCTGGTTTCTTCCCTGCTCAGGCGCGCGCCGCTGAGCCTGCTCGCGCAGGAATCGCTGGCGACCCAGGTTTATCTGCACGCCTATGACCCCCAAACGACACCTGCTGCCGACGCCGTTTTGACGGCGCTGGAAGCGGCGACCGATTTGCGCTGGCTGGCGCCGGGCGATTCGGTCTTTCTCAAAGTCGCCAGCAACTCTAACCGCCAGCCGCCAGCGGTGACTTCGCCCGATGTGCTGGAACCGATCATCCGGCGGCTGCGCGAAGCTGGCGCGGGGACGATCTACGTTGGCGATATGAGTGGTGCCTACTTCGTGCGCCACCTCTCCGACCAGACTATCGGCTCGACGCGCGAGAACATGCGCCAGAACGGGCTGCTTCAGGCAGCCGAAGACGCGGGAGCGACTATCCACTGCTTTGAAGAGGTGTCGTTTGAGCGCGCTTATGTCCCCGGAATACCGGCGGGCGAGCACCACTGGGGCGAAGACTTGCAGGTGGCGGAAATTCTGGATCGGGTCGATCACGTCATCAACCTGCCGCGTCTGGGCAGCCACGCGCTGGCGGGCTACACGCTGGGGCTGAAGAACGCCATCGGCTGGATCAGCGATCACAGCCGCATGGCACTGCACCGTGACGGTGACACCTTTCAGGCGAAGATCGCTGAAATCAACGCCATTCCGCAGTTACGAGAGAAGACGCGCCTGACGCTGACGCTGGTGGACTGGGCGCTGACTACCTATGGACCTGATACGGGTTATCGCCTGCCGCTGGCTCGCCCGGTCATACTGGCATCCGACGACGTAGTCAGTCACGATCAGATCGCGCTGCTGACGCTGCTGTGGGCGCGGCGGCAAACGCCCAGCGCTGATCTACAGCAGGAACCTTATCCCGAAATGTCCAACGGCTTCAACTGGGCGTTTGTGCTCACCGTCTGGGGCGCAAACGCGGTGGCAGCTTACCGCGATCTCATCACTGTTGACGACTTAGCCGACAGCGATACCGATATGCACCTCAACAACGCCTTCACGGTTTTACACGGCAGGCGTCCCGACCGGATCGAAGTCCGGCTCTCCGGCGCGGCAGCAGACCCTAGCCTGATCGACATGCTGACCAGCCGCCCGGAACTGGGCATTGCGCTCATGAACAGCGCTGCGTCCTGAGTCTGACGCTTGTCATCGTTTGCCTATCTACCAGGAAACAATGGTCGTCGAATGAGAGACTTGGCTCGATTACTGCTCGTTTGTCTGCTGCTGGCGGCGTGTCTGGCTGCCGCGCCGGTGTCTGTCGAGCAGCAGCGGATGACACCGTCCCCGACACCCACGCCGAACGTTACGCCGGTTCCGCTGCTGCTCACTCCCATCGCGCCGCCTGAAACCCTGCCGCCGCTGCCAGCGCTGGGAGAGAGCCAGTCGAGCAGGGCGCTGGCGCTGCGCGACGACGTGCTCATCAGCGCCAACATGGACAGCGACAGCCTGACGCTGGTCGATACGACGCGCAGCCGCGTACTGACCGAAATCCATATTGGCGATGACCCGCGCAGCGTTGCCATCACGCCCGACGGCGATTACGCGCTCGCGACCCTGCGCGGGGATGGCGCGCTGGCGGTGGTCAGTCTGGAATCGGCAGCGCTGGCAGCGGTCTATCCGGTCTGCCCGATGCCCTATGGCGTGGTCGCCGATGGACGGCGGGCATTCGTAAGCTGCTTCGCCAGCGATGAGATCGCCGTCGTCAATCTGTCCTCCGGCGAAGTGCTGTACCGCGTGGGCGTGCCGAACGCGCCCGCGGCGCTGGCGCTGAGTGGCGAATGGCTGCTGGTCACGCACTTTTACACGGGTCAGGTGACGACGCTCAACGTTTTGCGAGCGCCGTTTGTGCTTGGCACAGTCAATGTTGAGACGGATGGCGAGCTGTCGAACAGCATTGTGATCGATCCGACTGGCACAAAGGCTTACATCCCACAGACGCGCACCGGGCTGGCGCTGGTATCGCTGCAATATATGCAGGACTGGTTTCCGGTCGTCAGCGTGATGGACTTAACCCGCATGACCGGCGCGCGCGAGGCGCGGCTGACGCTGTCAGCCAATGACAGCCGCGCCGCCAATATGCCCTTTGATCTGGCTTTTTCAGCCGATGGACGCCGTCTGTACGTTATACTGGCGGGTAACGACGCCGTCGCCGTCCTCGACGCGCAGACTCGCCGGGTTGAAGCGCGTATCGCGGTGGGCGCGAACCCGCGCGCGATATTGCTGGACGACGATGGCACCGCTTATGTCCTGAATGCGCTTGACGGCACAATATCGATCATCGACACAGCAAGTGATGCAGTGCGAGACACACTTCAGGTGACGGAACTCCAGCTTGACCCGCAGCTTCTGCTGGGAAAAACGCTGTTTCATCGCGCCGATGGCATGAGCGACGGCTCGATGAGCTGCGCGACCTGCCACTTCGACGGCGGCATGGACGCCCGCACCTGGATCAATTTCCGCAGCGGACCGCGCAATACGATGGCTTTAGGCGGCGCGGCTGCCCTGCCGCCCTATCACTGGTCGGGTGACGCGGCGGAACTGCACGATTCGATTGAGGATACCATTCGCCACATCATGTCCGGTGACGGCTTGATCGCGGGCGAATTTGACTCGACCATCGACCGAATTGACGCCGGGCGCTCTGACGATCTGGATGCGTTGGTCGCCTACGTGACCTCGCTCGAACCTGCGCCCAGTCCCTACCGTCAGGCAGATGGCTCGCTGTCTGATTCGGCGCAGCGGGGCATGACCCTGTTCATAAGCGGCTCGCTGGATTGCGGCAGGTGCCATACGCCGCCGCTGTATACCGACCTGGAGCAGCATAATCTGGCGGGGGCTGCCTTCTCGCTGGAAGCAGACGAAGCGTTTGACACGCCGACGCTGCGCGGCTTGTGGGCAACCGCCCCGTATATGCACGACGGCGTGGCGCAGACGTTGGAAGAACTGCTCTCGCGAACCGATCCCGTTCACAGCGTTGCGGATGACTTGACAGAGCAGCAGTTGGACGATTTGATCGCGTTCCTCAAATCGTTGTGAGGATAATGTGATGCCAGGAATTCGCTTTTTACTGTTAACCGCCTGTCTTCTGCTGACGACAGCGCTGGCTTCCGCTCAGACAGCGCCGGATATATGGGACTTAAAGGATACCGAACAGGCGGGTTTGTTCGTCTTTTACGATCTTCCTGCTGGCGCGTCCACGACTGGCAAGCCGCTGGATGTTGGCGATTTCGACGGCAACGGCTGCGGCGATATCGCCATCACCGGGCAGAATGCCGCCCACGCGCTGGCAGATGGCTGGCGCGGCAGCGCGGGACACGTGCGCGTCATCATGAACCTGTGCGAGATTAGCGGGTATATCGCCATTGAAGAAGCCGAGCCGGAATCGAATTTCTTCACCATCTACGGCGCTTACTCCGGGGATATGGCGGGCACCGAAACCTATATCGATGATTTCAACGGTGACGGCTACGACGACCTGCTGTTCAGCGCCCAGAACAGCGACGGGCCGCAGCAAAATCGCTCCAACGCGGGGGCGGCTTACGTCCTCTTTGGCGGGGAAGATTTCGCTCAGCACGCCGACATTGACCTGCGCCAGTCGTACCCGGACATCCTCAGCATCTACGGCGCAGCCGTTGAAGACCGACTGGGCTTGTGGGTCGAGGGCGGCGATTTCGACGGTGACGGCATTCAGGATTTGCTGATCGGCGCGAACCAGGCAGATGGACCAGAGAACCGGCGCACCAACTCAGGCGAAGTATGGATCATCTACGGCGCAGCCGATATGCTGGCACAGTATGGGCAGGTGATCGATCTGTCGCAGCCGCCCGAAGACAGCACGCGCATCTATGGCGCGGATTACGACGACCTGATGGGTTCGTGCGTCTGGGGCGACGATCTGAACGGCGACGGTTATGACGATGCCATCGTCGGCGCGGGGCTGTGGCGGGCTTCCAGCGGCGTCGGCGGGCTGTCGTTTGGCGGCGCAGACGGACCGGGAAACCAGCGCTACAACAGCGGCGAGGTATTTGTCGTCTTTGGCAGTCCGGATTTTCGTGGACAGACTATCGATCTCGCTGACCGCATCGACGAAAATGGCGCGCCGCTGGACGCCAGCGTGACAGTGATCTACGGCGCGGACGCCAACGACCTGTTGGGCGAGGAAATCGCCACTGGTGACCTGGACGGCGACGGTCGCAAAGACCTGATCATCGGCACGCTGGTCGCGGATGGCGCGGACAACACGCTCGACGAAGCCGGGGAAGTGTGGATCATTTACACGCATGAACCGTTTGAGGGGCAGGCGTTCGACCTGGCAACGGTCAATCCACAGCGCGCGGTCGTCATCTATCCCGATCAGGCGGACAGCAAGGCAGGCGACACGCTGCGCGCCGCCGACCTCGATGGTGACGGCATTGATGACCTGTTCTATGGCGCGCCGGATTACGACGCGGTGGGTCTGGATGGGCGCGTGCGCCACAACGCTGGCATGATGCCGGTGATCTTCGGAGAGCAGGGGGGACTGCCGAACGATGACGGGCGTATCCTGCTGTCCGATCCGCCAGAAGGTCTGCGGATACGCATGATCATCGGCGGGGATGACAACGACATGATGCCTTATGCCCTGGCGATTGGCGATATCAACGGCGACGGCGTCATTGACATCGCGCCGAATGCGATGGGCGGCGACGGCTTCCAGAATACCCAGATCAACGCCGGAGAAATCTACGTCATCGACGGCGCGGAATTTCTTTCGCCCGATCACGTTTACCGCACGCTCGAAGTTGATGCCGAACAGCAGCCTTCGCCTATCCAGCAGCCGACGCTGCTGCCGGATGCTACCGTCGTCGCTTCGGGGCAGGGCGATATTGAACAGGGGCGAATCTACTACGACGAGACCTGCGCCGGATGTCACGGTTCTGAGGGCGAAGGCGTTCCGGGCTTGGGGCTGCCGGTGGTCACGTCACCGCTGGTGATGTACGCGCCGGATATCGAACTGCTGATATTTCTGCGCGTCGGTCGCCCGGCGGATCATCCTGATAATGTTCTGGGCGTTTCGATGCCGCCCAGCGGCGGGCGTCCCGATTGGGGTAACGCCGAGTTCGCCGATATTATCGCCTACCTGCGTTGGCTGCGGACGCAGTCTGACTAGCGCAGCGATCAGAGGGTTGAACGTATGTCCGGCGCGCTGAGGCGGATCGGCTTTGTCGCTACCCTGGCGATTGCGCTGATCCTCGCGGTCAATATCCTGTACGAGCCTGAACGCCAGCGCCGGGCGGCGGCAGCCTACCAGACGCTGGCGCTTGCCAGCGGCATCGACCTGTACGCCCATTCATGCGCCGAGTGTCATGGCGCTGCTGGCGAAGGGCTGGGAGTCTATCCGGCGCTGGATCAGGACTTCGTGCGCCGCCGAACGGCGGACGATCTGCGCCGCGCGATAGCCAATGGTCGCTATGGCACCGAAATGATCGCCTATGAGATCGATCAGGGCGGAACGCTGACCATGCCGCAGATCGATTATCTGGCGCGGCTGATTCAGGTGGATAGCTGGGATACAGCGGCGCTGCGGGCGGCGGCTTTGGGGCTGACGCCGGAGGAAGTCCTGACTACTTCGGCGGCGAATGCCCTGACCGGCGGGCAGCCGATTGACTACGATCAGGCGCTCAGCCTGTTTGAGGCGAACTGCTCGGAATGTCACGGCGAAAACGGTGAAGGCACGTTTGACGCGCCGCAGTTGAACAACGCCTACGTTCAAGGCATGTCATCCGACCGTTTGACCACGATTGTCCGCGTCGGCGTGCGCAGCACCGAGATGGCGGGCTTCGAGACGGCGCTTTCGGCAGACGACATCACCACGCTGGCGGCGCTGCTGCAAAACTGGGGGCAGCCGTCAGAAGCAGAAACCGCGCCTATTGAGAGCATCTCGCTTGAGGAGGGGCGGATAGGATTCGAGATGTGGTGCGCGCCCTGTCATGGGATGCGGGGCGAAGGCGGCTCCATCGCTCCGTCACTGAACGATTTCCCGGCGCTCCCCGCCGGTTTTGTCACCAGCCGGGTGCGCAGCGGCAGCAATGCCATGCCGCCCTTTGCCGAAAACGACTTACCCGATGGGCAGCTCAACGCCATTATCGCTTACGCCCAGCAGGCGATCATCGGCAGCGCCCTGCCGCAGCTTTCGGGTGAAGCGCTGGCGCAGGGCGGCGCGCTGTACCAGCAGTACTGCGCTGATTGTCATGGCGGGCGCGGCGAAGGAACCGAAAGCGATGGTCCGCCGCTGGTCACGCTTCCACCGCTGCGCGGCAGGGTGATCATCAGCTTTGTCCGCGTCGGCTCGTCGCTGACGCCGGGCATCCCCGCCGCGATGGTTCCTGACGCGGAACTGGCGCTGATTGTCGCTTATCTGCACAGCCTCAGCGCCGAGTAGCAGCGGACGGTTTTTGTTTGCCGAATTGACCAGAAGCGCATGACTGCCAGCGCCAGCAGCGCTGGGATATCGCGCGCCGGTGGGTGGGACGCCATCGGCTGGTACTCCTTAACCTGTATAGTCCAATATACGGCAAACAGGCGATTCTGTGAAACGGGGATGTGCTGTTAAAGCAATCGATGAGGGTGAGCAATGACCCGGATGCCCCCTGTTAAAAGTCATGCTTTGAACCTGAGTTAATGCAAATTGCCCAAATTAATTTGACAAACTTACGAGGTTCGTCTAATCTGTAATTTGAGAGCGCTCTCAACTTAATTTAGAGAATAGTCGATAGATTTTCAAAAATGAAGCGTTTGACCTTAGAAGAAATCGGAAAACTATCAGGCGTGTCGAGAGCCACTGTCTCGCGGGTGATCAACAATTACCCGCACATTCGCCCTGAAATCCGCGAACGGGTGCAGACGATTATCGACCAGACGGGTTATAAACCCAACGTCGTCGCCCGAACCCTCGTTTCCAACCGGTCAAACATCATCGGCTTAATCATTCCCAGCGTTGTCCAGCAGGTCTTCTCCGATCCGTACTTCCCGACCCTTATCAGTGGTATCGCGCGGGGCTGCAACGCCAACAACCTGGTGCTGTCGCTTTACCTGTTCGATTCGCTTGAAGATGAACGCAATCTCTTTCAAGCCATCATCGGCACAGGGCTGATCGACGGCTTGATCGTCACGACGGCGCGGCGCAACCAGGAAATGTTTGATACCCTGCAAGAGAGTGGTTTTCCGGTTGTGTTCGTTGGCGAACCGGACGACATCGCCAAGACCACCTTCATTGACATCGACAACATTACCGGCGGCTACACGGCAGCGCAGTATTTACTGGAATTGGGTCACCGCCGCATTGCCATCATCAGCACGCACATCAATCGTTCCGGTGAAAGCCGTCTCGAAGGCTACCGAAAGGCGCTTCACGAGTACGGTGTGCCGTTCGACGATCACCTGGTCGCCTACGGCGATTTCTCGTTGGATAGTGGCTACAGCGCCATGCAATCGCTCATTCCACACCAGCCGAGCGCCGTCTTCGTCACCAATGATTTGATGGCGTTAGGCAGCCTGCGCGCCCTGCGCGAAGCCGGGCTGCGTGTGCCGGAAGACGTCTCGGTAGTGAGCTTCGATGATCTGTCACCTGCCACGCAAGCCGATCCGCAGCTGACGACTATTCGCCAGCCCGTTCAGCAAACCGGCAAAGATGCCGTGACCATGCTGTTGGGGCTAATCAATGGCGACGTTCAGCACCCGCAGCATGTGTTCCTTCCCAATGAGTTGATTGTTCGCGCCAGTACCGGCGCGGTTCGATCAAAATCGTTCAGAAAGCAGCAGGAGGCGCTTGACAAAGGTTGTTAACTTTCGCTGATTTGAGAGCGCTCTCAAGGGATGTTGAGACAATAACCATGCCCTGAGGGAATGATGGAAACGTCGTTCGCCACGTTCATTCGGAGCCGTTCTCAAAGAGGCACACACTTTCGGTGATCGTGCGCAAAGACCAATGATAAGGAGAGAGAAATGCGCAAGCAAAATGTTTTCCGTATGGTGCTGTTAGTAATGCTATTGGTAGTTTCGTTTAATGTCGTGAGCGCCCAGGAACCCGTCCAGATTCGCTGGTTTGTTGGTCTTGGCGCAGGCACTGACGCGCCGACTATCACCGCGCAGGAAGCCGTTGTCGCAGAGTTCAATGATTCGCAGGATGAAATCGAACTCGTCCTCGAAATCGTGGACAACGCCCAGGCTTACGACATCCTCGGCACGCAGATTGCCGCTGGCAATGCCCCTGACATTGTCGGTCCTATGGGCACTCGTGGTCGCGAGTCGTTCCCCGGCGCATGGCTTGACCTCCAGCCGCAGATCGACGCAGTCAACTACGACCTGAGCGACTTCGACCCGGCTCTGGTTGCCTTCTACAATTTTGGTGAAGAAGGTCAGCTTGGCATTCCGTTCGCCGTGTTCCCCTACTTCCTGATGTACAACATGGATCTGTTTGACGAAGCCGGTCTGCCCTACCCGCCCACGAACTACGGCGAACCCTACATTGACGCCGATGGCAACGAGCGCGAGTGGAACACCGAAGTCATCGCTGAACTCGGACGCATCCTGACCGTGGATATCAACGGTAATGACGCGACGATGGAAGGCTTCGATGCCGACAACATCATTCAGTGGGGCTTCGGTATCAGCCACACCGACGTGCGTGGTCGTGACACCCTGTTTGGCGCTGGCAACTTCGTGGACGACGAAGGTAACGCCATCATCCCCGACGCCTGGCGCGAAGGTGAAAACTGGATTCACGACGCCATGTATGGCGAGCAGCCCTTCTATCCCAGCGGCGCTTACGCAGGCAGCGACCTGCTGGCAAGCGGCAACTGGTTTGGCAGCGGCAACGTGGCAATGGTTCCGATTCACACCTGGTACATGGGCTGGGGCACCGCCGATATGGACGCGGCGTGGGATATCGCTCCCATTCCGGCGCACAATGGGGTGATCACTGCCAAGCTTCATGCCGACACCTTTGGTATCATGGCAACCACCCAGCACCCCGAAGAATCCTTCAGCGTTCTGACCTACCTGTTGGGTGAACGCGCTGATGATATGGCGCAGGTCTACAATGGTATGCCCGCGCGTCTGAGCCTGCAGGGCGATTTCTTTGACCGCTATCAGGCAACGCTGTCCGAGCAGTATCCTGACACCAACTTCGACATCAACTGGGACGTGGCAATTCAGTCGCTGAGCTATCCCGACGTGCCGAATCACGAAGATGGTATGCCCGCATTCCTCGAAACTACCGCGCGTTATAACGAATATACGCAGGTGGTGGACAATAACGCCGACGCCGACGTCGATGCTGAACTCGACGCGCTGCAGGCAGATCTCCAGACAATTTACGACGCTGCCGGAAACTAAGTAACTCATCTTCAGGTCTGGCGGGTGAAACCACCCGCCAGATTTATTCACACTGCCGATTGTGAAATGCGGGACTTGATACGATGGATATGCTTTCTGAAGTGAATGTTACCCGGCAGCAAGCGCAGACCGGGAGTCGAAACTGGTTCAGGCTCTCCCGGATGCAGCGCCGCGAAGCCAGGTGGGGGTTTTTCTTTATAAGCCCCTGGCTGATTGGCTTCCTGATTTTTTACCTCGCCCCTATGCTTGCCTCGCTGGTATTCTCGTTCCACAGCTTCACTCTGTCAGCACCTGACCAGGCGCAGTACGTCGGTCTTGGCAATTGGCAGCGTATGTTATTCAACGACCCCAACACCTGGCGGGGCTTGGAAATCACCTTCAAGTTCGCGCTGATTTCCTTCCCAACAGGCATGGTGCTTGCCTTCTTTCTGGCGCTGCTTCTGAACTCCGAGCACCTGATAGGGCGCAACGTGTTCCGCACGCTGTTTTATGCGCCAACGATGGTGCCGCTAATCGCGGCAATCCTCATCTGGTCGCAGGTACTCAATCCCAACACCGGCTGGCTGAACCGCATCATCGATCTTTTTGGTGTTCAGGCAACGGGCAATACCGGACTGCGCTGGCTGGATAATCCGAATCTGATTTATCTTGCCTATACGTTTATCGGGCTGTGGGGCATCGGCAACACGATGCTGATTTACCTCGCCAGCCTGCAAGGCGTTCCAACGGAACTCTACGAAGCTTCGCATATTGACGGCGCGAGCTGGTGGAAGCGGCTGTGGAATATCACCGTCCCGATGATTACGCCGGTGATCTTCTACAATCTGATTTTGAGTGTTGTCGGGCTATTGCAGTATTTCATAGTCCCGTTTGTTCTCAATAACGGTAATGGTTATCCCGACGGATCAACCA
Source organism: Aggregatilineales bacterium (assembly GCA_030834905.1). Lineage (GTDB taxonomy): Bacteria > Chloroflexota > Anaerolineae > Aggregatilineales > Phototrophicaceae > Flexifilum. The sequence continues at coordinate 21,348 of JAUQWZ010000044.1, read as the reverse complement.
ACTTCTACATGGTCTATTTTTATAAGCAAGCCTTCACTTTCCAGAATATGGGCTATGGCTCTGCGCTGGCGTGGCTACTGTTTATCATCGCTTTGATCATCACGATTTTCCTCTTTGCCACATCGCGATACTGGGTCTATTACGCAGGGGAGAATCACTCATCATGACCACCATTACTCAAGCCTCTCCAGGAGACAGTTCAATCTGGAAAATTGCCCGCCGCCGCCGCCGACTATTGAACCAGGCAGGCATTACGCTGCTGGCGCTGGTCATTCTGAGTGTTTACCTGATGCCGATGGCGTATGGCATCATTAACTCGCTCAAGACACAGGCACAGGTTTCCGATGCCCGCGCGCCGCTGATCCCTTCCGAAAATGTGCGTTACGAGTACGAAGGCAGACGATACGACGTTTATCAGGTGCCGACTGACGATGGCATCAAACAATATGCGCTGATCCAGCCGTCGCGCCGTTCCAGCGTGATGCTCGACATCGAGAACCCGGACGCAGGTACATTTGAATGGGAAGGCAACTGGCGCATTCTGCTGCCGGTGACGGAAATCTCGTTCCAGTTTGAAAACTACCCGGAAGCATGGGGCACGATTAACTTCCTGCGCCTGCTAGGGAACACACTCGCCTACGCTATCATCACCATGGTCGGCACGCTGGTCGCCTCTTCGATGGTCGCCTATGGCTTTGCCCGGTTCCGCTTCCCAATGAAGGGCGTGCTGTTTATAGTGCTGATGTCCACCATCATCCTGCCGCCTGCGGTCACGCTCGTGCCAACTTACGCCTTCTTTGTCAAAGTGCTTGGCTGGGGTGGAACGTGGCTGCCGCTGATGGTGCCGCAGATGTTTGGCAACGCCTACAACATTTTCCTGCTGCGCCAGTACTTCCTGACCATTCCGCGTGAAATGGAAGAAGCGGCGATGATTGACGGCGCGGGACCGATACGCATCTTTACGTCGGTCATTCTGCCACAGGCAGTGCCAGCGCTGACGGCGGTTGCCCTGTTCCACTTCTTCTTCGCCTGGAACGATTTCTTCGGACCGCTGATCTATCTGGCGGGCAACCGTCAGGCGAATCCCATCACCGTCGGTCTGACCGAATTCAACGGTTTGTACAGCGCCGAGCCACAGCTCATTCTGGCAGCCTCCATCATCTCGATGATCCTGCCGCTGGCGATATTCTTCATGGCTCAGCGTGTGTTCATTCAGGGCATTGTCATTACAGGTGTGGACAAATAGTCCACTTTCACACATCAGCGTGACTGAAGGAGTAACCATGTTTGCCAATCAATCCAGCGTCGTTCAGACAGGGGATACCGACGTCGAGTCGCTTGTTCAGCAGATGACTCTGGCTGAAAAAATCGGTCAGATGACCCAGGCAGAGAAGAACAGCATCCCGCCTGAAGACGTCACCACGTATGCCATCGGCTCAGTGCTCAGCGGCGGCGGTGGCAACCCTGAGCCAAATTCTCCCGAAAACTGGGCGGCGATGGTGCGCGGTTTTGAAGAAGCGGCGCTGAAAACGCGCCTGCGGATTCCGCTGATCTATGGCTCGGACGGCGTTCACGGGCATAACAACGTCTATGGGGCGACGATCTTTCCGCACAATATCGGCTTGGGTGCCACCCGCGACGCCGATCTGGTTCGGCGGACTGCCCGCATCACGGCGCTGGAACTGCTGGCGACCAACGTGCAGTACAACTTCGCGCCCGCGGTCACGGTGCCGCAGGATATTCGCTGGGGACGCATCTACGAGGGTTTCAGCGAAAGCACTGACATCGTTACGCCGTTGGGCGTTGCTTACATACAGGGCTTGCAGGATCAGAACCCGCGCGTGCTCGCATCAGCCAAACACTACGTCGCCGACGGGGGCGCAAAGTGGGGCACCGCCCTCACTTACAACTGGATGTCCGAGAACTGGCAAGCGCCGGGCGACACCTACCAAATCGATCAGGGCGATGCCGAGATCGACGAAGAAACGCTGCGCGCTATTCACCTTGCCCCCTATAAAGCCGCTGTTGACGCGGGCGCGCAGAATATCATGATCTCGCTTTCCGGCTGGCAGGGCTTGAAGATGCACGCGCATCGCTATCTGATTACCGACGTGCTCAAAGGCGAATTTGGCTTCCAGGGATTCACCGTCTCCGACTGGATGGGAATCAGCCAGCTTGACCGCGATTACCTGACCAGCGTTATCACTGCCATCAACGCCGGTATCGACATGGTGATGGTGCCCTACGACTACAAAACGTTTATCGCCACGCTCACCCAGGCGGTAGAGTCCGGCGCGGTGACGGTGGAACGGATTGACGATGCGGTGCGCCGTATTCTTCGGGTGAAGGCGTGGCTCGGCTTGTTTGAGACGCCCTTTGGTGACGAAACGCTGCTCAGTGCGGTCGGCTCGGCAGAGCACCGCGAAGTCGCGCGGGAAGCTGTTCGCAAATCGGTCGTGCTGCTCAAAAACGAAGCCGGTCTGCTGCCGCTTCCCAAATCGGCGCGCGTGCGGGTTGCCGGTCGCGGCGCTGACAATATCGGGATGCAGTGCGGCGGCTGGACGATTTCGTGGCAGGGCGATCATGGGGCGATCACCGAGGGCACGACGATCCTCGAAGGCATTCGCCAGACGGTTGGCGAAACCGCCCAGGTCAGCTACGATGCCGAAGGCACGTTTGCCGAAGATGAGACTGCCGCGATTGGCATTGTCGTCGTCGGAGAATCCCCCTATGCCGAAGGCATGGGTGATAATGGCGATCTGCGGTTGACTGACGAGGACGCCGCCGTTATCAAGCGGATGCGGGAAGGCTGCGATAAGCTGATCGTGATCCTGCTCTCCGGCAGACCGCTGCTCATCAACGAGGCGCTGGCACAGAGCGATGCCTTCATCGCCGCCTGGCTGCCCGGCAGTGAAGGGCAGGGTGTCGCCGATGTGCTCTTTGGCGATCATCCATTCACCGGCAAACTGCCCTTCTCCTGGCTCCGCAGCATCGATCAGGTGCCATTGACGGCGCTCAAGCAGCATCCCGATGGACCCCTGTTCCCGCTGGGCTACGGCTTAGCTTAGCTGCTGCCCCTCATTCCCTGCCCCTTTTCCTTAAGCTGTGCGCAGCACTGCGGCGAAAGCGGGGAAAAGGGGCAAGCCGACAATAAAAACAGTGTGTAGGGGCGGTTCGCGAACTGCCCCTACGAGTACGACCTTAGTCGCTGGCAGTCAAAAACCAAAACCTGTCCTCTCCCTAGCGCTTGCGAAGGCGTGCGAACGGAGTTCGCCAGTGGCGGCTCAACGCAGTTGAGCAGGATGAGAGGCAATCAGGCAATAGAAACTCTACGAACCCATCCTTGCAGTCTGCTAAACATTTCGCTACACAGCTTAAGGAAATGTTATGTCGCACAACCACAAATCCCCTTTTCTGCTGCTGAGCGCGCTGGTAGTGCTGCTGCTCGCCGCGCCGCTGCTGGCGCAGGCAGATGCGCCTTACCTCGACGCCAGCCTGCCGGTGGAAGACCGAGTCGATGATCTGCTGGCGCACATGTCGCTGGAAGAAAAAATCGGACAGATGACGCTGATCGAGAAGAACAGCCTCACGCCTGCGGACGTGACCACCTTCTATATCGGCGGCGTCCTTAGCGGCGGCGGCGGCTACCCGTCCAACAATAATCCTGCGACCTGGCTGGAAATGGTCAATGGTTTTCAGGAAGCCGCCCTGGCGACTCCGCTTGCCATCCCCATGATCTACGGCGTCGATGCCATTCACGGGCATAACAACGTGCGCAACGCGGTCATCTTCCCACACAATATCGGCTTGGGCGCGACCCGCAACCCGGAACTGGTGGCGGAAACTGCCCGCGTGACGGCGCAGGAGATGATCGCCACCGGCATTTACTGGAACTACGCGCCGGTGCTGGCAGTGCCGCAGGACATTCGCTGGGGGCGTACCTATGAAGGCTACAGCGAGAATACCGACCTGGTGACCGAGCTTGCGGTTGCCTACCTGCAAGGGCTTCAGGGCGACAGCACTGCCGACCCGGACTCGGTGCTGGGCACCGCCAAGCACTTCGTCGGTGATGGCGGCGCGGTCTGGGGAACCTCGCCTTTTGGTCCGCAGAATATTGACCGGGGCATCACCGACGTTGACGAAGCCACGCTGCGCGCCGTTCATCTGGCACCCTACATTGACGCGCTGGAAGCGGGCGCGCGCAGCGTGATGATTTCCTACACCGATTGGGACGGGCTGAACATGCACGCCCAGCATTATCTGATTACCGACGTTCTCAAAGGCGAGCTTGGTTTCGACGGATTCACCGTCTCAGACTGGGGAGCCGTTGACCAGATTACCGGCAATTATTATGACGCCGTCGTCACGTCCATCAACGCGGGCGTGGATATGAACATGGTGCCATACGATTTATATCGCTTCCTCAGCGTGATGCTGCAAGCAGTTGAAAACGGCGACATCTCACTGGAACGGATCGATGACGCGGTGCGTCGCATCCTGCGCGTGAAGTTCGAGATGGGCTTGTTCGAGCGTCCGTTTGGTGACGAAGCCCGTCTTGCCACAATCGGATCGGACGAACACCGCGCGGTTGCCCGCGAAGCCGTCAGCCAGTCGCTGGTGCTGCTCAAGAATGAAAACGACGCTTTGCCTCTGCCTGCCGACGCCGCCAACATCTTCGTCGCGGGCGCGGGGGCGGATGACATCGGCATCCAGTCCGGCGGCTGGACGATTGACTGGCAGGGCGCGGTGGGTGGTATTACGCGCGGCACCACCATCCTCGAGGCGCTGGAAGCGGCTGTTTCGCCGGAAACCAACGTGCGCTTCAACCGCTTTGGACGCTATGAAAATGAGAACGACGCAGCCGGCAGTCCTATCACCGCTGATGTCGGTATCGTGGTGGTTGGCGAAATGCCGTATGCCGAGTATGAAGGTGACAGCGCCACCGTCTCGCTGTCCGACGCCGATCTGTCAACCATTGCCCGCGTGCGCGAACGGGCGGAAAAGGTGATCGTGATCGTGCTGTCGGGTCGCCCGATCATCCTCAGCGACGCCCTGCTGGACGCCGATGCCCTGGTCGCCGCCTGGCTGCCCGGCACTGAAGGGGCAGGTATCACCGACGTGCTGTTTGGCGATAAGCCCTTCACCGGACGCCTGAGCTATACCTGGCTCCGCAGCCTCGACCAGCTTCCGTTCGACTTCGCCAATCTGCCCACCGAAGGCTGCGCCGCGCCGCTTTTCCCATTCGGCTATGGCTTGACCTATGAAAACAACCAGTCGGAGTGGCTCGATCTGGCGATGGCGTGCGCTGGCGACACCGAGCAGGTGGAAGCATCCGCCGCCGAGATCGTCGAAGGTCAGCTTGCGCCTCACGGTGTCTTTGGCGAAACCTACTATGCGCCTTTCCCGGTCAGCATCACGCTCGACGGCGATCTCAGCGATTGGGAAGGGGTGCCGCGAGTGGAATTAAGTTCATCGACGGGGAGCGCTTCGATTTCGTTCGCGGCTGCCGCCGACGATGAATTTTTGTACATATCCGGCGACGTGACCGACGCCGCCATTATCAGCGGCGAACACGGCGCCGATTACTGGAACGAAGACTCGGTTGAGTTTTACGTGAATGCGACCGGCGATCTGGAGCAGACCAGCTACACTGATGGCATCGCCCAGGTGACGATCCCGGCGCTCAACGCCGATCAACCGGAAGAACCGGTCATCGCGGGCGTTCGCGGGGGAACCGTCAGCGCCCAAATCGCCGCCACCCGCACCGATACCGGCTACGCGGTTGAACTCGCTCTGCCGCTGGAAAACGACGTCTGGAGCATTACGCCAGAGCACGAAGGCGTGCTCGGTTTTCAGGTACACCTCAACGCGGCGGCAACCGCCGGACGCGATACCAAGCTCATCTGGTCGATCTACGATTCGGCTGATCAATCCTATGTCGATCCCAGCCTGTTTGGACAGCTCATCTTCTTTGAGGTGGGGCAGGATATGGGTCAGGTTTCGGCTGGCGACGCTAACCCGACGGCAGCCCCGGTCGTGGAAGTTGACGACAGCATCACCTGGGACTCGCGCGAGTGGGTACTTCTTTGGTCAGACGAATTTGAAGGTGAAGCCGGAACGCCCATCAACCCGGAATACTGGACGCACGACACCGGCGGCAGCGGCTGGGGCAACAACGAGCTTGAATACCACACCGACCGCGTCGAAAACGCCTCGCTCGATGGCAGCGGCAATCTGGCGATTGTCGCGCGGCAGGAACCCGTCGAGGGACACCGCTGCTGGTATGGAAGCTGCAGCTATTCCTCAGCGCGCATCATCTCGTGGGATAAGGTCGAGTTCACCTATGGACGGGTTGAGGCGCGTATTCAGGTGCCGCGCGGACAGGGAATCTGGCCCGCTTTCTGGATGCTGGGCGCGGACTTTTATAGCGTCGGCTGGCCCAACAGCGGCGAAATCGACATCATGGAAGTGATTGGTAAGGAACCGCGCACCGTCTACGGCACGATTCATGGTCCCGGCTATTCCGGCGCGGGCGGCATGGGTGGCAGCTATACGCTTAATGAAGACCTGGCGGACGGTTTCCACGTTTTCGCTGTTGATTGGGACCCGAACGTCATGCGCTGGTACGTCGATGGTGAGCTGGTCAACACGGTTTCCACCAACGACCTGAGAGGGCGTGAATGGGTGTTTAACCACGATTTCTTCATTATCCTGAATGTTGCCGTTGGCGGTAATTGGCCCGGCAGCCCCGACGAAACAACCGAGTTCCCGCAGACTATGCTGGTCGATTACGTGCGCGTCTACCAACTGGCAGAAGACGCAGGCGAATAAGCGGGCGCGGAAGCGCAGACAACAGCAGGCTGACCGACGTCAGCCTGCTGCCTTTACATGCTGATGGTGCTGCCACTCCTATGACCTGAACTGAGCCGATTTGCTGTCTATATCCGCCAGCAGGGCAGCGTAAGACTTTGAGAAGCCTTCAATGCCTTCGACTTCTAATTGTGCTGTGACCGCGCGCAGATCGATTCCAGCTTCCTTTAGCTTTTCCATGATATCGCGGGCAGATTCCAGATCATGGTCAACAGTGCGGCTTACCTTTCCGTGGTGCTTGAATGCCAGGATCGTCGCCTGTGGCATGGTATTGATAGTATCAGGTCCGATCAGTTCCTCGACGTACATGACGTCACGGTAGTCCGGGTTTTTCGTGCTCGTGCTTGCCCAAAGCGGTCTTTGTACACGAGCACCCTGCGCCCGTAATTTCTGAAACCGGTCACCCTCAAAGATTTCGCAGAAGCGCGCATAGGCAAGCTGCGCATTGGCAATGGCTGCTTTGCCTTTCAGAGTGCGCAGCGCGGATTTTCTGGACTTGGCTGGCTCGGCTTCGATCCTGGCGTCAAGCTGGTTATCTACTAACGTGTCCACCCGGCTGACGAAAAACGAGGCGACCGACGCGAGGCGTTCAATCGACTGACCGGCTGCGACGCGCGCTTCCAGCGCCTCGATATACTCCCACATCACCCGCTCGTGGTTTTCAAGTGAAAACAGGAGGGTAATGTTAATGTTGATACCCTCGCGAAGCAGCGCGCCAACTGCCTCAGCCCCTTCAACGGTGCCGGGAACCTTCACCATCAAATTCGGGCGGCTCACAGCATTCCAGAGCCGCCGGGCTTCGATAATTGTGCCTTCGGTATTCCGCGCCTGACCGGGCGACACCTCAATCGAAACAAATCCATCGGTGCCATCGAGCGCGTCGTAAACAGGGCGGAACACGTCGCAGGCGGTTTGGATATCTGTGACCGCCAGCGCCTCAAAACTGTCAGATGCATTTTTCCCCTGACGCACCAACAGCTTTAATTGCTCATCATACTCACTGCCTGCTGCGATTGCTTTTTGAAAGATTGTGGGATTGGAAGTCATCCCGCGCAGCCCATCGTCCTCGATCAGCGACCGAAGTTCCGTCCCGGTGACAATTTCGCGCGTCAGGTTATCGAGCCAGACGCTTTGCCCTTCGGTAATGAGCGCCACCAGCCGATTTTGCGCCTTGTCCCTGGCTTGCACTGCGTTGGCAATATCAATAGGAACTGCCATCATTTTCCTCCTGCTGTTTAACCGGTCATCCTTTGGAGCGCCGATCGATGTGCTGCATGAATTCCTGCCGCGTTGCGGCTTGGTCGCGAAACACGCCGAGCATGGCGCTGGTGGTCATGCTGGAGTCGTGTTTCTTCACGCCGCGTATCTGCGAGCACATATGTCGTCCTTCAATCACTACGGCTACGCCTGCTGGATGGAGCACCGTATCAATGAAGTCGGCGATCTGGCGCGTCAGTTGCTCCTGAAGCTGGAGCCGCCGCGCGAACATATCGACGATGCGCGGAATCTTGGACAGCCCGATCACTTTATCCTGTGGGATGTAGCCGACGTGGACATGACCAAGAAATGGCAGCATGTGGTGTTCGCACAGGCTGACAAACTCAATATCTTTGACCACCACCATATCGGCGTAATCCACGTCAAAGAGCGCGTTGTTGATCAGCGCTGCCGGGTCGGTTCGGTAACCTTCAAGCAGTTCGGCATAGGCGCGAGCCACCCGCCGGGGAGTATTCACCAAGCCCTCGCGCTCCACATCTTCGCCGCTGGCTGCTAATACTTCACTGATGGCGGCTTCAATACGGGGTTGATCGACCGGTGGGTAGCCCAACGCGAAGTTTTCAAGAAACTGTGGCGTCCGCAGCCGGTACTCCAGCACTGCCAGATCATGACCATTCGTGTGAGTATTCAGCATGAGACCCTTCCTATCCATGAACGTAATCGACGAATGAGAATACGGTGTTGCGCTATCTGCCTGCCGCGCCGCTTTGCTTTCAAGCCGGCTAAAGGACAGTTTTTTCGGGGGAAGCTGTCGAGCCGCTGTCGAGCAAGTGCCGCACCGACTCTAGCCAGCTATCGCCCTGCCCAACCACCGTGAGTAGTTGTTGCGTTTCTGTGCTCAGCGCGCGCTCCAGCGAACCGCCCAGATCCGTAAGTATTGCCGCCAGCGTAATACTGTGACGTACATACCACGCCGTCATCTGAACGAGACCTGGCTGCCGCGTGCGGATGGCGGTCGCCTGGATGCCGACTGTCCCTACCAGCATTTCCTGAGCATCCTGAACGACAATCAAGCCATGCGCCTGCTGATCTGGCGTTATGCGGTAACGAAAGATATTGCCCTGACAGTTGCCACATTCCTGAGGACATGCCTGACAGCAGAGTGTATTGATGGCGACTCCGCGCTGGCTGGCTTGTTCGAGCGCCTCTGCCAGCATGGCTGCTTCGGGCTGCCACAACGCGAGGAGCAGCCGGTCATTGGCACTTGCGATGAGATCACGGGCATGTTCCAGCAGATAATCCCTGCCCTGCACATTCTGAACATAGGTTTCCTGAGCAGGCGTGGCGAGCGCTTCTAAGCCGCGCTGCGCCGCCGTCAGCACTTCACCGATATGGTGACTCAGCCGCCGGATCAACTCTTGTGGCGCGATGGGGGAATACACAACGCCTGCCGCGGTATTGACTGCTGCGACGACGCCGCGCTCTTCCAGTTTTTGCAGCACGCCGTAGATGTTAGGACGCGGAATGCCCGACACTTTGGCGAGGGCATAGCCATTCAGGGGATGTTCCTGTAACAGCCCAAGATACGCTTTTGTCTCGTATTCGCCGAAGCCCAACTGTTGAAGCTGTTCAATCAGATTATCCATGAGGCATCCGTAGTTGTGTTTGCAACTACTATATTCCTGATTGATCTGACTGTCAAGAACTTATGATGAATTGGAGTGGGGAAATACGGGAGGCAGCAGCAAAGCCACCCAGTGTAGTTATGGGTGGCTTTGCCGACTCAGGTATGGATTTATGCCGTTTATAGCGACAGCAGATACTGGACGAGATCGTCTATGTCGGTTTCAGCAAGACCCAACTCAAAGAATCCGTTGTAGTGCTCGACGACGTCATTCAGTGTCGCAAAGCGACCATCATGGTAAAACCCGCCGGTTTGTCGCGCCCAGATGCCGGCTAATGGCGCTGTGCGATAGGCGCCATCGGGCGATCTGCTCGCTTGAAAGTCGTCAATGCCAATCTCATCGGGCGTGTGCATGTTCCAGCCCGGTTCTGTGAACAACGGTGGCACATGGCATCGGGCACAGTCAGCCGCGCCGTTAAAGAGCGCTTCGCCGCGAGCCGCCGCCTCCGGGTCAAAGCTGCCCTCCGGTGGTATTGGTGCCGGGATGGCAAGTTGATAGAAGTGCAGAGCCGCCAGCCTGGCAGTGATCAAGTCCTGGTCACTGCGGACATTGCCAAAGCCCTCTCGCGCGGCGACCGGGTATTGTTCGGGATCGTTGAGCCGGGGATCGAAAAACTGCCCCTGACCGTGCATTTGCAGATTGGCGACGTAGGCATTCCAGTATGTGACAGAGCCAAAACCAGTCCATGTGCTTAAGTTGACGCCAGCCAGACCATAGGCTGCTGGCAGGAGCGTCGCGCCTGAGCCTCCATCGGGTCGGAACGCCCGACCATCGAGATTCAACAGGGCATCGTACTTGCCGGGTCCCCAGCTTGCCAGAACCTGCTGCACCGTCGCTTCGTCCACTTGCAGCATATCGACATAGAATGAGAGGTCAGGCGCGAGCGAGACGATAGCGCCGACATTGAGGTCACGATTGGGCCAGCCATCCAGACGCTGTCCAATGCCGGGAGCAAAGGAATCATCAACCGTCGAATGGCAGAGGGCGCACGTCACGCCAAGCGAGGTCAGATTATTCTGATCGTCAACAACGCCGTGAACGCCTACAACGGCATTAAGCTGGAGGAGGGCAAGCGTTGTAGCGGGATCATCGAGATCGACTTCGCCAGCCTGGATCTGCGCCACCAAATCTTCAGGCAGTGCCGCGGCATCCACTTTTAGACCGACACTTAAGGCTGTATTTGGGCTGACGCCCGGTCCGACACCGCCGTGTGCTTCTCCTGCGATAGCGCGATTAAGCTGAAGCGTATCAGTCCAGAAGATTTCGTTGCCGAAGGTGTCATAGCGGAAGATCTGCCGTCCCTCCTCCAGCATACGCTGCGCGTTCTCACCGATTGGGTCCGACGCTTGAGCCGATGTATGCAGTACCAGCCCGAGAAGGACCAGTCCAAGCCCGACAACGATGAATACACCGATGACTGCTTTAGCTCTTGTGCCCACAATAGCTGCTGTCATGTCATTTCCTTCGGCTTAGTAGTACCACGTATACTGCGTTGCCAGGACGGATCTTTTTAAACAGCTTATTAGGCGATGAAGCGCGTAAACTGCGCTCATCCAGAATTGATGACCAGATAGTCCGTAATCCCAGTCTACTCACGAATGCCGCTGATGTCTGTTGTTCAAACAACATCCACCAACCTCCAGACCGAGCGCTTGCAGGGTTTGCAGCGCGCGCGCCGTATTGATAGAAAGCGTCCGACCACGCCCCCCCAACATACCCTCTCGACGGAGCCGATTGATAAGCATACTCACGGTGCTTCGGTTGAGGGCTGCCATGTTGGCTATGCTTTCCTGAGTAATGCTTTCCGGCAGCATCATCCAGACCTGATTATCTGCGCATCGTGCTTTGCCACCGACAAGACTGAACAGAACGCCCAGAAGCCGATCCTGAGGCGCTGGCTGGAGTAACACCTGTATCCGGCTGACCCGCTGCCGTTCTGCATACGCCAGGTAGTGCAGAAAGTGATCCGCCAGATCGGGTGAATGTCGAATCAGCCGAACGATCACATCACTGTGGAGTCGGTGTACGGTGATGCTGTCCAGAGCCTGCGCGCTCAGGAGCCGAATACCGGTACTACCCAGGAACAGATCGCCAAATGCGTCTCCGGCTTGAACAATGTCGAGGATCTGCTCGCGACCGGCAGAGTTGATATACAATAGTTTGATAGTCCCGCTTCGGAGAATGAACAGTTCATCGGCAGGGTCGCCAGCGCGATAGATGTAATCACCTTTGTGAAACCTCTTCTCAGGCATGGAGTGAACAATTTCGTCGATTTTTCCCTGGCTGAGATTCGCAAACAGACGGACTCTACGCCAATTCCAGACGTCCTTCATCTCAAAAATCCTTTGGATCTGCTGCACGCGCTGTGCGCATAACGTTCGAGAACGCGCGAGATTGGATGCATCAGCAGGGTGCGATGAGAACAGGTACTCGGCTGGTCTCGACGCCGCCCGGAGTTTGGATCCCCGGGCGGCGCTTGCGGATAGAATATCAGGTCAGCACTGCTGCGATGGTTTAATGAGAGAAGCTCTCCGGGAACTGGCTCATAATTCCATCACTCAGGAGATCCGCCATATGCAGAATGTGGCGATGCACTTCGTCGTAGGCGGCAATATCGGCGGCATAGTCTCCCTGAAGACGCGCTGTCGCTTCCTGAAGGGTCAGTTCGAGGTGCATGTGCATTTCGTGAGCTAAGGCGTCCTCAGACCAATTATCGGCATTGGCGGTGTGCAGAAAGGCTGCGATATCGTCGGCGTTGGTTGACCACGCTTCACTGGCGGATGCTACGCCCGCCTCGTCGCCTGCCTTAGCCGCATCCAGTAAAACGACTGCGCCGAGGATGTGATCTCGCAGCAGCCTCGTCAGTTCCTCGCCTGCCTCATCTCCATAGAACGGTTTGATGGCATCGCCGATATGGGTCTGGTTGTCCAGTAAACGCTGCGCTACAAGGTCAGTATCCGGCAGGTCGTCAACCGCGCTGATGATGTACAGCCGCGTCCAGACGATATGATCTTCCCATAGACGACGCATCTCATCGTGGAAATCAGAGGGCGCCAACATGTCATCATGGGCGGTAGCAATGCCGGGGACAACAGCCATCAGCATCAGGACAATAAGGAAGCCAGTGAACCGAACGGGGGAAGAATACTTGAACATGATAGTCTCTCCTGGTGTACGTTGTGTTCTTTATACAACGTAGTTGCTTTGACAACTACTAAACCATGTACAGGATTTACCCTGTACAAAGGATCAGTCAGTAGGAGAGTGAGGGCGACACCATGCAGGGTACATCGGGTGACTGACCTTACCCCGATTCAACGGACGGTGGAAATGTCAGGGGCAAGCAAGCTGCTCGAAGGCGGAAGGGCTGAGATAGCCCAGCGCCGAATGCCGCCGCTGACGGTTGCCCGTCTCGGAGTCGCAATGCCTGGAAATTGACGCGCGGTAAACACTCGCTCGACCAGCGTCAGATTTGGGACGCGCGACGGCGCTGTTGGTGTACCACGGGCATACTCTTCCTACCTGTGCACCTTCCTGACCATGAATCGTCCCTCTGACTGGTCGTCTCCCGTATGGGCAAAGGACGTGAACACAGCTCCTTCGCGAATGGCTCTTGCGTCACTATTGCCATAGAACCGGAAAGCGGTACCGAGCTGCCTCGCTACCGCTTTACCGTTTACGTGCTGCGCTTGCTCGATTGTGATTGAGCCATCCCCACACCTTTTTTTCAGTGGCAAACTCCGGGATGACTCATATATTTGAATTGCGACACTTGACTTTGGTGCGGTCAAGCTTCATTGAGTCATGACAGCAATGGTCTACGCTATCCTCCAACAATGAACTGATACGTTCCCGCGCCGACGTGATGCACTAACCCGCTGGCTGCTTCACCGTTCAGCGTGATCTGTCCGTCGCATGGCAGGGACACCGTCGCGCTTGTATTTGGCGGGATCGCAATCGTGTACTCAAACCTGCCGTTTTCAATCGTCCATGCCGACTCGATGCGCCCATACAGAGTCTCAAGCGCGGCGCGGACGTATGCCAAGCCGCCGCCGGGTTTGGGCGCAAGATAGACATGCTTATACCCTGCCACTGCCGGATCGAGTTCAATGCCTGCCACTGTGCTGTACAGCCACGCGCCGATTGCCCCATAGGCATAGTGGTTGAACGAGTTCATATCCGGCGTTTGAAAGCCGCGCTCCGGCGTCCAGCCGTCCCAGCGCTCCCAGATCGTGGTTGCGCCCTGTGTAACCGCGTATAACCATGAGGGCCAGCTCGTCTGCTGAAGCAGTTGATACGCGGTCTGTAACTGTCCGTTCTGGCTCAACACATGGTTGATATACGGCGATCCCACAAATCCGGTCGAAAGGTGTAGCCCGCGCCGTTCGATATCCGCGACGAGTTCTTCTGCCGCCAGTGGGCGCAGGTCGTCCGGCAGCAGATCGAAATGGAGCGCCAGCACATACGCGGTCTGCGTTGGCTCGAACAGTTCGGTATTGAATACTCGTGACGGAATATCGCCATAATCAACTGTCGCCAGATTCCCGCGTGAAAGCGCGTCGGCATCGTCCATTTGACGGCGAAGCTCTGACGGCGTCACCTGAACCGATGGAACAGTGCTGCCGACCAGGTAACGGTTGGCGAAAACGGTCTTGACCTCACCTGCCAGGTGGCGATAATGTGCCGCCGCTTCTGTCCTGCCCAGAATTTCGGCGATCTGCGCCATCAACGCTGCGTCATATGCCAAAAATGCTGTCCCAAGCAGATCGCGCGGCGTGCTGGCATTGATCGACAGCCAATCACCGAAGCCGGGCCAGCCTTCCCAATCCGGGGCGCAGCGCACATAACCGGGGCTGTTGGCGATCAAAAAGTCCATGAAGCGCGTCATCGTCGGGTAGCTTTCCTCAAGGATGCGCGTATCACCGTAGCACAGATAAATTGTCCACGGGCAGATAATCGCCGCGTCCGCCCAAGCCGGACCGCCATCCGTTGGAACATCGGTCGCATACGGCACCACCGCAGGGATCGAGCCGTCGGCATTTTGCGCGTCGTCGCAGTCTCGCGCCCATTTCGTCATAAACGAGGCGACGTTCATGTTGAATGTCGCCGTCCGCGCGAACACCTGAATATCGCCCGTCCAGCCAAGCCGTTCATCTCGCTGTGGGCAGTCGGTGGGTACATCGACAAAGTTGCCTTTCTGCCCCCACACGATATTTTTCTGAAGCTGGTTCAGCAGCGGATCGGAACACTCAAACGATCCGGTTTGATCCATCTGCGAGTGCAGCACGATCCCGGTGATCGTCTCGCGCGTGACCTCGTTCGGGTAGCCTTCAATTTCCACATAACGGAAACCATGAAACGTGAACTTCGACTCCCAGATTTCTTCGCCGCCGCCTTTGAAGGTGTAGTAATCGGTCGCGTGCGCCGAGCGAAGATTAGCGTAATATGGCGATCCGTCCGGGTTGAGGATTTCGGCGAAGCGGATGATCACCGTCGTTCCAGCGGGCGCGCTCCCCTTGAAACGCACACGCCCGACCATGTTCTGACCGAGGTCGAACAGGAAGCGCTTGCGCCCCATCGCGCGGCGGTTGATTGGGGCAGTGATCGGCGTGAGTTCCTGGATACGGCGAACGGTTGGACCGTTGAGCGCCACTACCTGCACATTTGGATGCTTGAATGTGGCGACTGGAAGCCAGTCGGACGCATCGAAGGCAGGTGTATCCCAACCGGGCATTTCGCGTCGGGCGTCAGAGGCTTCACCCATGATCATGTCGCTGTGAGTGATCGCGCCGAACTGGTACGTCCATGATCCGTCCGAGACAATTGTGTGGGTAGTGCCATCTGCCAGCGCCATTTCGAGCTGCGCGAGAAAATGCGGACGATCCACGTAATTCTGGCGATGCAGCCAACTGATGTATCCAACCGCCCACCCGTCACCCAGCAGCGCGCCGATGACGTTGTCTCCCGGTTGCAGCAGTCCGGTCACATCATAGGTGATGTACTGCACGCGCTTGTGATAATCTGTCCACCCTGGCGCGAATACATCCTCACCAACCGTCTGACCGTTGATCGAACATTCGAACAGCCCCAATGCGGTTACATACAACCGCGCTGATGCCACCGGGGCGGATAAGACGAAGCTATTGCGAAGCTGCGGCACCGGAAAAGTGCTGCGGGTCCCGCCAGTAAAGGCTGTGCCGATCCATTCCGCTTGCCAATCGTTCGCATTCAGCAGTCCCATTTCAAACCATGCGGGTTCGCTGACGGACGCTGCGCCGGTTTCATCCCACACCGTGACATTCCAGTACACGCGCTGGCGTGATCGCAGCGCGGAACCGCCGTAGACGACGTGTATGGACTGATCGCTTTCGACCCTGCCGCTGTCCCACACGTCCGGCTGCCCCGCGTTCAGCCGATCAAGGCTGGAGGCGGCGCGAATTTGATAGGCGATCTGCCGCGCTCCCATGCGGTCGGTACGCATCTGCCAGCCCAAACGCGGGCGCTGAATATCAATGCCGAGCGGGTTAGAACGGTATTCGCAAATCAGATGAGTAATTTTTGTTTCAGACATATATCGGCTTCCTTTAAGTGAAAAGCGCGCTTCTGCGGCTTTGTGAGTGGAGACGAATAAATACCTTTTCAGTCCACTTGACAAATCTTCAATGCCTCTATATGCTCAATTTACACGAGTAAGCTGAGTCGTGTCAAATGTTGGTTTGAGTACTATACCGGTTCTTTTGGAAATTTTATGAAGCGTCCAACACAAGTTGACGTTGCGCGTATCGCCGGAGTTTCCCGCGCGACCGTATCCTACGTGCTCAACGACCCAACCGACCAGCGCATCCCGATTTCGCCGGAAACGCGCAGGCGTGTTTTAGATGCGATTGCGCAGTTGGGCTATGAGATCGACGCCCGCGCGCAGGCGCTCCGCAGCGGCGAAACCAGGACGATTGGCGTGCTGCTGCCCATGTACGAAAATCCCTTCTTCTGGCAAATCCTGCTCGGCATCGCCAGCGAAGCCGAGGCATGTGGTTACAGTTTGCTGCTTTCGCACAGCGTGCTGACGCCGGAACAGCAGACGCAGAGCATCCGCGAGCTTGCCGAACAGCGCGTTGATGGCTTGATCCTGTTGATGGGCTTTAAAGAATTCTCCGAGCCAGTGACCAATCAACTTCGCCACTCAAATCACCCGATTGTCGAGATCACTGCGACGCCCTCTGAGTTCGATTATGTGCATCAGGGCTACGGCGAAGGCACACAGGCGCTGATGGCGCACCTGATCGAGATGGGACATAAGCGCATCGGCTTCGTGTTCGGTGTCACCGCCGAATCACAGGGCACTGACCGCCTGAACGCCTATCGTGACGCGCTGGAAACCGCCGGTCTGTCCTACGATGAAAAGCTCGTCCTCCAATGCGGCGAACGGATGGATGACGGCTATCATGCCGCGCTCGACCTGCTCAGCCGCCCTGAACGCCCAACCGCGCTGATCGCCATCAATGACCTGCTGGCGATGGCATCGCTGCGCGCTGCCGCTGATCTGGAACTGCGCGTGCCAGACGATGTCTCGATTGCGGGCTTCGACGATATTCCGTTCACCCGCTGCAGCGTGCCGCGCTTGACCACAGTTTCTGGTCTCCCGGAACAAAATGGGCGCGATGCGGTGCGTCTGCTGCTCAAGCGCCTTGCCGACCCGGATCGCCCACGCGAGGTGATCACCAGTGGTTGGCAGCTTCAAATCCGCGAATCGACGGGACGCGCGCCGTAAGCGGCACTTAAATTTCGTGAACAGAAGTCCCCGGCGAAACGTCGGGACTTTTGGGATGTTTATCAATAGTATTAGGAGAATTGCAAATGAAAAGGTTGGCTCTTTTTGTTGTTCTTTTAATGGCGCTGAGCATTTCGGCAGTCTCCGCGCAAGAGTCGGTTTCGCTCACTTATCTGGTGGACGAAAGTCAAAATAGTCAGGATACGGCGCAAGCGCTGATCGATGCGTTCGTGGCGCAGAACCCGAACATCAGCATCACCATTGAAAGCCGACCCGGCGGGACGGAAGGCGATAACATCGTCAAGACACGCCTTGCGACCGACGATATGACGGATATTTTCTTCTATAACTCCGGCTCACTGCTTCAGGCGCTCAACCCAGCGCAAACGCTCGTCGATCTGTCCGATCAACCGTTCATCGACAACATTGTTGCATCGTTCCTTCCAACCGTTTCACAGGGCGACGCAATTTTTGGCGTGCCGACCGGTACGGGGATGGGCGGCGGAATCCTCTACAACAAGCGCGTTTACGAAGAACTTGGCTTAAGCGTGCCGCTGACGTGGGAAGAATTTGCCGCGAACAACGCCGCCCTGCTCGAAGCGGGTATTTCGCCGGTGCTGGCGACCTTCGGGGATACGTGGACTGCGCAGTTGTTCGTCCTGGCAGACTACTACAATGTCGAACAGGCTGTCCCCGGTTTCGCGGATGCTTACACCGCTAATGAAGCCAAGTACGTCACCACCCCGGCGGCGCTGGCGGGCTTCCAGTATTTGCAGCAGGGCTTTGAAGAGAGCTGGTGGCAGCCAGATTTCGCAACCACTCGCTTTGAACCCGGTTTGGAGCTGCTGGCAAACGGTGAAGTCGCCCACTACCCGATGCTGACGTTCGCGCTGTCCACCATCGCCGAGAACTTCCCCGATCAGGTCAACGACATTGGTTTCTTCGCGCAGCCCGGCACCAGCGCCGAAGCCAACGGCGCGACCATCTGGATGCCGGCAGGCACCTATATTCCGCAGACGACGACCGGTGCCAGGCTTGATGCTGCCCTTCAGTTCCTCGGCTTCATCGCGTCGGTTGAAGGCGTGGATGCCATCAACGCACAGGTCGTCCCCAATGGACCATACCTCATCGTAGGCTCGATCCTGCCCGATGACGTGCTGCCCGCCGTGAGCGATCTCGCTGCCTACATCGACAGCGGCATGTCGTATCCGGCGCTTGAATTCGTGTCCCCCATCAAGGGACCGAACCTCGAACAGCTTTGCGTGGCAGTCGGTACGGGACAGATGACCCCCGAAGAAGCCGCCGCCAATTATGACCTCGATGTCGAACGTCAGGCGCAGCAGCTCGGCTTGCCCGGCTGGTAAACCTTGCCACAGGGCGGGGCGGTTTTCAACAAGCCGCCCCGCTTTGATAAATGGCAGCATGTCTGCACACAAATCCTAAAGAGGCATGATGAACCACGACCTGCGCCCCAAGTCTGTTCTCAGAACATACCCTCATTGGTTTTATCTTCCGGCGGCGATTGTGTTCGGGGTGTTCTTCCTCGTCCCCACCCTGGCGGCGTTTTACTTCAGCATGACGCGCTGGACGCTGTTTGACGCAACCTATATTGGTTTTGATAATTACGTTCGCTTCTTTCAGGATCCTCAGCTTACGGCGGGTTTGCGCAACACCGCCATTTATGCCGTGATGACCAGCGGACTCAAGGTGATTATTTCGCTG
Source organism: Aggregatilineales bacterium (assembly GCA_030834905.1). GTDB lineage: Bacteria > Chloroflexota > Anaerolineae > Aggregatilineales > Phototrophicaceae > Flexifilum. The sequence goes on along the minus strand of JAUQWZ010000044.1, from coordinate 2,085 downwards.
CCGCTGGCGATTCTGCTCACCTCGCGCCTGCACCTCAAGAGTCTGCTGCGCGGCATCATCTTCTTTCCCGTACTGGTCAGTACGGTTGCCGTCGGCATCACCTTTAGCGTACTGATGCAGCCTTCACAGGGGCTGATCAATACGGTGCTGCGCGCTCTCAGCCTTGGCGCGCCGGACTGGCTCGGCAACCCCAGCCTGGCGCTGATCTCGGTGGCACTGGTCGATGTCTGGAAAGGCTTGGGAATTGCGACAGTCCTGTTCATCTCAGGAATTCTCTCCATCCCCAACGACTATTTCGAGGCGGCACGACTGGAAGGCGGCGCGTGGGTCAAATTCCGCTACGTGATCCTGCCGCTTTCGCGCAATGCCGCGTTCACGGTCATCCTGCTCTCGTTCATCGGCGGGCTGCGCACGTTCGACCTGATCTGGACGATGACGCGCGGCGGTCCCGGCTTCGCCTCGGACGTGCTGACCTCGGTGATCTTCAAGCAGTATCAGGCGGGCTTTTACGGGCTTTCGACCGCCGGAAACGTGATCCTCTTCATTCTCGTCACAATCATCGTGTACCCGCTGATGCGCTTCTTCAACCGCAGAGAGCTTGAGGAGCTATGACGACGATTCGCAAATTCATCGCCGGTTTCTGGCTCGATGCCGTCTCGCTGCTCGTGATCAGCGCGATCTTTGTCGTGCCATTCATCTTTATCGTGCTGACTGCCGCCAAAACCGGACCGGAAGCAGCGCAGTTCGAATTTTCGCCGCCGTCGCAGTTTCTATTGCTGGAGAATATCAGCGCTGTCCTGGAGTTCGGTGACCGGCGTATGTTTCTCGCCATGTGGAACAGCCTGATTATCACTGTCGGATCGATCACGCTGATCGTGCTGCTGTCGTCAGCGGTCGCGTTCGTGATGCAGCGGCGCAAGGATCGGATGGCATCGCTCGCCAGTTCGATTATCCTCGCGGGGCTGATCATCCCGCCCGCCGTCGTCCCAACCATTTTCCTCTTACAAGAGATCGGGCTGTACCGGACGCTGTTGGGCTTGATCATGGTGCAGGTCGCCTTCACGCTGCCGTTTGCGACGATCACCCTGCGCGCGTTTATGGCAAGCATCCCGCGCGAAATCGACGAAGCCGCCATCATCGACGGCGCATCGCCGCTTCAGGTCTACTTCCGGGTGATCCTGCCGCTGCTGCGCCCTGCCATCATCACCGTGATCGTGGTGTCGTCGGTCACCATTTACAATGACTTCACCGGACCGCTGTACTTCCTCCCCGGCAGAGAAAACGTGACCGTTCAGCTTACCATGTACAGCTACATCAGTCAGTTTTCGTCACAGTGGCACCTGCTGTTCGCCAATGTGCTGGTGATCACCATTCCGCCGCTGATCATGTTCATGTTTTTCCAGCGGCAGATCGTCGCGGGCTTGACCTCCGGCGCAATCAAGGGATGAATCGTGACGTCGCCAGGGAAACATGAAACCCACGTTTGCTCTATGAAGTAACTCTGATCAAGTGCGATAACTTCTTTGGCAGGATCGGCATTCTGCACTACAAGGTAGCAGGCGTAGCGCGAGAGGCGCATATCCTCAACTTCGCGTTTCGCATCCGAGCCGATGGCAACCATTTTATAGCTCTCCGGCGCGGGAAAACCTCGTGCTTTAGCGCGTGGATGAAAGCGCACGTTTGTTCTTGTGTTGATAGAGAAGATCGGCTATACATAGAGGTTGTGGGCAGATGCGGAAACACCTACCCACGCCTCCGGCGAATGGAGCGCCGAAAGCATGAGTGATTCTATCACCGTTCGTAAGATGTACAAGTACAGACTGTACCGCGCTGACAAGAAAGATCGGAAGCTGCGGCACAAGCTGTTTGTTGCGTCTACGGTCTGGAATCACTTCATCGCGCTCCAGAAACGCTACTACCGTCTCACTGGAAAGTACTTCACGTTGCACCAGATGAACAAACACGTCCTCAAGCTCCGCAAGACACAGCGCTTCGTCTTGTGGCGTGGTTTGCACTCGCAGGCGTGTCAGGATGTGTGCAGGCGCATTGACGATGCGTACCAGCGGTTCTTTAACAAGCTGGCGA
>JAUQWZ010000006.1 GCA_030834905.1 Aggregatilineales bacterium | reverse complement strand
AATGCCTCAAGCGGCGGGTGGAGCATTTAAGCGTCGGCGGGTGGATCTGACGTTCCACGCCAGACGCGGTTTCAATGCCTCAAGCGGCGGGTGGAGCATTTAAGCAAACAGCAGCGTCAGCCCTGCTTCGCGTGGAAAACGTTTCAATGCCTCAAGCGGCGGGTGGAGCATTTAAGCCCGGCGTGGGCGGAACCCGTCAGCCTGACGTGGACAGAAGTTTCAATGCCTCAAGCGGCGGGTGGAGCATTTAAGCCACCTTCTGCGCCTTCCGCGCGTGAACGTACTGTATTGTTTCAATGCCTCAAGCGGCGGGTGGAGCATTTAAGCCAGATTATCCCCACCAGCAGAATAATCAGTCCTATGTTTCAATGCCTCAAGCGGCGGGTGGAGCATTTAAGCGACGATATGGCAGGTATCCTGTCGGTTGTATTCGTGTTTCAATGCCTCAAGCGGCGGGTGGAGCATTTAAGCCAGCCCGTCCGTGTCCAGAAACGAGAGGAAAAATGTTTCAATGCCTCAAGCGGCGGGTGGAGCATTTAAGCCAGGCGCACCGTCCGCCTGCCGTCCCACTTCGGACGGTTTCAATGCCTCAAGCGGCGGGTGGAGCATTTAAGCACGCCGATGACGAACTGCACCCGCATTTCATCGAACAGTTTCAATGCCTCAAGCGGCGGGTGGAGCATTTAAGCCACAGCAGCGAGGCGGTGTAGCCATGCCGATGAATGTTTCAATGCCTCAAGCGGCGGGTGGAGCATTTAAGCCCTGGCACCTGTCCTACTTCGGCAGCGCCGAGACAGTTTCAATGCCTCAAGCGGCGGGTGGAGCATTTAAGCGACGTTGCCAGTGGTGGCAATATGGCGATCCGACTTGTTTCAATGCCTCAAGCGGCGGGTGGAGCATTTAAGCGCCGGCGCTGTCGGCGCTGCCGGTGCGGCTGTTGAGTTTCAATGCCTCAAGCGGCGGGTGGAGCATTTAAGCCGCCGCTTGCGCCAATGGAAAAGCGGATAGTTTTGGTGGTTTCAATGCCTCAAGCGGCGGGTGGAGCATTTAAGCACGGACAGGCTGCCGGATCAGTTTTTAAGCCTGCCGGTTTCAATGCCTCAAGCGGCGGGTGGAGCATTTAAGCCGGCAGCGCGTCCCGGCTGGATCAAGGAGATCAACGGGTTTCAATGCCTCAAGCGGCGGGTGGAGCATTTAAGCGCAGCCCCCGCCGCAGCCCCCTATTCCTCGTCTCCGGTTTCAATGCCTCAAGCGGCGGGTGGAGCATTTAAGCGCCGCCATTGAGGCGCAGACGGTGGGGCGCGTCCAGGTTTCAATGCCTCAAGCGGCGGGTGGAGCATTTAAGCCCGAAGGCGGTGTGTTTGCGGGGTGGTCGAAGTCGTTTCAATGCCTCAAGCGGCGGGTGGAGCATTTAAGCGTCGTCACCGGCGGTGAAGTACGCCGCCGCCTGCACGTTTCAATGCCTCAAGCGGCGGGTGGAGCATTTAAGCAATTTCGCGCCGCAGCCGTTCTGCTTTTTGAAGCACGTTTCAATGCCTCAAGCGGCGGGTGGAGCATTTAAGCACTGTCGGCAAGTTTTAGCACCGGTTCGTCTTCATAGTTTCAATGCCTCAAGCGGCGGGTGGAGCATTTAAGCGACAGCACCGCCAGCGGGCGGGCGCCACAGAGTAGTTTCAATGCCTCAAGCGGCGGGTGGAGCATTTAAGCCCGATGTTTCCCTCAAAATTAGCTTACTGTATGTAGATAAAAAATGCAACTGGTATGCCAACATGATTTTCTTCCCTTGCCGATATTTTAAAAGCTGCGAGAGGCTTTCGGTCAAGCTGATCACTGCTTCACCTCTCGCTTCGCACTAACCGAAAAAAACTTTCTTTTCTTCTGGCTTGGGACTGCCGATGGTCTCCACACTTCCCAGACACCCATTGCACAACGGATAAATGCGAACACTGTCTTCATCGGCGTTCAGCACATTATTCAGTCGTGCTCGCATACTGACAAGCTCTCTTTTATCAAGAAAGCACTCGAACAGACTGTACTGAGTCCAATCACCAAACCCACACAGGATCTTATGGATTTTTGTTCGCCGCTTATCGTTTGGAATGTCGTAAGCGATTACGTACAATATCGTCTCAGCACTCATCGCACCGCAAACCCGCGAAACTGCTTCAATTCTCCGAGCATCCAGCGCGATAACAACCTCATTTGAAGTTCGAGGCTGCGCCGATAGGTAACTTTGGTTTTGAAGATGGGATGCGTAATTTCAGTATTCATTCGTTCTTCGTACTTGCCCAGGAAGATGCGCATCGCATCATCCTTCATCTGCCAGCTTCCGAGGGTCTCAACAAAATCATCAGGCGATAACATGCCGTTGTTGAGAAGGGTCAGCACCACCGAGTCTACAATCGGAGCGCGGAACATTTCTACAATGTCCAGCGCCAGCGCTGGTTTGCCATATTGTGTGCTGTGCAGATATCCAACATATGGATCAAACCCAACGATCTGCCCCGCTGCGGCAGTTTGATTGATCAGCAGCGTATATCCATAGGAAAGCAGCGCGTTTACCGGATCGGTCGGTGGACGTTTCTGGCGTTTGGTAAACAGTTCTGCCCACTCTGCTTTTAACAGGGCGCGAAACGCTGGGAAATAGGCGGCTGCCGCTCTGCCTTCCATCCCCATCAGTATTCCCAGATGCGTTCCTTTTTGAGGCAGGGAAGGATCAGGAGGCGTGAAGTCTATCGCTGGCATAGCGTCAATCTGATCGATCATCACCTGTATGCTGTCCGCGCCCTGACGAACGCGATGATCATCACGTGGGCGATTGTTCCGCAGCAGCAGCGTTTTCTGATTGTGCAGCTTCGTGCGCACACATACCTTTGCGATCGTAAAAAGAGTTGTCGCATCATCATGGGCGCGGCTTTGCAGCAGGCGCAGTCGTCCATGCTTGTGTTCTCGACCGCTTGTACGACCAATAAATTTGCCCCACTGGGTGAGATAGACGATCTCAATCCCCAGATCGCAGAGTGCTTTGATCACAGGGTTTGTTATCGTAACGTTCCCAACCACTGCGAGCTGCGTGATCTTGCCAAGGGGAAACCGTTTTTTATAGGGCTCCAGTCGCCCTAATCTCTCGTTAACAGGCGCTCGCACAACCAACGTCTCGGCGTCTAAATGCACGGTGGAGTACTGCTCCATCAGATACAGAACGCTCATACACTTTCCTCTCGCATCAGCAATAGGGTCTCGCGCGGTAGACAGATTGGCTCCAGACTGCAATCGCGGCATTTTGCGGCATGATCTAGCGGCTGGGGCATATGCGCATCCAGTAAAAGGGTGAACACCAGTTGAACAACCTCAGCGGTTTTGGCACGAAGGGCTTCATCGAAAACCACTCGCTCGCGGCGGCGATTGCTCCAATAAAATATTTCGCCATATTCAATCGTTTCGCTGGTGCGCTCCTCAAGGCAGAGCGCCTGCGCGCATAACTGAATATGATCGTTCAGCCATTTGCCCATCTTGCCGCGCTTGTGTTCTACGGGGATCAGTCCCCCGCCGCGTTCTTCAACGAAATCAGCGATTCCCGAAACGCGCAGGCGGTCACTCCAGACGTGGACACTTCTTAACGTGCGCCCCTGTTCATCCATCTGCTTTCCGGGAGTGTGGGCGCGCTCGTGGCGAATCTGACCTTCCAGTACGGGCGCATTGATCTCCATTTCTCCCTGAACATACATCAGCCAGAAGCGGCGCGGGCAATAGGCGAACTGGTTCAGAAAGCTGAGGGGCAGATAATCAGGAAGCACATCATCGATCATCTGCGCGTCTCTTCCACAATGCGACATATTTGCCCCATACCACGTGTTGTTTGGTAGCCTACGCCTGTGTAAAATGCCAGATCGGCAAGCATGTTGAAGAACGGTAACCAGCGTTCATCCTCGCCCCAGTGAACAAACCTCACCTGCCCCGTAAAACCGCGCACCTGGCCGCGCTCGATAGTCAGGCTTTGCCAACGCAGCGTCAGCGGGTGCGCCTCAATCGTTCGCTCAACCCACATATCGAACTCATCACCCGGATCGGTACCGCCGAGTTTTACCCAGCGTTTGCGCAGCGTACTGAACAGCGTCACTGGAACTGGCATTGCGCGTAAGCGCCGCTGCTGAGTCATCTTATCCATGCCCAGTGAAAAGACGGTTGGCGTTTGAAAATCGAACATGATCGATTTTGGCGCGTTGTCGTCGGTGTAACGTTGTCGGAGACGTTCGAGGCTGATATACCCGCTGCGTGGATGGCTGCCGGATACAAACGCATCCGCGATTTGAAACTCGATCGCGCCGATGCGAATATGCGGCAGATCACGATCACTTACATAACGCTGTATCAGCGCTTCAAAAGCCGGATCACGCAGCAGGGTAAAACGCCACTCTGCCGTATCACCTTCGCCAAAGTGCTGCGCCCCTTCACGATCACGCCTGCCGCCGTCTAGAAGGCTAACAGTAAACGGCTTATGTGCGTTCTCATCATGAAGCTCCTGTGCGAGCGCTTCATCGCCGATGCGCAGCAGGCTGTACAGCGCGGACAATGCCTGCTTGCCGTGATCGGCTGGGATTGCTCCGGGACGCAGTGCCCCCAGCCGAAGAACTACCGCGTATAGTCGAAGTTCGGCTGTCATTTTCGCCCTCGCTTTGTTGGCATGACGCTCATTACATCCACAATGCGATAGCGCATTCCAGCGGGTAAAAATAGTTTGTCGCTGCCCTGCCACCACGTATCACTATAAATCTCAGCATTTTCCACGAGATTCGAGGGACGCATAGCAACCAGATCAAACATTTTCAGCAGCGCTGCATCCGGCAGATCTGCTGGATTCAAGGGGTACGTGCGAACAATGTGGGTGGTTTCTTCCGATATGGGTGTTAATGGGATGGGCGATGAAACTTCCAGCCGCGCCTTGCTCATCCATAAGCCCATGCGTATCCACTGAGGGAACGACAGCGCGCTTTCGCTCAGCACGCCAAACCGAAAGCGACTGCCAACTGCGATCTCTTTTGCCCGTCCGAATGTCGGCAGGTTGCGATTGGATTTTTCCATCATGATCGCTGAACGTTCATCGCCGTATTTGAAGGTGTTGATAACAAATCGGACATCGATCCCTGATGCGGGGGTCACGTAGACCCCCGCATCATTGAGTGCTGCTAACTCACTCGCATACTGTGGAATATCGTCGGCGTGATGAAAGGGTGTTTGAGCGAATCCAAGCGCGTAGCTCAGGGCGATGTTATGCAGCAATCGCCCGGTTTCGTAAAACCGCCCCATCGCGCGCGTCTCGTAAAACAGATTGTCGTGAAACGTCAGTGTGCAGTCATAGAGGTGCACGAGCTTATTTCTTTCCTTTAGGAACTTTGGCGATATAGCTGTTGAAGTATCGTTTCGCATCTTCACCCGCCTCGCTCAATACGCTTGCGAGCTGTTCTTCGCTCATGCCTCGCACATCATTCAGAAACGCATTTAAGTCTGCGCCCATCAAAACCTGCTGATCACGCACGCTGTCCTGTGCCAGTAACGCGGGAATGACGATGGTTGAAGCCTTGATTGCGTCCTGAATCGCTACCGGATCAGTCCCCGATGGGCGCATGACATCATAGAGACTCTGGGTTAAAAGCAGGTTGCTGAAAATCTCGCCATCGCTCAAGATAATGGCGACCACGTGGTTGCGTACCGTGCCGCCGCGCGTTGTTGTCGCGCCGTAACGGGTTGTGCGCAAGAGATTATTCAGCACATATACAAACAGATTGAAGGTCAGATCGCGGGTCGTGATCACCGCCGGAAAGATCGTTCCCGGCTTAACGTGATCCTGCTGATTGATGCGTGAAGTAACAACGCCCTTATCGCTCATGGTTCCATCTTCGTAAGGAGCGTTGAGCGTGAATACTTCGTGGGTGACGCTGTAATCGGTCAGCGCGAAAGCGGTATCTGCGTAGACCTTGCTCTTTTCGCTGCCGCCATCCCCGACCGCAAACCCATAGGAGATACAGTCTGGACAGCGCTTGCAGGATTTGACGTTATAGATGCAGCTTTCTTCGACTTTGTCGTCTTCGGAATTGGATAAAACGCCGTAATTGCGCAGCAGTTCACGACCATTCAGGCGTTCGGGCGTGGTCTGCTTACGCTTGAACAGCGTAATGCGCGTCATGGGTTCGGTATCTTCCACGCCAGCGGCGATGCGGGTTCGATTTAATTCGCCGTCGGTCTGAAAAAGCGCATAGCCTTCGGTGGAACGCAGGGTGACGATGTGGGCATATCTGCCCATGGGGCGGGGTGGAACTTCGGCATTGAAGAATTCAGCGTTCAACATGATGTTTTTATCCTCTGGATAGTGTCAGCAAAGTAAAAAAATCAGAGCGTTTCGTTTTCGACATCTGGTTCGGCTTCAGTATCTTCCGCATCACGCCCGCGTTCTGCCCATTCCTTATACTGCGCCTTGCGATAGAGTACCTCGCAGGCATTTTTGAGCAGATTGATGGGTTTGCCGCGCAGTGCTGCCGCATCACTGTTAAAAGTCTTGACGAACAGCTCATCGACGAACAGCCTGCAAAATTCATCCATCGACGCAGCACGTGCTTCGGGGCTGATTCCTTTCGGGAAGCGTCCATCTGCTAAGCCCTTGCTGACCCGATCCATAAACTTGTAGAGTTCACCATTTGCGATCTGAGTCAGCATTTCAGGATCACGATAATCGGGCGTTGCCGACGCAGTCAGCAGCGCCTCGGCAACCACGTTGATCGGGCGCAGAATACTGTTGCTGTTCTTGAAATTATCGGCGCGGTAAAACCCTCGATAACTATCTACAAGCTTATTGGCAATGGTCATCTTAGAATCCTCTGTATGGGGGGACAAAATTCGTGAATAAGCCAGATAGCGTTCTACTCGTTCCTGGCTGAGTGGTTTGCGTTCAGGATCGTCACGCTCCTGTTTAAGCAGGTAGTGAAAAACATAGAGGGGTGATTCTGCCAGCGAATGGGCAATTGGCGGGAAGCGCCGCCAGTTTTCGTCGGGCGGTGCATATTCACTGTCCAGGTGAATCAGGTAAGCAACCGTCAGGCGTGTTAATGCAGACAGCATTTCATCGACGTGCAGCCGATCCGCAGGCTGCTTACGCCCGATGTCCAACACGGCGCGAATGGCGCTGTGTACGCCATCCAGCCAGATCATCTCCTGAAATTCATCCGATTCCGTGATAAGCGGTACGCTGCCTTCGCTGATAACTACCTTGAGGTCAAGGTTGATCGACAGGATGAGCGCCAGAAAAACCGGCATGATCCACGTTTCCACATCAGTTTTCGGGTCAAAATTGCGCAGCCCGATCATGAAGAAGGTGCCGCCGACTTCCTCGCCATAGCGCAGGATACGTTTAGAAGGGGTTTCTCCGGGCGCGGTCAGCAGAAACGGCGTGAGATGTGTCCAGAGGCGAACATCATTGCTTTCAAGATCGGCTTCGCGCAGCAGGCGGTTGAGATCGACATCGCTCAGGCGTGTGGTCTGGAGACTGTTGTACATCCGCATGATCACGCGCAGCGTTTCCGGCGTGAAGAAATACGACGGATAAAATGACAGGTAGCGCACACGCTGTCCTTCGGCTGTGCTGCCGCTATCGTTGTTCTCCACAAACAACTGCCGTAACAACTGTTCCAGAGAACAGATCGAACACAGGCTGCGAGCGTTGCTGTTAGCGTTCATTTTCACGCGGCTGGTATACACGCCGGGTTGAAAGGCGATCACCGTCTCTTTGGGCTGTGTGACGGTATAAGCATCTCCGCACATCGCACAGTTCATCTCGCCAGCACGAGGACGCTTGGCGTTGATATAGCGATTGAACTCATCATTGGATCTTGTTGTGCCAGATTTCGCACCGCCGATACTCAGAACTCGCGCCAAATAGTCCGCCAGATCGTTCCACTTGGTATCGTCGATGTGGGCAGAATCGGGAAGCTCTTCAGGCAGGGCGGCTGCTAATGCTCCAGACAGGGTTTCAAGACTCGCAGCAACCTGATCAGGATTCAGTGGAAGCCGAGCCAGGCTGTGTGCTGCCGCCCAGAACCAGTAGTAGCGAATGCCCGTGCCTTCGCGTTCGGGCTTGTGGTTTCTGACATCGTTGAATAAATCGGATAAATCGGTGATGCCCCAATGTTCCAGCACCTGCTGGATAAAGTCATTCTGAAATTCGGGATAACGTGTCTCGACCTGAATTTCGACCAGACTCGCCCACTCCGCCATCTGGCGCAACCGGGTATCGGTCTTATCGCGTCCATAAGTGGGTAACTCATCCGTATGAGGAAACCGCAGCGTCTGAAGTTTTTCCATATACTGCGGTGCATTGGATCGCACCAAAAGCGTCAGACGGTGGCTTTTCGCAATGAACTGACGTAAATCGAGATAATCGTTATAGCTGTCGTCGATGCGCAGCCCGTCCTTGCTGACCTTCGCGCCTTTGCCTTTGACGATCAGCGCCTGTCCTGCTTTTTGACGGATGTCCTCGACAATCTGCGCGATCAGCGCATCTGGTTCGGGTGGGGGCGGCGCGTCGTGCTGTTCCAGATAGACGATGCCGCTGGGCGCGAACAGCAGCGGCACACGCAGATCGGTGTCTGCGATCATGGCATGCTGGACGGCATCGTGAATGAAGTTGAGCAGCACACCCCGATTTTCCGCGACGTGATGATAGGTCAGCCGAGCCATCCGCATCTGCGGCGCATTGCGGTCAAAAACCAGTTCATCAAGCGCGTTGTTGATCGACGCATTTGCTACAAGGTCGCGTGGAGTACGTGCAATATAAGCGATTAAATCTGCCAGCCAGCTTACATCTGCCGCCAGCAAATAAACGTCACTGCTCGTCGCCTTGTTGGGTAGAAGTACTGGCAGCCGCAGTGTTTCCTTCATCCGCTGTGTATTCTGCGCGACATAAATCAGGTCGTGCAGCACAACTTTGGCTCCGCCCATGTCCTGTAAAAACGTATCCAGTCCCAGCTTCTGGCACCATTCGAGTATCTGCTGCTCGATCAGGGGGAGTTTGGCTTCATTCGGCGTGGTGAACGTGCCGAAACCAGCATCCTTAAAAGCATCTTTCACACTGTCGATCTTGGTGTAATCGTGCAGCACGTATCCCGCGATAAACAGGCGTTCGGTTTGCTCATTCCAGCGGCGCATTTTGAGCGCGCCCCAGTTCTTAAGCTGGCGGGCGATACGCAGCGCGGGCAGCATCCCGTTCAGGATATGTGCGCGCAGCGTTTGATCGTGAGAGTAACGATGGGTGTCGTCTTTTTTCGTTCCATCAGCGACTTCTGCCTGACGCGCACGTGCAAAATCACCCCCTTTCGCCGTTTCAGTGCCGAAAATATCGGTCAGCGCCCCAAGCACGTGATCGGTGAAATCAGACAGTACCTGATCGCCTGGCTCAACGAAACTGCGAAAGAGCGTTTGCAGCATCGGATAACGCGCGGCTCCACGCGGGGGTGCGGCAGCTTTTTTCTGACGCGCATCGAAGCGTTCAGCCGCCGCTTCAAGCTGCTCCAGGGTAATGTCATCATCCGAATTTTCGAGAAACTCATCATCGTAAAGGTCTGTCATTATCTGAAATATCCTTTTCTGACGCGATGTCCTAACCAAACAGCGGAGCATCCTGATTCGCTGCGCGAGTCAAACGCTTATCCCTGTAAACGAGCGAATCGAGCAGCAGCGCGTCACGCCCAAACGCCGCACACCCAAATGATGAGCCATCGTAGGTAGAAAAATTAAAGAGTTCGATCTGCATCCCCAGGCGATAGCGGCGGCGCAGCATTTCGGTATCCGCATTGCGGACCAGCAGCGCGACCAGCGTCCGCTGCTGCAAGGATCGGTTGAGAGCGTTGATCTCCGGGACAAGGGAACCTTCTACCTGAATGCTGAATCCATCTTGTTCGATCACCGTTTCAAATCGCTCACCGCCCCAGTCCCGCGTTTCGGCATCGAGCGAAAACGACAGTTTACGCGGTTTCGGCAGCCAGCCGTTCAAACGATATGCCGCGAGAGGCTGCGTCTTTTTTAAGGTCGCTGCCGCTTCCCCCGCGCGGCGATAGGCGGTTTCTAAATCGAGCGTTTCCAGATCGCCATTCCGCAGCAGCGCGATCAGGTTATAGGACATGATCGGCGCATTTGAGCTGAGCGTGTTGCTCACCAGCGCCATAAACGGGCTTGAGCCGCGAAACGTACTCGCTTCATCCATAACGAGTGGCATTTCGCGTTCTATTCTCAGCAGACGTTTCACGTGGTTAGGAAATGGCGCGTTGAGCCGCGCTTCGAGCTTTGTCCGAGTCAGCGCATAAGTGTGCTTAATCTCTTTCGCCGCCAGCGATACCATGACACGCCCTGCCTGTACGCTGCCCCAGCGATGCCGATAATCACTGAAGTCCTGCGGAAGGGGATAGGCTTCATGAATCCGATCATTGTAGGTCGATCTATCAACTTCACCACCGTCTGGCAGCGCTTTTTGCAGGCTTTCGATTACCCAACCGGGCAGCAGGGCATGGGCTTCATAGTGGCGAAACTCATTTTCGTTCCTATCGGTCTTATGCCGACCCAAGCGTCCCAAACGCTGCATATGGGTTGCCACATCAAGGCTCTCGAACACCAGAAAGTTGATTTTGAAATCGACACCTAGATCAACGGTGGACGTAGCGACGAATAACTCGGCATCGATCCGCCGCGCGTCCGGGGGTGTTAATCCTGTATTCGGCTCTCCTAAGTCGATGCCTGCCTCATGACACGGCTTGATCAACCGCTGGTGCACCCGATAGGCGGTGGCAATACTGTTGGCGATGATCACGCCATAGGCAGCGGGACGGTTCGCCTCAAAAAACTCGATAATGCGGTCAATATTGGCATCGACCCATGCTTCCAGTGCGTCCCCGCGCTCGTAAAGATGCAGATCGACTGGCTGAAGGATGCGACGATAGCCGGTTGGCGGTTCTGGATTCCCGTGTTGATAATCGCCCTTAATGAGCTTGAAGGGCAGACCCGCAAGTTTCGCCATATGGGTAAGCTGATGCTGCGGTGTGGCGGATAAAAACAGAAATTTCGTTGGGTGTGTTTCACCGCGTATCGCTTCTAGTAAGAGCATCGCAATAATGGCTGAGGCGTTCTCTGGCGCACCGAAGATATGAAATTCATCAAACGTAAATAAACGGTAGATATTAGCGATCCTGCCCACGACCAGATCGGTTGAAGCACCGCGCGTCCGGTAGCGAAACTGCATCATGAGATGAAAAATGTCGGGGTTCGTTAAAATCAGGTCATCCAGCAGCTTCAGCAAGGCATCGGTGCGTCCCTTATCCATCGCGCGTTCGATCACATCCACTTCCGCAGCGGTGATCACACTCGGAAGCGCATTCCACACCGAAGGCTGCCGCCAGCGTTCCTTGAGTTCCTTCAATGAGCGATCCTGATCCTTCACAAGCTCGTTGGTTGGATAAAACGTCATCGTTTTCCAACCCAGCGCCAGTGCCGGATAGAGCGCGGTAAAGCTCTTCCCATCCCCTGTTCGGGCGGTGTTAATGACGATGGGTTCATCACCAAAGCGAAGCGCGGCGATAGTCTGCGCCTGATGCGCCATCAGGTGAAAATCGGGTGGGAGCAGCAGAGGATCGACCTGCGCGGCATCGATTTCGCCCTCAGTGGCATAACGCGAGTCCATTGCGCAGAGACCGAGTGTGAGCATTGGCATCCCTTTGATATCGTGTTTAGCCAGTTATATCAACAGCTTACTATGCTGACTCCTTACAAAGAGGGGTGCCGTTAAATACAACGCAAAACTTTGAAAACCAACAAAGTGCACCTAGAAACGTTCTTATATTAGTAATATAACCCACTTGATACTCCAGTTAACCTTTAGCTTTTAGGACTTACGCAGTTGAGCAGGCAATCTCGCTTAGACAGTGGGCTTAAGCCCACTGTCGGATCGGTCAACTGCGTAACTTCTAAGCTTTGTTTGTATAACAGTCTCTTGTAGAGATGAGACAGCAGCAGCTAACAACGCGGACCCATACAAAAAGAAGTGGAGTCCGCGTTGTTACAGTTATGGTGTCATTTCGGGTTCTGGAACGAATACAATGATCACGATGACTTCAGCATCCTGATCCCATTTTGATTCATCAGTTGGAGCAGAAGGTGGCAATGCCCACTCCTCGCCCGGTAGAGGAAGTTGAACATCTGGAGTACGAAACGAATTTTGCCGATTGAGGCATCAAAATTTAGTATCGTTAGATTTGCTTGTATACCTGGTTCATCGCTGCGACGAGCGCCTTCATCTCTCGACGCGCTTCATCTCCTCCAATCACTTCACAGTTCGCGCCATAGTGCAGCAGTGAACGTAAATCTATGAACAGGTTGTAGGAAATGGCTTCGATCCGCGCGCTGTCATCGGGCAAATAGGAAATGATGCTGTTGGGGATGTATTCGGTAACGTCACGCAGACGAGCAATCTTAGGTCTCAGGATATAAACGATCTCCACTCCTGTCCGGCGATGCTGACGTGGTATAAACCGTTTGGGCAACGTATGCACATCGCTCATCCGTTCAAGACGGTAGGAGCGTACCCCTTCTTTTAAAATTCGTCCGAACGGTCCATTGACCTCTAAATAGTATGCTTCCAGTAGGTAATGTCGACGCACTGGATCAAGAAAACACCGCATCGGCTCGACGCGGTGAGTGCGGGGTTGTTCATCCGCCTGCTTGGGTGATCGATAAACAAATTCGATCTCGTTGTGGGTGTTACACGCCAGCGTCACGCGCTCCAGAATCTGCGCGTCGATGGGTTTCGAATCCCGTGATCGCAGGTCAATTTCCAATAATCCCCTTGCGCGGGTCACTTCCTTCACCCGTTCCTGAGGCAGAAGCGTTAAAACCTGATTGATCAATTGCATGACCTGTTCACGATGTGGAGTTTCATCGGCGCTGAATGTTTTCTGAAGAAATGCCAGCCCCTGAATGGCATCTTCAGGTAGATCAAGCAGCGCAGTGTCGAGGGAAATGAAACGGTAAACTTTTTCGGGATGTATATAGTTGATTTCACATTTAAGATTTTTGCGCAGCCGGCTTATATCTGCTTCCAGACGGCTTTGCAACATCTCAGGGTCGGCTGTAACTAAATCACTGTCATGCTGTTCGATGATAGCGATCAACTCACTGGCTGGCGTATCCCCGCGCATCAGTCGTCTCAAAAGCGCGATACAGCGCAAAATTACGCGCCATTGTGAACCGCGATCACCGGGCATCTTGTTGTCCTTTGCTGGTCAAATACAGACAGAATTTCACTGATTTTATAACGCAGATTCCAATAATTTTTTGCATAAGGGCTTTATGTTAAGACCGGTGCTGCATTGCACAGCAGCGCTGCATCGTGGACGCGATGCCGACCAACCCCGCCGCAATGCAACCGTCGAATCGGGGTCAGATCACCGCGCTGTCCGCCAACATGCGCAACATGAGGCGGCGGTGCAGCGTATGGAAGAAATTCGAGCGATGGTGGAACAGATCGATTTTTCGTGGCAGAAAGGCTTTATGGACGAGGAAACTTATGTCCAGAAGCTGCAAACGGAATTAGAGATGCTTCGTCCGGTGGAATATGGCGAACTACTGAAGTCCGCAAACTTGCTGGCAGATTTTCGGAAACTGCGGGCGCGCAGCATAACATGGAAAGCCCAGCACAAACTCATCAGGTAAATTATTGAGCGCGTGATTGTTCTGGATCAGGAAGTAATTGCCTTAATTTTGAAGGGCGACTCTGCTCTGCTTTTTGTTAATCATCGCGTATATCCGAATGGGGAAGGAGGGACTCGAACCCTCACCTCGTAAGAGACATGATCCTAAGTCATGCGCGTCTGCCAATTCCGCCACTCCCCCATGAGGAGCAACCTGAGATTATAGGATATCCGCACAGTGGTCACAAGGGCAGGGATTGTCTGGCAGCGCCTGACCATCCCCGCGCGGGCAGGACTTTAGCGCGCGGTGATCGACGCTTGCGCGGGCGTTTCCCAGCAGGGCAATTGTGAAGTGGAAGCGCTGATTCGGCGCAATACAGGCAGTACGCCCGCATCCCGCCAGTGGCGAAGCGCTACTTGACGTCTATCGCGGAAATGTCCTGAATGTCACTATCGTTCACGCGTGAGAGGATGGTGTTGATCGTCAGTTGGGCGAACTCGAACAACGCCTGCATCTGGTGAATCCGGCTTAGGTACTGCTCGGCAACAGCGCGGTTTTCTTCTGACATCTCCGGCATGGCTTCGTTCAACTGGCGAACGTTCTCCTGCATGACCACCAGCGCTCGCTCGACGTCACGCATTTCGCGCCCTTTGAGGATGTTAGTGATGATTTGCCAGAAATCAGTCTCGGCTTCGTAATACTTGCGCCGTCCGCTGCTGCCGCGCACCCATACCTCGCGCACCATGCCCAGGTTTTCCAGCGTGCGCATGTTCATGCTGGCGTTGGCTTTGGAGGTATCGAGGATTTCAACGAAGTCGTCCAGGCACAATGGCTTGGCGCTCAGCAGGAGCGCGCCGTACATCTGCCCGCCCACTTTGCTGAAACCAAAATAGTCAGCCAACTGACCCAGTCCGTCCAGCATACTGTCATGAACTGCGCTGAGACGTGCCTCAGTTTCGTGTGAGTTATTTATCGACATGCGCTCAACCTTTTATTCCTCACCACTATGCGCGGATGCAGCGTATGTATAAGCTTATTCTAAACTTATAGAGGCAGATAAGACAACGGGCAGAACGTACAATTATTACTGAAAGTGATGAATATCGCGAATTTTAGTGTCAATAGGCGCGAATGCGCCGCGCTGTTCTTACTGCGGTATAATGAGGTCATCAATGGCACAGGAATGTGGGCGCTGGTCTTCTTGCCCCACGGCAGACGAATGGACACAATGGTGACATCCTATACAACCGCCGATTATCAAAAAGCAGCCGCGGTCATCCGCGAAAAAACGGCACAGCCCGTAATGACGGGCATTGTCCTCGGCTCCGGTCTGGGCGGCTTGGCAGACATGATCGCCGATGCGGTCACGATTCCCTACAGCGAAATTCCCGGTTGGGCGCGTTCGACCGTTCACGGGCATCGCGGCGAGCTGGTGATCGGCACGCTGGAAGGCTGCCCGGTGGTGGTGCAGCGGGGGCGGGCGCATCTTTACGAAGGGTACCACCCGCAGCAGGTAACGTTTCCGATCCGCGTCATGCACTTTCTGGGCGTGCAAACGGTGATCCTCACCAATGCCGCTGGTGGGCTGAATCCCACCTTTAACGGCGGCGACGTGATGCTGATCAACGATCACATCAATCTGGTCGGCATGTCGGGCAACAACCCGCTGGTCGGACCCAACGACGACAGCCTGGGCGAGCGCTTCACCGGCATGGTGCAAACCTATGACCGGAGTCTGCGCCAGTTGGCGCATCAGGTCGCGCGGGAAGCCGGGGTGACACTGCGCGAAGGGGTTTACGTGGGGCTGTCCGGTCCGACGTTTGAAACGCCCGCCGAAATCCGAATGCTGCGGACGCTGGGCGGCGATGCGGTCGGCATGTCCACCGTCCACGAAGTGGTGGTCGCTCGGCACATGAACAAGCGGGTGCTGGCATTTTCGGGCATTACCAACGTTGCATTTGATTCGATTGACACCGACGCCGAAACCACGCACGAAGAAGTGCTGGAGGTCGGAGCGCAGATCGTGCCGCGTCTGACGGCGATTCTGCGCGGCGTGCTGCGAGCGCTGGCAGAATGACCGCCGTTGTTTTTTTGCTGGAGCAGTGGGCGACCGGGCTGTACATTCTATTGGCGGCGGCGTTCCTGTACACCTACTGGCACTTAAGCCGCGCCCAGCAGGAATTCCGGCAGACCCACTTTGAGCTTGAGCGCGACATTGCGCGCTTCAAACGCGCCAACGCGCTGACGGCGATGATCCTGATCGGCGAGCTGGCGCTGGTGGTGCTGGGCATTCAGCAGGTGGTCGCGCCGACGCTGCGCGACAATATGGATACGGGGCAGATATTGGCGCAGGTTCAGCAGGACGGCGATTTTGCCACGCCGACTGCCGCGCCGCTGGAGGGAGACTTCCAGATCGATACCAGCGGCGTTGTCCTGGGCGAAATTGATCCGGCGGATCAGATTTTGCCGACGCCCACGCTGACGCCAACACCCGTCGGCACCATCGTGCCGAACGCGCCCGCCGCCGTAGGCTGCGATACGCCGAACGCGCAGTTACAGGTGCCTGCCAACGGCATGATCGTATTCCAGCCGATCACGGTATCTGGCACCGCGTTCGCCGACGACTTTGCGTTCTATAAATTTGAACTGAACGGACCTTCGACCTTTGGCAATTTTGCGACGCTGCCGGTTGATGGCACGCAGTCGGTTACATCGTTAGGCGATCTGGGTCAGTTTGTGCCAGCGTTCTACGAACCGGGCACGTATCAGTTTCGATTGGTCGTCTTTGATACCACCAATGCGCCGCGCGGCTCGTGTACGATCACCATTTACATCAGCGAGCCGATTGCCACGCCAACACCGCTGGGTACGCCAGCGTCGCGGTAAGGCAAACAGCAGCATTGCACCAAAGCAGGCATCATGTCCGACCAACTGCGTTCGATAGGTTTTATTGGGGCTGGTAAGGTCGGCGGGACGCTGGCTCGTCTATGGCATCAGCGAGGATACGCCATCAGCGCCGTCTACAGCCGGACATTTGCTCATGCGCGGGCGCTGGCGGATGCCGTTGGCGCGGAAGCGGTGGACACACCAGAAGCGGTCATCGCCGCCAGCGATTTGACCATGCTGGTGGTGCCCGATGATCAGATCAGACCGCTGGCGGAACAGCTAACGCTGAGAAGTCGCAGCCTGATGGGTAAGGCGGTCGTTCATACTTCCGGGGCGCTTGACGTTCGCGCGCTGGAATCGGCGGCGGCGGTCGGTGCCAGCGTCGGCAGCCTGCATCCGGCATTCCCGTTTGCCGACGTAGAAACGGCGGTGCTGAATCTTCCCGGCGCGGCGTTCGCAGTCGAATCGGAAGATGTTCGGCTGCGCGGTTGGCTGCTGGGGCTGGTGGCGTCGCTCGATGGACAGGTGGTGGCTATCTCGCCGGGCAGCAAGGTGTTGTATCATGCGGCGCTGGTGATTGCCAGCAACTACACGGTGACACTCTACGCGCTGGCGGAACGGTTGTTGATGTCATTGGGGGCAGACCGCGCGGCGGCGGAAGCGGCGCTGAATCCGCTGGTGACCGGGACGGCGGAGAACCTGCGGCTGCGTGGCATCCCGGATGCGCTGACGGGACCATTAGTTCGGGCGGATGTCGGTACGGTGACGGAGCATCTGCGGGCGCTGGAGATGGTCGATATGGACGCCGCCGCGCTCTATCGCCAGCTTGCTCGTATGACCCTGCCGCTGGCAGCCGCGCGTGGGGTTTCACTTGATGCGCTGATGCGTCTTTTGGCACAGGAAGAAGAAAATGAGAACGACCATTCGTGACTTTCAAAAAATGCGGGTTGAGAATCAGCCCATTGCCATGGTGACGGCGTATGACGCCATGAGCGCCCAGGTAGCGGAAGCTGCCGGGGTGCATGGCGTCTTAGTGGGCGATTCAGTGGGTATGGTCGTGCAGGGACAGGATACGCCAATCCCTGTCAGGCTCGAACATATCATTTACCACGCTTCGATTGTCGTCCGGCTGACACAGGCTCCGCTGGTGGTTGGCGATATGCCGTTCCTGACCTACAACATTTCGCCCGAACAGGCGATAGCGAACGCTGGTCGCCTGCTGCAGGAGGGCGGGGTGGGCGCGATCAAGCTGGAAGGCGGCGAGTTTCTCGCGCCGACCATCCGGCGAATGGTCGAAACGGGCATCCCGGTGATGGCACATATCGGTTTGATGCCGCAGAGCGTGCACAAGATGGGCGGGATGCGCGTCCAGGGCAAAGACCTCGATACGGCGCGCCAGCTTCTGCGCGACGCGGTCGCGGTTGAGGAAGCCGGAGCGTTTGCGGTAGTGCTTGAAGGCGTTCCCGCGCCGCTGGGTCAGTTGATTACCGAGCGACTCCATATTCCAACCATTGGCATCGGCGCTGGTCCTCATTGCAGCGGGCAGATACAGGTCTTCCACGATCTGTTTGGGCTGTTGGAAGGACACATGCCAAAACACGCCAAACTGTACGCGCAGCTTGGCACGCTGATGCGCGAGGGCATGGCAGCCTACGTCCACGAAGTTCAGACTAGGGAGTTTCCCACGCAGGAAAACAGCTTCACCATGAAGGATGACGTGCTGACGGCACTGCGCGCTAACGGGGCTGATGGTCGTGCAGATCGTTGAGACTCCCGAAGCGCTGCGCGCGGCGCGAAAGCGGCTGTCAGGCTACGTCGGCGCAGTCAATACGATGGGCGCGCTTCACTACGGGCATCTGTCGCTGGTAAGCCAGGCGCGCGACGAAAATGACGCCGTTGTCGTGTCGGTGTTCGTGAACCCAACCCAGTTCGCGCCCGGCGAAGACTTCGATAATTACCCACGCAGCCTTGAGCGCGATCTTGAAATGCTCGACCGGGCGGGGGTGGACGTGGTGTTCACCCCAACGCCGGGTGTCATGTACCTGCCGCATCATCAGACGTCGGTGATCGTGGACGAGGTCAGTCAGGGCTTGGAAGGCGCCAGCCGCCCCGATCATTTTCGCGGAGTCGCCACTGTCGTCTGCAAGCTGTTGAACCTGATGCAGCCGACGGTGGTCTACTTCGGGCAGAAGGACGCCCAGCAGGTGGTCGTCATCCGCAGGATGGTGCGCGACCTGAATATGCCGGTCGAAGTTGCCGTCTGCCCGACGGTTCGTGAATCCGACGGGCTGGCGATGAGTTCGCGCAATGTCTATCTTCAGCCGGACGAGCGCCTGGCGGCGGCGGCGCTCTACCGGTCAATGAAGGCGGCGGCTGACCGCTATGACGAAGGCGAGCGCAGCCCGGAAGCCCTGCGCGCGACGGCGCTGGAAGTGCTGGCGGCGGAAGTGAAGGCGCGGGTGGAATACGTGTCGCTCAACCATCCAAACACGCTCTACGGCATCCATAAGCCGACCGACGATCCGATGCTGCTGACGATGGCGGTCAAAATCGGCAAGCCGCGCCTGCTCGATAACTGCCTGCTGCCGTATGCGCTCAACAACCGCGAACATCTCAGCGAGATACTGGGGGTGATCTGATGGCGCTTGAGAAACAGAAGATCTACACCGACGACGAATTTGACGCTTTTGTCCGTCTGCCCGAAAACGCCGACAAACGCCTGGAACTCATTGATGGGGAGATCATCGAAGTGCCGTCGAACCCGTACTCTTCAGAAATTGCTGCCTTGATCATCTTTGCACTTCTGTCGTTTGTTCGCTCTCGCAAGCTGGGGCGTGTCACTGGCGAAGGGGCAGACTATCAAGTTGCGGGTCGCAAGCTGTCGCCGGATGCTGCCTTTGTTTCGGCGGCGC
The DNA here is from genome assembly GCA_030834905.1 of Aggregatilineales bacterium. Lineage (GTDB taxonomy): Bacteria > Chloroflexota > Anaerolineae > Aggregatilineales > Phototrophicaceae > Flexifilum. Next base: position 467,653 of record JAUQWZ010000006.1, on the reverse strand, counting down.
GGCAGGAGCAGCTTGCCCGCGAAGGCTATAACCCCATTGCGCCTGATTTAGCGGTTGAAGTGGTATCGCCCACGGACAGGCAGCCGGAAATTCGGCGCAAACTGGCAGTATACGCGGAAGACGGCGTGCTGGTGTGGCTGGTCTATCCAGAGCAGAAGCGCGTTGAAATCTACGCGCCCGATCAGCCGGTCGAGATCGTGTTTGAGGACGGCACGCTGTCCGGCGGTCAGATATTGCCCGGCTTCACGCTGCCTGTTACAGACATCTTTCCTGCCTGAACCACTTCAGATGGCGCGCTTCTGCCGTCGTTTATAACGATCTTAGCTGATTCTGAGAAAATTCTATCTCTTTCACCTTTATACTGGAAGTAATAACGTCCTTTCGTTACAAACACGCAGAGGTGAACCGTTGTTTGGATTAGGATTTGATCCCAATTATCTGCTGTTCGTATTTGTGCCAACCATCATCCTGTCGCTGCTGGCGCAGGTGTTTGTGAAGTCGGCATACAGCAAGTGGAGCAAGGCACGAAACGGTGCCGGACTCAGCGGGGTGCAGGTCGCCCAGCAGATCTTCAGCCGCAGCAACGTGCGGTCACTGCCGCTTGAAGGCACGCCCGGTCAGCTAACCGATCACTTCGATCCGCAGACCAACGTCGTGCGGCTGTCGCAGGGCATCGCTACGGTGCCGTCGGTCGCTTCGATGGCGGTGGTCGCGCATGAACTCGGACACGTCCAGCAGTACCAGGAAAAGTCGCCGCTGATCGCCATGCGCCAGTTTCTGGTGCCGGCGGTGCGTTTCAGCCCGACCGTTGGCTACCTGATGATCATCTTCGGGCTGATGCTTCAGGTGACGGAACTGTTCTGGCTGGGGATCATCGTCTTTGGTCTGATGGTCGTGTTCATGGTTCTGACGCTGCCGGTTGAAATTGACGCCAGCCGCCGGGGACTGCAACTGCTGGAAGCCAGCGGCATTATGGTGACCGATGAAGACCGCAGCGGTTCCCGCCAGGTGCTGACAGCGGCAGCGCTGACCTATTTCGCAGCCGCCATCACGGCGGTGCTGCAACTGCTCTACTTCATCAGCCTGGGCAGCCGCAACCGGGACTAATTTCCCATTCAGGCTTGCGTTTGGCAGAGGCGGGTGTGAATTGAGTTCACGCCCGCCTTTTTTGCTGCCTGGCTTCTCGTCCGGCGATGCCCCACGATTTCAAATGCCATAAAATTGCGTTGATGCAACAAGTGTTTCTTAATTGTAATTTACGAAATTCGGATGTTAGAGTCTAAATATAGTGTCGGGACATTTTTATTGGAGTGAACGCTTATGAATGATACTGAGGATCTTACCCACGATGCCGCCCATACCATCGCCGAATATCTCGCCTCGGACGATGAACTGCTGCAAAGCTTCCGCCGCTTTAACATTGCTGAAGTGAGCATGGACGAATCGCCGCAGAGCTTCTACTGCGGTTGGGTGATGAGCATCATGGGAACGGCGTATTATTCACGCTGGAATCATATTCGGCAGCAGGTCGCGCGGACAATGGAACTCCCCATGCAGCCCGACTGGGCGACGATCAGCGCTATTGCCCACGAAATCGTCACCGAAGCGCAGTAAGCCTCTGCCGACAGCCTGACGCAAAAAAAGCGCAGGCTGGCTGCCCCGCGCTTTGTACCTGCCGCGCTGTACCGCAATTACCCGCAATCAACCTTCAATCAAATGGATGCCGCTCTACCTTTCGGCGAAGTCGATCCATCTTGCCGCGTTTCGGGCGCACGCGCTGCACTGTTTCGTTGAGATGGCGGCTGGTGCGCAGCATTCTCATGCGCCAGTCGGCAACGGTATAACCAAGCTGCCGCCGCTGACGGGTGAAGCGCGTCGGGCGCTCTGCCTGTTCCGGCACACCCCACTCAACGACCATTGCCGCCCAGGTGAGTCCGCCGCCAAATCCGACAAAGGCAATATGGTCGTGCGGCTGCACGCGCCCCTGTTCAACCGCCTCGCACAGCGCAATCGGAATTGACGCCGCCGACGTGTTGCCATAGCGTTCGATGTTCGACATGAACAGCGTATCGTCGATCTTGAGCGCCCGCGCCGCCGATTGCAGAATACGGGCGTTCGCCTGATGCGGGATGATCAGCTTGACGTCCTCCATCGGCACGCCCGCCATTTCGAGCGCCTGGGGGATGCTTTCACTGATCACGCGGGTGGCGAACTTGAAGACTTCACCGCCCGCCATGTGCATTTTGCCCAGCTTGTGTTCCAGCGAATGAAGCGGCGCGCTTTGCGTATCGACGCTGCCCACTGAGGGAATGCCCAGCAGATCGCAGCCGCCGCCATCGGAGCGCAGGACGGCTGACAGCACGCCGCCTTCTATCTCGCTTGCCTGGAGCACCACCGCGCCCGCGCCATCTCCAAACAGGATGCAGGTCGCGCGGTCAGTCCAGTCCATGACGCGAGTCATGGTTTCCGCGCCGAGCACCAGCGCCGTCTGAATACTGCCGGAGCGAATCGCCTGGGCTGCCATGTTGACGCCATAAACGAATCCCGAACAGGCAGCGCTCAGATCGAACGCGCCCGCATGGCTCGCGCCCAGCCACGACTGAATCAGGCTGGCGGTGCTGGGGAAAATGTATTCCGGCGTCGAGGTCGCGCAGACGATCAGGTCTAGTTCCGCCGGGAAGATGTCGGCGACATCAAGCGCTTTCTGGGCAGCGCGCAAGCCCAGCGTCGCGGTTGTCTCGCGCTCGCTGGCAATGCGGCGCTCCTTGATGCCGGTGCGCGACATGATCCACTCGTCAGTCGTTTCGACTATCGCCGCGAGATCTTCATTCGACAGCACCTTATCTGGCACCGCCATGCCCCAACCGACGATGTGAGCGTAGATGCCGGTCGCCGAAGCGCCGGGTCTTGTACCATTGGACGAATGTTTAGGAGTGACCATTCTCGCCGTATCTGCCGAAAATCAACACTGCATTGTGCCCACCGAACCCGAATGAGTTGCTCATGACGTTGTCAATGTTGTGCTGCGCGCCAACGTTCGGCGTGTAGTTCAGGTCGCAGTCCGGGTCCTGGTTATCAAGATTAACCGTAGGTGGGACAAAATTGCTGCGCATCGCCATGACCGAGAAGACGGCTTCCACGGCTCCGGCGGCACCCATCAGGTGTCCGGTGACGGACTTGGTTGAACTGACTGGAATTTCGTATGCCTGCTCACCCAGCGCCTTCTTCAGCGCCAGCGTCTCACTCTTGTCGTTGAGGGGCGTGCTGGTGCCGTGAGCGTTGATGTAATCAATGTCGGCAGCCTTTAGCCCGGCATTCTTCAGCGCCTTTTCGATGGCTTTAGCAGCGCCTTCGCCAGTTTCCAGCGGGGCGGTGACGTGGTAAGCATCCGACGTGTGCCCATAGCCGAGGATTTCGGCGTAAATCCTGGCACCGCGCGCGCGGGCGTGTTCGAGTTCTTCCAGCACGAGGATCGCCGCGCCCTCGGCGACGACGAAACCATCGCGATCAACGTCGAACGGGCGCGAAGCCTTTTCGGGCGCTTCGTTGCGGCGCGAAATGGCGGTCATATTGTTGAAGCTTGCCATCGCCACGTCGATCAAGCCCGCTTCGGAACTGCCTGCCAGCGCCATATCCGACTGACCGCGCCGGATGATTTCGGTCGCTTCTCCGATACAGTTGTTGCCGGTCGCGCAGGCGGTGGAAATGGCAAAATTAGGACCTCGTATCCCGTAGGTCATCGAAATCTTGCTTGAGGGCGCGTCGGGCAGCATCATCGGCACCATCAGCGGGCTGACGGCTTTGGCACCTTTGGAAACGAAGGTCTTGATGCTCTCGACAATTGACGAGACGCCGCCGATGCCCGAACCGACGACGCAGGCAATGTCATAGCGATTTTCTTCGGTGACTTCGAGTTTGGCGTCGTCAACTGCCTGCCGGGCAGCATACAGCGCAAGCTGGGTTACACGGTCTGTCCGGCGAGCCTCGCGGCGTCCTAACAGCGCCTCAGGGTCAAAATCTTTTACCTCTCCACCGAAGTGGATTTCGAGATCGGAAGTATCGAAGCGCTGAATAGTGCCGATACCGGTTTTTCCGGCGGCGGCATTCTCCCAGGCTTCCTGAACATTGTTACCGGTTGGGCAGATGATCCCCATGCCCGTAATGACAACTCGCCGTCGCTCCACAGTTTCCTCCGCAGACGGACAATTCAAAGGTGGGTTAAGCGTAGTGTAGTTCGCCACCCATATCAATAGGAAACACCGATTGCGAGCGAGGGTTACTGGATTGCGCAAACACCGGCGCTCGCGAAGGCGTTGTTTCCCGCAGTTCAGTTCCATTATAGTGGCGATTTCGGAAATCTGGTTCTGCCGGGTCTGTCCACACGGATTTTGCCCCTCGTGATATAATTCGCGACCTGGAGGCGAAATGATACTGGTTACAGGTGGGACAGGACTGATCGGCAGGCATCTGGTGGCGCGCCTGCTTGCCGAAGGGCGACCGGTACGCCTGCTGCTCTCGGAACCGCGTGCCCGACATTTGCCCTGGGACAACCCGCCGGAAGTGATCGTCGGCAATATTCTTGACGAGGAGGCGCTTTTTCGCGCGGTGACCGGCGTCCATGTCATTATTCACCTCGAAAACGCCCAGTGGTGGGGACGCCCGCGCGACCTGGAACGGGTGGAGCTTCAGGGAACGCGCAGCCTGATCACGGCGGCGCGGGCGGCGCGAGTTGGCAGGCTGATTACGCTCAGCCATCTGGGGGCGTCGTCGGCGTCGGCGTATCCGGTCATGCGCTACAAGGGGATGGTCGAAGACACCATCCGCGCCAGCGGGCTTGCTTACACGGTGATACGTTCGGGGCTGGTCTTTGGCGAAGAGGACGCTTTTGTCAACCACATTGCCATGCAGCTTCAGGTGACGCCGTTTGTCTATCTGATGCCGGGACGCGGCGAGGTAGTGATGCATCCCATTCATGTCGAAGATCTGGTATCAGCGCTGGTTGGCTGCCTTGATAACCTCGACACAGTCGATAACGTGATCGAAATCGGCGGACCGGAATATATCAGCCTGGAAGATCTGATCCGCACCGTGATGCGCGTTTCGGGATCATTTCGTTTTATCGTCGGCGTGCCGCCTTATCTGCTCAGGTGGATGTCGGCGGTCTACCGGCGTATCATGCCGCGCACGCTGATCACGGCGCAGTGGCTGGATATTCTGGCGACGAATCGCACCGCGCGACTCGGCAATCTGTACCAATACTTTGGGATTCGCCCGCGGCGGTTCGAGGATACGCTGCTGACGTATATGCGCGGACGCCACTATGGGCGCGAAGTGCTGCGTTATTCGCTGCGCCGCCGTCCGAAGGTGCTGTGAGGTAGATAAAATGGCAGATGTTGAAATCAGATCGCTGCGTGCGTTGAACGATATGCACGCGATGGTGGAGCTTCAAAAAACGTACTGGGGCGACGATCTGGAGTCGGTCATTCCGGCGCACATGCTGTTTTCGCTCGCCAATCACGGCGGGCATGTGCTGGCGGCATTTGACGGCGGGACGCCGGTGGGCGTGCTGGTGGGCTTCCTCGGTACCAACATGGAAGACAGCAAGCGTCCGGCGATGGCAAACCTACAGGTCGTCTCCAAACGTATGGTCGTGCTGCCGGGATACCGGGGGCATAATATTGGCTACCGTCTCAAGCTGGCGCAGCGCGATCAGGCGCTTACGCAGGGGGTGCGGCTGATCGTATGGACGTTCGATCCGCTGCTGGCGCTGAACGCTCACCTGAACATTCGCAAGTTGGGGGCGCTGTGCCCGCAGTATCTCGAAGACTACTACGGCACCGAGCAGAGTGGGGGGCTGGCGAGTCTTGGCTCGTCTGACCGCCTGCAGGTCGAGTGGTGGGTCACGGGCAACCGGGTCGAGGAACGGCTGTTTGGTAATCGCGGCGACTTAACCCTGAGCCAGTATCGCGAAGCCGAGACGATGATCCTGAACCCGACGACGAGGACTGCCGACGGGCTGCTGCTGCCCGCCGAACAGACGAACATGAGCAGCACGTCGCTGGCGCTGCTGGAAATTCCGCTGGACTATCCGAACATGATCACGCGCAACCCGAAGCTGGCGCAGACCTGGCGCCTGCATTCGCGTGTGCTGTTCAAGCGCGTTTTCTCACATGGCTTTGTGGTGACGGATTTCATCCGCGAGCATTACGAGGGACGCGACCGGGGATTTTATCTACTTAGCTACAACGGGCCGCAGTTTGAATCCTTCAGAATGAACTGAGATCATTGTCCGGCGGTCGTGAATCAGGGGGAAACCTGTGGCGCTACAAAACTCAACCATCGCCTTTATCGGAAGCGGCGTGATGGCGGAAGCCATGATTAAGGGCTTGCTGAACCAGAAGCTGCTGAATGGCGATCAGATCATCGCCGCTGAGCCGCGCGAAGAACGGGGTCACGAGCTGGTCGCGCGTTACGGGCTGCGCTTCACCCAACATAACGCCGAAGCCGCCCGCCAGGCGGATATCCTCGTCATCTCCACTAAGCCGCAGGTGATGGGTGAGGTCGCGCGCTCGCTGGATGGCGCTGGCAAAGATGCCTCGCTCGTCCTGAGCATACTCGCTGGCGTGCGCATCAGCGCGCTTGCCAGAGCAATCGGCAACAAAAGCGTCGTCCGGGCGATGCCGAATACACCCGCCCAGATAGGGAAGGGCATTACCGTCTGGACGGCAACGCCGGATGTCGCTCAGTCGCAGCGCGATCAGGCGCGGGCGCTGTTGGGCGCGCTGGGCGAAGAACTGTATATGGCGGACGAGAAGTTCCTCGATATGGCGACGGCGCTCAGCGGTACGGGACCCGCCTATGTGTTCATGTTTATGGAAGCGCTGATTGACGCGGGCGTTCACATGGGGTTCTCGCGCCACGATGCCGAACGGCTGGTGCTGCAAACGATACGCGGTTCGGTGGATTACGCCATTCAGTCCAATATGCACCCGGCGACGCTGCGCAATCAGGTGACCAGCCCCGGCGGTACGTCGGCTGCCGCGATCTATGAGATGGAGAAAGGCGGACTGCGCACCGTCATCGCCGATGCTATCTGGGCGGCATTTCACCGGTCGGTTGAATTGGGCGACTTACAGGAGAAGCAGGAGTGACCTGGAAGGCGCGTCGCAGGGAGTTTGTGAAAAAGTGGACATTCGAATTCCCATCAGGTAAAATCATCTGAAGGCAATTTGTCCAGCAATCTATCACGCTTGATTCGGTCAGTGTCTCGTGCCGCCTGCGGCACCGAGCAAGTACAGTTTATCTATGGTTGGTTTTAGGAGCACCTTATGGCGGAAGTCTCCAGCAGTATCTTTGAATCGTTTCTCCGGCAGGTAGAAGATTACTCGCCTGCCATCGAATCGGTCGAAGTTGGCTACGTTACGGAAGTGGGCGACGGCATCGCGCGCGTCACCGGACTGAACAACATCCGTTTCAGCGAACTCGTCCGTTTCAGTAATGGCGTTGCCGGTATCGCCTTCAACCTTGAAACCGATATCGTCGGCGTCATCATTATGGGCGAGTACGACACGATCAATGAGGGCGACGAAGTGCGCCCGCTGGGTCGTATCGCTTCCGTTCCGGTGGGCTTAGGGCTGGTTGGGCGTGTTGTTAATGCGCTGGGAGAGCCGGTGGACGGACGCGGTCCGATTGAATCCACCGAGTTCTACAACATCGAGCGCATCGCCCCTGGCGTGATGGAACGCCAGAACGTGAATCGTCCGGTGCAGACAGGGCTTGTCTCGATTGACGGCATGACGCCGATTGGTCGCGGACAGCGCCAGCTCATCATTGGCGACCGCCAGACGGGTAAATCGGCGATTGCGATTGACACCATCATCAACCAGAAGGGCAAAGACCTGTACTGCATCTACGTCGCTATTGGCAAGCGCCGTGGTGAAATCGCCCGTCTTCAGGCGCTGCTTGAAGAAGCGGGCGCGATGGACTACACCATCATCGTCACGGCGACGGCTTCCGAAGCTGCCGCGCTTCAGTACATCGCCCCGTATGCCGGATGCGCGATGGGCGAGTGGTTCATGGAGAACGGCAAGGACGCGCTGATCGTTTACGACGACCTCTCGAAACATGCCTGGGCATATCGTCAGGTGTCGCTGCTCATGCGTCGTCCGCCCGGTCGTGAAGCCTATCCCGGCGACGTGTTCTACCTGCACAGCCGCCTGCTCGAACGCGCGGCGCAGTTAAGCGAAGCTCGCGGCGGCGGCAGCCTGACCGCGCTGCCGATCATCGAAACGCTGCTCGGCGACGTGGCAGCCTACGTGCCGACGAACGTGATTTCGATCACCGACGGGCAGATCTTCCTTGAGACCGAACTGTTCAACGCCGGTACGCGCCCTGCCATCAACGTCGGCATCAGCGTCAGCCGCGTGGGTGGCGACGCGCAGACGAAGGCGATGAAGAAGGTCGCCGGCGGTTTGCGCCTTGACCTGGCGCAGTTCCGTTCACTGGCAGCCTTCGCGCAGTTCGGCTCTGACCTTGACAAGGCGACACAGCGCCAGTTGGATCGCGGTCTTCGCCTGACCGAACTGCTCAAGCAGCAGCAGTACCAACCGCTGGCGCTTTCCGACGAAGTGGCGCTGCTGTACGCAGGCACGCGCGGCTTTCTGGACACACTGCCGGCACACCGCGTTAAGGAATGGCAGGCGGGCTTCCTGCGCGCCTTCCACGGTCAGTACGCCGAGATCGCGGACGCCATCGAAAGCAGCGCGGCAGTTTCTGACGAAGTGGAAGCCAAACTGCGAAACGCCATTGAAGAATTCAGCGCGAGCTTTAGCTAGCGGTGTTTCCAGGGTAGGGGTGCGGCAAAGACCGCGCCCCTGCGGAATTCCAAGGAGAAAAACCAATGGCTTCAGCTCGTGAAGTCAAGAATCGTATCCGCAGTATCAAGAACATTGGTCAAATCACCCGCGCGCTCGAAGCCGTTTCGGCGTCGCGCGTGCGCCGGTCACAGGCGCGGGTGCTGGCAAGCCGCGCCTACGCCGAAAAAGCCTGGGAAATCCTGCTCAACGTGCAGAGTACCGCCACCCGTGGCGTGCCGCTGCACCCGCTGCTGACCGCGCGTGAAGATCCCAAGAATGCCGTCATCATCCTGATTACGTCAGATCGCGGTCAGGCGGGGGCGTTCAACTCGAACATCATTCGCGTGGCGCGCCGTTTTGCCGAGCGTATTCCCGAAGACGTGCGTTATGTCGCCGTTGGTCGCAAAGGGCGCGACTCGCTGATCCGCATCCGCGAAAACATCATCGCGGAATTTCCGAATCCGTCGGATACCTCGCTGGCGACGATTTCGCCGGTGGCGCGGCTGGTGACCGACGAATTCCTAAGCGGCACGGTTGACGAAGTCTTTGTCGCCTACACAGACTTTATCAATATGCTGACCCAGCGCCCGCGCGTGCTGCGCCTGCTGCCGCTTTCGCCGTATGAAACGGACGATCAGGTCGCGTCGGAGTACGTCAAGGAGATTCCGCACGTCTCGGCTGGCTCCAGCGATTACGAATATGAGCCGGACGCAGCGGCGATTCTGGACGAAATCGTGCCGCGCTTTACCATCCTCCAGCTTTATCAGGCGGTGCTGGAAAGCCAGGCGAGCGAACATTCGGCGCGTATGGTTGCCATGCGCAACGCATCGGATAACGCCGAAGGTCTGGTCGAAGACTATACGCTGGTCTACAACAAAGCCCGTCAGGCTGGCATCACCAGCGAAATCCTCGACATCGTGGGTGGCGCTGAGGCTCTGCAAAACTCGATTGACAAACTCACCGATACTATTGAACGCGGCTTTGCTGCTCAGGAACGCAACACGCCTGACGCCGTCAAGCAGCCGTAATTAAGGAGACTTCCGAATGGCAGATACTCAGGGCAAGATTTCCCAGATTCTTGGCGCCGTGGTGGACGTGGAATTTCCCCAGGGCGAGCTGCCCAACATCTACGACGCGATTAGCGTCCCGCGCGAGGGACAGGAAGACCTGATCCTCGAAGTGCAGATGCACCTGGGCAACAACTCGGTACGCACCGTGGCGATGGACTCCACCGACGGTTTGCAGCGCGGCGTTCCCGCGATTGCGACCGGGCAGCCGATCACCGTTCCGGTGGGCGAGGCGTCGCTGGGGCGCGTGTTCAACGTGCTGGGCAAGCCGATTGACCTCGGCGAAGCGGTTAGCGCCGATACGCCGCGCCGTCCCATCCACGCAATCGCGCCGGAATTTGAAGAGCAATCCACCCGTGTCGAGATTTTTGAGACGGGCATGAAGGTCATCGACCTGATCGCGCCGATGATGAAGGGCGGCAAGACCGGCATCTTCGGCGGCGCGGGCGTGGGCAAGACCGTGACCATTCAGGAACTGATCAATTCGATTGCCACGCAGCACGCCGGTCTGTCGGTGTTCGCGGGCGTGGGCGAGCGCACCCGTGAAGGTACGGCGCTGTACTACGAGATGAAAGAAGCGGGCGTGCTGGACAAGCTGGCGATGGTGTTCGGTCAGATGAACGAGCCGCCCGGCGTGCGCCTGCGCGTGGCGCTGTCCGGCTTGACGATGGCGGAACACTTCCGCGATGAAGGGCGTGACGTGCTGCTGTTCATCGATAATATCTTTCGCTACTCGCTGGCGGGGGCGGAAGTATCGGCGCTGCTTGGTCGTATGCCCTCGGCGGTCGGTTACCAGCCGACGCTGGCGGACGAAATGGGACAGCTTCAGGAGCGCATTACCTCGACGCAGACCGGCTCGATTACGTCGATGCAGGCGGTGTATGTGCCCGCCGACGACTATTCCGACCCCGCGCCGGTGGCGGTGTTCACGCACCTGGACGGCACGATTGCGCTTGAGCGCGCCATTGCCGCCCGCGCGATTTTCCCGGCGGTTGATCCGCTGGCGAGTACCAGCAAGAATCTCGATCCGCTGGTGGTGGGCGAAGAACACTACAATACGGCGCGTCAGGTGCAGCAGGTGCTTCAGCGCTACAAAGACCTTCAGGACATCATCGCCATTCTCGGCATTGACGAGCTTTCGGACGATGACAAGCTTCTGGTGGGTCGCGCCCGCAAGATCGAGCAGTTCCTGAGCCAGCCGATGAAGGTGGCGGAACAGTTCACCGGACGTGAAGGCAAGTACGTCAAGATCAAGGACACCATTCGCGGCTTCCGCATGATCCTCGACGGCGAGCTTGACCATATCTCTGAGCAGATGTTCTACATGGCGGGACCGATTGAAGACGTGCTGGCACGCCATGAAGAAGCCCAGCGTGAAGGCTAGAAAGGCTGTCCGATGCCGATAGCAGTCGAAGTGGTGACTCAGGAGAAGCTGATCTTCAGTGAACCTGAAGCCGACATGGTCATCGTGCCCGCCAGTGAAGGCGAGATGGGCGTGCTGCCTCGGCACGCGCCCGTTTTGACGACCCTGGCTTTTGGCGAGCTGGTGGTTCGCAAGGGGCGGGCAGAAGAACGCTTCGCCATCTACGGCGGCGTGGTCGATATCCGTCCCGATAAGGTCGTGGTGCTGGCAGATCTGGCGGATTCGTCTTACGGGATCGACGCCGATGCTATGGAAGCGGCGCGCAGCCGCGCCCAGCGTCTGCTGGCGGAAGGCTTACCAGCGGAGCAGAACCGCGAAGCCACGCTGGCGCTGCGCCGGGCAGAACTGGCGCTGCGTATCCAGCGGCGGGTTCAGGGGCGCGGCGCGGTCATGCGCATCATCGAAGATGCGGATAACGGCGAGACGGACGAATAGCCCGCAGTTCAGGGCATAATCGCAGGGACACGACACTGTCGTGTCCTTTTTTGTTGCACTGCTTTTACGCGCGGCTCAGGCGCTTCGTTTTCGTAAAACTAACAGCAGCATGATTAGAGCTTGGATTGTCTTTGGAGCCACGGAACTGAATTGGGGATATAATGCCAATACCAAATGCTGAACACGCCTATGTAATTAGGCTGATGAGGTACTCATGTCCGATTACGCTCCTGCGACAGTATCATAGGACTGCGCCATGTTATTCCAGTACACCTATCAAGCTATTCTGGACGGGCGCAAGACCACGACGCGCCGCGTGCGTAAGCCGTCGGATCAGCCGGTTTACAATGACGACGGCAAAATAGAAGCTGTCCTCGTCAATGGCAGAGAGAAATGGCATGTAGGTAAAACGTATTCGGTGCAGCCCGGACGCGGCAAGCCGCAGATCGCCCGAATCCGCATCACTGCCATTGACAGCGAGAATGTCACCGATATCACCGATGCCGCCGCCCGCGCTGAAGGCTCTACCGACCGGGACGATTTCCTGCGTTTATGGGTCGAAGCGAACGGTAAAGCCAACGCCGAGGCGGACGCCTGGGTGCTGCATTTCGTCCTGATCGCTGACTGAACCTCAATTACCCGCATATCAGCACTCAGCCGCCGTTTCGCCGACGCCGGGCGGACACGTCTATCGTCAAACGGCGCTTGTGGTATAATCTCCCGCTTGAGTGAACCCGATTCAGGACACCAGATAGGCTCGCTGTACCTATGGGAATGTTTGATAAACGTCTCGGCGTTGACCTCGGTACGGTCAACGTCCTGATCTATGAAAATGAGCAGATTGTGCTCCAGGAGCCGACGCTCGTCGCGCTGACTGTCGAAGATGAGCGAATCGTCGAAATCGGGCAGCCTGCCCGTGAGATGCTCGGCAGGGTGGATGACGAGGACATTCAGGTCATTCGTCCGCTTCAGAACGGCGTCATTGCCGACTATGAGGTGACCGAAGCCATGCTGCGCCATTTCTTCGGCAAAGTCGCCGGGCGCGTTCGGCTTTTCAAGCCAACGGTGATGATTTCGGTTCCCTTCGGCGTGACCAGCGTTGAAAAACGCGCCGTCCACGAAGCCGCTTTACAGGCGGGCGCGCGCGAAGCCTTCCTGATCTGGGAACCGCTGGCGGCGGCGATTGGTGCCGGGCTGCCGGTTGGCACGCCCGCGGGCGATATGGTGGTCAATATTGGCGGCGGCATCACCGAAGCGGCGGTGCTGACGATGAATAACATCGTCCGCGCTGAAAGCGGGCGCGTGGGCGGCTTGCGGCTGGACGACGCCATCATCAGTTACGTGCGGCGTAAATACAACCTGACGGTGGGGCAGCCAACGGCTGAATCGGTCAAGATTCAGATTGGCGCTGCCGTAACCATGCCGGAAGAAATGTCGATGGAAGTGCAGGGGCGCGACAACGTCAGCGGTCTGCCGCGTACCATTACGCTGACGACGGGCGAAGTGGTCGAAGCCATGCAGGAGCCGCTGGGCGATATCGCCGATGTCCTGCGGGCGGTGCTGTCCACCACGCCGCCAGAACTGGCGTCGGACATCATCGACCGGGGCATCGTGCTTACCGGCGGCGGGGCGCTGCTGCGCGGCGTCGAGACGTACCTGACGCGCGAAACGGGCGTGCCGGTGTACCGGGCGGATAACGCCATGATCGCCGTCGCCGTTGGCGCGGGGCGCGCGCTCAATGACCCGGCGCTCATGCGGCGGATCGTCCAGGTGTAACAACCCGGCGGGGCTGTTTTTGGGGATCCAAAACTATGCCCACCGGGCGCGTGTGTCGCTTGATGACAGCCGATTGCTTTACGTCAGATAGTAAGTCATGCGCTGAAGGTGCAGCACCGGATCGATGTACTGAACGTGAACATCGTCGGGTACGCTGAGGTTGATCGGCGCGTAATTGAGAATCGCTTTAACGCCCGCGCCAACCAGTGTATTGGCGACTTCCTGCGCGTGTTCTGCCGGGACAGCAATCATCGCGATGCGAATGCCGCGCTCCTGGATGATGCTCGGCAGTTGGTCAATCGATTGGATACTGAACTTGTCAATCGATCTGCCGACCTTTTCGGGCGAGCTGTCAAACACGCAGGCGATATGAAACCCGCGCTCGGCAAAGCCTTTGTAACGCGCGACCGCGCTTCCCAGGTCGCCCGCGCCCACCAGGGCGACTTCCCATTCGCGCTCGACCTTCAAGACCTGCCGAAGCTGTTCTCTCAGAAAGGCGATTTTATAGCCGGTGCCCTGCTTGCCAAAGCCGCCAAAATGCGACAGGTCTTTGCGGATCTGGGCAGAGCTTATGCCCAGCCGCTTCCCCAGTTCATGCGATGAAGTGACCTCGTGACCTTCCTGAGACAGACGCTCAAGAGCACGCAGGTAGATTGGCAGTCGGCTGATCACAATGTCAGGTATGGATGAGGGCATGATCCGCGCGCGGCTCTCCTCTGGTTATGTTATTCGCGTTTGTGAAAGATGCCACATCCACTATAACATTGTTACGAATTTCACGCTAGATTTTTCTTAAAGTAATTCGCCGCAGGTCACGGCGCGCCGGAACGAAGATTCCATTGTTGGCACCTGTCGCCTGCTGTATGATGAGGGCGTATTGGTCAGAGAGATAAGTACCATCTGATGTCGGTTCGACGCTCGATAATTGTCCTGGCGCTGGTGACGCTGGCGCTTCCCATCGTGGTCTTTGCGCTGCGCGCTAACCGCAGCGCCAACGTATCCCCGTCGCAGAATTTGCAGCGCTACACCGTCGCCCGTGGGGATGTCGAACTCACCGTCACTGCCCTGGGAACGGTGCAGGCGGATCAGGTGACGCGGCTCAGCTTCGCCAGCGGCGGTCGGGTGGTTGAACTTCCGGTGGCAGTTGGCGCGGCAGTGCAGGCGGGCGATCTGCTGGCGCGGCTCGACGACACAGCGCAGCAGATTAGCTATGAGCAGGCGGCGCTGGGGCTTGAACTGGCGCGGCTGCGAAAAGAACAGCTTCTGGCGGGCGCTGACGAGTTCCAGATTCGCGCCGCCGAAGCCAGCGTTGAGAGCGCCCAGGGCGCGGTGAACGCTATTCTCAACGCGGTATCAGATGAAGACCTTCGCGCGGCGGAGCTTCAGTACCAGCAGGCGCAGCAGGCGCTTGAGGACGCCACACAGGCGCGCGCGACTGCCGCCGGTGGTCAATCAGACGCAACTTATGCGCTGCTCGATGCGAGAGTAGGGCAGGCATCGTTTAATGCCGAGATCGCCCGCCTTCAGCTTGAACAACTGCGGAACGGCAGCGCGCCTGACCTGAACGCCGCTTACGCGCGGGTGACGCAGGCGCAGCGCGAACTGGAACGGCTGTTAGCCGGACCGGCGCAGGCAGACCTCGACCGCGCCGATGCGCAGATCGCCCAGGCGCAGCTTCAGGTGGACGACGCGCAGATGGGGCTGGATCGCCTGCGGCTCACGGCTCCGTTCGACGGCGTGGTGACTGGCATCAGCGCCGAGATCGGCAGTCTTGCCGCGCCCGGACTGCCGGTGGTCGAAATCGCCGATCTCCAGCCGCTGCGGCTTACGGTACAGGTGGATGAAATCGACGTGCGCCAGATCGAGGCAGCCATGCCCGCCCGCGTGCAGGTGGACGCGCTGCCGGGCGTGACGCTGGCAGCGACCCTTGAACGAATCGCGCTGGTTGCCAGCAATGATAACGGTATCGTCAATTACGATGTTCGGGTGCGGCTGGATGAGGGCGACCCGCGCGTGCGCGTGGGTATGACGGCTGAAGCAGCGGTGGTGGTTCAATCGCGCCAGGACGCGCTGGTTGTGCCTAACCAGTACATCCGGCTGGATCGGGCGCGCAATCAGGCGTTCGTGAACAGGCTAAACGAGGATGACACGCTGCGTGAGGTTGAGGTTACTCTGGGCTTGCAGGGTGAAGCCAGCAGCGAGGTCGTCGGCGGGCTGGACGAGGGCGACATCATCGCCATCAATCTCGCTGGCGACGCCATACCCGGGCTGGGTGGATAGTACAGGCAATGTTGAAACGACTCTTTCGCATTTTCATCGTGCTGCTGGCGCTTGCCGGAATCGCCTTTTTTGCCGCGCAGATGTATCAGGCGCGGCAGGCGGAACAGCAGGCGCAGCAGTCCGCCGAGATCCTCGATGAGACGACGGTGACGGTTGGCACGCTGCGGGTGACCGTCGGCGCGACCGGCACGATCATTCCGGCGCGGCAGGTGGCGCTGGCGTTTGAACTGCCGGGAATAGTGGCGGAGGTGCTGGCTGCCGAGGGGGATACCATCCTGGCGGGCGATCTGCTGGCGCGGCTGGATACGGCGGATTTGCAGGGCGCGGTTGAAAATGCCCGCGTGGCGCTGGACTTACAGGTGATCGCCTACGACGCGCTCACGTCTCCGGCGCGGGACGAAGACATCGCCGCCGCGGAAGCCGCCGTGAATGCGGCTCAGGCATCGGTCAGCGCCGCCTTTGCGTCAGCGCCCGCTGACGAGCAGGTGGAGATCGCCCGGCTGCAAACCGAACTGGCGCGTAACCAGCTCTGGCAGGCGCAGCTTCAGCGCGATCTGTCGTCGGGCGCGTCGTCGTCGATGGGCATAGACGTTTCGTCGCTCATCCCGCCCGACGTGTCCATTCCGCCGGACGTTATCGCCCGGATTAACGGCGCGCTGACGGGGATTTTGCCGCAGCAGTCATTTTCCGCGACGGGCAGCGCGACCGGCGGACTCAACCAGGCGGAGTTCGGTGTCGAGATTGCCGATGCCAACTATGCCGCCACCGACGCGCGCGGGGCAAACGCCGCCAGCCTTGCCAGCGCCAACGCCGCGCTGGTGAGCGCCCAGGCGCAGCTTGACCGGCTGCTGAACGGCGCGTCAGAAACCGATCTCCAGCTTACCGAAATCGCGGTGCGACAGGCGGAACTCACCGTCGCGCAGGCGGAAGCGGCGCTCTCCCGCGCCGTCATCACCGCCCCGTTTGACGGCGTGATCGGGCAGGTTAACCTGACGGTTGGCGAACCGCCGCCCTCGAACAGCCCGGCGCTGCTGCTGGTCGATGTCGGCGATTATTATGTCGATCTGGCGATTGACGAAACCGACGTGGTGAAAATGGAGATCGGGCAGTCGGTGGAACTGCGCCTTGACGCGCTTCAGGGCGCGGATATTACCGGGCATGTCTCGCGGGTCGCGCTGACGCCGACGGTGGTCGGGCAGTTGGTCAGCTTTCCGGTTCGGGTGACGGTGGACGATACCGGCGAACCGGTGCGCATCGGCATGAGCGCCACCGCCACTATCGTGGTCGATGAACTGCCCGATGCGCTGATACTGCCAAACCGGTTTATCCGCATTGATCGCAATACGCAGCAGGCATACGCGACCATTGAACGCGCCGCCGGACAGTTTGAGGAAGTGGCAATTCAGCTTGGGCTGCGCAATGAGACAGAGAGCCAGGTGACCGCCGGACTCGATGCCGGGCAGCGGGTTGTGCTGCTGCCGCGCGGCACCTTTGATCCATTTGAGGGGCGCTAGACCGTGTTTCGACTCTTTAAGGGCAAAAACGGCACCAACGGAGCGCAGGCAGATGACGCCGGACGCAAAGCCGTTATCGACATTCGCGGCATCACCAAGATGTACCGCATGGGCGATATCGAAGTCCACGCGCTGCGCGGAGTCGATCTGGAAATTCTCGAAGGCGAATTTGTCTCGATCATGGGACCCAGCGGCAGCGGCAAGAGCACGCTGATGAACATTCTCGGCTGTCTCGATCAGCCATCGTCGGGCGAGTATTATCTCGATGGAGTAAATGTCAGCAAGCTGAGCGAGAGCGATCTGGCGGGCATCCGCAACCGAAAGATCGGCTTTGTCTTTCAGAACTTTAACCTGCTCAAGCGGACGACGGCGCTCCGTCAGGTCGAGCTGCCGTTGATCTACGCGGGCGGGGACGGGCGCACTAAAAGGGCAAAGGCGGCGCTGGAATCGGTTGGCTTGGGCAACCGGCTCGATCATCTGCCGAGCGAACTCAGCGGCGGACAGCAGCAGCGGGTGGCGATTGCGCGGGCGCTGGTCACCGAGCCTGCCATGATCCTCGCCGACGAGCCAACCGGCAATCTCGACTCGCGCAGCGGTATCGAAGTGATGCAGATCTTCCAGCAGTTGAACCGCGAACAGGGGATCACCGTCGTCTTTGTCACCCATGATCCGTGGATTGCGCGGCACACCAACCGAGTCATCATGCTGCGCGACGGCAAGGTGATCGCTGATCGTCTGGTGGCGCAGCCGCTGGTCGCCGGGGAAGCCGAACGCCCGTCTGAAGCCGACGAGATGCAGACGATCTTTCAGGATGTCTATTACGGCGGCGAAAAAGAAGAATACAACTGAAGCTCGCTGCCAGGGAAGAAGACCATGACCGTCACCCGCTTTCAACTCGATGACCGCTACCACGTCACCGTGTCCGACAAACATGCTGCCGAGGACGAAGCGGTGGTGGACGAGGGACTAAGCGCGTTCAACCGCGCAGTTGTCGGAAGTGAGCATTATACGGCGCTGAACCTGTTCCTGCGCGACCAGAACGGCGATATCCAGGGTGGGCTGCTTGGCGCGACCTACTGGGGCTGGTGCGGGGTCAGCACCCTCTGGGTGAACGAAGCGCTGCGCGGTCAGGGTTTCGGCAGGCGGCTGCTGCAAATGGCGATAGAAGAAGCCCTCCGGCGCGGCTGTCACGGCATGCACCTGGACACGCTCAGCTTTCAGGCGCTGCCATTTTATGAGAAGCTGGGGTTCACCGTATTCGGTCAGATCGACGACTATCTGCCCGGAGAGACGCGCTACTACCTGAAGAAGGCGCTGAATTCAACCGGCTTATGAACCTGCTCGAAGCGCTGCGAATTGCCCTTGACGGCTTGGTGACCAACCGGCTGCGCGCTGCCCTGACGACGCTCGGCATCATCATCGGCGTGGGCGCGGTCATCGGCTTGGTCAGCCTGGGGCGCGGCGTGGAAAATTTCATCGCGGCGGAGTTTCAGGCGCTGGGTTCAAACATCCTGTTTGTCTTTTCGTCCGCGCCCGCCAGTTCGACCCGGACGACGATTGAGCCGCTGACGACCAGACAGGGCGAAGCGCTGGCAAACCCGGCGGTTGCGCCGAGCATTCGGGCGGTGGCGATGGAGTACAACCTTCCGGCGATGGTGACGGCGGGCGCGAACGGTTCGCGGCTCATCGTGACCGGCGTCACCCCAAATTACGTGGACGTGCGCGGCTGGTATCCACGCGACGGCGCTTTCATCTCCGATCAGGATGTGGACAGCGCGGCGCGGGTGGTCGTGCTGGGGACAACAGTGGTCGAACGGCTGTTTGGCGACAAGAGTCTCAACCCGATCAGACAGACCGTCCTCATCAGCCAGCGGGTGTTCACTATCATCGGCGTCATGGAAGAACAGGGCGGCGGCGCGGGTTTCATCGGCGATCAGAACGAAGTCATCTACATTCCAATTTCGACGGCGCAGACCCGGCTCGCTCGCGCCCGCGTCCGTGACGGCGGTTACGAAGTGGATGTCTTCAACATTCAGGCGCAGTCGGAAGCCCACATGCAGGACGCGACGCTGGAAATTGAAACCTATCTCAGCGACGCCCACGGCATCATTTTTCAGGGCGAGCAGGATTTCACCATCATCAACCAGCAGGATTTGCTGGCGTCGCTGGGTCAGGTGACGGGCATCCTGACCGTCTTCCTGAGCCTGATCGCGGCGATTTCGCTGCTGGTGGGCGGCATCGGCATTATGAATATCATGCTGGTATCGGTGACCGAGCGCACCCGCGAGATCGGGCTGCGCAAAGCCGTCGGCGCGCGCGGGTCTGATATTCTGATGCAGTTCCTGATCGAAAGCCTTGTCCTGTCGCTGATCGGCGGGGCGCTTGGGGTGGGGCTTGGCTGGCTGATCAGCGTGCTTGGCACCGCGCTCGTGCCGGATTTGACGCTGCGCGTGACCGGCGACGCGGTGCTGCTGGCAACGGTAGTCAGCAGCCTGATCGGCGTGTTCTTCGGCTTGTATCCCGCCAGCCGCGCCGCCCGCATGAAGCCAATTGACGCGCTGAGGTTTGAGTAGACTGATGTTCTCGGTCATCCTTGAGAATATTCGCGTCGCGTTGATCGGCTTGCGCTCCAACAAGCTGCGCTCGGCGCTGACGATGCTCGGCATCACTATCGGCGTCGCCGCTGTAATCGTGCTGGTGTCGCTTGGGCAGGCGGTGGACGGCTTCGTGCGCGATCAGTTCCTCGGCTTGGGAACCAACCTCATCCTCGTCCTGAACGGCGAAAACCAGCGCGGTGAAACGGTGCGGCTGACGCTGAATGACTCGCGGGCGCTGATGGATACTGCCCGCGTGCCGGACGCGGTCGCCGTCATGCCGCAGTTTAACCTGAACCGGGCGGTCACTTATCAGGGACGCGAAACCCAGGGGCGCATTCGGGGCGTCACCGAACAATTTCCGCAGATGCGCAGCCGGGCGGTGCTGGATGGGCGCTTCATCGAGGCAGCGGACGTGCAGGGTTTGGCGCGGGTCGCCGTGATTGGCTTGACGGTGGTCGAGCGACTGTTCCCCGAAACCTATCCTATCGGGCGCGACATCCGCATTGGCGGCATCAACTTCCGCGTCATCGGCGTGATGGAAGAAGCCGGTGGTACGGCGTTCACAGGCGACGACAACGACCTGATCTTTGTGCCGATCACGACGGCGCAGACCCGGTTAAGCGGACAGCGCGATCTTTCCGGCGACCGCCCCTTGAGCAGCATTCTGGTGCAGGCGGGGGACGGCGACAGCGTCAATCTGGTGGCGCAGCAGATCCGCGAAACGCTGCGCGAGGAACACCGCATCAGCTTCCGCGCCGAGGACGATTTCCAAATCTTCAGCCAGACCGATCTGCTCAGTTCCCTATCGCAGATCACCGGGCTGCTGACGATCTTCCTCGGCATTATCGCCGGAATATCGCTGCTGGTGGGCGGCATTGGCATCATGAATATCATGCTGGTGACGGTCACCGAACGCACCCGCGAGATCGGGCTGCGCAAAGCCGTCGGCGCGCAGAAACGCGATATTCTGCTGCAATTTCTGACCGAGGCGACGACGCTGTCGCTGGTCGGCGGCGGCATTGGCATCGCGCTTTCGGTCAGCGGGGCGCTGGCGGTTTCGGCGGCGCTGCCAGAACTTGCCGTGACGGTGCAGCCGTCCAGCGTCCTGTTCGCCACCCTCATTTCGCTGATGATCGGCGTCTTCTTCGGCATCTACCCGGCGAACCGCGCGGCCGCCCTCAACCCCATCGACGCGCTGCGCTACGAGTGACGCCGCCTGTCACAGTTTTGGCAGCCGCGCGCATAGATTGATAGTCGCCAATTCAGCAGTCAGATGAGGGATAGCAATGCCAGCACATGAACCGGATGCGCCAGCGGTGCGCGCGCGCCCGAATATGCCCGAATACGGCATCTCCAGCAAGGAAGAAGGGCTGATGTCGTGGGAATGGGTGGACGAGCAGATGGCAAAATCACGCAATTACTGGATCGTTTCGACGCGACCCGACGGCAGCCCGCACGCCGCGCCGGTGTGGGGACTGTGGCTGGAAGGGCGGCTGTATTTTGGCAGCGCGCCATCGTCGCGCAAGGCGCGCAACTTCGCGCATAATCCCGAAATCGTCGTCCATCTCGAAAGCGGCGACGAGACGGTGATCATGGAAGGCAGAGTCAGGCAGGAAACAGACCAGGAAGTGAACCGCCGCGTCGGGGCGCTCTACGCTCCGAAATACGCCATGCCTGCCAACGAAGATCCATCACCGGGCGGATATTTCGTCTTTACCCCGCATACCGTGTTTGCCTGGACGGAGAAGGATTACCCCAACACGGCGACGCGCTGGACATTCAAAAAGCCAGCGTCAGCTTAACCCTGCCCGGCGGCGTTCGGCGGCGTAGTCGTCGGGCGTGTCGATGTCGCGCAGCACGCTGTCGTTCTTCACGACAACGTAAGCGATTTCTGCTGAATGGGCATTCAGCAGGTCGCGCAGCGCGCCGTCCGGGGGCAGGGCGAGCAGTTCATCCCAGTAGCGCCGATCTATCAGGATAGGATGCCCGCGCCGCATCTGGTAGCTGGGCGCGATGATTTTGCCCTTGCCTTCGGTATAGGCACTGAGGATCGCGCCCACCGTCTCCGGCTGAAGGCGCGGCTGATCGCCCAGGACGACAAGCGCCGACGAGATCGATTCCGGCAGCGCCTTCAGCCCAACTTTGAGCGACGACAGCATTTCACCCGTCTGGTAATCCGGGTTGTGGACGGCAGCCGCCCCGGCGCTTTCGGCAGTCTGGCGCACGTCGTCTGCCGCCCGCCCGGTGACCACCACGATCTCGCTTACGCCCCCGAATTGCACCTGTACCAGGATGTGTTCGAGGATCGAACGCTCGTCCGTCCAGGGCAGCAGCACTTTGGGCTGTCCCATACGCGAAGACAGCCCGGCTGCCAGCACCACCGCGCCAACTGCTCGTTGAGCTTCAGCCGCCAATGCCGTGCTCCCGCAATGATTTGACGATGCGCTGCGGAATGAACGGCAGGCTGTTGAACCAGACGCCGGTTGCGTCGTGGATGGCTGCCGAAATTGCCGGGGCAAGCGGGATGAACGGCATTTCGCCCATGCCGCGCGCGCCCCAGGGTCCAATCGGATCGGGGTATTCCAGGACGACTGATTTCACTTCCACCGGCACGTCCAGCACCGTTGGGATCAGATAGGTCGAGAGGTAGGGGTTGCGGATGCGCCCCTGATCCGAGATCAGGTGCTCCATGACGGCGTAGCCGAGCGCCTGCACGACCGCGCCCTCAATCTGTCCCTGCACCAACTGTGGGTTGATGGCGCGTCCGACATCGTCGGCGCAGACGACGCGCAGCACCCGCACGAAGCCGGTTTCAATATCCACCTCAACTTCCACCGCCTCTGCTACGTAGCCGTAGGCGAAATTTGGCTCCGCTTTTCCGGTCATCGGGTCAAAGGGCGTGGTTTTGGGCGGGCGATACTGGTAGGTGGCTTTGGCGGGACGCTCCTCGTTTTTCCAGGCGATCAGCGCCCGTTCGCCAGCTCCTTTGATGGCGTTGCCCGCCATAAACGTCATTCGGCTGGCGGACGCGCTGCCTGCTGTGCTGGTTTCCGCCGTATCGTGCCCGATCAGCTTCACTTTGCTGACCGGAACGCCAGTCGCTTCCGCCGCTGCCTGCGTCATGATGGTATGCGCGCCCTGACCTACGTCCGCGCCGCCATGCCGGACGATGACCTGTTCGATCTCGGTGCTGCCATACAGCTCGATGGTTGCCCAGCTTTGTTCCGGGAAGCCGAAGCTGTAGCCGACGTTCTTGTAGCCGCAGGCGAAGCCAATGCCGCGCCGCAGCGCCGGATTATCTGACTGCGCGGCAGACTGGCGCTGCCAGCCGCTGCCGTTCTGTGTCCAGTAGCTTTCACGGGCGCACGCCTCGATCACTTCGGGCATACTGACGCCTTTGGGCAGCGGCGTGCCCACTGACGTAATGCTGCCTTCGCGAATGCTGTTGCGCAGCCGCAGTTCAACCGGATCGATGCCCAGCGTCTCGGCAAAACGGTTCATCATTCCCTCGGCTGCAAAAGCTGCCTGAGGCGCGCCAAAGCCCCGGAACGCGCCGGTGCAGATATTGTTCGTCAGCACGCCGTAGGTGTCGATGTGGACGTTGGGGATTTCATAGGGTCCGGTGATCATCAGGTTGGCGTTCGCCAGCACTTTGGTGGTGGTGTAGTTGTACGGTCCGGCGTCGCCAATGACCGTCGCCTCAATCGCCACTAGCGTTCCGTCCTGTTTCGCGCCCCATTTGGTGCGGATGCTGACCGGGTGGCGCTTGTGGTGAAACAGGATCGATTCCTCACGGCTCCACAGCGCTTTCACCGGACGCCGCAGGCGATACGCCGCCAGCCCTAGCACGATCTGCACGCTCATGTCCTCGCGCCCGCCGAACGCGCCGCCAATGGCGGGATAAATCACGCGCACCTGTTCGGGTTCGAGATTGAGCGCGTGGGCGATTAGCCCCTGATCTTCGTGCGTCCACTGCCCGGCGACGATGACCGTCACGCGCCCTTCCTCGTCAATGTAGCCGAGTCCCGCTTCTGGCTGAAGATAGGCGTGTTCCTGATAGCCGGTGTGGAATTCGTCTTCGAGGATCACGTCCGCCTGTTCCCATGCGGATGCCACGTCGCCATAGCGCGTGCGGTAATGCACCAGCACGTTATTGGGGACGTTTTCCTGAAGCTGCGGCGCGCCGTCTGTCATCGCTTCGATGGGATCAAAGACGGCGGGCAGGTCTTCGTAGACGACGCGGATGAGCTTTGCCGCTTTTGCCGCAGTGGCTTCGGTTTCGGCGACCACCAGCGCCACCATATCCATGTAGCAGCGCACTATATCCGCGCCGGAACGGCTGCCGGGACCGCACAGCACCGGCTGATCTTTGGTCATCAAGCCATATTCGTTTTGCGGCACGTCTTTTGCCGTGAAGATGCGGACGACGCCGGGCAGCGCTTCCGCTTCCGACGTGTCGATCTCCAGCACGCGGGCGTGTGCCCGGTCGCTGAAGCGAATCTTCATCCAAAGCTGCCCTTCGATGTCGATGTCGCCGGGGTAGGGCGTTTCGCCCGTCACCTTGCCGAGCGCGTCAATGCGTTTGATGCTGTGCCCAACAGCAATGGATTTCGATTCGACCACAGGATTCCCTCACCAAGCCAATATCACATTTAGATGCAGGATTATAACGCAGGATAACGGCGTGGGGAGAACGGGGGCGGAATTACAGGCTATTCGTCCAGCGGATACCAAGCCATTGTGGGCAGGGCGAGGCAAAGGCAAACCGCAGGTTTGCACTCGCCCCTACAGCTTCTTGGCGTACTTGGCGTTTTGGCGGTTCAATTCTCTTTTACGGCGTGGCGCAGCGCGCCGTTGGCGGTATCTGCCACGCGCGGGTTCGAGCGCAGGCGCTGTGCTTCGCTGTCGAAGATGCGGCGCAGAATGGCAATCGCCGTCGCGTAGGTCGGGTCAATCCCCGCGTAGCTCAGGCTGCCCGCGCCGAGGTTGTGTCCCTTCGTGAACGGCGTATCCGACGCATAGTGCAGCAGCCCGATGTCAAATGGGGCGAAGTGCAGCGGCACGATCTCGTTCTGCGGGTGGCGCTTGGGGCGGACGGCTTCGTAAATCGCCGAGAGATAGGGTCCGGCTTCCATTTCGATGACGGTGTAACCTTCGCGGTAGAACACGTCCATGTAGCGCGGGTTTTGCAGGAACGTGCCGGGCGCGCTGATCGCCTTCTGGTTGTCCAGCACCATGCCATAGGTCAGGTACGGGGCTACGTCTATGGCGCTGAAGCAGTTGTTGAACAGGTAGGTGTTCTGCGAGTGCTCGTCGTGAACGACGCTGCTCACCATCACGTCGCCGATGCGCCCGTTGAGGGTAGCGGCTTTGCCCATCACATAGACGCCGAGAAGCCGCGAGACGCGCTCGGTAATGCGGGTGAGCAGTTCGTAAGCGCCCAAGCCCAGCGGATAATCGACGTTGACGATCACCGCGTCGCTGTCTGGCAGCCAGTCCAGCCCTTCGGCAAGACGGGGATCGATCCAGTCCGGGCGCAGACGATTTAGCTCGATGATCTGGGTTTCGAGATCGGAACCATGTTTACTGGGGATTCGCTGGATGCCGAGCGACGAAATATCGCTGCGGAAACGCCCTCGCGCCGATGGATCGCCGTCGTGCATGTAGCCGCGCGAGGCGAAGTAGAGGAAGTTATTCTTATTCATTGAGCCTTTATTCGCCAGAATGGCTCGATACTCGCTGACCAGTTCCTCGTGACCGTGTGAATCCATGTAGTCAATCAGATTATTTTCTTCGCGCTGGGCAAAACCGGACAGCAGGTTAAGCAGCGAATGGGTGTTGCTGGAGACAAAGTATACCGGACGATCATCCAGACTGACCTGCGCGCCGCTGAGCACCGTCGTGCTTTCGGTGTCGGTCGATGCCGTAATCGTGCGGGCGGCGCGCAGCGCGGCGGACAAATCTTCCCACCAGTAGGCAGTGGCGCGGCGGTAATCGGCAAGTGATCCGGCGATCTGCCGCAGTCCGATGCTCTTGCGTTCCGCCGCCATCTTGCGCAGCGTGGGGACGAAGTTATCGCCCAGGGCAAGCTCCAGTCGCTCAAGATTCAGCGGCTCGATCTGGAGTACGGCTGAGAGCATGTCGCGCTCGCCTTCGGAAAGCGGCGTATCGCGTTCCTGATTTTGCGCCAGAAACAGGCGGGCGATTTCGTTCTTCAGCAGCAGATGCAGCTTGTTCCACTCGATCTGGTAGGCTGTCAGCATGGGGATGAGGTCGTCAATATCAGAACGGCTGGCGATGAACACCGCCAGCGTCCGGTCGCCGTCATAATGCATCCGGCGGCGGCGACCAGCCGCGTGAACGCGCTCCCATTCGGTGACCGCGTAGCCCGCGTCGAGAAACGACTTTTCGATCTGTCCGAGCAGAATATAGTCGGCGTCGGCGATGCAGGCGGGCAGGCGCAGGCTGGTGTACACCAGCGCCGATATGTCTGGTTCTGGGTTTCGGGCGTGAACGTGTAGCGACGATTCCATCGCCATGTGCGCTTCGACCAGCGTTTCCAGAAGAATCGTGTGAGTCGAACGCAGCAGCGAATAATACGTTCGCATGTAGAGTTCGATTTCTTCGCTTCCGGTGGTTGGAACCGTGCGATCCATAGAGTTATCCGCCTCGTTTTTCTTTCTCTTTGAGCTGACGCTGGGTTTCAAGGTTGATCTTGCGCTGGCGCACCCTTTCCATCTTCTTGCGCTGGATCATTTCGTCGCGCTCTTTCTTCATATCGCTTTCCTTGACCAGCATCTTGCGCTTGGGCATGAACAGCGATACCAGCAGCGCCACGAACAACAGCAGCACGACGAACGTCAGCAGGGCGAAGATCAGCCGCACCTGTAACTGCGGCATCCCGGTAGTGCTGAACTGCGGCAGCAGCTGGCGCGTCAGGCTGATGACGTTGGGCGCGATCAGATACGAGATGGCAGCCAGCGCCAGGGCAAGGAGCAGCCCCATAACGGGCCATAAGCCGCGCCTGCGTCTGTTTTCGGCAAGTTTAACCTGACTCATGAGACCTCCTGCTTCTTACTCGCGTCGATGAATGCCTGAACAATCTGATAATAGCCAGTGCAGCGGCATAAGTTGCCGGTGATGCTCTGTTCAACCTGGGTGGTGGTGGGCTGGGGGTGTTCCGCCAGAAGCTGTGCCCCGGCGACCAGGAAACCCGGCGTGCAGTAGCCGCACTGTACCGCCGCGCGGTCAATGAAGGCTTCCTGAATGGGGTGAAGCTGCCCGTCAGCGCCGTTGTCCTGCTGGCGCAGCCCTTCGACCGTGACAATTTCCGCGCCGTGAGCGCGCGGCGCGGCGACCATACACGCCATCACCGCCGCGCCGTCGAGAAGGACGGTACACGCGCCGCATTCGCCCTCGGCGCAGCCTTCTTTGGTGCCGATCATCCCGGCGTCTTCACGCAGCAGCCGCAGCAGCGTTTTGTGCTGTCCGGTGGTGATGGTCTTCCTGACGCCGTTAATGGTCGTCTCGATTGGCACCGCCGTATCGTGCTTGATCATCGCCGGAAGCGGATGCGTGATATGGGCGCGATTCTCGCCCCAGAGCATCGCCGGATCAGCCGGAAAAGCGGCTGCCTGGGTATTCGCAGCCAGCGCCTTGAGTGCCCGCGAGACGAGCACGCGCACCATTTCGGTGCGGTATTCGGCGGTGCTGCGCACGTCGTCAATCGGGGATGGCGCGGCGGCGGCAAGCCGGGCGGCTTCGGCGATGGTTTCTGGCGTCAGCGCTTTTCCAACCAGCGCCTGTTCGGCGATGGCGGCGTTGATGATGGTCGGGGCGACGCTGCCGAGCGTAATCGTCGCGCGGGTGACCACATCACCGTCAAAGCGCAGGATGACCGCCGCGTTGACGACCGAGATCGCCTGCGCCCGGCGCAGACCGAGCTTCAGGAAGATGCCGCGCTCGTTTGGCGCGAGCGCCGGAAAGGAAATCGACGTGAGCAGTTCGTCGGGGCGCATGAGCGTGCGCCGCACGCCGGTGTAAAAGGCAGTAAGGGGTACTGTCCGCTCGCCTTCGAGCGAACTCAGCGTCACCTGCGCGCCGAGCGCCCGCAGCGGCGTGATAGTGTCGTTCGCCGGTGAAGCGGTGATCAGATTACCTGCCACCGTCCCCCGGTTGCGGATCTGCGGCGCGCCCACTTCCCAGCACGCCTGTGCCAGCGGCAGCGCACGCTGTACTGCCAGTGGGCTGCCGACGACGTGGTTGTGCATCACCAGCGGTCCCAGCGCGATAGAATCGCCCTTCAGGCTGATCTGATCGAGTCCGGGCACGCGCGAAATATCGATCAGTACCTCGACATTCGGGCGCAGCCCGCGCTCCAGTTCGAGGATAATATCCGTTCCGCCGGCGATAATACGCGCGCGCTGCTGGTATTCCGCCAGCAGGTGCAGCGCTTCAGAAACGGTTGTGACGGAGTAGTAAGCAGTCCACATAGTTTTCGCTCGTTTTCACCATTATGCCGCAAACAACAGTCATAGACTGTTAAATCCTGTTGAATATTCAATGATCACGCATTGGCGCTCTCTGCCTCTGCCTGAACTGGTTCCACTTCCAGCAGCGTGACCGGGTTGATATTCATCACGCAGGTATCCAGATACTGGGTTTCTGTGATAACGCGATTATCGTAAGTATGCACATGACCGTGAATCATATAGCGTGGGCGATACCATTCCATGAATTTGAGCAGGGCGCTGAATCCCTGATGGGGACGATCCGGCAGATCGTGGATGCCTTTCGCCGGGTTGTGCGTGACCAGAATATCGACCCCATAGCCCTTTTGCGCCCGCCGCAGGCGCAGCGGCAGCCCCATCTTAACGACATACCACCACATTTCGGCATCGGTGTACTGTACCGGGCTGTTGTTATATCTTATCGATCCTTCAAGACCGGCAAATGTCAGCCCCTGATATTCAAGGACGCGGCGATGCAGATTTTCACCGCCGGGCGGGCGCTCGGAATAGCCGGTATCGTGGTTGCCGCGCACGTAAAACAGAGGTACGTTGAGGACCGAAGTGATAAATTCGAGATAGACGGCGGGCATATCACCACAGCTCACAATCAGGTCAACGTCGTGATAGCGCCGCCTGAGATGCGCCGCGTTTTCCATCTGAGTGACAACCGTATCACTTACACACAATATTTTCACGCCATGATCCGACTCTAAAACGATTCAGATTATTATACAGCAGGCTTGGACGCAGGCTGCCTCAATGCGATCCGACCTGCCCCGGAGCTTCACAAATGCGGCTGCGTTTGGGCGCTGCTGGCGTGCTGCTGGCGCATCGGCGCGCCGGTGCCGCCGCGCCGCACCATGACGATTTCCGCCAGAATGCTGATAGCGATCTCTTTGGGCGTTTCCGCCTGCAATTCCAAGCCGATGGGCGCGTGAATGCGCGTTAAATCCTCTGCTGTAAAGCCATAGTCGTCATGCAGCGCCTTCTCGGTCAGCGCCCAGCGGCGGCGGCTGCCGATGATGCCGATATAACGGGCATCGGTCTTGAGCAGCGCCGGGATGAGGTGAATATCTACCGGCAGCCCGCGCGTGACCGCCGCGATATAGGTGCTGGACGTGATCGGCACATGGTCACTGATTTCGCCGGGCTTGCAGACGACGTAACCATCGAGTCCGGCGACATATTCCGGGCTGCAATAATCGGGGCGATCATCGGATAGAATGACGCGCCAGCCAGCCCATTTGCCGAGTTCCGCCAGCGCCTTGCCGACGTGCCCGCCGCCGATGACCAGCAGCGTTGGCAGCAGTCCCACCGGCTCGATGAAGATCTGCACCGTTCCGCCGCAGACACCCGGATCGCCCGCCGCGATATCGTTGAGCGAGTAGACTGCGGTGCGCGTTTTGCCTTCTGCCAGCGCCACCAGCGCCTCGTCAATGACCAGCGCTTCCAGCTTGCCGCCGCCAACAGTGCCGACGAACGAGCGGTCTGCCCGCACCAGCAGCTTGCTGCCTTCGTGGCGCGGCACCGACCCCTGCGCGCCAATGATGGTCGCCAGCGCGACCGCTTCGCCGTCTGTTTGCGCCGCTAACAGCGCTTCGTACACCGCCCGTGTATCGTCCATGTTCAGCCTATTCTGAGTGATTTTCGTCTGTCTGCCAGTCCGTTCATTCAATCTCTATTGTATCGACAATCAGGCGATTGGCTTCGTCACCGCCTGCCGGAATGAGACGCTCATTGGTAACCGGATCGTACAAGCCAAGCGCGATCTGGTAAAGCCCTGGTGGTAACTCGGTAACGTTAATTTGGATGGATTCGCTGAATGAACCCGGCAGCCAGTTGCCGGGCGGCAGCGTCCCCTGACCGGGGCGGGTATCCGCCTGGGCGGCGGTCACGCCGTCGCTGCCGAGCAGATGAACGAAGACGTGGTAATCGCCCTGGGCGCTGCCGTTGGTCGCCCACACCCAGCTCAGGTTAAGCTGGCGCGTGCCGTCGTCGCTGCTGGATAGGGCTGCGGTGAAGTCGTAGAGTTCAATCGCGTCATCCTGAAAGGTGGATAATAACTCGCCGGAAGGTATTTCGGGCGTGTACGCCGCGCCCTGATACGCCCAGTGATGATAGGGCATGTAAAAATTCCCTGCCGACCGGGGTACGATATGAATCCGAAGGCTCTCGGTGACCAGTTCGCCCGGAATGTAGGTCGCCACGTCGAGCCAGCCGCCGGGAACCGCCGGAACCACGCGGTCGTTGATCAGCACGTCGTTGGCAAATACGTCGAAGCTGCCCGCGTTTGCCGGGTGCAGCCGCGTGACCAGGATCAGATCCTGTCCTGCCCTGGCGCTGAGGGTGAAGCGTTCCTCGCCGTTGATGCGCCGCCCGCCGTCCATCACGATACAGTCTTCGCCGGTCGTGCAGCCGATATAGGGAAACTGGTAGACCTCAGTGGGAAAGCTGCCGGATGGCTCGTCGTTGCGCCAGCGGTAATTATGGACATGCTCGGAGTAGACATCGGCAACGTCAATTTCGTCATAGACCGACATGCCGTCCAGATAGCCAGTGACGCGGGGCAGCATCAGCGGATCGTAGGCGCGATCCGCCGCCGCCCACTGCGGGCGATAGATGCCCTGTTTCGATGCCGCCAGCGCCACGTTGTACTGCGGATCGAGCGCGATGGTGTAGGTTGCCAGCGCTTCGGCGTATAAACCGGTGTCCTCAAGATAGCCCAGCCCATAGCCGTGACCGTCGCCGTATGAGGCGATGTAGTCGGGGCGCTGACGCTCCAGGAATTCCGCCACCGAGCCGGGACCGTTGCGCCAGGCTTCCGCCGCACCCGGCGTCGTCAGCCCGACCATATCGACTGTGGTGCGCCCGCCGATGTAGCGCAGTGACCCGGTATCATGGACGGCGACGACTGCTTCGGGCGGGGTATGCTGGTTGATCCAGCGCGCCATTGGCAGCGGCTGGGCGGCAACGTAACCGGCGTTCAGACTGTAATAGCCGAGAAAGCTCGGAAACGAGAGTGCGTATGCCGCCATCATGAGCAGGAGCAGGGCAGTATTGAAGCGCTTCCAGCGGGGCGACTGCCAGCGGGTGAGCGTCACGCCGGGAACTGCCAGCACCAACAGCAGCGTCATGACCGGCATCTGGTAGCGCTTAAAGTGCCAGCCCGCCGTATCGAGTGTGCTGATGGCTGCCGTCGCCAGCAGCAGCGTGGCGACAATCACCAGCGCTGTGGCGCGAAACTGCCGCCTGGATAGCAGCGCCTCGATGCCAACTGCCGCCAGCAGCATAGTTGCCGCGCCAACGCTGACCGGCGAGGCACTGCCGCTGAAAAAGCCCCACCACATGCCGACAAAATTGTCCCACACGCGCCCGATGATGACCGGCAGATCGGGCGGGATGATGCCAAACAGCGATTTGGCGGCGTTGCCCGATGCAACCGCCGATCCGGTCATCAGCAGATTGACCAGCGGCTGGATGCCAATCGCCAGCACCGGAATCAGCAGGCACAGCCACGTCCAGTCGGGGCGCGGGAAGGGGCGTGGCGCTGCATCATTGGATTGGGTTTGTAGCAGGGGCGCAGCGCCCTGCGCCCCTGCGTCATTGATATTGCGGCGGGTCATTGCCCGGCGAATGACGCTGCGCTCGCGCCAGATGGTCGCGCCAACTGCCAGCAGCGTCAGAATCGCCCCTTCGGGACGGATCAGCGCCATCAGGGTTGCGCCAGCGATGGTGTGCCAGTAGTCTTCGCTGGCAAGGGCGTAGACGGTATAGAGCGTGAACAGGACGGTCAAACCCGTTTCCATCCCACTCATATAGTGCCAGGCAGTCGCGCCGTTCAGCATAAAACCCACAGCCACCAGCACAGCGAGCCACACTGCGGCGCTGAACAACCTCCCCAGCCGGTAGATGAACCAGCCGGACAGCGCCAGCGCCACCGCGCCACCGCCCATCGCCCACAGCGCCAGATTCATCCCCTGGAATCCCAGCGGATAACCGAGCGCCAGCACGAAGGGATAGAGAAAACTGGTCGCGCCGCTGGTCGCGGGCAAGCCGGGGTTGTAGTGGTAAGGGTAGCCTTCGGCGATGGCGCGGGCGTACTGAAAATGGATGTAGGCATCATCCAGCGGCAGGACTGGCTCGCCGCTGCCCGCCGCCATGCTGGCTGCGACGTAGGTCAGGAACACGGCACCTGCCAGCGCGCACAGCAGCCCCCAGATAAGCAGCGAGCGTCTCCGCGAGACGCCCGCCATGTCATTCTGTCGCGTCATAGCCATCCACAGCCATCGGTCGGCAGTTATCGCAACCCATGCAGCCAAAACAGCCGCTGGCAGACTCCCTAATTTGAATAGCCATTCGCAAAGGTATCGATCATCAGCCGAACATCATCACCTAATGGGTACAGAATAGGGCAGGTTGCGCCGTACTGCACGTATTCGCGCACCTTCGCCCGAACTTCCTCTGGCGTGCCGCTGGCGGTGATCATCTGCACCACGTCGTCGGGCACGAGGCGCATCGCCTGTTCGATCTGTTCCTCGGTTGCGGGCCAGGTCAGCACCTGGGCGATTTCGTCGAGCAGTTCCTGCTTCACGCCGCTGGCTTTCATGATGTGCGGCTGCTGACCGAGATACTGCGTCACCAGCTTGCGCGCGCCGTCGAGCGCCTTCTTGCGGTCATTATCCACCGAGCAGACGACCAACTGCGGGCGGTCGATTTCGTCCAGGCTGCGCCCGGCTTTGCGCGCGCCAATTTCCAACTGTTCGAGCGCGCCTTCGTTGTACTTTGGCGAGACGAGGTAGTTCAGCACCGCGCCGTCGGCGATTTCGCCGGTCAGCGCCATCATCTGCGGTCCGGTCGCGCCGATGTAGATCGGCACGTTGCGCGGTTCTTTGCGCCCATGCACCACATCAAGCTCTACATCGGTCAGGTTGACGAACTCACCGTGAAAGGTGACCCGCTTGCGGTGCAGCAGATCGCGCACCACCGTCACGACCTCACGCATTGCCAGCAGCGGCTTGGTACGGTTGATGCCGACTTTTGAAGCCAGCGGATCCCACCACGCGCCAATGCCGCAGATGATGCGGTCAGGGGCGAGATCGTCCAGTGTCAGAAAGGTTGCCGCGATGACGGCGGGGTTGCGCGTCCAGTTATTGATGACGCCCGACCCGATTTTGATGCGGCTGGTAGTGGCGGCGAAGGCTGCCATCGGCACAACGGCGTCGCGGACGAGGCGGCTTTCCGCCTGCCAGACGGCTTCAAAGCCGCGCGATTCCGCGTACTGTACGTAACGGATGGCGTCCTGCAGCGGGTGTGCGTCCTGCAAGTAGAGGGCAACACGGTCTGCCATGACGAATACTCCAGAGAAGATGAATTACATAGTGACGCGCTATTGTAACGTGGAGTGGCGGTGAAGGAAAAGAATCTAACGCAAAGACGCAGAGCAGATTCCCGAAAGAATCCCACTTTGCGCCTTTCTCTATTGCCAGCTAAGGCTGCGCCGCATCGCTGCGTGAAGCGTTCTGTCTCAACGCTCCGGCGTTTTTTCGGGCGGCGACAGCAAATGCGCCCCGTCACCCGAAATCCGGTAGTAATTTTCGAGATCGTCGGGCATGTCGATGTCGAGCATAAGCTGTTCCGACTGGTAGACGCGGACGGTTGCGCCCGCCTCGCGTGCCAGCGCCATGTGCCGCTGGAAGCTGCCCGGACCATAAGCATAGGGAATCAACCCCGGAGGGCGGATGAGCAGGGCATTGGTGCCGTCCCCGCGCTCGTCGGTGGCGATGACCACCGTGTTCTCGTCCTGCCCCAGGTCAAGCACGCCTCGCACATCGTGCGGCTGAAGCAGGGGAAGATCGGCGGGCAGCACCAGCACCGCCGCGCTGCGCCAGCCGCGCACCACCGAGGTGGCGCGCATGAGGGCATTGTTGAGTTCCGGCGTTCCACTTTCCTGAACTGTGTGAGCGCCGCTTTCACGAGCAATAGCCAGTGCTTTTGAGTCTCGGCTGATGACGAGCGTTCCGGCAATTTCAGGCACAGAACGCGCCGTAGCAATGACGTGGCGAAGCAGATTCTCGGCAAGCTGCATCCGCTGCTCAGGCGCGAGCAGGGGTGACAGGCGGCTTTTCGCCCGCACTAGCGGCTTCACCGGAATGATGACCCAAACACTCATGCTAACTTTACTCCTCAATCCAATGTAATATTTTTCGCGCCAATACAACTCGATCCTCATCCCTTATCATAATTGTATCAAAGGATGTAACTTGTTTGTGGTTGAGGTTCAGAGCCGTATCGCGCTCATCATATACAAAACCTGTGATGATGTCCCCATAATACTCGCCGACTGCCTGGGCGGAGACGTCGTAGTTCAACTCCGCCATTAGCTTGGCTGCGGGACCTTTCACTGCCTGTCCCTGCACAATTGGGCTGACCGCCACGCGCGGCACATTCCGGCTGAGGATAAGCTGGCTCATGCCAGGAACTGCCAGAATAGGCGCGATTGAAAGCCACGGATTGGAGGGTCCGATGAGGATCGCATCGGCGCGTTCCAGCGCTGCCCGCGCTTCGGGACTGACCGATGCCTGTTCGATGCAGTCGAGACGGATTGATTTGACCGTCGGCTGCCAGCGGTAACGCACAAAATAGGTCTGAAATTCCAGTTCGCCATATTCGACTGTATCCAGCATCGTCCGAACCGGCGCGTCGGTCATCGGCAGCACCGGATGCAGGATGCCCAATCGACTGGTCAGCGCGGCGGTGACTTCCGAGAGGCGCTGACCGGCGTGCAGCATCTGGGTGCGCAGCAGGTGGGTGGCAAGATCCTGATCGCCAAGCCCAAACCACGGGTCTTCGCCATAGCGCCGCAGCGCCGCCAGCATCGCGCGGCTGTCGTCGGCGATGCCCCAGCCGTTGGTCTTATCGACCAGCCCGGCGAGCGTGTACATGACCGTATCAAGATCCGGGCAAACGCGCAGACCGTAATGCCAGAAATCGTCACCCGTATTGACAATCACAGTCAGGTTTTCAGGCGGCAGAATCTGCGCCAGACCATGCGCCAGCTTCACCCCGCCCACACCGCCGACCAGGACGACAATATTCTTCAGCGCCACAGGATACTCTTTTCCAAAGGCTGTCGGGCTTTTTCGCGCGTTTCCGCCGGATACCCCAGCGTCAGCAGCGCCTGAGGCTGCCAGTCATCCGGCAGATCGAGGGCGGTTTGTACGGTATCAGGGCAGAACAGCGGCGCGCACATCCAGCACGCGCCCAAGCCCAGATCGTGCGCCGCCAGCAGCAGGTTCTGCGCCGCCATCGCCGTACTCTGCGCCGCCATCAGATATTCATTGTTCGCCCGGCGTGCGTCCGGGTAAGTATCCATATCAGTCATGCTCAGACACAGGACGATAAGCAGGGGCGCGGATGTAAGCCGCGCATAGGAACGTCCGGTATCGGCGGCAATCATGGCTTCCGGCGTGCCGTCGGCTTCGAGATCGCTTCTCAGCCGGGCGCTCATTGCCCGCGCCAGCCGTTCCTTCACCGCCGCCTGCCCGACCACGCAGAAGCGCCACGGCTGACGATTGTGCGCCGAGGGCGCCCAGGTCGCGGCAGTCAACAGCGTTTCGACCAGATCACGCGGCACCGAATCAGGTCGGTAATGCCGAATCGAACGGCGCGACATGATCGTATGCAGAATGCCTGTGGTTTCGTGAAACAACCGCCGTTCCTCTATCTATATAAATCCTGCTCCGGCGCGCGGTTCAGTTCTGCCGCCTCAGCCTCCTGTGCCAGGAATTCCAGACCGCGAAGCAGCACCACCGGGCGACCTTCACTGCCTTCGCCGGTGAGTAGGTTTGATGCTGATGCTATCATGTCTGCGTAACCCTGAACACTGATCTTTAGGACACGTCCGAATAGGTCTTGTGACCCACGAAAATCCAGCAAGGCGGGGACGCCCGCCACGCCGATGGCGACGCCGACATTGCCATTGCGGAATGGTCTGCCGTGAGAATCGCTGATGACGATGCCGGCGTCCGCGCCAGTGAGCGCGAGCAAGCGTTCTCGCAGCGCCCGCGCCGATGAGTCCGGGTCTTCGGGCAGCAGTAAAACGTGATCGTCGCTGCCATCGACATTGGATTGATCGATTCCGGCGTTGGCGCTGACAAATCCCAACCGGTGGCGCACCACCAGCACGCCGGGTGCCATCCGCGAGATTTCCTGGCTCTCGCGCAGCACCAGCTCGACGATGCGCGGGTCTTTGCGCGTCTGCTCGGCGAGGGTGACCGCCTGCTCGCCGGGAATCACCTTCGCCAGTTCGATCATCCGTCCTTCGGCTTTGGAGACGATTTTTGACGTGACGACCAGCACGTCGCCGGTCTGTAAGCTGAGACTGCTTCGCGCCAGCGCATCAATAATAAACTGCGCGAGATCATCGCCCGGCTGAACCAGAGGTATGCCGGGAAGTGCCGTCAATTGAACCGAAAGTACGTCCAAGATTGCTATATTCCAGTGATGCGGATGCCCGCTCCGTGAATGCCATAAGTCCGATTGATATAGAGCAGGATCGGTGTCAGGGCTTCGGCACCGACTGAATTCTCCAGCGGTCCGGCATCCACGCCGCGCATTCCTGCCGCTTCCACCAGCTTGATCACTTCCTGCTTGGCGGCTTTGTCGTCGCCCGTCACCAGCACGTCGCAGTCCACTTCGGCGTTTGGATCGGACAGCTTTTCATGGCTGACATTCTGGAAGGCGGAGACAATGCGAACGCCTTCGCCGAGCAGCTCGCGGGCTTCGAGCGCCGCCGCTTTTCCCGGCGGCACGTAGACCGTTCGCACTTTGGGCGGCATGATCGGAACCGTCACGTCCACCAGAATTTTTCCCTGAAGCTGATCTTTGACTGCTTCCAGTGTACCCTTATGAGCGCTGTAAGGGACGGTCAGGACGGCGACGTGTGCCTGGCTGGCGGCTTCGCTGTTGTCCAGCCCGGCGAGATATTCTCCGCCTAACTGCTGGTTCAGTTCATCGGCGCGCGCCTTCGCTTTTGCCGCGTCGCGCGAGCCAATTAAAACGCGATAGCCATGCAGCGCCCACCGCTGCGCCAGCGCGCTGCCTTCCTTGCCTGTGCCGCCGAGTACCGCGACTGTCATCAGGATACGCTCGTTGTCTGTCATGCTTTCTCCCGCGATTTGCACAAAACTCACTACCCTATTTTACCTGCTGGCGAGAAAATAGCAGCGATATTACTCTCACCACAGTGACTCTTTAGCAGTTAGTCGGTTATCCCCATTGTTAGGGGTTTATCCGCCGTAGGTTACGATTATACTTACGGTTTATGCTGTTACTGCTTGTTGATGACCATCCTGGCATTGGCTTCGTAGCGCTCCCACACCTGCGGTGCCAGCGCCAGCGCTTCCTGGGCGATAGCTGCTTCATCCAGCAAGAGCAGTTGGCGGTCTTTCATCAGGACAACCCCATCACACATCGTCATCGTCACCATTGACGATTCAAAGCCGAAGATGATATGCCAGGGCAGATTCCCGGCGGTCAGCGGCGTGAATGGGTGATAGTCCACGAAGATGATGTCGGCAGTCGCGCCCTGAATAAGCTGTCCAATCGGGCGTTCCGGGAAGAACAGGCGCGCCAGCCGGGCGTTGTTTTCGACCGCGACCTCTTTCACCCACAGTCCGTTAGCGCGGCGCGGATCGCGGTGGACGACTTTGTGCAGAAAATAAGCCGCCTTCCATTCCGCCCACATGTTGTTACTGAAGCCGTCGTTGCCAAGCCCGACGCGCATCCATTTTTGCAGCATTTCGTCAAATGCCATCGCGCCGACGGCGTTGTTCATGTTCGAGCGCGGCTGGTGGGTAATCCAGCTTTCGGAGTCATGAACGATATCGCGCTCTTCGGCGTCGATATGGACGCAGTGGGCGAGTATGGTCTTTTTGCCGAGGATGCCCGCGTCGCGCAGGCGGGGCACCACCCGCTTGCCATATTTCTGGGTGCTGTGCTGCTGGTCGGCTTCATGCTCGGCAACGTGAATGTGAAAGCCCGAATCGGCGGGCTTCGCCGCTACCGCCTTTGCCAGCGTCTCGTCGCTGACCGACAGGCTGGCATGAAGCCCGAACGTCCCGCGAATACGTGGGCGGCTGCGGCTGGCATTGATGAATCGCGCGTTCTCGGCAATACCCGCTTCAGCTTTTTCCACGCCATCGCGGTCAGAGACTTCGTAGCACAGCACCGCCCGTAAGCCTGCCTGATCGACTGCTCTGGCAATCACGTCCAGGCTGCCATCGATGAAGTTGGGGCTGGCGTGGTGGTCAAACAACGTCGTCGTGCCGTGTTTCACCGCGTCCACCAGCGAGACGAGCGCGCTCATCCGCACAGCATCTTCATCCAGCGCCTTGTCGAGGGGCCACCACAGGCGCCATAAAATCTGCGGGAAATTCATCGGCGCGGGTCCGGGAATTGCCATGCCGCGCGAATAAGCACCGTAAAAGTGGGTATGCGCGCAGATATTGCCGGGCATTACCAACTGCCCGCCGGCGTCGAGCCGTTCCTCGTCCGGGTAATTGGCTTCCAGTTCCGCCGAGGGCGCGATTTCGCGGATGATGCCGCCTTCGATGCGCAGCCCGTAATGAGGCAGCAGTTCTTCATCAGGATTCCAGGTGACGAGCGTGCCGTTGGTGATGAGCATCGTGAGTCCATTCCATTACGAGTGCGAATAATCCGGCGCAGGGTGTATCTCAATTGTAACAGAAGATGCGATTCTCGCCCGCTGCCGCCGGTAGGTTAGCTGCCCGGCGCTGGCGTGGGCGTAGAATCGTCGAATTCTGCCGCCAGCAAATCCTCGATGATCTGGCTGCCAAACAGACTCTGATTGCAGGTATTCACGTCTCCCTGCGCCGCCGGATCAAAGGCACGCACTTCCGCCATTGGCGCGTCAGGGTTGAAATAGTTGTAGACGGTGCGCGACATCTCCTCGATCAGCGCTTCCGACTGGTTGAACTCCAGCCAGACGGGACCATGCAGGACGACCACCAGAACGTAGACTCCGCCCGGTGAAAACACCAGCGCCGCGTCGCCGTGGGTGTCGTTGATCCAGCCGTGTTTATGCGCCACGCGCACATCTTCGGGCACGCCCATCTCGATCAGCGTCCCGATGCGATTGTGGCTCATCACTTCCAGCATCTGGCGGCATTCGGTTGGCGTGAAGTCATCGGGGAAGGTTTCGAGCAGCGCTCCGCCATTGCCGTAGCCGCACTGGTAAAGCCCGTTCAGCAGCGCCCCGGTGTCTGACACCGTAAGCTGGTTATAAGGATCGGGCTGGGCGCTCACCTGATCGGCGTCGGTGGTGCGCATGCGCGGTGCCTGTGGGGTGATAAACGGATCGTTGTCAAACGGCGTGAAGATGAACGAGCGCTGCGCGCCGAAGGCTTCCAGAAACTGGCTGACCTGTTCCGCGCCCCGGTAGGGATTGCCGCCGCCGACTTCGGCGAGCAGTTCGTTGGACGAGATATTTTCGCTGCACACCATCGCCTCGGCAATTGTGTACGCCTGGGCGTCGCGTGGGGGCGTATCAAGCTGGCGATAGTATTCGATCAGGATGGCGATCTTGTTGACGCTCATGCCGCTGAAGGCGGTGCCGCTGCCAAACGAGACCGCTTCGCCGGTCTGGACATCCATCAGAAACAACGCGCCCAGTTGGCTGGTCGCCGGGTCAAAACCCGCGCTCAGCATCATGCCCCACAATTGGTCGCCGAGGGCGGTGAATTCGGGCGACAGCGGCACCGGCGTTACGCCGACGATGGTATTCTGCTCCAGCACCGAGAGGGTCGGCGTCAGCGTCGGCAGGTTGAACTGCGTCTGGGTGTTGGCAGGCAGGGCATAGATGTCCCCCTGTATTTCGAGCAGGTCGATGGCGACCCAGGCTTTGCCATTCGGCGAAGCGGGATAATTGATCTCGACCCAGGGAAACTGGGTGTGCCAGCCGGTGATCTCCAGAATATCTCCGGCGCGGGCGATGCCAATGCGCGCGTATTCGGTTCCGGGCGCGTAGCGGATATTGATCTCATTCAGCACTGTGCCGGTGACGGCGCTGGCGGGTATGGTGGCTGCTGGCGCGGTGGTGGTTGTTGGCGGGGCAGCCGGATCGAGCGTCGCCGCCGGGTTCGCTGCCGGATCGGGCGTTGCCAGCGGCGCGGCGCTGCTCAGATCGAGCGTTGACAGCGGCACGCTGGTTGGATCGCCCTGCACCGTGACGATGTCGGCAAAGACCCAGCCGATGGGCTGGCTGCTGACCGGATCGGCGAGCAGCAGCCAGGGGAAGAATTCGCTGCGCCCAACCACCGGATAGCGAGTTCCGGGGACGATTTGACCCAACAGCGCGGCATCAGCGGACGTGGTGGCGCGCAGGTTCGCAAAATCAATG
Organism: Aggregatilineales bacterium; assembly: GCA_030834905.1. GTDB lineage: Bacteria > Chloroflexota > Anaerolineae > Aggregatilineales > Phototrophicaceae > Flexifilum. Next base: position 426,778 of record JAUQWZ010000006.1, on the reverse strand, counting down.
GCTTCCGCCGTGACAGCGGGCTGCGCCAGCGTGCTGGCAGCAAAGCGCAGGGCGGTAAACGTCAATACCAATAGGACGATGCTGATACTCCAACCAAACCGTTTCACCAGAACAAGACCTCACATGAACCGAACCGCACTTTGGAACGGGGCATTATAGCACGATGGATTTGATTGAAACTGCTGAATTTCCGCCTTGACAGGTGACAGTTGTCTGCTAGAATTTCATGAGGTAAGCCGAAGTGGCGGAATTGGCAGACGCGCTACGTTCAGGGCGTAGTTCCCTTAAGGGAGTGTGGGTTCGACTCCCACCTTCGGCACAAAAGCTCAGGCACAGCCTGGGCTTTTTTTATTTCTGGCGGCGGCTTTGTTTGCTATACTGAATGCAGATATGAAGGCTGCTTGAGATACTGATGGCTGACGACAAAACGCTCAAACGAACGGAAGTGCGGCGGCGCACCGGGCAATTTTCGGGCGTGCAGGTGCTGTTTGCGGCGATTCTGTCAATTGGGCTGTTCCTGGCGATTGACTTCAGCGGGCGGATTACGGCGAGCCAGCCGCTGCAGCAAGCCTACGAGAATGTCAGCGCTGAAATTGAGGATTTGCGTCAGGAGCAGGCAGCGCTGATACAGGAGCGCGATTACGTCCGCAGCGACGCTTACGTGGCGCAGTGGGCGCGCAGTGAAGGCAAATTGATTCAACCGGGCGAAATCCTGATCGTCCCCGTACCGTCGGGCGTTGGCATTGAAGAAACGCCCTCGCCGCAGGTGTCGCTTGCCGATATCCGCACGTCACCGCCTGAACCGGAGCCGTGGACGCTGTGGTGGAACTTGTTCTTTGACAGCCCGCCGCCGGAAATGCAGTAAGAAAAAGTAAGAAAAGTAAGAGAAGTAGAGAAAGTAAAAGCAGTAAAAGAACGGTCAGCGTAGGGACACGACATTGTCGTGTCCGTTTGTTTTATCGTGTTGCTGCTGCTCGAACGAACGCGGGCGCTGTTATTCTCCCGCCTCGGTGCGAAGCGTGGGCGGCTGCGCGCCCACCAGCCCGGAAATGGTCGCCTGAACGCCGCCAGCATCGAGGACAGCGCCCGGTTGGGCGGCGGCAAGCCGGACGACGGCGATGCCGAGACTGTCACCGTCGGGAGTGGTGACGCTGCTGGTGAGCCTGCCCACTTCACGCTCGTCTTTCAGCAGCGGGGCGGGGGCTTCAACGAAGCGGTCAAGGCGCAGCGAGACGATGGTCTTGGCGAGCCGCCCACGACTTTCCATGCGGGCGAGAATTTCCTGTCCGGTATAGCAGCCCTTGTTAAAGCTCACCTCATCCCACAGCCCCACTTCCAGTGGAATGAAATCGGCGCTCGCCTCGCGTCCCGCGCCCGGACGCCCGGCGCGGATGCGCAGCAGATTGTAGGTGAGCGATCCGGCGGGCAGCAGCCCGTGTGATCGTCCCGTCGCTAACACGGCGTTCCAGACCGCCGCCGCGCTGTCATTGGCGGCGATGATGACCCATGCCGTCCCGCTGACGGGTTTGGTTCGGGCGATGACGACGCTGGTATCGCCAACCGTAATGCTGGCGCTGTGCATTTCGAGCAGGGCTGGTAGATCAGGCGCAAGCGCGGTCACAACGGCGGCGGCGTTGGGTCCGTGAAGCACCAACTGCCGCGTGGATGGCGCGAGATCGGTATAGCGTGCCTCGTCGTTGAAGAAGATATTGCGCTGAAGATACTGCTGAACCGCGCCGCCGCGCCCGGCATCGGTCAGCAGCAGGGCGGTATCGCCGCGATGATAAACCGTGACCCGGTCAATGATGCGCCCAACCGGAGTCGTGAAGATGGTGGGACAGCCCTCATTCTCGGCTAACGCCAGAACGTCGTTAGTAGACATGCGCTGGATCAGCGCCAGCCGGTCGCGCCCCGCGCCTTCGATTCGCCCTTCATGCGAGCGATCCATCAGGACGGCGGCTGCGAGCGCCGCGCGATACTCCGCCTGCAAATCGCCGTAGTCCAGCGGAATGCCGTCCGGCGCAAGCCTGCCGCCCAGTTGGCGGTGAACATCCGCCAGCATCATGCCTCGCTCCGTTTCGCGTCGGGGATCGCCAGCGCCGCATCCGTCGTCCAGACCCAGCCATCCGGCGGCGCGATTCGCTCGCTCATCCGATATTGGAAGACGAAGATAATCTGGTCTTCATCCGCCGAAGCAGCGGTTTCGACAGCCACCGGCGGCACAAAATCGCCTTTGGCGTCCTGTCCGTAAACCCATTCTCCGGCTGGCACCGCCGCGCCAAACGCCTTGTTCAGCGCCCGCGCCGCGGCGACATGGGGCGGCTCGCCGTCGTTCACCCGGCTGATGGGGTAATGCGACGCTGACAGGCGGCGAAGCGCTTCGCCGTCCCAGCAGGGCACCACCTGCGCGGCGTAGGTGAAGCTGGTGAGCCTGCTCGCCAACTGATGCGCCGGACGGCTGGCTTCCGCTGTGATGATGGCGGTCAGCGTGGCTGCTGCCGTTTCGAGATCGTCGTTGATGACGATGTAATCGGCTTCGCTGACAAATTCCATCTCCATCGGCACGCGCATCAGCCGGCGGGCGATTTCCGAGTCGTTCTCTTTGCGGGTGCGCATTCGCTCGACCAGAGTCAGCACCGACGGCGGCTGGATGAAGACAGTCACGGTGTTCTGAGGATAGGTTTCGCGGGCGATACGCGCGCCCTTGATGTCAATATCGGCGATGACCATATCACCCGCGTACAGGGCGCTTTCCACCTTTTCGCTCAGGATGCCATAGTAGTCTCGACCATGAACCAACTGGTGTTCCAGCAGCGCGCCCATGCTGATGAAGCGGTTGAATTCCTCCTCACTGACGAAGACGTGTTCGCGTCCCTGGGCTTCGCCCGGTCGCATGGGGCGTGTGGTGGCGGTTGGCAACTGCCGCAGCCCGTCAATTCGGCTGCTGACAACTTTAATGAGGTGGTTTTTTCCCACGCCCGCGGGACCCACAATGATGAAGAAAATACCAGGACGATGCTCCGTAAGCGTCACGTGTTTCAACCCCTGCTACTATGATCGGGAACGTGCCACTAGTTTAGCAGTTTGGCGCGGGTGTGAGTAGTTGGATTGTTGATGCAGGTAGATTGAAGGCGGCGCGGGGGCGTAATCAAATACGCCCCCGCGCCGGAAACAGTTATCACAAACAGCCTGCCTACGGCACGTAGATGTCCGAGATCCAAACGCCGTCGCCGGTGATATTGTCGGCTTCTCCGCGCGTATCCAGCCGGAAGCGGAAGGTGGTACGCGGATTACCGGCGGCTAGAGGCACCGAGCGCGTCACCCAGTTCTGGGCTGGCAGCACATTGGATGGCGTCACCGCGCCCGAAATCGTGTCCACGATATTCCACGTAAAGCCGCCGTTGGTCGAGGTTTCGACATACAGATTTGTGTTGGATCTCATATTCCACAGCAGCGAGTAATTCAGGGTCTTGGCGCTGGTGGCGTTGATGAAACCGCTGTAGGTGAGCGACGAATTGCCGTAGCGCGTGGACAGGATGGTGGTGAAACCGGTTACATTGGGCGGGTTCGGGCTGTCGCTGAACGAGAAGCGGTCGGAAACGCTGGTCAGCGAGGCGACTGAATCGCCGACGGTGTCAAAGAATTCCACCGTCAGGACGGCGTTTACGTCCGCCGCGCCCACCTGGATCGTCCGCGTATCCACCTGATTGTCGTGCGCGAACCAGGCGTTGATGAGATAGTACCTGCCGCCAACCGCCGGTATGGCTGGCGTGAAGCCAGCGGGGCTGTTGATCGACACCCGGATGCCCGCGTCAGAGACGGTATAGAATCGATAGGTGGTATTCGCCTTGAGGGTGACGCTGCGCGTCCAGCGGGCGGCGAACGATTCCACGAATTCAGTTGTGCTGCCGACCACATTCGGCGCGGCGCCATCCGCCACCCACATGTTCAGATCGGCGGTTGGATTGGTCGTCGGGCGGGTGATGCCGCCGGGCAGGGAAGCCGCCGTATCGAACGGATCATGGGCGTTGGCAGCCAGCAGCCCGTCATAGGTCGTGGCAGCCAGCGGACCGAAACACGCCGAGTCCGGATCGATCAGCGTTTCGCAGTCGAAGAACAGACCGTACCACCCGTTCGCGCCGAGGTCGCCGCCAGCGGTGCCGCCGGTGATGAACTGGGTAGCGCTGCCCCAGCGGGTCAAGCCGCTGCCCTCAAAAATCCAGTTACTGGCATTCGCCCAGGTGGCGAGGGGCAGAGATGTGACCGCGGTCGCGCCATAGGTCAGACTCACCGCGTCAATCGTGACGCCGTCCGCCACGCCAGCGCCGTCCGTGCGCAGGACAAAGCGAATGCGGATGCGTTTGTTGACGTAGGACGACAGGTTGACGCGCCAGCGGTGCATGGTGTCGGTGCGCCCGTTGGTGAGCGTGGTCATGTTGATCGGATACAGAGTGGCTGGCGTCCAGGTTGACCAGCCGAACAGGTCATCATAGGACTGGGTGCCGCCGCCCTGCTGCTCCGAGATTTCAACCTGGAAGCTGTCGCCAGCCGCGATTTCAAAACGGGTGAAGAAGTCCAGCGATGGAAGCTCAGCCGCCGAGACGCCAGACAGGTCGAAGACCGGGCGCATTTCGGCGATGGCGATCCAGTCTGACTGGTACTGCTGCAGCGGGCTGTCCGCCAGCGACAGCGTTCCCTGATAGATATGTGCCGGGTCGTTCGACCAGTTCCAGGTGCCGCCCAGGTGCCAGCTATCGGCAATCGAAAGCCCGTGCGGCGTGTTGGCGTCAATCGAATCGTGGTAGATGCCGTCGTCGCCAGCGCCGAGGACGTGAACCAATTCGGCTTTGTCCTCAATTCGGATATCGTCGATGTAGATGCCGTCGTAAGCAGTCGCCCCTGCGCCGAGCAGACGGAAGCGGATCCTGATGTCGTCGTCGTTGTCACTGCCGCCGCCGATACTGCCCCAGGACGTGCCGTTGTTCAGGCGAATGGCTTCAGCCAGATTGATTTCGACGCGCTCCCAGGCGGTGTTACGGCTGCGTCCGCCGGGGAAATTCATCGTCCACGCCGTTGTCCAGGTGTCGCTGGCTGCCGTCCATAGTTCGACGCGGAACTCGCCCTGCAGATCGCGCTGCATCCAGAAGGTCAGCATCGGTTCGGCGGCTGCCGGGGTGGTCGGTTCGGTGTGTCCCGCTGTGTCGCCGAGCAGGTCAAGTATCCGGCGCATTTCAAAGCGGGTTTCTTCGCCAACCGTGTATCTTACGCCGGTGCCGGGGCTGTCGGTATAGCTGTAGCCGCTGCCCTGAACGCCGCCCACCAGCGTGGTCGATGCCCAGTTCTTGGTGGTTGTCCACTGTTGGGCAGTATACGACGCGCTTTCAGCCGAATCGATGAACGGATAAGCCGTGAAACCAGAACCGAGATCGCGCTCGATGAGAATGTCGTCAATGAACCAGCCGTCGGTGGCTGCCGGAGTCACATTCTGGGGAATGGTCAGCCGGAAGCGCAGGCGGAACGGCTCGGTGGTCGGCAGGTAGACGCTGCTGCGCTGAATGGTCGAACCCGGCGTCAGCGGCAGGATGTAATCCGCCGTGATCCAGGTATTGGGCGCGGATAGCAGGGCATACTCGACCACGCGGGTGGCGCTGCCGGAGAAGGAATGCCAGAAGGTCAGCATTGGCGTGCCGGTGTCGCCTTCAAAGTCCTCAACCGGCGGCAGCGGAACGCGGCTGGCGGTCACGTCAATCGGATAGCGGAATTCGAGAAAATAGACGCGATCGGTCGTCGGACTCGAATTGGTGGAAGCTGCCGACGCCGCGTAATTCTTCAGCACCCATGCTGTTCCGGTGCGGGCGTTATCGCTGAGAATATTCCAGCGCCATTCGCTGGCTGGCGGCGCGCCGGTGGTCTGTTCCTGGGTGAAGTTGGCGTCGGCGTTGAAGATGAAATCCGCCATCTGCGCGCGCGCGTTCAAATCCCACAGATCGCGCACCGTGAAGGTGCGGCTGGGCGCGGGATCGTTGAGTACCTGAATGTCGTCAATGTACCAGCGCAGCGACTGTGCTGAGCCGGTGGTATTCCCCAGTACGAAGCGGAACGTCCACTTATCGCCAATCGAAGCGTACAGCGGATCGTTCAGGTCAACCTGCGTCCGCGTCCAGTTGTAGTTGGCGCTGCCGGACGAGCGCGTCAGCGGGACGGTGATAGCGTCGCCCCAGGTTGCCGCCCGATCCTGGACATCGGGGCTGCCATCGACTGTATCGTAATTGGCGATTTGCAGTTCTGCCCGAACGCCAGCGGCAGCGGCGAAATCCCACACGTCCCAGAAGCTGAGCTTCGAGTTTGGCGCGGCGCTGCTGTTGATCCAGCCGCGCAGCTCCAGATAACAGGTCTGCCCGGCGGGCCAGCTATCGGCAGCCGGGTCGTCGTCAAAGACATTCAGCGGCGAGCCGCTGAGGATGTTACTGCTGGTTGTCGCCCAGGGGCAGCCCTCGATGCCGGCAACCACGTCGTTGGGGTTCTGCGAAGGACGGTCAATGAGCAGATAGACGCGCGCACTGCCGGTGCTGTGCGCGTAAGAAGCGGTCAGCGTGTGCTCGCCCGCGCTGACCATCCGATTCGCCGAGGTGTCTGCGGCGCTGGTATTCAGGATTTCCACGCCGTCCAGCGCTACGGTCAGCCCACCGGCAGCCAGTTCCTCGGCAGTGAATCGCAGGTTGGTATCTGACGGCAGCGTGAACGTATTTGACCAGCAGGCGATGAAGTTATCGGGGTTGATACCCGCCGCTGGCGAACCGCCCCAGGTAAAGTCGATCAGCGTCGTATCGGCGGGGATGCCCGGATCGGGATCAGTCCCAGGACAGGTCGCGCCGTTGTAATAGGTACCCGTCCATCCGGCGACATTCAGAACAAACGAATTATCGAGCCGCCAGTTCATCTCAACATCCGCCCGGTCTGCGAACGGGACGTTAAAACCCTTGTCTTCTGGCGTTGGCGACGGTCCGCTGGTTGGAACCGTCGTGTCGGTTGGCGTATGGGTTGGTGTCCGCGTGTGCGTCAGCGTCGGCGTAAAGGTCATGGTGCCGGTGTTGGAAGCCGTCGGCGAAACATATGCCGTCGGTGGAGTCCGCTCACGCGTATTGATGGGCGTGGCGAAGGGTGTTTCCCGCTGCGGGTTGGCAGCCACCCAGGTTACGGTTGCCCAGAAGGCGGCGGAATCGCCCGGCAGCACGACGGCGGGCGCGCCCGGAGCCTGCCCGACGATGCCATAAATCACGTTGCTGAAGACATTGCCGATGGCAGGACCTGTTGCCGCCAGCGCGACGGCGAAGGCGAGTACCACGAACGCGGCAATCAGGGCGTATTCAACCATCGCCTGTCCGCCGGTTTTGTGTCTCGCCTGTGGCTTAACGGTCTTGAAGTTGTCCATTGAACAGTCCTCTGAAACGGCAGCAGCCGGGTCTTTTGAGCCGAAACGAAGGGGTACGGTCTGACCAGCGTCGGCGCGAGACGGCGGACTCACATCCACTATCTTCGCGCATTATACCGGCGCGTCAACTACCTGAACCCTTACTATTTCTCCACTTTCAATGGTACTCAACTCTTGGAGTTTAGGAACGTAATTTTTGTAGTTAAGTTGTTCAAATGCGTTGACAATTGTACTTTGGAACAACGTTCGTCCATGTTATCCTCATTCTCGCGCTTCGGCGCATGTGCAGATGTCGCAGGATGCTGCGCTTTTCAGTGAGGATGGATTCCATGACAGCCACAATCTTGGACGGAACGGTCATTTCACAGCGGATGCGGGCGGAAATAGCGCAGGACGCCGCGCGTTTTGAGCAGCAGTATGGCTATCCACCCGCGCTGGGCGTGGTTCTGGTCGGTGACGATCCGGCATCGGAACAGTATGTGCGGATGAAGCGTCGCGCCTGCGAGCAGGCGGGTATCCGGTCAATTCCCCACCTGCTGCCGACGGACAGCACGCAGGAGCAGGTCGAAGCCGCGGTGAAGTCGCTGAACGACGATCCGAGCGTTCACGGCATTCTGGTGCAGCTTCCGGTACCGCCGCACATTGACGAAGAGGCGGTGCTGCGCCTGATCGACATCAGCAAGGATTCAGACGGGGTGCATCCGCTGAACATCGGCTTGCTGGCGATGAAAGGGCGCGAGCCGCTGTTTGTCTCGGCGACGCCATCCGGCTGTCTGGTGCTGTTGAAGGAAGCGGGGGCGGTGCTTCCCGGCGCGAACGCGGTTGTCGTCGGGCGCAGCAATATCGTTGGGCTGCCGGTGTCGCTGCTGCTGATGAAGGAAAACGCGACGGTGACCATCTGCCACAGCCGCACTCGCGATCTGCCGGACTATCTGCGGAACGCCGATATCGTCGTCGTCGCCATGAACCGTCCCAACTACATCAAAGGCGAGTGGCTCAAGCCGGGCGCGGTGGTGATCGATGTCGGCACTAGCAAGATCGACGATCCGACAGATTCGCGCGGCTACCGCTGGGTGGGCGATGTCGATTTTGACAGCGCGGTGAAGGTCGCTGGCGCGATCACCAAAGTGCCGGGCGGTGTTGGACCAATGACTATTACCATGCTGCTGGCGAACACGATGAAGGCTGCCTGGCGTCTCGCGGGCAAGGCGACCTTGTGAACGACGGACAGGACGACCACGGACGCTTCACCGGGCAGGGCAGCAGCAGCAAAACGCTGCTGGTCAACCACATCCACACCCTGGTCACGATGGATGACACCCGCCGCGAGATCAGCGACGGGGCGATGTTCATTCGCGGCGGTGTGATCGAGGCGGTGGGCACGTCTGCCGAGCTTCAGGATCGCGCCGCCGACGAGACTCTCAACCTGCCTCATCACATCGTCATTCCCGGTCTGATTAACACGCACCACCACATGTTCCAGAGCCTGACGCGGGTTGTTGCTCAGGATCGCGAATTGTTCGACTGGCTGCGGACGCTGTATCCCATCTGGGCGCGGCTGACCGGCGAAGCGATCACCGTCTCGGCGAAGCTGGCGATGGCGGAACTGATGCTCAGCGGCTGCACCACCAGCAGCGATCATCTGTACATCTACCCGAACGCCTGCAAGCTGGACGATGAAATTCGGGCGGCGCAGGAGATCGGCATCCGTTTTCACGCCGCGCGCGGCAGCATGAGCATGGGCGAGAAAAAGGGCGGACTGCCGCCGGATCACGTGGTTGAGGACGAAGAAGATATTCTGCGCGACACGCGGCGGGTGATCGAGCAGTACCACGACAAAAGCCGCTACGCCATGCTGCGGATTGTCGTCGCGCCGTGTTCTCCGTTCACGGTCAGCCAGAATTTGATGCGTGAATCGGCGGCGCTGGCGCGCAGCTATGGCGTGCGCCTGCACACGCATCTGGCGGAAAACGCCAACGACGTCGCTTTCAGTCTGGAGAAGTTTGGGCTGCTGCCGGGAGATTATGCCCGCGAGGCGCACTGGGTTGGCGAGGACGTCTGGCACGCGCACTGCGTCATGCTCAACGAGCGTGAAATTGGGCTGTTCGCCAAAACCGGAACTGGCGTCTGCCACTGCCCAAGCTCGAACATGCGGCTGGCGTCTGGCATCGCGCCGGTGCGCAAAATGCTGGACGCAAAGGTTAAGGTGGGGCTGGGCGTTGATGGCTCGGCGTCCAATGACAGCGGGCATTTGCTCGAAGAAGCGCGTAACGCCATGCTGCTCCAGCGCGTGGACGGCGACCCGGCAGGCTTATCGGCGCGCGAGGCGCTGGCACTGGGCACGCGCGGCGGCGCGGCGGTGCTGGGGCGGGACGATGTGGGGCAGATCGCGCCGAACATGGCAGCCGATTTCGTCGCTTACCGGCTGGATACGCCCGCGTTCGCCGGGGCGATGCACGATCCGGCAGCGGCGCTCGTCTTTTGCCGCCCGCAGAACGTCGATCTATCGGTAATTAACGGGCGCGTCGTCGTCAAGGACGGCTGCCTGCTCACCCTCGACCTGCCAGCGCTGGTGGAACAGCATAACGCCCTGTCCCGAAAGCTGATACGCGGGGAGTGATGGCGAAGTCCAACCATACCCCTTCTGCATCTCTCCATATATGCAGCTTACCCGTTAAGAATGGAGCCTGTAGGGACACCATCCATGGTGTCTGCTGCTTGTTTCACCAAAGCGGACACGATATATCGTGTCCCTACAGCAGCACCGTCTTATGTTGTAAGACAGCACTTATGGCGAGGCAGACTCGGCTGTGCGAGGTCTAGTCCGTGGCTGCTTCTCGCACTGCGATGCTCCGGTTGGGCGTGATGGGCGCGGTCAGCCAGGACAACCGGCTGCTACTGTCCCGCCGGGGCGATCTGAACGTCTGGGCGCTGCCCGGCGGTCGGCTGGATGCTGGCGAGCGTCTGGCGGATGCAGCCGCGCGCGAAGTCGAGGAAGAGACGGGCTTAACCGTCCGAATCGGTCACCCTATTGGCATGTACTATCTGGCTGGCTGGCGGCGTTTGAACGTGCTGTATGCCGCCCGACCTGTTGGCGGGGCGCTGCGAGCCACCAACGAAACCCGTGAGAGCCGCTACTTTTCGATTTCGATGCTGCCCGAAATGCCGCTGGCGGTCATTGCTGAGGATGCGGCGGCATTCGTTAACGGGTTGCCGCGCGGCGCTGCGCGAACGATAGTCACGCCGCGCCGGGAGATGCGGCGGCTCAAAATGCGGCTTGGGCTGCGCTATGCCATGAATGCCCTGCGCGGGCGACCAGAACCGAAATTTCCCCGATTTGACGTCAGCGCCAGCGCCGTGATCTGGAATGAGCCGCAGCGCCGGGTGCTGACCCTGCGCGGCAGGCACGAACTGCGCGCGCTGCCGCGCCTGACCTGCCACGGCGACAGCCCGCCCTGGCAGCAGCTTTACGACATGATCCTGGATCGTACCGGGCTGGCGCTGGATCTGGTCTGGGCGGGTCTATGGCAGGATGCCCGGCGCAGGCAGGTCGAATTTGTCTTTCGGGCGCTGTCGCCCAACGTCGATCTGTTTCGCGCCGGTGAGTGGTCGTCCCCGCGCAATGCCGCCCTCGATGATCGTGACCTGATGGTTGCGGCGCGCGCGAAACCTGTTCCCTCAATTGAGCCAATCTGGACGATAGACTACGCCGATCCGACGGTGCAGCCCGGCGATACGCTGAAGCTGCCGCGTTAAATCTTTTCTCTTCTTTGCTGGCACAGAATCGCGGGTACGTTACAATCGTAACAATTGCCGCGATTGAGGATGGAGGCGCAGCTACCGATGCCGCTAGTAGATCGTATCGCCGCCGCGAGGGGTGACCTTCCAGCCGACCTTGTGCTGCGGAATGCCCGCCTGATCAACGTGCTGTCAGGCGAAATTCACACCACCGATATTGTCGTCCATGATGGCTACGTGGTGGCGTTCGGCTTTGGCTACGACGCCGCCACTGAGTACGATTTGGAGGGGCGCTACGTGTGCCCCGGCTTTATCGACGCCCATGTGCATATCGAAAGCAGCCTGTGCACGCCGCCGGAATACTCGCGCACCGTCGTCGCGCGCGGCGTGACCAGTGTCGTGACCGACCCGCATGAGATCGCCAACGTGCTTGGGCTGGAAGGCATCCGCTTCATGCTGGAGCGTGCCAAGTACGGTCCGGTCAATATGTATGTGATGGCATCAAGCTGCGTGCCCGCTACCCACATGGAAACCAGCGGCGCGCTGCTGGATGCCGAAGACCTCGCGCCGCTGCTGAGCAACCACTGGGTGCTGGGCTTGGCGGAGATGATGAATTATCCCGGCGTCATTCACGGCGACGAAGGCGTGCTGGACAAGCTCGAACTATTCAGCGGGCGCGTGCTGGACGGACATGCTCCGGCGGTGACCGGCAAGGCGCTGAATGCTTACGTCGCGGCGGGTATCCACAGCGACCACGAATGCACGACGGTTGAAGAGGCGTTGGAAAAGCTGCGCCTAGGCATGACCATCTTCATTCGCGAGGGCACGACGACGCGCAATCTGCGCCCGCTGCTGCCGTTGGTTCGCCCGCACAACCAGCACCGCCTCTGCTTCTGCACCGATGACCGCCAGCCGAACAGCCTGCTGGACGAAGGTTCGATTGACCACATGGTGCGGGTGGCGATTGCCGAAGGTATCGATCCGGTCACGGCGATTCGGATGGGAACCATCAACACCGCCGATTACTTCCGCCTGCACGAACACGGCGCGGTGGCGGTCGGACGCAAAGCCGATATGGTCGTCTTCTCCGACCTGCATGATCTTCGGGCGGAGTTGGTGTTTCGCGACGGCAGGCTGGCGGCGCGGGATGGGCAGGTGGTGGTCGAGAAGCCCAGCCTGCGCGAGATCAACCTGCGCGATTCGATGAACGTGCGCCCCGAAGTGATGGATTTCACCATTCCGGCGAACGGAACGCGGATTCACGTCATCGGGGGGCTGGCGGATCAGGTCGTCACCGGGCATCTGATCGAGGATGCGAAAGTGGTGGACGGGCAGGCAGTGTCCGACACCGAGCGCGACATCCTCAAAATGGCGGTGGTCGAGCGCCACCGCGCCAGCGGCGGAATTGGCAAAGGCTTCATCAACGGCTTTGGCTTGAAACGCGGCGCGCTCGCCGGATCAGTCGCCCATGACCATCATAATCTGGTGGTGATCGGCGTGGATGACGACAGTATGCGCCGGGCGGCGGCGGCTGTAATCGAAATGGGCGGCGGGCTGGCAGCGGCGGACGGCGATACCGTGCTGGCGATGCTGCCGCTGCCGGTGGGCGGCTTGATGAGCGAAGCGCCGATTCAGGACGTGCGCCGCGATTACGACGCGCTGATCGCCGCTGCCCAGACGATGGGCAGCACCATGTACGATCCGTTCATGGCGATGAGCTTCATGGCGCTGGAAGTGATTCCCAGCCTGAAGCTGACCGATGTTGGATTGGTGGATGTCGAGAAGTTCGAGGTTATCGATCTGTTCGCCTGACGACTGGCAGGACCGCAGCTATTATCAGAACCATTTATGGCAATCAAAAAGGATTCGCAAGCAATGACGCAAGTAACCAACATTCAGTCCCATGTGGCACAGCAGCGCGAGGATATCATCACCTTCCTGAAAGAGTTGTGCGCCATTCCCAGCTATGACAGCCAGATTCGCGCCGTCTGCGAGCGCGCCGAAGCCGAGATGCTGAAGCTGGGCTTTGACGAAGTATGGTTCGACAAGATGGGCAACGTCGTCGGGAGGATTGGCGACGGACCCAAAAAGCTGCTGTATGACAGCCACCTCGATACCGTTGGCATTGGCGACCCCGACTCATGGGAATGGGACCCGTTCACAGGCAAGGTTGAAAACGGCGTCTTCTTCGCTCGCGGCGCTTGCGACGAGAAGGGCAGTACGCCCGGCATGATTTACGGGCTGGCGCTGGCGCGCGATCTCGGCTTGCTGGACGGCTTCACCGGCTACTACTTTGGCAACATGGAAGAGTGGTGCGACGGCATCGCGCCGCACGCGCTGGTGGAAGCCGAGGGGCTGCGACCAGATTTTGTCGTCATCGGCGAGCCGACGAAGATGCAGGTCTATCGCGGGCATAAAGGGCGGGTGGAGATGCAGGTTGTCGCCAAAGGCAAGAGCGCCCACGCCGCCAGCAACTTCCTCGGCGACAATGCCATCTACAAGCTGCTGCCGGTCATCGACGCCATCAGCAAGCTGGAACCGGAACTGGGCGACGACCCGTTCCTCGGTCATGGACGCATCACCGTCACCGATATGCACGTCAAAACGCCGAGCATTAACGCCGTACCCGACGAGGCGCTGATCTACATTGACCGCCGCGTGACCTTTGGCGAAACGCCGGAAGCCGAACTCGAACGCATCAAGCGCGTCATCGGCAGCCGGACGGATGTTGAGGCGTCGATTCTGTTCTACGACGACCCCAGCTATACCGGTTTCGTCTTTCCGGTGGATAAGATTTTCCCGGCGTGGGCGCTGCCCGAAGATAATGCCTACGTGCAGGCAGGCGTCGAAGCGGGCAAGCTGTTGTGGGGCGCGCCGCTGCCAACCGGCAAATGGGACTTTTCGACCAACGGCATTTACTGGATGGGCAAGGCGGGTATCCCCAGTATCGGCTTTGGACCCGGCGACGAAATTCACGCCCACTCGGTGATCGATCAGGTGCCGCTGGATGACGTGGTGCGGGCGACCGAGTGGTACGCGCTGCTGCCGTCGCTTATCAAAGTGGGTTGAACCACAAAGACACGACGTTCGCCAGGACTACCGTGAAGGGCAAGGCATGCCTTGCCCCTACAGCTTAGCGGGAGGAAAACACCGTGATCATGGTGATGGGGCGGTACAATATCGATCCGGCGAAGCGCGAAGAATTTTACGCCTTCGCGCGCGAACTGGTGACGCGGGAGCGCCAGCAGCCCGGCTGTCTGGCGTTCGACATTTTCGAGGACGTGACCGCGCCGAACACTTTCCTGATGTTGGAACAGTGGCGCGATGTAGCGTCGCTTGACGCCCACACCAGTTCAGAGGAATTTGAGCGCGGCGACGCGGCGCTGAACGAGTTCATCGTCGGCGAGCCGAGTTGGGACGAATACCAGTTCTAGGCTCAAAGTCAGAAGTCGAAAGCTAAAAGTGAAAGGAGGCACGCTTAAATGCGCCCGCTTTCTACTTTCAACTTTTCGCTTTCAGCTTTGCGCGTAGCGGAGAAATGAGACGACCTCGAAGCATGACAACCATTTATCTGATGCGACACGGCGAGAGTACCGTCAACATCGCGCACCGCCTGACGTGTCGGCGTCCCGAAGGCGATTTGACGCGGTTGGGGCGCGAACAGGCTGCCAGAGCCGCGTCGTGGCTGCAAGGCAGGGGCATTACCCACCTTCGCGCCAGTCCGTTTCATCGGGCGCAGCAGACCGCCGCCATTGTCGCGCAGGCGCTCGGACTGCCGGTTGTCACCGATGAAGGACTGGCGGAGATGCACTGCGGCAGCCTCGAAGGACGCGACGATGAAGCCGCCTGGCAGGAGTGGTTTGCGGTCTACGAGCGCTGGAAGGCGCATGATCTGGAGGCTGCTTTCGCGGGCGGCGAGTCGTTTGGCGAGGCGGTGACACGCTTTCAGCAGACACTGGCAGGCGTCCCCGTCGGATCGACGGCGCTGCTGGTGACACACGGCGGCATCACGCGCACCGTCGTTCCCTACATCGCCGAGCTTTCGGATGAACTGCTGCGCCGGGGCGACCTCGCCAATACGGGCGTCGCGGTGCTGGAATATGCCGACGACTGTTACCGCTGCTCGTCATGGAACGTAATAGACCATCTCAACGATTTGAACCCCGCCGAGTATAATTAGGCAACTATTCACGCCATAGGAGACACAACATGCAGACGGATTTACGGGGGCGTGACAGTATCGCGCCCGAACTGGAATGGAGCCGCGACGAACTGGATACGCTGCTGGACGTGGCGTGGGACCTGAAGCGCAAGCGCGCGCTGGGCGAACCGCACGCGCTGCTGCGCGACAAGGTGCTGGCGATGCTGTTCTTCTTCACCAGCACGCGCACCCGTGCTTCGTTCGAGGCGGGATTCGCGCAGTTGGGCGGGCACGCTCAGTTCATCGACAGCGAGTCAACCCAGATCAGCCATGGCGATACGGCGAAGGAAATCGGTCAGATCATCGGGCGCTACACCGACGGTATCGCCATTCGCCAGTGCGATTGGAACTTCGGCAACCACTATATCCGCGAAGTGGCTGAAGCCAGCCGCGTGCCGGTGCTAAACATGCAGTGCGATATCTTCCATCCGTTTCAGGCGCTTGCTGACCTGATGACGATTATGGAGCGCTTTGGGCGCGATCTGCGCGGCAAGACCATCAACGTCAGCTATGCCTACGCCAGCAGCTACCAGAAGCCGTTGAGCGTGCCGCAGAGCCTGATCCTGCTGATGACGCGCTTCGGCATGAACGTTCGCCTGACGCATCCCGAAGAGTTCGCGCTGATGCCGGAAATCGTCGAGCAGGCGAGGGAGAACGCTAAGAAGCACCGCGGCTCATTTGAAGTCCTGCACGACTTTGACGCGGGCTTCAAGGGCGCGGACATCCTCTACCCGAAAAGCTGGGGCTGCTGGATGACGACTGAAGACAAGGAAGAATCGGCGAAGATCGGCAGGAAGTATACCGACTGGATTACCGACTCGCGGCGCATGGCGCTGGCGAACGAGGACGCGGTCTACATGCACTGTCTGCCGGCTGACCGCAATATCGAGGTGACCGACAACGTGATCGACGGTCCGCAGAGCATCGTCTACGATGAAGCCGAGAACCGCCTGCACGTCCAGAAAGCGGCGATGGCGCTCACCATGCGGTGACAAGCGGTTAGCGAAGACGCGGGGAGTATTGAGTAAATATTCCGTAGGGGCGCAGCACGCTGCGCCCCACCATCAACGAGTGTCGATTTATCCTACGTGGTCGAAACCTAATTCGTCCCGGCGGTGTTCAGGCGCTGCATCTGGTCATCGCTGAGATCGAACTTCAGCGCGTCAAGATTCTCCTGCATCTGGGCTTCAGTGCTGGCGGCGATCAACGGGATGATCGAGCGCTGAAGCATCCAGCGCAGCACGACCTGATTGGGCGTTGCGCCGATCTCACCCGCGATGGCGCGGAGTGTGGCGAGGCGCTGTTCGTTGTCTGCCGACTGTAGCTCAACGCGGAAGGGACGGTCGGCGCGCGTGTAGCTCCCCGACTGCAAAACGCTGTAGGCGAGCAGAGTCAGATCGCGGCTGCCGACATAATCCAGCAAATCGTCATTGACCATGATCTGCGGCTCGACGTTCATGCCCGGGCGCAGGCGCAGGTAGGTGTAATGCTGCTGGATGCAGCAGAACTGCGCCCACTTGTTTGTCTCGCTGATCCATTTGGCTTGCTCCAGCCGCCACGCCAGATAGTTGCTCGCGCCGATGAAGCGCACTTTTCCCGCCTGCACCAGCCGGTTGAAGGCTTCCAGCGACTCTTCAAGCGGCGTTTCGCGGTCATCGACATGGGTGTAATAGAGGTCAATCACGTCGGTGTCAAAACGGCGCAGGCTTTTGTTGCATTCTTCCTCGATATCGCTGGCGCGCAGGCGTTTGGGAATATCGCCATAGCCGAAGCCGACTTTCGAGGTAATGAACACCTGCGAGCGATTGCCGCGCTGTTTCATCCATCTGCCGATCACCGCTTCGCTCTCGCCGCCGCGAAAGCCTTTAATCCAGTGGGCGTAGATGTTGGCGCTGTCGATAAACCGCCCGCCCGCATCGACGTACTGATCGAGCAGGCGAAACGATGACGCTTCATCATTGCGGGTGCCGATATACATCGCGCCAAAGCAGAGTGAACTGACCTCAACGCCTGTTTGTCCTAACTGCTGCGATTTCATGCTTGCTGTGCTCCTTTTGCTGCAATGGAAACAGCCTTGTTTCCACAAAACCAGGCTCTTATGGAACTGAACCTGAATAGGCGATCAACGCTGGTGTAACTGCGGGATATATTAACACTTTGCCCGTTCTAAGTCATAATAGAGGACTGTGCGTGACGGACGAAGGACTGAGTGGAGACGATGGCATCAGTGGAGAAAATCGAGAAGACGCGGCAGGCAATCATGCGCTTCCGCGAACTGCTGGATATTCTGACCGGGGAACTGGCGAGTGCTGAAAGAGCGTATCAGCAGTTAATTTGCCAACTGCACGCCAGACGAGATGGCGGCGCTGAAGGAAAAGGAGCTTCAGCGCGTGGCTGCCACCCACATCGTGGACGACCCAACGGCGCTTGCGGACGCGGTGCTGCACATGCGTTTTGTCGGTCGCAATATGGAGCGCGATTTCGAGCACCTGTACGATAACGTGATGGCGGAAGAGGAAGAAGAGTGAGGGGAAATGCCTCACGTTCGTCACCACCCTTCAGTCATATAATGATTCTATTTGAGACGCTACTTGAATCAAGTTGCTGGAGACTTGGATATGACTGCAATCACCACGAGGCTAGAAATCCCCCTCGATGTCCTCGAAGGCATCGCCGGTGGTGACTTGGAACGGGTTGGCGGCGTCGTTCGGGATGTTACAAGCAAGAAAGTTGTCATGTGGCTGCGTGAAGGCACTGGTTCGACAAATCAAGTGCCTTCGCAGGTGTTCGGGAGCGCGGCTCAGTCTCTCAGTGCCTTATCAGGTGCTGGGCTAATCCTCAATCTGGGAATTTCAGCGGTTACGATGATTGCAACACTAAACCGTCTCAGTACTCTGCAAGACAGCATAAACAACCTGAGTGCCGAGTTCAACAGAGATCGAGGAGTTGATTTTGAAAGTGCGTTGGAATCTGCCGAAGACGCCATGAGGCTATCAAACCCAAATAGGCGTCATGATCTTGCGGATGCGGTGAAAGCCCTACGGAGTCCCCGGAAACAACTGGAGACCGATCTCAAGATCGCCCTTAAAGCAGAATACTGGGCTGAAGCTCAGTACTTCCTGACTTGTGCGATGTACGCTGTGACCAGCATGGCGCGGTGTTGTCTGGAAATGGACGATTATGATGGTGCAATGAAGAATCTGACCGAACAACGGCAAACCTATGCAAAATATGCTCGGCAGGTTGTCACGGGACTACTCGGTGAAAAACCAGCGATCTATCTCTATAGGGATGTAGCGTCAGAGGATGTAAGACGCTTTATTTCTGTGATTGAGTGGGTTGGACAACAGGAATTTATTGAACTTCTCATCGAAACACTGCGAATGGACTTCTGGAATGAAGAAGTTATCGAGATACCTATAAAGGATTTTCGAGAGCCGGTTGATGATTTCTTCAGCCGTCTTAGAGGTGAGAAAATTTCACGGAGTAATCAGAGAAACAGGCGGCTTGTGGAAAATCTGGGTCATGCTGAAGCGATCATTGAAAATATCAACCGTCTGGAAGGTTTTGAGTTGGAAGTGCGCTCAATGCGTTTGACGGGACATACCTTCGAGGAGTGGCAACAGCTTACATCAAGTGGAGACGATTTCACCATCCTGATTCCAGAACAGCCCATCGACCTATTTGCTGCAAATTAGGGTTGGAGCTTTACATGTCCAGACACTTCTCGGCAATTACCATCCCCTACGACGAAATCGCGGCGTTTTGCGAAAAGCACCACATTCGCAAG
The DNA here is from genome assembly GCA_030834905.1 of Aggregatilineales bacterium. Taxonomy (GTDB): domain Bacteria; phylum Chloroflexota; class Anaerolineae; order Aggregatilineales; family Phototrophicaceae; genus Flexifilum. The sequence continues at coordinate 407,617 of JAUQWZ010000006.1, read as the reverse complement.
CTGTCGCTGTTTGGGTCGGTGCTGCGCGAGGATTTCCGTGACGACAGCGATGTAGATGTGTTGGTGGAGTTTGAGGAGGGGCATGTGCCGGGATGGAGCTTCATCTCGATGGGGGAAGAACTGGCGCAAATTTTGGGGCGTGAAGTGGATTTTCTCACATCCGGATTCCTAAGCGATTACTTCCGCGATGATGTGCTGAAATCGGCTGAGGTTATCTATGAACGAACGGGATAAAACGCGCTTTCAGGATATGTTGAATGCCGCGCGCAAGGCAAAAAATTACGTCACGGGCAAGGAGCGCAGCGCACTTGAAGCTGACGATTTTCTGCTGGGCTTTGCTGTCGTTAGAGCTGTTGAAATTATTGGCGAAGCAGCGGGCAAGGTCACGCCGGAAACGCGCCTGGCTTATCCGCAGATAAGCTGGATGGATATGATAGGGATGCGTAACCGCATCGTTCACGAATATCTGCGCGTGGATTACGATATCGTTTGGCGGGTTGCCACGGAAGACGTGCCAGAGCTAATTACTGAACTTGAAAAGATACTTCTTGATCCTCAATAACCCCCATTCAAAGGAAAAATAACATGGTTGGCAAGCTGGCAGCCGTCGCCATTGGCGGCAATTCTCTGATCCAGGATCCCAAACACCCGGACGTAATACACCAGTGGGAAGCGGTATGTCAGACCTGCACGCATGTCGCTGACATGATCGCCGACGGCTGGAGCGTCATTATCACTCACGGCAATGGTCCACAGGTGGGCTATATCCTGCGGCGGGCGGAACTGGCAGCCGCCCAGGTGCATACGGTGCCGCTGGATCTGATCGGCGCCGATACGCAGGGCGCGATTGGTTACATGCTTCAGCAGTCGCTGGATAACGAACTGCGTAAGCGCGGCATCAACCGGACGATTGTGACGGTGGTGACCCAGACGCGCGTCGATGAACATGACCCGGCATTCAGCAATCCCAACAAGCCGATTGGTGGCTTCATGACCGAGGAAGAAGCGCGGCGCTTTGAAGCGGAAGGCTGGACGGTGATGGAAGATGCCGGACGCGGCTGGCGGCGGGTGGTCGCGTCGCCCAAGCCGCAGGCGATCCATGAGATCAACGCCATCCGCGCCCTGATCACCAACGACTATATCGTGATCGCGGTGGGCGGCGGCGGCATTCCGGTTGTGCGCGACGAAAAGGGCGAGCTTCACGGGGCGAACGCCGTCATCGACAAGGATCGCGCCAGCAGCCTCATCGCTCAGACCCTGCGCGCCGACCTGTTCGTGATTTCGACCGGCGTCGAGAAAGTGGCGCTGAACTTCAACAAGCCGGATCAGGTGATGCTCGATCAGATGACGCTGAGTCAGGCGCGGCAGTACATGGCGGAGAATCACTTCGCGCCGGGCAGTATGCTGCCCAAGATCGAGGCGGCGGTAGAGTTTGTGCAGATGGGCGGTCCGGTGGCGATCATCACCGATCCGCCGAACCTGGCGCGGGCGCTGCGGGGCGAAACCGGCACGCGCATTGTACCCGGATAAAAATGTGAGGAACCACCAAGGAGCTACAGAACGGAAAAATGCGTAGTGAACCGCCAAGACGCCAAGCGCGCCAAGGGGATAAGGAATAGAAAATGCGCGAGCCGGTACATCGTTACATGGAACCCGACACTGAGACTGACAAGCTGGCTCGGAGCGTAATCGGCGCGGCTATCGAGGTGCATAAAACGCTTGGTGCGGGCTACCTTGAATCCGTCTATGAAGCGGCACTGTGTACCGAATTGGAGTTTCGAGAGATCGGCTATGTGAATCAATGCCCGGTCAGCGTGTTATACAAAGGGCGCTACGTTGGCGATGGGCGGTTGGACTTACTGGTTGAGAACAAACTCATAGTTGAGCTGAAGGCGGTGGAAAGCCTGCTGCCAATTCATACAGCCCAGTTGATGTCATATCTGAAAATGACTAATCTTCATCTTGGGCTACTCATAAATTTCAATGTTCCTGTGCTTAAGCAGGGAATCAAGCGGGTAGTTTTATCGTCCTGATTTCCTGGCGTCACGTGGCGTCTTGGCGGTTAAATTTCTTTCTGACGGTTTAGAAGGTACTTATGGCAGACATACTGAAATTACGCTGTTCGATCTGTGAGCGCGAGTATGCGCCCGGCGAGGTGCAGTATACCTGTCCGGTGTGCGGGCAGGTGGGCACGCTCGATGTGCTCTATGACTATCCGGCGCTGCGGCAGACGGTTGACCGCGACTATTACAGCTTCCTGCACGACCCCAGCATGTGGCGCTACCGGGCGCTGCTGCCCATCGAGCCGGAGGCGGTCGTGTCGCCGCTGACGGTGGGCATGACGCCGCTGTATCACACGCCGCGGCTGGCGCGGGCGCTGGGGCTGCGCGAGGCGTGGGCCAAGGATGACGGGAGCAATCCAACCGGGTCGCTGAAGGATCGTGCCAGCGCGCTGGTGGTGGCGCGGGCGATGGCGGCACAGGTTGGGATCGTCAGTACGGCGAGCACCGGCAACGCGGCGGCGGCGCTGGCGGGGGTCGGCGCGTCGGTGGGGATGAAGATCGTCATCTTCGTGCCCGCAACCGCGCCCGAAGCCAAAATCGCCCAACTGCTGGTGTATGGCGCGACGGTGCTGCTGGTCGAAGACTCGTATGATGTGGCGTTTGACCTGTGCTTTGAAATCTGCGAGGTCGAAGGCTGGTACTGCCGCAACACCGGCATCAATCCGTTCACGGTGGAAGGCAAGAAGACAGCCGCTTTCGAGATCGCCGAGCAGATGGGATGGGATGTGCCCGATGTGGTGGTGGTCAGCGTGGGCGACGGCAACATCATCGCCGGGGTGCATAAGGGCTTCCGCGATCTGTACGAACTTGGCTGGATAAAGCGGATTCCGCGCCTGATCGGTGTACAAGCAGAAGGAAGTTCACCGCTGGTTCACGCCTGGGAGTCGGGCATCAGCGCGGCAGACATGCAGCCGGTTGAAGCGACGACGATTGCCGACAGCATTTCGGCGGGCGTCCCGCGTGACCGGGCGAAAGCGCTGCGGGCGGTGCGGCAGACCGGCGGCGCGTTTGTCGCAGTCTCGGACGAGGCGATTATCGAGAGCATCCCGGCGGTGGCGCGGCTGACGGGCGTGTTTGCTGAACCGGCGGCGGCGGCTGTTTACGCGGGGACACAACGTGCGGTATCATTGGGCTATATTCAGCCTGATGAACGGGCAGCACTGCTGCTCACGGGAAACGGCTTAAAAGACGTCAAACGCGCCCAGCAGTCGGTTGGGGAAGGGCTGCGCGTCCCGCCCGATCTGACCGCCATTCGGCGCGCGCTGGGGCTGTCCTGAGGAGTTGCATGAAGGAAAAACCAGTCTACTCGGTCGTTGCCCCAATCTACAACGAAGAAGGCAATATCGACCTGCTGTACAAGCGCATGGTCACGGTGATGGACTCGACCGGCGAGCCGTGGGAACTGATTCTGGTGAACGATGGCAGTCGTGACCGTTCGCCGGAAATGATCAACGAGCTGGCAGCCCGCGAGCCGCGCATCAAAGTCGTCCATTTCGCGCGCAATTTCGGACACCAGACGGCGGTCACGGCGGGGATTGACCACGCGGCAGGCGAAGCCGTAATCCTGATTGATGCGGATTTGCAGGACCCGCCGGAACTGATCCTCGACATGATCGAGCGCTGGAAGGCGGGATTTCAGGTGGTCTATGCGGTGCGCGAGAAGCGCATCGGCGAAAGCTGGTTCAAACTGTTCACCGCCAAGCTGTTTTACCGCGTCATCTACCGCATCACCGACGTGGACATTCCGGTCGATACCGGCGATTTCCGCCTCATGGATCGCAAAGTGGTGGACGTGCTGGTGCGTATGCGCGAGCATAACCGCTTCATACGCGGCATGACAAGCTGGGCTGGCTTCAGGCAGACCGGCGTCACCTACGTGCGCGAGGCGCGGCACAGCGGCGAAACAAAATATCCGCTGAGCAAAATGGTTCGCTTTGCCATGGACGCCATCACCAGCTTTTCGTATTTTCCGCTGCAAATTATGGTCTATGTCTCCGGCGCGCTGGGCTTGCTTGCGCTGCTGGCGATCCCGCTGGTGGCGGTTCTCCGGCTGATGCTGGGCGAAGGCTTCTTCGGCGGGCAGGCGACGACGATTGTGCTGCTGCTGCTGATGAGTTCCTTCCAATTGTTCTTCCTCTTCATTCTGGGACAATACGTCGCGCGCACGTATGACGAGACGCGCAACCGTCCACTGTACGTGATCGCGGACAAACGCGGGTTTGAAGACGCGGCGGCTGCTTCACCGCCGATAGACGAAGCAGCGCCTATCCCGGAAGGAGTTTCTGATGGCAGACAGCCCTTCGGATGACACCCTGCACAGCATCCAGTTCTATCAGGCGTTTGTCCAGGAGTACGAAAGGCTGGACGAGGAGATCGACCAGTTGATTATGGTGAATGGCGGCACGAGCGATAAAATGCCGCCGGAAGCGTTACAACGATATCGGCAGCTGGCGCGCCAACGTGACGATGTACTGAACGAAATGCGACGCCTGGAACAAAGACTGCGCCTGGACGGCGAAACGGAGTAGTGAATGATTACCGGTCCCACTTTTGAAGAAATGCTTCACCCCAATAAAATTGATCCCCAGATTAGAGCAAAAGCACAGGCAGCCCGGCGCGATGATCCGCTCGACCCGGTCAATCTGTACAACATCACCTGGCGCGATCCCAACAATGAGGTCTATCACGTTGTGCTGCCAAAGGCGCTGACGGGGGTGGACTGCGAAATCGTGGTCTTGTACGGCAGGGAATACCCGTCGGGCAGTCATAAGGTCGGCGCGGCTTACAGCGTCCTGCTGGAAAAAGTGTTGTTTGGCGAGGTTGATCCGTCGGTCAACACGCTGGTCTGGCCCTCAACCGGCAATTACGGCATTGGCGGGGCATGGGTTGGCGGGCGTATGGGCTGTGACAGTCTGGTGGTGCTGCCGGAAGGGATGAGCCGCGAGCGCTTCGAGCGTATCCACAACTACGGCGCGGAAGTGATCAAGACCTACGGCACCGAAAGCAACGTCAAAGAGATTTACGACGAAACCCACCGCCTTCGCGAGAGCGACCCGAACATCCGCATCCTCAACCAGTTCGAGCAAATGGGCAATTATCGCTTCCACTATCACGTCACCGGCAACACAACGGCGGAACTGGCGGGCGAACTGCACGCGCGCGGCGTCGGCAACGGCAGAGTCGCGGCATTTGTCTCGGCAATGGGCAGCGCTGGCACGATTGCCGCCGGTGATCGTCTTAAGCAGCTCTGGTCAGACTGCAAAATCGTCGGGCTGGAGCCAACCCAGTGTCCGACGCTCTACAGCAACGGCTACGGCTCGCACGACATTCAGGGCATCGGCGATAAACATGTCACCTGGATTCACAACGTCCTCAACATGGACGCGCTGATGTGCATTGACGATATCGAGTCCAAAATGGGCTTGCAACTGCTGTATGAGGAAGCCGGACGTGAGGCGCTGGCGAAGCGCTACGGCATCCCGCGCGCGGAGAGCGATCAGCTTATCAGCATTTTTGGCATCAGCGGCATCTGCAACGTGCTCGGCGCGATCAAGACGGCGAAGCACTTCGGGTTGGGGCAGGGCGAAGTTGTCGTCACGATTGCGACCGACGCCATTGATCGCTACCACTCGGTTATGCAGGATATGGCGGATCGCTTTGGTAAGCTGGACGAAGCCGCCGCCGTCGGGCGCGTCGAGGGGATTTTTCGCGCGGTACGCACCGACTGGGTGATGGATGGCACCCGCGATGCTCGCGAACGCTGGCACAACCTGAAGTATTACACCTGGGTCGAGCAGCAGGGTAAATCGGTGGCAGAACTGGACGCCCAGCGCGACCCGGCGTGGTGGGAAAGCCATCAGGCGCTGGTAAGCGAAATGGACGCCAAACTGACCGAAATGCGCAACGAAGCCGGTTTGCGGGCGGGAGTCTAGGAAGCCGCCTGAAACGAGTGCGATTCTGTCTCTATCGGGCGCAGTTGCGTAGGGACACGTGCATTCTGCGAATGCTTCGTCGTGTCCGAAATAATGAGATGAACGGACACCACCGGGTGATGTCCCTGTGGCAGTTTTGCCCTTGAATACGAGCCAGGCGATCCAGCCTCAAGGCAGCCGATGTTCCCTGAAGATCGCGTGCTGGTCGGCGTCATTAACCGCGTGCGTGACCTGCATTACGCGCGTGATGAACACTGGTATCGCATCCCCAAAGCGCAGATGCCGCTGGGCGTAAACGCCGAATACCTGGCGTTTTATCTGAGCCGCGCGTTCAAAGAGCAGAACGGCGGCATTTGCTACTTTGCCGGGATGCGTGGGCTGGAGCTTGTCCGGCGGGTCGATCTGCTGCCCAATGAGCCAAACCACCGCAGCGCCAGCAGCGAATACTACCGCATCGCGTTAGGCGAATTGCAGGTTAAAGACCCGCCGGTGCTGAACCCCACCAGACGCCGAATAGCCTTTATCTACACCACCTGGGATCGCTTCGTCCTCGCCCGCGAGATCCGCGATCTGTACAGCGATGCCAATTTTTACGTTGACCGCGTGTATCACGCGCTGCCGGGAAAGGGCAGCCAGCGAGCAGGGAACGAGCGAAGTAAGGGGTGAGGGTGAGCGCTACGGTTTTGGCGACAGCAGCACGACCTCGGTGTAGGCGCTGCCTTCGCGTTCAAACATGTGGGCGTTGACGCGGCTGCCGTTGTTCCAGTTACACGGAATTGTCCAGCGGGGGCGCATCCGGGCGACTGCCTGAGCCGCGTCGTCAACCGTCATCGTACCATTGCCGTCTATCGGCAGGATGGCGATGTCGGGCTTGATGGACGACATTTCCGGGATCAACTGGGTGTCGCCAGCGTAGTACACGTCGTAGTAATTCAGCGAAATGATGAAGCCCAGCCCACCTTCTGAGGGGGCGTGGCGGGCGTCGGTTGGCGAGTAGGCGGGCACCGCTTTGATGCAGGCGCGACCGACGGAGACGCTCTGCCAGGGACGCAGGACATTGCAGCCTTCAAGCTCGCTGGCGACGCGCTCGTTGCCGATGACGATTGTCTCGGGACCGCGCAGCTTTTCAATGTCTGCCAGCGAGAAATTCTCGTAATGGTCATGACTGACCAGAATCACGTCGGCTGGCTGCTCGGCGCGCGTCGTGCGCCAGGGATTGATATAAATGCTGGGCGGTCCCATTAGGACAAAGCTGCTGTGACCCAGCCACTGGATGTTTTCAATCATCGTGTTCAGCAAAGACATGACCTTAGTACTGGTAAAAGTGACGCAACTCTAGCTCAGGCGCGGGGTTTGTCAACCCCCTGAAACGAAAGTCAAACCCAATCTGACGGATTGACGGCGGCACTGTTTTGCATTTACAAACCCGTAAGATTGCTATTTTACAGTCATCGGAGATTATATAGTCTTAAGCCTTGCACGGTTCGTAACACTGTACTATTCCTAATGAGAAGAAGCGCACTGTGACAAGGCTTACCCGCCTGTAAAAGATTTCCTAAAGGACTCGAAATATGAGTGATCGCCCGATTTCAAGCATTTCGCCACGCCCACAGCCGCTGAAGAATATCAACCCGCCGCGACCCGTGACCGGTGATCTGAGCGCCAATGCGTGGACGCCGCCGCCGCTGACTCGCCTCGAAGATACCGGGCTGAATCTGCTCAACGTCGCTGATCTGGTGCTCAAGGTACTCTATTTTGGCGGTTACATGCCTGGGCACGTCATCGCCGATATCGTCAAGCTGCCGTTCACCGGCGTGCTGGATACGGTGATGGAGTTCCTCAAGCGCGAAAAGTTCGTCGAGGTGCGTGGTTCGGGCGGGTTGGGCGAGGCGGGCTACCAGTACCTGATTTCCAGCCGGGGCGCCGAGAAAGCGCGTGAAGCGCTGGATCGCTCGCAGTACGCGGGTCCCGCGCCGGTCACGCTGCACCAGTACATCACCGCCATGCGCGAGCAGAACCGCGAACGGCTGATCGTCCATGAGGAAGAGATGCGGTCGATCATGCAGCATCTCGTCATTTCGGACGATATGCTGGGACGTATTGGTCCGGCGGTCAATTCGGGTAAATCGATTTTCCTCTATGGTCCGCCTGGAAATGGCAAGACGACGGTTGCCGAGACGGTCGGGCGCATGGTGCTGGGCGGCAACATCTGGATTCCGCACGCCTTCGACGTTGACGGTCAGGTGATTCGGGTATTCGACAATGTGAACCATGAGATCGCCGAGCCGGACGAACAGCGGGTGCGTATCGGAACGGGGGTTGTGCCAGACCCGCGCTGGATTCGCATTCGTCGCCCGATGATTATGGTCGGCGGCGAACTCACGCTGGCAGGGCTTGACCTGGTTTATGACGACACCAACAAATACTACGAAGCGCCGTTTCAGGTGAAGGCAAACGGCGGCATGTTCCTGATCGACGACTTTGGTCGCCAGCAGGTGCGCCCCCGCGACCTGCTCAACCGCTGGATTGTGCCGCTGGAAAAAGGGGTGGACTTCCTGACACTGGCGACCGGTCGCAAGATTGAGCTGCCGTTTTTTGTGCTGATCGTGTTCTCGACCAACATTGACCCGCGCGACCTGGTGGACGAGGCGTTCCTGCGCCGGATTCGCCACAAGATCGAAATTGGCGACCCTACCTACGAGCAGTTTCGTGAGATTTTCAGGCGGGTGTGCCAGTCCAAAGGCATCAAGTATGACGAGCAGGCGCTGGCATATCTGCTCAAGGAATGGTATATCAACAAGGATCGCAAGCTGCGCGCCGTACACCCGCGCGACATCATCAACCAGCTTCTGGACATCGCCACCTATATGAACAAGCCGCCCATGCTGACGAAAGACATGATTGATCGTTCGGCGGCGTCGTACTTTGTCGATCTATGAGCCGGATTCTCAGCGGGACACCCGTCCCGCGCCATCAGGTATTTGTGCTGGACGATGGCGAACCCGTCGTCCAGTGGTCTGAATCACTCGTGCAGGAAATTTATTCCGGGCGAGTGCGCGGTTTTGATTACAGCCAGCTCGGACATCCGGTAAGCGATTTTGAACTCAATCACCTGAAAACGCTTGGGCTGGTGGAGTATTTCAACCGCCAGTACGTGTGGGTCTTTGCGCTGCCCGAACAAAGCCGGTTTATCGGACTGCGCACGATTGACGGCGATTCCGGTCAGTCGCGCGTGTTTTACCTGAACACCACGCTGCCGGAGGGCGATCTGGAGCGCGTGGTGGCGGCGATTGAAACCGAGAATGCCAGCGGCAGTTTCACCGCCTGCGCCCACGAAGGCACGATTGCGGTGCTGGGCTACGACTGGGCAGCCTATGCCAGCATCGCCGAAGCTGAGGCGGCGCAGCGCATCTTTACCCGGCTGTCGCCGCTGTTTGAAGCGACGGTCATCGCTTTTGTGGATACGCCGTTCGTCCGGCACGTCGTAGAGGAAGCCGAGCGGGTTGATCTCGATACGCTGATCGCCAGCCAGAGCGCGTCTCCGGTGACCGCCGGTAAGCATGTGATCGTGGTCAGCGGCAGCGCCGACGAACGGCAGCAGATCGTGGATGCCCTGCAGGTGATGCAGGTCGAGATCGCCTTTGCCGAGTGTGGCAGCGGGGCGCTGCATCTGCTGGAAGACTGCGCCGCCGCCGACTGCACCCCCGACCTGTTGATTATGGACGTTCGCCTGAGTGATATGCACGGTTGGGAAATGCTCAGCCGCCTGCGCGAGATTCACCCTCTCCACCAGCTTCCGATAGTCACGCTTGCCGACGAGCCATCCGACGCTGGCGACGACGATCCGACGATGGCGCTGCGCGTCGCCGGGGCGCGTATCTATCTCAGCCGCCCGCTGAACGCGGCGCTGCTGCGCCAGCGCGTCTACGAGACGCTGAAGCAGGACGGCGGCTGATTTTCCCCTGGATTTCGACCCTGCGTTCGCGGATATTCAGCCCGATTCCAGACGCTTTACGGGCTTTATGTACCGTTGCGTTTTGCGGAACTGACTGGTAGAGTCAGCCATAATTCCAGACATAATCTTGGCATCAAGATGACCTGGACAATTCTGTTCATTATTCTTGCGGTGATTGTACTGATGTCCCTAAACACGTCGGGTTCTGTTCCCTGGTTAAACAGAATGCGCCGTATTCGTGCTGGCGTAGCGCGTAAGGTGGAGTGGATGGCTCCCGATGAAGTGGTACAGGAAGTCCGCGAGCACTACCTCGAAGCGATCCACTGGCTGCACGACAGCACGACCAGCTCGCTGGGGCAGCAGTGGTCAACCGCATCCTACTACTTATCCGGCAGGGCGCTGCGCCGCCACCAACAGGTGTTGATGCACTACCGCACCACTGGGATGCCGGCGTGCTACGGCGTGCTGCGCGCCGATCATCTGGTTCAGGTGCGGCAGTTTTCCGACGACGGCGAGCGCTGCCTGGTGATTGATCGCCAGTCGCAGCGGCGGATGGCGACCTACAACACCCGCACGCGGGCGCGCGTTTCGACGCAGGATCTTGGCAGCGGGGCGGTGCTGTATTCTATGCTCTACGTCGCCAAAGAACACCGCTGGAAGATCGACTCGCTGATTCAGGAACTCCCCATTGGCTGGGGCACTCACCTGACTCATCCCCGTATCCAGGAACACGCACATTTGCCTGAAACTATCGGGCGCGACTCGTAATCCCTCGGCTGGCATACAATAAGTGAGTGACATCGTCTTTGTAACCGGTGGAACTGGCTTCCTCGGACGCCACCTGGTGCCGATGCTGTGCCGCGCTGGCTATCGTGTCCGGGTGCTGACGCGCAAGCCGGACGCAAACCCCTGGCGGGCTGGCTGTCCCAATGTCGAAGTGTTAGCGGGCGATGTGCTCGATCCAGATTCGCTGCGGCGGGGGATGGCAGGCAGCCGGTTTGTCGTTCACGCGGGCGGGCTGTTCCGCTTCTGGGGTAATGAGGCAGACTTTGACCGCACGAATGTCGGCGGCACCGAGAACATGCTGGTCGCGTCCAGCGGCGCGGACGTTGAGCGCTTTATCCATATTTCAACCGTTGCCCTGATCGGGCATCCCGACCCCAACCGCATTGTTGACGAAACGCATCCGGCGCAGCCTGCCGATGCCTACCAGCGCAGCAAGCTGCGGGCGGAACTGGCGGTTCGCCAGCGGGTAGACGCCGGTATGCCGGTCATCATTCTGCGACCGGGCGCGTATTACGGTCCCCTGGGACAGTACGCCTTCAACCGCCTGTTCTTCCGCGATCCGATGCGCGGCATCATCATGCAGGTGAACCGGGGGCGCTACGTCACCTTTCCGGCATATATTTCGGGCGTGGCAGGGGCGATTCTACAGTCGTTCACGCGCGGGCGGTTGGGCGAGATTTACAATATCTGCGACGACTCGCTGACGCACCGGGAAGCGTTTGACATCATCTGCCGGGAAGGCAACCTGCGCTTTCCTCGCCTCACTATTCCCGGCTGGATGGGGGTGGCGGCGTCGCGCGGGCTGGAAGCAATCGCGGCGGTCACAAAGCAGGAGCCGTTCTGGCCCCTCAATCTGAAATCCTACGTGTATAATTACTGGCGCGTTTCAAATGAGAAAGCGCGTGTAGAGCTGGGCTTTGTGCCCACAGATTTTCGGGAAGGCGCTCGCCGGACACTCGCCTGGTATCGTGATGGGCAGCCGGAAGACATCCCGGAAACGGAGTGCAGATGATCGATCAGGTAAAAATCTTCGTAGCCAGCGGCAGCGGCGGCGATGGCGCCGTCACGTTTCGCCGTGAGAAATATATCCCCCACGGCGGACCCTCGGGCGGCGACGGCGGCAAAGGCGCGGACGTCATACTGAGCGTGAACCCCAGGCAGAATACGCTGTCCGCCTTCAGCGGCAAAGTCCATTTTAAGGGCGGGCATGGGGCGCGCGGCGGCTCGGCAACCAAGACGGGCAGGAGCGCCGAAGACATCATCATCAATGTGCCGCCGGGAACTATCGTCCGCGATTCCGAGACGCAGGAGATCCTCGCCGATCTGGTGCGCGAGGGCGACCGGGTGATCATCGTCAAAGGCGGGCGCGGCGGGCGCGGCAACGCCCGCTTTGCCACCTCGCAGAATCAGGCACCGCGCTACGCCGAAAAGGGCGAGCCGGGCGAAGAAAAGTGGATCATCCTCGAACTGCGGCTGATCGCCGACGTGGGCATTGTCGGCGTGCCAAACGCGGGCAAATCGACTCTGCTTTCAGTCATCAGCAATGCCCGCCCGAAGATCGCCGATTACCCGTTCACCACGCTGGAGCCGAATCTGGGCATGGTGCGTTACGACGACGAGGAATTGGTCGTCGCCGATATCCCCGGTCTGGTGGAAGGGGCGCATATGGGCGTCGGTTTGGGGCACGCCTTTCTGCGCCACATCACCCGCACGCGGATGCTGATCCATCTGCTGAACGGCGACAGCGAAGACCCGGTCGCCGACTACAACCAGATCAACGTCGAATTGTCGCTGTATGACGACAAACTGGGCAAGCGCCCGCAGATTGTCGTCCTGAACAAGATGGATATCCCTGAGGTGGCGGCGCGCTGGTCGCAGATTGAAGCCGACCTGAAAGCGCGCGGTATCGAGCAGCCGCTGGCGATTTCGGCGGCGACGCAGCAAAACGTCAAGGCGCTGGTGCAGCGAATGTTCCAGACGCGCGCCGAACTGCCGGAAGAAGAGCCGCTGCCCGCTGTGATGCCGCTGTACGAACTGCCGCCGGAAGAGGTGCCGTTCACGGTGGAGAAGGTCGATGAGGGCGAATTCCGCATCAGCGGCAAGCGCATCGAACGCGCGGCGAACATGACCTACTGGGATTACGAAGAGGCAGTGCTGCGCTTCCAGAAGACGCTCGATTTCCTCGGCATCACGCAGGTGCTGCGCGACCTGGGCATCGAAGAAGGCGATACCGTCTATATTGGCGAGCACGAACTGGAATGGGCGGATTAAGGGCGGAGTAAAAGAAGTAAAAGAAATAGAGGAAGTAACTAATGGACAAACTGATTAGGAACCGCCGTATGTTGTAGGGACACGATAATATCGTGTCCGCCGCCTGATTGAAGGGAACGGACACGACAAAGCATACGTAGTATGCCGCATACGTAGTATGCCGCATACGCAGTATGCACGTGTCCCTACGGCGTCCGTTTGGAAATGAGGCTTTTCAGTTTCTCCATAAAGTAGAAGCGGTAAAAAGCAATTCGTATCTTCTACTTTTCTTACTTTTTCTACCTTTCCTACTCTTCCTATTCAGCCCTCAGTGGTAGTTGCGAGGCTGCCTGATGCGACTGGGAATTCTCGGCGGGACGTTTGATCCGCCGCATATCGGACATCTGCTGCTGGCAGAGTCGGCGCGCGAGATGCTAAACGCGGCACAGATTGTGTTTGTTCCGGCGGCAGACCCGCCGCACAAGGATGACACCCGCCTGAGCATCAAACACCGGCTGGCGATGCTGGAAAGGGCAGTTGCCGGCAACGCAGACTTCGCCATTTCACGCGCCGATATCGACCGACCAGGACCGCATTACAGCGTCGATATGCTGCGCATTATCCAGCGGCAGTATCCCGGCGCGGAACTGTATTTCCTGATCGGTGCCGACTCGCTTCGCGACCTGCCGACGTGGTATCGTCCACAGGAACTGATCGCGTTGTGCAGGCTGGCGGTGATGCCAAGACCGGGTATTCCTGCCGCGCCGGACATGCACCAGACGGCGCTGCCAGGGCTGGCGGAACGGGTGGTGATGATCGACGCGCCAATGGTGGACGTGTCATCGACTGACATTGCGGCGCGGCTGCGGGCAGGCAGGAGTGTCCGGTATCTGGTGCCGCAGCCTACGCTTGACTATATCGTGACAAATGGATTGTACCGAAATGAATGAACAGAACTTAAGGCAAAGGCGCAAAGGCGCAAGGGCGCGATATAAGGTGGGTAGGGACGCGACACCGTCGCGTCCAGAATACCGAAAACGCGGACACAACACCGTCGCGTCCCTGCGTGGGATGCCGGTACTGCTGGCGTTGGTCGTCCTGCTTCTGGTGGCAGCGCCGCTGGTTGTCGCCGCGCCTCCCGAACAGAACGCCGCGCCAACGCTGGTGCCGCCGACGCTGGTGCTGGTAGAAGAAGCCTCGATGATCGATGCGCTGCCGTCGGAATCGGGCGCGGCGCGTATCCAGCGCGAGGGCGTGGTGCGGGTGGGGGTGTTGTTCAACGAAGCGCCGTTTGGCGAACTGAGCACCCGCACTGACGAAAACGGCAGCCTGATTATCTCAGGATTTGATGCTGATCTCGGGCGGTCGATGGCGGAAGCCTGGGGCGTGACGGCGGAATTTATGCAGGCGACGCGGCAGACCGGCGTCGATCTGGTCGCCAGCGGCGATATTGACCTGCTGCTGGGCGCTCAGCCGCACCTGCGCGAGCTTGACCAGCGGATTGAATTCAGCCAGGCGTATTATCCCAGCGTGCAGGCAATGATGGTGCGCGATGGCGACGACGCGCTGGGGCTGGCGCAGATGGCGGATCGAAATGTTGGCGTAGTGGTCGGCACGCGCGGCGAAACCGCCGTCGGGTGGTGGTTCGGGCGAGTGGCGTATACCGCCAACGTGCTGCCGTACTACACCCTGGACGCGGCGCTGGCGGCGCTCCTCAGCGGCGAAGTGGATGGCGTGGTCGAAAACCGGATTCGGCTGACGCGGGCGATCAGCGAGCCGGGCGTGGTGCGCATCCTCGACGAGCCGGTCATGCCGGAACCGTATGCCATCGGCTTGCGGCGGCAGGACGTGAACCTGCGCAGTCTGGTGGACAGGACGCTCCAGTATCTGCTGCAAAGCGGGCGGCTGAATGAGATTCACCGCGCCAATTTTGCCGATATTGATTATCCGCCCGGCACGCTGATCACCTGGGCGAACGTGGGCGACGAAGCGCCGCGCCCGGAGCAGTTCGGCGCGGACGTGCCGCTGCCGTCGCAGTACGTGCTGCCTCGGCTGCAAAACGAGCGCGTGATTCGGGTGGCTGGCATTGGCGAACTGCCTGCCGATTCGGGCGAGAGCGCCCGCCGCCTGGATGCGGTCAACCGCACGCTGGTGAACGCGATGGCGGAACGCTGGGGGGTGACAGTGGTGATCGTGCCGGACGGCGCGGCGAACCCGATTGGTTCAGTCGCCAGCGGACAGGCGGATCTTGCCATCAACCTCGTGCCCGATTGGGCAAGCGCCTCGCAGGTCGATTTCACCGGCTATTATCTGGTGCATGGTTTGCAGATGATGGTCGAAACCGACCGCAATATCTTCAGTATTGGCGATCTGCGCGGCAAGGCGGTTGGCGTCTTCAACAATGAGTCGGGGGTGGTGGACGTGCTGCGGGCGCAGGCGGAAGCGGCGCGCGCCATCATCAGCGATCCGTACCAGATACGGGAAGAAGACGCGGCGTTTTCGATCCTTGCAGCGACTGACATCAATCTGGACGCGGTGGTAGGCGACAGCATGAAGCTGGTGCCACATCTTGAAGACAATGGCGAGGAACTGTCAATCCTGGCGGACGCTGACGGTAATGCGGTCTGGTTCAGCCGTTTTTACGTGGCGATGGCGGTGCCGCGCAATGACATCGACTTTCGGCTGCTGGTCGAATACACGCTTCAGGAGATGATTCTCGACGGCACGCTGCAAAGCACGATCTCGCCCGTTCTGCGCCCGCAGGATGTGCCGCGCTACGACGTGTGGCCCGGCGCGTTTGAATACATGGGCTTCAACCTGCGGCGCGAGGGATAAAAGACTCAACGCAAAGGCACGAAGCCAAAAAGAAAGAGGGGCGCAGCACGCTTGCGCCCCTACAGCTAATTTTGGCGCTTTGGCGATTAAATCACTCTTTCCCCTGCCCATAGCTTGCCAGCCCAACCCCGATCAGAATGGCGATGCTGCCGAGCAACTGCCACTCAGTTGGAATCTCCTGAAAGACGATGAAGGCGACGATGGCGCTGCCAATCGGCTCTAGCTGCGAGGCGATGCTGACGAAGGTTGCCGAGAGATAGCGCAGGGCGTAGTTGAACGATGTATGCCCGACCAACTGCGGCAGCAGCGCCAGCATCAGCACCCAGAAATTGCCCGACGCCGGATAGCCGGTGATTGGCGTGGCGGTCGCGATGACCAGCGCGACCAGAAATGCCGCTGTGAAGCTGTACACCAGCCAGATATACGGCACCAGGTTCAGCTTGGCGCGCAGCCGCCGCCCGATGACCAAATAGACCGCGAAAGCCATTGCCCCGCACAGCGCCAGCGCCCCGCCCAGAACCGGCTGCTGACCTGCGGTGCTGGCGCCGCTGCCGGTGACGCCGATCAGGATTCCGCCGGACACGGCGATCACCAGCCCGGCAATGACGATTTGCCGGATGCGGACGCGCAAAAACGTGAATTCCAGCAGCGCCACCCACAGCGGACCCGTCGTGACAAAGACGACGCTGATCAATACGCTGGTGTATTCCAGCGAGCTGATCCAGGTGGCGAAATGGATGGCGAGCATGAAGCCCGACGCGCCCGCCATCAGCAGGTCGCGTTTGCTCAGGCGGGTCAGGTCGGCGCGGTAGCGGCTGAGCGCCGCTGGCGTGAGCAGCAAGGCAGCCACGGTCAGCCGCCCGGCGGCGATGAAGATAGACGGCAGTCCGTCGTTCTGGGCGAAGCGAATTAGAATCGACGACATCGAGGCGGCAAGAACGCCGATGGTCAAAAAGGTTAAGACGCGGGCAAGCGTCTGGTTGGGCGCGACAGCGGTAACCTGAGACATGGAATCCTTATCAAACGGAATTATGCCAGAAAGGCGAAGTTTTCTTCGGGTAGCGTGGAGCATAATCTTAACAGGGGATGATAGTCCTGTACAAAAGTCCAGTTTTACGAGCGCGACGGGTGTAATTGGCGTCCAGATCTGTTACAATATGTCTCGCTCTTACTGATTTATAACAACAGGAGATGTGCAAAATGGCGTTTGAATTACCCGCCCTTCCTTATTCCTCGAACGCGCTGGAGCCGCACATTGACCAGCAGACGATGGAAATCCACCACGACAAGCACCATGCGGCTTACGTCAACAATCTGAACAAGGCGCTGGAGGGTCACGCTGACCTGCAGAACAAGTCGATTGAAGAGCTGCTCGGCTCGATCAGCAGCCTGCCGCAGGATATCCAGATGGCGGTGCGCAACAACGGTGGCGGTCATGCCAACCACACGCTGTTCTGGCAGGTTATGGGTCCCAACGGCGGCGGACAGCCGACCGGCGATCTGGCGAACGCCATCAATTCGGCGTTTGGCGGCTTCGATGCGTTCAAGCAGCAGTTTTCGGCAGCAGGCGCGACTCGTTTTGGCTCCGGCTGGGCATGGCTGCTGGTCGCGCCGGATGGCTCGCTGAGCATCACCTCGACGGCGAATCAGGACTCGCCGCTGATGGAAGGCAAGAAGGCGATCCTGGGTCTGGATGTCTGGGAACATGCCTACTATCTCAAGTACCAGAATCGCCGCCCGGATTACATCACCGCGTTCTTTAACGTGATCAACTGGGACGAGGTTGCCCGTCGATACGCCGCGCGGTAGGACATCATTGATGTAAACAGCAGCGGGGCGAGTCACCGGCTTGCCCCGCTAACGAATGGCAAATAGTACAAACGGTTTTATTCAGGGATCTAATGGCGCTACAATGGGGAGCGCTTTTTTGTTGATCTGGCGCTTGCACGAGGTGGCGGCACCAGCCGCGATACTTATTCTCAACGATGCGAGCGCGTTATGGAGTGTTGGAGAAATCACAGATGACCCAATATCGTATTGAAAAGGACTCGCTTGGCGAGGTCAAGGTTCCCGCAAACGCGCTGTACGGCGCGCAAACGCAGCGCGCGGTAGAGAACTTTCCCATCAGCGGTCTGAAGCCCTATCCGGCGTTTGTCTGGTCGATGGTGCTAATCAAACGCGCCGCCGCCGAAGTACATCTGGATCTCGGCTTGCTCAGCCCCGAAATGGCGCGGGCGATCATGCAGGCGGGCGACGAGATTCTGGCGGGACAGCACCGCGAGCAGTTCGTGGTCGATCCGTTCCAGGCGGGCGCGGGCACCAGCCACAACATGAACACCAACGAGGTGATCGCCAACCGCGCCAATCAGATCCTCGGTTTCGCGCTCGAAGACAAGGGCAAGCCGGTCAACCCGAACGATCACGTCAACATGGCGCAGAGCACCAACGATACCATTCCAACGGCGATTCGCCTCGGCGCGCTGTGGCGCGTGGACGAACTGGTCGCGACGCTGGGGACGCTGGCGGATGCCTTTACCGCTAAGGCGCGTGAATGGGATGACGTGGTGAAGAGTGGGCGCACCCATTTGCAGGACGCCGTACCGGTCACGCTGGGGCAGGAAGTCGGCGCGTGGGCGAAGGCAATTCACCGGAATATCGAAAAGATCGAGCAGGCGGCGGAAGGGCTGCGGCGGCTGGGCATCGGCGGTACGGCGACGGGTACCGGCTTGAACGCCCATCCCGAATACCACGCGCGGATGGTCGCCAAACTGAGCCAGCTCAGCGGGCTGAAGCTGTCCGAGTCGGACGACCTGTTCGAGTCGATGCAGTCGCACCAGGACGCGGCGTTCTTCTCCGGCGCGATACGAACGGCGGCGCAGGAGTTGATCCGCATCGCCAATGACACCCGGCTGCTTTCCAGCGGTCCCACGACGGGACTGGCGGAGATCACCTTCCCGGCGGTACAGCCCGGCTCGTCGATCATGCCCGGCAAGATCAACCCGGTGATGGCGGAAATGCTGAACATGGCAATGTTCCACGTCATGGGCTGCGACCAGACGGTGGTGCTGGCGGCGCAGGCAGGGCAGCTTGAACTGAACGTGATGATGCCGATTATTGCCCACAACCTGTTTGAAGCCATGCACGTTATGATCGGCTCGGTCAACGCTTTCACCGAGTTTGGCGTGCGCGGGCTGGTCGCCAACCGCGAGCGCGCCGAAGGCTGGCTGGCGCGCAACCCGATTCTGGTGACGGCGCTGAACCCAATTATCGGCTATCAGAAGGGCGCGGAAGTCGCCAAGAAGTCGATGGCGGAAAACCGCAGCATCAAGGAAATTGTGGTTGAGCTTGGCTATATGAAAGCCGAGGATGTGGATAAGGCGCTCGACGCCCGCCAGATGACCGAAGGCGGCATTCAGGGTGTTTCCGGCGGCGGCTAAGCGAACGCCGTTTTAAGCGCAGCAAGTTTGGACGGCGGGCAGGGTGGGGCGTCTCCAGGACAGCCACCGGATACCCGTCGTCCACCTGAAATTCTTACTCTAGGTTTGCCTTATGTCCTGTACTATTATTCAGACTCCGAAAAATCCATAATGGTTTGAAAATTGAAACCAATCAGGGTATACTGCCGGGCTGAAAATACTGGGTGCGGGCACTTTTGCTTCGTGCAAGGCGAGCGCTGAACCGTGGCAACACGTAAGCTGGGCAAATACGAGGTTATTGAACGTCTTGGGCGTGGTGGCATGGCAGAAGTCTACCGCGCTTATCACGTGAGTCTTGATCGCTACGTGGCGATCAAGGTGCTTCACGCGTTCCTTGCCGATGACCCTGAATTCAAGACCCGCTTCGAGAAAGAAGCCCGCAATATCGCGCGGCTGAAACACCCGAACATCGTTCAGGTGTACGACTTCGAGACCGATGAAGCCCTCGAAAGCTACTACATGGTGATGGAGTTGGTCGAAGGACCAACGCTGAAGGGGCAGTTGTTCCGCCTGAACGAGCAGGGCGAACTGATGCCCCTCAACGAGGCGCTGCGCATCGTGCGCGAGGCTGCCGGGGCGCTGGCTTACGCCCACAGTCAGGGCATGATCCACCGCGACGTGAAGCCCGCCAACCTGATGCTTGACCGTGACAACCGGGTCGTGCTGGCAGATTTTGGCATCGCCAAGATCGTGACCGGCATCCAGTTTACGGCAAGCGGCGGCATGGTCGGAACACCGGCTTACATGGCGCCGGAGCAGGGGTTGGGCGATGCCGGAGACGAGCGCTCTGACCTGTATTCGCTCGGCGTAATCCTGTTTCAACTGGTGACGGGCAGGCTGCCCTACGACGCCGAAACGCCGCTGGCGGTCATCCTGAAGCATCTCAACGAGCCGATCCCCTCGGCGCGGCGGCTGAATCCCGACCTGCCGCCCTCCATTGACGTGGTGATTACCCGGCTGCTGGCAAAGGACGCCGACGACCGCTACCAGTCTGCCAACGAACTGATCGCCGATCTGGAGAAGGTCGAGCGCGGCGAAACGGTTGAATACCAGCAAACCCTCGTCGTCAGCAAGCCAACGCGCGAAGAGCAGGATACCCAGGAACTGGCGGGGCTGTCCGACGAAGTGCGCAAAGCCAGAGAGGAACAGCGCGCGCGCGGCACGCCAACGCGACAGCCGCTGTCGCGCTGGTACTGGCTGCTGTTCGGCGGCGTGGTGCTGATCGGCGTGGCGCTGTTCGCCATGAGTGACGGCGGCGCGGGGCTGCTTGGACTGCGCCCCAGCGAGACGCCGACCGAGACGGCGACGGACATGCCGACACTGACCCCAACACTCGCGCCAACCGAACCGGCTACCCTGACCCCCGAACCGCCGCCTACCGCCACTGCGAGGGTGATGAGTATCCCCACCGAACGGGTGACGCCGTTCCCTACAGCCACCGATACCGCCGTACCGACGGAAACGTTCACGCTGACGCCGTCGGAGACGCCAACGATGACTTATACGCCATCCACGACGCTGACGCCGTCGATCACCCTCACGCCGACGCTCGATCTGACGCTGACGCTGATACAGGCAACCCTGTTCCGAGAGCAGCAGACGCAGACGATTGTCGCCTGTCACTACGACTACCGGATTGTGGAGCAAACGCCGCCGGATGGCGATTTCTTCGTGGCGGGTGTCCGTTACGAGCGCCAGATTGTGCTGCAAAACACCGGCACCTGTCCGTGGGAACGACTGACGGCGCTGGTGTTCCTGCTGGGCAGCGGCGAAAACTTCGGCGCGGAACCCTATCTTTTCATCCGCGAGCGCGTCGAAGTCGGGGACACGACGACGCTTCAGTTGGTCGGGCGCACGCCGCCGACGGCATGCCGCCAGAATAATCAGGTGGTAATTTGTTCGGGACAGTGGGAACTGCGGACGCCGGGGCAAATCCTTATCGGCAGCCAACCACTGACTATCAGCGTTAACGTCTACGAGGGGGGAACTTGAATCGAGAACAGGCGTGGACACTGGTGACGGAATGGACTGCCAGCGAGTCGCTGCGGCGGCACATGCTCGCCGTCGAAGCATCAATGCGGGCATACGCGCCGCGCTTTCAGGGCGATCCTGACGTGTGGGGTGTCACCGGGCTGCTGCACGACTTTGACTACGAGCGCTATCCAGACGTGAGCACCGTCGGACACCCGGTGGTGGGGTCGCAGGTGCTGCGCGAACGCGGCGTGCCGGAGGACGTAATTCGCGGGATACTGGCACACGCCGAGGAAATCACCGGCGTCGCACCGGAAACCTTGATGGAAAAGTCCCTGGTCGCCGTAGACGAACTGACCGGATTTCTGATCGCTGTGGCGCTGGTGCGCCCATCGAAAAGCATTCTGGACGTGGAGCTAAGGTCAATAAAGAAGAAGTGGAAAGACAAACTGTTCGCCGCGCCGGTCAGCCGCCAGGAAATCGAAAACGCGGCGGAAGCCCTCGGCGTTCCGCTGGACGAACACATTCAGATCGTGCTGGATGCGATGAAGGCGAACGCGGCGGCGCTCGGTCTGGAAGGGCAGCCGCCCGCCGGAAACTGACGTCACCCCCTCTTCCGGCAGCACCTCACCACTGAACGCGAACCGGCGTCCCCACATCTGCCCAGTTGAAGAACCATTCCGCGTCCGGGGTTGGCAGGTTGACGCAGCCGTGGCTCATCGGCTGACCGAAATTATTGTGCCAGTAGGTGCCGTGAAGGGCGTAACCGGCGTAAAAATAGAGCACATACGGCACATCGGGCAGGTAGTAGCCGGGTCCGACCATCGTCTGGGCGGTGTATTTGCGCTGGACGGTGAAATCGCCCTGGACGGTGGGTGTGGCGGGCAGCCCGGTTGAAGCCAGTACATTGCGCACCAACATGCCATTTTCGTAGGCATACACCCGCGCGTCGCTCAGGTCAACGATGATCTCACGCCCAAAGCTGGTTGGGGCGGCGGGCGCGGCGGCGGTGACGACCTGATATTCCAGTCCACCGCTTCCCTGACCGGGAATGCGCAGCGTCTGACCGGCAAGGATGTGATCGGCATTATAAATGTTGTTCGCCTGGGTGATGGCGAGCATACTCACGCCATAGCGCCGGGCAATCGAAGCCAGTCCTTCGCCCGGCTGGACGACGTGCGTTGTTTCGCTCGTGGCGGCGCTTGACGGCACGCTGACGGCGGCATCGAGCAGCGGCAGGATTTGGGCTGTGGGCAGCGCGACGATATCCGGCGATGTTGGCGCAGCCTGCGCCGGGTCGGCGGCACCCATGCCGACGATAAGCTGCTGTCCGGCATAAATCAGGTTCGCGTTGGCGATGTTGTTCAGGCGGATCAGTTCGTCGGAGGTGATGCCGTGAAGCTGGGCAATCCGCCAGAGCTGATCGCCGCGCTGGACGGTGTAATAAATGGGCGCTGCCGGGCTGGCAGGCTGCGATTCGGCGGGAACGGCGCTGGCTGGCGCTGTTCCGGGGATGACCAGCGTTTGACCGGCGTAAATCTGCCAGGTGTTGCTGATGGCATTTGCCTGCGCCAGGACGCTGACTTCTGTGCCATACAACTGCGCTATTCGAAAGAGGTTTTCGCCGGGCTGTACCAGATGGGTTGTTTGCTGCGCGAACACGGGAATGGTCAAAAACAAGACGCACAGCACAACCAGGAGCAGGCGTAATTTTTGCATCGGTGAAACCTCTTGGCAGCGGCTAACAGAACGATAAATTGTTCTGATTACAGTACACGAAGTTTGAATAAGCGTCAATTTGGCGGGTGTGGGGAAAAACACGGGCGTGTAGGGACAAGGCGCACCTTGCCCGATGGAATATCTCCTCACCTTTCACCAGTCCCAAAATTCGCGCCCTGATTGCCGCCATTTGTTTTTACAGCTACAATTCGAGCTTACTTCTTCATAGTCAAACAGGATTCTTTACTCCCGCATGTTAGTTCGCGCTTACCGCCTCACCGATAAACTGGGCATTGTTCTCCTCAAGAGCAGCCTCGCGCTGGTGGATGTGACGCTGGATGGTCTGTCGCTGCTGGTGCAGCGCATTTTCGCGCCTATTCTGCGGCTGTTGGGGCTGGTGCTGCGTCCGATTGGGACGCTCTTTGGGCTGCTGCTTTTGCTGCTGCTCAACCTTTTCCGCCGCGCGACCGGACAAACCGCGCTGTCTGCCGAACGGGTCATGGCACGCCGCGCCGCCCGCGCGCAGATGGAAGCCGCGATTGTCGAAGATCCGCTTCGCGCTCAGAACCGTGTCCTGAGCACCTTCACCGTTCTGCTGCTGGCGGCGTTGATTGGCGTTGTGCTGTGGGCGACCAACCCGGCGCGTACCGCGCCGTCGGGCGGCGGCGCGCCGCTGAATGCCGCGCCGCTGTTCGCTTCAACTCCGGCTGAAAGCGGCGCTCCGACGGCGGGACCGCTGGCGAGTCCTGTTCCGACGGTGACGCCGCTGCCCTCGGTGCTGGAAGTGCGCGGCAGCCTTGCCTACACGGTGCGGGAACTGGGGCAGACGGATATCTGGGCGGTGCCGGTGGGCAGCCGGACGCAAATACGGCTGACCAATTCGCCGGAAGACGAACGCGATCCGGCTTGGTCGCCCGATGGGCGGCGGCTGGCGTATGCTTCGCGTCAGGATGGCAACTGGGAAATCTACGTTTACGATCTCACCTCTGGTGAGACAACGCGCATGACCTATGACCTGTCATTCCAGGCGGGACCCAGTTGGGACCCGGCGGGCGAATGGCTGGTCTATGAAACCTACCAGAGTGGCAATCTCGACATTCAATTCCAGCGGGTGGATGGCAGCGAACTGCCGCTGGCGATGCCGGGCAATTCGGCGGCGGCTGATTTTTCGCCGGCGTGGTCGCCTGATGGTCGCCAGATCGCCTTCGTCTCGTGGCGCGACGGCAACCAGGACATCTACATCTTCAACCTCAACGACCAGACGGTCACCAATTTCACCAATACGCCCGACCGTTTCGAGGACTATCCGGCATGGTCACCCAACGGCGAGTGGATTGCCTACAGCGCGCTTGAGAACGGCTTGGAGACGGTATTCGTCAAGTCGGCGGATGATCCAAACGCCACCGCGCAGCCGCTTTACGGCGGGCGCAGCCCGTCATGGTCGCCGGATGGCGCGAGCATCGTTTTTGCTGCCGACGTGGGCGATGGCGGGCAGCTGATCGCCAGCCCATTTGAGGGTTCAGGCGTTGTGACCAGCGTGATTCCGGTACCGGTTGGCACCACTGGCGCTGTCTGGTCAGCCCTGCCGCTGCCGCAGCAGTTGGTCAATTCCGGCAGCGTCGGTCCGGCGGTATCAGGACCGCTGTATATCGAGGATGTGTCGGAGCGCAGCGTCGATCCGCCGTATGTGCTGCGCGCCATTGGCGTCAGCGCCGAGCCATCCACTCTGAGCGACCGGGTGGACGACTCCTTCCGTTCGATGCGCGAGCGCGTGCTGGATTCGGTCGGCTGGGATTTCATGGGGCGAATGGATCACGTCTTCTGGCCCCTGGAACGCCCGCCCGAACCGGGTGTGGAACGGCGTCACTGGCTGATGACCGGACGCGCCTTCGCTATCACCCGCAACTCGACGGCGGGCAGCCCCGCCGCGCTGGAAGTCGTCCGCGAGAACATTGGCGTGGATACCTACTGGCGGCTGTATCTGCGGGTGGTGCAGGACGCCCAGGACGGACAGTTGGGCGAACCGCTGCGCCGGATGCCCTGGGATTTCGCCAGTCGCATCGAGGGGGATGTCGAGGCTTACGACCAGGGCGGACGCCTGCGCCTTCAGCTTCCGCAGGGCTATTATGTCGATATTACGCGGATCGCCGAGGATTACGGCTGGGAACGGGTTCCGGCAGGTTCTGACTGGCGCGCCAACTCGAACGCCATCAATTACTGGCTGTTCCGCAAGACGGATGGGCTTTCGTGGTATAACGCCATGCGTGAAATCTGGACTGAGGGATCGCTGATCAACTTTGCGCCGACGCCAACGCCGGTGGACAATTTCGAGACAGTGGGCAGCGCCACGCCGCCCACCGCGCCGCCGCCGATCCCGGTCGAGCCGACCGCCGAGGGTGTTGACCCCACGCTGCCGCCCGAAGTTGAGGATCTGCTCAATCAGGAAGCGCCAGCAGGCGAAGGGCAGTAGCCATGCAGCGCCAGGGGAATGGCATACCCGCCATCACACTGATCGTTCTCGCGCTGGCTGGCTTTGGCTTCCTGCTGTGGTACAACGCCCGACCGGCGCAGGAACTGCGCGTCATCGTCCCCACACAGATTCAGCCGACGGTGCAGGTAAACGCCTGGGAACAAATTCTGGCGGAAGGGTTTGGCAGCAACAGCACAGCGCTGCCTACGGTTGCCATCCCAACGATGGGATTCGAGCCGCCCACGCTGGCGGCACAGGAGCCGTTTGACGGGACGGCGATTTCGGCAGCCGCATTGGCGCAGGCAACCGCGACGCCGCTGTCCGGCGCGACGCCGACGCTGCCGCCGCCCACCGCCCCGGCGCTGGTGACGGAAATACCCCTCACGCAAATCTACGTCACGCGCCCGCCGCAGCAGTGGGCACCGCCGCCGCTTCCCGCGCCGCAGTCGCGCGATCCGTTAGGACGCGATCACTACTATCTGATTCGTCCGGTGGATTCAAACGCCAACAATCGCGGCTTGTACTACTACCCATATGGCTCCGATGGACCGGAGAATCTATGGCGCATCCATGCCGGGCTGGATATGTCCAACCCGATTGGCGAAACGGTACGCGCCGCGGGTGATGGTACGGTCGTCTGGGCGGCTGACGGGCTGCGGGTTCAGGGCGGCTTCTTCCAGGAAACCTACAGTTATGGCAACGTCGTCGTCATCGAGCACGATTTTGGCTACGATAACCGGCGCATCTTTTCGCTCTACGCGCATCTGGCGCTGGTGAACGTCGTGCCGGGTCAGCAGGTTGTGTCCGGCGATCCGATTGGGCTGGTGGGCAACACCGGGCGCGTCACGGGTCCGCACGTCCATTTTGAAGTGCGCCTGGGCGAGCGCGGCAACTATGATCCGGCGTACCGACCAAACTACGGCGACACCTATAACCCCGTCCTGTGGATGGTTTCTTATGTGGGTAGAGGGGTGATTGCCGGGCGCGTGCTCAACCGCAGCGGCGAACTCGTTATGGATGCCGATGTGACCATCCGCAGCCGCGCGACAGGGCAGGTGGTGGATACCACATCAACCTACATCTACCAGAATACGGGCGTGGATGTGAATCCCGATCCTGCCTGGCAGGAGAATTTCGCCGTCGGCGATATTCCGGTTGGGCGGCATGAGGTGATCGCCAATATCGGAGGCGAAACCGTCAGCGTCATCGTCAACGTCATCGAAGGCACGACCACCTTTGTCGAACTGTCGCTGGAAGCGCCCCCCACGCCGGGAACCTAGCCGAAACATCACCTCTGGATACACAGTTTCGCGCGATCATCTAAAGTCGGCGCATGTCGGGATACCACATTGTGGCGGACACGACTGTGTCGTGTCCCTACCAGGCGCGTATGCTGTGGAGCGCTGGGCAAGCGTAGAGTTTGTCCATAGCACTTGAATCGGCTTTCGGTTACACTTGCCAGAGCAGTTTCTTGTGTGACCGTAGGAGGACAACAGTCCATGCTTGGAAAACAAAAGCGGCTGTGGCTGCCACTGTGTCTGATAGCTGTTCTGTCGGCGACGCTGATCGTGTCGGCGCAGGGTACCGAGGCGCGGGCGCTGGAATTGGGGACGCCTGTCACGGGTGTGCTCGACGCCAGCAGTATCGCGCAGGTGTACAGCATTGAAGGTGCTGCGGACGAGACACTGGCGCTAACCGCCACCAACGAGATCGGTATTCCACTGGCGGTTTTTATCACCAACGCAGCAGGCGAGCAGGTTATGCAGGCAGTTGATGACGACGTGGATGGCGAACTTGTAGTGGAATCCGTCACGCTGCCGGAAGCCGGAACATATTACATTGCCGTATTCAAAGCGGGTGGTATTGCGTCGGTGAACCGGGTTGAATTCACGATGGTGGTGGATTCGCTGCCAGCAGAAGGAACCGCCCAACCGGAAGCGACACTCGAACCGGTGATCGAATCGACGACCGATGTGGAAACCGACACCACCGCTTCCCCTGAGACTGATTCCACGGCGGATACAACGCCCGACGCCGGGCAGGTCGTGACCACCAGCGGCATTCAGGTGGCGCTCACGTGGGCTTCGACCGACGATCTCGACCTTGAAGTGCGCGACCCGGTCGGCGGCTCGCTGTACTGGGAAGCGCCAACGACTGCCAGCGGCGGCACCATCAGCCCCAATATTAACCAGGGCTGCGCTGTTACGTCCGCCGATTCGCCCACCGAAACCGCAACCTGGTCGCCGGGCGGCGTGCCAACGGGCAGCTATGAAGTGCTGATCTACTTCCAGCAGGCGTGCGCCGATGCCACTTCGGCATCGTTCACAGTTTCGCTGGTGGTGGATGGTACCGCGCTGACGCCCGTCGAAGGCACGCTTCAGGAAGGCGGCGTCTTCATTTTCAGCTTCGACGTGAACTCGGATGGCTCGGCGGCGCTCAACCCCGCGAGCGGTGTGGTTGACCTCAATTCACTTCCGGCGTCGGCTTCGGAAATTATGGCGGCGGCAGTGCCAGTTGAGATCGGTTCAGCGGTCAACGGCACCATCACCAATGAACAACCCTATCAAGCCTATTCCTTCCAGGCAGTCGCCAATGATCTGGTGACGATCTCGATGGATGCTCAATCTGGCAGCCTGGATACGTTCCTGGTGCTGCTGGATGCTAACGGAAACAGCATCCGTTTCAACGATGATCTTGGGCTGGGTTTTACCGACGCGGTGCTAAGCAATATCCTGCTTTCGACCCAGGGAACCTATACCATCGTCGCCACCCGCTATGGCACTGACATCGGCGGCACTGAGGGTGCTTACAATCTCTCGATCAGCGCCCAGGCGACCAATCTGCCTGAAGCCTTTGCCAACCTGCCAGCCGGTTCGCTTGAAATCCGGCTGATCTGGTTTGGCAATACGACGGCGGATATGCAGCTTCTCGTTCGCGAGCCGTCCGGCAACGCCGTCTACGATGACGTGCCGCAGCTTCCCAGCGGCGGGCAGCTTGCCGCTGCCGGAAATGTCGGATGCCGCGTATCTGAGGGCACGCCGTTCTCGTACATTTACTGGCCCGCAGCGCCCGCGCCCCGCCCCGGCTCATATGAGGTGGAAGTGTGGTTCCAGAGCGACTGCGGTAACACAGTTGATCCGGTCAATTTCCAGTTGTTCGTCACGCTGAACGGTCAGGAGATTTTCACTGACTCCGGCATCCCACAGCTTGGCGAGCGCTATCTGACCAGCTTCACGATCGCGCCCGACGGCGCTGCGCAGACCGGTCCCGGCGGCATCATTCGCGGGGTTGACGATCTCGACTACACCACTGAGCTGGAGAATGCGGTTGAAATTGAAGCGGGCGCGCCGGTCAACGGCAGCATTACGCCGGACAACAAGTTCGATTTGTACACGTTCACGGCGTCGGCGACCGATGTGGTCACGATTGGCATCAATAACACATCGGGCACGCTCGATACATCGCTCTATCTGATCGGACCTTCGGGAAATCTGGTGGCGCAGAATGATGACGCCGTCGCAGGTGAGAACACGAATTCGCTCATCGCTAATCTCACCTTGCCAGAAGATGGGCGATATATTATTATTGCCACTCACTTTGGCGGCTTGTACGGCGGCACTACCGGCACGTACCAGTTGACCTACTCGCAACAAAGCTGATTGTCCAGGCTATTGAAGAAACATACCATCGGGGCAGGCGAAAAGTCTGCCCCGGTCAAAACCAACTCTCTACAGATGAAAGCGTATTAGTCGATGCGATTACGATTCCTCCTGCCTGGTCTTCTTGCCCTGGTTTTTGTTTTTGCTGCCTGCCAGCCCCCGCCTGAACTTCGCGATCCTAATCTGCTTCAAGATACCAGTCTGATCAGTGACGAACCCTGCGCGGCACCCTGCTGGCGCGGCATTACGCCCGGTCAAACCTCATGGAGCGAGGCGCTCACTATTGTCGAAGACGATCCCAGCCTGAGCGATCCTACAACCCAGCAGGAAGAAGACGGTGTCGCGATTGTGGCTGAATTCCAGCAGGCGAATACGGAAACCGCCTGCTGCCAGATGTACTCTGAAGACGGCGAAGTCGTCGATATCATGTTCCTGCGCGTCGCGCCAAACGTCCTGCTTGGCGATGTCATCGATGCGAAGGGCGAGCCAGCTTATCTCATCGGCAGCCCGTTCTCGGACGATCAGGCGGTTATGAACATTATCTTCCCGACGGTTCCGATGGTGCTGTACGTATTTGTTGAAGGCACGACCGGATCGTTGAGTGAAACCAGCGAAATCATTGGTGTCCTGTATCTGAAGCAGGATGAGATGGATCTGCTTCTGCAAACCAGCGAATTGCAAGCCTGGGAGGGCTATCAGTCCTATCAGGCTTATGAAGAGAGTGAATTGGAGATCACGCCGAGCGTGACATTAACGCCCACCCCCGGCGGATAGGAAGAAGGAGTGCGTTCGCATGAGTGAGGAAACAACAAAAGCGCCGGGTTCGATTAGCGAACTTGAAGCAGGGATGGAAGTCCCCGGCACCGTCAAGCGGATTGAGCTTTACGGAGCGTTTGTCGATATCGGCGTCGGGACGGATGGTTTGCTACACATTTCCCAGTTGGGAAAGCCAAACGTCCGTAACGTCGAGGATGTCGTCAAAGTGGGCGAAACCGTCAGCGTTTATGTCCTGAAGGTTGAGCAGGAAAACAACCGTATCGCTCTGTCGCTGGTGAAACCTCCGGCGGTTTCATGGGATGACATGAAGATTGGCGACGCGGTTAATGGCAAGGTCGTGCGTCTGGAGAAGTTCGGCGTGTTCATTGATATTGGTGCTGAACGCCCCGGTATGATCCACGTTTCTGAACTGGCAAGCGGCTTTGTCAATTCGCCGTCGGACGTGGTGAAAGTGGGCGACGAAGTACGCGCGCGGATCATCAAGCTGAACCGCAAGCAGAAGCGCATTGACCTGAGCCTGAAGGCAATGGAAGAACAGGCTGAGAAGCCACAGGTTCCGGTGGAAGAATCGGACGAGGGGCTGCCAACCGCCATGGAACTGGCACTGCGCCGCGCCATGGAAGCCAACGGACAGCCGCTGCCAGAGCGCAGCAGCAAGCGCAGTCACAAGCGTGACCGGCGCGAGCGCCGCCAGAACGACCTCGAAGACATTTTCGAGCGGACGCTGCGCAGCCACAAATAAGCGCGGCGCGGCTCAGTTTCCTCACGATACGCGGCAAGACAGGCATGTTCGATCATCGAACGTGCCTTTTTTGTTTGGGTTTTTGGCGGGCGAAGCGCGGGTTCGCTGACCAGCCGCTTCCTTTATGCCTTCGGTGACGAACTCAGCTTATCATGGTAGCTGATTCGACTATTTACGCGGGGCGCTATGGCGGATATTCGACCAGGGGTGATGCCAGAGACGGGAGTTTTGAACCGGATACGCGCGCTTCTGGCGCAATTTCAGCCATCATGGCGGCAAAGCACGCCGTTTGACTGGCGGGCGACACTGGCGTGCATTAGCGGGGGGCTGCTGCTGTGGGCGTTGGTAGATCGCCTGCCGATGCTGGGATCCGACTGGTATACCTATTTTGTCGAAGGCGAGCTGGCATATTATCCGCCCTGGACGGCAGTCGTTCTGAAGCCTCTCACCGCTTTACCCTGGCGACAGGGGCTTTCTCTGCTCAATGCGCTGCTGCTGATGACGATAGCGGTAGCAGCGGCGCGGGAATCGAAGCTGTTTTCTCGCTCATCCATGCTTGGCGCGGCACTGCTGGCGGTGCTGACTCCGCCGGTCTGGATGCTGATGTGGCAGGGGACGATTGACGCTGTGGTGCTGCTGGGGCTGGTGGCGCTGCCGCCCGGTATGTGGCTGGTGCTGATCAAGCCCCAGGTGGCGGCATGGGGCATCCTTGCCCGGCGCGGCTGGATGGTGGTGGGCGTCATCACGGTTGCCATCTCGCTGCTGATCTGGGGATGGTGGCCCCTTGAGATGGTGACCGCGCTGTCTCATCTGGTAGGACACCCGATTGCGATGGGCTGGCAGGTTCTGGGGCTGCCGGTTCTGGGCGTCGGAATAGTGCTGCTGCTGTGTTCTAATGCTGACCCGCTTCGGCTGATGGCAGCCGGGTCTTTCCTGGTGCCATATCTGATGCAGGTACACCTGATTGTACTGATTCCCGCCATTGGGCGCGCTCAGGGACGGGCGCGATTATGGCTCTGGGCAGCCGCGTGGCTGCTCATCCTGCCGCCGATGTTTCAGACGCCGTGGTCAAAATACCTGGCGATGGTGTTCCCGCTGGCGGTCTGGTGGCTGCTGCGTCCCGGCGCGAAGCCGGACAAGGTGAGTCGGGGTATTGAAGCTGAAAGCGGAGAAGTAAAGGCATAGGGGCGGATTTAGAACCCGCCCACTGTACCTACATCGTTAAATCGCAGACGGCGCTTATTCTGCCGTTTGCAGCGAGCGCCACAGGCGGATACCGGTGACGATCAGGTGCAGCGTGACCATGATGTGACAGAGCAGGCACCAGGGGCAGACCGCGCCCAGGGTGTAAAACGCCGTGTAAGTGAGGTAGCTGTGATAGGCAAAGGCAAACAGGCTGATGCCAAAAATGATCATCAAGCCGTATTCGCGCAGGAGAGCGACGCGGTTCTCCAGAATGAGCAGCGCCATAATGGTAGTGTAGGTGAGAAAGCCGAGCAGGGCGGTTGGAATGCCCATGATCGAGGCATAGGCGCTGTTTTCGACCACTTCGCAGTTAAAAACCGAGCTGCCTTCAATGCAGATCATGCTCGTGTTCGCCAGCTTGGCGTAGGTCAGGTAGCCGGATGAAAGCATGGCGATGGCGATGAAGATGTAGCTGAGAGTCTTTAGCGTGCTGCGGCGCGGCGCGGAGTCCACGCCCTGCGGCGCGGGTTGTACTGCGGTAGACATAGAATCCTCACTCAATAGTATGTAAAAGGCGCACTGCGAACGATTGTCCCGCCGTCACCTCGGTGATGCCTTCAGGGATGATAAGCAGCCCATCTGCCTGTACCATCGACAGCAGCGCGCTCGAACTCTGCGTGCCAGTGGTATGGGCGATAAACGTGCCATTCTCGTTGGTCATTTTAACACGGAGATAACTCCGCCGACCATCCGAAAGTAAGGATTCGCCCATGACCGCCTGCACCGTCGGCAGCGCGTCGGGTCTGCCCGTCAGCCTCAACAGGACAGGTCGTACAAAAACATCATACGTCACCATAGCGGATACTGGATTGCCGGGTAAGCCGAAAAACGGCACCCCGCGCAGATTTCCATAGGCAAGCGGCTTGCCCGGACGCAGGTTGACGCGCCAGAAATCGATCTTGCCAAGCTCGTCCAGCACCGCGCGCACCACGTCGTAAGCGCCCACCGATACGCCCGCTGAACTGACGATCAGATCAGGCTGGTGTGCCAGCGCCTCGTCAAAGCGGCGGCGCACATCTTCCAGCGTGTCGCGGGCGGTGGGAATGCGGATCGGAATGCCGCCGTATGCCAGCACCAGCCCATGCAGCGTGTAGCTGTTCACGTCGCGAATTTTGCCGGGCGTCAGCGGGTCGTCCACATCTACCAGTTCGTCGCCAGTGCTGACGATGGCGACGCGCGGCTGGCGAACCACGTTCACCTGACCGCAGCCAATTCCGGCAAGCACGCCCAGTTCCTGCGCGCGCACTATCGTTCCCGCTTGCAGCACCACCTGCCCGGCTGCCATGTCGTCGCCCACCTGACGGACGTAATCGCCCGAACGAACCGGGCTGACGATGGCGACCTGATCGGACATCGGATCGCTGCCGCTGCCGCGCCACGACTGGTCGGTTTGCTCGACCGGGACGACGGCGTCGGCACCTTCCGGCATCGGCGCGCCGGTCATGATGCGGGCGGCTTGTCCAGCCTTAATGGGACGGTCGGGGGCTGTTCCCGCCGGAATGTCCATCACAACTTTCAGGCGGGCGGGGGCTTCCTGAGATGCGGCGGCGATATCAGCCGCGCGGACGGCGTAGCCATCCATGCTGGAATTGGCGAACGGCGGCAGCGAGACAGGCGCGAGAACATCTTCCGCCAGCGCGCGTCCGAGTGCGTTCAGCAGCGTCACCTGTTCAGCGGGCAGGCGGCGAACGCCGGTAAGAATCCGGGCAACCGCCTCGTCTACACTATATAGCTGAGATTCATCCACGATCTTTCACCTGGAACAGCACCCTAAGACTCATCCGTAATTTTGACCGCGATTGCAATGCTGCGCCGGGCGGTCTGCAAGCCTTGCTTTAATGGCTGGTAAGCGCATTATAGGGAAATGGGGAAAAATCGCGGTCATGTAGGGGCGCAGCACGCTGCGCCCCTACGGAATATGTCACCACAATTCCCCATGCCCAATTATAACAGGTTAACGACGCAGGCGCGGAAGTGTAGTAGAATAGCTGGATACACCTGAAAAAGTGAGGGTGGATGGAATGAGCCATACCGCCGTCGTCTCAACTGAACTGCAAACCCTGCTCGATCTTCTCCCAGAGCTTTCACCGAATGATCGCTCGCTGATTGAACGCGCCTTCATCAAGGCGGAAGCCGCCCACGCCGGACAGTTTCGCAAATCGGGCGAGCCGTATTTCACTCATTGTCTGGCGGTCGCC
This sequence comes from Aggregatilineales bacterium, assembly GCA_030834905.1. Taxonomy (GTDB): domain Bacteria; phylum Chloroflexota; class Anaerolineae; order Aggregatilineales; family Phototrophicaceae; genus Flexifilum. The sequence goes on along the minus strand of JAUQWZ010000006.1, from coordinate 373,539 downwards.
CATATCCTGGCGGAAATGCGCCTGGACGCCGAAGCCATCGCCGCGGCGCTGATGCACGATCTGATTGAAGATACGAGCATTACACTGGAAGAAATCCGCCGCGAATTTGGCGCGAGCGTCGCCAATATCGTCGATGGCGTGACCAAACTCAAGAATTTACCGATCAAATCTGAAGCCGATAAGCGCGGTCGGCATATTGACCGCGAGCTGGAATACATCCGCAAGATGGCGCTGGCGATGGGCGATGATGTTCGCGTCGTCATCGTCAAGCTGGCAGACCGCCTGCACAACATGCGCACGCTTGGTTACATGCCCGCCGAAAAGCAGCGGTTGGTCGCCCAGGAAACGCTGGACATCTTCGCACCGCTGGCGAATCGCCTCGGTATCTGGCAGATTAAGTGGGAACTGGAAGACCTGAGCTTCCGCTATCTTGAGCCGGACGCCTACCGCGAGATTGCGGCGAGTATTGACGAGCGCCTCGCCAGCCGCGAAGCCTACATGCAAAGCGTGATCGACGTGCTGCGTAAGGAACTGGCGCAGTACGGGATTACCAACGCCACCATCAGCGGACGCCCCAAACATATCTTCAGCATCTACAAGAAGATGGATCGCAAGCATCTGCCGTTCGAGCAGATTTATGACGTGCGCGCGGTGCGCGTGATTGTGGACACCAACCCACAGTGTTATCTGGTGCTGGGCGTGGTTCACAACCTGTGGCGTCCGATTCCGGGCGAATTTGACGATTATATCGCCGCGCCAAAAGATAATTTCTACCAGAGCCTGCACACGGCAGTGCTGGACTCGAACGGCAAGACGGTTGAGATCCAGATTCGTACCTGGGAAATGCACGAAAACGCCGAGTACGGTATCGCCGCCCACTGGCGCTACAAAGAGGGCGGGGCGCGCAAGCACGACGAAGCCTTTGAGAAGCGCATCAGCTACCTGCGGCGGCTGATGGAATTCGGGCAGGAATCGGAAGACGCGGCATCGTTCGTCAATACGATGAAGACGGAGGTCTTCCAGGATCGGGTTTACGCCTTCACCCCGAAGGGCGATATTGTCGATTTACCGACTGGCGCGACGCCGGTGGACTTCGCCTACCACATCCACACCGAAATCGGGCATCGCTGTCGTGGGGCGAAGGTACACGGGCGGCTCGTCAGCCTCGATCATCAGCTTCAAACCGGCGATCAGGTCGAGATTGTGACCTCGAAGCGCGGCGGACCAAGCCTCGACTGGCTGAATCCAAACCTCGGTTACGTCAAGACCGAGCGCGCGCGCACCAAGATCCGCCACTGGTTCCGCAAGCAGAATCGCGACAAGAACATCATCAGCGGGCGCGAGGTGCTGGAACGCGAGATGAAGCGCCTGGGCTTGCTCGACGTGATGCAGTTCGAGACGGTTGCTGGCTGGTTCAATTACGACAAGCTGGATGATTTCCTGGCGGCGGTCGGCGCGGGCGACATTAACGGCGGGCAGATAGCCAACCGCATCCTCGAAATGGAGCGCCGCGAGCAGGAAGCGCGCGACAGGGAGATGCTGAAGCCAAGACCGCCGTCTTCAGCGCTGACGATTGACACCTCGAAAGGCGTCAATATTCTGGGTACAGGCGGGCTGCTGGTCAGTATGGCGCGCTGCTGTAACCCGATGCCCGGCGATGGAATCGTCGGCTTTGTCACTCGTGGACGCGGCGTGACGGTACATCGTACTGACTGCCCGAATCTGGAACAGGAACCTGAACGGCTGATTGACGTGACCTGGGGCAAGGTGAACCAGGAGCAGCGCTATTCGGTGGCGATTGAGATCATTGCCTATGACCGCGAAGGGCTGATGCGCGACATCAGCACCGTGATTGCCGATGAAAAGGTCAATATGTCGGATGTGTATGTGCAGCTTCGCCAGAACATCGCCACGATTCAGGTCACGATGGAAATTTCGAACGCCAATCAGCTTACCCGCATTCTCACTCGCCTCGGAAGTATCAGGAGCGTTGCCGAAGCGCGGCGGCGCAACCCCGCCTAACGCTTGTTCTTGCTTAAAAAGCCCTCACCCTAAATCCCTCTCCCTCAGGGCGAGGGACTTACAGACAAAGACTCTGGTTGCACCCTTCTCCCTCAGGGAGAAGGGCAGGGGATGAGGGTTAGAAAGTGCATATCAGCCTCTAGCGATCTCCCGCCGAACTGAAAGCCGCTTTGTCCAATTATTATTTTCTATAGCACAGACAACATAGCGGCGGTATACTTCCATCAATCGCGTAAGCCGAACAGACTTCTAATTAGTATTGCTGCGATTGTTTTGGGATCGGGGGAAAAAGATGTCTTTGTCACGACGCCGGCTTGCCGCGCAGCAGCTTCATGGAAAAGGTGCAGACGTTCGTCTCATCTTCATTCACCCAAATCTTGCTCAACAGCACATGGCTCTAGCCGAGATCCTGACTGATGCGGTCTACCTGCGCCTGCGGGGCAGCAGTCTGACGGGCGATGTTCTGCGCCAGCAGATAAACGAGGCGCTTGAGGCACAGGACGCCCGGTTGAATACCGTCAGCACGCTTATTCTGGATGAAGCGGATCGCGCCGCTGCCGCCGATTTCCTGGCGCTGATTCACGATCTGCTGGCGCAGATGCCGACTGGTCGCCTTATCATCCTGAGCCGGGCGCTGCCGCCGGAACTGCTGGCGGATGACACGCTGCGCCAGCAGGCGCATTTCGTGCCAGCCCTCGACCGGCTGATGCTGTGGGACTACGCCCAGCGCAGCAACGGCAGCGAAGCGCTGCTTGAGGTGCGGGCGCTCGGCGCGGGGCGGGTGCAGTTGAACGGACAGCCGGTACAAAACTGGGACGGCGTGCTGCCGCGCTCGCTGTTCTTCTATCTGGTTGATCGGGGGATGGTGCGCCGCGCCGAAATCTTCGAGACGTTCTGGCCCGATCTGTCGATACGCGAGGCGACCAACGTCTTTCACGTCACCAAGCGCAAGGTGAGCGAAGTACTGGGTACGGATCTGACGGTGTACTGGTCGGGCTTTTACCATATCTCGCCGCGCATTCACCTGAGCTATGATGTGTCGCTGTTTACCGAGATGACCCAGGATAGCGATATCGCAACCGCCCAAGAGGCGGTCGTGCTGCTGGAGCAGGCAGCGGCGCTGTATCGCGGCGATTTTCTGACCTCGCTGGAAACCAACTGGGTGGTCAGGCGGCGGCAGGACTTGCTGCAGGCGTATGGCGACGCGCTGATCAACCTCGCCAAGATCTATCAGGGGATGAATGATCCGCGCCGAGCGCTCGGTCTGTACCTGCGGGCAACCACGACTAACTTACAGCGCGAAGATCTGGTTTACACTATTATGCGGCTTTACCGCGAGCTAAACCTTCCTCAAGAGGCGCTGGTCATCTACGACCGGCTGGAGAACGAACTGCGCCAGTCGCTGGACGTCGCGCCCGGGCGGCAGATTCACGAACTGGCGGAGACGATCCGCAGCGAGACGGCGACTTAAGCGGGTTTTGGGGGCAAAGAGACTGGTGATATGGCAGGGGCGACGTGCGAACAAATTCCGCACGTCGCCCCTGTGTTTTTAAGCTATTCTGCTGGCGCTTTGGCACCGTTAGCTGCCGCCGCTGCCGATTGAGGGGGTGGCTGGCGTTGATAGGTGACCAGGGCGACGACCTGTTCCTTGCCGGTCACCGACATGACGAAGTCGCCTTTGCTCGCCCGTTTGACCAGCGGCGCGGCGCTGAACTTCATAGTCCTGGCGCGGTCTTTGTTAGTGAGCACGATCACCGGTTCATCCAGCTTTTCGGTGGTTTTGGCGGCTGCCAAGCCCAGACTGCCGGTTGGCAGCTTCATGGTGATCACGCCCGCGCCCGCGCGCCCCTGGGTGGGATACTCCGCCAGCGGCGTGACCTTGGCGATGCCGTCATCGGTGATCACCCACAAATACGCCGCGCTGTGAGCGAGCGAAGCGCCAATCACTTTATCGCGCTGCCCCATCAGTTTGATGCCGCGCATACCGCCCGCGCCCAGTCCTGTTGGGCGAACATCGCTCTCTTTGAAGCGAATTGCCTGTGCCTCGGACGTGACGAGAATGACCTGATCTTCGCCGGAGGTGATGAGCACCCAGCGCAGCTTGTCTTCCTTCTCGACGTCGATGACCTTGAAGACGTTCGCCATCAACCCCGGCATATCCTCGACGCGCAGGCGTTTGACCTCGCCGCCCTCGGTGGCGAAGAACAGGAAGCCCGTCTCCAGATCGGATGGCAGGCTGAACACCGCCGCGATCTCCTCGCCGTTCTTGAACATGGTTACGTCCTGGAAGGGCGCGCCTTCCTGGGGATTATGCACCTGTGGCAGCCCGTGAACGGGGATCGTGACGCATTGACCTTCGGTTGAGAGTAAATACAGGGTCTGCGCGGTTGTGCATTCGAGGATGAAGCGCGGCGGCTCTTTGGTGTCGCCGGTCACTTTTGGCGCGGTGGTTTCGTAGCTGCGCCCGATCCTGCCGGTGGTGGTCAGCGTCACCCAGGTGTGTTCTTCAGGCACCTGGAATGATGCGCCGTTGATGGGCGCGGTGGCGGTGTCGCCGACGATGACGGTACGGCGCGGATCGCTGTACGCCTGCTTGATGGTCACCATCTCATCGGCGATGACGTCGCGCATCTTCGCCTCACTCTGGAGCAGGCTTTCGAGATACTGAATGAGCTTGACCTTCTCTTTGTACTCATCCTCGATTGCCTTGCGTTCGAGCGCGGCGAGGCGGCGAAGCTGCATACTCAGAATGGCTTCCGCCTGAATCGGGGAGATCTTGAGCAGGGCGATCAGGTTTTTGCGGGCAGTATCGACATTGCGTGACCGCCGGATGGTGGCGATGACCTCGTCCAGCACATCCAGCGCCTTGAGCAAGCCTTCGAGGATGTGAGCGCGCTCGCGGGCGCGGGTCAGTTCATATTCACTGCGCCGCCGCACCACTTCCAGACGGTGATCGAGATACACCCGCAGGCATTGTTTCAGGCTGAGCGTTCGCGGCTCGCCGTTGACCAGCGCCAGCATGATGATGCCGTAGGTTTCCTGAAGCGGCGTCAGGTGGAACAGGCGCGCCAGTACTTTGGTCGAATCTGCGCCGCGCTGGAGTTCGATTGCCAGACGCAGCCCCTGACGGTCGCTTTCGTCGCGCAGGTCGGCGATGCCTTCCAGCTTGCCGTTCTGCACCAGCGTGGCGATGCGCTCGATCAGCGACGATTTGTTGGTCTGGTAGGGAAGTTCGCTGACGATGATGCGCGACTTACCGCGCCCCATGTCTTCGATGTGGATGCGGGCGCGCATGATGATTTTGCCGCGTCCGGTGGCATAGGCGGCGACGAGCGAGCCTTCGTCTATCTCGGCGTCGTCGCTGTGATGATAGACCAGCCCGCCGGTGGGGAAGTCCGGTCCTTTGATGTACTGCATCAAGTCCTGAATGGAGACGTCGTCGATGGTATCCCAATGCCTGAGCATGTGAATCAGGGCATCGCAGACTTCGCCGAGATTGTGCGGCGGAATGTTGGTGGACATCCCGACGGCGATACCGGACGATCCGTTCACCAGCAGGTTGGGAATCGCCGACGGCAGTACCAGCGGTTCTTTGAGCGAACCATCGAAGTTCTCGCCGAAATCGACCGTGTCCATGCCAATATCGGTCAGCAGTTCTTCGCCGATTTCCGCCATACGCGCTTCGGTGTAGCGCATCGCCGCCGGACCATCGCCGTCGATGCTGCCGAAGTTGCCCTGACCATCGACCAGGGGATTGCGCATCGAGAAGTCCTGCGCCATCCGCACCAGCGACTCGTAGACCGCCGAATCGCCGTGGGGGTGATATTTGCCGAGTACTTCGCCAACGATACGCGCGCTTTTCTTGTAAGGCGTATCGGCGCGCAAACCCATGTCATACATTGCGTAGAGGATGCGGCGGTGGACGGGTTTTAAGCCATCACGGGCGTCTGGCAGGGCGCGCGCCACGATGACGCTCATGGCATAGTCCAGGTACGCCTCACGCATCTCCTGACCGATGTTGACCTGACGAACCAAACCTAATGTCATAAATCAGTCCTGTTTACGGTGAGTGCCGCCTCATTGTATGGGAAAAAACGCCAGTGTCAAATTGAAACAGATGTTCTTATTGTACCATGAAACTGATGTTTTCGCTGCAACTGCCAATGTCCAGGTTAATCTGGCTGTGCTACTATTTGAACGTATGAGACGACTTCAACTTTACCACCTTACTCTGTTCCTGATCGTTGGGCTGCTGGTCGCGGCGTTTGGCTGCGAGCCGGTGGTAATCTATGTAACGCCGACTCCCGATCCTGTCGTGCAGGCGCAGGAGACGGCGGACGCCCAGGTAGCTGCGCTGCCAAGTGAAACTCTGCTTCCGACCCACACGCCGACCGAGACAGCGACCATTACAACGGTGACTGAAACGCCGCTGCCGCCGACGGCGACCGACGCGCCTGCGACGACTGCCGCCGCGCCGACCGTGACCGGCGTGGTGCTTCAGGTCACGCCAGCGGTACCGCAGGTGACGCCAGGACCGACCTCGGTGGTTCAGGGTCCCATCGTGGGACCGGAATATGTGCTGCCTGCCAGCCCAATTCCGCCGACACAGCCGGGGCTGCCGACAATCGAAGGGGCTTCGCCAACGCCGCTGCCGCCCGATGTCACCTTAGTGCCGGTGCTGCTGCCAAACCTTGATGGCAGCCAGATCGGCATTCAGTTGGATGTGAACCTGGATGAAGCCGATTGGAACTATGCCATGACGCGGATCGAGCAGCTTGGCATCCAGTGGATAAAGGTGCAGATTTCGTGGCGCGATATGCAGCCTACCGGACCCGAAGAACGGGACAACGTCTTTTTCCGGCGGGTGGAACAGCATCTTGAAGACGCCAACCATCGCGGTCTGAACGTGCTGGCGAGCGTCGTTAAAGCGCCGGGATGGGCGCGCGGCACGAATCAGACGGAAGATGGTCCTCCGGACAACCCGGAGCATCTGGCGAACTTCATCACCATCATGTACGACGAAATCAATGCCGGCGACCGCCCTGAGGACTGGGCGATCTTCGGGCTGTACATCGACGCCATCGAAATCTGGAACGAGCCGAATCTGAGCCGCGAATGGCAGGGTGGGCTGCCGTTTTCGGGCGCGGGCTATATGCGCCTGTTTGAGCCAGCCTATCGCGCGGTTCGCGCCGTTTCTGCTGATATTCCGGTGATTACCGCCGGACTTGCGCCGGTGGGCGAGGTTCCCGGCGCGCGCGATGATCGCGCCTTTCTGCGCGAGATGTACGCGGCGGGACTGGCGAATTACGCCGATCCCAACGTTGTCGTAGGCGTGCATCCTTATGGGTGGGGCAACGCGCCCGACGCGACCTGCTGCGACCCGGTAGGCGGACGCGACTATGATAATAACCGGGTGTTCTTCTTCCATGACACCATCGAAGACTATCGCCGGATCATGGTGGATAACGGCGATGCTGACCGGAAGATGTGGACGACGGAATTTGGCTGGGCAACCTGGGATGGCTTCCCCGGCAGTCCGCCGGAACCATGGATGGGATACACCGACCGCTGGGCGCAGGGGGGCTATACGATCCGGGCTTTCCAGATCGGACAGGAAAGCGGCTATATGGGACCGATGTTCCTGTGGAACCTGAACTTCGCCGTCCTCGCCGGGATGGTGGAGAACCGCGACGAGCGCGCGGCATACAGCATCCTTGTGCCAGGCAATGATTGTCAGTTTGACCTTGAGAGTGGTGGACGAACCGAGCGCCCGCTGTTCTGGATGCTGTTTGACGCCGTCCGAACCGATGTGGGCCCGCTGGCAGATTTCTGCGGCGTGCCGCCGGTTCCGCTGCCGGGGCTGCCACAGCCGTAAACGAGAGGACAGGGCGGCGCTGATTGCCGTTTCAGGGGCGGTATGACCGTGTGAAACCGGGAACACTGAGTACACGACCAAACGGGTGAGTTCAACACTCACCCGTTTTGAGTCGTATCGGCTGGCATTGGTCAGCGAGAGTCGGGCGCCCACCCGGTGGATTCGCGAATGATGAGTTCGGTTTTTACGCACAGGTGCGGCTCTTCAATGTACCCGCCGCGCAGCCGCTTGACCAGCATTTCAACCGCCAGACTGCCGATGGTATGAGTTGGCTGGCGAACTGTCGTCAGCGATGGCGAGACGATTTGCGCCATCGGGATATCATCGAATCCGGCGATTGAGATTTGGTCACCGATGGTCAGCCCGGCTTCTTTTGCCGCCTGCATTGCCCCCAAAGCGCTGAGATCGTTCGAACCAACGACTGCCGTTGGCGGATTATCCAGATTGAGAAGCTGCTGCGTCAGCGCATGGGCAGTCTCGTGCGTCCAGTCGCCCTCGACCACCAGCGCCTCGTCATAGGGGATTCCGGCGGCATCCAGCGCCACCTGATAGACCTCAAACCGCTGGTGGGCGCTGGCATATGCCGAGTCGCCAGTGATGAAACCAATTCGCCGGTGTCCCAGTTCGATGACGTGCTGCATCACCTCGGCGACGCCGTGACGATTGTCGGCTTCGATGATGAGCGCATTCGGGTCGGGAACGTTGCTCATATGGTCGATAAACACATAGGGCATGGTTTTGTCGAAGTAGAGGGCTGTCATGTCCTCGTCGTTCAGCGGCACGCCGATTACCGCGCCAACGACCTCTGCCTCGCGCAGCAGGGCAGCGATATTGGTACGACGTTCCGGCTCGTACAGGTGAAGCAGCAGTTCGTAGCCGCTTTCCCGCGCAGCCGCAGCGATGCCACGAACCAGCACCCCAAGATAGCCGTCCTCCGATACGTTGCGAGGCACGATGGCACCCAGCCTGGCGATGCTGGTGTGGGCGTGGAAGCTCTGGCTCAGTTTGAGTGCCGTTTGTACGCGGGCGCGAACATCGGCGGTAACGTCGTCGTAATCGAGGATGACCGCAATTACCTGCTCAACAGGGACATTGGCTATCTGCGCGGCTTCATAGAGAGTACTTTGCGGCAACATAGGGCACCACCTTTTGCTGTTGTTAATTCAGCTTATCTCATTTACGCTAAATTGATGCAAAGACAATTATGAAAAATGGATTAATTTGGGCAAAAGCAACAAGAAAAGGCGGGATGTTCATCACATCCCGCCTTTTCCAAAGTCAATCAGTAGCCGATTAGCCTGAGTTGACATTCTGGCTGCGTGCCAGTGTCAATGCCGCCTAGTCGTCGTCGCTCGAGCGAACGTCGGGTTCATCAGCATCGTCCTCGAAGCTGTTGGCGTGGCTGTCGAGCGCGCCCTGCGACTCCAGCGTTGCGTGGGGCGCAATCAACTCGCGATCCTGATAGGTATGGAAACCCGTACCCGCCGGGATCAGCTTGCCGATGATGACGTTCTCTTTCAAGCCGTAGAGCTTATCGACCTTGCCTTCAATCGCCGCGCCCGCCAGCACGCGAATGGTGTGCTGGAAGCTGGACGCCGACAGGAAGCTGTCGGTGCTGAGCGCGGCTTTTGTGACGCCCAGCAGGATTGGAACGCCAGCGGACGGCTCCTTTTCCTCGGCAATCAGCTTGTCGTTGATATCGATCATTTGCAGCTTGTCGATCAGTTCGCCCGGCAGCAGTTGGCTGTCGCCACTCTTGGTCACCTGCACCCGCGAGAGCATCTTGCGGATGACGATTTCAAAGTGCTTGTCTGCGATGTTGACACCCTGCGAACGATACACCTTCTGCACTTCCGAGAGCAGGTATAGCTGGGTTGCTTCCTGTCCCAGAATGCGCAGGATACGGTGCGGGTTCTTAGCGCCTTCAGTAAGCTGCTGACCGGCGTAGACTTCGGCGCTGTCAAAGGCTTCCGGCACCAGGCGGGCGCTGGAAGGAATCTCGTATTCTACTTCCTGGCGGCGCTCGTAGCGGATGTAAAGCGTGCGGTTTTCAATATGCACGCGCCCCTGCATCTGGGCGACGATCTTCTCGCCGGTGTCTTCGTCCAGCGCCAGCATATCGCCAGGCTGAATATCCTGCTCGTCTTCGACCAGAATTTCCCAGCCCGCCGCGATCTCATGCTGTTCGCTGAAGACCTCGCTGTTGACGACGGTGGCGATACGCACGCCTTCACGTTTGGTCAGGCGCAGCGTTCCGGCAATATCGGTGACGACGGCTTCGCCCTTCGGCTTCTTACGGGCTTCAAACAGTTCTTCCACGCGCGGCAGACCGCTGGTGATGTCGCCGCCCGCCGCTGCCGTACCACCCGTGTGGAAGGTGCGGAGCGTGAGCTGCGTGCCCGGCTCGCCGATGGACTGCGCGGCGATGATGCCGACGGCGGTACCGATGTCTACCATTTCACCACGACCCAGGTCACGCCCATAGCACAGGGCGCAGATGCCGTGAATCAGGTTACAGGTCAGCGGGCTGCGAACATGGACTTCTTCCAGCTTGCTCGCCTGGATGCGCTCGGAGACGTCCTCATCCAGCACCCCATTGCGCGCCACGATCAACTCGCCCGTTTCCGGGTCGTAGGTATCGCTGGCGGCGCAGCGTCCGACAATGCGCTCGTATATGTTCTGACCGGCGATGTCGTCCGCCCGGCGAATCCAGATTCCGTCTTCAGTGCCGCAGTCGGTGCGGTTGATGATCATATCCTGCGCTACGTCCACCAGACGGCGGGTGAGGTAACCAGCGTCCGCAGTACGAAGCGCCGTGTCTGCCAGACCTTTACGGGCGCCGTGTGTAGAGATGAAGTACTCCAGCGCCGTCAGTCCTTCGCGGAAGTGGCTGCGAATCGGCATTTCGATGATGCGACCGGACGGGTCCGCCATCAAGCCGCGCATACCGGCAAGCTGCGTGATCGGACCAAAACCGCCTTTCGTCGAGCCGGAAATCGCCATGACGGCGATAGGACCGAACGGGTTGAGGGTATCGCGGATCAGATCCTGCAGCTGGTCTTTGGCGCGATTCCAGACGTCAATCGTGCGCTGGTAGCGCTCGTCTTCGGTCAGCAGACCGCGGCGGAAGTCGCGTTCAGCACGCTCGACGACGCCTTCAGCGTCCGCCAGAATGCCGGAGCGCTCATCCGGGATGGTCAGGTCGCTGACCGCAATCGTCGTGCCGGAAATGGTCGCATAGTGGAAACCGAGGTCTTTAATCGAGTCCACGATTTCGGTGGTGCGATCCGAGCCGAGGCGGCGATAGCAGCGATCAACCAGATTCTGAAGCCCCTTCTTACCGAGGGTTTCCTGAACGAAGCGCACTTCGTCGGGCAGGATGCGGTTGAAGATCGCGCGACCGACGGTGGTGATTTCCGGTTCGTCCTGTGCCTGCTCGTTGTCATAGACGTTGCCGAGCAGAATCGGCGTGTGCAGTTCGACCAGATCGAGGTTATAGAGATACTCGACCTCGTCCATATCGATAACGTGGCGGCGCTCGTGCAGATTGGCGAGCGTCAGCTTGTCTTCCAGCCCTTGTTCGCGCATCTTCTTGCGCATCTCGTAGCCGTTCGCCAGCATGACGTCGGCTTCGCCTTCAATCACTGCCCGGATAGCGCGGTCAACCGCTTTTTCGGTGACCTTCTTCCGACCGCTTTCCGTTTCCTCGACCGTATCCTCAAACAGGATGGTGCCGGGGAGTTTGCGGTTCTGCGCCCAGTAGTAGCCGTTGGTGCGGAAGGCAACTGCCACCTTGACGTCGGGGTTCTCGATGGCGTGGATCGTGCGGAACTCGTCGGCGCGCTCGTGGCGCGTGACCAGTTCGATGGTCGGGTCCATCGTCAGGTAGTAAATGCCCAGCACCATGTCCTTCGCCGGTGCCACAATCGGCTGACCGTCAGCCGGCTTGAGCAGGTTCTTGGTGCTCAACATGCGCTCGCGGGCTTCTTCGACCGCTTTTTCGCTCAGCGGCACGTGAACTGCCATCTGGTCACCGTCGAAGTCGGCGTTGAACGCCGCGCAGACGAGGGGATGAATCTGGATCGCCTTGCCTTCGACCAACTGCGGCTCAAACGCCTGAATACCGAGACGGTGCAGCGTGGGGGCGCGGTTGAGCAGGACAGGGCGTTCCTTGATCACTTCTTCGAGCACTTCCCAGACTTCGGGCTTTTCGCGCTCGATGATGCGCTTGGCACCCTTGACGTTGCTGGCGTAGTTGTAACGAACCAGACGGCTGATGACGAACGGGCGGTACAGTTCGAGCGCCATCGTCTTAGGCAGACCGCACTGGTGCAGCTTGAGCTTGGGACCGATCACGATCACCGAACGACCGGAGTAGTCCACGCGCTTGCCGAGCAGGTTGCGGCGGAAACGCCCCTTCTTACCCTTGAGCATATCGCTCAGGGACTTCAGTTCGCGGCGACCACGGCGGCTGAGCGCCTTGCCGCGCTGGCTGTTGTCGATCAGGCTGTCAACCGCTTCCTGAAGCATACGCTTCTCGTTGCGCACGATGACATCGGGCGCGCCAAGTTCCAGCAGGTGCTTCAGACGGTTGTTCCGGTTGATGACGCGGCGATAGAGATCGTTCAGGTCACTGGTGGCGAAGCGCCCGCCGTCCAACTGCACCATCGGGCGCAGGTCGGGGGGAATGACCGGCAGCACTGTCAGGATCATCCATTCGGGGCGGTTGTTGCTCTTACGCAGGCTTTCCACCACGCGCAGACGCTTGGTCGCCTTCTTCTTCCGCTGCTTGCTGCGGGTGGTACGGACTTCGTGCCACAGTTCCACCGACAGCTTGTTCATTTCCATCGTCTTGAGAATTTCGTAGAACGCTTCCGCGCCCATGTCCGCATGGAAAACCTGCCCGTAGCGCTGCTTGAGTTCGCGGTAGCGGGTTTCCGAGAGGAACTGAAGGACATGAAGCTCGCTCAGTTCGTTGCGTGCTTTGTCGGCGTTCTGGCGGACAATGGCGATGCGGTCGCGCAGTTCGGTCATCTGACCGTCAATATCAAGCGACGATTCGCCGGTTGCGTTGGTCGCTTCCTGATTGAGGCGCTCCAGTTCCTGGCGGCGCATTTCGTCAACTTCCACTTCGAGGTTGCTCAGGCGGGTGTTGACGATATTCTGCACGCGGGAAATGTGGCTGTTATCGATTTGCTCGCCCTTTGCCACGACAACGGTATTGGCGGCGGGAAAATCAATGTCGGACGGCGCGGACTGACCAAAGAAAGCTTCCAGGCGGGTCTGTACCGTCTGGGCTTCACGCATTAGTTCATCGCTGAGGCGGTTGAGTTCGTTGCGGAAATGCTCGTTGATGCTGTTGGTCTGAGTTTCGACTTCCTGCATCACGTCGTCGCGGCGGGTGCGGACAGCGCTCATCTGCTCTTCCATGTCACCGCCGAGCGCCGTTTCTTTCTGAAGCAGTTCTTTGTCGATGCGGGCAAGCGCCTTCTGACGGGCATCCTCATCGACGTTGGTGATCACATATTGGGCGAAATACAGCACCCGGTCGAGGTTGCGGCGGCTGATATCCAGCAGCAGACCCAGATAACTGGGCACGCGGCGGGTGTACCAGACGTGCGCCACCGGCGCTGCCAGTTCGATGTGTCCCATGCGCTCGCGGCGCACAGAGGCGCGGGTAACTTCCACACCGCATTTGTCGCAGATGATTCCACGATAGCGAACATTTTTATATTTGCCGCAGTAGCACTGCCAGTCCCGCGTGGGTCCGAAAATTGCTTCGCAGAACAAGCCGTCCTTTTCCGGGCGTAGGCGACGATAGTTAATCGTCTCCGGTTTAGTCACCTCACCATACGACCAGGAGCGAATCTGCTCTGGCGAGGCAAGGCTCACGCGCAGTGCGCTAAAATCTTTCGCCTCCAAGGCGTAACCTCCTCTGCGCTACAACCACTATAAAACTGTCAATCTCGGTCTGGATTCCCGGCGGGATTATCGTATGAACACATTGCCGCCTCAATGCAGCGCCCACAGACGACAAAACAGCGTGTGGAATCGCTGTTCCACCGCTGCGTCCGTTAGGAAGTGAGCGCGAGAGTTTCCATTCAAGCCAGTATTGTATACACCTTAAGCCGCTGTGTCAAGGTGAGAGAGTATGATTCCAGGGGTAAATTTCCTGCACCACAGTGAGTGCATTTATACACTATAATCCAGTTTTTTTGACCTGTCAACGTGCCGGTGGCGACAGCGTCAGGCTGGTGAGCCGCACCGGCTGGTTGGTCAGACGGATGTCCACGCGGCTGATCTGCTGCGCCAGGCTGCCGACGGACGTGATTACCACCGGTTCGCCCGCGACGACCGGCGTGGTCGTGTTCAGCACAGATACCGTTCCCAGGGTATCGGCAAAAAAGCTCAGGCTGGCGTCGCCGTCGATAAACGGAATCAGTCCGATATCCATCCGGCTGGCAGGGCGTCGCAGCACCGTGATGCTGAGCGTCTGGATTTCGCACTGCGCGGGCAGGGGCGCGATTGCCGCAGGCAGCATGACGATATCGCCATCGACCTCCGCCAACTGAAGCGAGGTATTGGCGCACTCTGGTCGGGAAGGCTCGTTGACGGTGAACAACAGATTCCACGGGATAAACTCATCGCTGCTCAGGGTATAGGGCGGACTAACGACTTCGTTGGTAGGCAGCAGCGAGAAGTCGATTTCAAAAGGCACGTCCGCCAGTTGAAGGTTGAACAACTTGGTGTTGTTTCGCTCGTCGCTCTCCTGTACCTCGCTGTCCAGATCGACCCGAAGCTGGCTGCTGTAGGTACCCCACCAGCCGTAGCTGAAGGGAAAGGTCACGTTGCGCGACGAGCCTGGCGGGATGTTATCCACGCGGCTGGTGTAGGAAAGAAGCTGTTCAGGCGGATTCAGGCTGGCGTCCCAGCCATAGGTGAACGCGCCGGAGTTTGCCGTACCCACGTTGGTGATGGTCACGCTCATGCGGAAGATCTGTCCCGGTCGCGGTGAGGTGGGCGAAACCCGCATGGCGCTGACCAGAAGGTCGGGCAGGTTGGTCGCAGTTGGCGTGATGGCGGGCGTTGGCGTGCTGGTTGTGCCGCCAAAGATCGACGGCGAGACGGCGTAGAGCAGCCCCACCAGCAGAGTGAGCGCCACCAGCGCGCCAATTCCGGCGATGATATCGCGTCGCGTGAAGCGCGTTTTTTGCGGTACGGCGGGCATGGTCTGCGTCTGCGTAAACAGCACGCCGTCGTCCGAGCGCATATAGAGCACCGGCGTCGCCCATTCAATGCTGCCCACGCGGTTGGCGATGGCGCGGCGGGCTTCGCTCACGGCGCTGTCGATGGGCAGCGATTCGGAGATCGCCCGGTAGAACTCCTCGGCAAAGGCTTTCGCGGCGGAATCGGTAATGGCGAACTGCATGGCGACGACCGCTGGAATGCCGCGCGTGACCAGACCGCTGGCGATGCCCGCCAGCGCGTCGCCGTCAGGGCGCTGGGCGCTGTGGCAGGAATTCATGACGACCAGACGGATGGTGTTTTCTTCGCCCAGTTCGCGCCCAAGCGCTGCGCCAGTGATGATTTTGGCTTTGTCGGGGTCGAGTTCGTCCTCGAACACCAGCACGCCCTGCTGGGTAGTGGCGTTGAAATCGCTGTGCCCGATGAAGTGGAAGACGTGATATTCACCGGCACGCAGCTTGCGCTGCAAATCGATCAGCGTGGCGCTGTCGAGCCGTTCCAGCAGCAGCAAGCCGCGCCGTTGAAGATCGGCAGTGGCTTCGTTCAGGCGCTGCCACTCGCCCTCTACGTCCAGTTCCGGCAGCCCTTTGGGCGTGGAAATCATCACCAGCACCCGCAGCGGAATGGTGATGTTCAGCGGGCGGCGCAGGGTAAGCTGCTGCGAATAGCGGACGACCGGCGTGCTGCGCGAGAGGGCGAGGAACTCGCGGTTGGGATCGCGCAGATATTCCCACGGCAGGCGCGCTAATTCACCCGCGTTTTCCAGCGACAGGCGAATGCGCAGACCGTTGTTACCCGCGCGTTCGAGGCTGGCAAAGTAAGCGGCGTTGATGTCCTCGTTGTTGCGAATCAGGAAGTTGAAGATGCGGTCGCCAAATTCGCGGGCGGTCTGCGATTCCTGGGCGCGGGTGGTCCCCGGCTGCTCTCTGCCCAGCACCGCCAGATAGCGCTCGATGTCTGCCGCCGAAAACGGGCTGTCTACATCGACCGCTGCTTCGCCAATGGGCGAACTGACGCTGATGCGGTAGCGTGCCTGTGCAGGCACCGGCGCAGGCAGCGCGGAAAGCTCAATGACAAAATTAAGGTAGCTCACAAAGTTTATTCCCGGTTAGAAATGAAACCGCGCTACAGCGTTTAGCATACAGCAAAGCAGCAGTAAGGCGCAAAGAAGAGAAGAGAACAACGGCGAACCACCGGGACACAGTAGGGTATGAGAATAAAAAACGGGCGACTCACCGAGTCGCCCTATGCAAAATAGGAAGCGAATACAGGCGATTCGCGCAGCTTGCTGACCACCGCCGCGGGAATGTCGGGGTTGCGCTGTGCTTCGGCAGCCACATCGGCAGGGGTAATCTGCTCCTGCTCGCCTGACCAGCAGCGGTGCGCGACGCTGTGAAGCGCCTTAAGAAGCGGCTGCGGTGCCAGCGGGTATACTTCCGCGCGCAGCCATTCGAGCATTGTTTCCAGTTCCGGCGCGATGATCGATTGATAGGTGGGCAGGTGGGTATGCCGAAAACCTGCCTGATAATCAAACGCGGGGGTGTAGGGCTGCGACGGATCGCGCAGATCGAAATGCTCCACGCGGGGTTGTGCGTTGGGTGTAAGATGCAGTTTGGCGACGCCGCGCATGAGCTGCCTTGTAAAGCCGCTGCCCGAAGCAATCGCGCCGGGGTTGATCAGCAGGACGCCTTCCCATTCAAGCTGCATCGGGATATGCGTATGTCCGTAGACGACGATGGCTGCGCCGTGTTGTTTCCCCAGCGTCGCCCGGAAGTTCAGCTTTGGCTCCCAGCGGTCTTCCTTGCGGCTTTCCATTTCTTCAGCGAGGTCAGGATAGTGGGCATGGGTGAGTACAATCCGATGTCCGGCGACGCTTACCGTTTGCAGATAGGGCAGCGCCGCCTTTGCTTCAGCCGTTTCGTCGTTGCCGTGTACGGCGATAACGGGCGCAATCTCGCTCAAGCGATCCAGCACCCATAATTCGCCGACGTCGCCTGCATGGAGGATCACATCGACTCCTGCGAGGGTATCGAATATCGCTGCGGGCAGTTCTCGGCAGCGTTCAGGAGCGTGGGTGTCAGAGATGAGTCCAATCGCAGCGGCGCGCGGGGCGTTCATGAGCACTCCAGAAATGACGAGGGCGCAGCCCGCTGCCGCGCCCCTGCGGTCTACAGAGTTACAATGTGAAAGGCTAGAGATCGTCCGCCTCGGCGGCTGCCGGGACGAAACCACCGTTGACGTTGGCGCGCAGGTAGGCTTCCATGAACGGCGTCAGCCGCCCATTCAGCACCGCGTCGGTGTTGCCGTCTTCATAGCCGGTGCGATGGTCTTTAACGACGTGATACGGGTGGAGCACATACGAACGAATCTGGTTGCCCCATTCAGCGTTGACATTCTCGCCCTTGAGCGAAGCAAGTTCGACGTCGCGTTTCTTGCGCTCCAACTCGAACAGCCGCGCCTTAAGGATTTGCATGGCGCGCTCGCGGTTCTGGGTCATACTGCGCTGGTTCTGGCACTGCACCACCACGCCGCTGGGCAGGTGGGTGATGCGTACCGCCGTTTCGTTCTTCTGCACGTTCTGACCACCCGCGCCGCTGGAACGATAGGTTTCGATCTTCAGGTCTTTTTCGTTCACGTCAACCTGAATGTTGCCCTGAATATCGGGCCACAATTCGACCTTGACGAACGAGGTATGGCGGCGCTTGGCGGCGTCAAACGGGCTGATGCGGACGAGGCGGTGAACGCCCTGCTCGCTTTGCAGGTAGCCGTAGGCGTAATCCCCCTTGATCGACATGGTGACGCTCTTGACGCCCGCTTCTTCGCCTTCCATCCGTTCCAGCACTTCGACCTTGTAGCCGTTGTCTTCCGCCCAGCGCAGATACATGCGTTCCAGCATCTGCGCCCAGTCCTGCGAGTCGGTGCCGCCCGCGCCCGCGTGGATGCCGAGGATAGCAGGCTCGCTGTCATACGGTCCTGAGAGCATGGTCTGGAGCGACAAGCGCTCGACGGATGCTTTGAGCGTCTCGACTTCCTGAGTCAGTTCAGCATCCAGGCTTTCGTCTTCCATTTGCGCCAGTTCGAGGACGTCATCCAAGTGGGATGCTACGCCGCGCCAGTGATCCACCTCGGCTTTGAGCTTCGACATGTCCTGCATTGTCTTTTGCGCCGCGTCGGGATTTGACCAGAAATCAGGCGCGGCTGCCTGTGCCTCAAGCTGTTCAGCGCGCTGCCGTTTGCCTTCAATATCCAGGCGCTGCATCAGACCATCAATTTCGGTCTTCATGCCTTCCAACGTTGTAATCAATGATTCCATTGCCAATCCGAACTAATCTTCATCAAACAGGCTGTCAACGAAATAATCGGGTCTGAAGAGCACCAGATCGTCGATCTTTTCGCCCAACCCAATGTAATGTATCGGCAGTCCCAGGTCGTGATTAATCGCGAAGATCATGCCGCCTTTGGCGGTGCTGTCCAGCTTGGTCACGATCACGCCGGTCACGTCCACTGCTTCGCGGAACTTCTGCGCCTGCTGAAGCGCGTTCTGTCCGGTGGTGCCATCCAGCACCAGCAGCACTTCGTGCGGCGCATCGGGTATCACTTTCTGCGAGACAGCCTTAATCTTGGTCAGCTCTTCCATCAGGTTGTAATTGGTGTGCAGCCGACCGGCGGTATCGACGATCAGCACGTCGCGCCCGCGCGCGTTCGCCGAAACGGCGGCGTCATAAACAACGGCGGCAGGGTCAGAGCCGGGCTTGTTGGCGACCACCGGCACGCCGACGCGCTCGCCCCACTGCTGAAGCTGCTCAATCGCCGCCGCGCGGAAGGTGTCGCCCGCCGCCAGAAAAACCTTTCGCTGGTTGACGGTGCTCAACCGGTAGGCAAGCTTGCCAATGGTGGTGGTCTTGCCAGAGCCGTTCACGCCGACGATCAGCATGATCGACAGCGGACGCCCGCTGATATTCAGCGTCGGCGGGTCTTTGAGCAGGCTGCGCAGCGTCGCCTTCAACGCGGGCTGAATCTGATCGCTTTTGGTCATACCTTCGCGTCGCACCCGCGCCTTCACGTCGGCGACGACGGCGCGGGTGGTATCGACGCCGAGATC
Source organism: Aggregatilineales bacterium (assembly GCA_030834905.1). Taxonomy (GTDB): domain Bacteria; phylum Chloroflexota; class Anaerolineae; order Aggregatilineales; family Phototrophicaceae; genus Flexifilum. The sequence continues at coordinate 354,295 of JAUQWZ010000006.1, read as the reverse complement.
CGCCTGAATCAGCAGCGCCTCCATATCGTCCCAGGTATCATCGTCAATATCAGTGCTGCCGAGTAGCTGCGAAATTCGCCCGAAAAAAGACTGTCGGGTTTTTGACATGCCGCTGCGAAATATACTCAACGCTGGTCACTCCATCGGTAGAATGCTGACGAGAACGGGGGCTAACCGCGGCTGATTCTACAATGGAATGAGGTCTTGAAACAAGATTAAACATGCGGCGGTGTGACATACTCCCCACGCCTAAAGGCGGGGGCTTCTACCCTCAACACGAGAGCGCAGGCGAACCCGCGACTTACGCTCGCTCCGGTAGACCGCCGATGCCCCGGCGGTTTTGATATTGATGGCGGCGTTGTGGTCGCGGTCAATCGTCAAGCCGCAGTCACATGCCAACGTTCTGTCTCGCAAAGTGAGGGGATGCTTTTGTCCACAACCCGAACAGGTTTTCGTCGTCGGCAGGAAGCGGTCAATTTTGACAACCCGCTTACCGCGCTTGAACGCCACCCATTCGAGGATGTTCATGAAGCTGGCAAAGCCAAGATCGCTCACCTTACGTCCCCACAGCGCTTTCATGCCTTGCAGGTTCAAGTCTTCAAAGCACAGCACGTCGTATTCATCACACAGCCGATGCGCCAGCTTGAAGTGAAAGTCTCGCCGCGCGTTCGCCACATCCGCGCTGTGCTTTGCCAACGCCCGCTTCGCTCGCTTGCACCGCTTCGAGCCTTCAACCTTGCGCGAAAGCTGGCGGTTGAGCTGGCGGGTTTTGCGGATGTTCTGCGTGAAGAACTGTGGATTGCCGTAGCTTCTGCCTTCATCGTCGGTCGGGAACGTTTTCAAACCGAAATCGAATCCGCCGCTTTTACCCGTGCTGGATGGGTCGATTTGCAGGTTCTCAACGACACTAAAGACCAGCCACAACCGCCCGGCAGCATCGCGCTTGACGGTGAGCGTCTTGATTTGCCCGCCAAGCTCACGGTGCTTCACAAACTTGTATGTCACGCCGTCAATCGTGACGACATTCTCCTCGACTTTGTAGCCCGACTGCGGGAAGGTGAACGACGAATAGCGCCGCGCTTTCCTGAACTTTGGCGGGCGCTTCGCCAACTTGTTGAAGAAGCGCTGGTAGGCATCGTCCACCCGCCGACACACATCCTGACAGCATTGAGAGTACAAGTCGCGCCACAAGGCGAAGCGCTGCGTCTTGCGGAGTTTCAGGACATGCCTGTTCATCTCATAGAGCGAGATGTATTTCCCCGTCAGGCGGTAGTAGCGACGTTGCAGGGCGATGAAATGATTCCAGATCGTAGACGCAACAAACAGCTTGTGCCGCAGCTTCCGATCTTTCTTATCGCAGCGATACAAGCGGTATTTGTACATCGTGTGAATGGTGATAGAATCGTTTACACTCTAACCCCACTATGGTTGGAGAGCCAGTGGGAGCGACAACTCCGCGACTGGCATTTCTCGTATTCTAGCACAACTGGTCTGTTTTGCAACGCCTTACGCCTTATATCCCCACAGCTAAAGCTGGGGGTTTTACGGCGCTTTTTCGATAATGTCTGTCTCAGGAGGCTGCCAGTGGACGATCAGCTAACCCATTTAGACGAGCAGGGCAGGGCGCGCATGGTGGACGTGGGCGATAAGCCCGACAGCGAGCGCCGGGCGGTGGCGGCGGGATCGGTGTATATGCAGCCGGAAACGCTGCGGCTGATCCGCGACGGCGCAGTGAAAAAGGGCGACGTGCTGACCATTGCCCGCATCGCCGGAATCATGGCGGCGAAGCGCGCCAGCGAGCTGATTCCGCTGTGTCACCCGATTGCGCTCAGCCAGATCGAGGTTGAGATCGTGCTTGACGAAGACGCAAGCGCGGCGCGAATCACGGCGACGGCGCGAACAGTCGGCAAGACCGGCGTGGAGATGGAAGCACTGACGGCGGTGAGCGTGGCGGCGCTGACGATCTACGATATGGCGAAAGCTGTTGACCGTTCGATGCGTCTGAGCGATATCCGGCTGCTGGAGAAACGCGGCGGCGTTCACGGCGATTACGCCGCGCCCGAAGATGAATAGACGAAAACCGCAGAGGACGCGAAGAAGAGAGCTATGCAAATCACAGTCCTGTTGTTTGCCACATTAAAGGATATTGCCGGAACCAACCGGGTGGCGCTGACGCTGCCCGGCGAAACGGCGCTGGTTGCCGACGTGCGCCGGGTCATGAGCGAACGGATTCCGCAGCTAACGACCAACCTTGAGGCGGCAATTTCCGCTGTCAACGAGGAATACGCCTTTCCCGCCGATACTGTCAGGGATGGCGATTCAGTGGCGTTCTTTCCGCCCGTCAGCGGCGGGCAGGGGTATCCCGAAATCTTCCGGCTGGCGGATCAGCCGTTCAGCACCGACGAAGTGATCGCGGCGATCACCGTCGCCAGCACCGGTGCGGTGTGCGTGTTCAGCGGCATGGTGCGCGGCGAGACGGCGCGGCAGGATGCGGTGCTGCAAACGCAGCGGCTGGAGTACGAGGCTTACGAAGCGATGGCGCTGGATAAGATGCGCCAGGTTGCCCGCGAGATCCGCCAGCGCTGGTCGCTGGTGCAGGGGATTGCTATCGTCCAGCGCGTCGGGGTGCTGGAGGTTGGACAGAACACCACCCTCATTGCCTGCTCGTCCGCCCATCGCGATCAGGGCTGTTTTGAGGCGGCACGCTACGGTATCGACCGCCTGAAAGAGATCGTGCCGGTCTGGAAGCGCGAAGTGCGTCCTGATGGTTCTTCGTGGGTGGAAGGACACTATCTGCCAACCACGGAAGATAGAGAGATGGACAGTTAAAAGTGGAAAGTTGAAAGTGCAAAGTAAAAGCAGGCTTTCCTTTCGACTTTTCACTTGTTCCTTTCGGCTGCTTTTTGCCCTGTATTTCGCTGGCGTTCGCGCATCCTCTATGGTAGGCTCTCGGCAATAATGCGCGTGAGGACACCCTCTCGACAGGAGTCTGTATGTCTCGACGTGTTGTTGTGACCGGACTTGGCATGGTATCCCCAATGGGGATGAACGCTGAGGAATCTTGGGAAAATATCAAGGCTGGCAAAAGCGGCATCGGACCAATCACCCGCTTTGACGCCAGTAAGTTCAACGTGCGCATTGCCGCCGAAGTCAAGGACTGGCAGCCAGAGCGCTACATTCCCGCCAAAGAAGTGCGCCGCCGCGATTTATATCAGCAGTTTGTGTCGGCAGCCGCCCAGGAAGCGATGCGTGACTCCGGGCTTGAGGTGAACGACCAGAATCGCCAGCGCACCGGCGTTATCATCGGTTCCTCGGTGGGCGGCGTCAGCAGTTATTATCGCGAGTGCGAAGTTATTTTCCAGACGGGCGATCCGCGACGGATTACGCCTTTTGGCATCCCGATGCTGATGGTCAACGGCGGCAGCGATCTGGTGAGCATTGAAATCGGGGCGACGGGTCCCAGCTACGTGCCGATTTCTGCCTGCGCGACGGGGGCTGACTGCATCGGACACGCGGTTGACCTGATCCGGCTGGGACGCATCGATCAGGCGCTGGCGGGGTGCAGCGAAGCCCCGATCTTCGGCATCGGCATAGCCGCCTTTGACCGCACCGGCGCTTGTTCGCGCGAAAACGACAACCCGGAGCGCGCCTGCCGTCCATTCGCCCTTAATCGTCCCGGACTGGTGTTTGCCGAAGGCGCGGGTGTGGTTGTGCTGGAAGCGCTGGACGTAGCAAAGGCGCGCGGCGCGAATATTCTGGCGGAAGTCGTGGGCTATGGCTCGACTTCGGATGCGTTTCACATCACCGCGCCGCATCCGGAAGGGATTGGTGCTGCCAACGCGGTGCGCCTGGCGCTGAACGACGCCAGACTCAACCCGCAGGACATTGACTACATCAACGCGCATGGTACCGGAACCGGGCTGAACGACGTGATGGAGACGAAAGCCATCAAACAGGTATTTGGCGAACATGCTTACAACGTACCGATGAGTTCGACCAAGAGCATGACCGGACACGCGATGGGCGCGACGGCAGCCTTTGAAGCGGCGTTTTCGATCTTCGCCCTGCGCGATCAGATTATCCCGCCAACCATCAATCTCGACGAGGCTGACCCGGAGTGTGACCTCGATTACGTGCCCAACACGGCGCGCGAACTGCCAGCGTCGATCATTATGAGCAACTCGTTTGGCTTTGGCGGGCATAACGTGTCGCTGATTTTCAGAACGTTTAGCAATTGAGTGGACGATGGAAACGCGAGCGCCAGTTTCAGGCTCTCGCAGTTTTTCCAGCAGCCAGGATGCAGGTCAGTGAGTGATAACCAGACAGCGATTTCAGGACTACAACCAGCTTGCGTTTAACGATGAACGTCTGCTTCAGCAGGCGCTGACTCATCGATCCTATGTTAACGAACATGATGACCCTGAGGCGGTCGATAACGAGCGTCTGGAATTTCTGGGCGACGCGGTCGTCGATTTCATCGCCGGGGAAATGCTGTACCACCGCTTCCCCGACGTGGATGAAGGGGACTTGACCCGCCTGCGTTCGGCGCTGGTACGGACCGAATCGCTGGCGCGGCTGGCGGAAGACTGCCGCGTGGGTGAAGCGCTGCGTATGGGAAAGGGCGAGGAACAGGGCGGCGGACGGACGCGGGTGAATAACCTGTGCGGTGCTTTCGAGGCGCTGATTGGGGCGCTGTATCTCGATCAGGGCATCGAGCGCGTCCGCGAATTTCTGATGCCTCGTCTTGAAGAACGGTTGGAACAGGTCATTCAGGAACAGCTTGACAAGGACGCGCGCAGTCTGCTGCAGGAATACAGCCAGGCGGAATACAACCTGACGCCCCAGTACCGCACCGTCAGCATGACCGGTCCCGATCACGAGCGCGAGTTCACCGTTGAGGTGCTGATCGGCGAGCGCGTCGTCGGCAGCGGCACTGGACGCAGCAAGCAGGCGGCGTCGCAGTCTGCCGCGCACGACGCGCTGCGACGGCAGGGTGACCAGGAAGAATAGCGTCTTTGCCTGCGCTCTACTTACGATTGGCGCTGGTCAGCGCCGCCGTAATTCCCAACCCGATGTACACGGTCCCGGTGAAATAGCGCTGGAAGCGCAGATAGCGCAGGCTGCCGCGCAGCCACTGTCCGGCGGTGCCTGCCGCCAGCGCATACAGGCTGTCGGAGATGATGGCGATGGTGACCACGATCAGCCCGAGGATGACCATCTGAAGCGTCACCGAGCCGCGTGACGGATCGACAAACTGGGGCAAAAAGGCGAAGAAGAACAGCGCCGTCTTTGGGTTGAGGATGGCGACGATCACTGCCTGCGAGAAGATGCGCCGCAGGCTTTTTTGCTCGCCAAACTGCACGTCGCCAGGCTCGTCCCGGGACGTGAGCTTGCGGATGCCGAGGTAGATCAGATACGCCGCGCCCAGATACTTCACCACGTCAAATGCCAGCGCCGACGACAGCAGCACCGCCGAAATGCCCAGCGCCGCGCCCAGCACATGGAACAGATTGCCCACTTCGACGCCGAGCACCGAAGCCAGCCCGGCTTTTCGCCCTTGATCGACGCTGCGGGTGACGATGTAGAGAACGGCGGGTCCCGGCGTGACTACCAGCACCAGCGCAGCCGCAAGGAACAGGGGCAGGTTCGTGATCGGTAGAAGTGAGTCCACAGTCAGAATCCTCGATAGTGAGTGCTGAAAGATGAGTATTGAGTAATGAGTCAAAAGTCGAAAGTGAAAAGTTGAAGGGATACAAGTCCCTCACACTTTGTACTTTCGACTTGTAACTGCCGCTTTTACGGTATGCGCTCGATCAGCACGCCGACGACTGCCATCCGATGGTCGGACGCCGACGTATCCAGCACCAGCGCGCCTTCGTCAACCGGCAGGCTGCGCAGCCACAGATAGTCGAACACGGCGCGGGTGACGCCCGAACGCACCAGCGTCGCGCCCAGTTCCAGCGGATAGCCGGCGAACGGATTGCTGAAGCCAGCGGCGCGAACCTGCTGAAGCAGCGGCGAATCGGGCACGTTGTTGAAGGTACCGCCAAGCACCGTTCGCCCAAGCACCCCGCCTGGATGATGGCGGGCGATGATGGTGAAGATCTCGTTTAGCTGTACCTGCTGCGCCTGCTGCTGTTCCTCAAGCGCGTCTTCGCTGGTGACCTCGAGCAGGTATTCCAGCCAGGTGTTGTAGACGGTGACGACGACTCCCTGTTCCGGCTGAAGCTGCACCCGCTGTAAGCCGGTCTGCTGACCGGGGCTGGTGAGCAGTTCGCCGTCGTCAAAGGCAATTGGCATTCGCGAGAGGACGGCAAGACCGAACAGACCTTCGTTAGTGGGATAGAAGCGGCGATCCATGCCCAGCCGCCGCGCCAGCCACAGAGTCTGATCGACTCCAAAGCTGGTGGCGCGCCCGGCATCGACCTCCTGAAGCAGGACGACATCGGCGCCGCTTTGCTGAATGGTACGGGCAACCGCCTCGAGGTCATAGTTGTAGAACTCGTCAAAGCCGCTGTGGATGTTGTACGTGCCGATGCGGGTGTTTTCGACGCCGCGAATACCGGGGACAACCGGCGGTCTGGCAGCGTAAGCCGCGCCGACGGTGGCGGCGGCAGCGACGAGAAGCGTGAACAGCGACAGCGGCAGCGAGCCACTCGTCCAGGGGATGCGGCGCTGCGTCTGCGTCATGGGCAGGGCGGCGAGGAACACGCCCAACAGCAGCAGCCCCAACCCCAGTCCCCGGAAGCCGCGCAGCAGCGGCGGAATCACGTCGTTCAGGAAGGAGAGGCTGCCCGACAGATTGCGGACGTAGGCATATTCATAAGTGAAGTTGTCGCCGAGCACCAGCAGCCCAAAGATGAGGATGCCGAGAATCAGCCACAAACCGCCGAAGCTGCGTTCCTTCTCACTGCGCGGACGCGCCAGCCACCACCACATCATGCTGACGCCGAACTGGGCGATCACCAGCGCCGCGCCCGCGACAGCCCCCTGAAAGCGGGTGCCGAAGACGATCAGCAGAATGACCAGCAGCATCCACAGCCAACCGCGCACGCTGCCCTCAAACAAGCCGAGGAAGCTGCGGGCGCGCGACCGGACGAAGGGGATGATCGGCAGCAGGGTTGCCAGCGTAATGAAAGGCACGAAGGTGGTATAGTCGGCGTCGGCGCGCCCGGCGACCGCGTTGGGCAGCGCCAGCAGTGCCAGCTCGATGAACAGCAGCCCGCCCAGCCCGATCCCGCCCCAGAAGGGCAGCAAGCCGTAACGCGGCGCGGGGACATCGGGGCGTTCCTGACGATCATCCCAGAGATAGGCGACGACGGCGAGGATGACGGCGGCTATGGAGAGGGCGATCTGCACCTGCTCATAGGCGGGCGACCACGACGGATCGAGCGTGTTGCCGACGGCGCGGAACAGTCCGTCGGCGGCGATGGCGATGACGAAGAAGTAGGGCACCAACTGGACGCGGTCACGGACGAGCATGGCGAGATACATCAGCCCGCCGCCCACGACCAGCGCGGCGGCGCTGGTTTCGGTCAGCCCGGCGCTGCCAAACATCATGGCACGCCCGGCAGCGACGATGGCTGCCGCGATGACGATGATTGGGCGGATTCGCCCCAGCACCACCGCCAGCAGTGGCAGCGCCAGCATGTAGACCAGGAAGGTGACTTCGCTGCTGACGACTGCCGGATCGGGTGCGGAGTTGGTCAGCGGCTCGACGCCGAGGGCTTGCAGCCCCAGGGCGGCAGCAGCGCCCGCAACCCGGCTGTACACCATAGCGACGAGAAAGCGCAGCGCCTGAATGAAGAACAAGCCGATCAGTCCGGCTTCGAGCAGCATCAGGGTTTGAGGTTGAAGGCGGAGACGTCTCAGCATATTAGCTTCCTTGCGGTACTTGATGAAGTTTACGCGCTTCCGCAAAAAGACTCAACTTTTTTCTTTGTGGATGCGCCCGGTTTTGAACCGCCAGGACAGCAGGAATTGTGGGTGCGCAATGCAGGCGAAATTCGTATGTTGACGTGTCATGCGATATGATCAGGCGATCTCTGAGCAGTTCTGCCGCCAACCACTCGGTTGTCAATCGCCCATATACGGCGGATCATCCCTGAAAGCCCATTCCTGACGGTGCAGTTCGCTGGCGACGCGCGAGTGAATGGTTGGAAAACTGACTGCCTTCAATTTCCCACGCCGTTGGTTCAAACTTGATACATCATCGGGGCAGCCCGCCGCCTGTTCAGGTGATTGGTGAAGGGAAGTATGACTGATGGAAGCAAAAGCAGATCGTCTCAACTATTCCGAATGGCAGGCGCTGGCGATTCTCTACAAGCATCGTGATAGGGTTTCCAGCCCGCTGCGCTACGTGGGGTTAAAACCGGCGATTACGGCGCTTACCAAGCACGAACCGCCGCTGGCGAAGTGGGTGGGCAAGGCTTCAGAGAATCAGGTTCACATTACCGAGGCGGGCATCAGCTACTACGAATCGGACAGATAAGCGCCGCCGGACGGTAGAACCACTGCCTTTATCTCCTCAGCATAAGAGACGTTGCGGAACGCGAAATCAGGGCGCGACACGCCGCGCCCTGCACGCCTCAACGTGATCACGTTAGAAGAAAATGCCCTCCTCTTCCATCAACCGCCTGCCGATGGTCGTGATGCCGGCTGCGGCTAAGGCGCTGCGCTCGTAACCGCGCCACGCGCGAAGCGTAAGCTGCCCGATTTCCCGCTGATGGCGAGGCGGCGCATCGACGCCGCTGATGATCACGTCGCGCACAACGATCTGGTGAGTGTCCCCCTGTACCAACCCGATGAGGATGGCGATAATGCCCATGGTGTTGCTGGTGCCGAAAATGGGCGGGCGGCGAAGTTGCGTTACAATACCGCCACTTTCTTCAGGCACTGCGAACGGCGGCACACCGCCTGAGCGCGAGAGGAACGATATGGAACGAGTGGATACGATACTCAGCGGCGGTATGGTCGTCACCATGAACCGTACTTTTGACGTATTTCCCGATGGGGCGGTGGCGATCCGCGACGACAGCATCGTGGCGGTGGGCGGGCGCGCCGACGTACTGGCTCAGTATGAGTCGGACAATGTAGTGGACTGCGCCGGGCAGTACATCGTGCCCGGACTTGTAAACGCGCACACCCACGTGCCGATGACGCTGCTGCGCGGCGTGGCGGATGACCTGCGGCTGGACGTGTGGCTGCTGGGGTATATGATCCCGACCGAGCGCGAATTCGTCAGCCCGGAGTTTTGCCGTTTAGGGACGAGCCTTGCCTGCGCCGAGATGATTCGCAGCGGCATTACGGCGTTCGCGGATATGTATTACTACGAGGCGGATGTGGCGGCTTCGACCGCCGAAGCCGGGCTGCGCGGCGTGTTGGGGCAGACGGTGGCAAAGTTTCCCGCGCCGGACGCCGAAACCTATGAGGACAGCCTGAGCTACTGCCGCCGCTTCATCGAGGAGTGGCGCGGTCACCCGCTGATCACTCCGGCGGTTGCGCCGCACGCGCCCTATTCCAATACCGACGAGGTCATGGCGCGGTGCGCGGCGCTGGCGCAGGAATTTGACGTGCCGCTGCTGACGCACATCTCCGAGACGAAGCTGGAAGAAGAGGAAAGTCTCGAAGAATTTGATATGTCAGTCGTCAAACATATGGATACGATCCGGCTGTTTGACGCGAAGGTGCTGGCGGCGCACTGCGTCCATGTTTCGCAGCACGATATGGCGATCCTGAAGGAGAACGACGCGACGGTTGCCCACAACCCGACCAGCAACCTCAAGCTGGCAAGCGGCATCGCGCCGATCACCCAGATGCTGAAGCACGAGATGACGGTTGGCATCGGCACCGACGGACCCGCCAGCAACAACGATCTTGATATGTTCGAGGAAATTCGGCTGGCGGCGATCCTCGCTAAGACGGCTGCCAACGACCCGACGGCGCTGCCCGCGCGGCAGGCGCTGCTGATGGCGACCCGGCAGGGCGCGGAAGCGCTGTTTATCGGCGACATCACCGGCAGCCTTGAAGCTGGCAAGCGCGCCGACATGCTGGTGATGGACTCCAAGCCGATTCATAACGTCCCGCATTTTGATCGCGATCCAAACGCCGTCTATTCGCGCATTGTCTACGCTGGGCACGCTTCGGACGTGGCGCACGTACTGTGCAATGGGCGCTGGCTGATGCGTGATCGAAAGCTGCTGACTCTGGATGAGATGGCGCTGGCGGAACAGGCGCAGGAGATCGCCCACAGGATTGACGCTTTCCTGCGCAAGCGTGAGGAAAGCGTTCTGAGCAAGCTGCTGGCGATTGGCGGCATCGAGCGTTCGGAGAGCTTCGAGGTGCAGGTGAAGGCGGCGCTGCGCGACGAGGAACAGATCAAGCGCCTGCTCCAGCACCCGGATGTCCACATCCTGAAATACATCCACTATCGCCAGTACGACACCTACTTCCTGTTTGAAGATCCCGATCAGGGGCGGGTGCGCTACCGCGAGGATGACCTGGTAGATGACTCTGGAAATGTCATCAGCGTGCGCAGCCGCCTGACACTGACCATGCCGACCAAGGAGCGCGAGTTCAATTCGACGGTGCTGCTGTCGCACTCGCGGTTTATCGCCGACGCTGACCGCCCGCTGCGCTTCTACCGCGAATACTTCAAGCCGACCACCGAGCGCGAACTGCAAAAAGACCGCCGCCGCTGGCACATTCACTATCAGGACGTGCTGTTTTACATCAACGTTGATCGCGTGACCGATCCGGCGCTGCCGGGGCTGTTCATCGAGCTAAAGAGCCGCACCTGGTCGGCGTCCGACGCCGAGAACAAGGCGGATCGTATCCAGCGGATGCTGCAAATTCTGGGGATCGAACAGGCGGATGTGATTCGCCAGGAATACCTGGAAATGGAGAGCGTCTAGCCCGCACCCTGATTGCTGGTTACAGACCTCACCCCTCAATCCCCTTTCCACTGAGTGGAGAAGGGAAGGCGAGCGCAGCGAGACAGGGGTGAGGTTTCCACGGGGCAAATTATGGCTTGGCAATCACGGTGGTATTGTCGTATCCGTTGTTCGCCACGAATTGAAGGATGAGGGGTCGAAAGTGCATAACCCGCCTCTAGCGCAGGTGCGGCTCGACGATAGCGGCGATTCTGAGCATATAGTCGGGGTCCTGTTTGCCCTCGATAAACCAGCAGGCGCTGAGAGCGCTGTAGACAAACAGGAACGCCAGCAGCCGTGAAAGGTCGATGTTGGTTCTGTCTGCCAAGATGGCGGCATTCCTAAGCAGCCGCGCCTCAATATGGACGATTTCCTTGACGGCGTAGGGATTGCAGAGCGTATTCGCCGTGTCGTAGGTGCGCTCGCCAACCAGACCTTTGGGATCGAAGGCAAGCCAGCCGCGCCCGTCGCGATAGCGGATGTTCTCGTGGTGAATATCACCGTGGAGAACGACCACGTCGCGCGGCGCGGCGAGTAGATTTTCTGCTAAGTCGGCTGCTCTAACGTACACTGAGCTATTGCCTGCCTGCCGATCTTCGTCCGCCTTTCTGAAAAGCGAACGGAACCAGCGCCTCAGCGGCACCAAGCCTTCGGGAAAGGGCGGCGGGCTGGTGTGCAGTTGGTGTAGCACGTCGGCGATAATCGCTGTGGCTTGTTCATCTTCGCCGCGCCGCACGAGCGCCACCAGGTCTTCACCGTCGGCATATTCCAGCAGTTGGGCATCGGCGCTTCGGTTGAGCAGACGGACTGCGCCGTGTCCGTTCCAGTAAGCGAGGGCGATGCCGCCCCGGCTCTCGTCCTCTAAGCCATAGGGCAGCAGCAGCTTGAGCACAGCACGATCCTGACCGGATTTCACCGTATAAAGGTGACTGGTGACGGTCTGCGCCAGCGGCTGCGAGTCGGAGAGATTCCAGGTGGTGAGATAGTGTTCAAGTTTGTCGGGCGTCATTGGCAACCGTTGGGTGATAGGCAGGCAGTAGGCGAGAGAAGGGCGCACACGCAGGTACGCCCCTTTGAAGGCAGGATAAAGCAATCACACGGTGAAAGTGACGGTGGCGACCGAATGCGGCGGCAATTCGATAATCGCGCCGTCTCCGTCCGCGCGGACGGACAGCGGCTGGAGTTTCACGCGCTCTGGCTCGTCGGCGCTGTTTATATCGCGCGGGCTGCCCGCCGCCAGCATTTGCCCATGTGCCGCGCTGATGCTCCCGTTTGTCGAGAGACGCGCCTGAGCGCTCTGACTGTAGTGGCGGTTGGTCAGGGTGACGGCAAGTCCGTTTTCAGCGCGCGAGGCAGTGGCAGTTACCGCGCTCGATCCGTCGGGCAGGCTGCTGCCGTTTTCGATGTGAACGGGCAGCGCCGTCGCGCCGATGTGCGGCTTGTGAAGCTGAAAGACGTAGTAGGTGGGCGTGAGCCACAGCGTCGCGCCGTGAGTCATCACCGGGGCGTGGAGGACGTTGACGATCTGGGCGAGGTTTGCCATCGACAGGACATTACACTGGCGGTGGAAGCCTTCGAAGGCAATCGCCGCGGCGATGGCGTCGCGCTGCGTGCCCGCCTGCTCGTAGCCGCATGAGAGATCGCGCCGTTCCACCTCACCGGGTCCCCAGGGGCGCGATTCAGGATGCCAGACGCCCCATTCATCCAGGGCGATGCCGATGGGATGTTTGCCATCGGTCTCCGAGGCGAGGATCTCGGCGGTGCGTTTGACAAATGCCTCGGTGTCTTCGGCTTCCGCCAGCAGCGCGTAATATTCCCCCTCGGTGAAGTCGATTTCAGTACCGCCGTTGATCCAGTAGCGGTGGATGGACAGGTGATCGACCAGATTACTGTGCCTGCCAAGCGTCTGGAACAACTCAATATTCCAGGGATCGTCAAAGCCGCAAACCACCAGCTCCGCCGTTGAATCGACGTGCCGCAGCATGGTGGCATAGCGGCGATACTCGCGGGTATAGGTGACGGCGTCATAGTTGCCGCCGCAGCCCCAGTTCTCGTTGCCCACGCCCCACAGCGGCACGCGGAAGGGTTCGGGCGCGCCATTGGAACGGCGCATCCGCGTCAGCGTGGTATCAAACGGGCTGTTGCAGTATTCGAGCCAGTCGCACAGTTCCTGCGGCGTGCCGGTGCCGACGTTGCCCGCCAGATACGGTTCCGCGCCCAGCAGGCGGCACAGTTCGAGGAATTCGTGGGTGCCAAAGCTGTTGTCGTCTTCGACGGTGATGCCGCAGGACATGCCAAGCCGGCGTGGGCGCTGATCGGGTTTGCCGATGCCATCCTGCCAGTGGTAATGATCGGCATAACAGCCGCCGGGCCAGCGCAGCAGCGTGACCGGCAGCTGTTGAAGCGCGCGCAGCACATCGAGCCGCAGCCCGTTCTGGTGCGGCACGCCGTCATTCTGTCCGACCCACAGCCCGTCGTAGCAGCAGCGCCCCAGGTGTTCGGCGAACTGCCCGTACAGGCGCGGCGAAATGGTGCCAATGGGGGCATTTACATCTATTTGAAGGGTGGTTGTTGACATATTTATTCCAGTTTCGTTGCGTATCAATGTTCGTCTACCGGGTTATCAAGGCGGAAGCCATGCCCGCGCACCGTGACAATATAGTTCCAGTCAGAGTCGATCTCGGCGATGCGGTCACGCAGGCGGCGCACCAGCGCGTCAATCGCCTGTTCGCTGACGCCTTCGCTGACAGTGCCGGGCCAGACCGCTTCTACGACCTGATCGCGGGTCGAAATGCGCCCGCTGTTGAGGTAGAGCAGTTCCAGCAGGCGGTACTGCGGCGGGCTGAGGGGCGGGTCGATTTCCACCTCGTTGACAAAGACGCGCCGCGCTTCCCGGTCAAGCTTCACCCGCCCTTCGGTCAGGCTGAGGGGGACTTCAAACGGCAGCGGCGCGGTCGCGCCGGAGCCAATGAAGACCATCTCGACGATCATGGCAACCTGAATGAGATCGTTGTCGTACAGGCGGCGCGTGCCTTTGAGGGGCTGGCGGTTGACCCAGGTGCCGTTGCGACTTTCCAGATCCTGGATGTAATAAGAGTCGTCTTCGCGGTAAATGCGGGCGTGCTGGCGCGAAATCTGCCGGGTGGGCAGGACGATATCACATTCTTCGCCGCGCCCAATGGTCATTTCATCTTTCAGGAGCATCCACTGCTGATCGTTCATCTTGTCGCTGCGAACGATGAGAATGGGACGATCAGGCGTCTGGTCTGCCATACAACGTTCTCCTGAAGCGGGTATAAGTTCAGCCCTCATTATACATCGTTTACTGGGTAGAGCCGGTGATCAGGGCGCTGCCACTCTCCACGAACCCAGTCCAAAGCCCCATGTCATTGTAGATGGGCGTAGCGACGGCGCCCGGAGCCTGAACCACCGCGCCAACCGTGTTGCTGCGGTAGAAAGCGCGCACCTGGGCGTTTCCGCTGGAGACTGCCGGATCGATCAGCACATTGCCCGCCGGAAATTCCAGCGTATGGACGCAGCGCTGGCGGGGTCCCAGCACGCGGATGAACTGCTCAGGGATGTTCTGGCCGTAATCCTGGCGCGATCCGGCTGTGAGCGAGTTCGCGGGCGCGAAGATGACTCCCAAGCCGCTGGTGCCATTATCGCTCACAATGACGCCGTTCGGGTCATAGACAAACGGCACTGTGCCGAGTGAGTTATTGGCGACAATGATGCGAACAGCCAACATGCTGGCGGGGTCGGTGGGCAGCGCCGTGGTTTGAATACTCAGGACGATGGGATTGACAGCGCTGCGTCCGAGCAGGGACTGATGATTGGCACGATCATCGGCGGTGCGCAGCCATTCGCAGGGCACGCCCTCATAAAAGCCGGGAAACACGTCTGAAAGGACGCGGGGCAGCGTCGAAGGGCTGGCGAAGACTGCCAGCAGCACGAGCAGAAACAGCCCGACGATCAAATTTGAGCCAAAGCGCGAGCGCATTCCCCGCATTGTTCTAGTCGAACCCTTCCAGCCAGCGCTGCGTGCTGTAAATCAATTCCGGTACAACCAGCGCTTCACTATTGTGCCACAGAATACCGTTATCATGCCCGCGAAACCAGGTGTACTGCTGGCGAATGAAATTGTGGGTCGCCATTTTTGTATCGGTGACGGCTGCTGCCAGAGGCAGCCCATCGAGCAGATGCGCCGCGAGTTGAGCGTAACCAAGCCCACTCATCGAGGGCAGGTCGCGGCGATAACCGGCATCGAGCAGCGCTCTGACCTCGTCCAGAAAGCCCACCGCCATCATGGCGTCTACCCGTTGATCGGCGCGAGCATAGAGCCGGTCGCGATCCATCGTCAGCCCTAGATTTAGCACGTCGTAGGGTGGGGGGTTTTTGCGCCGCTGCTCGCTGAAGCGCTCGCCAGTCGCCTCGATGACTTCCAGCGCCCGGATGACACGGCGAACGTTGCGGTAATCGATGCTGTCCGCCGCCGCAGGATCGCGCCCGCGCAGGCGGTCGTGCAGGGCTTGCGCGCCGCGTTCAGCGGCAAAGGTTTCCATCTCGCTGCGGAAGCGCTCATCCGGCGGCACGCGCGGAACCGTCCAGCCTTCGAGCAGCGCGGTGATGTGCTGTCCGGTTCCGCCGACCAGCATTGGCAGCCTGCCACGGGCGTGAATGTCGCCAATCGCGGCACTTGCCAGCGTCTGGTATTCCGCCAGCGTCAGGGTTTCGTCGGGGTTCACCACGTCAAGCAGGTGATGGCGCAGCCGGGCGCGTTCGGCAGGCGTGGGCTTCGCCGTTCCGATGTCCATCTGGCGGTAAATCTGACGGCTGTCGGCGCTGACGATCTCGCCATTCAGCGCTTGCCCGATCCCAAGCGCCAGCGCCGTCTTGCCAACGGCGGTTGGACCGAGGATCACCAGCAGCGGGATGCGGTCACCAGTCAAGGGCGTTTTCCAGGTGGTCGATCAGCGGCTTGCCGTTCGCGAAAACGGCAATGGCGATCACGTCAATGCGCCAGGACGAGTCTTCGAGTCCGGTGTTGGCGAGGTAAAGCTGGGCGAGCGCCGCCAGCTTTGCCTGCTTGCGCGGGTTGACGCTCTCAAAGGCTGGCTCGGTGCTGTCGGTAAAACGGGTGCGGACTTCGACAAAAACGACGGTGTTTCCCTGACGGGCGATAATATCCAGCTCGCCAAGTGGACAGCGCCAGTTCGTGTTGATAACGGCATAGCCTTTATTGGTCAGATACGCCAGCGCGAGTTGTTCGCCTCGCCGACCCAGTGACTGCCTGCCTTTAGTCATTTTAGCGAATCCGCCGCTGGCGATTGTGAAAAGCGCGCAAAATCGGGCATGATCACTAAATCAATCCCTTATCCAAATGTCGTAAGCTGCCATGACCGCCTGATATACCTTTGGATACCATGCACATATTCCTAATTGTGCGCGCCCAGCGCAGGAGATGCAATGAATTTTATCATAACGAACACCGGTTGGATTTCATTGATTGTGAGCCTTATTGGCATTGGCTTTGCAGGGTTTACGGCGCGCTGGTTGCTGGCGCAGGACGCGGGCGGCGAGCGTGTCCAGAAGATCGGCGCGGCGATTCAACGCGGAGCGCGAACGTTTTTGAGCCGCGAGTACCGGTACGTCGCCGTTCTGGTCATTATCGTGGTGGCGGTGCTGCTGGTGCTGAGCGCGATCCCCGGTTCGGGGATGAGTCCCTGGACGGCGCTGGCGTTCGTCGGCGGGGGAACATCATCGGGCAGCTTGTCGGCGTGGAGACGCTGACCGGCGTACTGATGGGTTCGCTGATTTCCGCCTTCATGCTGGCGGTGATGATGGCGAACGCGGGCGGCGCGTGGGACAACGCCAAGAAATACATCGAGCGCGGCAATCTCGGCGGCAAGGGTTCCGATGCGCACAAGGCAGCCGTGGTCGGCGATACGATTGGCGATCCGTTCAAAGACACGTCGGGTCCCTCGCTCAACATTCTGCTCAAGCTGCTGGCAATTGTGTCGCTGGTGATCGCGCCGCTGCTGGCGGGTGGGGTGTAGAAGAATGCCCTCACCCTAAATCCCTCTCCCTCAGGGAGAGGGGCTTCAAAAGGAACGAACGTGTAGGGACACCACATTGTGGTGTCCGGGAAAAGAAGTCGAACACGACGGAAGTATTTACAGAATGTGTGTGTCCCTACCACAAAATGCGTCGATCTATGTTGCCTGTTCCCCTGGATACCTGACTCAAACGGCTTCCTCATCGTTTACCCCTCTGCGTGCTGCGTGCCTTCGGCGGTAAAGAATCTGGTCATCTCAGCTATTGCATTGAATAGAACATTTGAGCTATGATATATGGTGTGATTCACGCCCGGCGTCATAGTCTGAGAAGGTGCTGTGAGGATGAACAGTTTCAAAAAAGCAACCAAATCGCAGGCGAAGCTGCGGATGGCGATTACGGGTCCTTCGGGAAGCGGCAAGACCTACACAGCGTTGAGCATCGGATCGGTGTTGGGGCGGGTTGCCGTCATTGATACCGAGCGCGGCAGCGCCAGCAAATATGCCGATCTGTTTGAATTCGACGTGCTGGAGCTAACCGAATATCACCCGCGCAAGTACATCGACGCGATCAGAGCGGCGCGTGACAGCGGCTATGAAGCGCTGATCATCGACAGCCTCAGCCATGCGTGGACAGGGCAGGGTGGCGTCCTTGAACTGGTAGATCGGGCGGCAAAACGCAGCCAGAATCAGAACTCGTTCGCGGCGTGGCGCGACGTTACGCCGCTGCATAACCAGCTTGTGGACACGATTCTGGGCACATCGATCCATATCATCGCGACCATGCGCAGCAAGACGGAATACGTGCTGGAGAAGGATGATCGCGGCAGAAGCAGCCCCCGCAAGGTGGGTCTGGCACCCGTCCAGCGCGACGGCATGGAATACGAGTTTGACGTGGTTGCCGAAATGGACATGGAGAACAATCTAATCATCTCCAAATCGCGCTGTATTCCGCTGACCAACGTGGTAATCAACCGACCGGATGCGAAGCTGGGCGAGACGCTGAAGGCGTGGCTGAGCGACGGCGCGCGTGTGCCGGAACGTCTGACTCCACCGGCGGGATCGACGAACGGCGGTTCTGCGACCCATGAGCCGGATGATGCGCCGGGTGGCGGTGAATTTGAGTCGGACAGCATCGAAATGCCGCAAACTTTAGGCGAGTTGAAGCAGCTTGTGATCATCCGTAACAAGTGGATCAAAGGCGGCGAAAGCCACTGGCGCAGGCTGATCGACAAGCTCAAGCAGCAGGGCGATATCACCGACGACAGCGGCTATGACGAGATGTACCGCGCGATTGAGAAGCACTTCGGCGGTGAGGAGATGCGGGCTGCGTCAGGGCAATAGGATAGCTCACCGTCTATCTTCCTCTGCATGTTTTGTGGAGAGGGAAGATGTGCGGCGGAAATTGTCGGGACACCCCATTGTGGTGTCCTTTTTTTGTTTCGGACACGACGGTGTCGTGTCCCTACGAGTTAGACATAGACCACAACGTAATACTCCCCCATGAGAGCGCGTCTGATCAGGCATATCCATACCTGTATTGGTATCAGACGAAGGTTGTGTAAGCGATGATGTTTCCGCTGTCTATTCTCGACGTTTCTCCAGTTACCTCCGGCTCCACCAGCCGACAGGCGCTGCTCAATACCCTCGATCTAGCCCGGTTTGCCGACCAGCGCGGATACACGCGCTACTGGCTCGCTGAGCATCACAATTCGCCGGGCATCGCCAGCACGACGCCAGACATCATGATCGGGCAGGTCGCCCGCGAAACGCAGCGTATCCGGGTCGGCTCTGGCGGGGTGATGCTGCCGAACCACGCGCCGCTGAAGGTGGCGGAGTCGTTCCGCCTGCTGGAATCGCTGTTTCCAGATCGAATCGATCTCGGGATTGGGCGCGCGCCGGGTACCGATCAAAAGACGGCGCTGGCGCTGCGGCGCTCGCTGGAGGCGCTGAACGCTGAAGACTTTCCGCAGGAACTGGCGCAACTGTTGGCTTTTTCCAACGACGATTTCCCCGATCACCACCCTTTCAGGTCGGTGCGGGCGTATCCAGTTGACGTAAGCCTGCCGCCGATCTGGCTGCTGGGGTCAAGCGGTTTTAGCTCGCAGTTGGCGTCGATTATGGGGCTGGGTTTTTCGTTCGCCCACCACATCAACGGGGCGGCGGCGGTTCCGGCGATGACGAGCTATCGCCAGCAGTTCAAGCCGTCGCAGTATTTTGAAGCGCCCCATGCCATTCTCGCCGCGTCGGTCATCTGCGCCGATACCGATGAGGAAGCCGAAGACATGGCGCTGTCAGTAACCTACACATTCTTCAGCCTGCACGCGGGTCGCCCTCAGGGCGGGCTGCTGAGTCCCGATGAAGTGAAGGCGCAGCCGATGAATACGTATGAACGCGAGCTGTTCCAGTCGGTGCGAGCGCGTCACATCGTCGGCAGCCCGGCGACGGTGAAGGCGCAGCTTGAGCCGCTGATCGAGCAGACGGAAGCCGACGAACTGATGATCCTGACGATGGTTCACGATCATCAGGCGCGGGTGCATTCGTATGACTTGCTGGCAGAGGTGTTCGAGGTGGAAGCGGCATGCATGGGGGTGTAACAACCCCTCACCCCTCTCCTTAAGCAAAGCGACGTAAGCGGGGAGAGGGGCATAATCGCTGATTACGGATTACCAGTGCCAGACCTGATTCCAGGCGGTAAGCCAGCCGTCGGCGCGGCTGAGTGGTGTGAAAGTCGCAGTTGGGGTGGAAGCAGGTTCAAGCAGGGTGGCGACATTGACGATAGCACCCTCGCCCGTATAGATAAATAGGTCGTCACGAAAAGGATGTATCGCAATTCTACCTGCGTCTGGAAATGGAGGGGAATTTAACAAACGTCCTGTCAGGCTATCCCATACTTGCAAACCTGAGCGTGATACAGATACCAAATGCTGATCATCATGTGTCCAAAGCAAATCCCTGACTCCTATAGCAGTCTGCATACTTGTCACAACTGTGTCGGTCTCTGCATCTACGATAAAAATACTGCCGTCTGTGTGCCCGATGGCGAGCAGGCTTCCATCATGATTCCATGCCAGCGGCAGAGCGCCGACATCCGGCGCGCAGGTAGAACATACATGGATAGCGTTTCCACCTATGTTGTAAAGTGTTGCTCCATTAAAGTAAGGATTCGTTCCTGCAATGAGGTTCCGCTGCGGGTCAGGATGCCATGTCATCCGGTAGGCGATTGCAGGATAAGTACTGACGCCAACATATTCATATGCAGCCCCGTCTCGGAACTCCAGCTTGGGACTCGTCCCATCCCCGCCAATGGCAATGAGGCTTCCATCTGGACTCCACGCGATGGATCGGACACCCATAAATGTCGTTACCTCGAATTCCGTCAGCAGCGCGCCAAGCGGTTGGGCATCATTGGAAAAGTCCAGAACGCGAACCATGAAATCATCCCTTAGAACAGCCAAGCGGTCGCCACCTGGACTCCAAGCCGCATCTATGAGTAGTCCCTGGGGTGACCCTAACTCCAATGTGATGTCGGCAACGAGCTGAGCCGTTTCCCCATCCCAGATCACGACACGACCTCCTTCTCCAGCGATATACTCACCATTCACGGCAAGACCACCTACGCCAGCGACATACTTACCATCCGAACTGTAGGAGAGCGAACTGATGGCTACATAGCCCTGAGCTTGGGTAGGTGCAGTCAGTATTAGCATCCATATCATGAGCAAGAGACAGCGCATGAGTCGAACCATAAGTAGTTTCTCCCTATCAGCCGCAGGTCTATCTGAGAAATTTGCTGGCGCTACCAGTGCCAGACCTGATTCCAGGCGGTGAGCCAGTCGTCGGCGCGGCTGATGGCTTTGCTGCCAACGATTTCGACGTTGTGGCGACCTTTGAATTCCGACATTTTGTCAATCGGATCGACTTCGACGGTGATGGTGACCGGGCTGGAGAGGACGTAGGGCTTGACCCTATCGAGGTTGAGCAGCGCGTTTTTCGCGCCTTCCTCGATCATCTGGCGGGCGCGAACGGGCGGGATCTGCCGGGCGGAGAAGCGTGACAGCCCCTTCTTGACGGCGACTCCGGTGAAGCCGTCACCGAGGAATTCACGGCACTCACGGATGACGGCTTCATCGCCCGTGACCATTGCAATCGGCACGCCGTAATGCCCGCAGAGCGCGGCGTTGATCCCGCTTTCGCCCACCAGATCGTCATTAAACCAGAGGTTGTGCCACTTGACCGTCGAGATGGTGTGGAAGAGAACGCCGTCGGGGGTGTTGTTGCGGGCGTGCATCCCAACCAGCAGGCAGGCGTCGCAGCCTTCTTCGAGCATATCGGTGTAGCGCGACCAGGGATGGTGCGCCACCCACTCGCAGTCGGGGTCAAGCAGTTCGGGCACGAGCGAGTTGAACTGCCAGCCGCCACCCGCGCCGTGACAATCGACAACGTGAATCTCAGTAGCGCCTGCGGCTTTCGCGCCGCGCACGGCAGCGTTGATCTCTTCGGTGTAGAGCTTGCGACATTCCTCGTACATGGGATCGCCGCCGGTGGTCTGCTCCCAGACGACGATACCGCTGACGCCTTCCATATCGGACATGATGAGCACGCGCATATTTTCAGTCTTTCATGTAATCTCATACTGCTGGTAACGATCGGGAATGTATCCAAGCAAGTCAGTTTTTTGCGCTATATCCTTACGGGTTTGCTGCAACTATTTCTTCCCAGGTGTACTTTTCCAACGCTTTTAATAGCAATCGAATTGGGTATTCAGCAGTTTCCACTAGATTTTCGTAGTCTTCTCTATCTATCGTTTTTAGTCGTTCATCCAGTGCACGGCATTTGTACGATTGTCGTCCATTTTCATCACGAAATGACAATGAATGTACATGTAGCAGATTTCCAGACTCTGTGGGTTCCACTAGGCTTCTCAAATCTGAGAAGAGGTAGTCATCCCCCTCAAGTAATGTAAGCTGGAACAAATCGCCATAGGGATGAGTTTTTCTCTTTCGTATGATGCTCCAACAGTAGGATAGCCCCCACGGAAAAGTGTACTTGAAAATGATCGGGTGTGTTGTTTCAAAATCGCGGATCAGAGCCGGTGGCATCTCTTTATATGGTATGAATTTATTCGAATCACTCCACAAGGATTCACCGATCACGAATTTAAGTTTTGCCTTAAACTTTGATTGCTGTTCCGTTAGTGAGATTTTTTCGACATCTTTGATTCCGATTTTCTGTAATCGCTCGATAACTCTAGATGGGTTATGGTTTTGGCATAACGAAATCGTAAAAATGATTCTATCTTTGTGGTACGAGCCATTGATGGATTTCGCAGGTACGGCAACTTCTTGTGAAATAAGCTCAATCAATGCTCACACTTTTGCCTTTCGAATCTGAGCTTCGGTGGAAGTGACAATTACACGCCGCATTTGAGGTGAAGCTGCACGAGTTTCCGATGTAAACAGATGATCGTCGTTTGTGACACGTTCCCAAGAGAACTTAGGTCTTTCCCAATCCAGTTTCGCCATTGTCCAGCCTTTAATCAAAAGCCTTCATCTGCCTAATTCTATTATTGACTAACTGCAATCTGCTACAGCATTAACATAGATCCTGATTAAGTTCTGCCCAAAGTTCAGAAATAGGACGTGTGTTTCCGTCAAGCGCCTGTTGTAGAGATTGTCTCAGTCCTTCAAGAATCGATTGTTCAGTAGGATTATCTGGATCGAAGCCCCTGTAAACGTCTGTTTTGTCGTACACCTTATGAGCTAAATCCGTCCCCAGCAAAACGTCAGCTAGGGGGCGTTTGATCTTCTCAGGCGTTTCTTCGAGACACTGAGTTTGGAGGTCTGACAACAACTGTGCTCTCATTGCTCGATACAATCGCCCGACGATCGCTAACTTCTGAGCGGGAGTAAGACGCCGCAGCAGTTCCATGTCCTCAGAGGACATTTCGGGATAGATATAGGAGTGTGATTTTGTCATAAAGGCATTATATGTAATCTGCTATCGAAATGACTTTGCTATTTGAAAACAAAAACGGGCGGAGATAAGCCGCCCGTTCTGTTGTTTGTGGTTGAACTTAGCTGCGCGGCAGCACCTTGCGGAACTTATAGCCGTAGACAATCATGCCGCGCTTACCTTCGGTTGTCAGCTTGCGCGTCACCATTTCTACCTGGTCGCCGGTGGCAAGTTCGCCGTCGTGGTCGGTGATCTGCGCGGTAATCATCGGTCCTTCGTCCAGCCGAACGAGCGCGACCACATAGGGTGCCTGTTCCTCAAAGCCTTCCGGGGCTTCCTGCACCGTCGTGTAGCTGACGATTTCACCCCTGCCGGAGAAGGCAAACTGTTCGGTCTGAACCTCGACGTCTCGACGCGGAAGGCTGCTCATGTCAGCGACCGGTCGAAAGGCTCAGACGCTCCAGAACCAGCGGGGCTTCAGCTTCAACACGCTGTCCGTCATACGGCTGCACCGGGCGGGGCTGCAAACGCACCTGCCCATTCTGATAGCGAACGCCCTGTAAACGATACCGCTGTGAGTTCAAGCGCCAGTGACGTGAAATTTGCATGGTATTACTCCTGCTTATACAACCCTTGTGCATTTCTGCACGAATTCATGCTCCACATTGTAGGGAACATCGGCTCTCAAAACCTATCAGAGCGGGGTTGAGAGACTATCGGAAAGACAGTACCGAGTACTGAGTACTGTGTACTGAGTGAAAGCATTCAGCTATCCGGACACAGTTCTCAGCTTTATTCTGCCAATGGCGGACGACTGAACGCTGACAGCTAATCTCAGCACTCGGTACTCAGCACTATGCTCTTAGGACGTGTGTGATGGCGGTGCTGCCGATGCCGCCAACGCTCTGAATAAGGGCAACGCGGGCGTTTTCAACCTGGTTCGCGCCGGCTGCGCCGCGAAGCTGAAGCGCCGCTTCGACCGCCTGATAGACACCGGTCGCGCCCACCGGATTACCCCGACTCTTAAGCCCGCCGAAGGTGCTGATGGGCAGGCTGCCAGTTAAGCCGATCTGACTGTCTGACGCCGTCCGCCAGCCTTCGCCACGGGCGGCAAAACCGGCTGCTTCCAGCGACAGGGCGCTGAGGATGGTGAAGGCGTCGTGAAGCTCGAACAGGCTGACGTCGCTCTGGCTGATGCCTGCCTGCTGAAATGCCCGCTGCGTTGAAAGATGGACGGCGTTGAGCCATAACAGATCGGAGCGTTCGTGCAGTGCCAGCGTGTCGGTGGCGGCAGCGCTGCCGCTGATGTAAATGGGCTGCGCTACCAGATCGACTGCCCGTTCGGCGCTGGTGAGGATAACAGCCGCCGCGCCATCGGCGTCGGGCGCGCCGTCGAACAGCGTCACCGGGTCGGCGATCATCGGCGCTCGCGCGAAACCGCCGGGCTTGAGCTGGTTGCGGAACATGGCGTTAGCGTTCTTCGAGCCGTTGGCGTGGGCGTTGATGCTGAAGTTCTCGAAGGCGCTCAATTCGACGCCGTAATCTTCCATGTAGCGGCGCATGAGCAGGGCAGCCAGCGCGGGCAGGGTGACGCCGTGTACCGCCTCGTAGTCGGCATCCAGGCTGACGCCGCGCGCGCCCGTTCGCGCCGTTCCCACCATATCCGACGACTTCTCGACGCCCAGCACCAGCGCTGTTTCAACCGCGCCTGAGGCGACGGCGAGATAGCCGGTTCGCAGCGCCGCGCCGCCCGATGCTTCGGCGGCTTCGACGGTGAAAGCCTCGATTCCGTCCAATCCGGCGAAGTCGGCGAGCAGCGCCCCCAGTTGAGACTGGCTGCTGATGGGCGCGCCGTAAGCGTTGCCGACGTAGAGCGCGTCCACCGACCTCACCGGCACGTCGTCCAGCGCGGCGCGGATGGCGTCCGCCGCCAGCGCGCGCAGGCTGGTATCCCAGTGTTCGCCAACGGGCGTCTGCCCAATTCCAATAATGGCTACATCTCGCATGGTGTTAGTCCTTCAGTAGGCTGCGGTAGCGCACGTAGGTCGCGTAGTCAATCGGCGTGCGGCGGCTGACATAATCCATTGTCCTGGGAGCGCGTTCGGGCACGCCTTTGATGCGGTCGGTGACGACCAGATCGAACGAGTCTGAGCCTGCGCCGCTGCCATAGCTGACCATCAGGATGCGGTCGCCGGGCTGGGCGATATCGAGGATCGCCGTCAGCCCCAACATACACGAGCCGGAATAGACGTTGCCAACGTGGTTCGCCAGCAAGCCGGTCTGGATCTGCTCATTGTTGAAGCCGAGCATCTGGGCGGCGCGCTGAGGGAACTTAACGTTCGGCTGGTGAAAGACCGCGTGAGTGTAATCGGCGGCGGTTGAACCCATCATCTCCATCAGAGTGCGCGCCGACGACACAGTGTGATTGAAGTAGGCAGGCTCGCCGGTGAAGCGCTCGCCATGCGAGGGGTAGCTCTCGTCGGCACGCCGCCAGAAATCGGGCGTATCGGTGACGAAACTGTAGCTGCCCTGATAGACGGCGACCGATTCTTCGGCGCGACCGATAATAAATGCCGCGCCGCCGGACGCCGCCGTGTATTCGAGGGCGTCGCCGGGGCGTGATTGGGCGGTATCCATACCGATGCTTAGGGTATAGGCGCCCATACCGCTGCCAACCATGCCGATAGACGCCTGTACCGCTTCAGTTCCGGCTTTGCAGGCGAATTCCCAGTCTGCCGCCTGAATGTTGGGCGACGCGCCAATGCTCTCGGCGACGATGGTGCTGGTCGGCTTGACGGCGTAGGGGTGGCTTTCGCTGCCGATCCAGACGGCGCGTAAATCGCGCGGGTCAATAGCGGCGCGGGCGAGGGCGTTGCGTGCCGCTTCGATAGACATGGTGGTCACGTCCTCGTCGGGTCCGGCGACGGCTTTTTCGGTGACCGGCGAACCGGCGAGTCCGCCTGTCCACACGCGGGCGACTTCAGCGCCGGGCAGGCGAAAGCGCGGGATATACGCGCCATAGCCGACGATGCCGACTTTGCGATCCGAGCGCAGCAGCAGCGAATCGGGATAGGGTTTGTTGCCGTTCTGTGAATACATATCAACTTCCTTTGAGTGCCTGGACGATAGCACGCGCCCGTTCGGGGCGGATATTGTTTTCTTCGATCATCTGCTGAACCACCTGCGCGACCTGTTCGGGCGCTGCGCCAGCGGCGACGGCGATCTGGCGGGCGTGCAGGCGCATGTGCCCCTGCTGGATGCCCAGCGTTGACAGCGCGCGGATAGCGGCGAGGTTCTGCGCCAAGCCAACTGCAACCATGATTTCGGCAAGCTGGCGGGCGTTCTGAATGTTGAGGATTTTGAGCGCCACCTGCGCGGTTGGATGGACGCGCGTCGCGCCGCCGACAATGCCGACTGCCATCGGCATTTCGATGCTGCCGCGCAGATTGCCATCGTCATCCTGCCACCAGTGAGTCAGGCTGGTGTACTGTCCGTCACGGGCGGCGTAAGCGTGCGCGCCAGCTTCAACCGCCCGCCAGTCGTTGCCGGTGGCGATGGCGACCGCGTCGATGCCGTTCATGACACCTTTGTTGTGGGTGGCGGCGCGGTAGGGATCGGCTTCGGCAAACGCCCCGGCTTCGACAATCGCGCGGACGACGGCTTCACCGGACAGCGTTTCGGTTGCCAGTTCAGATGCCGGGATTACACCTTCGGCGCGTGCTTTGCGCTGATCGGCGAGATTGCTGAGGATGCGCAGATTGACGCGCCCGCCGGTGATCTGTTCGATCATCGGCGCGATATGCTCAAGGGCGGTATTAATCGTGTTGGCGCCCATCGCGTCACGGGTATCGAGCAGCACGTGGACGATGAGCATGGGACCGACAGGCGTGTTCGTCAGCGGGCGCACCTGAAGATCGCGCGCGCCGCCACCATACTGGACGATGCTGCCGCTTACGCTGTTTACTGCTTCCAGCAGGGCGGCGCGCTGCGCCATAACCGCCCCGGCTGCGACGTAAATATCCGGCAGATCGAGCACCTGAATCTGCCCGATCATGACCGGCTGGTCGCTGGAGGTGACAAAACCGCCGCCTTCGCGGAAGACCTTCGCCGCATTGCTGACGCCAGCGACCACCGACGGCTCTTCAACAACCATCGGAATGAGGATGTCTGCGCCGTTGATCAGGAAGTTGGTGGCGATACCCAGGGGTAGGGCATAAACGCCGACAGCGTTTTCGATCATGTGGTCGGCTTGCGCGGCATTGAGTCCGCCAAGCCCAAGCAGGGCGGTCTGTTCGGCGGTGGTCAGGGCTGCCCATTGAGAGACAACGGCGGCTCGCTCGGCGAGCGTGAGCTTGTAAAAGCCAGGGATACGTGAGGTATGTGCTTGAGTCATAGTGCCGACTTTAGCCAACGCAGCCTCTCAAAACCTATCAGGGTGTGAAAATCGGCACAAGTCAGTGAGAGAGGAGAGGCTATCAAAAAGAAGTAATGAGGACTGAGGAAAAGAAGTTGAAAGACGAAAGTTGAAAGTATGAGGCAGGCGGTTCCACTTTCGACTTGCTGCTTTCAACTTTTAACTATCTGTGCAACGCGGCATGGGGATTTGCGTATACACATGATGAATTGCGGATTTCTACGGAGGGCGTATGTTTCAGGCTGCTAAGCGCTGGATGTATCGGGGCAATCGCCCCCACCGGTTAGCGCAGATGACGAATCGGTTCTGGGAAATGGTTCACTCGTCGGGGATAGTGCCAAACTGGGTCACGCTGGAAGTGATCGGCAGAAAGTCGGGGCGGCTGACCTCGCTGCCGGTCGTCGTTGCCCCGGTTGGCGCAGAGCGTTACCTGGTGTCGATGCTGGGCGATCAGGCGCAGTGGGTGCTGAACGCGCGCGCCGCCAACGGAAAAGCTTATATTCGCAGCGGGCGGCGATTTGAAGTGCGGCTGGAAGAAGTGCCGACAGCGCAGCGCGCGCCGATTCTGAAGGAGTACCTTCGCCGAGCACCCGGCGCGCGCCCACATATTCCTGTTGATAAAGACGCGCCGCTGCCAGAGTTTGAGGCAGTCGCAGCCTCGTTCCCCGCATTTAGGATCGTTCCGCTGGAAGCAGGATAAGTACCGCGGGCAGGCTCCACTTCCTTAATTGGTGAACAGGCGGATGTCGTTCCAGTCAATGGCGCTGTAGGGCGGGCGAATCACACCCCATTCGAGCAGATGAAGCGGAAGGCTGCCCGTCCAGGCGATTTCGTCGTTGATGCGGAAGGTGGCACTGCCGTTAGGTTCGATATGCAGGTAGAGCGCGTTCTCTCCGGGCATGATGTGGATAAAGGGCTGCCAGCCGCCGTCCTGCGCCATTGACCAGTAACCATCTCCCCACACCCGGAAGACGTGCCGACCATCTTCAGCGTACAGCCAGAGTCCCCAGGCGGCGCTGGCACTGTTAGAGGCGGCAGTTACTTCGAGGGTGATCGGAAAGCTGACGGCGCGGAGCGAGCCGACAATAGTGCGTCCGTCAGTGGTCGCCAGACCTTCGACTGAAGTCAACTCGATTTTCAAACGTGGCGCGCGGGGCGGGTCAGCACAGCCGCTGGCAAGCAGGGCGACGAGCGCCGCGCCCCCAATGAGCGTCAGCAGCAGGGCAGCCAGGCTCAAGCGCCATTTGAGGGACGAGATAACCTCAATTGACTCTGCCGGGTCACTGGCGTATCCTGTACCTGATTGTGTCATGAACCGTATTATTGAGTGTCAATGCCCCGACTGCAACTCAAACGTCTTGCGCTGCTGGCGACACTACTGCTTATGAGCGCCGCCATTGCCCAGGTGTGGGCGCAGGCAAATATGCCGCTGGCGTCAAGCCCATCGTGGCTGGCGCAGTCGCCAGCGTGGGACGGCACCTACCGCCGCATCCGCGTGCCGATCCTGATGTACCACTACGTGAGCAATCCCCCCGCCGACGCCGACGAATATCGGATCGATCTCAGCCTCGCGCCGGACGTGTTCGAGCAGCACATGGAGTACCTCTTTTATGAGGGCTACACGCCAATCTCGCTGTACCAGCTTCACGACGCGCTGATGACGGGGACGAAGCTGCCACCCAAGCCGGTAGTGCTGACGTTCGACGACGGTTACAGCGACCACTACACCAGCGTTTTTCCGGTGCTGCGCCGGTACGGCTATACCGCGACCTTTTTCATCATCACCGGGATGCCTGACCACAGCCGCCCCGAATACATGACCTGGGAACAGATCGCCGAGATGGCGCACGCGGGCATGAGCATGGAATCGCACACCCGCGACCATCCCAGCCTGAACGGACGCGATTATGATTTTCTGGTCTACCAACTGCTAGGGGCGCAGCAGAGTATTGAACACTTTACCGGACGCCAGCCGCACATGTTCTGCTATCCTGGCGGGCGTTACGACGATCTGGCGCTGACGGTGCTGCGGACGATGCCGGTGTGGCGGGCAGTGACGACCCAAACCGGCAGCTACCACACCACTGACAACGCGCTGGAAATGCCGCGCCTGCGCATCAGCAGCGATACCGGTGTTGCCGGGCTGGCAATGCTGCTGAACACCCGGCGGTAGGGGGCTAGCCAAACGAAAAACCCGCCAGATAGGCGGGTAAGTTCGGCAGTATGTCATGAAAGAGCCGGTTGTTAGTCCGGCAGAATGCGGGCGTCGAGGAAGTAATCGAGCCACACCAGGAAGATGCCCGCCACCGGCAGCATCGTCCACAGGAAATACTGCGCGCCGTACTTCTGAAGCGAGATTGGGAAGCCGTTCTGGGGACCCATCCACGGCAGAACCAGAAGGACAAAAGCCGCCGTCAAGACAAACGCCAGCCCGAGGGACACGATAAATACCGCCAGGCGCTTCAATGTAAGCGATGACATAGTTTCTCCTGCATCCAGCCATGTACCATGATGGCTGCATTGTAGCGCGAACTACGGGCATTTTGCAAGCGTTGGCGCGGCGGCGGCATTGTGATGTTGGGCAAAGACAAGTAGAATTGAACCATCTGACGCCGCACATCGAAGTGCTTCAGTGAGTGTTATTAAATGATGATTAGGTTGTGTTGACGTTTCCGCCGCATACCTGGCTGTAAAAGTACAACTATCAACACCACCTGGATAACGGGTGGCGCTGAAAAGCGCCCGTCGTCTCTGGAGTGTAGCAAAGGACAAAGGGGGCACTACGTGGCCGATCTATTTGATAAGGTGAAAGGGTATACCCAGGCAAAGGACGCTATCGCCGCGGGCATCTACCCATACTTTCGCGCCCTGAGTGATACCGAAGGCGCGATTGCGATTTTCGAAGGCAAGGAAGTGGTCATGTGCGGTTCCAATAACTACCTGGGGCTGACCACCGACCCGCGCGTGCGCCAGGCGGCGATGGAAGCAGTTGACCGCTACGGCACCAGCGTCACCGGCTCGCGCTTCCTCAACGGCACGCTGGAACTGCACCTTGAGCTTGACCGCCGGTTGGCGAAGTTCGTCAACAAAGAGGCGGCGCTGGTGTTTTCAACTGGCTATCAGACCAACGTCGGCACGATTTCGGCGCTGGTGCAAAAGGGCGACTACGTCATCATCGACAAGGATGACCACGCCAGCATCGTGGACGGCTGCCTGTTGAGCCGCGGTGAAATGAAGCGCTTTCGTCACAGTGACATCAACAGCCTGGACGATGTGCTGGCGAAGCTTCCGGCGGACGCGGGCAAGCTGGTGGTTGTAGACGGTGTCTACAGTATGGGCGGCGACATCGCTCCGCTGCCGGAGATCGTGGCGATCTGCAAGAAATATGGCGCGCGGATCATGGTGGACGACGCGCATGGCATCGGCGTGCTGGGTGAAGGACGTGGAACCGCGCACCATTTCGGTTTGACCGATGACGTTGACCTGATCATGGGCACGTTCAGCAAGAGCTTTGCCTCGATTGGCGGTTTTATCGCCGGAAGCGCCGACGTGATCCATTATATTCAGCACCACGCGCGCTCGCTGATCTTTTCGGCGGCGCTGACTGCCCCCAACGCGGCGGCGGCGTTGAAGGCGCTCGAAATTATGGAAACCGAGCCAGAACTGGTCAAGCGACTGTGGGATAACGCCGACTACATGCGCAGCGGCTTGATCGAAATGGGCTACGACACTGGCAAGAGCAATACGCCCGTCATCCCGATTCTCATCCGGGACGACTTCCGCACCGTGATGGCGTGGCACGCCCTGATCGAAGCGGGCGTCTACACCAACCCGGTTGTGCCGCCCGGGGTCGCGCCCGGTAACAGCCTGCTGCGCACCAGCTATATGGCGTCGCACACCCGCGAGCACCTTGATCGGGCGCTGGTTGGCTTCAAGACGGTGGGCGACGCGCTCGACCTGCTTGAGCCGAACCGCGTGCTGACTGAGGTTGAAGGGTAAGTCAGAGCACCGCATAACAGGAAAAAGGTCATCGAACAGCGGTGACCTTTTTTATTGCACAGGGCGCTAAACTGGGTTCACTGATCCTTGTATAGGTGGAAAGATGAGCCTATGCGACTTCCTCGCATTCTTCTACTCTGGATCGTTCTACTGTCCTCATTCATGCTGCATGCACAGACCAGCACCTCTGCGCGGGACTTCGTCCTTCCGGCGGTTGATCCGCGCACATTCGATGCAGGGGAAAACTGTGATCTGTACCTGATTCGCAGCGATGGCAGCCGCGCGGTGAATCTGACCGACACGGAGTTTGACAGCGAGAACAAAGCGGTCTGGTCAGCCGATGGACGGCGGCTTTACTTCAGCCGGAACAGCGTCGGGCGGTACAGCGGCTATGCCGATCTTCAGTCCTCGGCTTCATTTTACGTGATGGATATTTCAGATGAGGGCGAAAACCTCGGCGAACGGCTGCTCTTTCACATGAGCGACGTCTTTGATCGTCCTACGCGCGTGGAACACTGGGTGCTTTCGCCAGATGAGCAGACGGTTGCGTTTCAGCCTTACGACTACGTTCCACCGGATGGTGAACCGTTCGACGATGAAGGGATTACGCTCTACAGCGTTGGGATTGACGGCTTGAACCTGCGGTGGCTCATCGTCGGGCAGTCCATGAGCGTTCATTCAGATACCGTCCAGTGGTTGTCCAACGGTGACGAGATCGCGTTTTCAAACCGGGTTTGTGATGCTGGTTTATGCCGTGACGAGTATTTCATTGTGATACCGCGCAGCCTGTCTCCGCCAGAGCGTGTAGGCAGCACTATCGATCTGGTGGCGCGGTGGCATTCAGAGGAAGTGACGGCGATAGCGCGCGCAGCCAGAGGAGAGAACTTTGTTCCCGGCTTGCTGCCTGCCGTCTCGCCTGATATTCGGACGGTTGCTCATTCCTATTACGATGTTGAGGAACAGACCTCAACACTGCTGTCCGTGGAAATTGACGCCGCCGATGAACCTCGCGCTCTGACGCCTGCGTTCGACAGCGGCATCTGGTTCCCACGCTGGTCACCGGATGGCGAGCAGATAGCTTTTCTACTGCGCGATGGCGGCAGCTTCAATGTCACCGTCTATCGCGTCAATGCCGACGGGAGCGACCTCACGGAACTCTACTACGCCCGACTGCTGGATTTTATACCCGTTGAATGGCGACCGGATGTGCAGTAGGGACATTCTACTTGTAAGTGCGTTTTGCTTAATCTCATCACTTTGGAGTCAAAAATGCGTCTTATTTGCTTGATAGCCCTTTTGCTTGTGGCAGTGATGCCAGTTGCGGCGCAGGATCAAACCAATGACTGTTCGGAGATGACGCCCGCGCCGCTGGTCGTCGGTGAGTGGGGGCAGGTGTCGTCCGGACAGTCGAACAATGTTCGCGACATACCGAGCCGCGAGGGCGCGCGCGTCGGGCAGATTCCTGGCAGCGAGTCGTTCACTGTAGTGGATGGTCCCGTTTGTGCCGACGGTCTGGTGTGGTGGCAGGTGGATTACGGCGGGCTTGTCGGTTGGACGGTGGACGGTATGGACGGCGAGCAGTGGCTGTTTCCGGTAGTAGAGCCAGCCGCCGAGATTCCGCCTGTTGTGCTGTCCACGACGGTGATCACGCCCGAAAACGCGGCGCAGTTGCAGCCTAACCGTACCCTTCAGTGTGAAACAGGGCACGATCACTCTCCGATGATCGCGCTTGGCTCGCGCTACTTTGCGCTAAACTGCGGCTTCTACAACATAAACGCTTCAGACCTGAGTCTCGACGAGCAGCTTCTCAATGACAGGATCGGCGTCATCGATCTTGAAACCGGCGCGCAGGTGACGACGCTGAGTGGAGAAGGCGCGGATGACGTTTATCCGGTTGCACTTCTGCGGGGCGAGCGTTTGCTCTGGTACAGCCGCGAGGACAGTCGAAGCCCGGTTACGCTACATCTCACCGACATAGTGACGGGCGAGGATGCCGCCACCGCTGAGATAACCGTTCCACGTGATTTTGGCTTATTCAGTCCAGATTTTTACGCCGATGGCACGCGCTTTGCCCTATTCAATCGAGTCGATGAAGCATATGTGCTGCAACACTGGGATGCAGCAACGCTCGCCCTGCTGGATGAGCGCGACGTTGAGATACCAAATGCAGGAACAGTCGGTAGTCTTTCGGTCGCCATCGCTCCGGACGGGCAGCGTTTCGCCATCGCCTACCCGGTAGAAACGCGCTCAGAAATCACGATTTATGACGGCACAAATACCGAGGCGGGAACGATCATCAGCGCGCTTTTTGAAGCGCAGGTCAACAGCGTCAGTCTGTCCTTCAGTCCCAGTGGGAGCTTTTTAGTCGGGGCAGGCTGCCTTGCGCTGGATTCGCTTTCGTGCGCGCGTTCAAGAATCTTCTGGTGGAGCGCTGCGGATGGCGCGCAGGTTGCCGAGTGGGATGTTCCGGTGAACGACATCGGGCGGATGCGTTTCAGTCCTGACGGCGACCTGCTGGTGATGGGTACGGTTTCAGGCGCGGTGCTGTACGAAGTGGCTACCGGCGCAGTCATCCATACGTTGCCTGTACACGCATCACAAACCATCTTCAGCGCCGACGGCACGTTCATCGTCACGTCGGGTGACCCGGACACGACGGTGTGGACAATAGGAGAATGAGGCAAAGCGCAGGGGCGTTCAAATGAACATCTCTGCGGATAGAATATCGACAGATGTGCAGGAAGAGGACGGGCGGGTCACAAGACCCGCCCGTTGTATGTATTAGTCCCCCGACGCCTGCGACTGCGGTGTTTTGCCATTGGTACTGCCCGGAATCAGGCTGGCAATGCGCTTGTGCAGCGGCGCAAGCATGATGTAGGCGACCGGCACGACGATCAGCGTCAGCAGGGTGCTGCTGAACAGACCGCCAATAACCACCGTTCCAAGCTCGGATGCGATGATCGCGCCCTTCGACAGCCCAATCGCCAGCGGCAGCAGCGCCATGATGGTGGCGATAGCCGTCATCAGAATCGGACGCAGACGCCGCCCGCCCGCTTCAATGAGCGCGTCGTAGACGTTCATGCCGCGCTCGCGGCGGTTGCTCTGGACGCGGTCGATCAGCACGACGGCGTTGGTGACGACGATGCCGATCAGCATCAGCAAGCCGATCATCGCCGAGATGCCGAGCACGCGGTTGGTGAGTGTCAGCAGCACCGCCGCGCCGACCGGGGCGACGATGATGCTCAGGATGATATCCAGCCAATGGACAAGCGAGCCAAACGTGATCATCAGCAGGACGATGACGATGGCGATGGCGATTCCCATTGCCACGAACAGGTTGGCAAACCCTTCAGTCTGAAGCTCGGTCTGGAAGCCTTCGCTGACGATGAGCGTATCCGGCAGGTCGGGCAGGGCGAGAACAGCCGCTTTTGCCTCAGAAGTGACGCCAAGTGTGTTCTCGGTTTCGAGTTCGGCGCTGTAGCTGACGGCGGGCTGCTGGTTGATACGAATATAGCTGGTCTGCGCGCCGGAGGCTGCATCTCCCAGCAGCGCAAGGCTGCTCGAAGCATTGGCAAGTCCCGGCACTTCGTTCAGCGTGTCAATCACGCGCTGGTTGACTGCCAGCAGGTCTTCCTGCGGACCGGCGAGCACGAGTGAGAACCCGCCAAAACCCTGCTCGGTCAGCGAAGCGCCCGAAACGACCACATTTTCTCGTCCAAAAATCTGTTGAGCCTGCTGGCGCACTTCTGCCGTGATGCTGTCAAGCTGGGACTGGTCCTCAACCGAAAGCAG
Organism: Aggregatilineales bacterium; assembly: GCA_030834905.1. Lineage (GTDB taxonomy): Bacteria > Chloroflexota > Anaerolineae > Aggregatilineales > Phototrophicaceae > Flexifilum. Next base: position 319,151 of record JAUQWZ010000006.1, on the reverse strand, counting down.
GACGGAAGCCACGTTCTCGCTGACCGAACTGCCGCCGAGGAACATGCTCTCCAGCGACGCGCCAGAGCTGCCGACCAACGTTTGCACGCGGTTGACCTGACCTTCCGGCAGGCTTGCGTTGACCCACTGCTCAAGCTGTTCGACCAGCGCGTTAGTTTCGATCATTTTGGTGCCCGACGGCATTTCAACCGCCACGCTGATCTGCGGCTCGCCGAACGATGGCAGGAATGCCATCGGACGGGAAGCGAACAGCGCGCCGCCGATGACCAGCGAGATGGCGGCGACGGCAAGCACCGCAAAACGGTGCGCGGGCTTGCTTAATGCCCAGCGCAGCGCGGGCACATACAGCCGTTCCAGAAAGCCCTCGTGCTCGCCGGAAATCTCGCGCTTATCCAGCAGGAGATAGGCGGTGATCGGCACGACGGTAATGGCGACGATGAACGACGACATCAGCGCGTAGGTGACCGCCAAGCCGAAGGGCAGAAACAGCTCGCCGATGATGCCGCCGGTCAGACCCAGCGGCAGGAATACCACCACCGTGACAATGGTGGCGGCGAAAATCGCCACTGATACGTCGCGGGTTCCGGCGAGGATGGCGCGGCGCTTGTCCTCGCCTTCCTGAACGTGGCGGAAGATATTTTCCAGCACCACAATTGAATCGTCCACCACGCGCCCGATAGCGACCGTCAGACCCGACAGAGTCATGATGTTGAGCGTCAGGCTGGCGGGGAAGAGGCGCAGGACGAAGGTCAGGATGGACGAATCCTGGGCGGCGGGTGCCAGTAAGTTGTGAACCGCGGGCGGCAGCCAGTACATCAGCGCCATTGCCATCAGCACTGACAGCGGAATACTCACCGCCGCGACCAGGGTGCTGCGCCAGGCAGGGCGCGGCACGCCAACAGGCGCGAGCACGAAGATCAAGCCGACAACCATGCCCATAATCAGCAGCACGCGCACAACCACGTCGGTCTGTTCAAATGCCAGGCTGAGATCGCCGCCAACCGCGCCAGCGCTGCTGGCGACCACCAGTCCCAGCACCACCGCGCACAGGACGATCATCACGATGCCGGTGATGCGGCGCGGGCGGCTTTCCCAGTGTCCACTGCTGAGGAAGATGAGGATGACCACGACGGCGAAGAAGGCACCCAAGCCGCCTTCACGCGCCACGCCGCTGATGGATTCTTCAATGAAGCTCGCCTGTTCAAAAGCGACATCATAGGTGATGTTCGCGTCGTTGGCGATGACGCGGCGCAGCGTGTCTTCCGCCGAATGGTAGGCTTCGACGGTGTTGGCGTCGGACGATTTGTAGACGGTCACCAGGAAGGCGGGGTTGCCGTTCACGCGGGTGACGGCGTCGGTCGGCGTGAACGCCAGGGCGTCGGATGCCGCCCGATCCTGAACCGTCTGCGGCAGCGCCGCCAGCACATCTGCCTGGAGCAGCCGCAGCGCGTCCGGCGACAGCGTATCCAGGAAGGTGGCGTCGCGGTCGTTGAGGTAGGTCAGCGCTTCCGCCGAAATGCCGCCGAACAGACCGGGCGCGAACGCCGGTCCCTGGGGCGAACTCAGGATGCTGTTCATGAAATCAGCGGGAGAGCCGTAAGTTTCGGGCAGGCGCAGGAAGTCGTCAGCCGAATCAAGCTCCAAGCCGAGAAAACCGGCGATCATATCCCAATCGTCATTGATGGCAGGGGCGTTGGGATCGGCGGCGGGCGCGTCGGACGCATACAGCGCCGACAGCGCATCGGCTGCCGATGGCATACCACCACTGGCAACTGCCTGCACCTGCGCTGCCAGTTCGGCGTCGAGCGATTCGATGGCTTCTTCGGGCAGTGCGGCAAGCGCTTCCGGTGACAGTTTTGTCAGCACGCCCGAATCAAGACTGGTGTAAAAGTTCGGTTCGTGGATAGCGAAGTAGCGCAGCGCCGCCGGTGTTAAGCTGTCGAACAGACGCACTTCGTAACCCGCGAAGCGCTCCGGCACCATCTCGTTGATGGTATTCAGCACCCGCGAGGCTGAACCGCCGCCAATAACCAGCACGTCACCCGCAGTGTTCAGCGGAGTCTGGGCGAACTGCGGTTGGTTGGTCAGCGCGTTCCAGACCGCGTCCAACGGCGGGGAAACGCTTTCGAGCGCCAGAACGTCGTCGTTGAAGTAAGCGAAGGTTTCGGCGCTGAGGCTGGTGGCGAAAGTGGGATCGTTTTCGGCGAGGTATTCGACCACGTCGGCGGGGATGCAGCCGATCATCGCCGAGGCAATGTTAAAATCGCCGCTGGCAAGCGCAAGCGGGTTGACGCCGCACTCGATCAGCGCGGGCAGGGCAGTGGAGAGGTCAAACGATGCTGCGTCAAAGCCTGCCGCGCCTTCTTCGCCGCCTGTCATGCCCGCCAATGCTGACGGATCGCTGAGCAGGGGCAGAAAGTTGAACAGGTCTGCCGCCCGCATGGAACTCGCGCCGAGCATGTCAGCGAATTCAGTGGGCAGTTGAATGGCGAGCAGGTCGTCCGCCGTATCGAGTTCAGCGCCAAACTGCGTCCCGACGAGGCTGAAGATCGCGGGCAGCGCGGGTCCTTCCGGTGCCTGGGCGATATTGTTCGCCGGTTCGGCGGCGGGCGTTTCAATCGGTGTCTCGGCGGCTGCTACCGGCGCGGAAGCTTCGACGACCGCTTCGCCGGAGATGCTGAAGGTCGCCAGCGGCAGATCGTCAAAGCCGAAGGTTATCAGACGCGGCGGCGCGATTGACCACGACGCGGGCAGATCGGCGGGCGGCAGGTCGGCGGCTTCGCCGGTAATGCTGGCTGCCAGCGCCTTGGCAGCCAATTCGTCGCGGGTCAAGCCGTCCAGGTTGGCGATGAACTCGTCAGGCAGGGCGGCGAACACGTCGTCGCTCATGGCGACCAGTTGCTCCGCCTTGAAGTACTCGACCAGCGTTGGCTCAATCGCCAGCATCTGAGCGATCACTTCGGGCGTCAAATCATCAGTTTGTCCCAACCCGCCGGAGATAGTGCCGCGGTTGAGGAATTCGTTAAAGACACTGCCCAGGTTGACCGTGAGCGACTGCATTTCGATCAGGTCGGTTGCGTCCTTGAAGCGGTCCATCTGCCAGCTTTCGGGCAGCGCGGGCGCGTCGGTGGGGATGTCAACCGATGCCGCGCTCAGGGTTTGAACCGCGCTGCTGTCGAGCTGACCTTCCAGCCCGACCTTGCGCGAGACAACCGTCCACACTTCAGGCGAAAGCTGAAGCAGCAGGCTTGGGGCGTCGGCGGCGGTTTCAACCGGCGCAGACACCGCCAGTTCGCCGTTTTCGTCCGGCAGTGCCTGACCGCCGCTGACGGAGATGCTGGCAATCGAGGGCAGGTTTACCAGCGCGGGCACGACTTCCAGATCGATGAGCTGGCGGAGCGCGCTCTGCTGACCGCTGGTTTCCTGCTGCTCGCCGGCGAGGTACGCCAGCACGCCTTCAACCGTCTCATTGGAGAATGCTTCCCAGGTGCGCGGCTGAAGCTGGAACAGGAAATTGGAGTCGGTTTCCTGAAGATAGATCAGCAGTTCGGGCTGAACGTCCGCCAGCAGACGCCGGGCGAAGGCTTCCGCGTCTTCGTCTGCCTGCGGCTGAATGTGGCGAAGCGGCAGCCACATGTTGTCCAGCGCGCGCTGAATATCGGCGCGCAGCTTCGGCTGATCCAGCCCGAAATCGTTGGCAGCGGTCACTATCGCGCCAAACGCCCCCGTCGTGGTCGTTTCGACGTTCACGATTTCGGGGACGGTGTCGAGCGCTTCTTCAATGCGTGTCGTCAGGACGCTGAGCACCTGCTCGCTGGTCATGCCTGAAACCTGCGACAGGATGATCGTCTGTGGGAATTCCACCGACGGGATCAACTCCTGGCGCAGTTGGGTGATAGCAAAGATACCTGCGATAGAGATCAGGATAGCGAGCGCAATCGTAACAAATCGAAAGCGTAGCGAGAGCGTGGTGATGCCGCTGAACAGCGATTTCATTGATGCTTGTCCTTGTCTGGAGGCGTAACCGAAAGCCGCAGCACCGGACGCTGCGATTTGGGTATCCAGAAATGTTTATACTGTATACATTGGGATTATTCTATGGGGAAAACAGATGATCTGGCGTTAAAGGTTTGTGAATTTTATCACCTGAACGAGCAAAATCTGGCTGAAACACCAAGGCACAGCCGATAGAACTCAGGCTTATACTGAAAGTTGGCGCAGCGATATGATATGTGGTAAGGAATTACGCTCCATAATCGATGCTGCCGTTCATTCAGCATTCAGCAACGAAGACTGCCGGGGCAGCGAATATGCCGTCGCTAAGGCAGCCCAACATCGCATACCGCTGGCAGCCGAAACGCGCTGAGGAGAGGCACGATGGGCGAAATCATCTCCATACATTCTTTTCGCGGGGGAACCGGCAAGTCGAACCTTGCCGCCAATATTGGAACGATTCTGGCGCGTCGAGGGAAGCGGGTCGGCATCGTCGATACCGATATTCAATCGCCTGGCGTTCATGTTTTGTTTGGCTTTGACGAAACGCAGCTTGATAAAGCGCTGAATGACTACCTGTGGGGGCGCGCGCCAATCGAAGCCGTCGCCTATCGGGTGAGCGACTTTGCCACCGACCCGGAGCGAGCGTATCTCAGGGATTTGAACCTGTGGCTGATACCGTCGAGCATCCGCACCAACGAGATCGCGCGGGTGCTGCGCGAAGGCTACGACGTCAACCTGCTGAACCAGGGCTTTAACACCCTCATCCGCAAGCTGGAACTGGATTACCTGCTAATCGACACGCATCCGGGCTTGAACGAAGAGACGCTGCTGTCGATTGCTGTCTCAAACGTGCTGTGCATCATCCTGCGCCCGGATGAGCAGGATTTTCAGGGAACCGCCGTCACCGTCGATATCGCTCGCAAACTCGAAGTGCCAAAAACACGGCTGGTGGTCAACAAGGCACTGACGCGCTTTGATTTTGAGCGCCTTAAAGCTGATGTGGCGAAGACTTACGACGCGGAAGTGTCCGGCGTGCTGCCGCTGTCCGAGGACGTCGCCTTCAACGCCAGCGGGCACGTTTTCAGCGCGCTGTATCCGCAGCATCCGTGGTCGGTTACGCTCGAAGCGATCACCGACGATCTGGTGAAGAAATGAGCTGATGTGGTGACTTTATTGTCTACTGCCAGCATTCGCCTATACAATGAAACAACGCGGTGCGCCGTTGAAGGAAGGAATCTATGTCCGCAGCCTGTTGGGTGTGTGATGGGAGCGCAAATGCCTCGTGCCGTTTTTGCGGGCGCTTTGTCTGCCGGGATCATGCCTCGAAAATGCCGTTTATCCTGACGATTTACGTTGGCGCGAATGAAACGCCGAAAGCGGTTGTCGTGACCGATGCCATCTGGTGTGGAATTTGCAGTCCGCAGGGTGAACCGATTGCAATGCCAGAGTTCTATTAGAGGTACAACGCTATGGCAGGACTGTTTGATAATCTCAGCGCCAAACTCAGCAATGATGAGCCAGCCGGGATCACGGCGCTGGATATAACCGATTTGCCGCCGGATCAGAAACAGATCATGCTGCTGCTGCTGCGCGATTCCAGTGGAACCCGCGTCGGCGTGACCCGTGAATGGCTCCATAACCGGCTTCAGGACAGGCTGAACGCCCTTGACGAACTGACCGCTGACCTGGTGAGCAGGGGCTGGATCATTGAAATGGGCGAAGCGCCAAATCAGCGCTATCGCATCAATCTGCGGGCAAAGCGCGGCAGCGGCGGCTTGGGCTTGTGGTCAATCATTGCGGAACGATTAGCACAGGATACCAGCGGTTCGGGACAGTGACGCAGGACACAGAACTTCAGTCGGACTTAAGCCGGTTTTTACCGGCTTCACTCGTGGCGCGCCTGGACGAACGGAGCGCGATGCGCGAGGCGATACAGCATCTTAACAGCCTTCAGCGGGCTGTTGTCGCCTATTTACCCCCATATATTGCCGAAGACGAAGCCCTGATCGCGCGCGAGGACTATGCTAATCTGCGATCAGGCGCTTTTTTGTTTGCCGACGTATCCGGCTTTACGGCGCTGTCGGAACGGCTTCAGCAGCAAAGCGGCGCTGAAGGAACGGAAATCCTGACCGCGGTCATCAACGACTATTTCTCAAAGATGCTGGAAGTGCTGGCGAATTCCGATGGGCAGCTTCTTAAATTCGCTGGCGACGCGCTGCTCGCCTTCTGGACGGCGGGCAGCGAACAGGAAACGCTGGCTGCCAGCCGCAAGGCGGTCCGCACCGGGCTGCGGATGCAGCGGGCAATGAAGGAGCACTTCCAGCCGATACGGCATCAGGATATCCGACGGCTGTTTGGCGACGATCATCATTCGCAGCTTACCATGTCCATCGGCGTGGCACGCGGCAGGCTGCTCGAAGCGCTGGTTGGCAACAGTAACCAGCGCGATCACATCATCATCGGGCAGCTTCCCGGAGACGCCATGCAGGCGGAAGGTGCTGGCGAGCGCGACGAGGTGATTGTCAGCGCCGAACTGGCGGCGCATCTCAGCGATGAGTTCCCCACCCAGACGGCGCTGGCAGACGGTTTCTGCCAACTGGTGGATGATTTCGGGGATCAACTGGATGCCTATGAACTGGAACTGCCGGTGCGCCGCCGCGCCAAAACCACCGCGATGTTCGATCTCGAACAGGCAAGCCTCGATAAGCAGCTTCGGACAGTAGCCAACAAGGTCAAGGTCGTCTCGCGATTTGTGGCACCGGCGGTGCTGAGCGAGATGATCGTCAGCGACGATTACCATCTCACCAGCCAGAACCGCCTGACGGTGACGATGTTTGTCCACTTCACCGGCGTCGCCGAACTGCTCAGCGAGTGGGGCGAGCCGCATCTGCGCTACGTCGCCTCGCTGCTGCGCCGGTACTACAATATGGTTCAGCATATCGTTTCGGTGCGCGGCGGGACGATTGCCCGTACCGATCCCTACAAGCTGGGGACCAAGCTGCTGATCACCTTCGGCGCGCCGATCTCTCATGCTGATGATGCTGATCGCGCTGTCGCCGCCGCGCTGGAGATGACCTTCCAGCTTAAGCAGTTCAACGCGCGCATCTCCGAGGAAGTCGAACCGACTATGCGGCGTGACGTCTACGTGCGGCACCGGATCGGCATCACCCAGGGCGAAACCTATGCTGGCGAGGTTGGCTGGCAGCAGCGGCGCGAATATACGGTGATGGGCGATGACGTGAACCTGGCGGCGCGGCTGATGGCGAGCGCGGGTGAAGGTGAGATTCTCATATCGTCGCGGGTGTACAACCGCGTGCAGCAGGCATTCAGCGCCACGCCGCTACCACCGCTGGTGCTGAAGGGCAAGCGCCAGCCTGTGCCCGTCTTTCGCGTGGAAAGCGTCAGCGCGCCGGTCGTCAGTCTCGACTATTCGAGCGATATGCCGTTCGTCGGGCACGATATGTTCATGCTGTCGCTGAATATGACGCTCAAGCAGGCATCTATGGGACGCCGCCGCGCCGTGGCGCTGGTTGGGGATGCGGGCATTGGCAAAACATCGATTGCCCAGCAGTTAGCATCGGCGGCGGTCAATTCCGGCTTCCGGGTCGCCTGGGCAACCTGCCAATCGCGCAATACCCGCCGGACGACGTGGGCGGGGCTGGTGGCGCAGCTTTTAGACCTGAACCCTGCCGATGGTTCCGAAGCAGCCGCGCAGCTTACTCAGCGGCTGGATGGCATGAAGCTGTCTCACTTGCAACCAGCATTGAGCAGCCTTCTGTTCGGAATCGCGCCGAAACGACCTCAGCCTGCCGCTAAACCGGACGCCGAGCCGCCGCCCAAGCCCGATCCCCTGGGCGACCTGTTCAAGCGGGTGCAGCAGATGAGCCAGCAAGAGCGCCAGACTTCGGGCGTGTTTGGCATGGCGGCGCGGGGCGCGCAGGCGCAGTCGGCTTCGCCGCTGCAAACCACCGGTATCTGGACGAAAACTGAGCAGCGCACCAGCCTGAGCGCGGCGCTGATTCAACTGCTGCGGGAATATACGCGCAGCCAGCCGACGCTGCTGGTGATTGACGATCTGCATCTGGAGAATCCGCAGGCGTATGAGCTGCTTCAGCGGGTGCTGGCGCAGGTAACGCAGGCGAAGCTGGTGGTCGTGGTCACTTACGAACCGTACAAGTCGATTGACCTGGATATTCAGACGCTGGTCGTGCCGGATTTGAGTCGGGATGAGACGTCGCTGGTGGCGATGGCGATTCTCCATGCCAGCGAATTAGGCGGGCGTCTGAGCAGCCTGCTGTGGGAGCGCACCAGCGGGCGACCGCTGTTTATCGAGTCGCTGCTGCGGGCGCTGCTGGATGGTGACCTGATCGAAGACGTAAACGGGCGCGCCGAGCTTAAGCGTGACGCCGACGTGGACGCGCTGCCGGAAAACGTGCGCGAGCTGGTCGTCAGCCGCATTGACCGGTTGGAAGTCAGGACGCGGCAGGTGCTGACCGGCGCGGCGGTGCTTGGCGAAGATTTCAGCGCCGAAGAACTGAGCGCGGTCAGCGCCGAAGCCGTGACGGGCGCGCTGGCGGAACTGCTGAACATGCAGATTATCAGCGAGCCGCAGCCGGGGATCTTTCGCTTTCGTCACGGGATGACGCAGGCGGTAATCTACGAGACTCTCTCACGGGCGCAGCGGCTGAAGCTGCATCGCGCGGCGGTGGGTTACTGGCGCGAGCAAACCGGCGAACAGGCGCGACCGGTCACGCTGGCGTATCATCTGCTAAAATGTGGGCTGCTGCCGCAGGCGATAGAAATTGTGACGGCGGCAGCGGCGCAAGCCGAGGAAGATCAGGACATTGACGGGGCGATTGAGCTATACACGCACGCAGCCACGATTTTCCCCGATGAGAAGGATATCCACGTTCAGCTTGAACGACTTCGGGCACTTCAGAACGGCGCATAAGGCGGGTACGCTGGTGGCTGTTCTGCCAGAGCGCGTCTGAAACGCCGCCCGGGGAAGCCGCGCGCGAGTCCTGTTTCACCAAAAATGATCTTCTTTTGGAAACTCGCGGCACATTTGGCACACTCGCGCCGACATAAAGGATCTAGAGGACAGCCCAGATGTTTGAAGCCAGCGACGAAACCTTGGCGAGGAAGGCTCAGTTGGGTGATCGGGATGCGTTTTACGCATTGTATAACCGCTATCTACAGCGCGTGTATAATCGCGTTAAGAGTAAAGTTCCGCCGCAGGATGTCGAGGATGTCACCCAGGAAATATTCATCGCCGTCGTCCGTTCGCTGGACGGCTACCAGCAGCGGGCGCGCTTTAACACCTGGCTGTACACGATTGTGAACCGGCAGATCGCCGAATTTTACCGGCGGCGCAATCGCAGCGAGCGCGGCTATGGTGTGGAACTGGACAGCGACGGCGCGCCGGAACTTCCATCAACGGCAGATCATGAGCAGGCGGAACAACGTATGATGATCCAGAAGGCGCTCACCGGGCTGCCCGATCACTATCAGGAGATTATTTTACAGCGATTTGCCGATGGCTTGACGTTTGCCGAAATTGCGCAGCAGCGCGATCAGTCGTTAGAAGCGGTGAAGTCGCTTTACCGCAGGGCGGTGCAGGCAATCCGTGACAATATGGGTGAGGTCTGAGTGATGGATGAGAACCGGCGGCTGGATGACGAACTGGCGGATTTGACGGACGCGGTGATCGAGAATCGTGAGATAAAGACGAGTGATGATATGGCTGATCTGCCGGAAGTCGTATATGGACTGCGCGATCTGATCGAGCCGGGTGACCCACCGCCGGCTGACTTTGAGGCGCGGATGCGCCAGCGGCTGGATATGGAATGGGATCAGCGACAGCGACGGTTGACGCAAGTTCGGGTGAGTCCGGCGGCGCGGGTGGCGACACTTGCCGCCGCGCTGGTGGTGGTGCTGGTGGTGATGATCGCCCTGACGGGACCGCCTGCGAACGGCGGAATGCAGGGTACGGCGCTGGGTTCGACCGAAGCCATCATCGGGTTCGTGGCGATTGCCGCCGTTGTCGGCGCGCTGGTGCTGGTCTGGCGCAGCCGCCGCTAGGCTGCGCATCCACCACAACATGGACAAAGACCGTCCGTTTCATTAAGACATGACTGGTTGCAACAATCCCCTATATGTTGTGTAATTAACGTAGTCACTCCATTTCGACGTTCCTTAATCATTCACCATTGTTCTCAGAGTCGGGATTGGACCTGTCTTGATGAGTATCGAAACGTTGATTGCCTACGTGATCGCGCTGGCAGTCCCGCTATTTGCTATCTACCTCATCCACGCGCTGGATCTGTTTCAGACCTCGAATACCCGGACGCTGCGGATCTGCATCTTATGGGGCGCGACCTTCGCCTTTGGAATCGCTTACGTCGTCAACAAAGGGGTCATCGAGCAGCTCATGCTGACCGGCGCCAGCCAGGCGCAGAGCCTGCAGGTGGTCGCCCGGGTGACCGCGCCCATCCTTGAGGAAATCCTCAAAGCGGCGATCCTGATCTACTTCATCCGCAAGCCGAGCTTTCGCTACTTTGTCGATGGCGCGATCTACGGCTTTGGAGTAGGTATTGGCTTCGCGCTGCTCGAAAACGTGACCTACATTGCTTCCAGCGGCAACGCGGCGCTGGCGCTGGCGATCAGCCGCGTGCTTTCGACGACGCTGATGCACGCGATGGCAAGCGCCCTGGTCGGCATCTCGCTGGGACAGCTTCGGCGCAGCAAGGCGCGGCTGCTGCCGGTGTTGGGAATTCTGCTGGCAATTGGCGTTCATATCATCTACAACAACGTCGTCAACGCGCTGACGGGTACCGCGCTGCTGCTGGTCGCCATCACTATCGGCGTTGGCGGCGCGGCGTTCATCGGGCTGCAAATCAACCGAGGCGTGAACGAAGAGAAGAAGCGCTTCTCCAAAACGCTGGACGTCAAGAAACAGAACGTGTCTGAAGGCGAAGTTGGCGCTATTCAACGATTGGGCGGCAGCGCCGCCGAAGAAATGTTCGCGCAGCTTCAGGAGACGTTTGGCGAGGAACAGATTACTTTGATCCGCCGCCTGCTGGTGACGCAGGCGAACATCGGCATTTTGCAGAACAACTTGAACAGCGGCAACGTCAGCGAACGACTGCGCCGGGCGTGGGAAGATGAGATCGCCCAGAAGCGCGAGGAATTCCAGCAGCACCGCAAGGCGCTGGGTCGGTCGGTGATGGGCTACATGCAGGCGTTGTTTCCCAGCGAAGACACGACGATGCAGGACTGGCTTTCGGAAGAAATGGCGCTGTATGACCCGACGATGGTACACACCTTCGACATGTTCATGAAGACATCGGGCTTGGCGCAGTCGTTTACGCCGCAGCAGCTAGAAGCGATGGCGGACAGCCTCAATAAGATCGAGATCTTCCGAAATGTCTCACTGGCGGATCTCGAAAATCTGGGGCGCGCCATCAAGGTAACGCCGTTCAACGACGGCGATATGCTGTTTGACCAGGGCGACGAAGGCGACGCTATGTACATGGTCGAGGCGGGCGCTATTGCCATTTACAGTGTGGACAGCCAGGGACGCGAGCAGTTCATCCGCAGCTTTGGACCGGGCAGCGTGGTCGGTGACTTTGCGGTGCTTGACGGGCAGCCGCGTTCGGCGCGGGCGCGGGCGTCGGGATCGCTGAAGGCGCTGGTGCTCCAGCGGCAGTTGTTCAAGACCTTCATTCAGAGCCGCCCGCAGGTCATTCTGGCGGTTATGAAAGTGCTGGCGGAAAAGGCGCGTTTCACCACCCGTTCGGTTGAAGACAGCATCCACCATCTCAGCAGCATTGCCCAGGGCGATTATGCAGCGGTGGCGCAGATTGACGCGGCGGCACAGCCCGCCATCAGCGCTCAACCCGATGCTGCAAAGCCTGAAGTTGCCGCCACCGACGTGTCCGATACCGTCCATTCATCTCTGAACCAGGCGTTCGCGCGGTTTGCCCGCAAGCTTCAGGGGCGGGATGCCGGCTTGAGATCGCGCGACCGGCTGGCGTCGCATTAGCGGCTGGTGTTGGGCTAAATCGAGAGCGAAACAGATACAGTCATGACAACTGCCGAAGAACTACGTAAATTCTCTCTGTTCAAGAGTGTCGAAGGTGTTGAACTGGAAGCGCTGGTTCGCCTGATGGAGCAGCAGACGATCCCGGTTGGGACGGTGTTGTTCGAGAAAGACCAGCCGGGCGACTCGATGTATCTCATTCGCAGCGGGCGCGTCCGTATTTTCCTGCGCGACGCTCAGGGGAATGTCATCACCTTCCGTCACTATGGGGCTGGCGACATCGTCGGCGAGTTCGCGCTGATCGACGACAAGCCGCGCTCGGCGTCCGCCGACGTGGTCGAAACCGCCGAGATGATGATTCTCAGCCGCGAGAATTTTCTCGCCCTGCTCAAAGAGCGTCCGCGGCTGGGCGTTGAGATGATGCGCAGCCTTGCCGAGCGCGTGCGCTATACCACCAGCTATCTGGAGCGCCTGTTTTCCGGCATCACCCTGCTGGCGAACAACGAATACGAGCAGGCGATTCAGGAAATGTCCATTTCAAGCGACGAAGATGAAATCCAACACCTGATCGGCGTGTTTGTACAAATGGTCAACAGCCTGCGGGAACGCGAGAACGGTGCCAGGTGAAAAGCTGCGCGACCCTTTTTGGCAAAACGTGACGACTAATAAAGACAGTATTGAGTACCGCGGATGTGATAAGTAAACCTTTATGGGGGTTCCGGCAGCTATGAAACGGCGCGATTCTGGATTTCTTGCCCTCGGGCTGATGATTGGCTTATTAGTGGGTATACTCGCGCTCAGCAGTGAGGGACTGCGCGATGGACTGTTCGGCACAGCGGGCTTGAACGTCGCTGCCCAACCGGCGTACTATCTGGTGGACATGGATGACTCGCGGGAATGGTTGATCGCCGCCTATCCTGACCAGTCCGCGCCATTGGCGACTGCGTTTGACAGCGTCGAGCCGCTGCTGACCACCGCCAATTTTGCCGAGACGTTCCGCGCGGCACAGCCGGATATCAACCTGATTGTTGACCGTTTCTACACTGCGCTGACCGGATTGACGCCTGCCAGCACCCTGGCACCAACGCCGGAAACCCTTCCCGATCCACTGCTCAATTCCCTAGCCGACGGCGCTGTCTCTGCCTGTTTGGGGCTGGACGAAAACCCTTACAACATCGAGGGTTACGCGCTGTATCTGTATCTCGAAATCCCCTCGACTCAGATCGAATATGTGCCGGAAAGCTGGCAGCATCTGAGTGAACCCAAAGACGATGACCTGTTCTGGCAGCGGTTGGCGTGCCAATCGTTTGGACAGGCACAGCGCTCACAAAGGAGGTGACGATGACCTGAACCGCCGGATTTCGCGAACATCCGTTGAGACCTATAGACCACTGGAATACTTAGGAGCATCTTATGCAAGGACGAGGACTCAACAGGCAGGTTGTCATTGTGGCAGCAGTCGCCCTGGTCGTGCTCGTCGTCGGGGCAATTATATTATCTGGAACTGGCGTTGATCTGTTCGGCACCGCAGGCGGCGATCAGATCGCGCAAGCGCCCGATACCGATGGCGATGGGTTCCCCGACGATGTAGACGCCTGTCCCAACGAACCGGGTACCGATAATGGCTGCCCGCCGCCGACGTCGGAACCGCCGACGCCAGAGCCGCCGACGCCGGAACCGCCGACACCAGAGCCGCCGACGCCGGAACCACCAACGCCGGTGCCACCGACTCCGGAGCCACCGACCAATACGTCGGAACCGCCCACCAATACGAGCGAGCCACCGACCAATACATCGGAGCCGCCCACCAATACGAGCGAACCACCGACGAATACGAGCGAGCCGCCCACCAATACCAGCGAGCCGCCGACAGCCACGAATACAGAAGTTCCACCTACCGACACTGTTGCACCGACAGCCACAGAAACCGCCGTTGCGACCGCGACGGTTGGCGCCACAGCGACGCCAGAAGAGGATACGGCAACACCGACTTCAACCCCGGTAAGCCTGGCATTTGGCTTGGGGTTAGGAGATCCGGGACCGGTGTTAAGCATTGACGGTACCTGTTTTGTGCCTGACGACGATTCGGTTACGTATTACGTGCGGAACAACGGCGCGGCAATGTTCGAGCCGGGCACGCTGACGACTTCCGCAGGCGGCTCACAGTCCATCATGCTTGGGGCTGGCGAGTCGTTTGGACCTATCGTGCTGAGCGCCTATGGCGTTTCCAGCGTTTCGGTGACCTATCGCGGCTTCTCGAATACGCCAGCAGGTCAAACCGATTCGCAGGCAGTCGGGCAGAAAGAATGTATTGTGCCGACCAGCACGCCGACGGATACGCCGACGCTGACGCCTTCCAACACGCGGACGCCAACCGGCACATCGACGCATACGTACACGCCGAGCAATACGTTCACACCGTCGAACACGCGGACGCCGACGAATACGCGCACGCCGAGCAACACGCCGACGGAAACGCTGACGCCAAGCAGTACGTATACGCCTTCGGAGACGTTCACGCCGACGGAAACGTTGACGCCATCGCAGACGTTCACGCCGTCGAACACGCGGACGCCGACGAATACGCGCACCCCGCGACCATCACGCACGCCGACGTTTACACAGACGCCGTCACTAACGCCAAGCCAGACGTTTACACCAACCTTTACACCGACGTTCCAGCGCTGCGGACGTGCTGACTGCTCCAGCCTGCAAGTCTCGGGAAGCTGCGAAGCCAACCTTACGGTGTTTATCATCCGTAACACGGCGAACGAAGCAAACGGCGATATGCTGGCTGGGACTCAGTGGCGCTTGTATCAGGATGGCGTTCTGGTGCAGACCGGCACGACGAATGCGCTGCGTCATGGTGAAACCCAGACGCTGAGCTTCGACCTGCCCGGCACCCTGCGCCTGGAAGCCGATCAGCGCCCGGGACATCCTGGCTCAAGCCAGCCGCAGGCGAGCGTGAGCAACTGCGCGCCGACGCCGACCCAGACGCCTTCGAACACGCCGACGCTGACGCCTTCGAACACGCGGACGCCGACCAATACCCGGACTCCGACGAGCACGCCGACAACAGCGCCAGCAATTGTCCTG
This sequence comes from Aggregatilineales bacterium, assembly GCA_030834905.1. GTDB lineage: Bacteria > Chloroflexota > Anaerolineae > Aggregatilineales > Phototrophicaceae > Flexifilum. The sequence continues at coordinate 304,018 of JAUQWZ010000006.1, read as the reverse complement.
AGCGTCAGCGCGATCTGCGACGCCAACGGACAGGCGACGTTCGTCATCACCAATAACGGCGGCGCGATGCCCAGTGGTTCCAGCATTCGCTGGCGCATCACCGGCTCGGAGAACCCCGGCAATTTCCGCAACGGTCAGACCGGCGCGTTGGGCGCAGGCGCATCGTCCGGACCCATTTATCATTCCGGGTTCTGGGGAACGGTAACGCTCACGATTAACGAAGTGCGCGGGCTGGGATCGCAAAATCCCATCACGACAAATCCGCCTATTAGCGCGTCTACCCAATGCACGCGCCCGACGGATACGCCGACGCGCACGCCGACCAATACCCGGACGCCCAGCAGCACGCCGACGCGCACGCCAACTTTGACGCCCAGCTATACCCCATCGCTGACGCCGACGTTCACCGCAACCGAACGCCAGCCAAACTTCGCGACCGGGGTATCGTGCGATGTCGTCAATCCGGCGTCGAACGCGACTTTCACCCTCACCAATATCGGCGGATCGATGCCGAATCCGGGTGAATACTACATCAATGAAGTCAACCAGCCGCTGCAAGGTCCATTCAGCTTCCAACTGCTGGCGGGCGAGTCGCTGTCGATCAATATTGCGCCAAACGCGCGCATCTACGGCAGCTACACGTCACCCACTGGACGGCAGCAGCGCTTTGACTTCCAAGCCTCGTGTGTTCCACGTCCGACGGATACGCCGACGAACACACCCACCAATACGCCAACGAATACGGCGACCCTGACGCCAAGCAGCACGCCGACGGAAACGCTGACGCCGAGCAATACGCCGACTGAAACCTTGACGCCGAGCAACACCCCGACGCCAAGCAATACGCCGACGGATACGCCGACGAACACGCTGACGCCGAGCAATACGCCGACGGATACGCCGACAAACACGCTGACGCCGAGCAACACCCCGACGCCAAGCAATACGCCGACGGACACGCCGACGAACACACCCACCAATACGCCAACCAATACACCGACGAACACGCCGACTCCGCCTGTGCCGCTAACGCTGGTTGGTGACTGCTCGCTCGATCAGTTGGTGCTGACCTTCACCGTACTCGGCAGCAGTGTTCCGCTGAACGAGGTGGTGAATTACACCGTGACGGGTCCGGGCGGCTACCTGGTCAATGGCACTTTTGGACCGGTGGCGATTGGGGTCGATACGGTCATCACTCTCGGGTCTATGCCGCCAGGGTCATATACGTTTACGGCGCAGTACGCGGGCGGGCTGCTGACGATGACGACCACGGTCGTCTGCGTTGCGCCAACGGCTACGCCGACGCCGACCAATACGCCGACGGCGACCCCGCCGGGAGCGCGGACGCTGGTCGGCAGCTGCACGCTCGATCAGTTGGTGCTGACCTTCACGGTACTTGGCAGCGCCGCTCCGCTGAACGAGACAGTGACCTACACCGTGACGGGTCCAAGCAGCTTCCAGGCGAACGGGACTTTTGGACCGGTAGCGGCTGGAGTCGATACGATCATCGATCTGGGGTCTGTGCCGCCAGGGTCATATACGTTTACGGCGCAGTACGCGGGCGGGCTGCTGACGATGACGACCACGGTCGTCTGCGTTGCGCCAACCGCTACGCCGACGGAAACGCCGACCCAAACGGCAACGCCCACCGATACGCCTGAGCCACCGGCAATGACCGGTGTCGGGCAGTGCGTGGACGACAACCTGACCTTCACCATCACCAACACCGGTACGACGGCATCCTCACCGATGGCGTACAGCGTCGCGGGTCCGCAGGGCTTGCTCCAGGGCGGCACGGTCCCGGCGCTTAATCCGGGTCAAAGCGCTCCCGCGATCACCTATCAGGGTGTTGATACGGGAACGTTCACGCTGACCACCGCCGGACCGGTGGTGACGATCACGATTGAGTGCGTTGAGTTGGTCACACCAACTCCGCCGCCCGATTCACCGTCACTAACTGGCGCGGGGATCTGCACGACAACCGGCGATCTGACCTTCACCATCACCAACAACAGTGGTGCAGCGTCGCAGCCGATTGATTACACGGTCTTCGGTCCACAGGGCGCGCTGCCGGGCGGCACCATTCCGGCGCTTGCTCCGGGCGCGAGCCACGTCGTGAACCTGGGCAGCCAGCCGAACGGCACGTATACGCTGTTCACGGTTGACCAGTCGGTCACGGTCGCGGTGGAGTGCGAGGAACCGACCTACATCTGCGGTGACGTCACCGAGGTGAGCACCGGAAGCGGAGCCGGATTCCCGTCGCTGAACATGGACGCGGAACTGTGCGCCGATACGACCGAACTGGGTCAGATGGAACCAATTGACGTTGGCGCGGCGATTTGCCCCGACTGGCTGGTGTACCACACCAACATGACGGGTGACTGGGAAGTATTCCGCCTGGGCGAACTGCCCGGCAACCCGGACGCCGAAGCGAATCTGTCGCAGGGTGTTGGCGAGCGCGTTTACGATGCGTCGCCGTCACGTTCACCTGACGCCGAATGGATCGCTTTTGCCAGCAACCGTGATGGAAACTGGGAGCTGTACATTGGTCGTACCGACGGTACGGAGCAGCGCCGGGTGACGTTTAATACTGTCGCTATCGACACTGCGCCCGCATGGTCGCCCAACGGTCAGTTTATCGCTTTCCAGACGACCCGTGACGGTAACTGGAACCTGTACATGGTGGATGTCACCACCGGAGCCGTGGCTCAGCTTACGGATGCACCCAGCAACGAAATCCATCCATTCTGGCACCCGGATGGCACGAAGCTGGTGTACCAGAGCGACCGCGACGGTATCTGGCAGATTTATGAGCTGGATCTGACGACCAGCCCGATCAGCGAAACACGGCTGAGCGACGGCACAGGCGACGATCACGATCCCGCTTACAGTTCGGATGGCGAACAGGTTGCCTTCCGCAGCTACCGTGACGGCGCGAACAGCGTGATCTACGTCATGGATGCTGACGGCGCCAACGTGCAGCAGATCAGCGACCCGGCGGGTGATGCGTTGAACCATGCGTTCTCGCCCGACGACTCGGTGATCGCTTACGAGAGCGACCTGGACGGTGACGAGGATATCTACGTCTTCGAGTTCGAAACCGGCGTAACCCGGCTGCTGACCGACAACACGACGGTGGACGTTGCGCCGACGTGGCTGTGCGCCAGCACCACCATCGTCTGGACGAGCAACGCCACCGAGGATCAGAACGTGGGCGCGGATAACAACATCTTCAGCGTCAACGCGCTGCCGATTAACGCGCCGCCGATCAACGTCAAGACGGAAGCGAGCCAGCTCACATTCGATCCGGAGACGGATCAGTATCCGCAGAACTCGCCTTCGCTTGAAAGCGCCAGCCGCGCCGGACAGGTTCCGGGACAGGCGCGCAACCGTTAATGTGCCGGGGCTGCTCTGCCACAGGGCAGGGCAGCCGACGATATCAGTAGCCTTCGTAGGGGCGACCCGCCGGGTCGCCCCATATGCACCAAGTTTAGAGATATGGCAGGCAAAATGCGTCCGCGCCGCCAGACAATAAATTGTCCGGCTCCGTGCGAACCTTCGGTGCGCCAGAGCCAATTCTGTTAAAGAGATTCAAACGAGTCCCTTCAGTGGACTTGTCCTTATGGCAGCCGGAGACTTTAGTCTCTGGCGATAAAACAGATCGCCTTCGCAGGCAAAAAACGCCTTATCTTGGTACGCATGGGGCGACCCGCCGGGTCGCCCCTACACGATTCCAGAAATGCAAACGGAACAGGCAACAAAAAACCCCGCCTTTGCTGCGGGGTTCCTGGTTCTGAAAGAGGCTGGTTATTCGATCAGCCGCTGGGCGACACGTTTCAGGCTCTGGGTGATCGGGTGATCGGGGTAGCGCAGGACGAACACGCCCGAACTCGCCAGCGTCATCATCTCGTCGGAATGCGGCAGCACCGCGCCGACTTCGCAGTTATACGTCTGCTGCACCCGCGACTTCACCTCGTCAAAATCGAGCGTGGTCGGCGTCTTATTGACGATCATGATCATGCGCGGCACGTCCAGCTTACGGGCGACTTCAACCGTGACGCCGGTTCCCTGATAGTCCTGCTGATCGGGGCGCATGATGATGGCGAGCGCGTCGGAGATCGCAATCGAGAGCAGGGTTTCTTCGTTTAAGCCCGGATGCGTGTCGATCAACAGGACGTCGAGTTCGAGTTCCTTGACCAGGCTCTGGAAACCGTCGTTCAGCAGCCCCACGTCGTAGCCTTCGCGCAGCACCCGCGCGATTTCGCCCACCTTGATGCTCGATGGGATCAGGTAAATCTGCCCGCCTTTGGGGATGACGAACACTTGACCGGTCACGTCGGCGTTCAGGTTCTTGGTCACGTCGATGGCGGTCTTCTCGATTTCGCATTTGCCCCACAGGTAATCGTTGAGCGAATACTTGATGTCGTCTTCATGCAAGCCGTACAGGACGTGGATTCCTGGCGATTGGATGTCCGTATCGATCACGCCTACGCGCAGCCCTTGTCCGGCGAGGAGCGCCGAGAGGTTGGCGGTGGTGTTCGATTTGCCCGTTCCACCCCGGAAGGAGTGTATCGAAATAATCTTAGACATCAGGTAGCTCCTGTGTTGAAGTGGTTCGCATCGGTAGAGATTTCAGGTAAACAGTACACGCCTTCAGGCGTGGCTGCAATATCACGGCAGATAGTATACCCACCAGCCTGATCTTAGCGTAGGATTGGTTATCTTTCGAGTTGACGTTTTGAGGAAGGGGTATTCAACCGAATACCCCTTAGCGGGCAGCTTACAACCAGAACGGTACGTCGCCTTCGACGTGCTGCGGCAGCACGCCGCGCAGCGCGCCCGTCTCGATGATGTCGGAATGATGAATCGTCACCGGCAGCTTCGGGCGTTTGAGCGTGCCATAGTGGAACAGCGTGAAGACCTGGACGGAGTGTACGGCGTCGTCAATTGAAAGCGGCAGTTCGCTGCGGATATACAGCGGCTGCGGCGTCGCGTCGCCCGGCGCTGACGAGGTGATGACGATGGCTTCGCGCGCGTTCATGCGGAACGTCGTGCCGGAAGCCGGCTGCTCAATTCTGCCCCGGTTGAAAGAATACAAGCGCGGCACCGCCCGCTGCACGATTTCCACCGGCAGAAAAGTCGCGCCGAGTTCATCTTCCCAGCCGCCGATGGCGCGCAGCACGTCGCGGCGCAGCCAGCCATCAAAATGCAGCACAATACGTTTGCGCTTCAAAAGCTGAGACGGGAACAACTGCGCCAGCATGGCGTCAGGAATGCCTTCGCCTTCATTCACCGGCGCTTCGGTAATGACGTAGCGCAGCAGTGAACCGTCGCTCTTATAGATGCGGCTGATACCGATCAGGTGGTCGCTGTTGCGCTTGCGCTGCTTGACCAGCGCCAGCCCGATGACGCGGTCGGCGTATGGCAGCGGCTCTTCGAGCAGATAGGGCACATGTCCCGCGCGGGCGATCAAGCCCATGATGACGTTGATCATCGCTTCCGGCTTGTGCATAGTCGATTCGTGGATGACGAGGCACGACTGCCCGCGCCCGATGGTCTGGCTCTTGGTGTAGAGCGCGTTGACGCCGTCTTCCTCGCCTTCGCTGTCGGGAAGGAAGACCAGCATCAGATCGGCGTCTTCTTTTGCCAGCAGGCGAACGGCGCTTTCGAGATTGGCTTCTGATGACACGCGCATCTTGCGCTCGCGCACCACGTCAATCCTGAAGTTAAACGTTCGCTCGGACGTGCGGCGCATGGCTTCCATGAAATCATCGACCTCGTCAGAGAGGGCGTTGATGAAGGTAATGCGGATGCTGTCCTTTTCGCGGCGCACCAGCGGACCGTTGTGTTCAAAGTCGGCGGTGAGCCTGTCATGGGCGTAATCGCGCGACTTATTGCCGCCGAAGATCAGCCCGGCTTCGAGCGCGCGGGTGGTGAACAGTTCGGGGGCATTCTGGGCGCTGAAGGCGTTGCCGATCAGATCGGCGCTCTTGATGACGTCGGTGACAACCTTGACGATCTGGGCGCGCATACCGGGCTTCAGGTGCAGCGCCCGTTCGACGTGCTGCGGATTAACGTCAAAGCGGTGGGCATCCTCAAGTCGGATGAGCAGCGCCAGCGCGCTGGAGATGTAGTCGTATTCGTTGCTGCCCGAAAGCACGCGCAGCACCAGATTCTTGTCCGGCGCGCGGGCGATCAGTCCCGCCATTTCGTCGCGCTGCGTCAGCTTGAGCAGGCGCTCGCGGTGTTCTTCAACTGTGCCGACGATCCGGACAATTTCGCCCTGCATCGACGAGGTTCTATCCGTCACCGGCAAGCCGATCAGATCGGCTGGTTTGGGCAGCGCGGTGGCGAACGCTTCAATCTCAGGCTCGTAAATCAGGCGCGAAATGACCGACAGCGAGATGGAAGGCTGATCCATGACCACCCACGAACGGGCGCGAAACTCGCGCTCGACACGGGCATTCTGAAGCGGCAGCGTCGTCTGCGCCAGCGCCTGCTGGATCTGCGGTTCGAGCATCTTCAGGGGACCGCGCACGACGAATTCTGCCAGGTCTTCCGGGCTGAGATGCCAGGTGTAGTCCTCTTCGATTCCGTCCAAGCCTTTGTACAGGCTTGGCTGTTCGCGGCGGGCTTCGTCGGCAGCCATCACCAGTTTGACCGGGTTTGCCGGTGTATCGGTGAGGATGTGTCCGTTCAGCCACACCCACATGCCGCCCAGAGCGCTGCGCAGGCGGTAGGTGAGCTTGCCGCCCATCCGGCGCTCAAGCTGCGCCCGTTCCGCCGCCGTCACCGTGTGGTTGAATGTCAGGTGGTAGGTGGTGAGCGTCGGCAGCGATTCCAGCCTGACGGGAAACACTTCGGAGAAGGTGAGGGACTCGGAAGGTGCCACGTATGCGCGTTCCTTGTCGTTAAGTATCGCAACCATCAGCAGAAGCCATCTCTCTGTCTAGTCAGGATGCCGGGTGGATCATCCCGTTGGCGAGTCGAAAAGACAGCTTCTATAATAGCACATTTGTGCTAATCTGTCGAGTAGTTCTTCTCTATCATTGTACGGTATAACGCCTGCTGGCGCTCTTTAGCCTTGCGCAGCAGTTTTACGGCGTCGGGCTGGGGTTCGGCGGTATAGGCGACTGCCGGAGCTTCGTTCAGGCGCACATTGACGCCCACTGCTCGCAGCGCCAGCATGGCGACACCGCGCGCGGTGATTTCGGTATCTTCGGTGACGTTCACCGGCTGGTCGAGGGCGCTGGCAATCGTTCCCGCCAGATAAGGCGACAGCGCGCCGCCGCTGGCGATTAGTTCGGCATTGACGCCAATGAAGCTGCCAAGCTGTTCGAAGATGATCGCCAGCCGCAGCGCCAGACCCTCGAACAGCGCCTGCGCGATATCCAGCGGCGTGGTTGAAAGGCGCAGTCCGGTTATGGTGCCAGTCGCGTCGGGCGACCAGCCGGGGCTGCGCTCGCCAGCCAGCAGCGGCAGCACCGTCAGTCCGTGTCCATCCACCGGACGCTGGCTAAGCGCGTCGGTCAGGCTGTCCGGCAGCAGCAGCGTTTGCCGCGCCCAGCGGTACAGGTTGCCGCCTTCGCTGGTCGCGCCGCCGATCAGGTGCAGATCGGCGCTGACTCGGTAGCTCCACAGGCTGTAAGGGACAGATGGGGCAGCGGCGGCGGGTGATGCTGCCGGATCGGGCGCAGCACGCTGCGCCCCTGCAATGCCTGATGGTTGTGGCTGAGGGTAGGTGACACGGAGCGCCGCCGTCGTGCCGAGGCTCATAGCCAGGCGGGTGCTGTCGCAGCAGCCGGTGCCGATATTCGCTGCCGCGCCATCGCCCACCGCCAGGCAGAATGGGACGGCGCTTAAGGCATGCCAGCGGGTTTGATAGGACGGCGTCAGAATCCGCGCCGTCGAATCGTAGTCGCGCAGCACGGGCAGCGCTGTTGGAGAAATGCCCAGCGTTCGCAGCCATTCGCCGTCCCACTGGAGAGTTGCGCGGTTGAGCAGCCCACTCCACGACGCCACCGAATAGCTGCACGCCGTTTGCCCAAACCAGCAGGTGTACAGGTAACTGGCGAAATCGACCCACTGCGCGACCTGCGCGTAAGTTTCAGGCGCAGCGCTCGCCAGCCAGCGCAGCCGCGCCGGGTGATAGGCGGTGTGCAGCGGGCAGCCGGTACGCTCGTGCGAAGCGACCGCATCGATCTGCGCCCGCAGCGTCTCAACGTCGTCAGCGCTGCGGGTATCGGCGTAGAGATAGACCGGCGTGATGGGGTGTCTCGCCGCGTTCAGACCGACGAGGTTGCCGACGAAGGTTGCCAGACCGACGACGCGAATTTCGCCCGCCGATGGATGGAGCAAAATACCATCGATAGTCGCTTCGACCACTTCGCGCAGGGCTGCCGCATCGAGCACCGCCGCGCCCGGCGGCGTCGTGATCATCTGATAGTGGCGCTGCACGACCGCGCCCGGAATGGGGCGAGCCAGATCGTCAAACAGCAGGGCGCGCGCCGACGAGCTGCCGATATCAAGGACGAGGACGGTCATGGGTTTAGGCTGAACCTTCGGTCTTGTACGCCGCCTGTCTATACAAACTGTTCTACCTCGACCGACGCGCCGGTTTCGGCGGATCGCAGCATCGCTTCGACGACGGCGACATCCTGTAGCGCCTGCTGCGGCGAGTTGTGATGCGGCTCGCCCAGCCGGACGGCTCTGGCGAAGGCGGCGAGTTCGTCGGTCACGCCCTGGCTGGGGGCAAGCGGCAGCGCCTCTGTTTGCCCGTCGAGCGTCAGTTCGAGAAAGTCGCGGTTGACCCGGAGCGTGCCTTTTTCGCCAATGACGGTCAGATGTGAGGCGAACGGCGCGGTACTGGCATAGGTGACGCTGTAGCTGCCGATCAAGCCCGACTCAAACCGGAGCGCGGCGGTCAGGGTATCGACGGGCGGCAGGTCGGGGCGCATTTGCGCGGCGAAGGCGGTCACACGTGCGATTTCGCCCAGCACAAGGCGCAGCGCCGCGATATGATGCACGCCGCCGTCCATGAGAAAGCCGCCGGGAAAAGTGCCGGAGCGCCGCCAGTCGGTGACGTAATACTTAGCGCCCGGCATCACGCCCAGATGCAGCGCCCAGTGACACAGATAGGGCGTGCCGATGCGTTCGAGGGCGTCCGCCGCCCGCATGAAGGCGGCTTCATAGCGCCAGTTTTCCGCCACCATCCACACCTGCGACGGATGATGTGAGTAAACCGACAGCAGCTTTTTGCCGTCCGCCACCGTCGGCGTGATCGGCTTCTCGCTGATCACGTGCTTGCCCGAAGCCAGCGCCATATCCACCGCCGCCGTTAGCTGCTCGATGGGCAGGACGATGTCTACGGCGTCCACGTCGTCGCGCTGTAAGATTTCGGCGATGTTGGTGTAAATGTCCGGCGTCGGGTGAATTTTCGCCGCCAGCGCCTCGGCGGATGCCCGGGTGCGGCTGAACACGGCGACGATTTCGAACTGATCCTGAAGCTGCTGCAGGGCGGGCAGGTGGGCATCGCGGACAAACGTGCCCGCGCCCAGAAGGGCAATTCGTAGGGGAGTCATTGGCAATCCAATATCGCGTTCCAGACTCGGCAATAGTATTATTCTAGCGCGTTCTGCTGGGAGTAGCTTGTTTGCGCGCTGTACCATTACGATTTGTCGTCACATGGATGATCCTGCTGCTGGCGTCGGCTGCTTCGATGCAGCCCGACGCGCCGGTGCTTGAGATCGCCTGTTTTCATCGCCCGACCAGCCTGTCACAGCCCTGGGTGGGTACCTACATCCCGTGTTTAGAGGAAGTGATCAGCGACCCATCGCTGGGCGAGCTGGCGTTTACGGCGCTGGCGGTATCGCCTGACAATACGCTGTATACGACCCGCCCGTACGCCGGGCTGGTGCTGGCGCTGGACGACAGCGACGGCGACTATCTGCCTGACCGTCCGCGCGTCGTCGCTGAGGGGCTGACGCTGCCCAACGGCTTGGATTATCACGACGGCGCGCTTTACATCACCGGCGGCGCGAACCTGTACCGCCTGCGCGATGGCGATCTCGAAACGCTGGTGGACGATCTGCCGACCGGGACGGGCTTCTGGACGGGCGGGGTGGCGGTTGGCGACGGGCGCATTTATGTCAGCACTGGCGCGCCGTGTGACGCCTGCGCTTTTGACGAGGGCGAGGCGGGCGCAATCCTGAGCTTTGACATGGAAGGCGGCAGCCGCCAGCTTGTCGCCAGCGGTTTGCGCCAGCCCGCCGATCTGACCTTTCATAATGCGCGGCTGTATGCCGTCGATTCAGCGCGGGACGGCTTATTCGACACGCCCGATCTGGACGAAATCAACCTGGTCGATCCGGGCGCATTCTTCGGCTTTCCCTACTGTGTCGGCGCGAACATTCCCGATTTGCCCGGCGGCGACTGCGCTGATGCGCTGCCGCCGCTGGTCAGCTTGCCAACCGGCAGCACGCCGCTGGGCATCGCCGCCTATGAGAGCGACACTATCCCCGAACTACAGGGAAAGCTGCTGGTAGCGCTGGGCGGTTCGTACAACCGGGCGGAACTGCGCGGCTACGCGCTTGCCGCCGTGACGCCCGACGATGGCGTGTTCCGGGTGATCATGCCGGAAGATCCCGCGCCGGAACGATCCAACTTTACAGTCGATCAGATGAACTATCGCGGATCGGGGTTCTACCCGTATCGCCCGTTCGACGTGACGGTCAATGACTGGGGATGGGTGTATATCAGCGTGGGCGGCGGGCGCATCCTGGCATTTCGCCCGCAAGCGCCGGGCGCGGATTGAGTGAGAATGCCGTACTGGATTAGCGAGACTCTCGCCGGGACACCGGCGTTTCTGTGGATATTTGTCGGTCTGGGGCTGCCCTGGGCGCTGGCGCTGCTGCCGCGCGCTGACTGGCAGCGGCGCGTTCAGACTGCCGCCGTCGCGCTGGCGGCGGGTCCGGCGCTGCTGACGGTCTGGATGCTGGCGCTGGGCACGCTCGCCGCGGCACAGGGCGCGCCGCTGCTGCGCTTTGACCTAATCTTCGGCGGCACCGTCGTGATGGCTTTCATCGGGGTCGTAATCGCGTGGCGAAAATGGCGAGACGAACGGCATGACGGCAGATCGCCAACTGCCTCCGCGCCGCCGCCATTTGCTTTCGACGAACGGCTGCTGATCATCCTGATCGCCGTGGCGATGGTCGTGCGCTGGATCGTGATCACCTATTGGCCCTTCACAGCATACGACGCGCTGTGGGTCTACGGCTATGAAGGGCGGCTGTACACCGAGCTTGGCACTATTCCGAACACCATCGCTTATTATCCGCAGTTTCTGCCGCTTCAGTACAGCTATGGGCAGCTTGCTTACGGCGCGATCAACGATCACGCCGCGCGGGCGGGGCTGGCGTTCCTGCATCTGGGGGCGATCCTGGCGGTCTACGTGCTGGCGGCGCGGCTGTTCAACCGCCGCACTGGCGTGCTGGCGGCGGCGCTGTGGGCGCTGTATCCGCATGTGGGCGAATGGTCGCGGGCGGGCGATCTCGAAATCCTGCTGGCGATGTTGTTCACGCTGGCGGCGGCGTTTTTTCTGCTGGCGTGGATCGGGCGCGAGCCGCGTCGGCAGTACGCGCTTCTGGCGGGGCTGATGCTGGGCGTTGGCTTGTGGACGAAGCCGACGATGGGCGCGTTTGTCCTCGGCATGGGGCTGGTGGTCGCCATCGAACTGGTTTCAGTCCGCTTCAATCTTCGCGCCGCGTGGGGCCGTCTGCAACTGGCGCTGCTGACGCTGATCGCCGCCGCGCCGCTGGGCGGCGTGTGGTATCTGCGTAACCTGCTGCTGGGCTATTCGCCGGTCGATTTTCCGCCCGCCTACTGGCATTCGCTTGCCGAGCGCAGCGGGGTCGAATTTGGCTGGCTGCTGCTGGCGCTGCTGGTCTATCTGGCGTATGTGCATTTTGGGTCGCTGCGCCCGCGCCCCAACTGGCGGCTGACGCTGCCCGGTCTGGGGCTGGTGCTGCTTGGATTAGCGCCGTCGATCCTCGATCCTCACCGCATCAACCTGCCCGAATGGCTGGCGCTGGCGGCGGGGGTGGCTGTCCTCGGCGCGGCGCTGGCTCGCCACGCGCGGGTGGCGTGGGATGCTGAACTGAAATCGCAGGCGCGGATTGTCGGCTGCGGGCTGGCGCTGGCGCTGCCTTATTTTGTGACCTGGTTCTATGCCTACAGCTACCATTACCGGCTGTCGTTCGCTATTGTGCCGCTGCTGATTCTACCGACGGCGGTAATTCTGGGACGATCGGCGCTGCTGAAAAGCCTGGCGAACGCCCCCGCGCGAAAAAGCCCGCTGCTCAAATGGGGCTATGCCGTCCTGCTGGTTGGGCTGTCGCTGCCGGGCGTAGTGTCGGCGGTGTACGACCTGAACGCTGGTTGGGATTACCTGTGGTCGGACGCGCTGCCGGACGATGACGCCCGCTATCGTTCCGGCAATGCCGCGCTGATGAGCGTGGTCAGCGGCTTGCAGGTCTATCTGGATGAACATCCGGGCGAGCGCCTGTCGGTGGTTGCGCCGTCAGTGGATCGGCTGCCGTTCTTCTTCCCGACACACGACATTCGCGTGGACGACGCCCCGGCGCGGCTTGAACAGCTTGACGGCGTCACCTACTTTGTCTATGGGCTGCCGGAAACGCGGGGCGCTTATGAAGCAGTGCCGCAGTTTGAGAATCAGGTGGTCAGCGCGCTGGGGCGAACCGATATTATGCGCCGCGCCTGGGGGCTGGACGACGGCATCTTCCGCTACGATGTCTACGAGCTTCACCTGGAGAACCGCTTTGTTCAGCCGGAGCCGAACGGACTCGCCGCTGATGAGGTGGTCTTTGGGAATTTTGCCCGTTATATCGGCTACGACATCGGCGGGCTGGAACTGTGGCAGGGCAGGCGGGTGGTGATGCACCTCTACTGGGAAGCGTTGGCGCAGCCGCCCGCCGATTATTCGATTTTCGTTCACCTGCGCGACGCGGACGACAACCTGATTGCCAACTGGGACGATCCGGTCGCGCGCGCCGAAAATGGCTGGTACTCGACGCTGGTCTGGGATGCTGGCGAATTCATCAGCGACGAACGGACGATTCTGCTGCCGGATAACGTGACTGAGTTGGGCGCGGGTTACCGGCTGGTGATCGGCATGTATGATCCGGTCAGCGAGCAGCGGGTGCCGGTTTCGGTGAACGGGCAGGAAGCTGGCACGAGTTACATCGTGGATGACCGGATCAGTCTGATCGCGCCGCCGCAGTAAAGGGATATTTACTGTTCATTCGCTCCGATAGATCGGAGTTTGAGATAGGTTCCTTTACCTAGTCCTGGCTTGTCATTCAGGCTGCATCGGCTGTTTGTCCTTTTTTAGACTTGTCTAAAAAACTCTTGCAATATATGGAAAAGTGTGTTTAGATACCGATGTGAATTTGACTATCGTGTGGGAGTTTGTATGCCTGCTGCTCGCCTGGCGCTGTGTCTGATACTGATCCTCTTTCCCCTCGTGCTGCCACTTTCAGCGCAGGAATCCACGCCTGAACCGCTGCCCGGCTGCTCCGAACCGGTGATTAACGTGGTGGCAACGGTGGGCATGATCGCCGATATGGTAGGCGAAATTGGCGGCGGCTGCGTGGTGGTCACGGGAATGATGGGTCCCGGGGTTGACCCACACCTGTATACCGCCACTGCGGGCGACGTTGAGCTGCTGTTTTACGCCGACATCATCTTTTACGGCGGTTTGAATCTGGAAGCGCGTCTGAGCGACGTGTTCGTGCAGGTGCGCGAAGGGCTGGACAAACCGACCATTCCGGTTTCGGAGCGTATCCCCGAAGACCGTATCCTGACGGAAGTTCAGTTCAATGTGCCCGACCCGCACGTCTGGATGGATGTGTCGCTGTGGATGATCGCGGCTGAGGCGATCCGTGACGGACTGAGCGAATATCTGCCCGAACAGAGCGCTTACTTTGAACAGAACGCCGAGGTCTATCTGGCGGAGATGGAAGCGCTCGACACTTACGTGCGCGAGCAGATTCAGCGTATCCCGGAAGAACGGCGCGTGCTGGTGACAGCGCACGACGCCTTCCAGTATTACAGCCACGCCTATAACATCGAAGTTCACGCGCCGCAGGGCATCACGACTGAAGCCGAAGTGGGCGTGCAGGACATACGCTCGACCATTGATCTGCTGGTATCGCGCGAGATACCGACCATTTTTGTCGAATCAAGCGTGTCGCCGGATGTGGTCGAGGCAATCGTCGAAGGCGCGCGGGCGCGTGGGCTGGAGATCAGCATTGGCGGTTCGCTGTATTCCGACGCGATGGGCGAGACAGGCACGCCTGAAGGCACCTATCTGGGCATGATCCGCGCCAACACCGATACGATTGTGACGGGGCTGTTGGGGGCGAACAATAACATAACCGATACCGAACGAGGAGGGGCAGGGTAACCTGCCGAAAATGGATGATTAAAGACAAAGATCTGACCCAAACGCCGATTGCCGTCGAAGACCTGACGGTTGCTTACCGCGACGAGCCGGTGCTGTGGGACGTGGATGTGACCGTTCCCGAAGGGACGCTGATGGCGATTGTCGGACCCAACGGCGCGGGCAAAAGCACGCTGATCAAGACAATACTGGGTTTGATGAAGCCGTCTGCCGGGCGGGTGCTGGTCTACGGCAAGCCGTACCCGCAGCAGCGCCATCTGGTGGCTTACGTGCCGCAGCGCGGCAGCGTCGATTGGGACTTCCCAACCAACGCGCTGGATGTGGTCATCATGGGACGCTATGGACACCTGGGCTGGATCAGGCGTCCGGGCAGCAGCGACCGCGCGCTGGCGCTGGAGTCGCTGCGCAAAGTTGGCATGGAAGCCTTCGCCGAACGGCAGATCAGCCAGCTTTCCGGCGGGCAGCAGCAGCGCGTCTTTTTAGCGCGGGCGCTGGTGCAGAACGCGCAAATCTATCTGATGGACGAGCCGTTCCAGGGGGTAGACGCGACGACCGAAAAGGCGATCATCGACGTGCTGCGGACGCTCAAATCGGAAGGGCGCACCGTCGTCGTCGTCCATCACG
Organism: Aggregatilineales bacterium; assembly: GCA_030834905.1. Lineage (GTDB taxonomy): Bacteria > Chloroflexota > Anaerolineae > Aggregatilineales > Phototrophicaceae > Flexifilum. Next base: position 288,915 of record JAUQWZ010000006.1, on the reverse strand, counting down.
ATCTGGAAACAGTGCCGGAATACTTCGACCATGTGCTGCTGCTCAACGTTCGCGCCATTGCCAGCGGTGAAGTCTCGACGACCTTCACGCCCGAAAATCTGCGCCTGGCTTACGGCGGACGCATGGATCTGCTGCTCGACGGCGCGAGGAGGTAGCGCATGGATCTGACCCTGATCTTCACCGACTATACGATTCGTAATGTGACGCTGGGCGCGCTGGTGCTCGGCATCGTCAGCGGCACGCTAAGCGCTTTCGCCGTCCTGCGCAAGCAAAGCCTGCTGGGCGACGCCATGAGCCACGCGGCGCTGCCGGGCATCGTGATCGCCTTTCTACTCACCGGACAGCGCTCGCTGCCGGTGCTGCTGTTCGGCGCGATGATCGCCGGTTGGCTGGGGACGCTGTTTATGCTGCTGGTCACTTCGCAGACGCGCATCAAGCAGGATGCGGCGCAGGGGGTAGTGCTGGCGGTGTTCTTCGGTTTTGGCATGGCGCTGCTGTCGTGGGTGCTGCGCCAGAACAACGCCCAGCACGCGGGATTGGACAGCTTCCTGTTCGGCAAAGCCGCCGCTACCGTCGCCAGCGACGTGCGCGTGATGGCGATTATCGGGCTGATTGTGCTGGCGCTGGTGGCGCTGTTCTGGAAGGAATTTAAGCTGATCAGCTTTGATCACGGGTACGCGACGACCCTCGGCTTGCCGGTTGGGCGGCTGGATGTACTGCTGACGACGCTGATCGTCGTGGTGGTGGTCGTCGGTTTGCAGATGGTCGGCGTCGTGCTGATGAGCGCGATGCTGGTTGCGCCGGGCGTGGCTGCCCGCCAGTGGACGAACCGTTTCGGGCTGATGGTGGTGCTGTCGGCGGGTTTCGGCGCGCTTGCCGGGGTAGGCGGGGCGCTGATCAGCAGCTTTGAGGCGCGTCTTCCGACTGGTCCCGTCATTGTCCTGTTCGTCAGCGCAATTGTGGCTGTCTCGCTGCTGTTCGCGCCGCAGCGCGGCATTGTCTGGGAAGCTGTCCAGCGCTACCGCAGCGCCCGGCGTCTGCGAGAGGCGGCAGTTCTGGAGATGCTCTACGGGATGGCGATCCAGCATGGTGACCCGCTGCATCCCCATTCGCTTGCCAGCCTGCGCGCCGGACTGTCACGCGAGGGCGTGCGCTACACGCTCGATCATCTGGAGGCTAACGGCATGGTGAAGCAGACCGAAAATGGTTGGGCGCTCACGCCGGAGGGCGTGGCGAAGGCGCGCCAGTTCCTGCGCGCATCTGAAGGTGAACAAGCCCACCGCTATTCGGCGGAGGTGCTGTCGTGATAAACCAGGCACAAATCGAAATCATGCTGGTTGCCTCGCTGGTGGCGGCGGCGTGCGCGCTGCCAGGCGTCTTTCTGGTGCTGCGGCGGGTGGCACTGATGAGCGACGCCATCAGCCATACGGTGCTGTTTGGCATCGTCATCGGCTTCCTGTTTGTGCGCGATATTCACAGCCCGTGGCTGATCCTGTTCGCGGCGGCGGCAGGCGTATTGACCGTGTCGCTGACCGAACTGCTGCTGCGCACGCGCCGAATGGGCGAAGACGCGGCGATTGGGCTGGTGTTTCCCGCCCTGTTCAGCATCGCCGTCATCATCATCACCCGCGATTTCAGCAGTATCCATATCGACACCGACGCGGTGCTGCTGGGAGAGCTTGCCTTCGCGCCGTTCAATCGGGCGGTGTTTCTGGGCGCGAACCTGCCGAAAGGTGTCTGGATTATGGGCGCAATCCTGCTCATCAATCTGGTGCTGCTCATCCTGTTCTACAAGGAACTGAAGCTGGCAACCTTTGATTCGGCGCTGGCGGCGGCGCTCGGCTTCTCGCCGGCGCTCATTCACTACGGCTTAATGGCGTCGGTTTCGGTGACCGCTGTGGGCGCTTTCGATCACGTCGGCTCGATTCTGGTGATTGCGCTGATGATCGCGCCGTCTGCTGCCGCCTATCTGCTGACAGATCGGCTGTCGCGAATGCTGGTCATCAGCGTCGTCATCGCGGTGGCGTCTGCCATTGGCGGCTATTACGCCGCCCGCCTGCTGAACGTGAATATTTCCGGCGCGATGGCGTCGATAACCGGCGTGTTTTTCGTCGCGGCGCTCATCTTCGCGCCGGAACGCGGTCTGCTGGCGCGGGCGATACAGCGCCGCCGCCGTTCGCTGCGCTTCGCCGAGGAAATGCTGCTGGTGCATCTCAACCGCCATGAGAACACGGCTGACGCGGCGACCGAAAACACCCTGCATCATCTGGTGGACGAGTTGAACTGGACGCCGACCTTCGCTCAGTCCACGGTGCAGCGCGCCAGCCAGCATGGTTTTCTCCAGCGCCAGAACGGCAGCCTCAATCTGACGGATTCCGGCAGGCAGGTTGCCCAGCGGGCGCTGAGCCGGTGACCGAAACAGCCGAAAATCTGTCGTATCCGACGGTCAAATTAGCGTTAGAGTCTCAGGATCGTTTGTAATTGACGGGATTCGTGCTATAAACACTAAATTGACCACGCATGGCTGGTTTGGCAGAGGACGATGACGAACTACCAGGACGACATTGGCGGCGAACTGACAAACACGCTTGAGCAGAGCATCACCGAAGGCAGACAGCTTGAAACACTGATGACGCGCCTGCTGCAGGTGCTGACAGATAACGGCTTTCAGGTTTCGGTGGATGTCGTCGGCATCACGCGCAATCTGAACCTGCGTGCCGAGCAGGCGCAAAAGGGCGTGAAGGTGCTGGCGAGCCAGGTGGAGCAGATGGATCGTCTGCTGCGGACGTTCACCCTGATTACGTCCACTCTTGAACTGGATAAAGTGCTCGACGAGGTGATGGATACCGTCATCAGCTTTACCGGTGCCGAGCGTGCCTATCTGGTGCTGCGCGATAAGAAATCGCAGGAACTGGAGATCGCAGTCGCGCGGAACTGGGATCGCGAGTCGCTGCCTGAAGGGGATGCGGTGTTCAGCCGCAGCGTGGTGGACCGCGCCCTGCGTGAGAAACAGACCATCCTCACCACCAACGCCGCCACCGATGACCGCTTCCAGAACGTTCAGAGCGTCGTCAACAACCAACTGCGCTCGATCCTGTGCATTCCGCTGATCATTCAGGGCAAAGCGGTGGGCGTCCTCTATGCCGATAACCGTATCACCCAGGATATCTTCCGCCCCGACGAAATTCCGCTGCTGACCGCCTTCGGGACGCAGGCAGCCATTGCTATCGAAAACGCGCGGCTTTATGGGCAGGTCAAAGACGACCTGAGCAAAGCCCTGAGCGAGCTTCAAAGTCTGCAAATTCAGATCGATAAAGGCAAGCTGGAAAAACAGGTTAGTCAGATCACCGAAACCGACTACTTCCAGCGGCTGTCGGCATCCGCGCGAACCATGCGCGGGCGCTTTAAGGGTGACTATCGGGATGAATAAATCCGTTTCCACTGAATACTATCTTCATCAATCCTGAATCCCCCCTGTGATTCAGTGCTATTTGCATTTTGTTAAAGGGATTATTGCAGTGTAATATATTCGCTAGTCCTTTACCATATGTGGTGTTATGGATTCTGTATTGTATTTCTTCGGAGAAAATTTACATTTGTTCAGTTGAAAGAAACGAAAATTAAACTAAACTTAAACTTAAGAGGAAGTAGATTGACCGTTATTATGAGAAACGTAGCAAACGATGAACCCCCACTGTTGCGGTTCGCCACCACTACTGTGCGCAAAACGAAGCATTCGCACGCTCTTCTAGCGACGTAACCCTCACTGAGGAGTAGACTGGTGGTGAATGACACTGTCTTCGTAAGTTATAGCTGCTTTGAAACAGACATCGCCCTGCGCGCCGCCGCCGATCTTGAAAACGCTGGTTTCGTGGTCAGGACTGATGCCACGGCAGCGGACGCCCGCGCCCGGCTGGCGTCAGGCGGCGTTCTGGTCGCTTTCTTATCCCCCGGTTATCTGGTTGCCCGTTACGCCCGCGAAGAACTGGTTTTCGCGCTCCGAAATCGCCGTCCGGTAGTTCCGGTCGTCGTCAGCCCGGTGAAGCCGACACTGCTGCCCGCCAACATGCCGCGTCAGGCAATGATCGACCTGACCGAATGGCGCGACGAAGCCGTCTATCAGGAACGGTTGCAGCAGCTTATCCAGGCGCTGACAGACGCCGATCTACAGCCGGAATCGCCGCCGGAAGCCGAAGTGCGCTACCTCAACAGTCTGATTGCCCGGCTGGATGGTCAGCGTGCTTCGCAGGAATACGTCGAGCTGTCGGGCGAGGGCGAACCCTCGGATGCCGAAACGCGCCCGCCATCGCGGACAGCCGAACTATGGGGCGTGCCGTCTCATCTCACGCTGACCGACAATGGGCGGCGGGTGGTGGATGTTTCGCTGGAAACGGCGCTGACGCATCCGCGACTGGTATTGCTGGGACTGCCGGGCAGCGGCAAGACCACGCTGCTGTCGCGTCTGGTGTGGGATGAAGCATCGGCGAGGCTGACCAGCCCGTCGCATTACCCGCTGCCGCTGCTGCTAAACCTTGCCTGCTGGCGCGAGGAAGACAGCGCCGAAGCGTTTGTCCGGGCGATGTACCCGCTTGAGGATGATCCCATCGCGCTGCTGGCGTCCGGGCAGGCGAGCCTGTATCTTGACGGTCTGAATGAAATGGGCGAGGAGGGCGCGCGCAAGCTCGCCGCCCTGCGGGGCTGGCTGCAAAGCGAAAACGCCCCGGCGCGGGTCATTATCGCCTGCCGCACGCGCGATTATGACGAGTCGCTGGAACTGCCAGCGCTCGAAATCGAAGATATGGACGAAGCCGCCATCGAGCGCTTCGTCGTCGCTTACGTGGACAACGCCTCGCCGCTGCTGGCGCAGTTGTTCCCCCGAAGCAAGGAAGAACGCGAACACGCCTACTCACTGGCGCAGCTTGCGCGGCGTCCCGCCTGCCTGATGGGCTTGATCTTTCTGTATCGCAGCGCTGCCCACAGCGACCTGCCCCGCAGTGCCGGCGCGTTGTTCAAGCGCCTGCTGGCTGCTCACTGGGTCTGGAAGCGCATGGCGCAGATGCCGATGTGGCTGCCGTTCAAGGTCATGGAATCCTCGTATTCGGCGCTGGCGCTGGGGATGCTCGACAGCGACCAGCCGACCTCGATCAGCCATGACGAAGCCGCCGCGCTGCTGGGCGACGAACGCTTTATTCAGGCGGGGGCGCACGCCGGGCTGCTGGATGTACGCGGCGGGCGCGTCAGCTTTGTCTACAAGCTGCTTCAGGAATATTTCGCCGCTGTTGGCTTGAACCGTATCGACCTGATCACCCGCCTGCGCACGCCCCAATTTGACCCATCGGGTGAACGGCTCGCCGGACGCTGGGATCAGGTCGTCGTCATGATGGCGGGCATCGCCCCCAACCCGGACGCGCTGATCCGCGACGTTGCCGAAATTGACCCCTTCCTGGCTGGCGAAGCCATTGCCAGCGGCGTGCGCGTGTCCGCGCCGGTCTACGACAGCGTCAACATCAGCCTGACCAGTTTTGCCCAGGGTTTGGCGCAGGACGGTCGGGTGGCGGCTGCCAAGTATCTGAAGTCAATCGGACGCAAGACAATTGTCCCGTTCCTGCTGGAAATGATGCGCACCGGTTCCTGGCTGGCGCGGCAGAACGCTGCCCGAATGCTGGCTGACAGCGGCGTGCCGCTGCCATCCGATTTACTCACGTCCCTGCGCGACTGGGACTGGAACATGGATGAACGGATCGCCGCATCGCTGCGCCGCGTGGGTGTGGACGCTGTTCCGCTGCTGCTGTCGGTGCTGACCGACGACCACTGGCTGCGCCGACGGGGCGCGGCGTGGGCGCTGGGCGAAATTGGCGACGCCGCCGCGACGCCCGGCTTGGTCGAACTCCTGCAAGACCCGGACGCGCTGGTGCGCCGCGAAGCTGCGGTGGCGCTGCGCTCGATGTCTGACAGCGCCGCCATTCCCCCGCTGCTGGATGCGCTGCGCGACGACGACTGGCGGGTGCGCAAGGCTGCCGCCGATACGATGGTGACGTTCAAAGCCGCCGCCATTCCCGGACTCATCGACGTTCTGGACGATGATCGGGTTGAAGTGCGCCGCGCTATTGCCGAGGTGTTTGGGCGCATTGGCGACGTAAACGCGCTCGCGGCGCTGCTGGAGCTTTCACACGATGAAAACGCCGAACTGCGGAGCGCTGCCGCGCTGGCGCTGCCAAAAGTGGGCGGCGCGAAAGCCGTTCCCCGCCTGATCGAAATGCTTCAGGATACGGGGCGCGCCCGTTTTGAGGAACGCCCGATCTGTCACCTTGCCGCCGAAGGGCTGCGGCAGATCGGCACCAAACCAGCCATTGCGGCGCTCGAAGCCTGGCAGAAAGGGCTGCCAATTTCGGGCGATGACGGCATCGTGGTTCCCCCGGAAGACAAGACTCGCTCCTATGCCCAGAAGCTGGTCAGGCTGCTGGCGCATCCAGACTGGAAAGTGCGCGCCGACGCCGTCAAGCGGTTGAGCACCTTCACCCAGAGCTATGTGCTTCCGGCGATCCTCAAGCGGCTGAAGGACGAAGACCCGCAGGTGCGCTGGGCGGTTGTCCACGCTATTGAAGGCAGAACCGAACCTCAGGTACTCAAGGCGTTCCTGTACGCTCTGCGCGATCCCGAGTTTCTGGTGGGCGATGCCGCTGCCGCCGCGCTGGGGCGGGCGGGCGCGGCAGCTGTTCCCGGCTTGCGGGTGGCGCTGAAGCACGAAAATTCCGACGTGCGCGGGCGTGCCGTCGAAGCGCTGGGCAAGATTGCGGATGCCGACGTGATTCCCGATCTGGAACGGATGCTTCAGGACGAAGCGGTGCTGGCTCGCGAGAATACGACCATCGCCGAGCTGGCGGCGTCGGTGCTGGAGCAGATTGACGCGCCGGAAGCGGCGGCGGCACTGGCGCGCTGGCGCGGTGAACCTGTTGACGCCGAGACGGTGACCGAGGTCGTACCGGAACCACCGCCTGACAACAGTTGGGAAGCGCTCGACCATCTGCTGGAAGCGCTGCGCGACCCCACCTGGGGCGCGCGCGAACGTGCCGCCAAGACGCTGCGCGAACAGGCGAAAGCCCTGCGCGGCTTGGACAATCCTCTGGTTGTCAACCGGCTGGCGGCGGCGCTCGAAGACAAGGATGAATTCGTGCGCTGGGCGGTAGTTGAGACGCTGGCATGGATCAAGGACGATACGGCAGTGCCGATGCTGCTGGAAGCGCTGCATGACCGGCAGTGGATGGTACGGCTGTCGGTGGTGCGGGCGCTGATCGAAATTGGCGACAGCCACGTGACTCCGGCGCTGCTGGAAGCGCTGCATGACTCGCATACGGCGATCCGCGAAGCGGCGGCTGAAGCTCTGGGGCGGATCTCCAGCGCGACGGCTGTCCCCGGCTTGCTTCAGGCGCTTGAAGATGACGATGGTTTTGTCCGCCGCGCCGCCGCCGAGGCGCTTGGCGCGATTGGAAACGTCGGCGCTGTTCCCGAACTCATCAATGCACTTCAGGACACCGATGGGCACGTCCGCTGGGCAGCAGTCGAAGCGCTCGGCAAGATCGGTGATCCCGCCGCAGTTGCCCCATTAGTTGCAAAGCTGACCGACTCGAGCGGTCCCTCGTGGGAGGATCGTCGTCTCTGCGACGTGGTCGCGGACGCTCTGGAAAGCATCGGGGTTCCCGAAGCGACCGCCGCTGTCGAACGTTGGCGCAATGGGTCTTCGTTGACATACGTGGGGGAATAAACCATGCGCCTTTTCGTAAGCTATGCCAGGGTTGATAAACCCTACTGTGTCCAGATTGCGAACTTCCTCAGCATCCACGATTTCTGGCTGGATAACCGCCTGTATGCCGGTCAGAACTGGTGGGAAGAGATCATGCGGCGGCTGGACTGGTGCGAAGGCTTCGTCTATCTGCTGTCGCCCGACTCCATTGAGTCGAAATACTGCCGACAGGAATTCGACCTGGCGCGGCAGAAGGGCAAGCATATCTTCCCCGTCCTCATCCAGAACGACTGTGAAATTCCGGATGACCTGCGCGATTTTCACTACGCCGATTTGAGCGCCGGGCTGACCGGCGACGGCGTCGGCACGCTACTCAATGCTATCCATCTTGCCGAGCGCTCCACAGCCAGCAAGCCTGAACCTGCGCGTCCGACACCGCGCCAGAAACCACCGGCGGGCAGCCAGCCAATGGCGCTGCCGTCCGACCCGACGGCGATCATCGGCTTGGCGGCGGACGCGATGGAAGCCGGACGCTTTGACGATGCCGTCTTTATGCTGGAACGGGCGATTGCGCTCGGCTTGCGCCCGCGCTTTATCGACATTGAGGCGATGCTGCACGAGGCGCAGGCGCACCTTGAATGGCAGTCGAAGCAGCGCGACATGGAGCGCGAGTACAACTATATTGCCGAACTGGTCAAGCGCCGCCGCACGCGCAAGCTGGGCTGCGACGCCTTCATGGTGTTTCGCCAGCATTTTCCCAGCTATGACCCGGATAATATCGCCGAGATCTGCGCCAGCGAGCAGGTGGCTGCCGCCTCTAAGGGCGCGATTGCCATCGATCAGCCGCTGCGCCAGAAAATCCCGCTGCTGGAATGGTGCGAAGTGCCCGCCGGAACGCTGCACGTCATCAACGGCAAGAATGGACACAGCACCCACGACACGCTGCATGTGGATGGCTTCTACATCAGCAAGTACCCCGTGACCAACGCGCAGTACCGGTTGTTCCTGGACGACCCGAAAGGGTTTGGCAATCCCAAGTGGTGGGAGTTCTCGTCATTTGCGCGCGCCTGGCGAATGGAAAACCTGGAGCCGGTTCCGTCGCAGTTCACCGGCGACGAGCGTCCGCGAGAAAACGTGACCTGGTACGAAGCGATGGCGTTCTGCAACTGGTTGAGCAGCAAGATCGGCGTGCGGATTACCCTGCCGACCCGCCAGCAGTGGCAGCGCGCCGCCAAAGGCAGTGACAACCGCCTTTACCCGTGGGGAAACGACTTCGACCCGAACCGCTGCAATACCCGCGAAAGCAAGATCCGCCAGTCCACGGCGGTGATGCGCTATGACAAAGGCGTCAGCCTCTTTGGCGCTTATGACATGGCGGGTAACGTCTGGGAATGGTGCCTGAACGGCAACTATGACGACTGTGATATTTCAACCAACGGATCGCGGGCGGTGCAGGGCGGCTCGTACATCAGCGCCAGCGAGCGCGTGCAGAACGATTTCCACTACGTGCTCAGCCCGGAATACCACTACGGCAGCATCGGCTTTCGCCTCGCCTGCTACGGACGGTAATCCGCTTCCACTCACGACGGTTTCTGGAAAACTCGGGACATATCTTGTGTCATGCCTGCCGCGCACTGCGGTTCAAATCAATCGTTCGCTATCCCATAGCGCCGCGCGGCGTGCATCAGAATAGCGTTGATCAGCTCGGTATAGGTCATACCGGCGGCTTCGGCTTGCAGGCACAAATCGCTGAAGCCCGGACTCAGCCCCGGTAGCGGGTTAATTTCGAGGATGTAGGGCTTGAAGTTCTGGTTGGCATCCAGGCGGAAATCGACGCGCGACACGTCCTTGCAGCCGGTGACGCGGAAGACCGCGCCCGCCAGCAGCTTCAGGCGGTGCGCCAGTTCCTCGCTGATCGGCGCCGGGCAGGTATATTTGTACTCCTCAGGACCCAATTCCGTTTTCATCCAACTGGTATACACGTCGGCTTCGGTGTGGGCATAGGCGGTAGTGTCCATTTCGAGGACGGGCAGGAAGGTCAGTGTTTCCGGCAGAATGTGGTCGGCAACGCGGTCGCTCAACTTGCGGGCTTCGTTTGGCTTCAGGTTGCCGAGCATTCCGACGGTTACCTCGCGCCCGCTGATATAGTGTTCAGCGAGGATCGGCTGGTTGTAGCGCCGGAGCTGCGCCGCGACCTGTGCCCGAAGCTGCGCGACCGTGTGAACGATGCTTTCGACGGTGACGCCGATGCTGGTTCCTTCGCGGCTGGGTTTGACGAACATTGGAAAAAGCAGTTCGCCTGACTCATTCACCAAATCGTCGTCAATCGGCTCGGCGGCGTCCTCGAACACCTGAAATTCAGGCGTTGGCAGGTCGTGATAATGCAGGATGCGCTTGGTCATCGGCTTATCGAGCGCCAGCGCCAGCGCCAGCACTTTGCTGCCAGTATACGGAATCCGCAGCATTTCCAGCAGCGCCGGAATCTGCGATTCGCGTCCGTCGCCGAAGTGGCTTTCGGCAATATTGAAGCAGATGTCCGGCTTGTAGTCGTCCAGCCGTTCGACCAGATTATGGGGCGACCAGATGCTCGCTTCCAAGAAGGCGACCTCATGACCGCCGCCGCGCAGCGCCTCGACGATGGCGTTGACAGTTTTTTCGCCGTCCAGGTCGTCCCACTGCTCGGCGGGCATTCCGTCCCAGCGCGGCGCGTTTTTCTTTAGGTTGGCAAGTACCGCTACTCGCATTTTTGGCTGCCTTTACCGTTGCTGGGATGCTTGTTGGGAAAAGGATCGGGCGCTGTGGCATCGGCGCTGTCGCCGTTCCCGATGCCGTATGGCTTCCGCTTGTGCTCGCGGTCGTTCAGCCGCTGCTGCGCGGTGGCGCGCTGGTGGGTGTCGTCAAAGCCGTCCGGCTTGATCGCCATGTCGTCACCGCGCAGCAGGGCGCTTACGCCGCCCTGACCGGGTTCCTGCCGCACCTGCGCCTGCCGATCCAGATGGTCAATCATGTGCGGGTCATAGTCTTCCGGCTCGGTATAGGTGGTGATATAGCCTTCATAATTGCGCAGGACGACTTTGCCCGGTGCCTGGCTGATCAGGTACTGCGGCATGACCGGAATCTTGCCGCCGCCGCCGGGCGCATCGACCACGTAGGTCGGGACGGCGTAGCCGCTGGTATGCCCGCGCAGCCCTTCGATGATCTCGATGCCTTTGGCGATGGTGGTGCGGAAGTGTCCCGCGCCTTCGACCAGATCGCACTGGTAGAGATAGTACGGGCGCACGCGGTTGCGCACCAGCTTATGCACCAGCTCGCGCTGAATGTTGACGCTGTCGTTGATACCCGCCAGCAGCACGCTCTGGTTGCCAAGCGGGATTCCGGCGTCCGCCAGCTTTGCCAGCGCGCGGCTCAGTTCCGGCGTGATCTCATTGGGATGGTTGATGTGGACGTTCATCCAGATCGGATGATACTGGCGGATCATCTGGCAGAATTCGTCGGTGATGCGCTGCGGCAGAAAGACCGGCACGCGCGTGCCAATGCGGATGATCTCGATGTGTTCAATTGCCCGCAGGCTGGCGATGACATATTCCAGCGTTCGCGGCGCAATCGTCAGCGGGTCGCCGCCGCTGAGCAGCACGTCGCGCACCTGCGGCGTCCGGCGCAGATAGTCGATCTGCTGATCGAACTCCGCCTTGCTGAAGGTGACCGCCGGGTTGCCGACGATGCGGCTGCGGGTGCAGTAGCGGCAGTAGCTGGCGCACTGAGTGGTTAGCAGCATTAGCACGCGGTCAGGGTAGCGGTGGACAAGACCGGGCACCGGACTATCGCGGTCTTCGGCGAGGCTGTCTTCCATCATGCCGTCAAACGCCTTCAACTCGCGCCCCAGTGGGATAACCTGCCGCCGGATCGGGCAGTTTGGATCATCCGGATCGATCAGGCTGGCGAAGTACGGCGTGATGTCGATCCGAAAGACGTTGTCAGCGGTCAGACCGTCGATTTCTTCAGGTGTGAGGCGAATGAAGCGGGAGAGTTCTTCGTAAGAATTAAGGCGGTGAGCAAGCTGCCAGCGCCAATTATCCCAGTCGGCATCTGGGATATGTTCCCAGCCGGGGCGGGGAGTGTTGGCGGCGTTGGTCTTTTTCTCAATCACAGGTCTACTGGGAGGCTCAGGCGGCTCCTTTGCCGCCTCATCCTGCAAGGACATATGTCCAACTCCTGAACAGCAAAAGAAGCCGGAATCGGCTTCATATCTATAGTATTTATTGTAGGCTTATTTAGGGAAGAGTCAATAAAGTTTGGTTAAGACAGCGCCACCAAAAAATGAGGTGTGTCAGGGCGTCGTATAGGAAAGGGCGAGCCATCGGCTCGCCCCTACAGAAATGTGGGTGTCTGGTTCTAGCTGGCGTTGGGCTGCGGCGTGGGGGCAGTCTCCGCTTCGTCCTGATAGCGGAACTGGCTCATGTACAGTTCGTAGTACGCGCCGCGCTGTTCCAGAAGCTGGTGATGGGTGCCGCGCTCGATGATTTCGCCGTCGCGCAGCATCAGCACCAGGTCGGCGTTGCGAATCGTGCTCAGGCGGTGGGCGATGACGAAGCTGGTGCGTCCTTCGAGAAGATGCTCGAACGCCTTCTGGATGATGCGCTCGGTGCGGGTATCGACGCTCGATGTGGCTTCGTCTAGAATCAGGATGCGCGGGTCGGACAGGGCGACGCGGGCGATAGCGATCAACTGGCGCTGTCCCTGGCTCAAGCCGGAACCGCGCTCGCCCAGCACGGTCTGGTAGCCTTCAGGCAGACGCTCGATGAAGCTGTCCGCCGCCACCAGCTTTGCCGCCGCCATGATCTCGTCGTCGGTCGCGTCGAGGCGACCAAAGCGAATGTTGTTCATGACGGTATCGCTGAACAGGAAGGTGTCCTGAAGCACGATGCCGATCTGCGAGCGCAGGCTGTCGAGCGTCACGTCGCGCACATCATAGCCGTCAATTTTGACTGAGCCGCCGGTCACGTCGTAGAAACGCGGGATCAGGTTGATGATCGTCGTCTTGCCCGCGCCGGTTGGACCGACAATCGCAATCGTCTGTCCGGGTTCAGCCGTAAAGCTGACGCCCTTCAGCACCGGCTGATCGGACTTGTAGCTCGCCTGGGCGCTGTCAAACTCCACCTTGCCGCTGATCTCTGGCATCTGGACTGCGCCCGGCTTGTCCTGAATATCCACTGGCGTATCGAGCAAGCCAAAGATGCGCTCGCCACCGGCGATGGCATTCTGGATGTTTGTCCACAGCAGCGCGATCTGCGTGACCGGCTGGTTAAAGCGCTGGGCGTACTGCATGAAGGTGAACACCGTTCCTAGCGAGATAACAGCAGTTCCCAGCAGCGGCTCGGCGCGCAGCACCGACAGCCCGCCGACGACTACGACAATGCCGATGCCGACGTACCCCAGCGCTTCCAGCACCGGGTTCAGGGCGCTGGTGAATGTGGCGGCGCGGACGTTGGCATCGCGGTTGGCGGCGTTGGTGCGGCGGAAGTTCTCGATATTCTCGTCTTCGCGGCTGAACGCCTGCACCTCGCGGACGCCAGCAATGCCCTCCTGCAGATCGGCGTTGACGCTGCCCATCTCCTGACGGCTGCGGCGGAACGCCTTGCGCGCCTCATTGGACAGGTAGATCGTTGCTACAAACATCACCGGCACCAGCGACAGCGTCAGCAGTCCGTAAGGGATATTGGTGGTCAGCATGTTGTAGGCAATCCAGATCATCAGCAGAAAGCCGCTGAACACCTGCAGCAGCGCGAAGCTGAATACCTGCTGAATGGTGTCGGTATCGCTGGTCACGCGGCTCATGATATTGCCGGCTTCGTTTTCGGCGTAATAGCCAATCGACAGCGCTTGCATCTTGCGGAACAGGTCCTGGCGCAGCTTTCGCAGCACCATCTGCCCGCTGAGATTCATGGTGTAAAATGCCAAGCCGCTGACGACTGAACCGGCGACGAAGATGCCCACCAGCAGCAGCACGATAGTGCCCAGCCCGGCAAGCTTCGCCTCAGTGGTGATCTGATCGAGCGTGTTTCCCTGAATGGCGGTCTGCATGGCAGAGTCATACCAGCAGTTCGAGCCGCCAACCGCGGTGGCAGGTTGTGGGAACAGGTAGCAGTCCACCGCCTGCCCGATCAGTTCGGGCGTATAGACCTGTGTCCAGGTGCTGGCGACGATCAGGACGATGGAGATCGCCATTCCGAGCCAGAACTTCCTGAAGTACTGAGCAAAGCGGCGCAAGGTCTGGCTGACATTCTGCGCCTGCTGGGTTTCACCTTCTAACAGTCGGCGACCGCCGTCCATTCCCATCATAGTGGTTAAGCCTCCTCTGTCGGAACAGGTTCGCCTGCTTCGGCGTCACCGACAAGCTGTGAGTGGTAGATTTCGGCATAAATGGGGCTGGTTTCCATCAGTTCGGCGTGTTTACCGGTGGCGACGACCTGCCCTTTATCCAGCACCAGAATCATGTCGGCATTCAGCACCGTCGTGATGCGCTGGGCAATAACGAAGCTGGTACGTCCTTCCATCAGGTGATCGAGCGCCTTCTGAATCTTCGCTTCCGTCTGTAAGTCCACGCTGCTGGTGGAGTCATCCAGAATCAGGATGTGCGGGTTCATCAGCAGGGCGCGGGCGATGGCGATGCGCTGTTTCTGACCGCCGGACAGCGTCGATCCGCGCTCGCCAACGGGCGTGTCGTAGCCCTGCGGGAACGACATGATGAAATCGTGGGCGGCGGCGGCTTGCGCGGCTTCGATCACTTCGTCGTCGGTCGCATCAGAGCGTCCAAAAGCGATGTTGTCGCGGATTGTCCCACTGAACAGGTTCGTTTCCTGAAGCACGATGCCGATCCTGGAACGCAGGCTGTCCAGCGTCACGTCGCGCACATCGTAGCCATCAATCAGCACCGCGCCCTCGCTGGCGTCATAGAAGCGGGGGATGAGGTTGATGATGGTCGTCTTGCCGCTGCCAGTGCCGCCGAGAAGGGCAATCGTCTGTCCGGGATGCGCCTCGAAGCTGACATCCTTCAGCACCGGGTCACCGCTGCCGAAATAGCGAAAAGTGACGTTGTTGAACGCGACATGTCCCTGAATTTCGGGCAGCACCGTCGCGTCAGGCTTGTCGTTGACCTCGCTTTTGGCGTCCAGAATCTCAAAAATGCGCGTTGCCGACGCCGACGCCTGCGCCATCAGCGAGATGATGAAGCCAAGCTGCCCCAGTGGGAAGAAGACGTAAATCACGTACAGGCTGAACGCCTGATAATCGCCCAGCGTCAGCGTGCCGCCGAGGATCTGCTGCCCGGAGAAATAGAGCAGCGCCGCCTGTCCCACCTGCGCGATCAGGAAGATGACCGGAAACAGGAAGGAAAAGGTGCGGGCGACGCGAAGCCCCTGCGTATACAGGTCATCGGTCGCGGCATCGAAGCGCTGGCGTTCGTGGCGCTCGCGGGCGAAGGCTTTCACCACTTTGATTCCAGCCATATTCTCCTGGAGAATCGTGTTCAGCCTGGAGAGGCGAATCTGAATCTCGACGAACAGCGGCTGGACGGCAGCGCCAAAGACCATGAAGATGATCAGGGCAATCGGCAGAATTGGCAGCACCACCAGCGTTAAGCGCCAGTTCGTCAGCACCAGAATGATCAGCGTGGCAATCAGCAGCAGAAATGCCTGCGCCGCCAGAATCAATCCCTGGGCGATAAACATACGCAGCTTTTCCACGTCGTCAGTCGCGCGGATCATCAACTGACCGGTCTGGTTCTGATCGTGGTAGCTGAACGACAGCCGCTGAATTTTGGCGAAGATCTCGTTGCGGAAGTCAAAGGCGATTCCCTGTGAGGTTTTTTCCGCCATATACGACTGCACGAACGAGAACACGGCGCGGCTGAAGGCGACAATGACGATGATGAGCGTAGCGCCGATCAGCCACGATTCAGCATTGACCTGAATCCCTTGCAGTTGTTCGACGGTGAAGCCCGCCGTGTCGGCGGCGATGCCCTGCAGGAAGGGCGGCAGTCCGAGGATCTGCGATGCAATTGTTCCCTGCGTCACCGAATTGATCATATTCTGGACGAGCTGAGGCACCAGGAGCTGCGCCAACGTAGCGATGATCAGCGCGCCATAGGCGAGCGCGACTGATCTCCGGTGTTTACCCAAATAGCGGATGGCGCGTCCTAAGCCACCGCTGCCGGGCGGGCGCTGTCCGCCGCGTCTCCACGATTTTGCGGCTTGTGCTTGCAATGTGTACTCCTTTTATGTGTGTGGTGTTGTACTATACGATTTCGCCGTCCACAGGTTGCGGTGGCGGCTGGCACATCCTGAGATGATCCTGCATCTGGCAGAAGGTACGTTCACCCTCCGGCATCGTGTACACCAGCTCGCGCAGCAGTTCCCGCAATTGCGCGGTCTTGCGCTCTCCAAGCTGGTGGAGGCTTTTTTCCAGAATGCCGCCTCCATGCGCGGACGAAATTCGCTGAAGCAAAGCCGCGCCTTCGGCAGTAAGATGCAGCGGTATCCTGCGTCGATCATCTGGATCGCGCCCCCGTTCAACCAAGCCTTTGCGCTCCAGCGCGTCTACAACCGGAACGAGCGTGGACGGATCGACGGAGAACAGCTTACTGAGTTCGCTCAGCGTGAAGTGGTGCTGTCGAAGCGTGCGCAAAACGCCAAATTGCAGCAAATTGATGTCGATCTGATGATCGGCGAAATACTGTTCGGCGGCGCGCGCGCTCAGCTTCATCACCATGCCCAGCAGCACATGAATCTCGCCAGCAATGCTGGGAAACTGGTTGGTATCCATTGGTGCTCCAATAATTGGACTTCAAATAATTGGAAACAAAACTATAATTGTGAATGACTGGCGTGTCAAGCACAAAATATGATCCCGAAGTCCTGATTCCATGATTGCGACTGTCTGGCGCGGGGTATACACTAGGGATGTATGGGAAAGGTGGATTGCATATGTCGAATAGGTCGCTGGTCACCCAATTATTGAACGACCTGCGCAGCGACGATAAGCAGAAGCAACGGTATGCTCTTTACCGCCTGTCCCAGTTACGAGAGCCAACAGTACTCCCCGCATTGATCGATGTGCTTCGACACAAAGATCGTGAAATTCGAGTGCTGGTGGTCCAGACTCTGGGGCTGATCGGCGAGGCATCCGCAGTTGACGCGCTGGTGGAACGACTCGGTGATCGCAGCAAGGACGTGCGCCGGGCGGCGGCACAGGCGCTGGGGATGATCGGGGAAGAGGAAGCGGTGCCGGGACTTGTCGGCGCGCTGCTCGGCGACGAAAACAGCTATGTCCGCTGGGAGGCAGCCAAGGCGCTGCGAATGCTGGCGGACGAGCGCGCGCTGCCCGAACTGCTGGAAGCCTTGTCCGCCGATACCAACAGCTTTGTACGCTATGCCGCTGCCGAAGCGCTCGGCGCGATTGGCGATACCGGCGCACTGGATGCGCTGGAAGGGGCGATGCTGAACGATGATAATGATTACGTTCGCTACGCCGCCGCTACCGCGCTCGGTCAAATCGGCGATCACACCTCGGTGCCAGCGCTGCTGAAGGCGCTGAACCACCAGAACAGCCATGTGTGGCACGCGGCTGCCGAGGCGATGTGGCTGATGGAGGATGCAACCATGCCGTATATCCTCGAAGGGTTGATCGATGCCGACGCGATGATGCGGCGGGCGGCGCTGAAGGCGCTGCTGTGGCTGTCGTCGGAATATGACGAAGATGAAGCGCTGGAACGAGTCGAGGACGATTGGGTCGGCATGTGGGGCTGGTGGAATTAAGCCCAACTAAGCCGGGCATCGTTCGGATAGTCTACAGTATCAGTCGAGG
Organism: Aggregatilineales bacterium; assembly: GCA_030834905.1. Lineage (GTDB taxonomy): Bacteria > Chloroflexota > Anaerolineae > Aggregatilineales > Phototrophicaceae > Flexifilum. The sequence goes on along the minus strand of JAUQWZ010000006.1, from coordinate 271,313 downwards.
GCGGGTTGAAAAACCCGTCCTTGCTTTTGGAATCGCAAACCCTCATCTGTGCTTAACCTCGCAAGGCGTTTTTCGGTAGGAGAACATGGTAGAATAGCCACCATCTTTTTTAGCACATGAGGAGGGCAGTTATGCCTGCACGGACAGCGGAAGCGGCATGGAGTGGCAGCCTGCAAGAGGGGAATGGTACCCTGAAGCTGGGCAGCGGCGCTTATGAAGGCGCTTATTCATTTTCATCGCGTTTTGAAAACGGCACCGGCACGAATCCTGAGGAGTTGATCGGCGCGGCGCTGGCGGGCTGCTTCTCGATGCAGTTGGCGGCAAATCTTTCACGGGCTGGCTTCACCGTCGGTCGCGTTCATACGTCTGCCAACGTGCATCTGACCAAAGACGACAGCGGCTTTTCGATCAGCCGCATCGATCTGACGAACGAGAGCAGCGTGGAAGGCGTCGATCAGGCGGTATTTGACGAGAATGTCGCCAAAGCGAAGGGCTGCATTATCTCACGGGCGCTTGCCGGCGTGCCCGAAATCACCGTGAACGCCAGAATGGTCTAAAGCCCGCACCAGATGATAAAGGTGGAAAGTCTGAAAGCCCCGGTTTTCGACTTTCCACCGTCGCTGTTTCCCCTCAACCCTCAACTCAAAATACCACTGTTCTAGTTTCGGCTGAAGCGGTAGCCGGGTACGTTGATTTCGCGGCGGCGCTGGCATTCAGCCCGCTGGAGCGCAACCTCGGTTTTTCGCTGGGCGCGAATGGCGAGCGCCAGGCACATCACATAGGCTGCCAGCATGATGGATAGTAGTCGGTTTGCCATAGTCGCATCCTCCAATGCAATATTACAGCACATGAAGGATTGTGAAAGATAAAGATTTGAGGCTGGCATGGACGGTATGAGGATGCAGGACGCAAACCGGCGCTATAATTGGAAGAATGAGTTGCTGAAGGAGTAGCTATGGTCGTTCAAGCGCGGCGCATGATGGTTGAGGAGTTTGACGCCTTTGCCGACCTGCCGGAAAACGCCGACAAGCTGTTTGAATTCATCGGAGGAGAAACCGTCGAAGTGCCGTCGAATCCATTCGCATCGAAGATCAGCCAACTTATCGCCGGTGAACTCTACCTTTTCCTGAAAGGGAAGGAGCTTGGACACCTGACTGGCGAAGCGGGCGGCTATATGGTATCTGGCGAGCGCTACGCGCCCGACGTCGCCTTCATTTCAGCGGCGAAACAGCCCGAACTGGCGCGGCAGGGTTACAACCCGGCGCTGCCTGATCTGGCGGTTGAAGTCGATACCCCGTCCAGTTACGAGTCGCAGCAGAACCTGAATATCAAGGTGGCGAATTATCTCGCGGCGGGGACGGTGGTGTGGGTGGTCAAGCCGGAGAGCAGGCGGGTTGAAGTGTATGCGCCGGGTCAGCCGGTGCGCATCCTCGGCATAGACGGTATTCTCGATGGCGGTGATGTGCTGCCGGGGTTTAATCTGGCAGTTAAGGATATACTTCCAGAGGAAAAATGAGGGGGCGCAGTGACGCGCCCCGCTGCTGGCTAGACTGTGTGGTCGTTCTTCGGCTTCTCGAAGTAACCATCATCTGACGGTACCACCATCCACATGATGATGTAGAGCAGGATTCCGGGACCGCCCATGATGGAGAGCAGGACGAACGCCAGACGTATCAGCGTCGGATCGATGTTGAAATATTCGGCAATTCCGGCGCAGACGCCGCCGACCATCCGGTTTGAATTTGAACGAGTGAGTCGTTTGGTTTGCATGGTTTAGAACTCCGTCTTGTGCTGTCAATCTGACTCCTAATACGGAGCACTGGCAAAAAAGTTTCAATGTTGGTCAGGCGGCGCCGCCAGCAGGGCAGTCCACGCCGCCTGATCGCCATTTGACACCTGCCCTGAGGCGTGCTATTCTCAGCTTTGCAAGCACATATGAGCCAGCGATGGTGTGCCTTCACCCGGATGTGAGGCACATTAATGGGGGAAGCCGGTGTAAGTCCGGCGCTGTCGCGCAACGGTAATGGCGAAAATATCGCCAAAGTCCGAGTACCCGCCATCTCTGTCACTCGTAAACCACCTTCGCGTACAAGGGGGAACGGGCAATGAGAAAGTTCATCCCACCATTCCCGCTTCACGGCGGGCTTTTTGATCGCTATACAACGCTGTTTAAGCGGCAAATCCCCTTTGCGCGCCGGTATTTTGTGCTGCACTTCGCCTGTGTGACGTGTAAGGGGTTCGCTTCATGAAAGTGCTGATTCGTATAGTCATTGTGTTGCTGGTCGGGCTGCTGGCGGGCGCGGCTCTTGCCCAGGATGCCCCGGCGGTCAATCTGGTTGAGTCGTGCGCCGAGTCGTATGACGCGACGGTGGACTATTTCCCGGATAAGTCCGAAATTGAATATGCCGAAGGCTTCGAGGTCGAATATTTTGACAGCTACAAAGTGATCCGCGTCGTCCGCCCGTGGCGCGATTCGGACGTGACCTTCACCTACGTGCTGGTGCAGTGCGGTACGCCCGTGCCTGAGGGGTACGAAGACGCGGCGATCATCGAAGTGCCGGTCAGCACCGCCGTCTCGATGTCCACCACCTATCTGCCGCATTTTGTCGAACTGGGGCTGATCGATCATCTGGTGGGCGTGGACGAATTTGACTTTGTATACAGCCCGGAGATCCGCGAGCGCATTGATGCCGGGGAACTGGTCGAGCTTGGCGGCGGGACGGCGGTCAACGTCGAACAGACCATCGATCTCGATCCCGATCTGATCCTGACCTACGGCTTGGGTATTCCTGACTATGACGCGCATCCGATGCTGCTCGATGCCGGGCTGGCGGTGGCGCTCAACAGTGATTACATGGAAACCTCGCCGCTGGGACGGGCGGAGTGGATTAAATTCAATGCTATGTTCTTCAACCGCGAAGCCGAGGCGAACGCCTATTTTGACGACGCTGCCGGGCGCTATAACGAACTGGTAGCGCTGGCGGCGGGCGCGGCAGATCGCCCGACGGTTCTGGTCAACGCCATGTTCAGCGGGACGTGGTACGCCGCCGGTGGTGACAGCTATATCGCCCGTCTGATTGCTGACGCGGGCGGCGATTATCTGTGGTCGGATGACGACTCTGGCGGCGCGCTGTCGCTGTCGTTTGAAGCGGTGCTGGAACGGGCGCAGGACGCCGACATCTGGCTGAACCCGAACTTCTGGCTGAGTCTGGACGAGGGCGCGGCGGAAGACGAGCGCTACGCCGAGTTCGCGGCATTCCAGAATGGCAGAGTCTACAACAATAATCAGCGCATCGGCGAACTGGGCGCGAACGATTATGCCGAAGGTGGCGTAGTTCACCCCGAACGGGTGCTGGAAGACCTGATCGCGATCCTGCATCCTGAACTGCTGCCGGAACACGAACTGTTTTACTTCCGGCATCTTGAGTGACGCAGTCAGGATTTCAACCGCAATGGGCGTGGAGAACGCAGAGAAAAGAAGCTTGAACCACCAATGACCTGGACGCAGCCGGAGGTTGCGCCGACACGGAAAAATGATTTGTAGGGGCGCAGCGCGTTTGCGCCCCCTACGGAAGCAGAATCAATCAAATGGCTCAAACGACACTGAATACAGGTGAGATCCCGACAGCTATACCCGCCCCCGCCGCGCGAACGCGGGTGAACTGGCGGCGCTGGGTGCTGGTCGGACTCGCTTTGGCGCTGCCGGGCGCGTTCCTGCTCAGTCTGGCGATAGGATCGGTGAGCATTCCGCTGGACGAGGTGATCACCATTCTGCGCGGGGGCGAGCCGCTGCGCGACTCGTGGGCGACGATTGTCCTCAACTTCCGGCTGCCAAAGGCGCTGACGGCGACGTTGGCGGGGTCGGCGCTGGCGGTCGCCGGGCTGCTGATGCAGACCCTGTTCCGCAACCCGCTGGCAGACCCGTATGTGCTCGGCATCAGCTCAGGCGCGAGCCTGGGCGTGGCGCTGGTGCTGCTGGTCGTCGGCACAACCGGCACGACGATGCTGGCAGGGTTGGGGCTGCTGGGCGATTTTGGCTTGATCGCCGCTGCCAGTCTGGGCGCGGGGCTGGTGCTGGCGCTGGTGCTGCTGGTCGCCGGACGGGTGCGCAGCACCATGACGCTGTTGATTCTGGGCGTCATGTTTGGCTACATGACCAGCTCGCTGGTGAGCGTGCTGGTTCACTTCAGCATTGCTGATCGCATTCAGACCTACGTCAACTGGACGTTCGGTTCGTTCGGCGGCGTTACCTGGAGCCAGATGGGGCTGTTTGCCGGGGCAATGCTGGCGGGACAGGCGCTGGCATATCTGCTGGTGAAGCCGCTGAACGCGCTGCTGCTGGGCGAAGCCTATGCCCGCAGCATGGGCGTGAATATCCGCCGCGTGCGCCTGCTGCTGATCGCCGGATCGGCGCTGCTGGCAGGCGGCGTGACCGCTTTCTGCGGTCCGATTGGCTTTCTTGGCATTGCCGTACCGCACCTGTGCCGGGCGCTGCTGGGCACGTCCGATCACCGGCTGCTGCTGCCTGCCAGCACCCTGCTGGGCGGCGTGCTGGCGCTGATCGCCGATCTGATCGCTCAGGTGCCGGGCAGTCAGACTGTCCTGCCGCTGAACGCCATCACCGCCCTGATCGGCGCGCCGGTCGTGGTCTGGGTGATCCTGCGCCGCCATAATATCCGGGAGACGTTCGCGTCATGAACGTTCTGACGACCCACGATTTGACGATTGGCTATCGCGGACGCCCGCTTGCGGCAAATCTGTCGCTGCGGCTGCGCGCCGGTGAGCTGGTCTGCCTGCTGGGTCCCAACGGCGCGGGCAAGAGCACCCTCATGCGGACGCTGGCGGGAATGCAGCCGCCGCTGTCCGGCAGCGTGCAGCTTCAGGGCGACGACATCATCCGGCTGGCGGCGAAGCAGATCGCCCAGCGCCTGAGCGTGGTGCTGACGGAACGCATCGACGCCGGTTTGATCACGGCGCGCGAGCTGGTGGCACTCGGCAGATACCCGTTCACCGACTGGATGAGTCGGCTGACCGATGCTGACCGTCTGGTGGTGTCATGGGCGCTGCGTTCGGTTGGCGCGGCAGAACTGGCAGACCGCAGTGTCCACCAATTGAGCGACGGCGAACGGCAGAAAATCCTGATCGCGCGGGCGCTGGCGCAGGAGCCGCAGGTGATGATCCTTGATGAGCCGACGGCATATCTCGATCTGCCGCGCCGGGTGGAGATCGTGCATCTGCTGCGCTCGCTGGCGCATGAGACACGCCGGGCAATCCTGCTGTCTACCCACGATCTGGATCTGGCGCTGCGCACCGCCGATCAGGTGTGGCTGCTGTCGCTCGACGGCTCGATGCGGGTTGGCGCGCCGGAAGACCTGGTGTTAAGCGGGGCGGTTGAACAGGCATTTGCCAGCGCTGGCGTCCGCTTTGATATCGAAACCGGCGCGTTCGCGGCGCGGGAACAACCAGCGGGCGCGGTGCGGCTGATAGGCGATGGCGCGGCTGCCTTGTGGGCGGCGCGGGCGCTGGAACGCGGCGGCTATCTCATCAATCCGGCGAGCGATCTGGTGGTTGAGGTGATGGCGGCTCCGGTGATGCCTCGCTACCGGGTTGGGCTGAATGGCAGTTCGGAAATGGTGAATTCGCTGTATGCGGTGCTGGCGCTGCTGAAAGACAAGACGGCGCAGGTGGCGCGCGCGAGCGAGTCTGGACTGCCGGATGAGGCGCGTCCTTAATACAGGGGGCAGGGGCGCGGCGTGCCGCGCCCCTGCATATGATCGGAATTCCCAGCCCCAACTACGTGGGTTGAGAAGCGAATGTCCTCTGCTGTTAGCGGATTTCCGCCCGCAGCACATCCGAGAACAGCGGCTCGTAGAACACAGTGCCGACGAACTGCGTCAGCACCGCGTCGGGCGATGCCGGGACGCTGCTGGCGTAGGTCACTTCTGTCGTGACCACGTAACGCCCGCGCTGCCAGTGGGTGAGGGTGCGCAGAACCTCGGTGTCACAGGTGGTGGCGGTTTCGGTGAACACGGGGTAGGACGCGGCAGCGCTGTCATCAAGCTGGCTCATCCCGTTTTCGATAGGAATTTGCTGTAACAAACCATCTGCCAGCACTGCCGCCGCATCCTCGCGGCTGGCAAAGACATCCAGCGCGTAGCCAATTGCCGTAATCGGCGAGGCTTCCAGATCGCATTCGGCGCTGACAATGCTGCTGCCGACGCGGTACTCGAAGTGATGTTCGTCCAGCAGGGCGGCATAATCTTCCCGCAGCGCTTCCGGCGCGGCTGCCACGACTTCATCGGCGGTGAAGATGCCGGTAGCATCCTCATTCGCTGCCAGCGGCGCGCCTACCTGCTCGGCGATGAAATCCAGCACCGCCTGAAAATCTTCCTCTGTGGCTGGCGCGGGTGCTTCATAGGTGGTGGTTACTGTGGACGGATCGGTCACGATGACGACCGTTTCCAGCGCCGCGCCCGGTTCTGTGTCCACGTTCGGATCGCGCAGGCGCAGCGCGTCCACGTTTTCCTGTCCTTCGAGAACTTCGCCAAAGATAGTATGGGCGTTGTTCAGGTGCGGCGTCGCCGTGGTGGTGATGAAGAACTGGCTGCCGTTGGTGCCAGCGCCCGCGTTCGCCATCGCCAGCCAGCCGGGACGATCAAAATGCAGGAATCCGACAAATTCATCGGCAAACTGGTAACCCGGACCGCCGGTTCCGGTTGCGGTTGGATCGCCGCCCTGCGCCATGAAGGCTTCGAGCACGCGGTGGAAGGTGGTGTTGTTGTAATAGCCTTCCTGCGCCAGGAAAACAAAGCTGTTAACCGTCAGCGGGGCGTATTCTTCAAGCAGGTCAATATAAACAGCGCCAGCTTCGGTGCAGAAGACAGCGCGGTAATCGACTCCGGCTTCGAGTACTTCATCCGGCGCTTCATACTCGCGGACAGCCGGATCGGCGGCTGGAACGGCGGCAGCGCAGATTTCTTCGGGGGTCTGGCTGTCCTGCGCCAGAGCAGCAGTCGCGCCAAGCGTCAGGATCAACACCGCACAGACTGCGGCTTGCAGTAAACGTCTCATTGAGTCCTCTTCAGGTGTGCTGTAAACGATGATGGTAGATTGTACTCGCAACTCGAAGGCTGGTGAATGAGCAAATGCTCAATCTGCCGGGCAGGGATGAGAGCCAACCCACCCCCGCGCCGGGCGGCTGTCAATTCAGCCGGATGATGCTCGCGCTGCGTGCTGGCAGCGACGCCAGCGGGCGATAGGCATCAAAGCCGCCGTTGGCGTTCACGGTGGGCGCGGTTGGCTGCCCGTCGCCAAAGATCAGGCTCGCCGCCGTGACACCGTTCAAGCTGCCCGACGCCAGCGACAGGCTGTATTCGTCGTTCAGATTGCGCGACAGGTTGGCGACCACCAGCAGCGTTTCATCCGGCGTCACCCGCAGATAGCTGAACACGGCGCTGTCATCGGACGTGACCTCGACAAAGCTCCCCTGACGCAGCGCCAGATGCTCGCCGCGCAGGCGGATCAGACTGCGATAGTGACTGAGCAGCGAGGTTGGATCGCCAGTCTGATCGGCGACGCTGACGCCTTCTTCATTTCCGGTCGAAAGCGGCTCCCATGGTTCGGCGCTTGTAAATCCTGCCGTCTGAGGCGTTGAATCCCACTGCATCGGCGTGCGGATGCGCTCATCCGGCTTCATGCCCTGCATCCCGATTTCTTCGCCATAGTAGATAAAGGGGATGCCGGGCAGCGTCAGCAGCAGCGACGCGCCGACCTTTGCCGTGTCCACGCTGCCGCGAAGCTGCGACATGACCCGGTTCTGATCGTGGTTGGTCAGGAAGGTTGCCATCTGTCCCGTTGGGTAGAGCGAAAAGATGCTGTTCTGCACCCCCACCAGCGGGTAATTGGCACCCACGGCGAGGCTTTGCATCACCGCCTGCGCCAAACCAAACTCAAACGTGATATCGACTTCGCCGCTGCTGACATACTGGGCGGCGGCAAAACTGCTGCTCCACACTTCACCTACTGTCAGCGCGTCTGGATTGACTGAATCGACAAAGGCGTTGAATTCTTGCAGCCATTGGTGGGTTGACGGCGTGTTTTCCTGCTGCCGTTCCTCCTCGATCAGGTGCTTGATGCCGTCCAGCCGGAAGCCGTCCACGCCGACGTCTTCGAGCCAGAATCGGGCAACATCGTGCATTTCAGCGGTCACGGCTGCCGACTCATAGTTCAGGTCGGGCATCCCATCCCAGAAGACGGCGTAATAGTAGCGCCCGTCGCGCGGAATCCAGACCACCTGTGAGGACGGGCCGCGATAGCCGGGATCGGCATCTTCCCAGACATACCAGTCGGCATAGTCGGGATCACCCGCTGCTGAGGCGACAAACCATGGGTGCTGCGACGAGGTGTGGTTCAGCACCAGATCGACAATCACGGCGATGCCGCGCGCGCGCGCCGCGTTCAGCAGGGCGTGGAAGTCTTCCATCGTGCCGTAATCGTCCTCGATCTGGCGGTAATCGGTGACATCATAGCCGTGATAGCTGGGCGACTGCGTGACCGGCATCAGCCAGAGTCCGGTCACGCCGAGATCAGTCGTGGTCGCCGGATCGCCGTCATTCAGGTAATCGAGCTTCTGGATAACGCCCTGCAAATCGCCAATGCCGTCCCCGTCGCTGTCATAGAAGCTTCGCACGAAGATTTCATAAAAAACGCGGTCATTCCACCACGGCTCGCCGTCCTGCGCCGTGACCGGCGTGAAGCTTAGAAGCATCAGAACGATTACAATCAGGTACTTTCGCATCAGCAGCCAATCCTTTTCTGGCGGAGCGCCGAAGCCCCGCAGACGAAAATGCCCGAATCAGCCGGGCAATCGCGTGTGTTGTCGTCGTAAACGGATACAATAATAACTTCACATGCAGGATAATTTTACATGCCTGTGATTGGGTTTGGTGTCTGGTGATTTTCGCGCCTGCCCACTGCTTCGTAAAGCTGAAGCGCGTATCGAGTATTCTACCTGAAGGACGAAGCTCATGAATTCGACGACTTCTGACCCCCATGCGGGGCAGCCGATTTTGCAGGCGGGAGCGCCGCTTGATGAAGCGCGCGCCGCGATGGTGATGGTTCATGGTCGTGGCGCGACTGCCCAGAGCATCCTATGGCTTCAGGAAGACCTGAAGCAGCCTGATTTCGTCTATCTCGCGCCGCAGGCGGCGGGCAACACCTGGTATCCGCATAGCTTTCTTCAGCCGATTCCGATGAATGAACCCTATCTCACCTCGGCGCTGACCGCCATTTCCGACGTGATCGAACGACTAAACCGGGCTGGCTTTACCCATGACCGGATCATGCTGCTGGGCTTTTCACAGGGCGCGTGCCTGGCGCTGGAATATGCCGCCCGGAACGCGCGGCGCTATGGCGGCGTGGTCGGCTTAAGCGGCGGTCTGATCGGTCCCGATGGCATTTCGCGCAATTACGCCGGATCGCTTGAAGGCACGCCGGTCTTCCTCGGATGCAGCGATCTGGACGCGCACATCCCGAAAGCGCGGGTGATTCACAGCGCCGAGGTGCTGCGGATGCTCGAAGGGCAGGTGACGGCTCGGCTCTATCCCAATATGGGACACACCATCAACGAGGACGAAATCGATTTTGTGCGGGCGATGATGGCGGCGGTCACCCCCGAGGAGTAACCTGCCGCCTGCCTGACCTGTAAGAACTGCGTTCATTATGCGTCTAAAGAATATGCGTGTTCGTTCCTTGCAGGCAGAGTCATAAGGTGTCAATCTCGTGAGCATCCTTGGACTGCATCATATTACGCTGGTCAGCGCCAACGCGCAGCGAACAACGGACTTTTACACCCGCGTGCTGGGGCTGCGGCTGGTCAAGCAGACGGTCAATTTTGACGATCCCGGCAGCTATCACCTCTATTTTGGCGACCAGACCGGACGACCCGGTACGGCGATCACCTATTTTGAATGGGCGCGCGCCCCGCGTGGGCTGACCGGCATTGGCGGCACCCATCATTACGCGCTCGGCGCCGCCGATGATGATGGCTTGCTGAAGTGGAAGCGGCGGCTGGTCGATCTCGGTATCAGGGTTCGCGGACCGTATGATCGCCACTACTTCAAGTCGATCTACTTCAACGATCCTGATGGCGTCATTATCGAGATCGCCACCCGCGGACCCGGCTGGACGGTGGACGAGGACGCGGACAGCCTTGGGACGGAATATCGCGAACCACCCGCCGAAATGATGATCTCCAACCGCGATGAAGACCGCATCGGCGCGGAGACGTGGCAGCAGCCGGTGCCTGAAATCACGCCCGATATGGCGCTGCGGCATGGGATGCACCACATCACGGCAGTTGGCGCTGATATACAGCGCACGCGCGCCTTTTATGAGGATCTGCTCGGCATGAGGCGGCTGAAGATGACGTCGAACTTTGACGATCCATCCTCGGCGCACTGGTACTGGGGCGTTGGCGATGGCGAACCGGGAACGGTGGTCACCTATTTCGAGCGCGACCCGAACAAGACCCGCCCCGCCCGCATGGGCGTGGGGACGACGCACCATTTCGCGCTGGCGGTTGCCGACGAGGAAACGCAGCTAGAATGGCGCGAACGATTGATCAAGGCGGGCTTGCAGGTGTCTCCGGTCAGAGAGCGGACGTACTTCAAGAGTATCTACACCAACGATCCCGATGGTCACATTATCGAGCTGGCGACTGTCGGACCCGGCTTCGCGGTGGATGAACCGGTTGAGGCGCTGGGGACGCGCCTGATGCTGCCGCCCTGGCTCGAACACAGCCGCAGCGCCATTGAAGGCGCGCTTCAGCCGCTGGTTGTACCGGAGTGGCAGCCTGTCACCCCATAAGGCTGATATGGCTTCCGCTTCGAGAATGCGATAGCAAAGCTCCTGCGAACGGAGGCACAGCCCGGCTGCTGCCTCCGTTTTTTGTTATCCCAAATTAACCCAACTTATCCCAACCTGTTTTGTCGGAGTCCGTAAGAAATTGATCAGAAATCTCAACTTTTCTCTGGTCAGAATGGAACATTTGTGCTATGATAGCGATATAGGAGTCCGGTAGTGGTGGTATGAGGTGGTGCGATGAAACCGACAAAAATCAAGAAGTTACAGGCGCGCAGCAAGAATTTGCGGGCGCGGATTGTCGCGCCGAACACGCTGGTGGTGACGAGCCGTTCCAATCCTTACGCGCATCACATCGTCACCCTTGAAACCGAGCCGGATGGCAGCATTCACGCGCGCTGCACCTGCCCGTGGGCGCAGAACGGCGGTTACGGCTGTTCACACGTTATGGCAGCCCTGAACCACGTCGCGGCAAAGCAGCAGCGGGTGCTGAGCTTCTGGCTGGATATTGACGAAGCGAAGCGGCAGCGGCATCGTATTCTGCGGCTGGCGGGGGCGAACCGTGACGGCGCTATTTACATGACCACGCGCCCGGCGTAACGCCGCCGGACAGAGCATAAAGCACAGAGGGACTCGTGAGAGTCCCTCTGTTTTGTTTCAGATAGTCGAATGATGCCCGCAGGATAAATCGCGGCGCGGCTATTCGCCCGCCATGATCTTCTCGCGCGCCTTCTGCTCTTTCATGCGGCGCTCGTTATTGAGCACCTTCTTGCGCGCCCGCAAATTCTGCGGCGTCACTTCCAGCAGTTCATCTTCGGCGATGAATTCGAGAAAGTCATCCAGCGATAGATTCTGAATGCCGTTCATACGCTCTTCGTCGGCGTAGTTCTTGGTTCGTACCGCCGAGAGCTGCTTGGTCTTACACAGGTTGACGGCGAGGTCTTCGGGGCGGATATGTTCACCCACCACCATGCCTTCATAGATGTCGGTGCCCGGCTCGATGAAAAAGCTGCCGCGCGCCTGCGCGTGAACCATCGCATACGGCGTGGCGACGCCCGTTTCCCAGGCGACCAGGCTGCCATACTGGCGGGTTGGAATATTGCCCATGAACGGCTCGTAACCGTAGAAAATCGAATGTACCTGTCCCATGCCGCTGGTTGAAGTCATGAACTGCGAGCGAAAACCGAGCAAGCCGCGCGTTGGCACCAGATAGCGCATATAGGTCGTGCCAGCGTCGGTGCGGATGTCCAGCATACGCCCGCGCCGCCCGCCCAGCAGCTCCACCACCGTTCCGGTGAGTGAGTCCACCACTTCGATATCGACTTCTTCCACCGGTTCCAGCAGTTCCTCGGTTTCGGGATCGCGGCGAAAGATGACTTCGGGCTTGCTGACGTCAAATTCGTAGCCTTCACGGCGCATCGTCTCGATGAGAATGCCGAGATGCAGCTCGCCGCGCCCGCTGACAATAAAGCGGTCGGGCGTGTCGCTGTCCTGCACGCGCAAGGCAAGATTGCTGCGAGTTTCGTTGTACAGACGCTCGCGAAGCCGGCGTGATGTTCCCCAGCCCGTTTTGCCCTCGCGCCCGGCGAAGGGCGAGGTGTTGACGCCGAAAGTCATGCGCACTGTTGGTTCTTCGACGCTGATCGGCGGCAGGATGAACGGGTTAGTAGGGTCGGTAATGTTGTCACTGATGCCAAGCTGCTCCAGCCCGCCAAAGGCGAGAATATCGCCCGCGTGGACTTCAGGCGTTTCGACCTTGGTGAGATTATAGAATGTGAACAGGTATTCGATGCGTCCGGTGCTGCGCTGTCCGGTGGGTGTTATCCGCAGGACATTATCACCTTTGCGGAGCGTGCCGGAATGTAACCGCCCGATTCCAAGCTGCCCTTTATAGTTGTCGTATTCGAGCGTCGTCACCAGCAGGCTGGTTGGCGCGGTGTCGTCATAGGTCGGCGCGGCGATTTCGCTGAGGATCGTCTCGAACAGCGGCGTCAAATCGTCGCCCAAGTCTTCCGGCGTCACGCCGGAGCGTCCTTCCAAGCCAACCGTATACACCACCGGAAACTCCGCCTGCTCGTCGCTCGCGCCCAGTTCGATGAACAGATCGAACGTCTGGTTGAGCGCCCGTTCGGGATCGGCATGAGGGCGATCAACCTTATTGATGACGACGATGACGCGCAAACCAAGCCCAAGTGCCTTGCGCAGTACGAAACGGGTCTGCGGCATGGGTCCTTCAACCGCGTCCACCAGCAGCAGAGCGCCATCAACCATGTTGAGTACGCGCTCGACCTCACCGCCAAAATCGGCGTGTCCGGGGGTATCGACAATGTTGATTTTGGTGTCGTTCCAGATCACAGCCGTGTTCTTCGCCAAAATCGTGATGCCACGCTCGCGCTCCAGCGCATTGGAATCGAGGATGCGTTCGCCCGCAGCCGCCGCATTGCGGAATACCTTCGTTTGTTTCAACATGCCATCCACCAGAGTCGTCTTGCCGTGATCGACATGGGCGATAATGGCGATGTTACGAATGTCGCTACGTGTTTGTGCCACGCTATTCCTCTATGATTTATTGAACACGAACGATTCTATCAGAAAGTTCGGCTGATGCGCAGGCTCAGTCACGCCATCTGAATACCAGTTTAGTAACAGAATCCTAACGGACAGTTAAGTGATAATTGCGCCAAATTGAAGTTTAATCAATAATAACAATGAAGATTTAATGTAATGACGGGGCGGGGAGTATTAATGGCAAATGTACTGGTGGTGGATGACGATACGCTCTATCGCAGTCTGATGGTTGAAGCGCTTCAGCTTGGCGGTTTTCTGGTTCAGGAAGCGCACAGCCCGGCGAGCGCCCTTCGCATCCTCAGCACACACCCCAATTTTGACGTCATGATATGCGATCTGCAAATGGAAGGACTGGACGGAATCGAGCTGCTCAGGACGCTCAGGACGGACTATCCGCGCATCCCCGTAGTCGTCGTCAGCGCCCACAGTGCCAGCAGCGGCATCGGTCTGGCAGCGCAGCCCTACGCAATCGATTATCTTTCCAAGCCCTTCAGCCTGGTCAGGCTCATCAGCACCATTCGGAAAGCAGCCGCGCCGCCAGCCCCACGCGCCTGAATTCAGCCAGCCTGTTTGCTTTTGGCATGGGCGCGCTAGAATTGCGCGATACGAAACTAGCGCCGGGATGGAACCACATGCAGCGGGAATGGGGTAGGGCACTGTTGTTGACGCCTGCGGTTGTGGGAATCGTCCTGCTCGCTGGCGGGCTGATCGGGTACGCGGTGCTGACCAATCAGATCAACCAGAATATCGCCTATCAGATTCAATCGCAGAATGAGCAGATCGATCCGCAGACGCAGACCGAAGCGTTGGGGTTGATTCGCGCTGGCGAAGAACTGCGCCAGCTTGACCACAACCGCGATCTGGCAACCATTATGGGCGGAGTCGGATTGGTACTGGTGGGGGCAAGCTGGCTGGCGCGTGATTTACTAATGGAGAAACTGAAAAGAATGCGCCTCATTTCCAAACGGACGCCGTAGGGACACGACATGTCGTGTCCGTTCCCTGCAATCAGGCGGCGGACACGATATTATCGTGTCCCTACAACATACGGCGGTTTCTAACCAGCTTGTCCACAAGTCTCTACACCGATTTTGCTACCGCACGCCGAGCAGCAGTTCCATCGTCAGTTGATCCAGCCGTTCATAAGGCAGCCCGCGCTGGCTGATGCCGACACGGTCGAACGTCTCGTTCCTGAGGCGGCTGACCGCGTCGCTGCTGTAGCCGCCGTTGAGATAGCTGTGCGCGCCATCGTCGGCGTGAATCTCCTGCAAGAGCGCCTGAATTTCGGCATCCTGATTGAACTGCCGCGCCTTCTCCCGGAGGATCATGTAGGTTCGCATACAGCCGCGAGCAAAGTCCTTGACGCCTTCATAATCCTCGGTTCGGTAGGCGTGCGCGTCGTAGTGGCGGCTGCCAGAGTAGCCAACGTCTTCGAGGAACTTGACCAGGAAGAAGTTCTGCTTGATCATGACCGAGCCGAAGCGGAAATCCTGATCGTATCGCCCGAACAACTGATCGTTCAGGTCGATATGGAACAGCTTGCCCGCGTCCCATGCCTGGGCAACGGCGTGGGCGAAGTTCAGCCCCGCCATGTGTTCGTGCGCGACTTCCGGGTTCACGCCCACCATTTCCGGGTGATCGAGCGTATTGATGAAGCCGAGCATCGCGCCGGTGGTCGGCAGGTAAATATCGCTGCGCGGCTCGTTGGGCTTGGCTTCCAGCGCCAGCCGCAGATCGTATCCCTGTTCGATGATGTACTCGCACAGAAAGTTGAGCGCGTCGCGCATTCGCTTGAGCGAGTCCTGCGGGTTCTTGCTGGCGTCGGTTTCGGTGCCTTCACGACCGCCCCAGAGGACGTAAAGCGCTGCGCCGAGGTCAACGCCGATATCCATCGAACGGATAACCTTTTGCAGCGCGTAAGCGCGAACACGGGCGTCATTGGAGGTGAAGGCACCATCTTTGAAGATCGGGTCGGTAAACAGGTTGGTGGTTGCCATCGGCACTTTCAAGCCGGTATCACGCAGCGCCTGTTTGAAATCGCGCAGGATCTGATCGACTTCTGCGGGGGTGGCGTCGATGGGGTAGAGGTCGTTGTCGTGATAATTAACGCCGTAAGCACCGACTTCGCCCAGCAGGCGCACAATTTCGACTGGCGAGAGTTGATCGCGTACCGGGCCGCCAAACGGGTCGCGTCCGGTGTTGCCGACGGTCCACAGACCAAAGGTAAATTTCTGTTCGGCGGTGGGGTCGTATGTGGGCATTATGAATTCCTTTCGATTATATTGCGCCGCAACACACATTCGGGTATATTTGCTTTGAACCTGAAATTATAGCCATACTTCCTTCAGGTGTAACTCTTTTCCGAAAATTCAATACGTTAATTCTGAAGACATGGTTTGACCATGCCTCGGTATTTGTTTTCGGCGAGGCATACCCCTTGTTGGTCTCAGCGAGCGTAGCGCTCGGGACACATTGCTAATAGTGCGTTTAAGGAGCGAAATATGAAACGTATTACCCGGCTTCTCCCCGTAGCATTACTCATTTTAGGTATCTTCGTAGTTAGTTTAGGGGTCGTCGGCGCGCAGGACGACGGACTGACCTTTGCCATGGTCAGCCACGGCGGCGCCAGCAATCCGTTCTGGATTGTGGTGATGAAGGGGCAGGAAGATGCTTGCGCGCTGCTCGGCGCCGAGTGTCAGTGGCTGTCTGAGCCGGATTATGGGCTGGAGCAGATGGCGGGCTGGTGGGACGCCGCGCTGGCGCTCAATCCTGACGGCGTTGGCACGACTGTCCCCGATCCTGAGGTGATTCGCAGCGGTGTTGAGCGCGCGGCAGAGTTGGGCATTCCCGTGATCGTCTTCAATACGGCTGACCCGAACGCTGGTCTGGAAGGCGCGCTGCCAACGCTGTTCTACGTTGGCGCGAACGAGTTCACCGGCGGCGTCAGCAATGCCCGCCGCGTGTTCGCTGAGGCTGCCGCGGACGGCGCGGAAGTGACCGGCGGCGTTTGCACCATTCAGGAGCAGGGGCACAGCGGTCTTGAGGCGCGCTGCGCGGGTGTCGAGAGTGTCTTTGACGAAATGGGCGTGCCGATTCAGCGGCTGAACATCACCAACAACCCTGAGGAAACCGCCGGTATTCTGAGCGACTTCTTCGCGGCAAACGCCGATACCAACGCCATCTTCATGCTGGGTCCGCAGCCATCCTCGGGCTTGAATCTGTACATTCAGGAATCGGGACGCGCGGCAGGCGAGCTTTATGCGACCAGCCACGATACCAGCGCTGAAATCTACCAGATGATTCAGGACGGCAACCTGCTCCAGACGATTGACCAGCAGCCGTACCTGCAGGGCTTCCAGACGATCATGTGGCTGTATCTGAACAGCCAGTTTGAGCTTGCGCCCGGCGGCGATATCTTCACCGGTCCCGGCGTCATCGATCTGGGCAACGTCGAAGCGATCATCGAACTGACCGCTGGCGGCTATCGTTAGTCTCGGTTGTTGCGAGGCAACGTCTTTACGATATGAAGTAGGGGCGCAGCTTGCGCCCCTACAACTGACCAAATAGATTTTTCCAGAAGTTATTGAGGGCTTGTAAATGGAAAGAGCCTCAACGTCGCCGCTGGCTGCGCGCGCTGCCGGACGCCAGCAAAAATCGTCACAGTTAAATTTGACCACGATACTGCTGGTGATCGTCGGAATCGCCAGCCTGATTGTCGCCGAACAGGTGGCAACAGGGTGGCTGGCGCTGGGCGAACGCGCCAATATCAGCCGCCGCAACCTCAACCCGATAGAACTGATCGTCATCTTTGGCTGCGTCGTCTGGGGGCTGGTGGCGCTGCGGACGGCGTGGGGATTTATCCGCCAGCCAAGCCTGCCCAACATGACCGACTATTTTGAGGGGCGGACTACCCATATTGCCCCCGGCGTCATGGTGTCGATTGCGCTGCTGCTGGTGATCGGGCTGATCAGCCTGGTGATTGGCGAGCAGGTGCTGACCGGCTGGCTGCCTTTGGGCGAACGCGCCAATATCAGCCGCCATAACCTCAACTCGCTGGAGTGGTTTGTTGTGATTGCCGCCGGGTTATGGGCGCTGGCAAACCTGCGCACCGCCTGGGGCATGTTCAAACGCGACCGCCGCGCCTGGGCGTGGTCGCAGTGGACGGTGCTGATCACGGCGTTGATCGGCATGACGCTGTTTCTGGCGGGGCTGATGAATATCTACCGCGTCATCCCTCGCGGCGGCTCGCTGCTGGATAATCTGCCCGGCGTTCAGGAGATCACCGCGCCCGGCTTGCTCATTTTCCTTTCGAGTCTGGCGGTCTACCGCTTTCTGACCATTCACGTTGACCTGACCGCTGGGCAGTCGGTGCGAAACCGGCTGGCGCAGACACCCGGCGCGGGCGCGATTATTGGCTTTATCGCTATACTGGTGGGCTTCACGATTGCCACCCCGCTGTTCTTCGAACCCCGCGCGCTTGCCGGGGCGCTTTCGACCAACATCTCCAACGGCATTATCGCCATCGGCATCACCCTGCTGATGATTTCGGGCGAGTTCGATCTCTCGGTCGGCTCGATTTACGGCGCCAGCGCGCTGGTGTTTGTGCTGGCGATGACCGAAGGCGTGCTGGGGCTGCCGCCGCTGGCGGCTATTCCGGCGGCGCTGGTATCGCTGGCTTTCGCGGCGCTGCTGGGTTTCATCAACGGCATTATCCGTATCCGCACCGGTATACCCTCATTTATCGTCACCTTAGGCACGCTGCTGGCGTATCGCGCCATCCCGCTGGTCATCATCCCGGACGGGCGCATCATTCGCTACGCCGATTACCGCCTGCCCGAACCGATGATCAGCCTGCACCCGCTGGTGCTTGCCGCCGGGCTGGCGCTGCTGGCGCTGTTGATCGTTCTGCTGGCGTATGCCACCGCGCCGCGCCTGTACCGGCGGCTGCGCGAGCGTCTGGCGAATTTCCAGCAGGATACCAGCGATTTCCGCGACCTGATGATCGTCTGGCTGACGCTGCGGCTGGTGTTCACAGTGGTCGCGGCGGTGGCGCTGCTCTACCTGATCGGCGTGGGCATCGTCAGCATGATAGGGCAGGGTAGTACGCTGCTGGACGTGAGCTTCTTCAGCCTTGCCAACGGGCGGGTGGCGTCGCTGCCATTTGCTGGTCCGATTGATCCGAGCGTGAACTTCCGAACCGGCATCTTCTGGTGGTTCCTGCTGGTATTTGTGTTCCAGTTCATCCTGATGAATACGCCATACGGCAGCTACACCTTCGCCGTTGGCGGCAATCCGGGCGCGGCGCGGGCGCAGGGTATCAGCGCCAACCGCATCAAAGTGACTAATTTTATGCTGTCGGCGGGGCTTGCCGGAGTCGCTGGTATTACCTACGTCGCCCGCGTCGGCAGCGTCAACGCCAATCTGGGCGATGGGCTTGAGCTTGAGGTGATCGCGGCGGCAGTCATCGGCGGCACCCTGCTCGAAGGCGGCTACGGCAGCATCATCGGCGCGTTCCTGGGCGTTCTGATCTTCGGGATGCTGCAAACCGGGTTGGTGCTGGTTGGGATGGACCCGCGCGTATTCTTCGGCGTGATCGGCGTCATCATCA
The DNA here is from genome assembly GCA_030834905.1 of Aggregatilineales bacterium. Taxonomy (GTDB): domain Bacteria; phylum Chloroflexota; class Anaerolineae; order Aggregatilineales; family Phototrophicaceae; genus Flexifilum. The sequence goes on along the minus strand of JAUQWZ010000006.1, from coordinate 252,277 downwards.
TCATCGCCGTCGTCATCAACCGCGCCGTACAGCGAGTGAGGACGTAAACAATGGCGACCCGAAGCGAAACTCCACTGGTTGATATGCGCGGCATTGTCAAGACGTTTGGCAGCGTCGAAGCGCTGCGCGGCGTCGATTTCCACGTAGACCGTCAGGAAATCGTCGGCTTGCTGGGCGATAACGGCGCTGGCAAAAGCACGCTGATCAAGATTCTGACCGGGGTGCATACACCCACTTACGGCGAAATCGAGTTTGAGGGCAAGCCCGTTCACATCAATTCGCCGCACGAAGCGCGCGAACTGGGCATTGAAACGGTCTATCAGGATCTGGCGCTGGTGCCGCTGATGAGCATCGCCCGCAATTTCTGGCTGGGGCAGGAGCTGGCGCGAAACTACGGACCGGTGCGCGTTCTAAATCACCGCGAGATGTCCGACAGGGCGCGCGACGCGCTGCTGGATATCGGCATCCGCATCCGCAGCGCCGACGAGCCGGTTGGCTCGCTTTCGGGCGGCGAGCGCCAGTCGATTGCGATTGGGCGGGCGGTTTACTTTGGCAAGAAGCTGCTGATCCTCGACGAGCCGACCTCGGCGCTGTCGGTCAAGCAAACTGGCGAAGTGCTCAATTACACCCGCCGCGCCAAAGAACGCGGACTGTCGGTCATTTTTATCACCCATAATATCGCCCATGTGCATGAAGTCGCCGACCGGTTCACCATCATCCGCGGCGGGCGCAAGATCGGTGATTTCTACAAAGAAGAAGTGAGCGAGATCGAAGTGGCGCAGATGGTCATGACCGGCGCAGTGCCGGAGCGCCTGCGCCTCGTGCCCGCTGACGCGGACTGATTCTCACGCCATAGGAGCTATAATGCGTCTGTTGAAGATCACACTGCTGATGGTGCTGCTGGTTCTGGCAGCCTGCGCCCCCGAAGACCTTGATATGACCCCGACGGCGACGCCAACCTTCACGCCGCCGCCGACCTCTACACCCCGCCCAACGGCGACGACTGACCCCAACGCGACCGCTTCAGACACGAGTGAAGCCACGGTGGAAGCCGAAGCGACGGACGAAGGCGGCGGGCTGCTGGAGCAGATCATCGCGGCAGTACCCGACCGCCTCAACGCTGGTTCAATTCAGTGGGGGCGCACCGCCGACGAAGTCAGCGGCGAGCGCATCGTTTATCAGGACGTGGACGGCGGGCAAACCGCGCGCCTGTACTTTGCCGAGCGCGGCGGCGGCGCGGCTGAACTCACCTTTGGCGTATTCGAGACGCCGGAAGCGGCGCAGGCATACTACGATCTGATCCGGGGGCGGCTGCGGACGCTGGAGAATTCCCAGACCCGCGACAATTTCCCGCAGCCCAACGCTTTTGGCGGCGGCACTTACGGCGCGGACGCGATTTTTGTCGGCGACACCCTGTTTATCCGCATTTCGGTGCCGCGCTTCAGCAGCACCGCTGGCGATCCGCTGGTGCCTTACGCCCGCGCCGTCTTCCAGATAGTGGGCGGTGTGACCGGCGCGGGGGCATAACGAGGCTATGACGGGATCGCAGGGACACCACATTGTGGTGTCCGCTGTCTGTTTTCAGATACGTACATTCTTCGAATGTTAGTGTCGCGTCCCTACAATTCCCCCTCGAATTCCTCGCTGCGGCTGATGCGGCTGGGGCTGTACCAGCGCTTCAGCCAGATGCTCAAGCCGTCGAGTCCGGGGAAAAGCACGCGCTCGGTGATGTTGAACGAATCGAGCCGGTCACGGATTTCCCATTTCAGCGCGCCGGGGATGCGAATCCGGGTGTAGGTATCGGGAAGCTGTTCCAGCCACGAGTCGAAAGTGATGGTTGGGTCGGACATCACCGAGAACAGCGCATACTGGTTGACGATACGCTGATCCAGCGACGGCGGCTCGAAGAACAGAGCAAAGGTATCGCGCGAGAGCCGGTCAAATTCCGGCAGCGTCTGGGCGACGTTATCGAGATTTTCGACCGAGAACAGGTTGAAGCCTTCAGAGGTAAGCTCGGTCTTCAGCGGTTTGGGCAGCGTCTCGTGGACTTTGTAAAAGCTGACGCGCCACAGCACGGCGTCGGTGCTGGTATCGGGCAGCGCGCCCACCGCGAAGTGCAGCGCCACGTAGGGCGAATACGTCCAGTCGATCAGGCGCGTTGGCAGCCCGTGATGCTGCGCCAGCGACATCCAGTGCCACAGCGATGTACTGCTCGCCGTCGCTTCGGTATGAGCATATTTGACGAACGAGCGCAGGATGTATTTTTCGATATCGCGGACTTTGTCCAGCCGGTGTTCCAGCTCCAGCAGGCTGCTCATGATGTGATAGTTGCGCGCGTCGGCGTGACCGCGAAAGACATCGCGGTAGCGAAATCGGCTGATGGCGGGATCGAAAGCATCGCGGCGCAGTTCCTGATTCAGCGCCTCCCAGGTGGTAATGAATTTTTCTTCGATTGGCATTTCCTACTCTCTCAATCCAAAGATTCCGGCGCGCCCGGCGCGGCTTTCGTTCCAAACCTCAACCTGACGCAGCCCATAGATTCCCTGCTGGTAAACCGGATGTTCGGCGGACAGCGGCAGGCTGACGACGCGCCCGGTGACACCGGACAGATACGCCGCCAGCGCTACTTCCAGCGCGCGTTTGGCGGCGCGGGCGGGCGCTACCGGCGGGCGCTTCTCGCGGACAGCGTCGCGGAAATCTGCCCACAGCCGGGTGAAGGATCGCCCGATGTTCTGCATGTGTTCGGGCAGGTTGTCCAGCGGGTGATCGACGCGCTCCCAGTCTCTGACCGTGTACAGTTCGGCGGGACGGTTGAAGCCGCTGGTCTGATATTGATGATAGCGCATCCGAAGCTGCCCAGCGCTGCCGCTGGCATCCACCCCGCCAACGCCCTGACCCCAGCCCATATGGACAGCCGCATAGCCGGTCGGGTAGGCGATCTGAACCAGCGCCAGGTCTTCCACCAGCGCTCCGCGTTCGCCATAGGTCGGCGCATCCACGAACGCCATCACCTGTTCGGCGGGACCGCCAAACAGCCATTCCGCCAGATAAACGGCGTGGATCATGTCCATCAGCACGCCGCCGCCCGCGTCCAGCGTATGCCGCCAGTCGCGCTGATATTCCTGCGCGCCGGGATAATCGATCACGCCCAGATAGTGCATCGTTAGCACGCGCAGGTCGCCAATCGTTCCCGCGTCAAGCAGGTATTTGATCTGGTGGTATTCCGGCAAAAAGTGATAGTTGTGAACCACGCCGAAGGTCAGGCTGCGGGCGTCGGCGGCGGTGATGAGTTCGGCGGCGATGGCAGGCGTCAGGGCAACCGGCTTCTCGCTGAGGACGTGCTTACCTGCCGCGAAAGCGCCGAGCACGATCTCACGGCGGAACTGCTGTGGGACGGTGACGACCACTACATCGACATCATCCCGCTGAAGGACAGCGCGGTAATCGGCGTAAATATCCGCGTCGGCTAACCCGAACCACTCCTGCCCGATTTTGCGCCGCGCTTCGGTGACGTCCGCCAGCGCGACCAGCCGCACGTCGGGAAGCGAGGTCAGCGCCGGACGATGCCCGTAGCTGACGACGTTGCCACAGCCGATCAGACCGACTCGAAGGGTGCTTTCTGCCATGTGGTTACCCCTGTTTTGCCGCGACACGAGATGCCCCGATACTGACGACGATAGCGGCGAGTGTCAGCAGCCCCGTCAGTCCGAAGGCGTTGAAGATGCCGATCAAATCGGCTGCCGAGCCAAGAAGCTGCGGCATCACCAGAATTGCCAGACCAGCCGCCAGCGATACCAGCGCGCTGCCTTTGTTTGACTGCGCGGCGGCAGCGCCCGACGCTGCCGATAAGGTCAGCGGGAACAGGTTGGCGGTGCCCACGCCGAGCAAAAACAGCCCGATCAGACTCAAGACGGCGCTCTGCGCCAGCCAGAACACCGGGAACGCCAGCAGCACGATCACCAGCGCCGCCAGCAGCAGGCGTCCAACCGGAATGAAACGCGCCAGGCGGCTGCCCGCTGTGCGTCCCAGCACCACCGCCGCGAAATAGATCGCCATCGCGCCGGAAGCAGTGACCTGACTCAAACCAGCGACCTTGTTCAGGAAATCTGCGCCCCAGAAGATAATACACCATTCTATTGAGACGACGAGAATGACCAGCACCCAGTAAAACCAGTAGCTGCGCGACAGCCGGCTGCCGCCGGAGTCGGTGCTGCGGGGTTGGATGCTGGCGGCGGGAATCGGCTCGCGCGCAAAGACTAGCGCCATCACGCCCCATGCGCCCGCGCCCAGCAGCAGGGCAACGCGCCAGCCAATGCCGATGTTCTCCATCTGGCTGATCAGAATCGGCGCGAGCGTCGCAAAGATACTGGCGGCGACGTTGGATTCCGTCAGCGCGATTGCCCGGCGCTCCTGATGATGGTCGGACAGCGTCGCCTGAACCATAATCAGCAGGTAGGTGCCGATAGCGCCCATCAGGAAAGTGCCCAAAATCGTCAGGGCGGGAACGCCTGCCGCCGCCAGCAGGACAGCGCCCAGTGCCATGCCCGCGCCGCCGCCCCAGAACAGAACGCGCCGTCCGAAATGCAGCGCGGCGGCATTGGCAGTCAGCCCGGCGACGATCATGCCGACGGCGAGGGCGCTCAGGTGCAGGGCGCGCTGGGTGTAGTTGAGGTTCAGCTCATCGCCCAGAAAGGGCATAAGCGGTCCGAGGCTGGCTTGCAGGTAGGCGAAATACGCCAGCATGAGATATGCCAGCCAGGTAAAGCGGTCACGCGCGAAGGAAAGGGCAATCGAAGTCATAGCAGCAGGGGGAACTCCATCCGAAGGGATACGACACGCCTGGTGAGTCGGAATCAGGCGGTGAGCAGACTGCCCAATCCTGATTCCAGCCTCTGATTCTATGTCCGCGTTGGCGGAAAGCAAGGACGGGCGGAAAAGAGCCATCCTCACAGCGTTCTGGCGTTGAGGCTCGTTTTTCGTAATCGAATTTGGAACGAATCTGCCCGTTGGCGCGTCTAATATAGGGAGGAGAGGATTAGTTGGAGAGAGCAGATTCATGTCATTACACCGTTTGATGTCTCGTAAACCCGCGTTCTGGCTGGCGGTGGTGCTGCTGGTGCTGGCTCTGCTGCCGATGACCGCCGCTGCCGCCGAGCCAAACGGGCAAACGACCACGCGCAGCCCACTCGACTATCGCGCCGATCCGGTGCTGGTCGTCGCCTCGTATTACAATGCCATCAACCTGAACGATTATGCGCGCGCTTATGGCTACTGGGAGAACCCGCCCAAAGGCGCGACTCTGGCGCAGTTCGCGGCGGGTTATACTGATACCGTTGGCGCGGCTGCTTTCGTCCGGCTGCCAGCAGCCTCAGACGCGGGCGCGGGCAACATCTTTGCCGCGGTGCCGGTGCTGCTGGCAGCCGATCACACCGATGGCTCGCAGCATTTCTATGCGGGTTGTTTCACCGTTCACAAGGTCAATGTGCCGGTCGGCAGCGCCCCCGAACCCGATCCAGACTGGCATCTGAACAGCGCGTTGATGCGCGAGGTGACCACCTTCGACCTCAGCCTGCTGGACAGCGCCTGCCAGCAAACCGAAACGCTCGCCAGCGTTGTCCCGAACCTGACCAGCCCGGTCAGCCTGCTGTCGTCATATTACGGGGCGATTATGAACCGCGATTACGCTCGCGCCTATGGTTACTGGGAAAACCCGCCTGAACCGACGTTGCAGCAGTTCGCGCAGGGGTTTGCGAATACGAATGACGTGTCGGTGATCGTGCGGCTGGACGCGCTGGTCGAAGGGGCGGCGGGCAGCAGCTACGCCAGCCTGCCCACGCTGGTGACTTCAACCCTTAGCAGCGGCACGCGCCAGTTCTTCACCGGATGCCTGACGGCGCGCCGCGTCAACGTGCCGCAGGGCAACGAGGGCAGCATTGATCCCGACTGGCGGCTGTATGAGTCCCACATGACCGAAGTCAGCACTATCCCCGCCGGGATGAACCTGCTGGATGGCGCGTGCAGCGTGTAGGCAGGGTTTAAGACTTTCGACCCCTCATCCCCCAACCCCTTCTCCCACGCAAGACGGGGAGAAGGGGAGAAGCCAATGCCCTCATCTTTCTTCCCGCGGGACGACGTAGGGACACGACATTGTCGTGTCCGCTTGCGTCGCGCTCCGTATGACAAGCAGTTCTACAAATATTCCTCATCGACGTAGCACCAGCGCCAGCGCTCGCCGGGTTGAAAGGACTGAATGATCGGATGCCCGGTTGCGTGGAAATGTTTGGTTGCGTGTTTATTTTTGGAATTGTCGCAGCAGCCTACGTGACCGCAGATCAGACAGATCCGCAGGTGAACCCAGGTATCGCCGGTTTTAAGGCAGTCCTCGCAGCCCTGGGCGCTGGGCGTTACGTCGCGTATTTGGTCCAGATGCGTACAAGCCATCATATTTTCCTTTGCTGCCGGTCACCAAACACCAGAATACCCCACTTTCCCAGAATAAAGCCCCTCGCACTTCCTGTCAAAACCCGCTAGACTCAGACACACTGTTGACATATACCTAAAACCCAAGTGCCATGCGATTCTGGAATGAGTTTCCCGGACCTAATGCCGGTTATGTTCTTGAACAGTATGAACGCTTCCTGCGCGATCCAGATTCGGTGGATGCCAGGACGCGCGCCATCTTCGAGCGCTGGTCACCGCCGCTGGAAAGCAGCGCTTTATCGCTGGAAGCAGCGCCCGCCGACGTCAGTAAGATTGTTGGCGGCGTCAATTACGCTGGCGCGATCCGCGATTATGGACACCTGGCGGCGCAGCTTGACCCACTGGGATCAGCGCCAACCGGCGATCCATCGCTGAATCCTGCCGAACATGGCATCACCGAAGATGATCTGGTCAGCCTGCCAGTCAGCCTTGTCGGTGGTCCCGTTGCTCATATGGCGAAGAATGCGCTAGAGGCGACCGAGGCGCTGCGGCAGATCTATGCTTCGACGGTCGGTTACGACTTCGAGCACGTGCGCGTGCCGGAAGAACGCGAATGGCTGCGCTACGCCGCCGAGTCGCGCGAGTTCTGCCCGCCAAACGACCCCATCCACCCGCTGCGTTTGCTCCAGCGGCTGACCGAAGTCGAGGCATTCGAGCGTTTCATCCACCGCGTTTTTCCGGGCAAACACCGTTTTTCGATTGAGGGTCTGGATATGATGGTTCCAATCCTCGATGAGATCATCGGGGCTTCGGCGGAAAACGGCGTCTATAATATCCTGATTGGCATGGCGCATCGCGGGCGTTTAAACACGCTGGCGCACATCCTGAACAAACCTTACCAGCAGATTCTGGCGGAATTCAAAGATCCGATCCGGCGGAATAAGTTCCGCGACGACCTCGGCTGGACGGGTGACGTGAAGTACCACATGGGGGCGCTGCGGGCGCTGGCAAACGGCGCGCCGGTGGATATGATGATTGCCATGCCGCCCAACCCCAGCCATCTTGAGTTTGTTAATCCGGTGGTTGAAGGCATGGCGCGAGCAGTCGGCGCGAAGGTGGATCGCCGGGGCGCGCCCGAATTTGACCCGCATCACACCCTGCCGATCCTCATTCATGGCGACGCGGCGTTTCCGGGACAGGGCATTGTCGCCGAAACGCTCAATCTGTCGCGCCTGCCCGGCTACTGGACGGGCGGCAGCATCCACATCATCGCCAACAACCAGCTTGGCTATACCACCGAACCGCAGGACGGGCGCAGTATGCTGTACGCCAGCGATCTTGCCAAAGGCTACAAAATCCCGATCATCCACGTCAATGCCGACGACGTGGAAGCCTGTATCGCGGCGGTGCGGACGGCGTTTGCCTACCTGATCAAGTTCCAGAAGGATTTTGTCATCGATCTGATCGGCTATCGCCGCTACGGACATAACGAGGGCGATGAGCCGGGCTTTACCCAACCGGTGCTGTACGCCCGGATAGACCAGCACCCGACGGTGCGCGCGCTGTGGGGGCAAACGCTGGTCAGGCGCGGGCTGCTGGCGGCGAATGAGCCGGATGACATCATGCGCCAGCAGATGGAAAAGCTTCAGTCGATTTATGAAGCCCTCGACCCCGAAAAAGACCTCAACGACCCGATTCCGACGCCGCCCGCGCCCGGCACCGCCCGGCGCGTCAAGACCAGCGTTTCGCTGACCCGCCTGCGGGAACTGAACCGCGCGCTGCTGCGCTTCCCCGAAGGCTTCAACGTGCATCCCAAGCTTCAGCGGGTGATCAAGCGGCGGACTGATGGGTTGGACAAGCCCAACGAACCGAATATTGACTGGTCAGCCGCCGAAGACCTGGCGCTGGCGAGTATTCTCGCTGACGGCGTCGCCGTCCGTATGACCGGACAGGATGTCGAGCGCGGCACCTTCAGCCAGCGCCATGCCGTGTTCCACGATCACCAGACCGGCGAAGAGCACGTGCCGCTGCAAGCGCTGCCGCAGGCAAAAGCCGCCTATGAAATCCACAACAGCCCGCTATCCGAAGCTGGCGTGCTGGGATTTGAATATGGCTACAACGTACAGGCTCCCGAACGGCTGGTGCTGTGGGAAGCGCAGTACGGCGATTTCGACAACGGCGGTCAGGTGATCATCGACGAATTTATCGTGTCATCGCGCGCCAAGTGGGGGCAGACGCCGTCGCTGGTGCTGCTGCTGCCGCATGGCTACGAAGGCGCGGGACCCGATCATTCGAGCGCGCGGCTGGAACGCTTCCTGAACATGGCGGCGGATACGAATCTGCGAATCGCCAACCCGACGACGGCGGCGCAGTATTTCCACCTGCTGCGGCGGCAGGCGCTGCTGCTGGAGAGCGACCCGCTGCCGCTGATCGTGATGACGCCCAAGAGCCTGCTGCGCAACCCGATGGTCAGTTCGTCGCTCAACGATTTGGCGGAAGGGCGCTGGCAGCCGATCATTGACGACGAACGCGCCCGACAGAACCCCGAAGCGGTCACCCGGCTGATTCTGTGCAGCGGCAAGGTGTACCTTGATCTGGTCAACAGTGACCAGCGCCAGACCCGTGATGATCTCGCCATCGTGCGCGTGGAACAGCTCTATCCATTCCCGCTTGAGGAACTGAAACAGGCGTTGGGCGCTTATCCGAAAGTCGAGCAGGTGATGTGGGTTCAGGAAGAGCCGGAGAATATGGGCGCGTGGGAATTTGCCCGCCCGCTGCTGATGCGGGTGCTGTTTGGCAGAGGCATTTCGCTTGGCTACGTCGCCCGCCCACGCAATTCCAGTCCGGCGGAAGGCTCGGCAGCCTGGCACGCCATCAATCAGGCGCTGCTTATTGAACGGGCATTCAGCCCTGAAACGGCGCACAGTCACGGCGTGGCACAGGCAGAAGCAGTGACGGACTAGGGCAAGCCGCTGTTTCGGTATATGGTGTAGGGACACGATACCATCGTGTCCGGCGCAGCTATTATAAAACGGACACGACAGTATCGTGTCCCTACAGATGACCAGGATGAATGAGCATGGCGATAGAAATTGTGGTACCGAATCTGGGCGAATCCGTTGTCGAGGCGACTGTCGGGCGCTGGTTGAAAAACGCGGGCGAGCCGGTCAAGATTGGCGAAGCGGTGGTGGTGCTGGAAACCGACAAGGTCGATCTGGAAGTCGGCGCGGAACGCGAGGGCGTGCTGGCGAGCATCACCCGTCAGGCGGGTGAAGACGTCAAGGTGGGCGAGGTTCTGGGTACGATTGAACCCGGTGAAGGGGCAGCCCAACCGGCAGCCGCCGCGCAGCCCGTTCAGGCGGCTCCCGCGCCCGCGCCGCAGGCACAGCCAGCCAGACAAGCTGTACCGGACGTGACGCCAGTCGCCCGGCGCATGGCGCAGGATGCGCAGATCGATGTGGCGCAGGTCATGCCCAGCGGTCCCGGCGGGCGCGTGACCAAGACCGACGTTCAGCGCTATATCGAGTCTAAGAGCGCGCCAGCGAAGCCAGCGCCGCAGCCATCGGCAACCGTCCCCATTTCCGAAACCGCGCCGATCTTTGCCACTGACAGCGGACGGCGCGAGGAACGGATCAAGATGTCGCGCCGCCGCCGCACGATTGCTCAGCGGCTGGTGGAAGCCCAACACACCGCCGCCATGCTCACGACCTTCAACGAGATCGATATGAGCAAGGTGATGGACGTGCGCGCCCGGCGCAAGGAAGCGTTCCAGAAGAAACACGGCGTCAGCCTCGGCTTTTCGTCGTTTTTCGTCAAAGCGTCGATAGGCGCGCTCAAAGCCTTCTCGCGCCTGAACGCCGAAATTCAGGGCGACGATATGCTCCTCAAATATTATTACGATATCGGTGTGGCGATTGGCGCGGAAGAAGGGCTGGTCGTGCCGGTGCTGCGTGACGCGGATCGGATGTCGTTTGCCGAAATTGAGCAGACGATCAAGGAGTATGCCCTGCAGTCGAACGACGGCACGCTGCCGCTGGACGCGCTGCGCGGCGGCACGTTCACCATCACCAACGGCGGCGTCTTTGGCTCGATGATGAGCACGCCGATCCTCAACCCGCCGCAGGTGGCGATTCTTGGACTGCACAAGATCGAGCAGCGCCCGATTGCGCTCAACGGCGAGGTCGTCATCCGTCCGATGATGTACGTGGCGTTAAGCTACGATCACCGGATTGTGGACGGGCGCGAGGCGGTGCAGTTTCTGGTGCGCATCAAGGAACTGGTGGAAGACCCGGAAAGCCTGCTGATTGAAGGGTAGAGTGTTTAACCGCAGAGGACGCGGAGAGCGCAGAGAGAATGACAAAAAAGGGACACCGCGCGGTGTCCCTTTTCATTTCTCGCCAGTTCAGCTTAGTTGTTGTTAGTTGTTGCGCGCCTGGTTCTGTCCATTGGTCGATACGCGCACCGGAATCTGCTTCGGCTGCGCTTCCGGCGATTTGGGCAGGTTCAGGTTCAGCAAGCCATTGTCGAGCGTCGCCTCGATCTGATCAGCGACCACTGGTTCGGGCAGGCGAACGCTGCGGCTGAATTTGCCGTAGGTGCGCTCCAGCAGCAGGGCGCGGGCGTTCTCCGGGTAGGACGGCTGCGGTAGCTCGCCCGAAATCGTCAGCACGCCGTCGTGCAGGCTCACGTTCACGGTATCGGACAATACGCCGGGCAGCGCCGCGACGACGTGGTAGGCAGTCTCGGTTTCGTGTACGTCCAGCGGCAGTGCCAGCGATGTATCGACGCTGCGATAGCCGCGCCAGTTGTTCTCCATCAGGCGATCCATCGCGTTCTGCATGGCTGCCATCTCACGAATTGGATTCCAGCGAATAATCGTGCTCATGATGATCAGTCTCCTCACAAGTGATTTTCAATTCCCTTTGAGGATAGCTGGTCTGCGTAATAGCAATATCGGCGGAATATAAAAAGTTTGTAGGAGAGAAGGCAGAAGTAAACGAAGTAGAAAAAGTAAAAAAGTAGGAAAAGTATGGGCAGCAGGTATTGCTTTCCACTTTTCCTACTTTAGTTACTTCGTTTACTCAGCACTCAGTACTCAGCACTCATTACACGTTATTTCACATCCTGCCAGGCGGTGTGCAGTTCGGGCTGATCGGCGCGCATGGCGCGGTAGAGCGCATCCTGATCGACCGGCAGCCGGAACACGCGCACGCCCACCGCGTTGTAAATGGCGTTGCAGATGGCGGGCGTGGTGTTGATCGACGGCAGTTCGCCGACCCCTTTCGCGCCGAACGGTCCATCGGCGGTGCGGTGCTCGACCAGATGGCTGGTGATCTGTGGCGTGTGTTTGATGCTCGGCATCTTGTAGCGCGCCAGCAAGGTAGACCAGGGGACGCCGTTTTCCATGATGAAGGCTTCGGTGAGGCAGTTGCCCAGCGCCATGACGATGCCGCCCTCAATTTGTCCCTGCGTTTGCAGTGGGTTGATGGCGCGCCCAACATCGGCTGCCGAGAGGATCTTCAGCACCTTAACTTCGCCGGTGAGGGTATCAACCGCCACCAGCGCCGCCTGGGTGGCATACGAGAAGGCGAAGTGCATATCGCCGCCTGTACCCAGCGGCTGGGTCTTGGGTCCGTAGTATTCCTGCAAAATACGGGTGCTCAAGCCCTGAGTCTGCGCCAGCCGGACGGCTTCGCCAAACCGGACGTTTGATCCGTTGTGGCGCACCAGCCCTTCTTCAAAGCGCAGCGTTTCGGGCGGGCAGTCAATTTCTTCCGCCACGACCTTGCTCAGCATCTCGCGCAGGTTGGCGGCAGCCAGGCGAACGGCGTTGCCACTCATGTAGGTCTGGCGGCTGGCGGTGGTCGGTCCGCCATTGGGCGTCTTGTCGGTATCGGAGAGCAGCACGCGCACCTGCTTAAACGGCAGTCCGAGTTCTTCCGCCGCGCACTGCGCCAGCACCGTCGCCAAGCCCTGACCCATATCCGCCGATGAGGTGCGGACTTCAATCGTGCCGTCCTCGAAGGCTTCAACTTCAGCGTCGGATCGGTCAGGCGCGCCGCCGCCCAAGCCGGTGTTCTTGTAGGCGCAGGCGATGCCCCATCCGTAGGCGATGTCTCCGTCGCGCCACGCCCACTGGAAATCGCTGCTGCGATCCATATCCTTTTCGACCAGATCGAGGGTTTCGACCAGCCCTACGCTCTCGCGCAGAAGCTGTCCCGTCGCGGTGGTTGATCCGACGCGCAACGCGTTCCTGCGCCGCAGTTCAACCGGGTCGAGATCAAGCGCTTCGGCGAGCAGATCCATGTTGCCTTCAACGGCGAAAGCGCTCTGCGTGACGCCGAATCCTCGGAACGCGCCCGAAGGCGGGTTATTGGTGTACATGGCGAAGCAGTCAATTTTGGCGTGCGGCACTTCATAGGGTCCGGTGGCGTGGGTGGTGGCGCGGGTCATCACCTTGTCGCTCAGGCTGGCGTAAGCGCCGCCGTCGCCGTATAACTCGGCTTCAACGGCGGTCAGCGTGCCGTCAGACTTCGCGCCGGTCTTGATGCGAATGACGGTCGCGTGGCGTTTCGGGTGCGCCAGCAGCGATTCCTGCCGCGTGTAGAGCATCTTCACCGGGCGACCGGTGACCGTCGCCAGCATCGAGACGTGGATTTGACCGGCAATATCTTCCTTGCCGCCAAAGCCGCCGCCGATCAGCACGCCCTTCACGCGGACGCTTTCTTCGGGGATATCCAGCGCCAGCGCGATCTGGTTGCGATCCTGATAGGGAATCTGCGAGCCGACGTACACCGTCAGCTTCTGGTGATCGTCGTCATAGCCCGCCGGGACGCCGATGGCGCACTCCGGCTCGAGGAAGGCGTGATCGGTTGTCGCCGTGTGGTAGGTATGTTCGACAATGACGTCGGCGTCGGCAAAGCCCTGGGCGATATCGCCGTGACGCACCTTGATGTGCTTGAGCAGGTTGCCGCCTTCACGCCCCTCGTGGAGAATCGGCGCTTCGAGCGAGTGGGCGAATACCGGATCGCCGACGACCTGTATTGGCTCATATTCGACTTCGATCAACTCCAGCGCCTGGGCGGCGATGTCCTGCGTCTCCGCCGCGACGATGGCAACCGAATCGCCCATGTAGCGCACTTTGTCAGCGCACAGGACGGGCCAGTCGCGATAGACCAGACCATGCAGGTTTTCGCCCGGCACATCCTTGTGCGTCAGAACGGCGATGACGCCGGGCAGCGCTTCCGCCTTGCTGGTGTCGATATTCAGGATGCGGGCATGAGGATAGCGCGAGCGCAGCGTCCGGGCGAACGCCATGCCGGGGAAAGTGAAGTCATCGCTGTACTTTGCCTTGCCGGTCACGCGCTCGATGCTGTCCTGCACCTTTTCGTTACGGCTGACCGAGCGCATCGGTTCGCTGACAACCGGCTCATTGACCGGAAGTTTTGCCTCGCCGCGCTGGACGGCGGCGGCGGATTTGATGGCGCTGATGACGCTGACATAGCCGGTGCAGCGGCAGTAGGTATCCTTCAACGCCACCTTGATGTCGTGGTCGTCGGGATCGGGGTTCTCATCAATCAGGGCAGCGCCGGTCATGATCAGCCCGGCGGTGCAGAAGCCGCACTGTACCGCGCCATGTTCGATGAAGGCTTCCTGAAGCGGGTGAAGCTGTTCGCCCTGTGCCAGCCCTTCGATGGTCAGCACCCGCGCACCCTGTGCCTTAAACGCCGGGAAGATGCACGAGTTGACCGGCGTGCCGTTGACATGCACCGTACAGATGCCGCACTCCGCTTCTTCGCAGCCGATCTTGGTTCCCGTTAAGCCTAAATCGTAGCGCAGCACTTCCGCCAGCGTGCGCGATTCCGGCACGTCCAGAATGTGGTCTACACTATTGACTGTTATTCGCAGCTCGCTCATGCTGCCGCTACCTCCATCCTCATCTGTCGTTCCTCACGCTGCTGCCTTCGATTCTTCCAGAGTGCCGCGCCGCCCAGCGTGGCGTACAGAGCGCCGCCGGACAGGGCGATTACAGCCAGCGCCGCCAGGGGAGCGCTGACGAGCTTGGTTTCCGCGAGCAGGGTCTGAGTGAAATCGTCGCCAACTACGGCATAAAATGCCATGCCAACCGGGGTTCCCGCGATGCCAAGCAGGATAAAACCGGCAGCGACTGCGGCAGCCCCAACCGCGATCAGAAGCGCGGGCAGCGCGTTCCCCCAGCGCCTGCGCTTCCAGTCCATCATGACCATGATCACCAGCAGCAGCCCAACGGCGACTGCCAGGATGTTTAACAGGGTTAACGGCGCGCCGACCTCGACCAACTGCCGCGCCGAAAGCAGCAGCGCGTCGGTGTTTTCCAGTAAAGCTACGTTCTCTGACAACGAAATGCTCCCAATCCTTCCAGTGAATACCTATCCCATGCCCACGCCTTCAGCGCTGGCAACGCCAGTGCGGGCGCGTTCGGCTGCCAGCGGCAGCGCTCGCCGCAGCAGCGTTTCCATCATGTGCTCGCGGTACTCGCCGGTAGCGCGATATTTGCTCGTGCGCGGGTGCAGGGTTGCGTAGGCTGCCGCCACCGCCGCGCTGAGGCTGGCTTCGCCCACTGGCTGACCGCGCAGTTCCGCTTCGACAGCGTCGGCTCGTACCGGGGTCGCTGCCACCGGGCTAAGGCATACCCGCGCGTCTTCATAGCGCTGGCGGCTTTCGTCCAGACGTACCCAGACCGCGCAGCCAAGCACCGGCAGCGCTACGCCCTGCGGTCGCATGATGCGTTTGAAGGCACTGCCCTCGCGCTCGCCCGATAAGCGGAAGCGGAAGGCGACCAGCACATCGCGGCTCGAATCGACCGCCGAAATGCCGGGACCGCGAAACAGCGAAGCGATTGGCAGCCACTCGCGCCGTCCGTCGCCCCAGGCGACATCGGCTTCGGCGTCGAGGGCGACCAGCGAGGTGGTGCCATCGGCGGCGGGCAGAGCATGGGCGACGTTGCCGCCCAGCGTGCCAACGTTCCGCACCTGGGGACCGCCAACCACGCCGCAGCTTTCGACCAGACAGGTCGCGCCATGTTCGAGATCGCGGTTCCCGACCACTGCCGTGTGGGTTGCCGCCGCGCCGACGACACACCAGCCATCATTCGGGGTGATCTGGATCATCTCCGCCACCCGGGTCACGTCCACCAGCGCGTCAAATGTCGCGTGACCGCCGCCGAACCTGAGATCGATCATGAGATCGGTTCCGCCAGCGATAATGCGCGCGCCGCCCGCAAAATTCGTCAGCAGGTCAACCGCTTCCTCGACGGTAGACGGCAGATGATAGGTTTGCCACAACTGACTCATCAGAAAACCACTGCTCCTTGGGTGTTCGCTACTTCGTCAGAAAAATGCCCACATACCGGCAGTAACGGCGCAGAAACGGGAGGTGCTTCAGGGCGACTTTGTCCAATCTGCGCAGCGCTGGCAGGGGGTGTTTGAAGCCTAAACCGCGCTCCAACATGCTGAATAACTGTAGCTCGTGATACTCGGCGGTTTTAAATCCGGCTGTCCAGTTGCGGATGTCAGTATAGCTCAGCGGAATGTCCGCGCCGCGCGGGTTCTTGTGCTTGTAGGGCACATGATCTCGCACTACGTTGAGCACCGGATTCATGCCCATAGGTTCGACAAACGCTGCTTTGCCGCCGGTTTTCAACACCCGATAAAGTTCCGAAGCGCCGAGTTGGGCGTTGAGATGATGAAGAATACCTTTGCCAAAAATAATATCAAAACCCTCGTCTGGAAATGGTAGAATCTCTCCGGCGGCGACCGCCAAGTGAACCTGTTCATCCACTTTATGATACCGCGCCAACTGGCTGGCGACATCTACACTTCCGGCGGACAGATCGAAGGCGGTGACGTTCGCCCCGCTTTTTGCCAGCAGCACACTGACTTTGCCCAGCCCGCAGCCAATTTCAAGCACCTGTTTGCCTTGCAGCGGACCTAGAAATTCCACCACGCCTGCCATAATTGCCAGCCGGTGTGCATAATCGTCGAAGTCGGTGTATTCCATCTGAATCTTTGAAACATCAACTTTTTCTCGCGCCAGCGAATCCCATTTTGTTCGCTCTACACTGTATGTTTCCTCCAGGGTATTTCCCTGCCCATCGCTCATAATTCCTCCTATAATATCGAGTAAGGACACCTGGTGCGGCAGTGTGAGCAGCGAAATACAGCCTAATTTGGTGTTTCTATTGGCGTTTCTAGTTGTAACTGTATCACAGATCGAAAAGTTGGAAACTGTCATTATCGCGTATTACAATCACTACCAGTATTGGTTACTTTTGATAAAGGTGGGCATCGTCTGATCTAGCAACTTGAATATAGTGAACCGCAGAGCAAAGAAATATAGTTTAGACCAACTAAACGAAGGGATTTCATGAACCTCAGAATTTCCCGCAGCGACTTTATTATTGCTCTTGCTCCACTCATTGCTTTCCTGCTCGCGCTGGTCGCCGGTGGGGGCATCCTGTTAGTACTGGGCAAAAACCCGATTGAGGCTTACGGCGTAATGCTGGATGGCGCATTCGGCAATGAGGCAAGCCTGTTTCGCACGCTCACCCGAGCAACCCCTCTGCTTATTATTGCTGTTGGCATCTGTATTGCTTTCCGCGCCGGCGTGATCAACATCGGCGCTGAAGGGCAGCTTTTCGTCGGCGCCATCTCCGCTGCTGGCTTCTCGATCTATGCTGGCGCGCAGCTTCCGCCGATTTTGCTCGTTCCGCTGACGCTGCTGGTCGGCATGATCGCCGGGGCGCTGTGGGGCGCGGTTCCCGGCTTCCTGAAAGCCCGATTCGACGTGAATGAAATTCTGAGTACGGTGATGATGAACGAGATCGCCGTACAACTGCTGCTGTTTTTGCTCAGCGGACCGATGATCGACCCTGAGCAGTTGGCGCAAGGCACGCGCGTGCCGCAGTCGGCGCAGCTTCCTGAAGCGTCATGGCTGGCGCGGCTCGCGCCGCCGTCACAGCTTCACACCGGCTTGTTCATCGGGCTGGCGGCGGCGGTTGTGGTTTATCTGCTGCTGTGGCGCACGACAACTGGCTTTCGCATTCGCGCCGTCGGGCAGAACCGCGACGCTTCGCGCTACGCCGGAATCTCGGTACCGCGCTATCTGATGCTCGGTCTGGTGCTCAGCGGCGCTCTGGCGGGGCTGGCGGGCGCGGTTGAAGTCACCGGCATTACCCACCGCGTGGTCGAGGGTTTCGCGGTCGGCTACGGCTTCTCCGGCATCGTGGTCGCGCTGTTTGGTCGGCTGCACCCGCTGGGCGCTGTGCCGTCGGCGTTCCTGTTTGGCGCGCTGCTGGTGGGGGCGGACAAAATGCAGCGCACGATGCAGGTGCCTTCGGCGACTATCACGGTGCTGCAAGGCTTGGTGGTGATCTTCGTTGTCAGCAGTGATTTCTGGGTGCGGCGCTATACCGCGCGGCGGCAGGCGCGCGTCGCCACCAACATGCCGATCACTCCGGAAGTGACACCCGCGACGCCGTCGGAGGTGAGCGCGTGAATAACCTGAATATCGTTCAGATAGGTGCCGAAGCGCTGGCGCTGGCGGTGTTGTTCGCCACGCCGTTCCTGTTCGCCGCGCTGGGCGAGGTGTTTGTCCAGCGTTCGGGCGTGCTCAATCTCGGCGTCGAAGGCATGATGCTGATGGGCGCGTTTACGTCGATCTACGTTGTCAGCAGTAAGGGGCTGGGTGCCGATCCGGTTATCGGGCTGCTGGTGGCAATGGTGGTCGGGGCGCTGTTGGGGCTGGCGATGGCAGTGGTCAGCGTCACGCTTCAGGCAGAGCAGGGAATCAGCGGTATTGGCTTTACCTTGTTTGGGCTGGGGCTTTCGACGCTGCTGTTCAAGCTGCTGGCAGGCGGCGTCATCACGGCACGCGGCTTCCAGTCGCTCTATATTCCCGGCTTGAGCGACATCCCCTACATCGGCAAAATCCTGTTTCAACAAAATGTTCTGACGTATCTCGCCTTCGCGCTGGTGCCGATCTCGGTGTGGGTACTGAATAAGACCACCTGGGGTTTGCAGATTCGCGCCGTCGGGCAGAACCCCGCCGCGGCGGATGCGATGGGCGTCAACGTGGCGCGGGTGCGCTATCTGACGCTGATCTTTGGCGGGATGATGGCGGGCGTCGCCGGGGCGTCGCTCTCGATTGCGGCGCTGCCCGTGTTTCAGGAGAACATGACCGAAGGGCGCGGTTTTATCGCCGTGGCGCTGGTCTACTTTGGCGGCTGGTCGCCCTGGAAGGTGATGGGCGGCGCGCTGCTGTTCAGCATCGCCAACAACCTCCAGTACTGGGCGCAGAACTATAACCTTCAGATTGCGGGATCGCCAATTGCCCCGAATCTGCTGCTGATGGTGCCTTACGTCCTCACCATTCTGGTGCTGGTATTTGCCCGCCAGCGCCGCCGTCAGGAACCCGCCGCGCTGACGAAGCCGTTTACACGGGGAGAGAATTAGAGAATCTGTTGGCGCGTGGAAATACATGAACAGAACAAACGGGATCGACCAGGTTTAACCGCCTGATGCACATTTGCATGTACACGGAGGCATTATGAAGAAAAGAGCGTTAATCACCATTCTCATTGCCCTGTTCGCGCTGGCGGTGGTCGTCAACGCGCAGGCACCCTTCCGCGTCGCCATCGTCGCGCCCAGCAGCGTCACTGACCTGGCGTGGACGCAGGCGATGTACGACGCGCTGGGACAGGTTCAGGAATCAATGGGCGGCGAAGGGGCGATGGAGATCGCCTACACCGAAGGCATGTTCGACGTGACCGCTGCCGCCCAGGCGCTGCGCGATTACGCCGAAGATGGCTATAACCTGGTCATCGCTCATGGGACGCAGTACGGCACATCCCTGTTCGAGCTGGCACCGGATTACCCGGATACGTCGTTCGCCTGGGGCACAGCGTCCGATACCGGCGCGGGGCAGGGCTTGACCAACGTCTTCGCCTATGAAGCCAGCGCCGAAGAAGGCGGCTACATCAACGGCGTCATGGCAGGTCTGATGACCGAAAGCGGCGTTGTCGGCATCGTCGGACCGGTTCCGGCGGGCGACGCGCTGCTGTACATCAACGGCTTCCAGCAGGGCGTTCACGCCTCGAACCCTGGGGCGCAGATTCTGCTGGCGTACACCGGCTCGTTTGGCGATACTGCCGCCGCCGCCGAAACTGCCCAGACACAGATCGCGGGCGGCGCGGACGTGCTGACCGGCTCGGCGCAGCAGGTGGTCGGCGCGATTGACGCGGCGCAGACCGCTGGCGCGGTGTGGTTTGGCACCCAGTTTGATCAGAGTGGAAACTGGGCGGAAACCGTCGTCTCATCACAGGTGTTTGACTGGACGGCGACGCTTGAGGACATGATCGCCCAGATTCAAAGCGGCACGCTGGGCGGCACCGCCTACAACCTGACGCTGGCGAACGGCGGCTTGACTTTCGCTTACGGGCAGGTGGCGATTCCTGACGACGTGCGCGCGGCAGCCGATCAGGCTGTGGCAGACGTTGCCGCCGGTATTGCCTATCCGCTGGGCGGGCTGCCGGAAGGTCAGTTCCGCGTGGCGCTGGTCGCGCCCAGCAGCGTCACTGACCTGGCGTGGACGCAGTCGATGTACAGCGCGCTGACGGAAATGCAGCAGCAGTTGGGTGGTGAAGGGGCGATGGAGATCGCCTACACTGAGGGCATGTTCGACGTGACCGCCGCCGCCCAGGCGCTGCGCGATTACGCCGAAGACGGCTACGATCTGGTGCTGGCACACGGCACGCAGTACGGCACGTCCCTGTTCGAGCTGGCACCCGACTATCCCGAAACGGCGTTCGCCTGGGGTACGGCGACGGATACCGGCGCTGATCAGGGCTTGACCAACGTCTTCGCCTACGAAGCACGCGCTGAGGAAGGCGGTTACATCAACGGCGTTGTGGCAGGTCTGATGACCGAGAGTAATGTCATCGGCATCGTCGGACCCGTTCCGGCGGGCGACGCGCTGCTGTACATCAACGGCTTCCAGCAGGGCGTCGCGGCTTCCAACCCCGAGGCGCAGATTCTGCTGGCGTACACCGGCTCGTTTGGCGATACCGCCGCTGCCGCTGAAACTGCCCAGACTCAGATCGCGGGCGGCGCGGACGTGCTGACCGGCTCGGCGCAGCAGGTGGTCGGCGCGATTGACGCTATCCAGACGGCGGGCGGCTACTGGTTCGGCACCCAGAGCGACCAGAGCGCCAACTGGCCCGATACAGTCGTCGCGTCGCAGGTCTTCAACTGGACGCCGGTGGTCGGCAGCATGATCGAATCGATTGTCAGCGGTTCGGTGGGTGGGACGGCGTATGAACTGTCGCTCAGCAACGGCGGACTGACATTTGCCTACGGGCAGGTGGAAATTCCTGAAGAAGCCCGCGCCGCTGCCGATCAGGCAACGACGGATATTGCTTCCGGCGCGATTGTCGTGCAGCAGGAGCTGCCGGAATAGTTTTGCGAGGACACCCGTAGGGACACGTGCATACTGCGTATGCTGCATACTGCGTATGCTGCATACTGCGTATGCTTTGTCGTGTTCGCTGCATTATTCCAAGCCGGACACGATATATCGTGTCCCTACGGAAAGCCCGTATTTTTCGAATCTATGCAGTCGTGTCTTGCGGTTTAGAACAACGGTGATTCTTATGGTTGCAACGCTTCCTTCCGGTCATAAGCGAATCGACTGCGCCGAGATGCGCGGCGTCTCCAAGCGTTTCCCCGGCGTTCTGGCGAACCAGAACGTGGATTTTGACGTGAAAGCGGGCGAAATTCACGCCCTGCTGGGCGAGAACGGCGCGGGCAAAAGCACGCTGATGAAAGTGCTATACGGCTTGTATCGCCCGGAGGAGGGGCAGATTCTGCTTGATGGACAGCCGGTGACGTTTCACTCACCGGCGGATGCGCTGGCGCGCGGCATCGGCATGATTCACCAGCACTTTATGCTGGTGCCATCGCTGACGGTTGCCGAGAACGTGGCGCTCGGCATGAAGCCGAAGCGCGGCATCCAGCTTGATCTGGAAGAGGTGCGGGCGAAAGTGCGGCAGCTATCCGCGCTCTACGGGCTGAAGGTCAACCCCGACGCCTACATCTGGCAGCTTTCGGTGGGCGAGCAGCAGCGAGTGGAGATTATCAAGGCGCTTTACCGGGGCGGGGCGCTCGTCATCCTTGACGAGCCGACGGCTGTGCTGACGCCGCAGGAAGTGAAGGAACTGTTCGTCACCCTCAGGACGATGAGCGAGCAGGGGCACGCCCTGATTTTTATCACCCACAAATTGGGCGAGGTGCGGGAACTGAGCACCCGCATCACTGTAATGCGCGATGGGCGAGTGGTGAACACGACGCCCAATCAGGACGTAGACCGCCGCAAGCTGGCGCGGATGATGGTCGGACGCGACGTGCTGTTTCAGCCTGATCGCCCGCCGATCAATGCTGGCGCGGTGCGGCTGACGGTGCAAGACCTTCACGCGAAAAACGATCAGGGCTTGCCCTGTCTTCAGGGCGTGAATCTGGATGTACGCAGCGGCGAAATCGTCGGCATCGCCGGTGTTTCGGGCAACGGTCAGCGCGAGTTTGCCGAGACGATTGCCGGGCTGCGGTCGGCGGTTAGCGGCGTGGTGCTACTGGATGGCAAACCCATCCTGCGGGAAGCGGTATCTTCACGATTGAAAGCAGGACTGGCATACGTGCCGGAAGAACGGATGAAACACGGCATCATCGGCTCGTTTTCGGTTGCCGAGAATGCCATTCTGCAAGACCCGGACGATTATGCCCGCGGCACCTTCTTTAATTTCCGCGCTATCTCGCGCCACGCCGATCAGCTCATCCGCAGTTTTAATATCAAGACGCCGGGTTCGGGGGCGGCTGCCAAGAATCTGTCCGGCGGCAATATCCAGAAGCTAATCCTCGCGCGCGAGCTTTCGCGCAAGCCCGCCGTCCTGATCGCGGCGCAGCCCACGCGCGGCGTCGATATCAGCGCGACCGAATATATTCACCACGTCCTGATCGACCAGCGTTCGGCAGGCGTGGCGATTGTGCTGATTTCAGAAGACCTGGATGAAATTCTGGCGCTGTCCGACCGGATCGCGGTCATGTATGAGGGATGCATTGTGGGCGTCCTCAACCGCGAAGATGCCGACGTCGAAACGCTTGGGCTGATGATGGCGGGCGTGACCGATCACGTCAATTGAAGCGCGCCGTGGGGACACGACACGGTCATGTCACCGCCGCCTATTCGTTCTTTTTCTGGACAATCGCCATCACCTCGTCAAACAGCACGCCGTTCGTGCCGATGGCATTGCCGCCGTAGATCGTCGCTGTTCCGTTCCAGTCGGTGAACGTCCCGCCCGCTTCTTCCATGATGACGCCGAACGGGGCGCAGTCCCAGACTGCCATGTACGGATCGAGCATGATCTCCGCCCGTCCGGTAGCCACCAGAAAATAGCCATACGCATCGCCCCAGGTGCGCTGAATATCGGTGCTGCCGACCAGCGCCGCAAACGCGGGCTGGCGCGCGCCATAGCCGGTCACCTCGCTCGACAGCAGGGCGGCATCCTTGAGGCGGTTCACGCCGGACACACTGGCGCGCCGTCCGTTCCGGTAACAGCCGCCGCCGCGCGAGGCGTACAGCGTTTCGTTGAGCGCCGGAAAATGCGCCACGCCAACCTGCGTTTTGCCGTCCTGCGCCAGCGCCAGCAAACAGCCGTAAATCGGCACGCCGTGAACGAACGATTTTGTACCGTCAATCGGGTCGATGATCCACGTCAGCCCGTTGGTGCCGGGCTGTTCGCCGTACTCCTCACCGATGATGCCGCAGTCGGGATAATACCTGCCGATGAGATCGCGCAGGCACTTTTCAGCCTCGCGGTCGGCAATGGTGACCGGGGTGTTATCGCCCTTGCGCTCCGCCACGACGCCGGTCTGAAAATAGCCGAGGGTGATGCGTCCCGCCTGCCAGGTGGCATCAAGGGCGAATTCGAGTGCGGAACGTAGATCAAGGGGGTTCAAAGACATAGTTGTTCCCTTAAACAGCGCTGGTGGTTGTAGGGGCGCAGCATGTTTGCGCCCCTACGCTCCATCTATATTCTCTGGTTATCTTTTGCTGATAGCTGTTTGCTGATGGCTGACCGCCTAAACCTTAATCACAGGCGATTTCATGGTTGGCGGAATTGGCACGCCCAGCAGCGACAGCAGGGTGGGCGCGATCTGAAGCTGCGACAGGATCAGGTCGCGCCTGCCGCCGTTGTCAGCGTCCTGCGAGATCACATACAGCGGCACGTTGCGCATCTGCGGGGTTGTGCCACCATGCGTGCTGGTGTCGTCGCTCATGCCATGATCGGCGGTGACGAGGACGGTGTATCCCGCCTGCGATACTTCGGGGATCAGGTTCGCCAGAATCTGATCCTGCTGGATCACCTGCCTGCGGTACTGCGGCGAATCCGCCCCGTAGGCTTCGCCTATCGTATCGATCATCATCGGGTGAATGAGCAGGTAATCGGGGTGGAACCGCCGCGCCAGCATTGCTCCGGCGGCGAACACTTCGATGTCAGGATAATTGTCCTCGCGATAGAAGCGTCCATGCTGGATGTTGAGCGCCTCGTCATCGACCTCGCGGTCATTGACGATGTCGTAGGGGGCGCGGTTGTACAGCTCCGAATACCAGCAGTACGCCGCTGCCGCCGTCACCAAGCCCGCCTCGCGAACGCATTGGAACACGTTCGGCACGTTGGAACGGCGGACGGCGGCGTTGCTGGTGATGCCGTGTTGGCTCGACGGCAGCCCGGTGTGCAGCGTTTCGTACATCGGGCGCGACATGCTCGGCAGTTCGCCGGTCACGCGGTAGCGGACGGCGCGCTTGACCTCGACCAGATGCTCCAGATAGCCCATGTAGGCGGCGGCGGTGTCGTCGCGCAGGGCGTCGCAGACGACCAGTACAACTTTGCTCATCGGGTTACAACTCGCGAACTGCGACCGGCTCCAGCGGTTCTTTGCGGTTATCGACCTCGATTGCCGGACCATGCGTTGGCGCTGCCCAGCGCACCGCGTTGTATATCACCTGGCGGATTTCCGGCTGGTAGTAGATGGGGTAGCTTTCGTGTCCTGGACTGAAGTAAAAGACCTTGCCCTGACCGCGATAATAGGTGCAGCCGCCGCGAAAGACTTCGCCGCCCTGATACCAACTGACAAACACCAGCGAATCCGGTTCGGGGATGCCAAACGGCTCGCCGTACATCTCGGTTTCGGGGATGACGAAGTGGTCGCTCAATCCCTCGGCAATGGGGTGCGCCGGGTTGACGACCCAGACGCGCTCGTGCTCGCCGATCTCGCGCCACTTCAGATTACAGGTCGTGCCCATCAGCCGCTTGAAGATTTTGGCGAAGTGTCCTGAGTGCAGGACGATTAACCCCATGCCTTCGAGGACGCGCTTATGAACGCGGTCAACGATTTCGTCGCTCACGTCGCCATGCGCCATGTGTCCCCACCAGGTGAGCACGTCGGTTTCATCCAGCACCTGTTGGGTCAGTCCGTGTTCCGGCTCGTCGAGGGTGGCGGTGCGGACGCTTAAGCCATGCTCGCGCAGTCCCTCGGCAATCGCGCCGTGAATGCCCTGCGGATATACCTGGGCGATACGCGGACTCTCTTTCTCGTGACGATATTCATTCCATACAGTGACGCGAAGCGATGCCATGTTTCCTGTCTCTCCATAAAATAGTAGATGCCAATTGGATACCTCGTCTGGGCGCGGGCTTCACCGCGCCGCCCACAGCAAGCCGCGCCGGACGATCTCGCGCGCTTCCGGCACGTCAAAATCGCTGGCGACGTGACCGAGCGAGCAGTAGAAAACCCTGCCCGAACCCCAGCGGCGCTTCCAGACTACCGGCATGACCGTTCCTTCTATCCACGGATTCGCATCGCCGCTGAAGGTCGTCGTCGCCAGCACTTCGTTCGATGGATCGACGTGCATATAATATTGTTCCGAGTGCATGTCGAAATCGGCAATTCCAGCCGTGATCGGATCGTCGTGGCGGGTGATATTCACGCGATAATCAATGATGTTGCCCGGATGCGCCACCCACTGTCCGCCGACCATGAACTGATAGTTGGTATTATTGCGGAACGAATCCGCCATGCCGCCATGCCAGCCGCCGATGCCAACGCCGCTGTGGATGGCGTTCAGCAAACCGGTTTCCTGCGCTTCGGTGATGGCGCCCATCGAAACCACCGGCACGATCAGGTTGAGAGACTGCATTTTTTCGGCATTCTCGTATACATCTAGATTGTCAGACAGCTTGGTCTGATAGCCTTCGGCTTGCAGGATGGTCGCAAAGATACGCGCCGTCTGTTCCGGCTCGTGACCCTGCCAGCCGCCCCACACAAACAATGCTGATTTCATTGAACTGCCTTTATAGCCGGGATGAGACAGACGGTTGCTGAAGGCTGCCTATCCTGCCTGCCCGGACTGATCGGTCGCACAAGCCTGTGATGTTACCGCGAATCGGCGCTAAACAGAAAGGGCTGCCGCCGGACAAAAAAAGGGCGAACACGCGCAAGTCGTGTCCGCCCCGGAGATAGTGAGGGTGTGATCGGTTAGCTCTCGCCGAGATACGCCTTCCGCACAATGTCATTGTTCAGGAGCGCCTTCGCCGAGTCCGCCAGGACGATCTCGCCTGTTTGCAGCACGTAGCCCCGATGAGCCACTTCCAGCGCCAGCAGCGCGTTCTGTTCCACTAGCAGCACCGTCGTCCCTTCGCTGTTGATGCGGGTGATGATTTCGAAGATGCTTTCGACCAGCACCGGTGCCAGTCCCATAGACGGCTCATCCAGCAGCAGGATGGTCGGTTGGCTCATCAGCGCGCGGGCAATTGCCAGCATTTGCTGTTCGCCGCCGGAGAGCGTGCCGCCTTTCTGCGAAACGCGCTCGCGCAGCCGCGGGAACAGTTCGTAACTGTGTTCCAGACGCTGGTTAATCGTCTTTTTGTCTGACACATTCCACGCGCCGATTTCGAGGTTTTCGTGGACGCTCAAAAGCGGAAAAATACGGCGTCCTTCCGGCACATGACCGATACCCAGCGCGGCGATATCGTGTGACTGGATGCCGGTGATATCCTTGCCATTGAGCCGCACACCGCCGCGCCGCGCCCGCACCATGCCGCTGATAGTGCGCAGCGTCGTGCTCTTGCCAGCGCCGTTCGCCCCAACCAGCGTGACGATTTCGCCTTCATTAACGGACACACTGATGCCCTTGAGCGCGTGAATGTGCCCGTAATAAGTGTGCAGGTTATCCAGTTCAAGCAACGCTGCCATCGGTCACTCCTGTTGATTCGGTGGTGCCGGCAGCGCGTCGCCCTAAGTAAGCTTCGATGACGCGCGGGTTGGCGCGGATTTCGGCGGGCGTGCCGTCGGCGATCTTCTGTCCGTAATCCAGCACGTCAATGTGTTCGCTGATGCCCATGACCACGCGCATATCATGTTCAATCAGCACCACCGTCACGCCCAGTTCGTCGCGGATACGCCGGAACAGAGCAGTGGCGGAATCGCTTTCGTTGGGATTCATGCCTGCCGTTGGCTCGTCCAGCAGGATGAGCTTCGGATCGCTTGCCAGCGCGCGGGCGATCTCGACGCGCCGCTGATCGCCGTAGGGCAGATTGCGGGCAAGCTCGTCGCCTTGCCCTGACAGACCGACGAAATGCAGCAGATCGCTGGCTTTTTGCTGGACGTGATCTTCCTGAACATAAAATGCTTTGGGACGGAGCAGCGTTTGGATGACGGAAAGCTTCAGCCGCGAGTGCATCCCCACCATGACATTTTCGAGCACCGTCATGGTTGGGAACAGGCGAATGCTTTGGAAGGTGCGCGAAACGCCCCGCGCGTTCACCTGATCAGGACGAAGCCCGATGAGCGAACGCCCATTAAAGCTAATCGTTCCCGAGTCGGGTGTATAAATGCCCGTCAGCAGGTTGAACAGCGTTGTCTTGCCCGCGCCGTTGGGACCGATAATCGAGCTGATGCTGTTTTCGGCTATGTTGATGCTGACGTCGCGCACCGCGCGAATGCCGCCAAACGACTTGATGAGGTTATTGATTTCGAGGAGCATCAGTTACCTTCCCCCAATTCTATGGCTTCAGCGAGGACATTGGGGTCATCTTCCGGCGCGACGCCGGTTTTTTGCAGCTCCAGCTTGCGGTGTGCTTCCGGCAGCAGTCCCGCCGGTCGGAAAATCATCATCAGCACCAGAATTAAGCCGAATACAAACGGCTGGTACTTCGCCGGTTCAAGCTGCTGCGGAATGTCGCGGATATGGAAATTCAGGATGGGAACGACAAAATCAATGTTCTTGAGCGCGTTAAGCTGAAGCGACAGGTTGGTCAGGATGTGCAGGTCGAGCAGCGTGACGATGATCGCGCCGAGGATGACGCCCTTGATGCTGCCCATGCCGCCGACGATGACCATTGCCAGAACGGTGATCGACTGGAGCAGTACAAAGCTCTGCGGGTCGATAAACGTCTGCTTGGCGGCATACAGCACGCCGATAGCGCCCGCGAACGAAGCGCCGGTTGCGAACGCCAGCAGCTTCATCTTGACCAGTGGCACGCCCATGGCGATAGCGGCGACCTCGTCCTCGCGAATGGCTGCCCAGGCGCGCCCGATGGGGGAATGCTGAAGTCGGCGGGCGACGATGATCAGCCCGACCAGCATCACGATAGCGATGAAATAGAACAGAAGCTGCTGCGCGACGACCGAAGGATTATCCATGCGGATGCCCAGCGCGCCGGAGATGCCGCTGGTGATATCAGTTGCAAAGCCGGGCAGCGGCGGCTTGCCGATATTGTGCAGTCCTTGCGAGCCGTTGGTGAAATTGGTTGGCGCGTCAGCATTACGCGCCAGCACGCGGATCACCTCGCCGAAGCCAAGCGTCACAATCGCGAGATAGTCGCCACGCAGACGCAGCACCGGCAGCCCGAGCAGGACGCCGACAATACCGGCGGCGGCAATAGCGACGAAGATGATGATATAGAAAGTCCAGTTTGGCAGCAGCCAGCCATTGATATTGAACACGGTAGGGGCACTTGAGGTCAGCATTCCCCACAGATAGGCGCCGACCGCGAAAAAGGCGACGTAGCCCAGGTCGAGCAGACCGGCGAAGCCGACGACGATATTCAAGCCGAGCGCCAGACCGGCGAAAATGCTAATCTGAATCGCCAGCTCAAGATACGAGGTATTGATCATGCCAATGATGGGCATGAGGATGACGAGCATGAACAGGATCGCGCTCAGTTTCAGCCGAGACGGCAGCGGCGCTGAAATGACCACCAGCGGCGACAGCAGAAACAGCGGAACAAAGCAGATATTCATCAACGGGAACCACAGACTGGAGCGGTTCTGGATGAGCAGCAGCGCGGTTGCGATAACTACGTAGAGCAGCGCAAGCGGTCCCGCGACTTGCGGACGGAACAGCCAGGCGCGAAAGTTTTCGCGCGGGGAAGCAGTAGAGGTCGTCATGTTACACCTTCTCATCCACCCGCTCGCCCAGCAGCCCGCTGGGGCGGAAAATCAGGATCAGGATCAGCACTGAGAACGCGAAAATATCGGTATACCGCTGACCCAGCGCGGGGAAGTATGCCAGAATGCCGTTGAGAAACGCCTCGATAAGCCCAAGCGTCAAGCCGCCCAGCAGCGCGCCAGTAATATTGCCGATGCCGCCCAGCACTGCCGCCGTAAACGCCTTCAATCCGGGGATGAAGCCAACGTAGGGCGTGACGGTGCCGACGTTCAAGCCGAACAGCGCGCCCGCCGCGCCGCCAAAGGCACCGCCGACGAAGAAGGTGATCGACACCATTCGGTTGACGTTGATGCCCATGAGTCCGGCGGTCGATTGATCCTGTGACACCGCGCGGATGCCGCGTCCGGTCTTGGTGCCGTTGACAAACCAGTTCAGGACGACCAGCATCAGCATCGCGCCGACGACGATGATAATTGACGTGACGCGGATGTTGACGACATTGGACGCGCCGCTGATGTCTTCAAGGTTCCTCTCGCCAATCGTCAGGGTTTCAAATTCAGTTTCACCGACCGACACATCGCGCGCGCGTATAGGCGTGCCGCCCAGCGTAATGCCGCCGACAGTCAGCGTGTCGTGCGCCGTCTCACCCAGAAAAAACTCATCATAGGCGACGCCATCAGCGCCGATCTCATCAAAGCTTGTGCCACCCAGATTGAACCCACCGGCAACCGCGCCGTTAAAGGTCATCGGAATGGGGGTATTCAGCCAGCTAATCTGGTTGGTGGGGTAGGTCAGGTTGAAGTCGTTTCGCGTGAGCGCCTCAATCGCGCGCACGCCGTCCTGAATCAGGAAAGAAATACCGATTGCCGTAATCAGCGGCACAAGGCGGGGCGCTCCGCGCAGGGGGCGGTAAGCAACCCGTTCGATGACGACCGCCAGCAGCCCGCTGACGAGCATACCTGCCAGCACCACCGTGATGATCAGAATGACCGGGTTCCAGGCACCGAGCGAGCCAGAGTCGAACAGGCGGCGCATGAACTCGAAGCCGACGATGGAACCGACCATGAAGATTTCGCTGTGGGCAAAATTGATGAACTTGAGAACGCCGTACACCAGCGTGTAACCGAGGGCGATCATGGCGTAGACAAAGCCGAGGCTGATGCCGCTGAGGATCATGCCCGGAAGCTGGCGGCTGATCTGATCAGCCAGGACAATGCCGGGTCGCGGTTCGGGGACGGCTGCCGCTAACAGATACGAGAGGGCGGTCAACAGCAGCGTTCCGGCGATGATAAAGAGCAGAATTTGACCGACTGGGAAAATGATGAAGCGATAAAACCAGGATCCGCGAATGCGATATCCCAGCGGAGAAGTGACAATGGGTACGAAGATACGCGCGTTACGACGCGAGGACAGAGATTCGGAACTCATACATACTCCGATGCTGCAATTTGATACTGCTTAACAGTGATGCGGGGTCAGCAGCCTTGCCTCTCACCCGCATACCGGCGCGCTATTCAAAAAAAGAAGCGGCGGGCTGCGCGTTTAACCTGCAAACGGCAGCGCCACCGCTCGAAAAATGTAATCTCAACTACATCCCGGGAGTTGCTTCGGGAGTCGCTTCTGCTGCCAGGGCGGCTGCCATCAGCGGCGAAGCTGCCTGGAAGGATTCGAGCACCGTGTTGTCGCCCCACTCAGCCGGATCGCCGGAGGTCACTTCGATGATGACGTAGGTGGCGTATTCGGGGTCACCATTGTCGTCGAAGGTGTAGGTGCCGGTGATACCTTCATAGTCGGTCGTGGCGCGAACAGCAGTCGCAACCGCCTCACGGCTGGGAACACCACCCGCCTCTTCGGCTGCGGCGGCAATCGCATTGAGGACGATGACAGCCGAATCGTATGCCTGAGCCGAGAACGGCTGCGGCGGCTCGCCAAAGGTGGCGGTGTAGTCTTCAATGTACTGGGCAGCATTGGGATAGAAGCTGGCGGGCGCTGCAACAGTGGTGTAGTAGGTGCCGACCGCGGCGTCGCCGCCGAGTTCTGCGAACTCAGTCGAGTCGAAGCCGTCCGGACCCATGAAGATGCCTTCATAACCAGCCGCGCGCGCCTGGCTGATGAACAGACCCGTCTGGGAGTAGATGCCGCCGAAGAAAATCAGATCGGGTTCGAGCGCCAGAATTGGCTGGATAATGCTTTCGAAGTTCGAGGCTTCTTCAGTGCCTTCGAAGTTCAGAACCGTCAGACCCTGGACTTCAGCTTCAGCGCGGAAGAAATCTGCCACACCCTGACCGTAGGCGGTGGTGTCGTGAAGCACGTAGACCGATTCGACACCGTCGAGGCTGGCGGCGAACTGCGCGCCCGCCTGACCCTGGGTATCGTCACGACCAGCAATGCGGTTGATCGTCGGGTAGCCACGATCGGTGATGGCGACGCCGGTATTCGCGGGCGAAACCATTGCCAGTTGATTGTCGTTGTAAACTTCCGACGACGGAATGGCGACACCGGTGTTCAGGTGACCAACGACTGCCAGAATGCTGGGGTCAGCCGCGATCTGCTGCGCGTTCGAAGTGCCGACTTCAGGCGTCGCCTGGTCGTCAAAGGGAACGAATTCGACCGTGAAGCCCAGATCAACCAGCGCCTGCGAATGTTGGCTGATAGCTAATTCGACGCCATTGCGGATGCTGATGCCCAGAACGGACTGTGGTCCCGACAGCGGACTCTGTGATGCTACACGGATGACGTTTTCGTCCTGTGCCTGCACAACGCTCACGCTCAGAGCAAGTGCCAGGGCAGACGCGCTGACGAGAGAAAGAACTTTCCTTACTTTCATGTGATTCGCTCCATAACAAGTAAATGGCAACTAAGATTTTGTACAGCGTCGCCAACGCTACACTATGGTTAAGGCGCACTATTCCTTCCGGGTTTTATTTGAACAGGTAGCACAAAGCTGTGTGTGAAAGAAGTATACACGCTTTGGTGCTTGTGCCAAATACGATGTTTATAACGGTTTTCGGTAGACAAAGCTGATGCTTGCGCATTCCATCCTAATATAACAATATTTCCATCAAATGCGCTAGTGCAATATAACACAATTGGAGAATTCGTAATAATGTCACCGCTTTTTCGTGGCGCAGTTTATGGCATCAGCGCGGCTGCTATCTGGGGGGGGATGTATGTGGTGTCCGATGTCGTGCTGCGGACTATCCCGCCGTTCACGCTGCTCACGATTCGGCTGCTGATCGCGGTGGTTATTCTGGGGATTGCAGCGCGGCGGAGTGGGGCAGCCCTGCCGGATCGGCGGTCACTGACCAGCATCCTCAGCATCGGCTTCATCGGCTTTGGCATCAGCCTGGGGGCGCAGTTCGTCGGCACCGATTTCTCCACCGCCGTCAACGGCGCGCTGATCACCAGCGCCTCGCCAGCATTTATCCTGCTGTTCGCGTCACTGGTGCTGCGCGAACAGCTTACGGCGCGGCGCATTGCCGCGGTGCTGCTGGCGACCGCAGGCGTGATCGTCATCGTCGATCTGGCGCAGATCGATTTCGGATCGGACTATTTCGTTGGAAATCTGGCGCTGGCGCTGGCGGCATTGACCTGGGGCTTGTATTCGGTGCTGGTGCGCCGCGCCAGCAGCCGCGTCGATACGCTGATGTTCTCGTTTCTGGCGCCGATTGGCGGACTGGCGCTGACCATCCCCGCCGCCGTGCTTGAGCTGAACTCCCGCCCGGTGGGCAGCATTGACGTTGAAATTATACTCGGCATTCTGTACCTGGGCGTGATCTCCACCGCCGTTGCCATGTTCCTGTGGAACCGCGCCTTTGCGCTGGTCGATGCCTCGGTGGCGTCGCTCTTTTTCTTCGCCCAACCGCTGGTTGGCACGCTGTTGGGCGTGGCGCTGCTGGGACAGGAAATGACGGCTAATCTGTGGGTTGGCAGCCTGCTGATCACCCTCGGCGTGCTGCTGTCGCTTTCACGCCCCATGCCAGCGCCGCCGAAGGCGGAAGCTGAAGCCGCGCCGATGCCCTAATCTGTCAATACTAATTTCTGCTCCACATCTCTATGTCTAAATTTAGTTTTCGACAATTATTCGTTATACTGGAGACAAACTTACTGCTTATCACAGGGGGACGCTTGGACGCCCGCTTCCCGTATGTCGCCATCCAGTTTGCAGCAGCGTTGGCGCTGCTGGGTATCGCGTTCATCGGCTGGCGGCGGAGACATACGCGAGGCGCGGACGCACTGGTGGCGCTGTCTCTGTCGCTCAGTTTCTGGGCGCTGGGCGCATCGCTGGAAAACGCGCAGACCGAACTGGCTCCGGCGCTTTTCTGGGCGAAGTTTAAGTACTTCGGTCTGCTGCTCACTCCACCTGTCTGGCTCATCTTTACGCTGACTTACACCGGTCGCATCGTCCGACCCTCGCGCGGACTGCTGGCGTTACTGAGCATCCATCCCGTCCTGTCGTTACTGCTGGTCTGGACAACCGAATATCACGGGCTGTACTGGAGTTCGTTCCGCATCGCCTACGAGCAGCCCGCGCCGATGTTTGACACGACTCGTGGGGCGCTGTACGGTGTCGTGGCGGCATATGTTTACCTGCTGATCTTCGGCGGGATGTGGGTATTGCTGCGCCATGCGTGGAACACGCGCAGCCTCTACCGCGCCCAATCGCTGCTGATGGTGTTGGCGGTGCTCATTCCGCTGTTTGCCAATATCCTGTTTCTTGCCAACCTCATCAAGCTGGAAGGCTTTGATCCAACCCCGTTTGCCTTCGCCGTCACCGGCATCATCATCGCCTTCGGGCTGCTGCGGCTTCGCCTGCTCGATCTGGTGCCGGTAGCTCGCTACACCATCATCGAAAATATGAATGACGGCGTTCTGGTGCTTGACGCCTATGATCGCGTGGTCGATCTCAATCCGGCGATGGCGACGCTGTTGGGTGGCAGCGCGCGCCAGTACATCGGCGAGCCGGTCGAGGCTCTTTACGAGGCGCATCCCGAACTACGGCAGATGGATGATGCGCTGCCTCATCAGCGCCAGGGACGTTTTTACGAACGGCAGACCGCGCCTATCTACAGCCGTCACCAGCGCCTGGAAGGGCGGTTCTATGTGTATCGCGATGTGACGCAGCAGCAGGCGGTTGAGGCTGTTCTCAACACGCGGGTTCAGCAGTTGGCAACCCTGCGCCGGGTGGACGATGCGCTGATGAACAAGCTCGACGTGGAGTACGTGCTCAACATCGCCATCGACGCGGCGATGGATCTGAGCCGCGCCGAAAGCGGTGGTATCGCGCTGGTGGAAGATGGCGAGGTGCGGTTGGTCAACACGCGCGGCAAATACCGGGAACTGCTGACCGATACCTATCCGCCGCGCGCCAGCGGCATCGTCGCCCGCGTCATTCGTGAGTGCAAGCCGGTGCTGATTTCCGATGTCAGCAAAGACCCGGACTATCTTTCGGCGATACCCGATACTCATGCGCAGATCACCATCCCGCTGGTTTCACGCGACCTGCTGATCGGGGTGCTGAATCTGGAGACGCCTGAATCAGACCGCTTCACGCAGGATGTTTTCGAACTAATCAAACTGGTGACGGCGCGCATTTCGGTGGCGCTGGATAACGCGCGTCTGTACCAACAGGCGCGGCAGCATCTCACCGAACTCCAGACGCTGTACGGCAAGGTGCGCTATCTAGAACTGCTCAAGACGGACATGATCCGGATCGCGGCGCATGACCTGCGCAACCCGATTCATCTGGTCAATTCCTATGCCGAACTGCTTCAGGACGACCTGAGCGACGTACTGGACGACCAGCACCGCCAGTTTCTTGAGTCAATCAAGCGGGCGGCATCGCAGATGCTGAGGATTACCAACAATGTGCTGTCCCCCGAACGCATTGAGCAGAACGCCGAAACCATGCAGATCCTCGATCTGAGCAGGATCGTCGAAGAAGTCTACGCCGCGCATACCGATCAGGCGCGGCAGAAGCGGCTGAAGTATGAGGTAGCGGTGCCGGAACAGCCGCTGAAGGTGAACGGGGACGCGGTGCAGCTTGGCGAAGCCCTGACTAATCTGATTGTGAACGCCATCAAATATACGCCGCCGGGCGGGCGAATACTGGTGAGTCTGGTTCAGCAGCGCACCCGCGCCACCGTCTCAATTGAAGATACCGGATTCGGCATCCCCCTCGAACAGCAGGAGAAGCTGTTCCAGCCGTTCTTCCGCGCCGATATGCCCGAAACCAAAGACATCGAAGGGACGGGGCTAGGACTGCACCTGGTCAAGAACATCGTTGACCGGCACTTTGGTAAGGTGTTTTACCAAAGCGGGCAGGGCGGCGGCAGCACCTTCGGTTTTGAACTGCCGGTTGTGCAGGATTCGTACTAGCTGACTGCCGCCTGCGTATGCGCGCCGTTGACGATGCGCCAGATGCCGCGCGGGTTGGCGTTTTTGAGCGCTTCTGGCAGCAGCGCGTCGGGCATGTTCTGGAAGGCAACCGGGCGCAAAAAGCGTTTGATGGCGGTCATTCCCACCGATGTGGTTCCGGGCGCAGTCGTCGCTGGATAGGGTCCGCCATGCTGCATACTGTAGACGACTTCAACGCCGGTAGGATAGCCGTTCCAGATCAGCCGCCCGGCTTTTTCGCGCAGCAGCGAAAACA
Organism: Aggregatilineales bacterium; assembly: GCA_030834905.1. Taxonomy (GTDB): domain Bacteria; phylum Chloroflexota; class Anaerolineae; order Aggregatilineales; family Phototrophicaceae; genus Flexifilum. The sequence continues at coordinate 216,666 of JAUQWZ010000006.1, read as the reverse complement.
ACGCTTCCGCCTGAGGCAGATCGGACTCTTCGGCGTGGATGGTCGCGGTCAGCGTGCCGTGAAGCGCTCGAACGGCGTCGGTCAGCTCATCCGGCGACTGGCACAGGACGAGCATTGTCACCGGACCAAAATGCTCCTGCTGGAGCGCCTCGTCCTGGATGAAAGCCTCGCCGGTTGTTTGCAGCAGTGTATTGGCGTAGCTGTAATGAGAATGGCTGGGTATGGTGCCGCCGGTCAGCGCCGACACGCTGCCGCGTTCGAGCGTCGCCGTGACAGCGCGGATGACCCCCTGCTCGATGTGCTCATTGAGCAGCACGCCCGATTGGCGTAGCGCCATTTCACCGGTCAGGCGTTCGATCAATGATGGCGTGTCGGCGTCGTTGATGAGGAACACGAGTCCCGGCTTGGTGCAAAACTGCCCCGTTCCGAGGGTTGCCGAAGCGGCGAGATCTTCGGCAATTGACTCGCCGCGGACACGCGCCGCGCCCGGCAGGATGACCAGCGGGTTGGTGCTGCCCATTTCGGCGTACACCGGAATCGGCTTGGGACGCGCCGCCGCAGTATTGTAGAGCGCCCGCCCACCGCCGAGCGAGCCAGTGAAGCCGACCGCTTCGATCAATGGGTGCTGAACGAGGGTTTGACCGACTTCGACGGTGCTGCCGTGGACGAGCGAAAAGAAGCCGGGAGGAACGCTCGCCGCCTCAACCGCCCGGTTGAGGGCGCGGGCGACGAGTTCGGAAGTCGCCGGATGCCCCGGATGCGCCTTGACGATCACCGGGCAGCCCGCCGCCCAGGCTGAAGCGGTGTCGCCGCCCGCGACCGAGAACGCAAATGGAAAGTTGCTGGCGCTGAAGACTGCCACCGGACCCAATGGGAATAACATCCGGCGGATATCCTGCCGGGGGGCTGGCTGGCGGTCGGGCAGCGCGGTGTCAATGATGGCTTCCACGTATGAGCCTTCCCGCAGCAGGCTGGCAAAGGCGCGAAGCTGTCCGGTCGTGCGCCCACGCTCGCCGGTCAGGCGGGGGATGCCGAGGGCAGTTTCCATATCGGCTGTGTGCAGCAGTTCGTCGCCGAGCGCTTCGATTTCGGCAGCGGCAGTATCGAGCAGCGCCGCCAGCTTTTCGGGCGCAGCGCCGCGCATGATCTGAAAAGCCTCAGAAGCGGCGCGCGCCGCCCGGTCAATTTCGGCGGCGGTGGCGTTGTGAAACTGGACATCGCCGGAGCGCCGGGTCTGCGGGTTGACGCTGGTGAAACCCTGGGCGCTTTCAGAACTCGCTGTACCGGCGATGAAATTGCTGCCCGTCAGACGCATGGCTCGGACTCCTTTGCGGAATATTTGCAGGATCTTGGCGTATTATAACGTTGATGCTGTAGAACAGGGGTTGTGATGGGCATTGCAGCCGTGACAGTGTGTTTGAAACTAATTACGTAGTACGCGGCGCGGCTGTTCGCGGGAGCCGCGCTGCATTTGTGGCACTCAAATAAGGAGTCACTTTGATGATTCTCACCCGGTATTATGATCCCGATCACGGCGCGCTGCTTGGCGTACAGGTTGACGACGCTGTCTACCGCCTGCCGGGATTCGCGCTCTTAAGCTCGTGGCTGCGCGTCAGCATCGGTCACGTTGAGCTGGCGATCTCGGCTGTGGAACGCATCCCACAGGAAATGAGTCCTCAGTTCAACGAGTCGTTGTTCGCGGGATCGCTCGATTTCGAGCGCCCGCACCGCCTCGCGCCGGTTGATGAACAGGATGTGTGGGGGGCAGGCGTTACCTACGAGCGCAGCCTGGATGCGCGCAAGGAAGAATCGCCTGGCGGCGGCGATTTCTACACGCAGGTCTACACGGCGCCGCGTCCCGAAGTATTCTTTAAAGCGCATGGGCGTGATGTGATCGGGCATTTGGGTGAGGTGGGGATCCGTCATGACTCGAAATGGTCGGTGCCGGAACCGGAACTGGGCATTGTGCTGAACCCGGCGCTGGAAGTGGTCGGCTTTACTATCGGCAATGATATGAGCAGCCGTGATATTGAAGGCGAAAACCCGCTGTATCTTCCCCAGGCGAAGATATATAAGGCGTCGTGCGCGCTGGGTCCCGGCATTCTGCTGTCCGCCTCGCGCGATTGGCTCGATACGACCATCCGCTTGCGGGTGATGCGCGACCGGCTGGTTGCCTTTGAGGGTGAGACGCACACCAATCGCATTCGGCGGACGACGACCGAGTTGATCAGTTGTCTCGGCGCGTGCAATTCCTTCCCCAACGGCGTGGTGCTGCTGACCGGAACGGGAGTCATTCCGCCAGCCGATTTCACGCTCCAGCCGGGCGATATCGTCTACATTACGATTGACGGTATTGGCACGCTGACCAATACCGTGAAATTAGTCTGACGCCGACAGCTTAGCCGAAGGTTCAGGTGAATGACCACAGCCTTAGTTCCAGCGCTGCCGCCAGTTCACTCACGGCAGCCAGCGCCGCCTCATCCGGTACGATGGTCGGGCGGCGCACCATTTCATGTTCGATAATGCCTGCCCGCCGGAACAGGCGCTTGCGCGCGTGCAGCGAGAACTCGTGCCCATAGCCGCTGATGGCACCGACCAGCGGCTGCACCTGGCGCAGCAGCGCCGCCGCGCCCGGCTGATCGCCCGCGCTCCACGCCGACCAGACGCGGACGAAATACTCGTTGAAGCCGACTCCAGGCAGCAGCCCGGTGACCCCCACCCGCAGCTCGTCGTAAAAGCTGATGCCGCCGCCGCCGCCAAACAGCCCGGCGCGGTCGCCAATGAGGGCGCGCAGCGCCTGCACGCGCTCGGCGGAACCAGCTCCTTCCACTTTGAAATACTGGACATTTGGCGCGCGGCGGGCAATCTCTGCCAGCGCCGCCGCCGGCAGCAGCGTTCCGGCGTAAGCGGGTATCTGCGGTGCCTGCTGCACCATGATGGGCACGTCCACCGCTTCGGCAAGCTGAACGTAGAACTCCACCAGCGCCGGTTCGTCATAGGCAAAGGTGTTGGGCGGCAGCGTCATCAGCGCGGCAGGGCGCAGCGGTTCGTACAGCCGCGCCTGCTGGATGGCGGCTTCGGTGCTGCCCGCCGCCAAGCCAATGATCAGCGGCAGCCGCCCGCCGATCATCTCGGCGGCGATAACGGCGCAGCGCAGGCGCTCGCTTTCGGTCAGCTTATATGCCTCGCTGGCGAAACCGCCCACGCCGATGCCCTGTGGCTGACCGTTAAGCTCGAAACGCACGACCCGCCGCAGGCTGGCTTCATCAACGCTGCCGTCGGCGTGGAATGGCGTGATCACTATCGGGATGATGCCGCCCAGAATCATGTGGCTTGGCTCCTGAGTAGAGTTATAATTGCAGGCAATAATATCTTTTGAGACTACTATACCTGATTGGAACCGGAATGCGTTTGTACGTGACAGGTGGCACCGGGCTGGTCGGCAGCAACATCATCCGGTTGGCGCAGGAGCGTGACGGTCACGAGGTGATTGCTTCGCTGTTTGGAGCGCCGCCGGAAGGCAGTATTGGCTACACGCTCGATCCACTTGATATGCGCGACGAAGATGCCATTCGTGCTTCGATAAAGAATTTTAAGCCGGATGTCGTCATCCACAGCGCCGCGCTGCTTGATCAAACCATGATGGCGGCGCAGCGTTCGCTGGCGTGGGAGATCATGGTAGGCAGCACCCGCACCCTCGCCCATGCCTGCCGCGAAAACGGCGTTCGGATGATCTTCGTCTCGACCGACTGGGTGTTTGACGGGCGAGCGCCGGAACTTCTGGACGAAGACTCACCGCCGTTTCCGGTCAATTTCTACGGCGTGATGAAAATGGCGTCCGAACGTGAACTGAGCGCGATGGACGGGCTGAACTTCGCCGTCGGGCGGCTGGCGGGCGTTTACGGACTAAATTATGCTATTCCAAGCCTGACGCGCTGGCAGCAGGGGGTTGGCTTTGGCGATCTGCCAAATTACGTGGTTGAACGCCTGAGCAGCGGACGAGTCGCGGCGGTCTGGGTGGCTGAGTCTATCAACGACGTGGCGCACCCCACGCTGGCGTCTGATGGCGCGGACATGCTGCTGCGTCTGGCGCGACATGACGGCAGCGGCATTTTTCACTGCTTCGGATCGGAATTCACCAGCCGCATCGAGCTTGCCCGCAAGACGGCTGAGGTGTTCGATCTGGATCGCAGCCTGATCGCGGCAGTGCCAACCGACCCGCTGGTGGCGCGCGAGTACACGGATGCCGGTATCGGCGTGCCATTTCGCCTGCGTTCCAGCACCGAAAGAACGGCACAGGCGCTTGGGCGGAAATCCTTCAACGCTGCCGAAGGCTTGGTCGCGTTCAGGCAGGAATGGGAAGTTCGTAACGCGGCGATAAACTGTTAGGACGCGAAGATTTTTATATAGGGCGGGTGCATACCAACGGTCTGCACACAGGTCGCCCAGGAAAAGAGAACCCGATGACTCTCTCACTCGACCACGTTGTGATTTGCGTAGCCGATCTGGAAACCGCCATGGCGGATTACTACGATCTTGGGTTCACCGTTATCTATGGCGGCAGGCACGCCAGCGGCACAACCCATAATGCCCTGATCTGCTTCGCCGACGGCACCTATCTCGAACTGATGGCGCTCACCGGAGAGCCGGAGCCGCTGCCGGACACTGCCGATTACAGCCATTTGCTCATGGACGGGGAGGGTATTATCGCCTATGCCTTTGTCTCAACCGATCTCGAGGCAGAGGTGGCAGGTTTGCGACTGCGGGGGATTGACGTGGACGAGGTGAGCGAGGGCGGTCGCTGGCGCGAGGATGGCGTTGAGCTGCGCTGGCGAACGGCGCAGATCGGCAGCGGGATGCAGCCGTTTCTGATTGAGGACCTTACGCCGCGCTACCTGCGCGTGCCGGATGATGTGGCTGTCACGACACATGCCAACGGCGCAAACGGGATCGGCAGCCTGATTGTCTCTCTGCACCCATTCACGCTGGAGCGAGTCGCCTGGTTCGCGCGGCTGTTCGGCGCTGCGCCGGAGAAGCTGGACGAGCGTTACCTCTACTCGATTTATACGGCTCAGATTGTGCTTGAGCGTGCCCGTGAGAAGCAAACATCCTATCAACTGGCGCTGGCGGGATTGACGGAAACCCTGTCAGACGTTCAGAAAACAAAGAACGTTGTTTTTGCCACATTAGAGGATTTATGAGAGCACTGACGCTCACCGCCGAATGGCAGCCCAAACCCGACTATCGCCTCAGCGAAGGCGAACGCCAGACGCGCAAGGTCAAAAGCGGCTCGCAGGTGTGGAAAAATCCGACCATCAGCGTTGGCGCTGCGCCTGATCCGACGCCAAAAGACGACGAAGTGATCGTGCAGGTTGCCGCGGTTGGCATCTGCGGCTCGGACATGCACATGTACGAACGCGCCGACGATGGCTACATGCTGTATCCCGGACTGACGCGCTTCCCCAACATCCTCGGTCACGAATTTTCGGGGCGGGTGGTTGAGATTGGCAGGGACGTGACCGATTTGAAGGTGGGCGATCTGGTGACTGCCGAGGAAATCCAGTGGTGCGGCGTCTGCGCCGCCTGCCGCCGGGGGTTGTTCAACCACTGCATCAACATGGAAGAACTGGGCTTCACCACACCGGGCGCGATGGCGCAGTATATCCCGGTGCGCGCTCGCTACTGCTGGAAGCTGGACGAGATCGCCGAACGGCTGGGCGACGAACACGAAGCGCTGGTGATGGGCGCGATGGTCGAGCCAACCGGCGTCTCGTATCATGCCATGTTCAACCGTTTGCCGACCTGGAAACCCGGCGTTTACGTGGTTGTCTTTGGCGCGGGTCCAATCGGGCTGACGGCGGAAGCGCTGGCGATTGCGGCGGGCGCATCCCAGGTCATTGTCTTTGACACCTCGCCCAGCCGCCGCGAGATTGCCCAACGCTTAGGCGCGGCGCACGTACTCGATCCGCAGGGCATCGACCTGAATGAGACGCTGCGCGACCTGACCTATGGGCAGGGGGTGGACTTTGTGATTGAGGCGGCGGGCGCGCCGCTGCATACGCTCGCCCCGCTGACTTATGGCTTGGGTGTCGGCGCGACCATCGCTCATATCGGGCGCTCTGAGCGTCCAACGCCGCTGTCGCTGGAGCATTATCAGGTGTACGGCGTGCAGCTTGCCGGGTCGCTGGGTCATGCCGGACATGGCACGTTCGCCAACGTCATCCGGCTGATGGCGTCGGGTAGGCTTGATCTGCGCCCAATGGTGAGCGCGCGCCTGGCGCTGGACGATGCGCTCGGCGCATTCAAACGGCTAGAAAGCCGCCAGGATGCAAAGATCATCCTCCATCCCAACGAGAGCTAATCAGTAACCCCTCTACGATGTATTTATGGTGAATGGTGAGATTGGAGCAGAGTATGCCAGTCGAATTTGGATGGGGAGTGCTTTCGGGTCCGGCAGCAGGTCAGCCGCACAAATGGCTGGAAGACATTGACGCCGCTATGCCGCATCTCAAACCCTATATGACCAGCTTCTGGATGAATGATCATTTCATGTTTGGCGCCGATCCACTTTTCGAGGCGTGGACGGTGCTGGCGGTTCTTGCCGCGCGCTATCCACACATGAAAGTGGGTCCGATGGTGCTGGGGCAGAGCTACCGCAACCCGGCGATGCTCGCCAAGATGGCGGCGACCCTGCAAATTCTCAGCCAGGGTAATTTCATCATGGGCATCGGCGCGGGCTGGAAAGAGGACGAGTATCACGCTTACGATTACGAGTTCCCCAGCACGCGGGTGCGTATGGAACAATTGGAAGACACACTCGAAATCCTTATTCGCATGTGGACCGAACCCGGTCAGGTGACCTTCCAGGGCAAACACTACCGGGTCACCGGCGCTTACTGCGAGCCAAAGCCCGATCCGGCACCGCCGATTCTGGTGGGCGGCGGCGGCGCGACGACGATGCTGCTGGCGGCAAAATATGCGCAGGTCTGGAATCTGTCGGACTCGAACATCGCTCGATACACCCAGCACCTTGCCAGGCTGAGAGAGCAGTGTGAGAAAGCAGGGCGTGACCCGGCAACGCTGCGGCTGTCGTGGTACGGGCGCGTGGCGGTGGGGCGGAACGAGGCTGAGGCGCTGCGGCGCGGCTATGGCAAATTTACCCATGAAAACGCCTTTGTCGGCACGCCGGAACATATTGTCGAGCAGATGAATGAGTTTGTCGATGTGGGCTGCGACTTCCTCATGCTCGAACCGCTGGGCATCCCCGATCCTGATGTGCTGGCGATGCTGTCGCAGGAAATTCTTCCGCGCGTGAAAGGCTGATGGATGAAACTGAAATGGTATGGGCACGCCTGTTTCCAGATTCAGGGGGATAACGGCGTTACGATTGTGACCGATCCGTATACGCCGGAGACGGCGGGCTATGATCCGATTCCCGATCCTGCCGATCTGGTGGTGATTTCGTCGGGCAATGACAGCTTTCACTGCCGGGGCGATCTTGTACCCGGTCAACCGCTGGTCATCAACGCGCTTGAACTGGCGCAGACCGGCGGCGCGCGCGCCGAGAAAGGCGTCCCCTTTCGCGCCGTCTGGTCAATGGAAGCGCTGGATCATCGCTACCATGATCCTGACGCCAACGGCATGTACCGCTTCGAGGTCGATGGCATCCATATCGGGCATATGGGTGACGTTGGCAACCCGCTGTCTGACGAGCAGATGGACTTTTTCGCCGGGCTGGATGTGCTGCTGGCGCTGGCGGGCGATCACCCAACTATCGCGCTGCCCGACCTGAAAGCTGTGATTGACCGGGTGCAGCCGCGTCTGGTGGTGCCGATGCACTTTCGTACCCTGCGCTGGAAGCCGCGCAATACCCTGTGGATCGAGTCTTTCCTGAGCCTGTTTGACGACGCTGACGTGGACTTCGCCTTCGCCACCGAAGTGAGTCTGACGAAGGCGGCGCTGCCCATTTCCACGCGGGTGCTGGTGCTGGCGCACGCATGTTAGGAAAGAAGATGAAAGTTGAAAAGTGGAAAGTAGCAAGTTCAAAAGTAGAAAGGACGCTGAATCACTGAACGAGGCATCAAATGTCCGTACTTCACTTTGAACTTTAAACTTTAGCCTTTCTACTTTCTGCTTCGTCTTTGTCCGCGACAGATAGCACCACTAATCCATGCCATTCATCCGACGGCTTGCATCGGCACCGGCTTCGCGTTCCAATACGATTTTTTCGTGTTTTCTGACTTTGTAGTGTTAAAGGGCTTCACATCATGTTGAACGCAGCAGTTATCGGGGCAGGGCGTATCGGCAAGATTCACGCCGAAAACCTTGTCCAGCGCATTCCCGATACCCGAGTCGTCGCCATTACGGATGTCAACCTGGCTGCCGCGCAGGAGACGGCGGCGCGGTTGAATATTCCCCACGCTTCCGCCGACTACCGCGACGCGCTGAGGGATGGCATCGACGCGGTCATTATCTGCTCATCCACCGACACCCACACCCAGTTCATCATCGAGGCGGCACAGGCGGGCAAGCATATCTTCTGTGAAAAACCAATTGACCTCAGCTTGCAGCGGATTGACGCGGCGCTGGCGGCGGCAGACAGAGCCGGAGTCAAGCTGCAAATCGGCTTCAACCGCCGTTTCGATCCCAACTTCCGCCGCGTCCGTGACGCGGTTGAGCGCGGTGAAATCGGGCAGCCGCACCGCCTGCACATTATCAGCCGCGATCCGGCACCGCCGCCAGCCAGCTATGTGCGCGTTTCCGGCGGTATGTTCGTCGATATGACGATCCACGACTTTGACATGGCGCGTTTTCTGATCGGCGCGGACGTGGACGAAATCTATACGGTTGCCGGGGTAATGGTCGATCCGGCGATTGGCGCGGAAGGCGACGTGGATACGGCGCTGATCGTGCTCAGGTTCGCTAATGGGGTGATCGGCAGCATCGAAAACAGCCGCCAAGCCGTCTACGGCTACGACCAGCGGGTCGAAGTATTTGGCAGCGGCGGCAGTATCAGCACCGCCAACAACTATCCCAACAGCGCCGTCGTCAGCACCGGGCAGAACGTTTACCGCGATCTGCCACTGAACTTCTTCGTCGAGCGCTACACCGAGAGCTATGTGGTCGAGATGCGGGCATTTGTGGACGCAGTAGTGAACGATACGCCCGTCACCGTTGGCGGAAGCGATGGACGCGCGCCGGTGGTCATGGCACGCGCGGCGCGTAAATCGTATGACGAAAACCGTCCGGTGAAGCTGAGCGAAGTGGAAAACGATTAAGACCCCCTCACCCCCTGCCCCCTCTCCCACGCAAGCGGGGAGAGGGGGAACCAGCGGAAGAATCGTCACGTCGTCAGGGTGACCTTGCGCAGCCCGCGCGGGTGGTCGGGATCGTAACCCTTGCTTTGCGTTAGACCAAGCGCGAATAACTGTCCCTGAACCACCGCCACGATGGGCGAAAGCCATTCGGGAATTCCTGCCGGGATGGCAAGCGGCGTTTGCGCCAGCGCCAGCGCCTCTTCCAGCGCCGAAATGACGATCAGATCCGCGCCGCGTCCCTTCAACTGCTGGAAGAACACGGTCAGTTCCGCCGCTACCTTTCCTTCGGGGACTACCGCCAGCACCGGGAAGCCGTGTTCCACCAATGCCACCGGACCATGCTGAAAATCTGCCGACGAATACGGCTCGGCGATGATGTAGGTGAGTTCCTTCAGCTTGAGCGCGGTTTCATAGGCGGTAGCGTAGTTATAGCCCCGGCTGGCGACGACGCAGTATTCGATATAGGTGTAGCGCTCCGCCCGCCGTATGGTGTCGTCGGCGCGTTCAGCGACCGCCTGCACCCAGTCGGGTACCCGCGCCAGCCCCTCGGCGCACGTGCTGTCACCCGACAGCGCGCACGAGAGCATTGCCAGCGCCAGCAGCGAGCCGGTGTACGTTTTGGTGGCGGCGATGCTGCGTTCCTGTCCGGCGTGCATGGCGATGTTGTGTTCGGCGGCTTCTGCCAGCGGCGAGCCAGGCACGTTGGTGATTGCCAGCGTGAGCGCGCCCTGCCGCCGTCCTTCTTCGACTACGGCGATAATGTCGGGCGACTGCCCGGACTGCGAAACGGCAACCACCAGCGAGTCATCGAGGCGCGGCGGATGCTGGTAGAGCGTAAATGTCGATGGCGTTGCCAGCCCGGCGGTCAGCGAGTTAATCGTGCCGAATAAATACTGGCTGTAGCGTGCCGCGTTGTCCGAACTGCCGCGCGCGACCAGCGTCACGTATTTGGGGCTGCGGCTGCGGATAATCCTGGCAATGCGCTCGATGTTGGCTTGCTCGGCGTCCAGCAGCCGCCGCAGCGATTCCGGCTGTTCGAGAATTTCACTTTGCAGAAAACTGCTCACCATCAGGAATCCTTTCGTGACAGGATGGTAATTGTAGCAGGGCGCGCCCGGATGTGAAATATACTGGTATAGATGAGTAGATGACTCATCTGAAAACTGACCAAATGCGCCTCGCGGAATCCGAAACTTAGTCTGACTGTCGTTCCAGCACCACCAAAGCGAACGGCGGCAGCGTCAGCCGCAGGTTGCCATCCGAGTGCATCGTCGGCTGGTCAGTTCCATCAGACTGATCATCGTTATCGAGCTGCCAGCGCGGGGCAGACGAGTCGAAGCGAACCGCCCAGTCTCCAGCAGGGACGGGCAGAGTCAGGCTGCTTTCTTCAGCGCTCACGTTGAACGCCGTATACACCTGACTGCCGTCCGCCCAGCGGTTGATGCCGATCACCCGCTGCGCCTCGTCGTCATGCACTTCAAACAGGCTGCGGTCGAGCCGCGCCAGCGCCGGAAGGCTCTTTCTCAGGGCGATGACGGCTTTATGGAAATCAAAGATCAGCCGCCCTTTGGGCTGATCCAGCAGCGCCCGGTCAAGCCTGGAATAGATGAACGTCTCAATGGCATGAGGATTGGGCGGCTCAAAACCATCATGCAGGCGCAGTGGGAAGGTCTCGCGCCGTCCCTGCTCCACCGCATCGAGCAGAGCCTGATCGTGGTAATCAATGAAGTATTCGAAGCGGCGCGTTTCGCCGTATTCGTCGCCCATGAACAGCATCGGCACGTAAGGCGACAGCAGCACCAGACCATTCGCCAGCTTGAAGGCGTCAAATGACATAATATCGATGGCGCGCTCATTCGGCATTCGGTTGCCGATCTGATCGTGGTTCTGAAAGAAGACGATCAGGCGTTCCGCCGGTATATCGGCTGAGGATGCGCCGTGAGTCCGCTTCCGCGATGGCGAGTAAATTCCGTCATAGACGAATCCCTTCCGCAGCGCCTTGACTAACTGCTGAAATTCGCCGTAATCCGTGTAATAGTTCGCGCCTTCGTAGGTAACAAGCGTGTGCAGCGCGTGGTGAAAGTCGTCATTCCACTGCGCGTCAATGCCAATACCGCCCAGCTCGCGAACGCGCACCAGATTCGGCTCATTGAGGTCGCTTTCGACCATCAGATAGATGTTGCGTCCGGTTTGTTCCCGGTAGCGGTCAACGCGCTCCTGAAGCTGCTTGAGAAATGGGTTAGCGGAAAAGTCGTACATTTCATGCACCGCATCCAGCCGCAGCGCATCAACATGGCAATCGCGCAGCCAGTACAGCGCGTTCTCGATGAAGTAGGCGCTCACCATGTCGCTGTAGGGTCCGTCGAAGTTCATCGCCTCGCCCCAGGGTGTTTTATAGCGGTCAGTGGTGTAGGGTCCGTAGCGCCCGGTGCAGTTGCCTTCGGGTCCGAAGTGGTTGTAGACCACGTCCAGGATGACCGCCAGCCCGCGCTGGTGGCAGGCGTCGATAAAAGCCCTGAAGTCGTCGGGCGTGCCGTAGCTGTTGTGAACCGCATACAGAAAAACGCCGTCATAGCCCCAGCCGCGCGCGCCAGAGAATTGGCTGACCGGCATCACTTCAACCGCCGTGACGCCCAGATCGACCAGCGCGTCGAGATGCGGGATGGCACCCTGGAAAGTTCCCTCGTCGGAGAAGGTGCCGATGTGCAGTTCGTAAATGATATACGCTTGCAGCGGCGCGCCGCGCCAGTTGTCGTCTGACCAGGCGTAGTGCGAATCGACTACCCGTGACGGACCAAATACACCGTCAGGCTGGAAACGGGATACCGGATCGGGACACTCGTCGTCCCCATCGAGCCGGTAGCGATAATCCTCACCCGGCGCGGCTTCGGTGACGATGCTAAAACAGTTGCTGTCTTCCCGTTCCATCGGCAGGTAGCGCTCGTGTTCGCCCAGTACATGAAGCTCTACCGAATTGACGAACGGTGCCCACACGCGAAACTGCCAGCGCCCGTCGTCCTGTTTGACCGCGCCAAGTGCTGCTTCTTGCAGGTGCTGCATTCACGCCTCCATGCGGTTACCAAATATCAACAGCGGCTAAGCCCGCCGCTGCACATCACCCGTGTATCTGGCTGGGTGGGCTGCCGACCAGCGTTATTTGAGTCTGCTAAGGTTATACCTGATTGCGGGCTACTTGTGCTATCTCCGCCGCTTCAAACTGGCGGCGGTAAAGCTGCGCGTACAGCCCGTTCTGGTGCAGCAGCGCGTCGTGCGAGCCGTCTTCAAGGATGCGCCCGCGCTGCATGAAGAGGATACGGTCGGCATCGCGGATCGTACTCAGGCGGTGGGCGATGATCAGGCTGGTGCGGTCGCGGAGGATACGCGACAGCCCCTGCTGGATCAGCATTTCAGTTTCGGTGTCGATATTGCTGGTCGCTTCGTCGAGCACCAGAATGCTGTGCGGATTATGGATGAGCGCCCGCGCCAGCGCCAGAAGCTGCCGCTGCCCCTGCGACAGGTTCGCGCCGCCGGGCAGCAGCGGATAGTCATACGTGCCGGGCAGTCGCTCGATAAACGGCGCGGCGCTGGCGGTCTGGGCGGCGGAGCGCATCTGTTCGAGGGTGACGGACGGTTCAAACAGGCGCAGGTTATCCGCCACGGTTCCGTTAAAGCAGTAGGGGTTTTGCGGCACAACTGTCACGTAATGGCGCAGGTCTTCCTGGCGCACTGCCCGTATATCGACGCCGTCGATCAGCACGCGCCCTTCATCGACATCATAGAAGCGCGCCAGCAGCCCCGCCAGCGACGTTTTACCCGCGCCGGTTGCGCCGACAATGGCGATCCGCTGTCCCGGCTCGACGTGGAACGACACGTCATGCAGGACGGGGTGATCCTCCTCATAGCCGAAGGTGACATGATCGAAGCTGAACGAATGGCGCGTCTGCCGGAGCGTCACCGGGTTGGGCGGATCGCTGATGCTCGACTCGACCCGCAGCATCCGGGCAATGCGCTCGCCCGCCGACAGCGCCATCTGAATCTGGGCGAACTGCTCGGCAAGCTGGTTGATGGGGTCGTAGGTGCGGCGCGTGTACTCGATGAACGAGATGAGCATTCCCAGCGTCGCCCATTCTGCCAGAACGCCCATGCCGCCGCCGTACAGCACGACGGCTAATCCAACCGAAGTCAGCAGTTGCAGTATGGAAGCGTAGCCGGTGTAGGAATCGCGCATCTTCCGGTGCATCTGGCGGTAATTCTCGTTCACCTCATCCAGCCCGGCGCGGCTTTCGGGCTGGCGACCAAACAACTGCACCACCAACATGCCGCTGAACTGCTCGTTGAGGAAGGCGAGGTATTCCGCCACGACTTTATGCACCATGCTTGAAGCGGAACGGATCTTCTTGCGCCAGTACACCGTCGCCGCGATCATCACCGGCAGCACCACGAAGCTGAGCAGCGCCAGCCGCCAGTTAATCGCCAGCATGGTGACGATGATGCCGACCAGCGTCACCATGCTGCTGGCGACCATGACAATGCTGGTCGAGAGCAGTTCGGTCAGGGCATCGATATCGTTGGACATGCGGGCGACCAACTGACCCACCGGCGTGGTGTTGAAGAAGCGCATATCCTGCCGCACGATGTGCTCAAACAGCTTCTGGCGCAGGTCAACCAGCGCGTTCTGACCGATGGTTTGCAGCAGGTAGGTGTGGGCGAAACGCAGGGCGAAGATGATGATTATCGCGCTGAAGTAGACGATACCATAGGGAATCAGCCCGGAGAGATCGCCGTCGGTGATGGGACCATCGACCGCGCGCTGAACCAGATACGGCTGAAGCAGCGACACGCCCGACACGCCCACCAGCAGGACAAAGACCACGACAAGCTGCCATTTGTAGGGCGCGAGCATCTGCCCCAGCATCCAGTACAGGTAGCGGTCAGTGATTTTGCTCTTGTCAGTATCCGCCTGGCTTTCCAGCCGCCTAGTCGGCTGCGCCATTGCTGAACTCCTTCACATCGTCTTTGGCAAATTCGCGTTCGACCATTCGGGCGTAGAAGCCATCCTGCCGGGTTAATTCCTCGTGGGTTCCCTGTTCGATAACGCGCCCCTTATCCATGACGACGATGAAGTCGGCGTCTTTAACCGTCGCGATGCGGTGGGCGATGATCAGGCTGGTACGGGTTTCGAGGACATGCCGCAGTTCGTCCAGAATGTCCGCCGCGGTGTGGGTATCGACGCTGGAGAGCGCGTCATCCAGCACCAGAATTGCCGGATCGCGGACGATTGCGCGGGCGATGGCGACGCGCTGCTTCTGCCCGCCGGAGAGCATGACGCCTTTTTCGCCCACCAGCGTATCCAGCCCGTAGGGAAGCTGGGGCAGATCGTTGCTGACGCGGGCAATGTGCAGGGCACGGTCAAGATCGTCGTCTCCGATATGGTCGTTGCCCATACGGACATTTTCCTGCATGGTCTGGCTGAACAGGAAAGTAGACTGCGGCACGTAAGACACGCCTTCGCGCAGCGACTCCAGTTCGTAATCGCGGATATCGACGCCGCCAATACGGATGCTGCCTTCAGTCGGGTCATAGACGCGCGCCAGCAGGCTGACGAGCAGCGTCTTGCCGCAGCCGGTCGGTCCCACGAAGGCAACCGCCGAGCCAGCGGGAATCTTGAGCGAGATATCGCGCAGCAGCGGCGCGCCGTCCAGCGTCAGGCTGACGTGCTCAAATTCGACATCGCTGCGCGTCCTGGTAAATGGGCGGGCGGTTGGCTTGCTGGCAATCGTCGGCTGCTGAAGCAGGGGAGTGATGCGCAGCAGCGCCCCGCGCGTCTGCTGGTAGCGCTGGTAGATCGTGCCAAGCTGGAGCAGGACGGTGCTGATAACTGACAGGTAGATGATGAACTGGGCGAAGTTGCCCAGCGTCAGCGAGCCTTCGAGCGTCAGCATCCCCCCGAACAGCACCACAATTCCGGTTGTGAGCTGGCTGATCATGTTTGGCAGCATTCCGACCGGCTCGTTACGGCGCTTGAAGAACAGCCAGCGGCGTCTGTATTCCAGGTTTTCCTGGTGGAATTTTGCCGCGACCCCAGTTTCGCGCCCGAAGGTCTTGATCGTCTGAATGCCGCTGGCAGTGTCCTGCACCAGCGCGGCAATCACCCCCGCCTGATCCTGAACCTGCTCGAACACAGGCTTGAGGACCAGACCGGCGCGAATTTGAAAGGCGGTTGAGACTGCCAGAACCGCGAAGACGACCAGCGTCAGCGTGAGGTTGACGCTGGCGAGCAGCACGAAGATGAAGATCACGCCGACGAAGGCGCTGCCGATGCGGTTGAAACCGAGCGCGAACAGACGCCAGATCATGTCTACGTCGGCGTGCATCCGCGAGATCAGATCGCCGGTGGCGTAGCGGTTGAAGAACGCCTGATCGAGCGTGAGCAGGTTATCGAACAACCGACTGCGGATGTCGAAGTTGATGTCGTAGGCGATTTCGCCGCTGTAGTAACGCTGTCCATAGAAGGCGGCGACGGTGAAAAGACCGAAGACGACGATCAGCACCACGTCCTGCAAGAGCACGTCGGGCGACGCGCCAGCGCGCACATGGTCAATGATGATTCCAATCAGGAATGGCTCCATCGAGCCGGCAATACCACCAAAGATGCCGCTGACCACCGCGCCCAGCCCTTTGCCAGGGTGCGCAGCGACAAACTCCCACAGCCAGCGCATGTCTGCTTCCGGCTGTTTTACTGCGTGCGTAACCACCACATATCCTTAACAAGCTTCAACAGGGCTTAACCATCATAGCAGACCTGCCTTAGAGCCAATAATGCCAATAGTAATGGATGGTTGTAACCAATGAGAGTGTGAAAACGAACACAGCGGCGGTATAAACCGCGAGCCGCGTTCGTTTTGTCCGAAAGGCGGGCAAAAATGTTACACGTCGATCACGATCTTGTGGACGCCTTCCGCGTAGGCGATGTTGAGGGCAAACGCTTCGTTGGTCTGTGACAGCGGGAAGCGGTGCGAAACCAGATCGTCCACATCCACTTTGCCGGTTGAGGCAAGCTGAATGGCGCGGGGGTAGGTGTGCTTCATCCGTCGCGACATCATTATGGTCAGCCCTTTGCGGCGGGCGGTGGAGTGTTTCATCAGGATGCGGTCGTCGGACGGGATGCCGACCAGCACGACGCGCCCGCCCAGGCGCGCCATCTCCGCTGCCTGCGCGACGCTGTGATCCGCCCAGGCGGCTTCAAACACGACATCGGTTCCGCGCCCGTTGGTCACATCCATAATCATCGTGACCGGGTCGTGTTCCAGCGTCCAGGCTTCGCTGGCACCCCACGTTTTGGCTTTGGCTGTCCGCCAGGGCAAGCGGTCAAAGGCATAGATCGGATCGGCGCCGCTGAGCCGCAGCAGCCGAATGATGAGCAAACCGATGGGACCGCAGCCCAGAACGGCAGCGCTTTTCGCCACTTTGATCTTGCCGAGGTCAACCGCGTGAATGGCGACGCCAAGCGGTTCCAACAGCGCCGCGCCCGCGTCGGTGATAGCGTCTGGTACCGGATAGCAGTCACGGGCGCGCGCCAGCATGTACTCGCGCAGCGAGCCATCGTCCGGATAAAGTCCGCAGAAATGCAGGCGGCGGCACAGGTTCGGGTGACCGGAATCGCACATTTCGCAGCGCCAGCAGGGTGACGCCGGATCGACGGCAACGCGCTGCCTCACTGCCAGCGGCTGATCGTCGCCATCATAAGCATCCGCGCCGACGGCAGCGACCACGCCGCTAAATTCATGCCCCAGGATCAGCGGCGATTGGACGGTGGTGTCGCCAATGCGGGCGTCATCATAGGTGTGCAGGTCAGAGCCGCAGATGCCGACGGCGGAAACTTTGAGCAGAATCCAGCCCGGATCGGGTTCGCCCGGCAGATCAACAGTATCAATGCGAATGTCACGAGGACCATAGAGGCGGGCGGCAAGCATAATCTTTCTCCTGAATACGGCACAACCATACCTTATGCGCTGGCGGCGCGCAAAGGAAAACCGGACGCCCGGACAGGCGCGTTCCTGCTTCCCGATTTCTTTACAAGCGCCACACCTAACTGTAAACTCCTGCCGATTTCATATATACCTGCTGGGGAGTAGAGCGATATGGCGACCGTCATCCGCGTGCGTGACCTTGCCAGAACGTATCAGGTGACCGAGCGAGAGGCGGGGCTGGCGGCGGCGCTCAGGAGTCTCGTCCGGCGCAGAACGCGGCAGGTGAAGGCGGTTGATCGCGTTTCGTTCGAGATTGACGCGGGCGAGATTGTCGGCTTTCTTGGCGCGAACGGCGCTGGCAAAACGACCAGCCTGAAGATGCTGTCCGGCTTGCTCTATCCAACAGCGGGTGAAGCGTCGGTGCTGGGCTTTACGCCATCAAACCGCGAGGCTGCCTTTCTGAGCCAGATCACGCTGGTGATGGGGCAGCGCAACCAGCTTGTATGGGATGTTCCCGCCGTCGATTCGTTCGAGCTGTCGCGCGCTGTCTACCGGCTGCCGCGCGACGAATACCGGCAAACGCTGGACGAACTGATCGATCTGCTCGATCTTCAGCCGGTGCTGGGCGTGCCGGTGCGCAACCTGTCGCTTGGCGAGCGTATGAAGTGCGAGATCGCCGGGGCGCTGCTGCACCGCCCGAAGGTGCTGTTCCTGGACGAGCCGACGATTGGCTTGGACGTGACGGCGCAGCGCCGGATTCGCGCCTTCCTGAAGGAATACAACACGCGGCATAACGCGGCGATACTGCTCACCAGTCATTACATGGCGGACGTGGAAGCGCTGTGCAAGCGGGTGATCGTCATTCATCACGGACATCTGATTTATGACGGCGATCTGACACACCTGCGCCAGCAGTTTACCACCTATAAAACCATCGTCGTGAAACCCGGCGACGCGCCGCTTGATCCGGCGCTGCTGGCGGCATACGGCGAGATCATCTGCGAGGAAGTCGGGCAGATCCAGCTTCGGGTTCATCGTCTGGACGCCGCCCGCACCACCGCGCGGCTGCTGGCGGATTTCCCGATCACGGATGTCAGCATCGTCGAGCCGCCGATTGAAGAAGTAATTGAGCGCGTGTTTGCGATGCCGGATCGCGAAAACGTCGAGCCTGAACCCGTGTACGAAGCCGTCTGAGCGTTCGATTCCTGTGCCGCTGTCAGTCCTGAGGGGAAAACCTTGCATCTGCTGCCGGTCTACCGTATTCGTCTGAATCTCGCCGTGGCGACGCTGGTGCAGTATCGCGCCGCGCTGATTATCTGGATTCAGGGGCTGGTGGTCGAGCCGATCATCTACATGGCGGTCTGGACACAGGTCGCGGGGGACAGCGGCAGCGTCGGCGGCTATGCCGCGTCTGACTTTGCCGCTTACTACCTGGTCTGGATGGTGGTGCGGCATTTTACGGTGGCGACCAACCCGAACACGATTGAGCGCCGGGTGCGCCGGGGCGAGTTTTCACCGATGCTGCTGCTTCCGGTTCACCCCATTCACATGGATATTGCCGACAGCATCGCCTATAAGATTGTGGCGCTCCCCGCGCTGCTGGTCGCGCTGGTGGTGCTGGCGCTGGTGTTCCCGCCTGAGTTTGCGCTCCAATCGTGGAGCATCCCCGTTTTTCTGCTATCGCTGTCGCTGGCGTTCCCGATACGGTTTCTCTTTGGCTGGGTGTTAGGTCTGATCGCCTTCTGGACGACGTGGGCGCGCTCGTTCTACGGCGTGTTTGTGGTCGCTGAGGTGTTCCTGACCGGACGGCTGGCACCCCTGAGCCTGCTTCCCGGCTGGGGGCTGGCGCTGGCGAGCATTCTTCCGTTTCGCTGGATGATGTCGTTTCCGGTTGAGGTGCTGCTCGGCAAGCTGTCGCTGGAACAGGTCGTGCTTGGATTGGGCGTTCAGGTGATCGTGCTGGCGGTGCTGCTCACCCTGCTGCTGGCAATCTGGCCCGCGGCAGTCGAACGCTATACGGCAGCGGGGGCGTGACATGCGCTACCTGAGGCTGATCGGGCTGTCGTTCAAAATGAGCATCCTGAATGAACTTCAGTATCGCGCCAATTTTGTCGTGCAGATTTTCCAGACGGCGCTGGAACTGCTGGTGGCGCTTGGCGGTCTGAGCATCGTATACAGCCACACCAGCGATCTCAACGGCTGGAGCGCGTCCGAGCTGGTGGTCGTGGTCGGCGTCTATTTCCTGATTGGCGGGGTGATCAATATGCTCATCCAGCCGAGCATGATCCGGCTGATGGAGGACGTGCATCAGGGCACGCTCGATTTCACGCTGCTGAAGCCGGTTGACGCGCAGTTTATGGTCAGCGTCCGCGAAGTGCGCTTGTGGAAACTGGTGAACATGATCGTCGGCTGTGTCCTGATCGGGGTCGGGTTGGCGCGTTTGAACGCCAGCGTGGACGCGGGACAGGCGCTGGTCTTTCTGACGGTGCTGGCGCTGGGGCTGCTGATCGTCTACAGCTTCTGGATGATGCTGACGACCTGCGCTTTCTGGTTCACTCGCATCGAAAACATTCTGGTGATCTTCGAGAGCATGTATGAAGCCGGGCGCTATCCGGTTCGGATTTATCCCGGCTGGCTTCAGTTCACGCTGACATTTCTGGTGCCAATTGCCTTTGCCGTCACCGTACCCGCCGAAGCGCTGCTGGGACGGCTGACGGCGGAAACGCTGCTCGGCGCGGCGGGGCTGGCGGCGCTGATGCTGATCACCGCGCGGTTGTTCTGGCAGCGCGGGCTGCGCCATTACAGCGGCGCGTCCGCATAAGGCTTCCAAACCACGCTATGGCGTTTCGGTTGCTTCCGCTTCGGGAGTCGCTTCGTCCGTGGCTTGCTCTGTCGCTTCCTCAGTTGCTTCGAGCGTGGCTTCGGCAGTGACCTCCAGCGTGCTTTCGGCGGTGGCTTCGACAGTTTCTTCAGCCGTTGGCGTGGCGGGCGGGCGGCTGGTCGGCAGCGGCGTTGGCTCTGACGGCTGGCAGGCGGCGGCTGCCACGACGAAAACCAGAGCCAGAATCAGCTTGCGCGCTTTCATGGCAATTCTCCTCAGATGATGATGCGAGTTTCAGTGGAATCAGGCGCAATCGTACTTGTTTTTGCCGGGATATGCTAGGATCGGACGACAATTCTCAGCATCGGCTAAACAAGGACTTCATACCGCGTGAACGCGAACAACACTAGCAAGCTCACCGCGTGGTATCGCGCTGCGCGACCACGCACACTGACCGCCACCTATGTTCCGCTTGGCGCAGCCGCCGTCATCGCGCTCGATCAGGGCGTGTTCGATCTGGCGCGGTTTCTGCTGTCGCTGATCGGCGCGCTGCTGCTGCAAGTCGCCGCCAACCTGATCAACGAATACGCGGATTACCGGCGCGGCGCTGAAGACCTGAAACAGTCAGGGCAGGGGATGATCCTCAAGAACCAACTGCTGACGCCGCGCGAAATCCTGATCGGCGCGATCTTCACCGTCCTGGCGGGCGCGCTGATCGGGCTGTTCCTGCTCTTTCAGAGTGGTCCGCTGCTGCTGTGGATCGGGTTGGGCGGGGTGCTGGTGGTCATCATGTACACGGCGGGACCGTTTCCGCTGGCATACAACGGCTTGGGCGAGATCGCGGTCTTCATCTTCATGGGTCCGCTGATGGTGCTGGGCGCATATTATGTCATGGCAGTTCGGTTTGACATTACGCCGGTGCTGGTTGGTATTCCCATCGGCTTCATGGTGGCGGCAATCCTTCACGCCAACAACATCCGCGATATCGATTCTGACCGCGCGGTGAACAAGCGCACGCTGGCGGTGCTGCTGGGCATTGAAGGAGCGCGCATCGAGTATCTGGTGCTGGTGGGTGGGGCTTACGTGATGGTGGCGCTGATGATCGGGTTCGGCGTGATGCCGGTGACGACGCTGCTGGTTGCCGTGACTCTGCCGGAAGCATACCGGCTGATTCAGATCATCTTCACCAGCAGCGATAACGCGCTGCTGCACCAGGCGCAGGGGCGAACGGCGAAGCTTCACGGGCAGTTCGGGCTGTGGCTGGTGGTAGGCTGGCTGGCGTGGCTGGTTCTGCGGGGGCTGTCGGTGGTGGGGTGATGGTTAGCGGTGAGTGCTGGGTACTGAGTACCGAGTGCTGAGTAAGAACCACAGCCTTAATCCCCCTCTCCCCGCTTGTGTGCTGGGGAGGGGTGAAAGGCGGACACGACATTGTCGTGTCCCTACGTTATCCCGTGGGAAGCAGGGGAGAAGCTAACGCCCTCACGCCATCTCATAGCGCTGGCGAATTGCCGGGATGAGATAATCGTCGAAGGCGCTCGTCAGCCCGTAGTCGGGCAGCCAGCCCCAGTCACGGCGGGCGGCGGTGTCGTCCATCTGGGCGGGCCAGCTATCGACGATATCCTTGCGCTTGCTTTCAGGATCGAAGCTGATATCGGCATCTGGCAGCGCCCGCCGGACAATGTCGGCGATCTCACCCGCCGATGGGGCGAAGCTGGTCACGTTGTAGATGCTGCGCGTCAGGTTCTCGGCGGGCGCGGCAGCCAGCAGCAGCAGCGCTTTGGTGGCGTCTGGCATCACCATGAACGGGATGCGGGTATCTTCGTCCACGAAGGCGTTGTATGGCTGACCCTGGGCGGCGCTGTGCAGCATTTCCGGCGCGTAGTCGCTGGTGCCGCCGCTGGGAACGGTCACCGCGCTGATCAGCCCCGGAAAGCGGATGGCGCGAAAGTCTAACGTGAACGGTTCGGGCGAAGCGGCAAGCCGCCGATAGTAAGCGGAATAGTAGCGTCCGAGGTGCTCGCAGTAGAGCTTATTGCAGCCGTACATGGTGGTCGGCTGGCAGTATTCGTCTTCCTTGACCGGCGGGATGCTGTTCTTGATCGCCAGCGACGGGATGCCATAGACCGCGATTGAGCTTGGGAAGATGAACGTCACCCGGTAGCCGAGCCAGCGCGACTGCTCAACCGCCAGATGCAGCAGGTTGAGCGTGCCTTCGACGTTGACGCGGTGCGCCGCTTCCGGCGTGAATTCGGCGCGGGTTGAGAGCAGCGCGGCGAGGTGAAAGACGGCGTTGATCTCGTATTCGCTCATCATGCGCTGGAGCAGGGCGGTATCGAGGATATCGCCCACCACATGCGCCTGCACTTTATCGCTCAGGGCGTCGTCCAGCGGCTTGATATCCAGCGTCAGGATGCTGCGCTCGCCGGACTCGTAGAGACGGCTGACAAGACCGTGTCCAACTTCGCCGTTCGCGCCGGTGATGAGAATAACTTTTTTTCGCATGATTGTCCTAGGGCTGTCAGCTCTCAGCTACGCAATAATCTTCAGTTCCTTGCCGACCGTCTCGAACGCCGAAAGCACCTGTTCAAGATCGTTTTGAGAGTGGGCGGCGCTGTTCATCACCCGAATACGCGCCTTGCCTTTGGCGACAGTGGGATAGCCAATCGCCATCGCAAAGACGCCGCGTTCCAGCAGCCTGCGGCTGAACGCCTGCGCGGTGGCGGCTTCCCCAAGCATGACCGGCACGATTGGCGTGGCGCTGCTGCCGATATCGAAGCCGAGCGCCTTCATCTCCTGCTTGAAGAAGCTGGCGTTGTTCCACAGGCGCTGCACCAGTTCGTCTGACCCTTCGAGCATATCGACTGCCTCGAGACAGGCGGCGACGTCGGGGACGGTCATGGCGCTGGAGAACAGGAACGGGCGTCCACGCTGGCGCAGCCAGTCGATGATGACCTGACTGCCCGCCACGATGCCGCCGACCACGCCAAACGCCTTGCTCATGGTGCCGACTTCAACATCGACTTTGCCATGCAGACCGAAGTGATCGACGATGCCGCGCCCGCCGCGACCGAGCACGCCCTCGCCGTGAGCGTCGTCCACCATCAGCATGATCTGGTGTTCGCGCGCCACTTCGTAGAGTTCCGGCAGCGGGGCAATGTCGCCGTCCATGCTGAACACGCCGTCGGTGATGATCATCCGCCTGCCGTACTCAGTCGTCTCGGCGATTTTGCGGCGCAAATCATCGACGTTGTTATGCTCGTAGGCGACGATAGCCGCGCGGCTGAGGCGGCAGCCGTCGATGATGCTGGCGTGGTTGAGCTGGTCGGAAAAGATCACGTCGCCCTTGCCCACCAGCGCCGGAATCGCGGCGAGGTTGGCGGCGAAGCCGCTTTGCAGAGTGATGACGGCTTCGGCGCGTTTGAATTCAGCCAGCCGCTGCTCAAGCTGGATATGCAGGCTCATCGTGCCCGCGATGGAGCGCACCGCGCCGGGTCCGATACCCCATTCGTCAATGGCGCGTTTGGCGGCGTCCTTCAGGCGCGGGTGGTTCGCCAGCCCCAGGTAGTTGTTCGCGCACATGTTGATGACGTGACCGCCGTCGATGACGATGTGAGCGTCCATCGGACTTTCGACGGTGCGAATGGTGTTATACAGCCCCTGTTCCCGGAGCGCGGTCAGCTCATCGGCGATCCATTGGGTCTTGCTATCAGTGATATAGTCCACAGACGGTACTCCTGAGTCGCGTACACTGTAGGGCGGAGTGTAACCCATTTCTGACCGTGTCAGTTGTGCATTTGGAACAAAAGTTGAAAGCAAGCGCAGTATTTCCGGGCGAGCTTCTTCGCTCCAGCGGGTCGAACGGCTGACCCATTCCAGCCTGAATATGCTACAATCGTCCGTTGGCTGAATAGCACACATTCGGAGCGCAAAATCATGGTGGCAGGACAGCAAGCCGCCTCGCACGTTCAACCACTTTCTCCCATCGAAGGTGCCTATGTCGTTCCCATCAGGGCATTTGAGGATGAGCGTGGGGCGTTCATGGAAACGTTTCGCCGGGAATGGTTTCCCTGGGTGAACTGGGATCGGATACAAAGCAACTGCTCGATCAGCAAGGCGGGGGTGCTGCGCGGGCTGCATTACCATCATCGCCAGATCGACTACTGGATGGTGATGTCCGGCAACCTGCGTGTGGCAATGGCTGATCTGCGTCCCTCGTCGGAGACGTACATGGATACCCACGTGCTGGAACTGGGTGAATCGAACCACGCCGCGCTGTTCATCCCGCCGGGCGTGGCGCATGGGTTTTATGCCGTGACCGATGTCGTGCTGACGTATCTCGTCAACAACTATTACGACGGCGGGCGCGACGAAAACGGCGTCGCCTGGGACGATCCTGATATTGGCATCAACTGGGGAATAGAAACGCCGATTCTGTCGCCGCGTGACGCGGGGAATGCCCTGCTGAGGGACATTCCCAAAGACCAACTGCCTCGCTAATCAAAACCAACGGGAGGTTCTAAGACCTCCCGTTTTAGCTTTCCTTCTGCTGCCGGCTGATGGCTTCAAATGCCGCGTTGATTTCCGCCATCCTGAGGGTGTACTTCTCCTTCTCATGCGGGTGCATGTCCGGGTGGTTTTCGCGGGCTTTGCGCCGGTATGCCTGCTTCACCTCATCGTAACTTGCCGAGTTGGACAGACCCAGCAGCGCGTATTCGCGGTTGCTGACCGTAACGGCGCGTCGTCGCTCCTGCTGCTGATTCTCGCCGCGCCCACTGAAGCCGCGAAAGTGCTGGTAGCCGCCCACGTCCCCGTAGTGCTGGTTGAATTCCTCCCACGGCTCCCAGTCTTCCTGCGGCTCATCCACGCGCGTCTTGCTGGTGGACTGGTACGACCACTGCCGCCACGAATACTTATACTGGCGGTAGTCCATCGGGTCGTGCTTCTTCCAGAACTGCCCCTCGCCAAAGTCGGCAGTCGCGTAATGCCCGTGCATGTATTTCGAGGTATGCAGGGAGATTTCAGCCCGCATCCTGTTCAAATCCACCGCTGGACCATATTCGGCGGTGCGGGGGGACGCGCCCCACTTCCAATCCATGTGAACCGGGCGAATGGTCACCTCGCGTCCGTCACACCAGTAGGCATAGACGCGCCCATGATTCAGCGCGTGAAGCGCCGCCATCCAGTAAGGCGGCTCAACTTCCGCGTTCTCCGCCGGCATCATACGTCCGTCGATGATGAACAGGGTATGCAGGCGTTTAGCGGTATTCATCTCCAGACGCTCTCGAATTTCTGGCAGCCGGATGGCGCGGTTGATGACGTATACGGCGACGCGCTTTCCCTGCTCCAGTTCGATGGTCATGTCGGCGTCTTTGGCGCGGCGCGAGCAGGTGACGATTCGTTCTGCCTTGCCACATTCGCCGGTTAGATGATCAATAACAAACTGCTTCATTCAGGTGCTTTCAACTCCCCTGATGCAAACGTTTCACTGACTTGGATGGAACTTTGAGCGAACCTATTGTACCGAAAACTGGCAGCCCACTTCAACAGGGCAAGCGTCCAATAAATGGGAACATTTTCTCATGCAGCCAGCCTAAGCTAGAATCGCCAATCTATCATTATACGCGATAAATGTAAGAAAGAGGTCGGATTTGGGTCGGTTTCTGGTGTTCCTTCTCATCCTTCTTAACGCTTTTGCGCCCTTTGACGCGGCTGCTGAACGCACCCAGGACGATGCTATCCGGGGGGCGCTGGCGGCGTTCAATGCCCGTGATGACAGCCCGTTTGTTTATGATGCGCTTGGCAGAACGCTCGATCCGCAGCATGGCGGCGTCGTCTATCTCGCGCCGGTCAGCCGCGAAACCGGCGAGCCGTATCCCGGCGTGATCGATTGGCTGGCGGTGCTGCCGCGCGACGGCGGCTGGGTGGCGCTGCTGCCGGGTGTGCCTGGCTATCGCGCCGCGCTGGAAGGGCTGCCCGCCGAAGTGGCGGCGCGTCTGAATGACTCGCGTTATCGCCCTGAGGCAGACCCGAGTCTGGTGGCATCGTCGGCGCTGGCGGGCTACCAACTGCCCTGGGAAGGCGGGCAGTGGGCGACGGTGACGCGCAGTTTTCGCCAGCATGGTCGCGGTCGGATCGATTTCGACGTTGGCGGGGGCGGCGAAGTGACCGCGGCTAAAGCCGGACGGATCGTCTATGCCAACGACACCAACAGCGCCAACACCTACGACAGCGGCGCGTGGTGGCGCTGGAACGTGGTGATCATCGAGCATGGCGAACATGAGTACTCGCTTTATGGTCATCTGGCTCCGGGCAGTATTTCCGGTTGGATAGCCGACGCCTGCGGTGACGACTACAGCCAATCCAACTGCGATTTGTCTGTGGAAGCGGGCGACGTGATCGCGTTGGAAGGCAGCACCGGCTACTCGTCGTCACCTCACCTGCACGTCGAGTTCGGGCAGGGGTACGGCGTGATTGGCTATGCGTCTGCGCCGGGCGTGGTCAGCTACGGCGGCTACATCTATGCCGAGCACAACGTTGGCTTCAGCGGCTACGCGCCGCCCGAAGTCGCGGCGTGGGCTTATGGACGGTTGGTGCAGGCGCTGAATCAGCCCGCGCGGTTGAACGCCGAACTGGTGGTCAACGGGCAGTTTGACGACGGCACCGCCGCCTGGACGCCATCCGGTCAGGTGAGTTGGGCGGTACATGACGGTGTCATGCGCTTCCTGCGGCTGAATACTGCCGACCCGCCAGCGTGGGCGTCGTTTTATCAGAATCTGGACGTTGGCGCGCCCGCCAACAGCCTGTTTGAGCTTGGCTTCAGCCTCGGCAGTGACGCGCCCTATGCCAAAACCGTCTCGGTGACACTGCAAAACGCCGCCGGGCGCGAGTATGGCGCGCTCACCTGCGCTTACACGCTTGGGGCGAATACGCCCTTGCAGCCATTCGTCATGCGCGCCCAGACGGCGGATACGTGGGCGAATCTGCGGTTGGAGTTCAGCGTCAACCCGCCGGACAGCCAGCCTGCCGCGCTGGTCGATGACGTGAGCGTCCGACTCGTCGGCAATCGGGCTGCCGTTGAAGTTGAATGTGAGTCGCCGTCCGATTTGTGACGCGCGGCTTCACACGCGCCAGTCTGCTGTCAGAATTTCGTCCAGCGCGCCCAGCAGGCGGTCGGTATCTGCCTGCGAGTTGTAGCCCTGAATCGAGATGCGCACATACTGGCGGTTATTCCAGGTGAACACCGGCACTTCGACGCAGTGGTCGTCATACAGCCGCTGCTTCACCGTCTGGGCGTCGCATGAGGGCAGCGGCACCGCCGCCATCTGCCCGAACCACGACTCGCCCGCCAGCGGGTCTAAACCGCTGCGGCGGGTCAGTTCATCGACAGTGGAAATGACCAGTTTATGGCAGCGGGCGCGGACATCATCCCAGTGATGTTGGCGCTGAAAGTCGAGCGCCGCCGGAACGCTCAGGTATGCCGCCGGGTCGCGCGTGCCCTGCATCTGGTGCAGATACTTGAACGCCAGCCCGTAGCCCCAACTGATGATGCTGGGCTGAACCGAGCGCTGAAGCTCGCGCCGCGCGTAGAGGAACGCCGCGCCTTTGGGGGCGCACAGCCATTTGTGGCAGTTGCCGGTGTAAAAGTCGGCGTCCAGCGCCCGCAGGTCAACAGCGATGTGTCCCGGCGCGTGCGCGCCGTCAATGATGGTGATGATTCCGGCTTCACGGGCGCGGCGGATGATCTCGGCAATGGGAAAGCTGAGCGCCGTTGGCGAGGTGATGTGGCTGAGATAAATGACTTTGGTCCGCGTAGTCACACCCGCCCAGAAATGTTCGACAAAAGTCTCGCTGGTGGTCAGGGGCAGGGGAATGGGGCGCTCGATGTACTGCGCGCCGGTCTGCTGGCACACAAACCGCCAGGTGTTGGCGCAGGCGCCATATTCATGATCGGTGGACAGGATTTCGTCGCCGGGCTGAAGCGGCAGCGAACGGGCAGCCAGATTGACGCCGGTGGTGGCGTTCTGTACAAAGACCAGATCGTCGGCATCGGCGTTAAGGTATTCCGCCAGCGGCTGCATCGCCTGCTGGAGCAGGTCGTCGATACGCCGACCGAGGAACTCCACCGGCTGGCGCTCCAGTTCAAGCTGCCACTGCTGGTAAGCCTCAAATACCGGCTTGGGGCAGGCACCAAACGAGCCATGATTCAGAAAGACCACGTTCGGATTCAGCAGGAACAGTGGTCGCAGGTCTTCAGGTTGGGGTGTCGGCGTCATGATATCAATCACTGCGGCGGCGAGAATCGGGCGGCGCTGAACAGGCTGATATTGTGGTCAGTCGTTCCGGTGAATGCCAGATCGCACAGGATTTTACCAAGAATCGGGCTGAACTTGAAGCCATGACCTGAGCAGCAGGACGCGATGGCGACCTGCCGGTGCTGCGGGTGAAGATCGAGGACAAAATGCTCGTCGGGCGTCATGGTGTACAGGCACACGCGCGAAAAGACGTTTCGACCGCTGCCACCGGGCAGGTATCGGTTCAGAAACGCGCCAATCGTCTCGACGACGCCCGCGTCGGGCTGGCGTTCCGGTGTCTCCGGGTCGAACGGCAGCCCGCCGTGTAAACCCACTTTAAGCCCCGATCCATCAAGCGAAGGCAGCCCATAGGGCATGAAGCCGTAGGCTTCGGGCAGATGGGCGATGAACGACGGGAACCAACCCGGCTCATAGGCTGCCGGATCGCCGGTTTCAAAGTAATTTTCCTGACATTTCACGGGAGTCAGCGGCAGCGACAGGTTCACCATCGCCAGCAGCTTTGGCATCCACGCGCCCGCCGCCATGATCAGCTTCGCCGCGCTGAAGCGTCCCTGTGACGTTTCGACTGCCGCCGAATCGCGCTGAAGCGAGATGCCGGTGACAGCCGTGTTATCGAGCAGAACCGCGCCATGCTGCCGCGCCAGCCGCGCCTGCGCCTGCACGCAGCGCGACGCCCTGAGTACGCCAGCATCCGCCTGATAGAGCATCTGCATGTCCTCGTCAAGCTGGAACTGGGGAAAATGCCGCCGGGCTTCGTCGGCGTTCCAGATTTCATAGCCGATACCTTCGGCGCTGAGCGATGTCGCTACCTGCTCAAACGACGCCGCGCCGCGCGAGCTGAAATCAACGCCGCCGGTGGCGACCATCAATGCCTCGCCCGATTCTTCCCCAAGCGCGCGCCATGCCGGAAACGCAGCTTTCGCCAGCGCGACGTAGTCGGGGTGGCTATAGGCATAACGGATGATGCGCGACGCGCCATAAGAACTGCCGCGCTGGTGATCGATCTCAAACTGTTCCAGCAGCAGGACTTTGTGCCCCACCTTCGCCGCCTGATATGCCGCGGCGCTGCCGACCGCGCCCGCGCCAATGATGATGACGTCAAACGATGAGTCCATTGCCGATTGTCCTTGCCCGAAAGGGACGGGTGTTGGGTAGAATAGGCTTATTCTAGCGCATGGCAGGAGCAGGCACATGGATTTTACAGGCGTACTCGAACAGGCGCGGGCGATAGGCGACCAGATTGTGGACTGGCGGCGGGATATACACCAGCATCCAGAGCTTGGCTTCCAGGAGAATCGCACCGCGCGGCTGGTGGCGGATACCCTGCGCTCGTTTGGGATGGAAGTTGCGACCGGCGTTGGCAGAACCGGCGTTGTCGGTATTCTGGGCGAGGGCAAGCCGGTCATTGGCATCCGCGCCGATATGGACGCGCTGCCTCTTCAGGAGATTAACGACGTGTCGTATGCCTCGCAGACGCCGGGGGTAATGCACGCCTGCGGGCACGACGCTCATACCGCCATGCTGCTGGGGGCGGCGCGGGTGCTCAGCCAGATGCCGGATCGTCCTGAAGGCGAGATCCGCTTTTTCTTCCAGCCATGCGAAGAAGCCGAGGATGACGAAGGCAAAAGCGGCGCTACCCGTATGATCGAGGATGGGGCGCTCGATGGGGTCGATCACGTCATCGGGCTGCACGTCGCCAGCGATTTACCCGCCGGGCAGATCGTCATCGAAGACGGCTACACGACCGCCAATGTTGATACGTTCTACGCCACCATCAACGGCAAAGGCTGTCACGGCGCGCACCCGCATCGCGGCGTTGATCCGATCTTCATTCTGGCGCAGGTCATCAACGCGCTGCATGGCATTCGCGCCCGTCGTTTGAATCCTATCCGTCCGGCGGTCATCTCGATTGGCTCAGTCCATTCTGGCAACGCCTCCAACGTCATCCCCGACGACGTGCAGCTCACCGGCACGATCCGCAGCTTTGACGACGCCACCCGCGAGCAGCTTCACCGCGAAATCGAGGCTGTGTTTGGGCTGACGCGGGCGCTGGGCGGCGACTATGCTCTGAGGATCGTCAAAGGCTGCCCATCGGTCTACAACGATCCGCAGGTAGCGGAAGTGGTGCGCGGCGCGGTCATCGAGATGCTGGGTGAGGATGTCATTTATCGTCTCGAACCCGGCATGGGCGGGGAAGACTTCAGCTACATGGCGCGCAAAGCGCCGGGGGCGATGTTTCTGCTGGGCGCGAAGCGCGATCAGGTGGAGCGACCGCATCACAGCCCGCAGTTTGACCTGAACGAGTCGGTTTTCCCACTCGGTACGGCGCTGCTGACGGAGACGGCGCTGCGCCTGCTGCGGGGGGAATAAGAGCGCCTCATCTCACAATTTTCACATTACACAAAGGATACAGAAAGACATGCTGACCGAAGAAGTGCGCGCCCTGCTGAAAAAACCGCTGATCGCGCGTATGTCCGTTATCGATCCTGATGGCTATCCGCACACTGTCCCCGTCTGGTTCGGGCTGGATGGAAATGACCTCGTCATTATCTCGGTGCGCGATACGCGCAAGGTCGATTATCTGCAAGTGAACCCAAAAGGCGCGGTCGTAATTGGCGGCGATGATGGAACGGGTTATCTGTTCAAAGGCGTGTTCACCATCGAGCCGGACAACGGCTGGACGCGGCGGCTGACGGAACTCTATGAAGCGCCCGATAAGGTCGATGCGCTGGTCGAAGAATGGCTGCCTCTGGGCATGATCGTGCTTCGGATGAAGATCGCCAGAGTGCTGAAAGTGGCGTGACCCTAAACGGGGCTGAACGACGACCAATTGGATGTCCGCATTTCAGGGTATCTGGAGATGACGACGTCTGATCTGTTCAAACGACGCACAAAGGAACTGCGGCTGGCGCTGGGCATCCTGCTGATCGTGGTTTTGGCGGTGATGAGCATTCAACTGCTGGAACTCGCCACTGGCTCACCGCCCATTGAAGGCTGGATGCTGAGTACCGGACCTCTGCCCTGACCACACACTTCCAATCTGGTACACTTACCCGGGCTTTTGACGGGAATCAGGCATGACGACAAAACAGAACCGACAGCGCGCCCTCAGGCAGCAGCAGGCGCGTTTACAGCGGCATATCGCGGCGCTCCGGCGCACGAGCGCCCGGCTTTCGTGGGCGCGGCTGGGCGCGTTTTTTGGTGGCTTCCTGATTGTGTTTTTCGCCTTCTCGATTGGCGGGACGGTGGTGTGGGTGAGCGCGGCGCTGGCTGTCAGCATCTTTGGCGCGGCGGTATTCGCGCACCGCCGCATCGAGCGCGGCGTGACGCGCCACCGGCTGCTGCTGGCGCTTGTCGAGGCGCACCTGGCGCGAATGGATCTCGACTGGGCGGCGCTGCCCCCGGCGTTTGACGTGCCGGTTCATGCCGGGCATCCGTATCATATCGACCTTGACGTGACCGGAGATCGGTCGCTGCATCACCTGCTTGACGCCGCGACGACGCGCGAAGGCAGCCTGCGCCTGAGCCAGTGGCTGCTGTCGCCGCTGACCAGCAAAGCGGCGATTGAAGACCGGCAGGCGCTGGTGCGCGAGCTGATCCCGATGGTGGTCTTTCGCGATAAGCTGGCGGTGAGCGCCGGTATCGCCGGAGGGCAGACCGGACGGCGCTGGTCGGTTGCCCGGCTGCTGAAATGGGCAGAATCGCCTGAGGACGGCGGCTCGCTAAAACCAATGCTGCTGGCGGCGGCTGGTCTGGCGATTATCGACGCGGCGCTGTTTCTGCTCCACCGGAATGGTCTGCTGCCGCCGCTGTGGATTGCCCCGTTTTTTGTCTACATGCTGCTGATCGGCTCGCGCTACCGCGAAACCAGCGAGTTATTCGGCGAATCGCTTGAATTACAGGATGGGCTTGAACAGGCGGGCACGGTTTTTCAGTATCTGGAACGCTTTGGGTACAGCGCCAGCCCGCGCCTTCGCGTCCTGTGCGACGTCTTTCTGAGCGCCCGTCCATCGACTTCACTGCGGCGGATACGGCGGATCGTGACGGCGGCTGGCTTGCAGCAGAACGTCATCCTATGGGGCATCGTTAACGCGGTTGTGCCCTGGGATATGTTCTTCGCCTACCAACTGCGGCGCGAACGAGTGGCGCTGGCGCGGCTGCTGCCCCAATGGATTGACACCTGGCTGGAACTGGAAGCGCTGTCGTCGCTGGCGGTCTATGCCTATCTCAACCCGGCGGCGACCTTCCCCGAAATTTCCGACGCGCCGATGGCGTTTCAAGCGCGGCAGTTAGGGCATCCCCTCATTCCAGAGGCGCAGCGGATCTGCAACGACTTCTCTATTGGCGCGATGGGTGATGTGGCGATCATCACTGGCTCAAATATGAGTGGCAAAAGCTCGTTCCTGCGCACGCTGGGCGCGAACCTGATATTGACCTATGCCGGAGCGCCAGCAGCAGCAGAGTCGCTGAACGTGTCGGTCTTTCGTCTGTTTACATGTATTCGCGTGACCGATTCGCTGGCGGACGGCATCTCCTACTTTTACGCTGAGGCGCGCCGCCTGAAAGCGCTGCTGGACGCGCTGGAATCGGACGAGACGCTGCCAATGTTTTTCCTGATTGACGAGATCTTCCGGGGCACGAACAACCGCGAACGGCTCATCGGCAGCCGCGCCTATATCCGGGCGCTGGTGGGCAAGTTTGGCGTCGGCGTGATTTCGACCCACGATCTGGAGTTGGTGCAGCTTGCCGACGAGATGCCGCAGGTCACCAACTATCATTTTGAAGATCGTATTGCCGATGGACAGATGGCGTTTGACTACGTGCTGCGCGACGGACCTTCACCGACGACCAACGCGCTCAAAATCATGCGGCAGGTGGGGCTGCCGGTGAGCGAAGGGTAAGGCGGGCGACTCACCGAGTCGCCCCTACGAATGTACGGTTAATTTCACCCCATTGAGGCGAGGATGCGCCCGCAGCTTCCACAGGTGGCGAGCGTCTTGCCCGCCCACACCTGCTGCACGTTCATCGAAGTCTGCTCGATATTGCAGGCGGCGCAGCTGTTGTTGCGCAGCAGCGCGACCGGGTGACCGCCTTTGCGCGGGCGCAGCGATTCATACGTCTTGAGGCTTGCCGCGTCGATGGGTGAGGCTGCCCCCTGGCGCTGGGTTTCAAGGGCGGCGAGTTCGGTTTCCAACTGGGTTTTTTCGGCGATCAGCCGCTCCTGCGTCATCTCCTGGGTCGTCAGCGTCTGCGCCAGTGACTGGCGCGCATCTGTCACCGCCGCCTGTCCCTCATCGGTGTGCATCATCGCTTCCAGAAGTTCGTCCTCAAGCTGGCTCTGGCGGCGCTGAAGGGCGGCGATTTCATCCTGGGCTTCGGTCATGGCTTTGGGAATTTTGATGCTGCCGCTGTAGAGGGCGTCGTTCGCCTGCTTCAGCTTTTGGACGAGGGTCTTGATTTCAAGATCGAGATCCAGCGCGCGCGCCTGCCAGGGCTTCAGCGCCTGTTCCGCCGCTTCCAGCGCCTGCTGTGCTTTGGCGACCTGCTCGTCACTGCCGAGCAGGGTGTTGATGGCTTGAACGCGAATGACTCGCTGAGTCATCGCAAGGTCGATCACTTGCAGCCGGTAGAGAAGGGTAGCGGTTGAGGTCATCCAGAACCTTTCGAGTACCGTAGATTATATCCCTTTCAGGGCTGATTGCCGAAGACATCGAAGGTATCGACGGCGCTGGCGTCTATGGCTTCCAGCGCGGCGAGATCGGAGTAGCTGCCGAGCCGTTCGGGAAGCGCGCGCGCTATTTCGGTATACAGCCGCAGGTTCATTCGCTCCGAGGCGTGCCAGCCGTCGATGAAATCGCCGTCCGACGCGCCCAGCGCCGCGCCGTCGCTGAAGTCGAACAGGGCGAAGCCGCGCCTATCGAAAAGTGGTCGAAGTCGCTCCGGCAGGGCTTCGATGTAGGCGTGCTGCCCGCCAGCTATCATCTGCTGGTAGAGCGACGGCATGTAAGACGGCAGAACGCCGATGACGAAGATACCGCGCTCCTGGCAGTACGCCAGCAGCCGATCGAGATCGTCCAGCGCGGTTTCAGAGACGGCGCTGCCGCGCGCGTACATATCCAGCCCGTTTTCCATCAGGCTGATATGGCGGGCGCGTTCATTTTCAGGGTAGAGATAACGGGCGATGAAGAAATCGCCATACTGCTCGCTGCCGTCGCTGCGAAAGCCGTGTCCGTCACGGATGGCGCGCAGTCCGAGCGCTGTTCCGCCGTAGCCGGGATCGCGCCGTTCCAGCATCCGGGCGATATCCAGCGGCTCGCCGTCCAGCAGCGCCTGCATGACGCTGCGATTGACCATGAAGATGTGGTCAAAATCGCTGCTGGGTTCGAGCGACGGCTCGAACGGGTCGCCCGGATAAGCGTCGTTAAACCAGGGCTGATCGAGTCCGAGTATCAGGACGCGCGGGGTGTAGTTCAGATTCTCGACCAGATGGACAACGTGATCAAGCTGCCAGGCAGGACCGCCCGCGTTGTAAAAATTCTGCCGGTCGCGGTCGAAGAAGGCGGAACGAAACTGGAGAATCCGTGACGAACCGACAGCGACCACTTCGGGCTGGCGGGTGTTGGTCGCCAGCAGCTTGAACTGTGGATCGCGGTTGCCGTAGCGCGGGCGGTACAGCACCGGCTCGCCGCCCATTTGCTGCGCCACGATGCTGCTCAGGGGCATGGATTCGCCGGTGTAGATCAGGAATCCGGTGAAGAGCAGGAACGGAACGGCGAACGGAAGCGCGAACAGAAGCAGTTTGAGCAGAAAGCTGCGCGGCTTAGAACTGGAAATAGATGAACTCCTGTGCGCCTGTGCCATACAGCCCGGAGAAAATGACGGCGGCGACCACGCCGTAATAGACCGCCCAGCGCAGCCCTTTCGGGCTGAGGCGGAACAGATTGTTCAGCCCGATCTTCGCGTCGAGGGCATCGACCAGCAGCAGCAGCCCGATCAAGCCAAACGACACCAGAAATTCGATGTGGCTGCCGAGCAGTCCCACCGCGAACGGATCGGTCAGCCCGCCTTCATGCTGGAAGCTGAACAGATGGCTGAGGATGTAGGTCGCGTCGCTGAAGCTGTTGGCGCGGAAGAAGATCCAGGCGACGCCGACGGCGGCGAAGGTGATCAGGATTTGCGGCAGCGGCAGCAGGCGGCGGATGCCGGATGCTGCTGGCGTCGGGGCGCTGCCCGAACCGGGTTCACTCTGAGCGCCCTCACTTGCATCCTGTGCCGGAGCCGCCGAGTCGATCATGCCTGTGTCTGGCGAACCCTGCGCCCTGGCTGGCTGGCGGCGGTGTTCCCACCACGCTTCGCCGACAACGTACAACCCATGCAGCGTTCCCCAGATCACAAACGTCCAGCTTGCGCCATGCCATAAGCCGCTGACCAGAAAGACGATGAACAGGTTGAGCAGGTAGCGCGGAAACGCTACCCGGCTGCCGCCCAGCGGGATGTACAGATAATCGCGGAACCAGGTTGAGAGCGAGATGTGCCAGCGCGACCAGAACTCGCGGATCGAGCGCGAGAAGTAGGGCTGGCGAAAATTCTCCATCAGGTCAAAGCCCATGATGCGGGCGGTGCCAATGGCGATGTCGGTATACGCCGAGAAATCACAGTAAATCTGGAAGGCGAAAAAGAAGGTGGCGATGATCAGCGGAAAGCCGCTGTATTCCTGCGGCGAGTTATAGACGGCGTTGACGTAGATGGCGAGCCGGTCAGCAATGACGACCTTCTTGAAGAAACCCCACAGGATGCGCCGCAGCCCTTCGACGGCGCGCGTTTCGTCAAAATGGACGAGACGGCGGTACTGCGGCAGCATGTGCGGCGCGCGTTCGATGGGACCGGCGACCAACTGCGGAAAGAAGGCGACAAACGTGGCGAAGATGCCGGCGTGTTTCTCGGCTGGCAGCTTGCGCCGGTACACGTCAATCGTGTACGCCATCGATTGGAAGGTGTAGAACGAGATGCCTATTGGCAGCGCCAGCGTAAACGCGCCGACATTGTAGGCGAATCCGAACTGGGTGAAGACGGTTTCAAGCGATTGGCTGAAGAAGTTGAAGTATTTGAAAGTGAACAGGATGCCGAGATTGAGCGTGATGCTGACGACCAGCAGCAGCTTGCGCTGGCGCGGGTCTTCGGTGCGGCTGAGCAGGCGCGAGACAATATAATCGACCGCCGTCGTCAGAACAATGATCCACAGATACTGCCCGTGACCGTAGGCGTAAAAGAAGTAGCTGGCGACCAGCAGCCACAGCCAGCGGAAGCGATGCGGCAGCACGAAATACACCGGGAAGAACACGGCGGTAAACAGCACATACTCGGGCGAAATGAACGACATCGTGCCTCAATCGGCGCAATTCAGAGGCGGCGCATAAGGCGCGTATTGTAGCGGGGCAGTCGGTTTGTTTGAATAGGCAAGTGCAGAGAACATGCTTAACGCAGCGGCGTCTTTGGGTTGAATTTTGGCTTTTCTTTGCGATCTGCGCGCCTTTCCGATTAAGATTTCCGATCTCATGTTGAACGAGGAAGAAACTGTGAAGCGACTGCTATCGGTGTTGACAGGGTTGCTGCTGCTGGCTGCCTGTGGGACGGCTGCCACGCCGCCGTCTATCGAGCTGGTTGCGCCGGAAGATTTGCCGACTCGTACCTTCACCAATCCGGCGCTTGAAGAAGGGCGCTATCTTTACAATTATCACTGCGCTCACTGTCATGGTTTTGACGGCGAGGGGCAGCTTGCGGCAACTATCGGGCAGGCGCGCGAGCTGGGGCTGCATCTCGTCCCGCCGCAGGATTCGACCGGGCATACCTGGGAGCATCCCGATTTTCTGCTGATCCGCGTCATTGAAGATGGTATTCCCAATCCGCTGATGCAGTTCCCGATGCCGAGCTATAAAGGGGTGATGAGCGAGCAGGAAATCCGCAATATCCTGGCGTATATACGCCTGTGGTGGACCGAGCCGCAGCGCGCCCATCAGCAGGCGGTGACGCGCCGCTGGGCTGAGATTCAGCAGCAGTTCGCGGTTGACCCAACGCTGGTGACGACACCCGCGCCGCCGCCCACGACCGACGGATCATGACTCCGCAGTGACGATGCTCATCAGCATGAAGGAATTGCTATGAGTCAGGGCGCGGGCGGGGTAAAATCAATCCGTTTGTTCTGTTTCATTTGAAGGACTTTATGATGACAAAACCAATCGCGGTACAGCTCTATTCGGTTCGTGATGCGTTACAGCAGGATTTCGCCGGTACGATTGAGCGCGTCGCCGCTATGGGATACGCCGCTGTCGAAACGGCTGGGT
This sequence comes from Aggregatilineales bacterium, assembly GCA_030834905.1. Taxonomy (GTDB): domain Bacteria; phylum Chloroflexota; class Anaerolineae; order Aggregatilineales; family Phototrophicaceae; genus Flexifilum. The sequence continues at coordinate 178,905 of JAUQWZ010000006.1, read as the reverse complement.
TCCCCGGCACCACGCCGCAGGACGCGGCGGCGCTGTTTAACCGTCTGGGGTTGAAAGTACCAAGCGCTCATATTGCCCTGCCGCTGGGCGACCAGCGAACTGAGGTGCTGGAGACGATGGCGGCGCTCGGCGCGAAATATCTGGTGTGCGCCTATCTGCCACCGGAGCAGTTTGCGACTGCCGACGATATCCGCCGCAGCAGCGACCGGCTGAACGAGGCAAACGCCGTCGCGCGTGAAAACGGGCTGACACTGCTGTATCACAATCACTGGTGGGAATATACGCAGGCGGACTTCGGGCTGCCGTACCGCGTCATGCTGGAACACCTTGAGCCGACCGTCGGCTTTGAGCTGGATGCTTACTGGGCGAAGGTCGGCGGCTGCGATCCGGTGGCTGTGCTGCGCGAGCTTGGCGCGCGCGTGCCGCTGCTGCACGTCAAGGATGGTCCGGCGACCCAAAACGACCCGATGACGGCAGTTGGCGATGGCGTGCTGGACTACACCAGCATCATTCCCGCCGCCGAACACGCCGAATATCAGGTGGTCGAACTGGATCGCTGCGCGACCGACATGCTGGAAGCGGTTGAAAAGAGCTATCGTTATCTGACCGAAAAAGGACTCGCTCATGGGCGCTAAGGTCAACATTGGCATCATTGGCTGCGGCAACATCTTCCCGGCATACGTCCGAGGCTGCCGCGCCTTCGATATTCTGAACATCGTATCCTGCGCCGACGTTGACCTGAGCCGGGCACAGGCGCGCGCTGCCGAATTCGATATTCCCAAAGCTTACAGCGTGGCGGAGTTGCTGGCTGACCCGGATGTGCAGATTGTCGTCAATCTGACGGTTCCGCTGGTTCATGCGGAAGTGAGCCTGGCGGCAATCGAACAGGGCAAACACGTCCACAGCGAAAAGCCGCTGGCGGTTCACCGCGAGGACGGCAAGCGGGTGCTGGACGCCGCCGCAGCCAGGGGCGTGCTGGTAGGCTGCGCGCCGGATACGTTCCTCGGCGGCGGGCTGCAAACCTGCCGCAAGCTGATCGACGATGGCGCGATTGGGCGTCCGGTTGCGGCGACGGCGTTCATGGCGGGACATGGTCCCGAAAGCTGGCACCCTAACCCGGACTTCTTCTACAAGCTGGGCGGCGGTCCGTTATTTGACATGGGACCCTACTACCTGACGGCGTTGATCCATCTGATCGGTGGCATCAGGCGCGTGACCGGCTCGGCGCAGATTTCCTTCCCGGAGCGCGTCGCCACCAACAAGGAGCAGAACGGACGGCGCATTGCCGTGGACGTGCCGACGCACGTTGCTGGCGTGCTGGATTTTGAGTCCGGCGCTGTGGGCACGCTGATCACCAGCTTCGACGTGTGGACGCACAATCTGCCGCGCATTGAGATCTACGGCTCGGAAGGCTCGCTGAGCGTCCCCGATCCCAACATCTTTGGCGGCGAAGTGCGCCTGTGGCAGCACGGCAAGCACGAATGGAACGAATGGCAGGTCGTGCCGCATACCCACAGCGATGACGTAGCGCGCGGCATTGGCGTTGCCGACATGGCGTATGCGCTCACCACCGGACGCCCGCACCGCGCCAGCGGTCAACTGGCGTATCACGTCCTGGACATCATGCACGCGCTTCAGGAAGCGTCCGCTGAAGGACGCCATATCACGCTGACCAGCAGCGTCGAGCGTCCCGCGCCGCTGCCGGTCGATCTGCCAGTGGGCGTTCTGGATGCGTAGAAACGGTTAACCGCAGAGGACGCGGAGAGCGCAGAGAAAGTAAGTCTGAACCACCAAAACACAGCGGACACGAAGCAATTTGCAGGGGCGACTCATGAGTCGCCCCTACGCTTCTCCTCGTTCTCTGCGGTCTGAATTCTCGTTTCCAGTCCTTTCGATTGGGTTGAGGTAAGCCCTCGCGCCGTGTGCTTCTCTAAGCGTTGACGACATTCACCGGAGAAGACCATGAACCATCGGGATCATGTGGAACTGCTGCGCGGCGGCGTGCCCGCGCCGGGCGGCGTATGGGCGGATTTTGGCTCTGGCGGTGGGGCGTTCACGCTAGCGCTGGCAGAACTGATCAGCGCTACGGGCGAGATCTACTCGATTGATCGGGATAGGGGCGCGTTAGCGTCGCAGGAACGCGAGATGCAGGCGCGTTTCCCGACCGTTTCGACCCATTACATGGCTGCTGATTTCACCCGTCCGCTGGATCTGCCGCCGCTAGACGGCGCGGTGCTGGCGAATTCGCTGCATTTCGTGCGCGATCAGGACGCGGCGCTGCGGCAGATTCGCGGCTATCTGCGTCCGGGCGGGCGGCTGCTTCTCGTGGAGTACAACACGGATCGTGGGAATACGTGGGTGCCGCAGCCATTGTCGTATAAGACGTGGGAAAAGCTGGCGGCGCGCGGCGGCTTCACCAACACGCGGCTGCTGCACCGGCGACCGAGCCGCTTTCTGGGCGAAATCTATTCGGCGGTGGGCGAGGCGTAGTATGTCGTTAGGCAGCAGGGCGGGGTAGGGACACGACACTGTCGTGTCCGCGAACAGATTATTTGAAACGGACGTGAATGCAGAAAGGGCGAGCCACAAGCAATCCGAAGGATTGCCCTCGCCCTACGACTTTCTTGGTGTCCTCTGTGTCTTGGTGGTGCAAAATGCCTTTAAGCAATTATCCGGACGGGCGTGCCGACCTGAGCGAAGTTGAAGAACCATTCCGCCTCGCTAGGCGGCAGGTTAACGCAGCCGTGGCTCATCGGGCGACCAAAGGCGTTGTGCCAGTAGGTGCCGTGAATGGCGTAGCCCTGATAGAAGTACATCGTCCACGGAACCTGCGGCAGGAAGTAATCCGGTCCGCTCATATCATCGGCTGCGTACTTGACGTAGACCGCGTAGTCGCCCAATACCGTCGGCGTTTCGGGCAAGCCGGTTGAGACGATGTGCGACCGCACTAGATCGCCGTCTTCATAGGCGTAAATGCGCTGGCTGCTCACTGAAATGAGAATCGACTTGCCGCGATTATTCGGGGCGGGCGGCGCGTCGGCGGCGGTTGGCTCGTAAATGCCCGCTGCCGGAATCGACAGTTCCTGACCGACGTACAGCAGATTGGGATCGCTGATGCCGTTGAGGCTGATGATGTCCTGCATCGAGACGTTGTACATGCGCGCGATCAAGCCCAGTTCCTGCCCCGCCGCAACGACGTGCGTCGTCCTGTCACCGTTGTAATTGCCACTGGTCAGGTCTTGCGGCGGCGCGATTTCGATCATCGTCAGGTCGAGGACGCCGTCGATCAGCTCGCCGGTCGGGTCAGCCCGCAGGCGATCCAGCAGCACCGGAATGTCAATCGCCCGACCGGCGCGACCGCTGCTGCCGGGAATCGGTTCGATATTGGCGAGGTCGCTCAGGTACATCAGCCCGGCTTGCGCCTGTGTCAGATCAACCGCGTACACCGGGCGCACGCTGGCGTCGGCGCGGCTGTCCTGGGCGGCGGCTAAGGTCGCTTCGACGTTCAGCGACACGCCGAGATCGGCAAGCGTTACATTCCAGCTTCGGTCGGCGTCGGTCACGGTGATCTGCCCGGCGGGGAAGCTCTCGCGCAGGGCGGCTTCGGCATCTTCGAGGGTGTCGCCGCCAATGTTCACGCCCGCCACCCGCACGCCAGCGGGGATGCGCTCGACCGACAGCACCAGCAGCAGCACCGCCATAATCATTGCCAGCATCATGGCGACGCCAAGCACAAACGCCCCGCCCGTGATGAGCAGCGGCGAAAAGCCCTGTGTCTTCGGTTGTTTCTGGCGGCGCGGCAGCGGCGGCTGCGCCTGCCGGGGCGGTAAATAGCGTGTCGTCATGGTTTTGTGCGTTTACGGGCGCGCTGCCCGTCGATAAAACTCACCATCGGGAATGCAGGATGTTATTATGGTACGCGATCTTCGGCTGGAGTACCTGACGGCTGCCCTACGCTTCGGCGATGATCAACAAGAGACGTGGGCAAGCCGACGGCTTGTCCCTACGAGTCTCCTGGTGTCCTCTGTGTCTTAGTGGTTCAGTAGTTATGCTCTCAGGCGCGGCAGCAAGCCGGTGTAACGCTGCGCCACTTTGTTGTTTTTGACGGCGAGGTGTACGGCGCGGCGGCTGCCGACCAGCACCACCGTCTGCTTGGCGCGGGTGACGGCGGTGTAGAGCAGGTTGCGCTGGAGCATCATGTAATGCTGCGTGAGCAGCGGCATAACCACGATTGGATATTCCGACCCCTGGCTGCGGTGGGTGCTGATGCAGTAGGCGTGCATTAGTTCTTCGACTTCCGTCCAATCGTAGTAGATGTAGCGTGCGTCGATGACGACTTCCATCTCGGCGTCGTCGAAGTTGATGGCGGTAATCCGCCCGATATCGCCGTTGAAGACTTCTTTGTCGTAGTTGTTGCGCGTCTGCATGACTTTGTCGCCCACGCGGTATATCCTGCCCAGAAGCTGCTTTTCGGCTTTGCTTTTGTCGCCGTTGAGTGCTTTTTGCAGCGCCTCGTTAAGCGCGTTGACGCCGATGGGACCGCGATACATTGGCGCGATCACCTGCACGTCGTCAATTGGATCGATATTGAACTTTGCCGGCAGGCGGTGTTTAACGATATCGACCACCAACTGCGCCGCCTGCACCGGATCTTCCTCGCTGAAGAAGAAGAAGTCGCGGCTCTGGTTGTTCATGAAGGGCGCTTCGCCGTTGTTGATGCGGTGGGCATTGACGACGATGTGGCTGTCTTCGCTCTGGCGGAAAATGAGTTCCAGCCGGGTGACGTGGGCGATCTGGCTGTCGATGATGTCGCGCAGGACGTTGCCCGCGCCGACGCTGGGAAGCTGGTCGATATCGCCGACCAGCATCAGATGGGTTTCCGGCTTCAGCGCTTTGAGCAGATCATAAAACAGCACCAGATCGATCATGGAGGCTTCGTCCACGATCAGCATGTCAATGTCCAGCGGGTTGTCTTCGTCGTGGGTGAAGCCTTCCTGTGGGCTGAAGCCGAGCAGGCGGTGAATGGTGCTGGCAGGGTAGCCGGTAGCTTCATTCAGGCGCTTGGCGGCGCGTCCGGTGGGCGAGGCGAGCGAGAAGCTGAAATCAAGCTCCTCCAGCGCGCCGATGACCATCCGCAGAGTGGTCGTCTTGCCGGTGCCGGGACCGCCGGTGAGCACCGATACCTTGTGCTTGAGCGCCGCCTCGACCGCGCCCTGCTGCTGCTGGGTGAGATCGACTGAATTGCTGCGGGCAAGCTGGCGCAGAAACGGTGTCCAGTCTACCTCGTCGGCGCTGGTCACGATGGGCGAGGGCATGGCGGCAAGCGTGCGCAGCCGTTCCGCCGCGCCGCGCTCAGAGAAATAGTAAAGCTGGAGATAGATCGCCTCGCTGTCGTCCACCGCCGTTTCGCTGATCAGATCGCCGGTGAACAGCTCGCGGCTGAGGACAGCCTGAATGCGCTCGCTGTTTTCGATCTTCAGCAGCTCGGCGGTCTTGGTGATCAGTTCGGCGCGCGGGACGTAGGTGTGTCCCTCTTTCGCCATGTGGTTGAGGGCGAAATGCAGCCCGGCGCGAATCCGGTTGTGATCGTCAGGATCGACGCCCATACTGCGGGCGATCTCGTCGGCGCGGATGAAGCCGATGCCAAAGACTTCATCAGCCAGCGCAAACGGATCCTGAGTCACCTTGTTGATGGTCGCTGAACCGTAGTGCTGGTAGATGCGTGCCGCCATGCGGCTGGTGACGCCGTAACCCTGCAAAAAGATCATCGTCTGGCGCACCGCCTGATTTTCCGCCCAGGCGTTGATCAGCCCCCGCAGCAGCTCGCGCTTGATGCCGGGGATGTCGTAGAGCCTGTTTGGCTCGTTATCGAGGATGTGAATGGTTTTTTCGCCGTAATAGCCGACGATCTTCTCGGCGGTCTTGGGACCAATGCCTTTGACGATGCCGCTGCTCAGATAAGCGATGATGCCATCCTCGCTTGAAGGCATGATCGGCGTGACGGTTTCGGCGCGAAACTGCTTGCCATAACGCGGATCTTCAATCCAGTTGCCGGTGAACTGCACCGTTTCGCCAACGCCGATTTCGGGCATCGTGCCGACCACGGCAATCGTGCCGTCACGCGCGGCGGCGTTGGGGTACTTGCCGTCGGGCTGAATTTTGATGACGCTGTAGCCGTTTTCGGGGTTGAAGTAGGTGACGCGCTCTACCGTACCCGTCAGGATTTCGTGATTGATCATAGGAATGTTGAACCACCAGGACGCCAAAAGGATGCCGCTGCACTGACCTCGACGGTAGTTGGCTGATGCAGTGACGAATACAGCTCAATTATAAACGTTTGTTCGGCGTTCAGGTATGTTTTGAACATCCCCCTGAATAAATTGTTCGCAATGTGTTAGGTTATACGCTGTTTGTGTCGTCCTTATAACGAAAGTGATCAGCTATGGTATTCGAGCGTTCCAGTGGCATCCTCCTGCACCCCACATCGCTGCCGGGGCGCTATGGCACCGGCGATCTCGGGCAATGGGCATACGAATTCGTGGATTATCTGGTGGAACACAGCCAGAAGCTGTGGCAGATGCTGCCGCTGGGTCCGACCAGCTACGGCGATTCGCCTTATCAAACGCTGTCAGCCTTTGCCGGGAATTCGCTGCTCATCAGCCTCGATAAGCTGGTTGGCGAAGGCTGGCTGAGCGAGCAGGACGTTGTCGATGTCCCCAATTTCCCTGAGAGCAGGGTTGATTTCGGGCATGTGATTGACTATCACCGCCAGATGCTCGACCGTGCCTACGAGAATTTTGTCGCGCGGGCGCAGGAACCCCAGCTTCTCGCTCTTGAGGAGTGGTGTGACCGCAACCGCGATTGGCTGGATGATTTCGCGCTGTTCATGGCGCTTAAGGCACATCATGGCGGCAGGTCGTGGGTCGAATGGGATGAGGCTGAAGCCCTGCGCAAGCCTGAAGCGCTGGTCGCGGCGCGAGAGCGTCACGCTCACGATATCGGCTTGTACCGCTGGCGCGAGTGGATTTTCAACCGCCAGTGGCTGGCACTCAAAGCTTACGCCAACGGCAAGGGCGTCAGGCTGATTGGGGATATTCCGATCTTCGTGGCGCACGACAGCAGCGACGTGTGGGCGAATCCCGATCTGTTCTTTCTGGATGAGAAGGGCTATCCAACCGTGATCGCGGGCGTGCCGCCCGATTATTTCAGCGAGACAGGGCAGCGCTGGGGCAACCCGCTTTACCGCTGGAGCGAGATGGAACTTGATGGCTATAGCTGGTGGATTCGCCGTATTCGCGCCTCGCTCGAACTGGTGGACATCATGCGAATCGATCACTTCCGCGGATTTGATGCCTACTGGGAAGTGCCCGCCAGCGAAGCGACGGCAGTGCGCGGGCGCTGGGTGCCGGGTCCGGGAGCGCGTTTCTTTGAGGTGATTCAGGCGTCACTGGGCGGGCTGCCGATTATTGCCGAAGACCTGGGAGTTATCACGCCCGCGGTTGAGGCGCTGCGCGACGGCTTTGGCTTGCCGGGCATGAAGATTATGCAGTTTGCCTGGGCGGGCGGGGTGACCGATCCGTTCCTGCCGCACAATCATGTGCCCAACTGCGTGGTCTACAGCGGCACCCATGACAATAACACCACCATTGGCTGGTGGCACGAAGAGGCGACGCCGGATATCAAATCGTTCGTCAATGCCTACTTCGACCGCGAAGTCCATGAAATTAACTGGGAGTTGATCCGCGCCGCCGAAATGTCGGTGGCGCACACCTGCATCATTCCGCTTCAGGACATCCTGAATCTGGGGGCAGAGTCTCGTATGAATCTGCCGGGGCGCGAGGCGGGCAACTGGACGTGGCGCTGTACCCCTGCCGATTTCAAACATCCGGGCATCAATCGTCTGGTGCATTACACCAAACTGTACGGACGCTGAGCAGCGTCATTTTACCGGCATATACGCGGGATCGAATCCATGTCTTCGATGATAACCGGCGTCTTCAATATTCTGGCGACGCCTTTTGACGAATCGCTTGCCGTCGATACGGGAAGCCTGCGCCGTCTGGTCAGCTTCCAGCTTGATAAAGGCGTTCACGGGCTGACCATCCTCGGCGTGTTGGGCGAGGCGGCAAAACTGACGACCGACGAGCGCCGTCTGGTGCTGGAGACGGTCGTTGACGAGGTGAACGGGCGGGTGCCAGTGGTCGTCGGCACCAGCCATCAGAACCGGGAAGTTACGGTGGAACTGAGCCGCCAGGCGTTCGCGGCGGGGGCGGCGGCGGTCATGATCGCGCCGCCTGTGTTTGAACAGCCGGGCGACGAAGCGGTGCTGGCGCTGTACGACCATCTGGCGGGGGCGTTTGACGGCGCGATTGTGGTGCAGGATTTTCCACCGGTTACGAACGTGACTCTGTCCGCCGAAGTGCTGGCGGCGCTGGCGGCGCGCATCCCGGCGATTCAACTGCTGAAGCTGGAAGACCCGCCGCTGATGCAGAAGATCGGCGCGGTGCGCGCGCTGACCGACCGTTATCAGATTTTTGGTGGTCTGGGCGGCATGTACTTCCTCGAAGAACTGCGGCGCGGCGCTTCCGGCACCATGACCGGCTTTGCCTTCAGCGAGATACTGGTCGCCACTTACGACCTGTTCCACAGCGGACGCCACGCTGACGCCGAACGGCTGTTTGACCACTATCTGCCGCTGATTCGCTTCGAGAATCAGCCGGTGATCAACCTGAGCATCCGCAAGGAACTGCTGTTTCGCCGTGGGGCGATTGCCCATCCGGCGCTGCGCCCGCCGTTCGCGCCGATTGACCAGGGCACGCGGGACGAGATCGGCTGGATGCTGCGGCGCGTGGGCATTGCCGATGCGACACAGAAGCTGGTGCTGGCTGCGGGTTGATTGGCTTCGCCCGTCTCTCAGGCTATACTTCTCGCGCTTGGCTGCCCTTACATCCAATAGTAGACCTTAGGAGCTTTTTCATGAGCGACAGCGTTGTTCGCTTCGATTTGCCTCAAAGCCAGATTCCGCGCCAGTGGTACAACGTGCAGCCCGATCTGCCGCGCCCACTGCCGCCGGTGCTGCACCCTGGCACGCATCAGCCCGTGGGACCGGACGATTTAGCGCCGCTGTTCCCGATGGCGCTGATCATGCAGGAAGTGAGCCAGGAACGCCACATTGATATCCCTGACGAAGTACGTGAAATCTACAAATTATGGCGACCGACGCCACTGCTGCGCGCCCGCCGCCTTGAGAAAGCGCTGGATACACCGGCGCACATTTACTACAAGTATGAAGGCGCTTCGCCCAGCGGCAGCCACAAGCTCAACACTGCCGCGCCGCAGGCGTACTACAACAAAGCTGAAGGCGGACACGGTCTGACTACCGAAACCGGCGCCGGACAGTGGGGAACGGCGCTGTCACAGGCGTGCAGCTTCTTCGGGCTGGACTGCGAAGTGTACATGGTGAAGGTCAGCTACCAGCAGAAGCCGTACCGCCGGGTGATGATGCAGACCTACGGCGCGAACGTCTATGCCAGCCCAAGCGACAGAACCCAATCGGGACGCGCCATTCTCGCCAAAAACCCGGACAGCACCGGATCGCTTGGCATCGCCATCAGCGAGGCGGTTGAGATGGCGGCGACCAGCGGCGGCAAGTACAAGTACGCGCTCGGCTCGGTGCTCAACCACGTGTTCATGCACCAGACGGTCATCGGGCTGGAAGCGATTCAACAGTTGGAGCTGGCGGGCGAATACCCGGACGTGATTGTTGGCTGCGCGGGCGGCGGCAGCAACTTTGCCGGTATCGTGCTGCCGTTCCTGCCCGATAAGCTGAAGGGTGGCAAGGACATCCGCATTATCGCCGTCGAGCCGCTGTCCTGCCCAAGCCTGACGCGCGGTAAGTATGCCTATGATTTCGGTGATACGGCTGGCGTCGCGCCGATGGTCAAAATGTACACGCTCGGACACAATTTCGTGCCGCCGCCAGTTCACGCGGGTGGGCTGCGCTATCATGGCATGGGCAGCATCATTTCCGATCTGTACGATCAGGACATTATCGAGGCGCAGGCGATTCCGCAGACGGAAACCTTCCAGGCGGCAATGACTTTTGCGCGGAGCGAAGGCATCGTCCCCGCGCCTGAGCCGTCACACGCTATCGCCCAGGTGATCCGCGAGGCGCGGGCGGCGAAGGAAGCCGGTGAAAAGCGCGTCATCCTGTTTAACCTGTCCGGTCACGGGTATTTTGACATGGCAGCCTATGAGCAGTACCTCAGCGGCGGTCTGACCGATTACGCGCAGCCAGAAGACGAGATCGCGGCGGCAATCGCCGAACTGCCAACTCTGTAAGTCATTCGCCGCGGCTGCCTGCCGCGTCGTTAGGATGGGAAACAAAAAAGGGCGACATATCGTGTCGTCCTTTTTGCGTTTTTGCTCAAGCCGATTCGGGGACGGCGCGTTCGTGAAACAGCAGCGGCAGCCCCCCTTTGGGCACTAATGACTGCGCCGCGATCATCCCGACCGGATGGTTGTCCGACAGCGTTACACTGGCGCGGCGGGCGACGGTGGCAAGCATCAGCTTCATTTCACGCATCAGCGAATCGTTGATCAGGCGCGAATCGGTCCCGAAAGGCGCGTAGCTGAAGCGGCGCTGGCGCTTCTCGAAGCTTTCGCTGAAGCGTTCCGGTAGAAACCGCTGCGGCTCGACGAAATAACGCGGGCTGCGCTGCATGATGTAGGGGCAGCATAACACGGTGCTGCCTGCTGGCAGGAAGAAGCTGCCGATGCGGGTTTCGCGGCGCGTCTGGCGGCACACCAGCCAGGCAGGTGGATACAGCCGCATCGTTTCGTGAAGCACCATCCCGGCATAGCCCAGTTGAGGAAGCTCGGCGGCGGCTGGTTCGTCCCCAGCCAGCGCGGCGTCGATTTCGGCGTGGAGTTCGTCCTGGCTGTCGGGGTGCTGCGCCAGCAGAACCAGCGCCCAGGTAAGCGTCACAGCCGCCGTTTCGTGCAGCGCGTGGAACAGCCGGATGAGTTCAGCCGCGATTTCATCTTCAGGGACACTGGCACTCGCCAGCCGCGAGAGCGCATCCGGCGCGCCGCTGGGTCTGAAGCGGCGCTGGCGCACCCGTTCAAGCGCCAGCTCGAAGGCTTTGTCGGCATGGGGCAGGCGTAACGTCCACGGCGATTTGAAGCGGCGATCCTGAAGCGCGGCGCTGTTTGGAACCGCGCTCGCAAACTGGCGCAGGGCTTCGGTGACAGCTTCGCCCAATACCACGTTTGCGGCAGTTTTCAGCGTGCTTTCGCGCAGTGTCTGAAAAACGTCGGCGCGGTTATCTGCCCGCCACAATTCGGGCAGATCGGACACGCTATCGGTGATGGTCTGGCTGTGGGCATCGAGCCAGTCGCTGGGCAGGGCGCTGGCGCGCTGCTGGCGCTTATAGACCCCGTCGCCGGGAGCGAACAGCTCATGACCGAGCGCGCTCTGGATGGCGCGATAGAAGTGTGGCTGCGCGTCAAACAGATCGGGGCGCTCCACGAGGACGTAGTGTATGGTATCGGGGCTGGTGACCAGGTAGGCGTGCGATGGACCGAAGCGGAAATGGACAATTTCGCCGTAGTTCTGCGCCGCTTCGATCATGGCTGTCAGCGGATCGTGGCGAAAGGCGACGGCATTCCCCAACAGCAGATGCTTCTGCGGACCGGGGGGGAAAAGTGCATCCATTGTAAACGTGCTTCCTGAACTGACTCTGACTGACCCTTTGAGTCTACATGAAGCACCAAAGATTACAATGTAAGATTTGCGCTGTCAGGTTAATTCATGAATTTTTCCAATTCCGGCTGCTGCAAATGCAGGTGAAGGCGTGGCACTAGTCGCGGCTGCCGGTCTTCTGCTGTAGATTTTCCTCGATCATGTCGCGGTCACCTTCTGCCTGATCGGGCGGACCACTCACTTTGGTCACGACTCTGCCGGGATTGCGCTGTCCCTCGGCTTTGTCTACCCGGTGCACATCTTCTTCAAACTGCTTCTTACCTTGCGGCTTTTTGTCGTTCATGATCGCTCTCCACATCGAAACTCAGGCGCTGGCAAGATGTACTTAATTAAAATCTTTATATAGTAAACCTGATTCGCGCAGGGAAGGCAAGACACTCTAAGCGGAAATTCACAATTGGGCTGCTGGCAGGTGTTCGCGAGTGCAGGCGCGAACGGGGTGATTTTTGGGCGCACTGGCGTCTGGCTTCAGATACGCGCCAATGCGCTCAACAGGGGAATTCTTCGCGAATTTCAGGCTACTCGGTTTTGAGGGCGACTACGGTAGTCATGCGCGCGGCGCGCAGGGCAGGGTACAAGCCCGCGACGACGCCCACGGCGGTTGCCAGCAGCAGCGCGAACAGCGCCAGTTCGGTCGGGATGATGACCAAGCCGCTGCTAAGCTGCGACGTATCCACCGGCAGGAAGATCATGCCACCGCCGCCATCACCGGCGGGCGCACTGCGGATGGCTTCGTTGACCACGTTCTGGATGAGCAGCGACGCGCCAATGCCCGCCGCGCCGCCGGAAAGCCCGACCAGCGCCGCCTCGATAAGAAAGACTGTCAGCACGTCGCGGTCAGTCGCGCCGACGGCTTTCATCAAGCCGATTTCGCGCGTGCGTTCCAGAATCGCCATCGTCATGGTGTTGGCGACGCCGAAGGCTGCCACCAGCAGCGCCACCCCGCCGACACCGCCGAGCACCAGCCGCATGGTGGTAAAGAAGCCGTTCAACTGATTCAGGAATTCGCCCAGCCCACCGGCGCTGTAGCCCAACTCCTTGATGGCGCTTGAGACGTCGGTTGCCGCCTCGCGGTCAACAGCGCGGACGATTACCTGATCGTAGCGGAACGTTTCGGGGTCGGTCTTCTGCCCGCTAACCCACTCGTTGAGCTGGATCACATCCTGCGTCGGCATCAGAATGGCGTAGTCATAATTCGGGTTATCCGCCAGCACCGCCGCGACCCGCATGTCCACCTCGCGGGTGCCGGTTCCCATGTTGTTGTAGACCTGCATTTCCAGCGCCGCCGAGAACAGGTCAATCTGTACCGGCGCGTATTCCTCAGACTGGGGATCGTAGAAGTTCTCCCCGACCTGCGCGCCGACCAATACGTCGCCCGGGTTGAGTGAAAGCTGCCCCTGCTGCGCGGTGATGCCCAGATAAGGCAGAAGCTGCGGATCGACGCCCAGCACCTGCCCGCCGCCGCGATAGTCGTCGGCGATCAGTTCTCCCCATGACTGTAGGCTGGTCATCGGGATGACGGCGGCGACGCCTTCGATCTGGTAAAAGGCTCTGACCGCAGCCGGGGTCAACTGCGGCGGCTCAGCACCGTCTTCCTGCGGCGGTCCCCAGCTTGGGTAGACGTTGATTTCGGTCAGGGTCGCGTTCTGTCCGATTCCGGCTTCAGCGGAACGCTGCAAGCCAATCGTCAGCGCGATCAGGATGACGACGGCGGTGGTGCCGACCAGCACGCCGCCCGCCGTCATCGCTAGACGCGCCCGCGCCCGCAGCAGATTATGGACTGCCAGATGCGCCAGCTCACCAAACATGTCAGCCCCCTAGCCCCAGAAAGCCGAGCAGTACCCGACCGAGCATGTTGTCTTCCGGTGGCGCTTCGACCACCGGCGGCATGTCTTCCGGCGGCATTTCAGCTTCCGGCAGCGGGGGTGGCTCGACCGCCTCAGTGCTGTACGTGTAGTCCAGCGCCTGCATCTGGTTGAGATCGTCGCGGTAATGCAGTGTAAACGTCACCCGCACCGGGCCCTCGCCGGTTGGCATGATCAGCGCGTTCAGGGTCGTGTCGTCGTCGGCGGGAATGCCGCCAATGGTCGATTCCGCGCCTTCCAGCACCTCGCCATTTTCAACCGTGACGCTGGCAGTGGTGGTGTTGATCGTGTCCGCGCCCGTGTTAGCAGCTTCCAGCGATACCGGGAACGGCTCGCCAACATTGACGGTTTCGGGCATCGGGCTGCCCAGGCTCACCTGCAGGCGCGGCGGTGCCAGCACAATGACGCTGGCGGGCAGCGTGATCTGTTCGGCGTCGCCTTTGTCGGTCGTGTAGCGCACCGTGATCGGGATGCTGTAGATGCCGCTGTCCACCGTTCCGTTGACGACAAAGTCCTGATCGATGCTCAGGCTGCCATCGGCGAGCAAACTGCCAGCGAACACGGTGCCGCCCGATCCAATCGTGGCGAAGGCGTTGCCGCTGATGCCGGTGGTTGTGGTGCTGCCGCCTGTGCCGCTTCCGCTTCCGCTGCCAGAGCCGCTGTCTCCGCCGCTGCCACTGCCGCTTCCCCCGCCAGACTGCGCTTCGACGGTGCCAAAGGTGATCAGCACGCCGTTCGCGTTGGCGCTGCCGACATTCTGGAGATCGAGACTCAGCGTGAAGCGATCACCCGGCTGGAGCAGGTCTTCGCCGGTGCTGTACGAGCGCAGCAGGATGATCGGTTCCGGATCGATCACGCGCCGGACAGCGACTGTAATGCTGCCCGCGATCTCCTGCGTCTCGGCGCTGTGCTGCCACGACAGACTCAGCGGCTGCGCCTGCGGTCCCGCCTTTGCCTCCTGGCTGACGACCATTGGTACTGATAGATTGGCGCTTTCCTGCGGCGCGAGATCGCCGAGGGCGAAGCTGTCGCCCTGCGAGCCGGGCAGCAGGACGCCGTTTTCACCGGCGATCCGTACCAGCACCTGCCGGGCGATGTCCGTTCCGGTGTTCATGACCAGCAAATCGACCATGATGCGCTGACCGGGTTCGACCGGATCGGGCTGGGTCGTATAGCGCATCAGCACCACCTGCGACGCTTCCGAGCGCTCGCCCACTTCAACGCTGACCGAGGCGCTGCTGGTGTACGTCTCGCCGGAGAAATCGCGGTAGTTCATGCTGATGGGCACGTTATTGGGTCCGGCGGCGGCTTCCATCGAAGCCACCGCGTTGAGGGAGACGGTCGCGCTTCCGCCCGGCTGGATATCGGTGACAGTGGCGCTTGCCTGCCCGCTGGCAGGGACAAAGCTGCCATCCGCCCCGATGGCGACGGTCACGCCCTGCGCCGGACGGTTGCCCTGATTGACGACCTCAAAACGGATTTCGACCACGCCGCCCGGCTGCACCACCGCCGGAATCGAGGCGAAGTTGCGCACGATCAGTGACGGGCTGCCCGGTACTGGCGTAGGCGCTTCCTGAGTGGGGAAGGCGGTCGGCGGCTCGAAGGTCGGCAGCGCTGCCGGGGTTGTCGTCGGCTGGACGACGGTCAGCGTGTTGGGCGATCCAACGGTGCCTCTGCCCGCGTCGCTCACCTCAATGCCATACTGACCGGGCGGCAGGCTGGGCGGCACCATCGCCGTCAGCGCCTGACTGTTGACAAAGGTGGTTTCCAGAAAGCCGAAACCGACCAGCCGCACCGTCGTCGTGTTGGTGAAGCCAGCGCCCAGCACCGAGAGCGTCGCGCCCTGTCCGGTGGTGACCTGTCCCGGCTCGCTCCGGCTGACGGACAGCGGTTCGATAGGTTGTGTGGTCGCGGTAGCGGTGTGGGTGGCGGTTGCCTGCTGCGCCACGACGACCAGCGGAATGGGCGATGCCGCCGTCCCACTGATCGGATCCTGGAGTTGAAGTGTGTACTGACCGGGCGGCAGGTTTGCCGGAAGCGCTGCCGTCACCGTCGAAGGGTCGGTGTACTGGGTTTGCAGCGCGCCAATATTCGGAATCGATACCTGCGTCTGCGGCGTAAAATTTGCGCCAAAGATGGCGATACTGCTGGCGACGCCGGTCGTCATCTGACCGGGCTGGACGCTGCTGATGCTGAGCGCCGCTGCCTGCGGCGTCTCGGTGGCTTCAGCCTGTGCCTGTGGAGTATCGGGAGTCGTCTCCTGTGCCTGAACAAGAAGTACTCCAACGACGAGCAGCAGCGCCAGCGCCGCCGCCCACCGGTAAAATCTATGCAACATCGTGTTTTCCTCGCGCGTCTGTCAGGTAATCGCCGACGATTCGCCCATCTTTAAGCTCAAGCTTCCGGTCGGCATACTGGGCGATACTCTGGTCGTGGGTCACGACGACGACGGTTCGCCCCTGTTTGGTGCAGAGCCAGCGCAGCATCCGCATGACGTTTTGCCCGGTCTTGCTATCGAGCGCGCCGGTTGGCTCATCTGCCATGATGATCGGCGGGTTGTTGAACAGCGCCCGCGCGATGGCGACCCGCTGCTGCTGCCCGCCCGAAAGCTGCGACGGGCGGTGATCGGCGCGTGAACTCATGGTGAGCATCGACAGCAGGCGGCTTGCCCGCGCCTCGCGCAGATCGCGCGGAAGCCCCGCGAAAATGCCGGGCAGGGCGACATTCTCCAGCGCCGTCATGGTTGGCACCAGATGAAAGCTCTGAAAGACAAACCCGACCGTCAAACGGCGAAACTCCGCCAGTTCGCTGCTGTTCATGCCGTCGATGTGTTTTCCGGCGACGGTGATCTGCCCGCCGCTGGGTTGGTCAAGCCCACCAATGAGGTAGAGCAGGGTGCTTTTGCCGCTGCCGCTGGGTCCCATGATGCTGACAAACTGCCCGGTCGGAATCTCAAAATCCACGCCTTTGAGGACGTGCAGCGCCTGCCCGCCGACGTAAAACACCTTGTCGATGCCGCGTCCCTGAATGATCGGTTGGTTAGCCACTGACCACCGCCTTACGGACCGCGCGGGGAAATGCGAATCGCCCCGCTGCTGGACTGCGCGCCTTCAGCGCCCGGATCGATAGTCTCAGGTGGCAGCAGCCCTTCGGGCATCATTTCGTCCATGCCGGGCATGACTTCGACTTCAGTTGAATCGCCCATATCGGGCAGCGGCGCTTCGATTGCGCCGGACAGCACCGGCACCAGCACCACGATGATGACCCACGCGGCAACGGCGATGAAGGCGGAAATGACGTGCCCGCGCAGGGCGTGGCGCGCGCCGAGATAGAGCAGCAGCAGTGACCACAGCCAGAAAAGGGTCGCGCGCGAGGCAAGCGAATAAATCAGCGCCTTCGTGAAGTCGGACTGCGCCTGATACCACGTCCAGTCTTCCAGCAGCAGCGACAGCCCCATCACGCCGCCGGTACCGCCAGCCGCGTAATACAGCAGTTGCAGCGCTGCCATCACGCCCAGCGGCACGCTCGCCCAGACGGCAATCTGAAAATTGCGCCCCAGTCGCGGCATCGCGCCGTTTAGCATGGAGACTTCAGACAGCACCACCGCCTGCACCAGCCAGATCAGGACGATGGTTCCAGCGGCAATCACCGCCGTCATGGTCGTCTGGCTGATATCATCGGCTGGCGCGCCGGTGCTGTCGCCGGTAGTTGGAACGCCGCCGAAACCCGGATCCATCGCTATGCCACCGGGTGGTATCCCCATAGAGGGATCGAGCATCGGCGGCATTTCACTGACCGCATCGCCTGAACTCGACTGATCCGCGAGCTGCGACTGGCGCACCGCGCTTGAGCCGACCAGGGCGAGAATGATGAAGGCGATCCACACCCATTGGCTGGAGGCGGGCATCGTCCTGAAGAAGTAAACGGGCTGTAACAGCACCGTCGTGATCTGGCTGATGAGGCTGCGCGAGCGCCCGTTGCGTTCCATCACATATGCGCCACTCGACTGAATCGAGTGACCCGTTTGTGTCTGTGTTGCCATGTAACTCTCCTCATCTGCGCGCAAACACCTCTCTCACCGGCTTGTAGTGGTGAAAGAGGCGTATTCATTATATGCATTAAGACGTGAAAAGCCTCTAAAAAGTTCCAAATGATATTCCGACGGCTGCTCTACGGTTTGCCTGCTGCCGCCATGTTCGCGCACGTTGCGGCGTGGGGTTGAAACCGCTATCGTAGGAGCGCAATGTGCCGCCGTTATGGAACATAAATGGAACAAAGGTCGAGCCTCACATGAGCTATTACATGCGCTACATCATGACCGACGGCGCGCCGCCGTCCCTGACGTCCATCGAAACCGCGCTCAAGCATCAGGACAGCGCGTTCGCGGTGGTGGTGGATGGAACCGACGATACCGCCGGCGATCTGTATCACCGGGACGATTTGTACGCCGAAATCGAAATCAACCAGCGCGGTGACCCGCTGTGCGATGAGGACATTGAGGATTTTGAGGAGGAACTGAACAAACAGGACGATCCGAACCGGTCAATCGCGCTGGACGTTCTGAAGCAGGCGACCGGCATGGTGGTGCTGCACGTTCTCCGCGCCGGGCATGAAGACCCCGCGCGCCTGAATGTCCTGTGGGACTGGTTATTTCAAACGCGCGCCGGGCTGCTTCAGATCGATGAAGAAGGCTTTTTCAACGTCGAGGGGCGGGTAGTGTCTCTGTTGTGACCAGCACTCAGGGCGGATTTTATTGACCAAGTGCCTTTTTGATCGCGCCTAACAGTTCCTGCACGCCAATAGGCTTGACCAGCCATTGAACGATATTTGCGAACTGCGTTTCGCCAAGCGGGATGCCCACCGCCGACGCCGTCATGACGATTACCGGCAGGGATTTCAGGCGTGGGTCGGCAGCAAGCGCTTGCAGCATCTCCAGCCCACTCATGGCGGGCAGACGTATGTCGAGGATTACTGCCGCCGGAAGCGGCTCGCGCTTCAGATGTTCCAAGCCTTCTTCGGCGCTGGTGGCTTCAATCGGCGTATAGCCCCGCGCCGACAAATTAGCGGCGACAAAGCGGCGGATGTTGGTTTCGTCTTCAACTACAAGCATGGATACCATCTGCCCGTCCGGTTATGTGCAATGTGTGAGTCACCAGTATGCGATCTATTGTACTGGAATCGCGCGCAACTTCACACTATACCACTATCGGACAGCTAATTCAGCGAGCCATCAGGCGCAGGTGGCTGCGCCCTCCAGCAACTGGCAGATGATATCAACCAGCTTCGACGGCGAAAACGGCTTGCCCAGGTAAGCCGCGCAGCCCGCCGCCATCGCCCGTTCAAAATCGGCGGCTTCGTCGGCTGCCGTGAGCGCCACCACCGGCACAGAATTCAGCGCCGGAACAGCCTTGATCTGCCGCACCGCTTCCAGACCATCGATTCCCGGAAGGTGAATATCCATCAGGATGAGATCGGGCGACAGCGTCCGCGCCAGCTTCACGCCCTGCTCGCCGTCGTCTGCCATACATACGTCATAGCCGTAGTGGGTTAAAACCGCCCTGACGAGCTGCTGGCATTCCCAGGTATCCTCAATGAGTAAGATGCGTTGTTTGTTCATCATCGGCTTCTGGAAGGTATTCATCTGTCAGATTGGAACATATACGTCTGGATACAGACTAACACCTCGTATCTGAAAAACTCCCCAATGGATGCTTAATAGTTGATAAATTACGAATCTGTAACAGCTACAGCGCTATTGCCAGCGCGGCTTGCAGTTCGGCGGGTGTGAGCCTGATGGGGTTCCCCTGCATGGAACTGGAGCCGGTCGATTTCTCGACGATCTCAGGCAGATCACCGGCGGTAATGCCGTAGCTGCTCAACGGCGGAATCCTGAGAGCAGCGCTCAGGTCTGCAACCCAATCGGCGCCATCGTCGGCGCGCATATGCGGATCGCCCATCAGCAGGCGGGCGATTTCGTCATAGCGGCGCATGGCTTCACCGTGAGCGTCACGCTCGCGGAGCGCGCGAATATTCACCCGCATGACCGGTGCCAACAGGGCAGCACAGATCGCGCCGTGGGGCGCGTCGTCAAACATGCCGCCGATAACGCCCGCGAAGCCATGAACCGCGCCGAGCTTGGCATTGGCGAGCGCCAACCCGCCAAACAGACTGGCAAGCGCCATATCCTCACGCGCAGCCTCGTCGCTGCCTCGTTTGTAGGCTGTCCGCAGCGAGCGTGAAGCACGAACCAGCCCTTCGCGGCAGATAGCGTCGGTTAGTGGGTTGGCTTTGTGGGACACAAACGGTTCCAGCACCTGAGTCAGCGCGTCCATGCCGGTGCGCGCGGTGATATCAGGCGGCAGGTCAATCGTTAGTGACGGATCGACCACGGCGGCGCGCGGCAGCATATACGGGCTGCGCAGGCTGACCTTGACGCGGTGTTCGGGCGAGGCGAGGACGGCATTAGACGTCACTTCAGCGCCGGTGCCCGCGGTCGTTGGGATGGCGATATACGGCAGCGAGGGGTTGGTCAGCTTCTTGCCCCGTCCGATAACTTCCACGTAATCCAGCGGCTCGCCGTCATGAGCCAGCAGGGCGGCAATGGCTTTGCCGGTATCAACCGCGCTGCCGCCGCCGAAGCCAATAATCACATCCGCCCGGTGCTGGCGTGCCATCTCAACGCCGGAAGTCGCCACTTCAATCGTCGGTTCCTGCCGCACCGCGAAAACTGAGGTGCTGACGCCGCTGGCGTCCAACTGCTGGCAGAGCGCTTCGGCGCGTTCGGGGCTGCCTCCGGTGATGACAAGGGCGCGTTTGCCCATGCTGGCAGCCAGCTTGCCGACGTTCTCAAAGACGCCGGTTCCAAAGTAGATTCGTGTCGCGGTCGCAAATTCAAAAGGGTTCAAGATCATTCCATTGGACTCAGGACAGTGGACTCAGGACAGCATATTTGACCGCCGAACGGGGTTCCGCCATCATGTCGGTGACGGCGTCGCGCCAGCGGGCATAGTGTGCCGTCTCGCGGTGTTGAAGCTGCGCTTCGGACGTGCGGTAGGTCTCATACAGGATGAAGCGTTCCGGATCATCCTGCTGCTGCAAAAAGTCAAAGCGCAGGATGCCCGGCTCCTGAAGGCTGTTACGCACGTTATCGAGCGTTGCCTCGATGAACTGATCAAGCGCTTCGGGCTTCACGTGAATGTAGACGACGGCTGTAAACATTGCCAACTCCGGCGACACAGGGAAACAGGGCAGCAAATTTGGGCGTTCGCTTAATGATAACGCCGTTCGGCGTTGCTCTCAATGAGTCCGCCTGTGGTTAGGAAAAGACGTCCGCCTGCCGATCCAGCGCCTTTATCTTCCTCACATAGGTGACGGCGCGCTGCTCCAGATCGTGCGGGTAGGCGTAGCCCAGATGCGCTCCGACTTCGACCGCGACCTTGCGCAGCAGGTCAATGCTCGTATCCAGAGCAGCCCAGTTGTCGTCCAGATTGGCGCCTGCATATGTACTTTCCAGCGCTGTCCACAGGTCAGGACGAACCCACTGCTTCAGATGCCGCCCAAAAGGACCCGGCTTCACCGACCAGCCGTGATCAATCTCAGAGCGCCATTCGAGCATCGGCAGCAGATAGTCCTGCTTGATGAAGTGGTCGAGCAGATGTTTCGCCGCCACCAGGTCGTCGCGCCAGAGATACTTGGCAGTATAGATACAGTCGAGGAAGAAGGTTTCGATCAGGGTAAGGTATTCTGCTTCCGTAGGCGGTTTTGGAATGTATGCTTTATAGGTGGGCGGCTTCAGCCTTGCTGTGAAATCGTCCTTGTCGAGAATGACTCGGTAGCCCGCGTCGAACTCGTCGGGAAGGTCGGGGCTGGCGGTCAGGCTGCGCAAGCGTTCCACTGTCCAGAGCGTGAAGTCTATCTTCAGCCCATTCTCGTACTGTGTAATATAACCAGACTGCGGCAGCCCATTCTCGCAGGTAAGCGGATCGCGATAGACGACCAGCACCGGACCAAAATCGCCAAGCCAGCCGCGATCCTCAAACAACGGCAGCACGTCAGTCAGTACAAGGATCAGATCATAATCGGTGAAGACGTCCAGCGGCACATTCGGAACGGCGCGCGAGCTGGTCAGAATCATGGCGCGAACGGATGGACGCGCTCTACCCCATTCAACGAATAAGCGTATGACGTCCTGTTCCTGAAGGGGATTCCGCACGTAGACGCTCCATTCAAATCGCAGTGTTTGCGATTATGGCGCGGACAGGCGATACTGTCAATAAGGGTATTAAAGGGTCACAAGTGCAGAGTTGAGAGAACATGATGCCTAATAGCTATCAAGGCAAGCTCGTCCGGCTGAGAGCCGTCGAAGTCTCCGATTGGGAACACCATTACCAGTGGGACAGCAGCGACCCGGATGAGGGGCGGATGTCTTATCACATTGGTTTTCCCTCATCGCAGGTGGCTGTTCGCGAGTGGGCGGAGCGTGAAGCGAAATCGCATGGCGAAAATGACACATTTCGCTTCCAGATCGAAACGCTGAACGGCGAACTGGTCGGCAGCATCAACACCCACACGGTGAATCAGCGCTGCGGGACTTTCATGTATGGGCTGTCGATCCTGCCGCAGCACCGGCGTAAAGGCTATGCCTTCGAGGCGATTCAACTGGTGCTGCGCTACTACTTCCACGAACGGCGCTACCAGAAGGTGAACGCCGAAGTCTTCAGCTTCAACGCGCCGTCAATTGGGCTGCACGAACGGCTGGGCTTCACGCTGGAAGGGCGGCTGCGACGGATGATCTACACTGGCGGGCAGTTCCATGACGCGCTGATTTACGGGCTGACGAGAGAAGAATTTGAGGTAGTGTGGCGGGGAGAGTAGGGCAGGTGGCATGTTATGCGCCACCTGCCCGGATGGCTATTCTTCTTCGATTTCGCTGTCTATGATGTTGTAGACCGTGTCCAGAAAGTCGTCCGCCTGCTCAAGCGCGGAGAATGCGTCCTCATCCTTTGACTGCATCAGGTAGACAGCCGATTGCAGCAGGGCGGCGGCGGCATTGGCGACCAGTGATGCCACATCCTGGTAATCGTGTGCCACGATCAGATCATCCGTCTGCTGCACCGCCGTTTGGGCGGCAGTGAGCGCCTGTTCGAGGGATTTAATCACGTCGCTAGAGGTAGACATGGAATTCTCCTTCTGAGTAGGTGATCAGCGAGCATAACAGGCATGGGTGAGTGGCTGGTGAGATGAAGCCTAGACGGACACGCCAGCAGCATATCCACTCGACCACGCCCATTGAAAATTATAGCCCCCAATGCGCCCGTCAACGTCGCAGATTTCGCCACACAGATACAGACCGGGGCAAACGCGCGATTCCATTGTCTCCAGCCGCAGTTCGGACAGCGGCACGCCGCCAGCCGTCACCTCGGCATAGGTGTAGCCGCGGCTGCCCGTCACCGGCAGCGGCAGTTGAGTGAAGGCGCGCGCCAGCGCTTTGCGGTGTTCGCGGGTGAGCCTGTCGCCGGGGACGGTCGCGTCCACGCCCGCGCTGGCGCAGAGGGCGCGCAGCAGTCGTTCCGGCAGTTGGTGGCTGAAGCCGCGCAGGATGGTCGATCTTCCAGGATCGCGCAGCGCTGCATCGACGCTTTCGGGCGTTTCGTCCGGCAGCCAGTTGGCGGTCAGCGTTGCGGCGGGGTCGTCCAGTTTCGCTTCCAGATAATAGCGGCTGATATCGAGAACCGACGGACCCGACAGCCCGAAGTGCGTGCAGAGCGTCGAATCGGTGAAGGATGCCAGTTTTTTGCCGGACGCCGCCCGTACATCCAGCGCCGCCCGGACGGTGATGCCGCTGAGCGAACACAGGAAATGATCGCGCGGCAGCGTCAGCGGGACAAGGGCGGGAAATACGCGCGGCGTGATGGTGTGACCGAGCGACTTTGCCAGCGTGTAACCGAAGCCGTCAGAGCCGGTCTTGGGCAGGCTGCGCCCGCCGGTTGCCAGCACCACCTTAGGCGACCGGATGCTGCCCCATGCTCCGCTGACGACAAAGCCGCCATCGGTTTTTTCCACCCGTTCGACGCGGCATGGGTGCTGGATGCTGGCGCTGCGCCGGGTTTCATCCAGCAGCGCCTGTAACACGGTGCGGGCGCTGTCCGTCACCGGGAACAGCTTGCCCGTGTCTTCTCGCTTCAGCCGCACGCCAATCGCTTCAAAGAATGCCACCGTTTCCGGCACGTCAAAACGGCGAAGAACTTTGTTGATCGCATGGCGCGATGACCCGGCGTAAGCGCTGGCATCCACCTGATCGTGGGTGACATTGCAGCGCCCGCCGCCCGCCACGAGAATCTTCGCGCCGAGCTTGCTGGCGCTGTCAAGCAGCACAATGCGGCGGTTGGCGTTGATTCTGCCCGCCCAGATGCCCGCCATTAAGCCAGCGGCACCCGCGCCGATGATGACAATATCCGACTGTTCCATCTGACCTCAGCAATTAAAAAGCGCCACCCGAAGGTGACGCTTTCGTTGGCGCAGCGGTGTCGCTACAGAGGTACCACGTCGCTTGCCTGAGCGCCCTTGGGACCCTGTTCCACCGTGAACTCAACTTTCTGTCCCTCTTCGAGGCTGCGGAAACCGTTGCCCCGAATGGCGGAATAGTGTACGAAGACATCGGGACCATTGTCCCGGGCGATGAAACCATAGCCCTTCGTACCGTTGAACCACTTCACCGTGCCTTCTATCCGGTCGGACATGCCGTACCACTCCTAAAAAATTAAGAAAAGCGAGTATAGAACGGCATGTACCAGAATAATTTCTGTTGTTACTGCCTGATTCTACAGTAGCAATCGTAACGCATAATTTGAATCTTGTACAGGGGGCAGGCGCTTAATTTGTGCGTTTTCGCCGTTTGCGCTTGCCCTTGAGGATAGTCTCTAACTCGCGGAAGCCGGGAAGCGGTTTGTACAGCAGCAGATCTGCACCCGCTTCCTTGATGAACGCTGTCTCCTCGGAAGGCGAAAGACGATAGGCGGTGATGAGGATGATTCGCACTTTGCCAAGCGGCTTACTTTTGCGCAGACGCGCGCCAACCATGGGACCGCTGATATCGCCCGGCAGGCGAATGTCGAGCAGCGCCAGAACCGGCAGCTCGCCCTGGTACATGCCAGCATCGACATCTTCAATCCAATCCACCGCTTCTTCGCCGGTGGAGAACGCGATACCATTGACGCCCATCGTCTGGGTCATGGCTAACAGCATCTCGTAAAGGTCAGGCTCGTCTTCCACCAGCATCCAGCTTGTCATCGATCATCCTCTTTAGCGTTGTCAATGGAACGAGAGCATCACCTTTTCCCATTATAGAGGCGAAAAATCGTGACAACCAGTTAACGAGTTGTAAGAACCGGCAATCGACTGGCGCGGGTTTTGAACAAACCAGCACACACCCCCGTATGAACGGGTGTAGGAGTGAAAATTTTGAGTCGAGAACTGGAATACCGTCTTCTGGAACGGGCACGCGAGGGCGATCACGAGGCATTTGGCGATCTTCAGGCGGAACTGGAGCCGCCGATACGCCGCTTCGTCCGCCGTCTTATCGGCTACCATGATGCGGAAGACGACATCGTGCAAACGGTGTTCATCGCGCTCTATCGCAGCATGAATCGGATCGACCCGATTGAGAATTTGCGCCCCTACGTCTACCGGATGGCGCGAAACCGCTGCTATGATGAACTCCGAAGCCAGGGGCGCTTCCAGAAGGTGTCATTGGACGACGAGCCAACTGAGCTGTGGGTGTCGTTCACGGCTCAGGACCAACAGCCGCACTCGGAAGATGTTGCCCACTGGCTGCTGCTGCAACTGGAAGTGCGCGAGGCGATGGATCGGCTGCCAGAGCTTCAGCGACAGACGTTGATCTTGTACTCTGAGGAGGAAATGTCGTATGTTGAGATCGCGGAGGCGATGAACACCAGCATCGGAACGGTGAAATCGCGCCTGTTCTATGCTAAGAAAACACTGCGCCAGCTTCTGCGCCCCGAAACGGTCAGCGCGCTGGACATGGAATTTGAAACCAAACAACCGGCTGAATCGACAGCCAATGGAAATCACGGCGGAACTACCGCCGCAGAAGGAGACTAACAATGGACGAGAACACGATTACATCTCTGACCCAGCTCTTGCTGGCGCTTAAGTCGCTCTCGAAGTCGGTCGAGAAAAGCTACTATCACGGCGCGTTTCAGGGCGTGGGCGATATGGTTGCCAAGAGCTACCGCAGCCTGCACGCCCGGGCAGTTGAGCTAATGCCGGAGGACTTCTACATCCGCGACGTGCTGGTGCTCGACCCGGAGCAGCAGGGCAGCGACAAGGAAAAGCTGGCGCAGGTCAACATGCAGGCGAGCCAGCTTACCGACTACCTCGAAAGCCTGCTGAGGGTGGAGCAGAAGGGGAACGTGCGAGCAGATGTTGAAGACCTGAAAGGCTTGGGGCGCGACCTGTCGGATCAGATCATCAGCTATACCCGCCAGACGCTGCGCCGGGCGCTTGCCAACGTCGAGATCGGCATCGAGGGATCGCCGATGCCGCCACAGCCACCCGTCCCGCCAGTACCGCCCACGCCGCCGCAGCCGCCGCGCTCACCGGGTGACGACTCCGAAACGGTCTAGGATTATCCCCTCACTCGGATCAACGCTGATCCGGGTGAGGGGCAGCCTATCCCTGCTTATTTCGTGAGGTGGCAGCGCCAACTGCCACTCCAATGGCTAAGCCAATCGCAATCCCTATCCCAATATTATCCAGCGCTGCCCCCAAAGCAACGCCCAATGCCATGCCAATGGCAATCCAGGTTCCCATGCCTGCGTCGGACGAAGACTGATTTGGTGGTTTTTCGTTCAAAGCACCTGCCTCTTGTCGTTATCATTACCGAAACTCTATACGCATCTGGAGCGCGCCGAGTTCCAGATACGCGGCTGGGACAGTAAAAAAGAGGCTCACCTGGGTGAGCCTCTCTTCGTCTAAGCCGGATGGTTGATTACGGCTGCCAGACGAGTACGGTGCCGTCGTCGCTGGCGCTCAGGAACTGAGCGCCGCTGCTGTTCCACTCCAGCGCCGTGACCTCGTTGGTGTGGGCGCTGAAGGACTGCACGCGGGTGCCGCTAGCCGCATCCCAGAGGATGATCTCGCCGTCGGCGCTGCCGCTGATGATCTGCGTGCCGTTCGGGTTCCAGGCAACTGCCGTCACCTGATCAGCATGTTCGTCCAGCGGCGGCAGCGCGGGCGTGCCGGATGCGACATCCCAGATGACGACCGTACCGTCCCCGAGGGCGGTGGCGAACTGGAGATTGCTTGGATTCCAGGTCGCCGCGTTCACATCGCCGTCGGCTTCCAGCGTGTAGACCGGCGTGAGCGTGGTCATGTCCAGCAGGATGATGCTGCCGTCGTCCACGCCAACCAGCAGTCGGCTGTCGTTGACGCCCCAGGCGAGGGCTTTCACCTCGTCATTTGCCGTCAGCAGCGGTGTCGGAGTCCCCGTCAGGTCGTAAAGGGCGAGGCTGCCATCTTCGCCGCCTACCGCCAGCGACGTGCTGGTCAGGTTCCACGCCAGCGAGCGAATCTCGGCTGCCGCCTGGGCGGTTGCCAGCGGCTGAAGCGTCGCCATATCCCAGATGATGAGCAGACCATCGGTGCTCGCCGATGCCAGGTAGGTACCGTTCAGGCTCCATGCCAGGACGATCACGTCGGTCTGGTGACCAGTCAGCGTGTTCGCCACCTGCTCGGTGGCGATATCCCACAGCGAGATGGTGCCGCCTTCGTTAGCGGCGGCGATGCGCGTGCCACTGGGATTCCAGAAGGCATCGTTCACCTCGCCGATAAAGGCGTTGAGCGTCAGCAGCGGCGCGGCATCCGGCGGCGGAATCGGCGTATCAACCACCGGTTCGGGTGTTGGCGTGGGCGCGATGACGCTGACGGTGTTGGTGACGCTGTGCGTGGTGATGCCGTCAGCGGCGGTGACGGTCAGCGTGACCGGGTAATCGCCGCCGCCGGGGAAGGTATGCGCCGGATGGGCTTCATTGCTGAAGCCGCCGTCGCCGAAGTCCCAGGCATAGCTGGTAACCGGTCCGCTGGCGGCGCTGGTGAACTGCACTGTCAGCGCTACGCCTTCAACCTGTACCGCCGAGAAGGCAGCAACCACCGGCTCAGGCGTCGCGGTTGGCGGTTCGGGTGTTGGTGTCGGCGCGATGACGCTGACGATGTTGGTGACGCTGTGCGTGGTGACGCCATCAGCGGCGGTGACGGTCAGCGTGACCGGGTAATCGCCGCCGCCGGGGAAGGTGTGCGCCGGATGGGCTTCACCGCTGAAGCCGCCGTCGCCGAAGTCCCAGGCATAGCTGGCAACGGGTCCGCTGGCGGCGCTGGTGAACTGGATTGTCAGCGCCACGCCTTCAACCTGCGCCGCCGAGAAGGCGGCAACGACTGGTTCTGGCGTTGGCGTGGGCGCGATGACGCTGACGATATTGGTGACGCTGTGCATGGTGACGCCGTCAGCGGCGGTGACGGTCAGCGTGACCGGGTAATCGCCGCCGCCGGGGAAAGTGTGCACCGGATGAGCTTCACCGCTGAAGCCGCCGTCGCCGAAGTCCCAGGCGTAGCTGGCAACCGGTCCGCTGGGAGCGCTGGTGAACTGGACTGTCAGCGCCACGCCTTCAACCTGCGCTGCTGAGAAGGCGGCGACCACTGGCTCAGGCGTCGCGGTTGGCGGTTCTGGCATTGGCGTGGGCGCGATGACGCTGACGATATTGGTGACGCTGTGCATGGTGATGCCGTCAGCGGCGGTGACGGTCAGCGTGACCGGATAATCGCCGCCGCCGGGGAAGGTGTGCGCCGGATGAGCTTCATTGCTGAAGCCGCCGTCGCCAAAGTCCCAGGCATAGCTGGCAACGGGTCCGCTGGGAGCGCTGGTGAACTGCACTGTCAGCGCCACGCCTTCAACCTGCGCTGCTGAGAAGGCAGCAACCACTGGCTCCGGCGTCGCGGTTGGCGGTACCGGTGTCTCGGTCGGCGTTTCGGTCGGTATTTCGGTAAAGGTCACTGACGGCGGGATCGGTGTTTCAGTCGGTGTTTCAGTCGGCGTTTCGGTTGGCGTATCGGTGAACACTGGCAGCGCTGTATCGGTGAAGGTCACCGTTGGTGCTACCGGTGTCTCGGTCGGTGTCTCGGTAAACGTTGCCGTTGGCGGCACTGGCGTTTCAGTTGGTGTCTCGGTAAAGGTCACTGACGGCGGGATCGGCGTTTCGGTTGGCGTCTCAGTGAAGGTCGCCGTCGGCGGTATTGGCGTGAAGGTTGCTGTCGGCGCGTTCACAATCACGTTCGCCTGCGCGGTGTTATGCCCGCCGGGACCGGTCGTGAACAGTGTCACCGTGTAGGTTCCGGGGAAGGCAAAAGTATGCAGCGGGTTGGTATCGTTGCTCAGGGTGCCGTCGCCGAAATTCCAGGTGTAGCCGGTGATGTTGCCGGTGGACTGGTTGGTGAACTGCACCGTCAGCGGCGCGACTCCGGTCGGCGGCGCGAATACGAACAGAGCGTTAGGCGGTGGGATGACCGGATTTTCGACCACAATCTGCCGCCGGGCAATGGACGTGCCGCCGGAACCGGTGACCGTCAGGAAGACGTTGTACGTCCCAACGCCAGTGAAGGTGTGCGATGGATTGCGTTCGGTACTTATGGTGCCATCGCTGAAGTTCCACAGCCAACTGGTGATATTGCCGTTCGATTGATCGCTGAACTGTACTGTCATCGGCGCGCGACCAGCCGCAGTTGATTGGGTGAAACCTGCCACTGGGGCGGTCACTGAGCGAACGTTGATCTGGCTGGACACGTTTGACGTGCCGCCGGGACCGGTGACCGTCAGGGTGACCGTGTACAACCCGGCGTTGTTGTAGGTGTGGCTTGGGTTGGCTTCGCTGCTGGTGGTGTTATCGCCAAAATTCCAGGTGTAGCTGGAAATGACGCCCGAAGATTGGTTGAAGAAACGCACCGCCAGCGGTCTTTCGCCTGAATAGCGGTCTGCCGAGAAGGCAGCCACCGGGCGCGGCGTGCTGGGCGTGGCTGAAGGAACGGGCGTCGGCGCGGTGTTGCGAACCCGAATGTTGTTGGACACAGTCGATAGGGTGGTGCCGTCACGC
Organism: Aggregatilineales bacterium; assembly: GCA_030834905.1. Lineage (GTDB taxonomy): Bacteria > Chloroflexota > Anaerolineae > Aggregatilineales > Phototrophicaceae > Flexifilum. Next base: position 149,116 of record JAUQWZ010000006.1, on the reverse strand, counting down.
AGGAAAACGCGCAGGCGCAGGGTGTAAGCGCCATCGGGGACAGCGCTGGTGTTCCACGACCCTAACACGTTGTCGAGAACGGGCGTGAATTTGACCGAATCGGCGGGATACCACAGGCTGCCCGGATTAGGTTCGGGTCCATATTCAAGCTGATACTGTAAAAAGCGCGGGTGCAGCGCCGCCCCTGTGATCTGGACAGTTCCGGCGATAGTGCTGCCGGGACCAGGCGATAGGATTGCGATTCGGGTGGGCGACTGCTGGGTTGCCTGAGCCGGCGGGATGAAAGTGCCAAACTGCGGGATAACCGTCGCCGGGAACCGCGCTGTCGGGAAGCTGGATACAATTGTGCCGCGCGTCGTCGGCAGTGGAAGCTGCGTTGGGATGCGGACGGTGGCGGTGATAGTCGTGGTGCCGGTTGCCGTCCGCGAGCCGGTTGACGTGGGCGCGAGCGTTGCCGTGACTTCTGCTCCGCTCCCGAGGTTACAGGCGCTTGCCAGCAGCGCGACGATCAGGATCACGATTAGCAGGCGGGCTTGTTTCATAGGATGATTCTCCATCGGGAGCTGCCACTTCAGATGCAAAGTAGACGAATGCGCATTGTGTTGCTATGTTTATAACAGAGTCCATTATAGCCAGCAGCGCGCATAATGCGAATTACGTCGGTATGCTCAATGATAAAGCAGAAGCTGATTTTGACCTACGTACTTAAGACCTATACGCCGAATTACCCCACAAAACTGGGGGACAGCACGATCTATCCGGGCGGCTATTAATCACCGGCTGCGGCTCCAAAGCAGCGATTCCGCGCCCGGAAAGATCGTTATCATAGATGAATAGTAGTAGAGTATTCTTAGAGTGTGTGGCAGCCGCCTTAACTTGCAGACTGCCAGAGGAACAATGGGGATGAGCCAACCAGCAGCGCTTATCTTTCCAGAACGCGCCATCAACCAGCGCGGGCAGCTTCTGGTCATCAGCGCCGAACCGGCTCGGCTGGAAGCGCTGACTCGCCAGCTTGAGCGAAATTACACGGTCTATACGGCGGCAGACGCCGAAGCTGCCTGCCGTATCATGACCGAAACCCTGATTGAAGTTGTTTTGGCTGACCAGCGGCTGCCGGATATGTTGGGCAGCGAACTGTTCCGCATGATGAGAACTGAATTTCCAGATACGGTGCGCCTGCTGCATACAGCCGATAATGATCCGCAGGCGCTGATCGCGGCGGTCAACGAGGGCGGCGTCTATCGTATTCTCAGCCATCCATGCGATCCGGCTGAATTGACTGATGCCATACGGGAAGCCTTCGACCATTATTCGGGTGCCATTCAAAATCGGCGTCTGTTGAAAGACCTTCAGGCGGCGAAGGGCGTACTGGAACAGCGCCTTGCCGAACGCGCGTCCGATGATCCAGAAGCAGCGAACCACCTGCGAGCATTGGACGAACAGCGGGCGGCATTTATGGGCATGGCTGCCCATGACCTGCGCAGCCCGATCACGGTGGTGCTGGGATTTACCGATCTGCTGCTGGACGAACGGACGCCGCCCGAAGACCACCGCGAGTTTATCGAAGTCATCCGTGAATCGATGCACGACATGCTGGCGCTGCTCAACGACCTGCTTGACATTTCCGCGATTGATTCGGGCAACCTCAAGCTGCGGACAACCGAAGTGAACCTGAAGCGTTTTCTCAACCGGGTGCTGAGGCTCAACCGTCGTATCGGCGAGCAGAAGCAGATCTGGTTGGAAGCGGAGATTGAACCCAACCTGCCGGACTTCCGCTTTGACCGGCAGCGCATTGAGCAGGTGCTGAATAACCTGATCAGCAACGCCTTTAAGTTTTCACACAGCGGCACCACCGTCACGCTGCGTGTGCGGCGGATTGAAGCGGGCGTGGAGTTCTCGGTCACTGACCAGGGGCTTGGCATTCGTGATGACGAAATTGGTCGCATCTTCGACGCCTTCGAAAAGATGAGCAACCGCCCGACGGCAAATGAGCCGAGCACCGGCTTGGGCTTGTCCATTTGCAGGCGGATTGTCGAGCTGCATCACGGCATCATTTCCGTTGAGAGCCAGCTCGGCAAGGGAAGCCGGTTCACGTTTACGCTGCCACAGGCAGATTGACAGCGCGGTGTAAATTGCAGGCTGCGGGGAGGGGCGCGGCACGTCGCGCCCCTCCACTGACTACTAAAGAGACTACTAAAAGAACCGCGCTTGAATTACTCGCTCACAAAGGCGCTGACCCATTCGGGACGCGGCGGCACGTTACCTGTTTCGACCAGCGCGCGCCACTCTTCGTCGGTCATCCGCGCGCCGTCCTGATTGACGAATTCGTAATAGCTGTAGACGCCGCCCCGCGCTACCTGAAGCCCGTTCGGCGTTGGGATGACGACGTAGATGTAGTCCGCGCCGCCAACCGCGACCTGAAGCACTTCGCGCGTCGCGCCATTGCTGGCAATGTCCGTCACCAGCGCCACCGGCTTGGGCGGTCCTTCCTGAAGCACCTGTACATCATCGCGGATACCAAACAGCAGGCTGCCATAGCCGTATTGAATGAAGTAGTGATCGTCCTCGGTCAGCCCTTCGCCGGTCAGCTCGCGGCGGGCGGCGTCGGCAAGATAGGTCGAGAGGGTGGTGACGGAGCGCAGTGTCCGGTGAGTCTGGGTCAGGTAGGTGGTTTGACTAAAATCTTCCGGCTCGTTCACCAGCCCGCGTTCCCGCAATCCCTGATAAAGCGCCTCGGAGACAATGGCGATCCGGGCGAAGACCAGCGGATTCGGCTCGACATAGCCGTAAGTCAGCGGCAGTTCGCCGCCGCCGCCGCGCCCGCCCATTGGCTGGGCAGTGTAGAGGATGGTGGCGTGTTTTAGCTCCGTGTAGCTGCTCAGTCCGGTCTGCAAATCGCGGCGCATCCAGGCATCGGTATTCATCAGCGGCGGGTAAGCCTCGGCGCTGCGCGTCCAGAAGGGCTGTAACGCCCACAGCCAACTGCTGTAGATATTCGACAGCCAATCGTCAGCAGTGAGATCGCTCACTTGCTCGCGCAGCATCGTCATCTGCTCGTCATAGGTCGGGAACATGGACGCGCCCGCCTGCTGCGACAGGCTGTAGGCGGTATCCGATCCCAGCGCCGCCGGTACGTCGAGCGCGGTTGGGAGCGTGCGTAACAGAATCTCGGGGTCAATGACCTGCTGGAGAATGTTGGCGTCAATTGTAAAGCGCTGACCGAGCAGCCGGAAGCCGCGCCCGATCTCGTCAAGCTGTTCCGCCATCGTGCCTTCAGGCAGGACGGCGGTGTTGATGGCGGGCGGCGGCAGTGCTTCCAGCGCGGCTTGATACTGCGCCAGCAAGTTCGCGTCGGCAATCGCTTCGAGGCTCAGGTCGCCAAACACATCTTCTGCCAGCGGCGCGTAGTCCTCAGGTCCAAGATTGTCCACCGGACCGATCAGGAATTCGAGCGTCTCACTGACCGCCTGACGGCTGTCAACTGCCGCCGGATCATTTTGCAGCGCGCGTAGTACCAGCAGCGCCGTCGTCGTCTCGCTGCTTTGGGCGGCGCGGAAGGTGATCCGTCCCAGCCACGTCACGGCGCGGAAATAGCGCTCGTACAGCGGGCTGATGGTGTAGTGCCCGCGCGGGCGGTATATGTCGAATGCTTCGTCCGTATCGACCAGAAACGGGATTTCGCTCTGCGAGTCGGCAGCGACGATCAAATCGACCAGCGCCTGCGCCTCCTGAAGAATCGACGGATCAGCCCCATCAACGGCTGCAACCAGAACATCAACCCCTGGCAGCGCGCTCACCGGGATCGGATCTTCCCCGAATGGACTCAGCAGCACCGTTTCATCAGCCGGGGGTTTTAGCAGCAGCAGCGGAACGGCGTAATAGACTGCGGCGTTCCGGGCAGCGGCTTCCAGCGGCGTGCCTGCGGCTTCGGCTGCCTGCGCTTCGGCGGCGGTGTAAGCGCCCGCCACCATGCCGCTGACTTTCGGATACAGGCTTTCCTGCTCCATGAAGGTCAGCAGATTTTCAAAGACGAGGTAAAAACTGTGCAGCAGTCCGTCTGTGGTCACAAATACCGAGTAGCCCGAATACGGACTCCAGCCTTCGCCGCCGTAATAGACGTTATCGATCTGCTCTAAGCCTTGCGGCGATACGACGAAGCCATTCTGCGCCAACAGCGCCAGACCTGCGGCGTCCAGTCCCGTATCGGTGACGAAGGCGACGCCGGACAGGTCAACCGGCAGCGGCGGCATGTCACCGCCGTAAGCGTCCGGCGGCACAATGGTGAACGGATCGGGCAGCGGATCATCATCAACATAAAAAGTGATGTCATCCGACCAGTCCCACGTCACGAAGTCAGTCGAAGGCGGCGCGGCTGCCGAGATGTACGCGACAGGCGGCAGCGGCGTATCGGTGACCGGTGGCGCAGGTGTGTTCAGCGCGGGGAGTTCAAAAACGGGCGTCGCGGTCAAAGCCACTTCAATCGGCTCGACGAAATAAGCGCCGTCTGCGCCTTCGGCGATATAGCCTTCGATAACCGGGTCGCGCGACAGGGTTGTGATGGAATACCAGTACATCCCACCGACGCACTGTCCGCTGCCGTTGATCGTGAAGACGTCGCCGCTGTTCAACTGTCCAACCTGATCATACTCGGTGCCGGGTGCTGCCCGGACGTTAAGCGGTGAAGCAAGAATGACCTGTCCCGCGCCGAACGACTCAAGTCGGGGTTCAAGCGGGCAGTCCGGCTGGGCGACGAGGGTGCCGGTGAACGACATCAGGATAAGGACAAAGAGCCAGAAACTTCTGAACATGAACAATCCTTTCAGCGTGTGTAAATCAGACAGCCGCTTGTTCATCGGATTAGGGGTGTGATGGTGATGGATTTCGTCCGTTCGGTGAAAAATAAGACGGGCATTGAAGCCTGCCGCTGCCTATGATTATAGGCGCAGTTTGTTGTTTCCGCGCCCGCCGTCAGACTGCTGATCAGCCTGCGATTACCCGCTGATGTCCGGCGCGGATGAGCGATATGGATCGAAGTGTGTAGCAAAGTCCCTGAGTTTTGAACCTTTCGCCGCTATATGGCGAACAGGATCATGTCAGGAGGCAGACAGCGTGCTGCAAGAAATTGACCATGAACTGCTGCTGCAAGTGCAGGCGCGCGACGAGCAAGCCTTTGCCGAACTGCGCGCGCTCATCGAGCCAGCGATACGGCGCTTTGTGCGGCGGCTGACCGGCGGCAGCGATATGGAGGACGACATCCTTCAGGACGTGTTCATCGCGCTGTATCGCAATCTGGATCGGGTTGAGCCGATTGAGAAGCTGCGCCCGTATGTTTTTGGCATTGCCCGCCGCCGCTGTTACGACGAACTGCGCAAGCGCAAGTATGACGTGGTATCGCTGGACGAGGAGCCGGATGAAGGTCAGCCGTTCCTGGCGCTGGCGTCCGACGAGCCGCCGCACGACGAAGTAACCCACTGGCTGCTGCTTCAGTTGGAAGTGCAGCAGGCAATGGAACACCTGCCCGAACTCCAGCGCCAGGTGCTGATCATGTACTGCGAGGAAAATCTGTCCTATCAGGAGATTGCCGACATTCTTGAAACCAACGTCGGAACCGTGAAATCGAGAATCCATTACGCCAAGCGAGCATTGCGCGGGATGCTGCGTTCGGTGACCCTCGAAGCCATTGAAGCCGCGTTATCGTAGGAGAAGCGAATGATGGACGAGATGAATCAAGAGGCGGCGAAGCAGATGCCGATGCTGCGGGCGCTGCAAAAGAGTATCGAGCACAGCATCAATATGGGGATCTTCAGCGGGGTAGGCAGCACCGCCGTCAAAAGCTATCGCGGACTGCATGGCAAAATTGCCGAAGCCATGTCTGAAGATCCCTACATCACCGAAACGCTGGCATACGATCTGGACGACGACACCAAAGACGAGCAGAAGCTGGCGACGGTGCAGATGCTGCTGAACCAGCTTGTTGCCTACCTCGAAATGCAGCTTCACGGCGACCAGGAGCCGGAGCGCCCGTTTGAATTTCGCAAGCGCAAGCGCGGCTTCGAAGATATCGGACGCGATTTACAGGGGCAGCTTCTCAACGTCACCCGCTCGGCGCTGCGCAAGGCGGTCATTTCGGTGGATCGCGGCGAAGACCTGACCGGGCAGGATCTGTCCGGCGCAGACCTGCGCGGCGTCGATATGTCCGACTCGAACTTCAGCGGCGCGAACCTGCAAGGGGCAATTCTCGAACACGCCAACCTCAGCGACTGCAATCTGCGCGGCGCGAACTTCAGCGGCGCGAACCTGCAAAGCGCCAATCTGAGCGATTCGAATCTGTCCGGCGCGGTAGGGCAGGGCGCGAATTTGAGCAGCGCCAACCTGAGCGACGCCCACATGCAGAGTATTAATCTGGAAGGGGCAGACCTGCATACGGCGAACCTGAATGACGCTAATCTGGAAAGCGCCAACCTGTCAGGCGTGAATTTGCAGGCTGCAAATCTGAGCGACGCCATCCTGAGCCGGTCAAATCTTCAGGGGGCAGCCCTCAACGGGGCAGTGCTGGTCGATGCCGAACTGGTGAGCGCCAACCTTGAAGGCGTGGTCGCCACCAGCGCCGAATTCACCGACGCCAGCCTCGCCCGCGCCAACCTGTCTGGTGCCAACTTTGCCGGGGCATTGCTGGTGGACGCCAACCTGACCGATGCTAATCTTGAAGAAGCCAACCTGACCAGCGCCAACCTGACTGACAGTACCATGAACCGCGCAGCGCTGGTCGGCGCTAATCTGTCGGACGCCGAGCTGGTCGATGCTGACCTGAGCAATGCCAACCTGTCAGGCGCGAATCTGACCAGCGCCAACCTGACTGATGCCAACCTGCGGCGGGCGAATCTGTCGGGAACGAATCTTGAGGGGGCTGAACTGACCGACGCGACCATGCCCGACGGGAGAACGTATCAACTAGGCATGGACGTGAGCCACTACGGCGCGGAAGGGCAGCCGCGGCGCTGAGGGAAACATTGTAGAGAAATGATATTGCTGTAGGGGCGCAGACACGCTGCGCCCCTGCGAACGCGCAAACCGTTGGTCGATGGCTATGCCATCTGCGAGAGCGCCGCCAGCACCGTTGGCAGAAGCTGCTTCTTGCGCGAGACGACGCCCGGCGCGTCCAGCGTGCCGTCGTTGCGGCGGGCGTAAGGCAGCCCTGAAATCATCCGCTGCTGCCCGGCGGCGAGCAGGCGGCTGTTTCCCCGAACCACGTCGGTGATCATCAGCAGCGCCGTCGTCAGCTTGTCGCGATTGACCAGATCTTCCAATCCCTGCCGCAGGTCGTCCATCCGCGCCGCCAGTTCCGAGAAGTTCGTGATCTCGACCTGAGCAATGCCCACTTTCAACCCACCCACTTCATAGAACTTAATGTCGGTGCCGATGATTTCTTCGACCGGGCGTGTCCCCAAACCCGCGCCAGCCGCCAGAAGCTCTGTACCCAGTTCTTCAATCGCCGCCTGAATCTGTTCATCGGCTGCGTCGGGCGGGCACAGGTTCGCCATCCGCGCTAACTGCCGCGCTGCTTCCCGGTCACGCTCGGTTGCCGTCGGCGATCTGAAGATGAGCGTGTCTGACAGGATGCCGCACAGGAGAATGCCCGCAATTGAGGCGGGGAAAGTCTGGTCAAGTTCCAGCCCGTGCTCGGTGACCAGCGTCGAGCAGCTTCCCACCGGCTCGATGATGATGCGAATCGGCACTGACGTAGGCGGGCTGCTGAGGCGGTGATGGTCGAGAACTTCGACGACTTCCGCTTCTTCGAGTCCCGGCACCGCCTGCGCCAGTTCATTATGATCGACCATGACTACGTAATGGCGCGGTGGTGACAGCAGCGCCGATTTGCGGCACAAGCCCACATATTTGCCATTGCTATCGACCACCATAAATTCATCGTGGTCGGTGCGGAGCGCCTGCGGCAGCACGTCCTGAATGTATTCTTCGTCGCGCAGGGTGATGGCGTCGCTATCGATAGCGGAGCGCGCCGGACGGTCAAACTCCTTTGCCAGCGCCAGCACCGAGGTCGAACTGAGCGCCTCGGCAAGATTGCCGAATAGCCCCGCGCCCGAAAGCATCCCGATTGGCTTCAGATCGCTGTCCAGCAGGGCGGCAGGGCGGCGGGTGCGGGCGATTGTCTGGCAGGCTTCCAGCAGCGTTTGCCCGTCACGCAGATAGGGCAGTTTCTCGGTCACGTCGCTGACGCGGCTGCGCACGTCGCCGACCAGCGGCGGCGCGTCCAGCGAAAAGCGCTGGAGCGCGAATGCTGTTTGCGCGTTGACAGTGCCAACACGCCCCGCCTGATATCGGTGTTCGCGCGTATTATCGAGCAGCCAGGCGTAGCCGATTGCCGACGCAATTGTATCAGTATCCGGGTTGCGATGTCCCAGCACAAGGATTGGATCAGTAGTATTCATGTTGTCTCAGAGAAATGTCGATCAATGATGCGTTGAGTGTAGCATTAGTTGCAGAGCCGATAAAGGCTTGATAATCTGACGGCAGCCTTATCGCCTGAAAACCATGTTTTCACGATAGAATCGGAGGCACTTGCTATTGTAGGGGGACGCCGCGCGCATGAGCCGCATCTTCATCAATTACCGGCGGCAGGATACCGAAGGTTACGTCGGTCGCCTGTACGATCATTTGTTGAAACACTTCGATTCCGGCGACATCTTCATCGACGTGAACAGCATTCAGCCGGGGGTTGATTTCACCAGAGCGCTGGAAAACGCGGTATCCGCCTGCGACGTATTCATTGCCATGATCGGACCGCAGTGGCTGAATGCAACTGACGAAGGCGGCGAGCGACGGTTGGATCAGTGGAACGATTTTGTGCGGCTGGAAATTGCCAGCGCTTTGAAGCTCAATAAGGTTGTCATCCCGGTGCTGGTCGGGCAGGCGCGGATGCCTGCGCCTGCGCTGGTTCCCGATGATATCGCGCCGCTGTGCCTGCGCAACGCGATTGAACTGAGTCACCAGCGCTTCGCCTATGATGTTGAGCGTCTGGTCGAGGCGATCAGAAACTCGGTTTCAGCAGGCTTCGCGTTGAAGCCGCAGGCGGACATGCCGACGCTGCGCCAGAAAGAAAGCGCCCTCAAGTCGCTGCGGCTGGAACTGGTAGACGCGACCGAGTCGCCGCTGTACCGCTTTCGCAGCGAAAACCGCGCCTTTCCGGTGCTGGGCGAAGGCAGCCCCGACGCCAGTATTATGTTTATCGGCGAAGCGCCCGGCAAAACCGAAGTGGAGAAGGGCAAGCCGTTCTGCGGTCCTTCGGGCGAGGTGCTGTCGGAGATGCTGAACGGGATCGGGCTTCGGCGAGCCGATGTCTATATGACCAACCTGCTGCTGGATCGTCCGCCTGCAAAGCGCGATCCGCTGCCTGAGGAGATCGATTTTTACGCGCCATTCGTGGATCGGCTGATCGAGATCGTCCAGCCCGCCGTGATTGCGTCGCTGGGGCGGTTTGCCAGCAGCTACATCCTCAAAAAGTTCGATCTGCCCGAACAGCGCAGCCGCATCAGCGATGTTCACGGGATGCTGCTTCAGGCGCGCGCTCCATACGGAGACATCCATATCGTCCCGCTGTATCATCCGGCGGTGGTGCTCTACAGCGCCAGCCGCAAGGAAATGCTGCGCCGGGACTTTGAAAAGCTGCGCCTGTTCACGTAAAGGATTCGTGATGGAAATCGTCCGCTGCGTCTGGGTTGGGCTGAAAGAGCCGCTGTATGTTCACTACCATGATACCGAATGGGGCGTGCCCATCCATGATGACAAAGCGCTGTTCGAGCGCATCGTGCTGGAAGGGGCGCAGGCGGGCTTAAGCTGGCTGACCATTTTGCGCAAGCGGGAAAACTACCGCGCCGCCTTCGACGGTTTCGATCCGGCAGTGGTGGCGGAATATGACAGCGCCAAAATCGCCGAACTGCTTCAGAATCCGGGCATCGTCCGCAACCGCCTGAAGATCAACGCGGCGGTCAACAATGCCCGCCAGTTTCGGGAGATTCAGCAGGAATCCGGCAGCTTTGCCGATTATCTGTGGCGTTACGTCGGCGGCAAGCCGATCCAGAATCAGTGGCAGACCACTGCCGACGTTCCCGCCGAAACTGAGATTTCGCGCCGCCTGAGCAAAGACCTGAAACAGCGTGGATTCAAATTTGCCGGCAGCACTATCTGCTATGCGATGATGCAGGCGTGCGGGCTGGTCAACGATCACATCGTGGACTGCTTCCGGCACGCCGAAGTCGGTCATCTGAGCGAAGACTAAAGAGGAAAGACTTATGGACAAATTGATTAGAAACCGCCGTTGTAGGGACACGATATTATCGTGTCCGCCGCCTGATTGAAGGGAACAGACACGACATGTCGTGTCCCTACGGCGTCCGTTTGGAAATGAGGCACATTCTTTTCAGTTTCTCCATTAGCGCACAGGCGCAGGGGGGAAGAAGAAAGACGCAAAAGGTGATTATTCCCTTTGCGCCACAGCGTTTTTGCGCTGTAATCTCTTGAATTTATCCTGAGTGCTTGTATTTGATGATTTCGCCATCATCGTCGAGATAGTAGGTAGGTTCTTCTTCCACCAGTTCCAGACGCGAACGCCCCGCCCGTTTTGGCTTGCGACTTGGCAGCAGCAGCCCCTCAGCCCGGTGCAAGCCCATGGTGACGCCATGCAGCAGCCTCACAGAAATCAGGTGCATGTCAATCGTCAGCGGTCCGAGGATCAGCACTTCGATGGCGAGCAGGGGCAGGATACAGATGGCAAACATGAGCGAGAAAATGCCTATCGGGAATTTGAGCGCCAGATAGACCAGACTTCGCCATGTCAGCGCGCTGCCCAGATAGTGCCCCAGGCGCTCGCCCAGGTTCATCCCTTGCAGCGTCGGGTCTTCATCCATAGTGGGCGCGTCGGCGTTCAGAACTGCCGCCATCAGGCGATGATCCATGGCGGCGGCGGCGCGGGTGCTGGCGAGCATGAACAGCAGCAGCGGAATGCCGATCAACACAAATGACAGCCCAAGACTGACGGCATAACCGGCGGCGAAAAAGGCGAGGTAGGTGATGCCGAGCGCGAACGACACGATCAGGCTGAACCAGTCGCGCAGCACCTGCCCGTCTGTGAGTGCATCAAGCCATGTTTTGTCGCGCATCTGCCGCCCTCATTTACTGAACTGCTGTATGGGGAGTTTACCGTATATACGCGCGCGGCTGATAAATGGTTGCAGACCTTGCTACTCAAAAATGATCACGCCCCGTGCGGTTTCGCCGCGCAGCATGGTGTCGAAGGCGTCATTGATCTCGTCCAGGCGGTAGGTGCGCGAGATGAGTTGATCGAGTTTCAGCCTGCCCGCGCTGTAAAGATCGAGCAGCAGCGGGAAGTCGCGCTGCGGGTGTACCGAGCCGTAATAGCTGCCTTTGATGGTCTTTTCCTGCCGGGTGATCACCGCGCCGGGCAGATTGGTGCCGGTGCCCATTGCCGACAAGCCCGCCAGCACCACCATGCCGCCCGGACGAATCAGGTCAAGCGCCAGTTCCTGAAGCGCGGGCAGCCCAACCGCTTCAAAGGCAAATTCTGCCCCGCGTCCGCCGGTCAGCGCGCGTACTCTGTCCACCACGCTCGCATCTGACAGCAGGGTGTGAGTCGCGCCAAACTCGCGGGCAAGTTTCAGCTTCGCCTCGTTGGTATCGACCGCGATGATGACTGCCGCGCCGCCCAGCGCCGCGCCCTGAATGACGTTCAAGCCGACGCCGCCACAGCCGATGACGACGACGCTGTCGCCCGGACGGACGCCGCCCGTGTACAGCGCCGCCCCCACTCCGGTTGCCACTGCGCAGCCGACCAGCGCGGCGACCTCCAGCGGAAAATCGGGGCGAATTTTGACGCAGCTTTGTTCCGGCACGACGACGTATTCAGCGAAAGTCGCCAAGCCGCAGTAAGCATAGACCGGCTGACTGTTCAGGCGCAGGCGGGTCGTGCCGTCAAGCATCGTCCCCGCCCAGATAGGTTCGGTGTAGGTTTCGCACAGGTTGGGCTGCCCGCGCAGGCAGTAAAAACATTGCCCGCAGTCCGGCGTCCAGCTTAGGGCGACGTGATCGCCCGGCTGCACCCGCGTTACGCCCGCGCCCACCGCCTCGACTACGCCCGCCCCCTCGTGCCCGCAGACCACCGGCATCGGGTGGCGGGTGGTGCCGGATGCCAGATGGTAATCGCTGTGGCAGACGCCGCAGGCGGCGATCTTCACTTGCGCCTCACCCGCGCGCGGCTCGTCCAGGGTCAGCGTTTCGATGGAGAAAGTGGTGTTGGGGGCGTGCAGCACAGCGGCTTGTATGTTCATGAGCATCTCGACTAAGTGAAAAAACAATTGAACCACGAAGACACAAAGGACACCAAGGAGAGAAATTCCATGATTCTTGGCGATCTTGGCGTTTTGGCGGTTCAGACTATGAAAAAATAACCGGCTCCGGCATCCAGGTCATGTCCTTGTCCAGCGGGTATTTCGGTCGCTGGATGCGCTTGAACGGGATACGCTCGATTGCCTGATCGACCGGTCCCGGACTGAGCGCCAGCAGCGCATACGGCGCGGCGCGGTTCAAATCAGGTTCGAGGTAGCCGATCTTGACGACGACGATCTTGTGTTCCAGCGGCTCGATGCCCAACTGCTGCATGTGGGCGATGAAATGATAAGGACGGCGGCGGCGGGTAATGATGACTTTGACGCCGCCGATCTGCGCCACGACTTCGGTATTCTGGCTCGGCACGATGTTAAGCACATGTCCGGTGACGGGCAGCGGCGGGCTGGTGATTGGATCGAGCTTGCCGCCGAGCGATAGGCTGACTTCCGCGCCCACGCCGGCTGCCTGACAGATCGCAACTGCTTCGGCATCGGCAATGCTGGCGACGACCGCCGATTCGACCTCACGGGCGATCAGGCGACCCAGGAACAGCGGCACGTCACCCGCGCCGCCAGCCGTCGGGTTATCGCCCGAATCGCTGATAAAGACTGACGGCTCCGGCGCTGCCAGCGCCCAGGTAACGCACTCGTCAATCGATCCCGTTTTCACGCCAAAGTTGAACCCGGTTCGCGCGTCCCAGTAGCGCTGCCCGATACGGGCGGCTTCGCGCTGGATGACCTCAGCATCCGTCCCGGTCACCACCGCGCTGGCGCTGGCGCGGGGTTCGTCTGCCCACACGTAGCCCACCCACAGCGAGGCGTCCAGCACGCCGGGGATGGTATCGCTTTTGGCGAGCGAAGCATAGACGTTTTTGCCCGGTTCCCATTCGGTGCTGGTGCGCTCGCCGGGCAGCACAACCGGAATTTGCACCCAGGCGCGCATCGGGCGCAGGCTGTTTTGCAGGCAGTGGACGAGCAGCGACAGCGCTTTCTGGCGCGTCTCGACGGCGTCGATGTGCGGCGCGGTGCGGTAGGCGCTCATGATGTTGATCTGTTCGACCACGCGCCGCGAGATGTTGCCGTGAAGGTCAAAGCTGCCGGAGATCAGGCAGTCGCTGCCGACCACCTGCCGGATCGTCGCGATCAGATCGCCTTCGGCGTCGTCCATGCCTTCGACGTGAGTCGCGCCGTGCATGTCGAGATAAACGCCGTCAAAAGGTCCGTTATCGCGCAGCAGTGTGATAAACTCCTCGCGGATCTGGCTGTATAAGCTGGACTCCACCGATCCGCCGGGCAGCGCGCGTGCCCACAGCAGCGGCACGAACTCGGCGTTAAACTGGCTGAGAAACGGATAGCGGTCAAGGAACGAATCGCCGCGATAGAGGGTGAAATCGTCCTGTCCCGCCAGCAGCGGCGAAAAGGTGCAGCTCTCGTTTGATAACCCGCCAATTGCAATGCGCATGATCGTCGTTTACTCCAGAGGGTAGGGTACGAATGCCACAACTCGAAATTGCGGTAACCTCGCTTGAAGATGCGCTGCGCGCCGTGGAAGGCGGCGCGGACAGCGTTGAAGTGCTGCGCGATCTGCCCAACGGCGGGCTGACGCCTTCCCTCGATCTGGCGCGCGGCATCCTCGCCAGCGTCAGTATTCCGGTCAACGTCATCGTGCGCCCACACGCGCGCGGCTTCCACTACAGCGCCGAAGACATCGACCTGATTCTGGGCGATGTTCGGCAGCTAGCCGGACTCGGCGTCGCCAGCATCGTTTTTGGCGCGGTTACCGCCGAGAATAATCTCGATATCGCGCTCATCCGGCGGGCTGCCGAAGCCGCCGCGCCGGTTCCGGTCACCGTTCACCGCGCCCTTGACGGCAGCGCCACCCCGGATATATCGCTCAGCGCGCTGAGCGGGATCGTGCCGCGCATCCTTACGTCCGGTCCCGCGCCAAATGCCTGGGAAGGGCGCGAAGTGACGCGGGCATGGGTCGAACGCTACCGACAGCATTTTCAGTTTGTGCTGTCCGGCGGCATTCGTCTGGAGCAGTTGTCCGAGCTTGCCACGATCACCCGCGCTCAGGCGTATCACATTGGCGGCGCTGCCCGCAGCGGCGATGTGGTGGATGTGGACAAGGTCAGGCGTCTGCGAGAGGCGCTGCGTTAAGCCCGTACCAGACCAGCGCCGCTGGACCCAATGCGCTGGTAGAAGCGCCCGCTTTGACAACCCGCAGCGCCGAATGTACGTCCGGCAGGAGACGGGCGCGCAGCGCGACCATCGCCCCGCTGACCAGTGACTCGTAGGCGGCGCTGCCTAATCCGCCGCCGATGACGATCAATGACGGATTCAATACCGATGCGCACCATGCCATCACCACGCCGAGCGCCTCGGCAGCCTCGTCTACGACTTTGCGCGCCAGCGGCTCGCCGCGCTGTGCCAGATCGAGCACGCGGTGGGTCGTGATGGTGATGTCGCGGTATTCAGGGTTGGAGAGTAAGTGCTCGGCTGCGCCTGCCAGCAGCCCTTTGCCGGAGATGTACATTTCGGCGCAGCCGACATTGCCGCAGGTGCAGGGTCGCCCCTTTGGGTTCAGCGACATGTGCCCGACTTCCATTGCCCAGCCGTTCGCGCCGTTGACAATATGACCGTTAACGACAGCGCCGCCGCCCAAGCCCGTTCCAACGGCGAGATAGACAAAATTGGATTCGCCCCGCGCCGCGCCAAAGACCATCTCGCCCAGCGCCCCGGCATTCACGTCGTTTTGCAGCCAGATGGGAACATCCAGCTCCAGCTTCGTTTGCAGCGCCTCGCGCAGCGGTACGTTCTTCCAGCCCAGATTGACCGCATTGAGCGCCACACCTGCCACGGCATCAACGGGACCCGGACAGGCAACGCCGATACCCGCGACCGGCTGTCCCGCCTCGCGGATAACCCGCCGGATGCCGTCGGCGAGCGTGCCAATCGTCGTCAGCGCCGGTTCGCGCGGGTTGATGCGGTCGGTATATTCGGCAAAGACCGTTCCTGAACGATTCGCGGCAGTGTAGGCAGCTTTGGTTCCGCCCACGTCTACGCCAATTGCAATTTGCTCAGCCACCATCTGCTCCTGTTCACGAGAGGGTTGAGTCTAGCGTTTTCCCAGCCACGTGACCAGTATCACCAGCCCTATCAGCGTCAGACCGATCACCAGCGAGCAGACAGAGACGACGAATTCGGCGCTGCCGCGAGCGGTGGTCAGCACCAGCGCCAGCGACACCAGCGCGACGAACATCCCCGCGCGCAAAAACGCCCGCAGCGCGTCGGCGCTCATGGCGTATACAGGGTGAGTGCCGCGCCTTCGGTCAGCGGGATACAGGCGACCTCAGAGGCGCTGGCGGACGCGGGTACGGGCGCAAGCTGAGGCACGCGCGCGTCGCAGACTCCTTCGACAAACCAGGGGCAGCGCGGGTGAAACGAGCAGCCCGGCGGTAGTTCGGTCAGGCGCGGGATATCCTCGCTGCGCAGCAGAATGTGCTGTTTGCTGCGCGTTTTCTGGGGGTCGGCTTCAGGAATAGCCGACAGCAGCACCCGCGTATAGGGATGCTGCGGCTCACCGATCAGATCCGGCGTCCGCCCGATCTCGACCACGCGCCCCAGATACATGACGGCGATGCGCCCGTCCCAGGCGAAATACTTTGCCAGCGCCAGATCGTGGGTGATGAAGACGATGGTGACGTTGAGGCTGGTGCGCATGTCCATCAGCATGTTGAGCAAGCCGATGCGGATCGAAACGTCCACCATGCTGACGGCTTCGTCGGCAATAATTACGCTGGGGTTGGTCGTCAGGGCGCGGGCGATGCTGACGCGCTGCCGCTGCCCGCCGCTGAGCTGGTGCGGATACTTGTCGATCACGTCGAGCACCGGCGTCAGATCGACCATCGTCAGCAGTTCAGCGACTCGGTCGCGCGCCTGGGTACGGTTGTGAACCAGCTTGTGCCGGAACAGTGGAAAGCTGAGAATATCGTATATCGTCTGGGTTGGATTCAGCGACGCATACGGGTCCTGATGGATGATCTGCACCGAACGGCGGTAATGGCGGTACGCCTCGCCGCGCAGCTTAGAGACATCCCGCCCCTCGAACAGCACCCGCCCGCTGGACGGCGCCAGCAAGCCAGACAGGATTTTGCCGGTGGTGGTTTTGCCACAGCCGCTTTCGCCGACCAGACACAGAAATTCGAGCGCGTTGACGCTGAGATCGATGTCCTGCAAAACGGGGATCGGAATGCGTCCCTTCTTGAAGGAACGGCTGACATTTTTGAACTGGAGAATCGGTTCCATCGGCGCGTCAATCCTGGGCTGCAAAGGCGATGCGGGCGGCAGCTACTTTATCGGTGTGCCAGCAGGCGGCGCGATGCCCTGGCTCGTATTCGACCAGCGGCGGTGGGTCAACCTTGCACTTGTCGCTGGCGAACATACAGCGCGGGTGAAATTTGCAGCCCGAAGGCGGCGTAATCAGGTTTGGCGGCTCGCCGGGGATGCTCATCAACTCGTCCTGCTGGCGGCTGAGCCTGGGCACTGATCGAATCAAACCGAGCGTGTACGGATGCCGGTGACGATAGAAGATGTCCTCCACCGAGCCTTCCTCGACGATTTCACCCGCATAGACGGTAGCCACCCGGCTCGCCATTTCGGCGGCGAGGGCAAGGTCATGGCTGATGAAGATGATGCTGAAATTGAGCCGCTGCTGCATCTCCTTGAGCACGTCAATAATGGCGCGCTGGGTGAGGATGTCAAGCGCCGTCGTCGGTTCGTCGAGGATGACGATCTGCGGGTCAAGCAGCACGCCCAGCGCCAGCAGCGAGCGCTGCCTCATGCCGCCACTCATCTCGTGCGGGTATGCCTCGTAGACGCGCTCCGGGTCAAGCCGCACCAGCTTGAACAGTTCCAGCGTGCGCTGCTTGATCCATGCTTTGTCGGTTTTGCCATGCGCGGCTGCCGTATCGGCGAACTGCTGTCGCACCCGCAGCACCGGGTTAAAGGCGTTCTGCGCCCCCTGAAACACCATCGCGCAGTCGCTCCAGCGGAAACGGCGGATCTCGTTGTCGCTCATTTCCAGGATGTCGCGGGTGACGCCGTCGCGGCTGTACAGGATTTTGCCTTTGGTGACGCGGGCGCTGTTGGGCAGCATCCGGATGAACGACAGGCTGAGGGTTGTCTTGCCGCTGCCGCTTTCGCCGATCAGCGCCATCGTTTCGCCCTTGCGCAGATCAAACGAGACATCGGTAGTTGCCATGACGTCGCCGCGCGGGGTCTGGTAGACAATCGAAAGGTCTTGCACCTGCAAAATGACATCGTTCTTCATAGTGTTTTCCACAATGGTTGGCTTCACAGCGCCGATCATTTGGCGGTTCTCAGGCGCGGGTCGAACATTTCTTCCAGCGAACGGGCGAACAGCACCATGCTCACCTGGAACAGCGCGATAGCGATGACCGGCGACAGCACCATGCTGGCGCTGTCCGGGCTGAACAGCGTGCCGCGGCTGCGCCCGAAATAGAGCATCACGCCCCAGGTGTAATCATTGATCGGCACCATGCCGAGGAAGATCAAGCCGACCTGATCGTACATGGCGCGGGTGACGGCGAAGATGAAGTTGATGGCGACGAAGCTCATCATGTTCGGCAGGATTTCGCGCAGGATGATGTGTCGCAGTCCGAGGTCAAGCGCGAAGGCGGCTTCGACGTAATCGCGCTCGCGCAGGCTGAGCACCTGCGACCGGATGGCGCGCATCAGGACGGGCCAGGAGAGCAGGGCGATGAGCAGCGCCAGCATCAGCGGATTGTTGAGTTGAATCAGCGCCGCCAGGACGATCAGCAGCGGGAATGACGGAATGGTCAGCACCAGATTGGCAATCGCCGTGACGATAGTATCGACCATGCCGCCGACCAGCGCCGCCATCGCGCCCAGCACCACCGCGATCAGGGTAGACATCAGCCCGGCGACCAGCGCCGTGGTGATCAGCGTCGTGCCGCCGTGGACGATGTGGCTTAGGATATCGCGCCCCTGGGTATCGGTGCCGAGGATGTAAGGTCTGCCTAACTCGGCATTGGAGACAACCAGACCGGGGTAGTCATTTTCACCGCTGGAACTGGGGGTCAGATAGCGTTTGGCGGCGTCCGAAAACAGGACTACGGCGTCCACGTCGCCCTCGGCGAGCTGATCCAGCAGCGCGGGCACGCCGCGCCCGCTGCTGAAGCGTTCGGTTTCAACTTCAAGCGCGCCGCTGTCTTCATACGGTTCGACCATCGTTTCGCCGCCGGAACGGTCGAGCACGCCGACGGTTTGCCCGTTCAGATCGTCAAGGCTGGTGTAGCGGCTGACATCTTCGACCCGCGTGATCATGACCAGGCGAGAGCCGGGCGGTGAAGCGATCTGATCCAGCCGTACCTGATCATCGAAGGGGACGAGGTACGGTCCGATGAGGACCCAGACCGCGTAGATCATCAGCCCGATGAAGCCGACCATGCCGGCGCGGTTGCGGCGCAGCGCCAGACCGAATATGCCAAGAGAGGCAAACAGGCTGTCGAAAAAATGTGGGCTGCGCTGGCGCGTCGGCTCGTAAGTCGTGGCAGTCATGGTTTACTTCTCCCCACTCACGCGCACGCGCGGGTCAAGACGGCTGTAAAGCAGGTCAGCCATCAGGTTAGAGACGACGACTGAGATGGTGATGATCAGGAAGACTCCCTGCATCGAGGTGTAATCGCGCTGGCTGATTGACCAGTAAAGGAAGCTGCCGATGCCCTTGTAGACAAAAAGTTCTTCGATGATGACGCTGCCGCCGATGATGAAGCCGATGTTGATCGCCAGCAGCGTGAACATTGGCAGGGAAGCATTTCTGCCGACATACGCCAGCAGGATGCGGCTGGACGTCAGCCCGCGCGCCCGCGCCACGCCAACGTAATCCTCGCCCAGCGTCCCAATGGTGCTGTTGCGCATATTCAGCATCCAGCCGCCAATCGAGCCGGTGACGTATACCAGCACCGGCAGCATCGCGTGTTTGAGCACGTCGCCCAGGAATTCGAGGGTGAAGCCGGGCGTCATCGTCGGAGAGTAGGTGCCGCGTAGCTCGCCCACGTTAAACCAGCGAAGCTGAACGCCGAAGATGATCAAAATCATCAGCCCCCAGATATAGTTGGGTACGGCGCTGAGGATAGACGAAATCAGCGACAGGGTATGGTCGATGAAGGTATTGCGCTTGTACGCCATGATCGTGCCGAGCGTCGCGCCGAGCGTGAAGCTGATCAACAGCCCCAGACCGACGCTGAAGATCGTCCAGGGCAGGAAACGGGCGATCTGATCGATCACTCGCGTTCCTGATGACGTGATCGACTCTCCGAGATCGCCCTGTAGTAAATGTCCCATGTACTCGACATACTGCGTGACCGGGCTGGCATCGGGGTCGAAGCGGAACTGGGAGGCGGCGCGGGAATAGGCTTCGTCATAGGTCATATTCTGCTGGTTCATCAGGAAATCGACATAGACTTCCACCGGGTTTCCAGGCATCAGCCGGATCAGGAAGAAGGTGAAGGTGATGACCGCCCAGATTGTCACCAGCGCCTTAAAAATCGTCCTGACCGTGTAGTTGGCATAGAACCGGCGCAGATAATCAAGCAGATGAAACGAAGGCACCGGCGCTGCTTCCAACGCTGGGGCAGTGGGAGTATGAGTTGCCACGAGATTTCCTCAATAACTATCTTCAAACAAGTCCCGCGCAGGTGGGGGTCTACACCTGTTCTATATCACGTTATGGAGATATCGCCAGCCAGCCGGTGTCGCGCTGGAACAGCATATTTGATATGAGATTGAAGACCATGCTGGAAGCCGTCAGCCGATCAGAATCTTCAATCGTCTCGGACGATGCCAGCGGCGCGCGCAGCCGGACTAGCAGTACCGCGCGTTCAGCGCCGTCATATACTTCCGTCTCGACCGCCGTGACGCCTCGCTCGTCGAGTATCTCAGTCAGCGGTGCCTGTGTTCGGACAGATGCGTAATTTTCGATGCGCTGCGGCAGCACTTCGGCGGCTGCCTCGGCATCCTCAACGCGGTGATACACCAGCGCCACGAGCGCGATCTGTTCGCTTTCGGTGGCGGTATCGGCGAACACCAGTAGATTGTACGGCGGTATGGGTAGATAGTTTTCAGTCATCTCATCAATCAGTGCCTTGAGTTCGTCAATGTTCAGGCTGCTGCCAAACGTCTGCGCCATCGCCGACTCGGTCAGCGCCGGAATTTGCGCCGGGTGGATGAACCACGCCTGAAGCAGCAGTCCTTCCTGCGTAATGGCTTCAGCCGCTGCCGCGAAGTCGGGATTATCCGCCAGCGTGGGGCTGTTTCCGGCAATCGCCGCCGCCATCTGTTCCAGCCGCGCCGTACTCGCCGAGCTTGCCACGACATCGTCGCCCACCAGCAGCGACTGCTGGCGTCCTAAATTTCCCCCAAACGGATTTGCCGGATTGCGGTCGGCAATGTTCATTTGCATGCCGTCGCATTCCTCATTCCCGCACCACAGCGTCAAGCCGCCTTCGGTTGTGTTCTGCGCGTAACCGCGCAGGCTGTGGAGGACGGCAATCTGCGCCGGGCTAAACTCGCCCACGTAGACATCGACCATCCCTGGAGGATTGCCGTAAGTCAGCGCTTGTTCGATGGAGAACGGGTCAATGCCGGTCACCTCAAGCATACCCTCTGCCACTAACCGGAGATTGCTCAAAAAGTCGGACGGTCCGCTTCTGATGCCAAAGTAGGCAGCCCAGAACAGGTCGCGTTCCGGCGATTCGCCTGCGTTTAGCGCCGCGAATTCCTCGGCTGAAGTAATCGTAGCCGCGCCTTCACGCGCTGCGGTCAC
Organism: Aggregatilineales bacterium; assembly: GCA_030834905.1. Classification (GTDB taxonomy): domain Bacteria; phylum Chloroflexota; class Anaerolineae; order Aggregatilineales; family Phototrophicaceae; genus Flexifilum. Next base: position 127,831 of record JAUQWZ010000006.1, on the reverse strand, counting down.
CGCGCGATAGTCTACGAATGAGAAATTTTCGTTGACGGCGGCGTCATCGGGAATCAGCGCCAGCATGTCCACAAGCGGCGGCGTTTCGTCGCTCTGCGCGAGGGTAGTGCCGGTGCCGATCACACAGAGCAGCAGTACCAGAAATCGGGTTGCGCGGGTGATAATCGATAGATTCATTGATCTGTTTCTCAATACTCCGATAGAAAAACAGGGGCAAGGCAAGCCTGCCTTGCCCCTCAGAACTCATTGTACCCTGAGCTTACTGCGCCGGACCGATGCCGCCGGTCATGATCAGATATGGCATAAAGTGATCCGCGCCCGCGTTGTTGTAGACGGGATCGTCGCTCGCCGGGGCGTCAAGGAATTCCCGGTTCAGCGGGTTGTTGCCATAGCGTTCCCAAAGTGGAATGGCAGGCAGCAGTTCGTTGTAGGACACGGCAAGCTGCTCGACCAGCACCTTCTGCGCCTCGACATCGAGACCTTCGCCAGCCTGCACCGCCACGTCGTAGACGTTGATATCGCCGCCGCTGTAGCTGACGTTGAGGTCGAACCGCATACCGCCGCCGATGCCTTCACCCGCCAGCTCGCCCTGACCGTTGTAGCGGTTGTAGGGTTCGAGATAGCTTTGACCCGGGAACGGGCTGCCGGTACCCCAGTTGCGAATAGCAAGCTGGAAGTTGCTGTCGTACACGTCCTGCTGCTGCTGCTGGAACTGGACGCCGCGTGCTGTGATCTCAAAGCCGAAGTCGTTCAACTGCTGGGTGGCATTTTCAGCCGCCGCTGCCCAGTCGAGGAATTCTGCCGGGAAGATCAACTCGAACGCCATGCGGTTGCCCTGATCGTCTACCCACACGCCATCGTCACCGCGCGTGAAGCCGATGCCTTCAAGGATTTCAGCACCCATGTCGGGGTCGTAATCGTAGGCATTGAGATTGTCGAGCGTGTCTTCAGACAGCCACAGTTCGGTCAGGTTATCGCTGAAGCCGCACATGCATTCATTGGCAATGCCGGACTCGCCGAGGCTGACAAAGCCGTTCTGTTCGCGGTCAATGGCGTATGCCAGCGCCTGGCGCACTTCCGGACGATTCAGCGGCTCAACGCTGTGATTGACGTACAGCGCGGGACCGCTGTAGCTCGCGCCACGAATGATGTCGATTCCCGCCTCGACAAATGACGCTTCCGTTGCAGGCGGGAAACCGTGTGTCGCATACCACAGTTCGCCGTTGCTCACCAGCGGCGTCACGGCTTCGGTTTCGCCATTCCAGACCACCGCGCGATCAAACTTCACGATGTCGGCGTTCAAACCGCCTTCATTCTTGACCAGCACGACGTTGGCGTCGCTAATGTTTTCGGGCAGCATCACGAACGGACCCGCCGCGACATACTGTTCAGGACGGAATTCGGTCAGTTCACCCAGCAGCGCGTCGAAGTCGGCATCGCCGGAGCCAGCGCCTGCCTCGACCAGCGGCTGTGCGCGTTCGGCAAACGTGCCGTAGACGCTCGTAGGACGAAGCTGGTAGGCGAGAATACGGTATTCAGCGAGTGGTGAGGGCGCTCCCATGACAAAGCGGGCGGTCAAATCATCGACCACTTCCACGCTGTCAACGTAATTCCAAACGGACGCGCCAATCAGGTATGCGGTATAGAACGATGTGACGACGTCCTGCGACGTCACCGGCGAGCCATCGCTCCAGGTCACGCCATCCTTCAGCGTGATGACGTAGTTGTTGTCGTCGTCGAAGCCGAAGCTTTCCGCCATCATCGGCTCGTAAACGCCCTGTGACCACATGTAGACGGCAAACGGAGGCTCCATCAGATCCTGGTAGTTGTTGCCACCCAGATTAATTACGCCGCTTGCATAGGAGTTGAAGTGACCGTCGGGAGGAAGCTGGTAGGGCCAGGCGATGTTAATGGTTGCGCCATCGTCCTGCGCGCTGACCGCGCCGAAGGTGAGCGCGCACAACAGCAGGAAGAGTAAAGCCAAGTGTTTCTTTTGCATGGTCTTGGATCTCCTAGTCGATAAGTATAAGTGGAAAAATACCCCAACAACCAATGGCTTAGAGAGGCAGGCAGGACGCTCCTTTCTTGTCTAGTTATCTATATCACAGAGAACTAGTAGTATAACGGCTTGTCTTCTGATGGAACACGGGTTACATTACCTGAACGTAACAATAACTTAGCTGAACCATGAAGTCAAATTGCATTCACGCGGAAAAGTTCTTACAGAATTTTGTCTCATTTGCACAAATTGCATCCGTTACTGGAGACCTAAATGCCAACACCGCCTTTACTTCCTGTACCCCGTGAGTTTTCGCTCAAAGGTGGAACGGTCAATCTCACCGCGCTTGAGGGGCTGATCAGCCTCAGGCACGATCCCGCCGCGCCGCTGCTGTTTAGCGGTCAGCGCGCGCAGGCTGCCCTGAAGCAGTATGCCGATGTGGACTGGGCTATCGCGGGTGGCGATCTGCCGGGATCGCTGGAGATTTCGATTGATCCTGGAATCGGTCAGCCGCAGGGCTACCGCCTCACCGTTCACGCTGAAGGTATCCGTATTGCCGGTAGTGACGCGGCGGGCGCGTTCTATGGCGTTTGCACGCTGGCGCAGCTTTTGCAGACGCAGGGCGCGACGCTGCCGCTGCTCGAAATCGCTGACAGTCCTGATTTCCCCGCGCGCGGCGTGATGTTCGACGTCAGCCGCGACCGCGTGCCGACGATGGAGACGCTCTACGCGCTGATCGATATGCTGGCGGGCTGGAAGATCAATCAGTTTCAGCTTTACACCGAACACACCTTTGCTTACCGCAACCACCGGACGGTGTGGGAGCAAGCCTCACCGCTGACGCCGGAGGAAATTCTGGCGCTGGACGCCTACTGCCACGAGCGTTTTGTCGAACTGGTGCCTAACCAGAACAGCTTTGGACACATGCACCGTTGGTTCAGGCACGAAGAATACCTACATCTGGCGGAGACAGAAGTTGGCATTACGACGCCCTGGGGCACCAAATGGGAGTATCCCTTCAGCCTGTCGCCAGCGGTTCCCGAAACGTTGAATCTGCTGGACGAGCTTTACGACGAACTGCTGCCCAACTTCACCAGCAAAATGTTCAATATCGGCGCTGACGAGACGTTTGATCTGGGTGAAGGGCGCAGTAAGGCGCTGGTCGAGCAGAAGGGCAAGGGGCGCGTCTATCTCGATTTCCTGCTGGAAATTTACCGGCGGGTGAAGGCGCGCGGGCGCACGATGCAGTTCTGGGGCGACATCATCAACCAGTATCCCGAATTGGTGGCGGAACTCCCCAAAGACGTGATCGCGATGGAATGGGGCTACGAAGCCGACCACGATTTCCCCGGCAAAACGGCGCTGTTTGCGTCGTCGGGCTTGTCGTTTTACGTCTGTCCCGGCACGTCAAGCTGGGTGAGCGTCGCCGGACGCACCGACAACATGAAGGGCAATATCCGCAACGCGGTCGAAAACGGCTTGAAGAACGGCGCGATTGGCGTGCTGAACACCGACTGGGGCGACCTGGGACACTGGCAGTCGCTGCCGGTGAGCTATCCTGGCTTTGCTTACGGCGCGGCACTCAGTTGGAACTTTGCCGGTAACGTCGATATCGATCTGGCGGCGGCGGTGTCTGAATTCGCGTTCCATGATCGAACTGGCGTCATGGGGCAGGTGGCGTATGACCTCGGCAACACCTATCAGAAGCCGGGCATCATCCCGCATAACGGCAGTTTACTGCTGTGGGCATACCACCGTTCGTTGGATCAACTGCTGGAACTTGGCTTGTCGCTGCGCCGTGAAGAGAGCCGGACGGTGGCGGGAGATCAGGCGCTGTTCACGCGCCGGCTGCACGAGACGATTGACTACATCGATCAGGTGAACGCGGCGCTGGCGGATACCCGCATGGAGACTCCCGATGCTGAACTGATCAAGCGCGAGTTTGCCGCCGCCGGACATATGCTCAAGCATGGCGCGAAACGTTTGTTGTTCCAGCTCAGCGAAAAAGACCGGGGTCTGGAACTGCTCGCCGATCTCGATACCATCGAAGCGGAATATCGCGATAACTGGCTGGCGCGCAACCGTCCGGGCGGGCTGGAAGACAGCGTGAAGCGGCTGCGCCGGGCGCGCGACCTTTATGCAGAGTAGCAGTATGAGGTTCACCGCAGGGGCGCAGCATGCTGCGCCCCTACAAATCCATGACAACAATATGTTGATGTAACTTCACATGATTGCCGAAAGAGAACAGGTAACATGGCTCCAATTACAGCACTGGTGTTGGGCGCAGGCGGACGCGGCTCTGTCTATGGCGACTATGCGCTGGCACATCCGCAGAATATCGAGGTGGTGGCGGTTGCCGAGCCAGCGCCCGACCGGATGGCGCGGATGGCGACTGCCCACGATATACCACCCTCACATCAGTTTGCCACCTGGGAAGACGCGCTGAAACACGGCAGGATTGCCGACGTGATCATCAACTGCACCATGGATCGGATGCACATCGATTCGACGCTGGCGGCGCTGGAAGCTGGCTATGACGTGCTGCTCGAAAAGCCGATGTCGCCGGTGCTGCATGAGAACGTGCGGCTGGTGCAGGTGGCGGAAGACAAGGGGCGGCTGCTTCAGATTTGCCACGTGCTGCGCTATTCGCCCTTCTTTGAGGCGGTGCGCGCGGTCGTGCAGTCCGGCAAGCTGGGGCGGGTGGTCAGCATCGATCATCGCGAGAACCTGGTTTACTGGCACATGGCGCACAGCTACGTGCGCGGCAACTGGCGCAGCGAAGCCGAAGCCGGACCGATGATCCTGGCGAAGTGCTGCCACGACTTCGATATCCTCTACTGGATACTGCGAACGCCGGTCGCCTACCTGAGTTCGTTCGGGGCGCTGACGCATTTTCGACCAGAGAACGCCCCGGAAGGCGCGCCGCAGTATTGTCTCGATGGCTGCCCGGCGGCGGATGACTGCAAATACTACGCGCCGCGCCTGTACGCCAGCGACATGAACGGGATGCCCTGGAACGCGGTTGAACTGAAGCCGTCCGTCGAAGCCCGCCTGGAAGCGATCAAGCGCGGACCTTACGGGCGCTGCGTCTATCACTGCGATAATGACGTGGTCGATCACCAGAGCGTCAACATGGAACTGACCGACGGCACGACGGTTTCGCTGCTGATGCAGGGGCAGGGGAACGAAGAAGGGCGTACCATGCGCTACGACGGCACGCGCGCCACGCTCTACGGCAGATTCGTTGCCGGACGCTACCAACTGACCATCCGCTACCACCGCACCGGCGAAGAAGAGGACGTGCCGATCATCGCCAAGGACGCCAGCGGTCACGGCGGCGGCGATTTCGGCATCATGCACAGCTTCTATAACGCCCTGCGCGGCACACCGGACGACAGCGTGACCACCGCCCGCGAATCTTTGGAAAGCCATCTGCTGGCGTTCGCGGCAGAAGAAGCCCGGCTGGAGTACACCACCATCCATATGGACGAATACCGCGCCCGGGTAGACGCCGAAGCGCGGCAGATATACGCCCGTTAGTCGTCTTCGCCAGCGCGAAGCACTCCCCGGTAGATGCCGGGCGAGGAATCGGCAATCGGGATCGCGCCGACCGCCCGCACGTAGAAATCAACCGGACCCGCCGCGCCGATGATGGCGTAGCCGAAGCCGTGCGCGCGCATGTCGTGCAGACAGGCGATCAACAGCGCCCTGCCGATGCCCTTGCCGCGCTGGGTTTCGTCTACGCCAGTGGGACCGAAAAAGTTCCGGCTGGTGGCGTCATAACAGGCGAAACCGAGCATCTCGCCCTGCTGGGTGGCGATGTAGCACGATACCGGATGGTTGCTGTAGGCGACCTCGGTTTCGTTTGCCCAGGTCTGGTCAAAGTGTTCGCGCACCCAGCGAACGACCAGATGCTTTTCGGGGGCGAGGCTGCGCCGCACATCGATTCCCTGCTGCTGCATCGCCGTGATTTCGGGCATCAGGTCGGGCAGGGTATAGAGCTTCACGAGTAAATCGGGCATGATGGACCATTCCTATTGTGGATTACTTCAACTATTGAAATTGGCGCATGTAGGGCGTTTTTCCCGGACACGACACCGTCGTGTCCCTACACATGATCGCCATCCTTCCGTATCTCGCAAGCGCGCTACCCGATGACTTCGCGCAGGCGTCCGCCCGCCTGTTTGAGCAGGCGGCGGGCTTCGTCGGGTGGCACGCCGCGCCGCTGCATGACGATGGCAGTCTTGACCTCGTGGTTCGCCTGCGCCAGCAGACCGGCGGCGTCGGCTTCGCTCACACTGGCGATCTGGGCGACCAGACGGCGGGCGCGTTCCGCCAGTTTAACGTTGGTCACTTTCACGTCCACCATCAGATTGCCGTACACTTTGCCCAGCTTGATCATGGTGGCGGTGCTGAGTATGTTCAGCACCATTTTCTGGGCAGTACCCGCCTTCAGCCGCGTCGAACCGGCGATGACTTCGGGACCTACCGGCACGCCGATGGCGATCTGCGCCGCATCCAGCACCGCCGATGGCACGTTGCAGGCAATGCCAATCGTCAGCGCGCCGGTTTCGTTGGCGGCTTCCAGCGCGCCCAGCACGTAGGGCGTGCGCCCGCTGGCGGCGATCCCAACGACGGCGTCGCGCTCCCACAGGCTGCGCGCCAGCAGTTCGGCGCGTCCGGCGTTCCGGTCATCCTCGGCGCCCTCTATAGGGTGGACGAGCGCCGCTTCTCCGCCAGCGATGATTCCCTGCACCAGTTCGGGATCGACGCTGAAAGTCGGCACGCATTCGGCGGCATCGAGCACGCCCAGCCGCCCGCTGGTTCCCGCGCCGACGTAAAACAGCCGCCCGCCGCTGCTCAGGCGTTCAGCGATGGCGTCAATCGCCTTGCCAATCGCTGGCAGCGCCTGGCGCACCGTCAGCGCAACGGTCGCGTCCTCGTCATTCATCCGCGTGGCGATCTCCAGCGCCGTAAGCTGGTCGATATCGGACGTGCGCGGGTTGGGCTGTTCAGTGAGCATAAAGTGTCCTGTGCTGATCGCGTCGAATGGCTGGCGACTCGGCTATTCCGGTTTATTCAGATGCAGCAGCGCCAGCAGCGCCGCGCCGACGACGGACGAGTAACGGCGTTCCGGGAAGGCGGACAGCCGCAGTAGTTCACAAACCTGCCTGCTGAGCAAATTTGGCGATTCGAGCAAGCCGCCAGCAAAGGCAAAGACGGGCGGGTCGATGTTCAATCTGGACGCGGCAGCAGTGCCGAGCGCTGCCAACCGGGCTGCTGCCTGATGGATGGTGTTCCGGGCGAGGGCGCTGCCAGTTTCGGCGGCGTGCAGCACCAGCGGCGCAAGGGTGGCGATCTCGCGGTTGCGCGGCGTCTCGGAACGATATAGCCAGCCGATCAAGTCGCGCGGCTGGCTGAGGTTAAGCGCGTCGAGCAGCAGCGCCGTCAGCCGGGCTGCTTCGGCTTCACTTGCATCGTCAGGTATACCGTCCGCCGCCCGCGCCACCTGCCGCAGTCCGTCCATGCCGATCCAGTAGCCGCTGCCTTCATCGCCGAGCAGATAGCCCCAGCCGCCCACCAGCGCCGACTCGCCCGCGTCGTTGACGCCATAGGCGGCGCTGCCTGTCCCCGCCAGGATGACGACGCCGCGCCGCTGTCCACGCGCGCCGACCAGCGCGATCTCAAGATCATTGCTGGGCACGATCAGCGACAATGGCAGAATAGGCGTGAGCACGTCATAAAGCCATGCTTCCGAATGTTCTTTGGCAGCGCCCGCCACGCCAATGCCAGCGGCGGCGATCTGATCAGCGGAGACGTTCGCCTGTTCCAGCGCGTCGGTAACTGCCGCGCGGATGCGTTCAGCGGCGGCTTCGCGCCCCACGATTCCGGGGTTGACCGTTCCGCCGCTGCTTTCGCCCAGTGGGATCAGCGTTTCGGACGCCACCACCACGCGGACGGTGCTGCCGCCCCCATCAACGCCTACGACCAGCGGCATGATCGCGACTCCCCCTGTTTGTCATACAGCCTTCGCGAAGAAATCATGGACTGCCCGCCGGAAATCGAAGATGCCTTCCTTCCAGCGACCGGGGTAAACGCGGTTGGTCAGACAGGCGACGACCAGGCGGCGTTCCGGCTCGATAAAGAGTGACGTGCCGGTGAAACCGGTGTGCCCGTAGGAATCGAGGCTGAAGACGTCGCCCGCCGACGAGTTCGCGTATGCCTTGAGCATCCAGCCCAGCCCGAAGCGGAAGCCGTTGTGCCGCTGCTCGCGCACCGCCTCATCCATTAAATCGTGGTCGATGTTGAGCGCCGGATCGCGAAGCAGCCATGCCAAGCCAAAACGGGCGATATCGGATGCCGTGGCAAACAAGCCTGCGTGCCCGGCAATTCCACCCAGACCGCAGGCGTTTTCGTCGTGAACTTCGCCCCAGCAGCGTCGTTTTCGCCAGGTGGGGTCTTCCTCAGTCGGGGCAATCTGCGACGGTTCGATGCCGCGCTGAACGGGCGTGAAGGTGACCGAATGGAGCGCCAGCGGTTCGGCGGCGCGCTGGCGGACAGCATCCTCCAGACTGCCGACGCCGTGAAGTCGTGCGGCTGCTTCGCCCAGCAGCATCAAGCCGAGATCGCTATAACGGACTTCATCGCCGGGCTGCCCGACAAACGGATAGCCGCAGATAGCGTTCAGCCCGCGCGACCAGCGCTGCGGTTGGGGGATGGGATCGGTTTCGGCTGGCGGCGCTGGCGCGGGACCCGCCGCGTTGAACACGTCGCGCCAGGGCGCGATTGCCGAGGTGTGGGTGAGCAGATGGCGAAACGTCACCCGCGCGGGATCTGCCGTTTGACCGAGGACATTTTCCGGTGTCGCCAGCAAAACCTTTGAGTGCGGGTCCTGCCCGCCGTCCAGCGCGCGCGGTCCGCCAGCGCCAAATTCGGGCAGCACCGTCACGATGGCATCGTCGAGGCGCGCTTTGCCCACGCTGATACACTGTAGAAAGACGCTTTCGGTGAACAGCTTGGTCACTGAGGCGAGATCGAAGCGCGTATCGCGCGTGACCGGAAACTGCTGTGTTTCGGGATCGATCCAGCCCGCGGACGCTTCAAACAGCCAGTCGCCATCGTGAAGCACTGCCAGTGACAGCGCCGGGAACGTCTCGCCAAGATGGCTCGCGACAATGGCGTCCAGTTCCTTGAGCGACGATGGCGACAAATGATTGGCACAGATATTCATGGCTGGATACCGGTCGAGCCTACTGTGCAGCCGCCAGAGCGTGCATGTAATCGATCAGCGGCTGGATTTCTTCATCGGTCAGCGGTGGGTAGCCGCCGCGCGCCGGATGAACGAACTCATCAGTCAGCGGCGCAATCGGTTCAGCCCGGGTGAGAAATTCGGTCATGGCGTCGTCGTCAGCCAGCAGATCGCTGTTGGTGATCGCCGAACCATTGTTCGGTGTTCCTTCGCCGCTGGCACCATGACAGCCCGCGCACAGGAAGTTATAGGCGGTTTCGCCATCGCGCGGCGCGGCGGGCGGCAGCGGCTCTACGTCACCCTCGCCCGGTGCCAGGATAACCAGCGGCGCGGCGGTGGCGGCGGTCGTCGGCTGCTGGACGACGGCGGGCACAGTCGTGGCATCCATCCCCGCCGTTTGGGTCGTCCCGCCAGCCGACGCGCCGAAACCAGCGTTTACGGCTTCGGTGCGCAGGTAGGCGACAATCGCGTGAATCTGCTCGTCAGTCAGGGTGGGGTTGCCACCGCGCGCGGGCATGTCAATGCCGGTCGTGTTCCCCTCGTCAAACGGACGCCGCCCGACGATGATGAAGTCCGCCAGTTCCTGATCGCTGAGACCGTGAACAAACTCGCTGTCGAGCAGGTCTTTGCCCAAGCCCGGAATGCCGCGCGCGTCCATGCCGTGACAGGCGATACAGATCGACATATAGGCAGATTGACCCTGGGAAACCAGCGCCGGATCATACGCTGCCGCCGCTTCGGTCGGTTCAGGCGTTGGCTCGCTGGTTGGCGTCGCCGGTATTTCGGTGGCTGGCTGGGTGGACACAGCGGCAGTTTCCGTCGGCGGTGCCTTTGGCTGCATGGAAAGCAGAAAAGCAATAATCAAACAGGTTGCGCCCAGCAGAATGACTGCGGGCAGGAATGGAAATTCTTCCATCTGCGAATTGGGTGTGTTCATGGTTTATCCGTTGCGTCTGGTAAGGCTGGAAGGGATTATTATCCCCTCATCCGGTACGAATCAATTGTCAGTTTTCCTAAAAACCAGTGACATCTATCCTTTTCTCTGTATACTCACATTTCATAATCTTTATACATCAACATGTGTGCAAAATCGAATACCTGAAGATCTGAGGAGACTAGGCGTTGAATGCACGGTTCGGTAGACGACAACTCTTGAAATATTTAGGCATTGGCGCTGGCGCAGCCGGTGTCGCTGCAATCACCCGCCCCGGCGGAGCGCGCGCGCAGGACGCGGAACACACGGAAGCACCACCCGCCGCCCAGACGGACTGGGAGGCAATGAATCAACATCATCAGGAAGGCGTCCAAATCTTTCTGGATAACATCGGACAGGAGCCGGACTTCTGGCGGACGACCCCGCTTGAGCCGACGATTGAGGACGGCGTGAAGGTCTTTAACCTGGTGTGCCAGGAAATTGCCTGGGAAACCATGCCCGGCACGAGCTTTCCGGCAATGGCATACAACGGCACCGTACCCGGTCCGACAATCCGGGTGACCGAAGGTGACCGCGTGCGGATCAACGTCACCAATGAGATGAACGAATCGACCGGCGTCCACTGGCATGGCGTGCTGCTGCCGAATAATATGGACGGCGTGCCGTTTCTGACACAGCCGCCCATCGACCCCGGTCAGACATTCGTTTATGAGTTCACCACCCGCAACGCGGGTTCGCACATGTATCACTCGCACCACAATGCCGCCGAGCAGGTCACACGCGGGCTGCTGGGCGCGTTTATCATCGACCCGGCGGACACCAGCCGCGAGCCGGAAGTGACGGCGGACTACAATTTCATCCTGAACGACTCGACGCTTGGGTTCACCATCAACGGCAAGGGCTTCCCCTACACGCAGCCTATCGCCGCCAAGCTGGGCGACAAAATCCGCATTCGCTACTTCAACGAAGGCTTGATGATTCACCCCATGCACCTGCATGGTATGCCGCAGTTGGTCTTCGCCAAAGACGGTTATTACCTGCCAGCGCCGTACCTGTGCGACACGCTGAATGTCGCGCCGGGAGAGCGCTATGACGTGCTGGTGGACTGCAACGAGCCGGGATTGTGGGCGTTCCACTGCCACATTCTCAGCCACGCCGAAAGCCGCAACGGTATGTTCGGCATGGTGACGGTGCTGGTCGTCGAAGAATAAAAATACGAAGAAAAGCGAATAAGACAGACAGGGGCAGATCAACGATCTGCCTCTTCTTGTTTGAAATACGGAACTTTAACGCAAAGGCGCAAAGAAGAAGTGAAAGACACAAAGAAAGCCAGCCTGAGTCCTTTGTGCCTTTGCGTTGCTATTTTTCGTTTCGCTTATTTCGCGCACCGAACGTTGACAAGTCGCCCGGTCATCCACTAGAATAAACTCAGTTGCGGCGAGGTCACAACAAACCTTCCCGCAGCTTTTGTTGACCTGAGTGATAAGGACATACATGCGCCAGTTGAGATACCACCCACTTCGTTAAAGCGGGACTCCCCGGTAGCTCGTGCTTACGCATGGTATGAAAGCCACTGCACTATAACTGAATAAGCACTTTGCGGGCTGTCCCCTGTCTCTATGTGATGTAAAGGGGGTACAGAATGCGCGGATATTTAGCGATTGAAAGCATCTCGAAAGCCTTTGGCTTGCAGCAGGTGCTGAACAGCGTGTCGTTTGTGCTGAACGCTGACCAGCGGCTGGGTCTGGTGGGCGCGAACGGCGCTGGCAAGACGACGCTCTTGAAGATCATCACCGGTGAAATTCAGCCGGACAGCGGCGCGGTCAGCATCCCGCCGGGGGTGGAACTGGGCTATCTGGCGCAGGTGATCGAGCTTGCCGAGGGCAGGACGATTGCCGATCTGGTCGAAGCGGCGATGCTGCGCCTGACCGCGCTGGAACAGCGGCTGCGCGATCTGGAAGTAGAGATGGCGCGGGCGAACAGCGGCGAGATCGAACGCCTGATGGTTGAATATGGTGACTGCACCGAGCAGTTTGAGCGCCTCGGCGGCTATGAGATGGATTATCGCGTCGATGCCTTGTTCAGCGGTCTGGGGATCGGGCATATTGATCGCTCGCGGCAGTTCTCCACGCTTTCTGGCGGCGAGAAATCGCGCGCCGGTCTGGCGCTGCTGCTGCTGAAAGCGCCCGACGTGCTGCTGCTGGACGAGCCGACCAGCCATCTTGATTTTGCCGCGCTGGAATGGCTGGAAGGGTATCTTTCAACCTATCGCGGGGCGCTGCTGGTGGTCAGCCATGACCGGCAGTTCCTGAATGGAACCGTCACGTCGATTGTCGAGCTGAACGAGCATACCCACGCGGCGCGGCTGTACGTGGGCGATTACGAGAACTATGCGCGGGTGAAGCGTCAGGAACGGCTGCGCTGGCGGCAGGATTATGAACGCCAGCAGGAGGAGATTAAGGATCTTCGCCAGGTAGCCAACGTGGATGGGCGCAGGAACAGCAATTATCGCGCCCACACCGACAGCGATAAGTTTCTGCGCAACGCCAAAATCGAGTGGCACGCCCATACCGTGTCGCGGAAAGTGCGCGCCGCCGAAGAAAAGCTGCGCCGCATTGAAGCCGACCCGATCCCGGAGCCGCCGGACGACCTGCGCTTTGCGCCGGAGTTCGATCCGGAGATGCTCAAGGGCAGAGCGCCGCTGTACGTATCCGGCGTGGTGAAGGACTATGACGGTCGGCGGGTGCTGGACGACGTGACGTTCACGCTGAGCCGTGACAGCCGGGTGGTTGTGATTGGACCGAACGGCGCGGGCAAATCGACGCTGCTCAAAATCCTCACCGGTCAGGAGCGCGCCGACAGCGGCGAGGTGTACGTCAACCCCGCCGTTCGCATCGGCTATCTTGATCAGGAGCAGGAAACACTTGACGAGGACATGACGCTGTTTGAAGCCTACGCGCGCGATCTGCCGGGGACGGCGCAGCAGCTTAAAGCGACGCTGATCAAGTCCGGGCTGTTTCGCTGGGAAGAATTCGACAAGCGGGTGGGCGATCTGAGCCGGGGGCAGCAGCGCAAGCTGCAAATCGCGCGGCTGATTGCCGGACGCGCCAACCTGCTGGTGCTGGATGAGCCGACGAACTCGATCAGCTTCGACGTGCTGGAAGCGCTGGAAGCGGCGCTGAGTGATTTCCCCGGACCGATTATCGCCGCCTCGCATGACCGGCGCTTCATTCAACAGTTTGGTGGCGACGTATGGACGCTGCGCGACGGCAGGCTCGAAATGGTGGGAGTGGAAGTGCAGCTTCCTCAATAGGCGGAAATTAGCATAAAGGGCGGCTCACCAAGCCGCCCTTACGCCGCACTATCGACCGCCTGCTCATTCTTCGGGCTGTTCCAGCAGGCGTGACAGATCGGCGGCGGTTTCCGCCGCGCTGCGGGCGTTGTAACGCCGCCACAGCTTGCGCTGGATGGTATGCGCGTCGCAATCGACGCCCTGACCGGCGAAGTATTCGCAGACACGCTCAACATCGCGCTCAAAGATCGAACGGGCGCGGCTGTTGGTGTGGCTGTTGACCACCTGCGGAAAGTCAATCAGGGTGATGCGCCCATCCCAATACAGGATGTTGTAGGCGGAAAGATCGCCGTGAACGATGCCATGCTGGAGCATGATGTCGATATTGCGCAGCACCTCCGCGAACAACGCCTGCGCCTCGTCGCGCTCCAGCGTGATTTCGCTGAGGGCGGGCGCAGCGCCGTCTTCGTCGCCGCAGTAGCCCATCAGGATAGCGTTCGCCGCGGCTGAAAGCGGTTCCGGTACGGCAGCGCCAGCCTTATACAGCGTCTGAAGCGAGGTGAACTCGTACATCAGCCACGAGGTATGGGCTGCCTGCGTGCCAAAATCCGTCTTTTTGTTCAGCGCGCGCATCAGCCGGTGATCGTTGGCTTTGGCGGCTTTGCCGTTTTCTTTCAGGACCTGGCGCCCTTCGCGATACATTTTGTCATTGCGCAGGTTGCGAAACATGCGCGGACGATAGACCTTCGCCGCCACCAGTTTGACATCCAGCGCCGGGTGCGCCTCGCAGCGGTAGACGTTGGCTTCCTTGCCGCCTTTGATTCGCGCCAGCACGTCGGTGATCATGGCGCGGTCATAGAAGGGGCGCAGCGATTCCAGCAGCCAGCCGGTTTCAAAGCGTCCCGGATGGTAGGTGGTATTGAATCCGCCTTCCAGACCCTGCACATCGGCGATTTCTTCGACCACTGCCTGGCGCGGTTTTTTCGGCGTGTGCGCCGCTTTTGGCTTACGTGTTTTTCGTGCTTTGCGATCATACTTCATCGGATCGAATACGTCCTCGTAGATCGCGTATTTGTCGCTGTACGACTCGTTCAAGGTTTAGGTCCCTGTTTGTTGATAGGTTGTTAGTTCAGTAGGTGGGCGGCGTGTTACAGCCGCGCCAGAGCGACTTGAGGAGACAGGCTTTCAGAGCCGGGCTGTCGTTAAATTGTGGATCTGACGCGGGAAACAGGCGCAGAACTAGCTCTCCTCAACCGGAGATTGGCACGCCTGTCGATTCAACTTGCAGGGGAATTAGAGCAGTGTTAGTCCTGCTGACCTGACAGGCGGACAATCGTCGTTGCAGATACCAGAACAGTCATCTTTATACGCCTCCTGATCAGCCGAACAAAGTAACAAGCCACAGTCTAGCATAAGGTTCATAACGGTGTCAAGCGGGTCACGACAGCATTTTATCGAGCTTGCGTTTCCCGTATTCGATAATGAGTTCCAGATCATGCGCGCTCTGGCGGTAGCTGTCCTCTTCCATATAGGGCGAGTCGAGCATCAGCGCCAGCTCACTTTCCATCTGGTCGATCAGCGTCTGGAGTTCGCGCCAATCGGCGCTGTCATCGATCTTGTCACGATAGATGTACATGCTTTCATCTCCGTTACATAGACGATTACGCAGACCATTATAACCAGTGGATGGCGCAAATGGGTATAATACGTTCTGGTTGAGAATTGTGCTGTCTGAAAGTTGCGTGTTGTGAATACGACCAAACAAACTGATTTTATGACTGTCGGACTGGCATTCGCCAGTTTTATTTTGCTGGGGTTCGCCGCCGGGCTGTTGGGCGTCGCCTGGACTTCGATTCAGGCGGAGTTCGGGCTGCCGCTGGACGCCGTCGGCATCCTGCTGGTCGCTTCGACCGTCAGCTATCTGATCGCCAGCTTTGCCAGCGGTCCGCTGGCGCAGCGGTTTGGCATTGGATGGCTGCTGGTCATCGGTTCGCTGCTGCTTGGGCTGGGGCTGGGCGGCTACGTCGTTGGCTCATCGTGGTACATGCTGATTATCGCGGCGTTTACTGCCGGGCTGGGCAGCGGCACGATTGACGCATCGCTGAACGCTTACATCGCCGCGCACCACAGTGCCCGGGCGATGAACTGGCTGCACGCCTTTTTTGGGATCGGCATCACCATCATGCCGCTGATCGAAACTGAGGCGGTGAAAAGCGGCGCGTGGCGCGGCGGCTATGCCTTTGTCGTCGGAGTATGCCTGCTGGCGGCGGTGGCGTTTGCGCTGGTCGCCAACCGCTGGCGCGTGGTCGCTCTGGCGGCGGGTGAGTCGAAGCGCGGCGTTTCAGTGCGCGACACGCTCCGTCTGCCGCAGGTCTGGCTGGGTATTCTGGTGATGTGCGTTTATGCCGGAGTCGAGGCTGCGCCGGGTCAGTGGGTCTTTCCGCTGTTCACCGAGGCGCGCGGCATGGATACCGAATCCGCCGGGTTCTGGGTTAGCCTGTACTGGGGGAGCTTCACGATTGGGCGCATGTTATTTGGCATCTACATGCCAAAAGTTTCCAACAGCGTGCTGGTGCGCGCCTGTCTGATTGGCGTGGCAATCGGCGGCGTGCTGCTGTGGTGGAATCCAACTGCGGCGGTTGGGCAGGTGGGCTTGGTGATCTTTGGCTTCTCTCAGGCACCCCTGTTCCCCATCCTGATCTCGGAGACACCCAAACACGTCGGACTGAGACACGCGCAGAATGCCATCGGCTTCCAGGTCGCCGGGGCAGGGCTGGGTATCGCGCTGCTGCCGAGCCTGCTCGGCGTCTTCGCGTCGCGGCTTGGGCTGGAGATCATCAGTCCGGCGCTGTTGATATTGGTTGTGCTGCTGTTCATCCTGCAGGAAGTTCGCACCAGCTACAGCACAGCGCACCCGGTCGCGCGCGAATCGATGAGCGCGGCGGATTAACCATTCAGGCGCGGCATAAGGGCGTCGGGGCGGCTCAATTCTGCTCGAAGAATTCAGCGATGATACGCCCGATCTGCAAAACATCGGCTTCACTCACCGTCTGATCCACCGGCAGATTGATGATCGACGCGCCGAACCCATCGGCGTGGGGCGTTGGCGGCTGAACGACGGCAGGCAGCAGCGCCGACGCCATTGGGCGCAGCGACGGATACCAGCGGGTGGCAGCGTGAACGCCGTTTTCCCACAGCGCCGCCAACAGGTCGTTTCGCCGTTCGGGTTCGACCAGCAGCGGATAGCGCCACAGCATCGTTCCGTCGGGGCGCGGTAGGCTGCGAACGGGCAGATCGCGCAGTTGTTGATCATACAGCGCTGCCATCTGCGACCGGCGCTGGCGGTTTTGTTCCAGGCGGCTCAACCGTGGCGGCAGTTCCGACCACGCGCTGGCGGGCAGTCGGTAGCCGGTGAGTCCTCGATAAATTTCAAACAGGGGTGGGTAGAGTCCGGTCAGACTGGGATTTTGATCGTCGTGCTGGTGGAGCGCCCAGTACAGGTTATTCCACTGGTTGGTCTGCTGGCGCAGATGTTCGTTCCACAGCGGGGTTGTGTCGAGCAGGCGGCTGACTTCCCGCGCCAGATTAACATCATCGGTGACGACTGCGCCGCCAAGCTGGTTGTCAGCAATTTTGCCCAGACCGAAGCTGTAGATGGCGGCATCGCCCCAGGAACCGGCGGGCTTCCCGTCGGCAGATCCACCCAGCGCCAGCGCTGCATCCTCAATTACCGTCAAGCCGCGCGGCTTCGCCCAGGTCGAAATCGCTTCCATTGGCGCGGGTAAACCGTACATGTGGGCGGGGATGACAGCCGCGGCGTCGTCCACCTGCGCGGCGTTCAGCGCGGCAGGATCGAGGTTAGCGCTGTCGGGATTGACATCGACCAGCAGCGGAATATTGCCGCTTTCGAGCACCGCCCAGAGTACGATGTAACAGGTGTTGGCGGGCAGCAGGATTTTACGCTGCGTCCAGCCAAAGACGCGCAGTATTGCCCATAATCCAGCAGCGCCGCGCCCGCACAGCACCGCCGACCGGCGACCGCTGATCGCGCCGAGTAGTTGCCGTGTTAGCGCCGGTTGGCTGTGTGACCGCCCCGGTCGTGTGGGAGAGACGCCGGGCATTATTTCCGGGCTGCCCAATCGGCGGCGGCGTCTTTAAGCTGGCGGGCAAACCAGACGTGAATGTCATTCTCGCGCACCTGCGCGGCAAGGTGGGTAGCGCGCTCGCAGCGTTCCTTTTCCGGCATGGTCAGGGCGCGGTGCAGCGCCTCGCGCAGACTGGTGACGTCGAAGGGCGCTACGGTGAGCGCGTAATCGCCCAGTTCTTCCGATGCGCCCGCTTCTTCCGAGAGGATCAGCACGCCGTTATTGCGGTTGAGCACCGCGCCTTCCTTAGCGACCAGATTCATGCCGTCCGCCAGCGGGTTCACCACCAGCACGTCGTACAGGCTGAAGGCGGCGATGGCGCGGCTGTAGTTGTTGCCCAGAATGACGCTCACCGGCTCCCAATCACTATCGCCTAAGGTGGCGTTGATCTCGCCGACCAGCGCCATGACATCGCGCAGATAATTTTTGTACTCGGCAACTTCTGAGCGCGACGGCACCAGCAGCGCCACCATGACCACCTTGCCCCGGAATTCGGGGTGGCGGCGAAGCAGGTTGCGATAGGCGATAAAGCCGCGCAGGATGTTCTTCGATGGTTCGACCCGATCCACCCGCAGAATGATCCGCATATCCTGATAGCTGGTCTTCAGTCGTTCGATGGCGTCCTGTACTTCTTCGCTTTCCAGGCGCTGATCCAGTTCATTCACATCCACCGAAATTGGATACGGCGCGGCTTCTACTTCGCGCCCTTTGTACAGGAGCTTTCGCCACGGGGTGACCACGCGCACACCCGTCAGGTTATCGACACAGGTCTGGAGAAAGCGCCGCGTGTCACGTTCAGTCTGGAATCCCAACCGGTCGGCGTGCAGCATCGATTCGAGCAGTTCGAGTCGCATTGCCCGCGGCAGAATACGCCAGGCGTCCGGTCCGGGCCAGGGAATGTGCAGAAACGGCTGAATGACCACTTTATCACCCACCAGTTCGCGCAGATACCGCGAGAACAGGTACAGGTGATAATCCTGCGGCATGACGATGACGCGACCTTCAATATCGGCGATGCTGGCGGCGGTCGCCTCGGCGAGCTTGCGATTGATGACGGCGTAACCATTGCGCCATGCGTCCCAGACGTTCTGATCAATGATCGGATAGCGGGGCGTGTCGTGAAGCTGGTGATGGATGAACCACAGCAGCGGGTTGCTGATGACGTTGTAGTACGCCTGGTACTGTGCCGCCTCAAGCGAGACGAGGCGAATCTGCATGTCTTCGACATCGTGAATACCGTCGCCCGCGGTTTGAATCCATTCACGGTCGCCTTTGCTGAGGGCGCACGAAATCCAGAGGATGCGATGTTCCCGCACAACGCTGCTGATAGCCGTGACCAAGCCGCCGCTGCCGCGCTCCATGACGAGCTGATCGTCACGTTTGGAAAATGAAAACGGTCCTCGGTTGGACACGATAACGATATGTTTGGAATCGGTCATGAAACCTCCATTGGTACGGGATTACAGCGGAGCAAGCTCCTCGGCGATCCAGTGCAGCAGTCTGGCGACATCGTGGGGTCCGTGCGCGGTTATGTCACAGGTGTCGCGCAGAGTTGGCAGCTCGTGATCCGGATAGACCACGCCGACGGACAGCGTCTGGACGCGCTTGTCGCGGCGCAGCGCCCGCAGGTATGCCATCGCCGACAGGTCTGTCACGTCGTCGCCAAGGAAGATGACGCCGTTCAGACGGTTCTGGTTGACCAGTGTCTCGACAGCGGTGCCTTTGCTCAGGCTGACTGGCGGCTTGATCTCCCAGATGTAGCGCCCTTCGCTGAGGACGAGTCCGTAGCGAACGCACAGCGGCTGAAGCTGTTCCAGCAGGCGGATGCGCGCCGTTGCCGGGTCATCGACCAGGCGATAATGGACGGTCGCCGTAACGCCTTTGTTTTCGACGTAAATGCCGGAGTTGGGCGGCGGCGTAAACTCCGCCAGCATCTGGGTCAGTGCCTGACCCCACTCCTGGGCAGCGGGGACAATCTGCACTTCACCGTTGTTCCAGCGGTCAAGACCGTGATTGCCGTAATACATCAGCCACGGGCGCTCGAAACATTCGCGCAGATCGGCGGCAGCGCGGCCCGAAACCAGCGCCACCAGCGCCACCCGCTGCGCCAGCAGATCGAGCGCCTGTGCGTTATCTTCCACGATCAGCGCCTCTTGTGCCGAATCGGCAAATTCGCTCAGCGTCCCGTCAAAATCGCTAATGATGCCCAGCCGCGGCACAGCCATTACAGTTCGCAGAAGATCGAGATGTCTTGTCCAGTGGAGTAAATCGTTCATACACTACAACCCATCATGACATACTACATGACGTAAGGCAAATTGTAAATATTACATGCTTCCGCGTGATTCACCAGCTGCGAGGGGAACAGTTCACTCACGGATAGGGCAGCAGTTCAATCTGTGGCAGGAACGCTTCCACATCGGCGCGGTGGCAGTCAGCCGTCCCCGGCTGAAGCAGGACAGCCGACGCGGTAGCGAAGCCCAGCCGCAGCCCGTCCTCAATTGGCTGCCGACGCTGGATCGCCGCCGCCAAGCCCGCCAGCACGCCGTCGCCCGCGCCCGCCGGGCTGACCACGTTCACCGAAAGCGGTGGAATCCGGTAGGCGCGGTCAGGCAGAATCGCCAGCCCGCCGTTTTCACCCAGCGAGATGATCGGGCAGGTGCCATATTGGTCAAGGATCTGGCGTCCGGCGGCATAAATGCTGTCCAGGGTGGTGAGCGAATGCCCGACCAGCGCTTCCAGTTCATCCTTGTTGGGCTTGACGTAGGTTGGGCTGGCGCTGAGTCCGGCGCTGAGGTTGGGTTCGGCGGCGTCGAAGATCACCGGAACGCCGCGTTCGCGCGCCATGCCGATGATGTCCACGTAAAATGACGGCTCCAGCCCTCTGGGCAGCGTGCCGCCGGTCACGACGACGCTGGCGGACGCCAGCGCGCTGTCATATCGTTGGCGCAGGCGGGCGGTGTCTTCGGAGGCAATCGTCATCGTGGTGGTGGTGATGGTCGTGTGGGATTGATCGCCTTCATCAATGATGATGATGTTGATCCGGGTGTCGCCTTCCACCCAGGTAAAGTCGGTGGTCACGCCGCGCGCGCGCAGCATGGCGTCAACCTTTTGCCCGGTCGTGCCTGCCGCCAAGCCGAGCGCGAGGCTGGGGATGCCCAGCTCGCCGAGAATCCACGAGGCATCGGTCGGCTTGCCGCCCATGCTCTGGATGGCATTGGTCGCGCGCAGCGTGCGGTTTTTGGTCAGCGCTGGCACGAACACGGTCAGATCGACGGTAGTGTTGGCAGTGACGGTGACGATCACCCGGCTATTCCTTGCCAGTACGCGCTGCTTCAGCTAACAGAAATTCACGCTGCTGCTGGAGCATGTCTGATTGACTGAGCATCTGCCCCATAAGGATGACGTAGGCGTTTTCCTCGATTCGTTCCACCGCATCGAAGGTGGCTTCGATGTCCTTGCCCATCACGAACAGACCGTGAAAGGCGGCGATAGCGGCAGCGGCTTGTTTGCGGATACGCGCTTCCTGAGGCTGGATCGCCTTGAACACGTTGTCCGCCAGATCGGGGCTGTGCGCCGGGGCGAAGGGCGTGACCGGAATCTCGCCGAATTTGAGCGTCGCTTCGAGGACGGGCGGCATGGGACGGCAGAGCGCCGCGAATACCAGCACATTGCGCGCGTGGGCGTGGATGACGCCGGTGCCGACGTGTCCCAGTTCGCGGTGAAGCAGCAGATGCGCCCGCGATTCGCGCGAAAGCTCGCCGTCGCCGTCCACCCGGCTGCCTTCCAGATCGACGACCAGCACCTGTTCGGGCAGTAGCTGCCACTGGTATTTGCTGCCGGAGTAGCGCGGCGTGATGCAGACGAGATCGCCCACCCGGGCGCTGATATTGCCGCCTGCCGCGTCGGTCAGCTTGCGGTCAAACAACAGCGCGCCGAGCCGCGCGATCTGGCGTCGCATGGCGGCGACTTCGCTGCCAATGCTTATGGTCGTCGTTGGTGATGTCATCGGTTTGTGCCTGTCTCAACTCAGCTATTCAGGCGATTATACTCCCGCGCGGCTGTCATTTGTAGCCGTCGATGAACTTCAGCACCGTTTGAGCATAGGCGGCAGGCTGCTCTGCGTGAACGGTATGTCCGGCGTCGGGCACGATTACCGCGCGCGAATCCGGGATCAGCCGTTCCATCTGCCGGGCGATGCCGCTGAACCTGGCGTCATGCTGACCGGCAATCAGCAGGGTGGGGCAGGTGACTCGTCCCAGATGTTCCCACAGCGACGGCTGGACGCCAGTACCCATCTGGCGCAGGCTGTTGGTCAGTCCGCGTGGATTATTGTTCAGCCGCTGGTCACGCAGGTGCTGGCGCAGGTCGTCACTCTGGCTGGCAAACAACGGCAGCGCCGTCCAGTAGTCGGCGAATGCTGCCATCCCTTCGGCTTCGATCTGCCGCGCGAGTCGCTCGTCGCTTTCAGCGCGAGCAGCCCGTTCGGCTGCGTCTGTCAGTCCGGGTGAGGCGCTCTCCAGAATGAGGCTGCTGACCAGCGACGGATGTTTCAGGGCGATATACAATGCCAGCCTGCCGCCCATCGAATAGCCGAGCAGGTGAACCGGAGGCAGACCTAAGCGGGCGAAAATCGCCGCCAGATCGGCGGCAGCCGAGTCCATCGTATAACGCTGGGGATCGTCGGGGCTGCCGGTGCGACCATGCCCCGGCAGATCGACGGTAATGGTGCGGACATGCGGGTTCAGCGCCGCGCGCGCCGACCGCCAGTTTTCCGAACTGCCGGTGAAGCCGTGAAGCAGCACCAGCGGCGTTCCGCTGCCCGTTGATTCAACGTGATATTCGACGCCATTGATCTGCATCGTCGGATCTCAATTCGTGTTATACTAATAGACTGACCAGTCGGTTTGAAAAGAGGCAACGAGCCATGACAGACAAACGGCTCCCAACGACCCGCAACCCGGAAGGCACGCGCAGTCGTATCCTGGATGCCGCGCTGAACGTCTTCTCGCACAAAGGCTACCACGATTCGAGCGTGGACGAAATTGTGGAGGAATCGCATACGTCGAAGGGCGCGGTCTACTTCCATTTTCCCAACAAGCAGAAGCTGTTTCTGGCGCTGGTGGACAAATTCGCCGATCTGCTGGAACGCCGGATCATCGAAGCCATCAGCGAGCACGACGAAGGCATTGAACGGGTGAGCGCGGCGCTGCAAGCCTGCCTGGAAACGTTCGGCAAGTATCGCCCGCTGGCGAAAATCCTGCTGGTGCAGGCGGTGGGGCTGGGCGCGATCTTCGAGGAGAAGCGGCTTCAGGTTCACCAGCGCTTTATCTCGCTGATTCAGACCTATCTCGACGAAGCTATCGCCGTCGGAGATATTGAGCCTGCCGATACTGAACTGATCGCGATGGCGTGGATGGGCGCGATCTATCAGGTGGTGATCAACTGGGTCTATACGGGTGAACCGGAGCCGGATCGGATTATGTCCACTTTGCACCCACTGCTGCTGCGCAGCGTTGGCTTTGAGGAGGAACGGGCGTGAGAACGGCTGCGCTATCCCACAGTGCCGAACCTGTGTGGGGCGAACGGCTGACGCTGTATTCGTACAGCCGCGAAATCGCGCCGGCTAATCTCACCGACATGCTGCGGAAGGCGCAGGGTGAGGCGCGGTTCTACTGGAAGCACGATCAGAACCCGCTGGCGCTGGCGGGTTATGGTATCGCGGCGGCGCTCTCGGCTGAAGGGCAGTCGCGGGTTGCCCGGATTCAGCTTCAGATCGACCACCTGTTTGAGGGCGCGCGCGCCTTCGGTGAATCAGCGCCCCAAGCCGCGCCGCGTCTTTTCGGCGGATTGTCCTTCAGCGCTCACCACGAGCCATCCGGTATCTGGGCGAGTTTCCCATCGGCGCACTTCATCCTGCCGCGCGTGATGCTGGCGCAGCAGGATGGCAGAACCTGGCTGACGACTGCGCTCAACGCGGACTCCAATGAGCCTGAAAGTGATGTGCTGGAGCGTTTGCGGCTGGAAGCGGACGCGGTAATCGCCTCCCTCGGCTCGCCTGAAGCGGCAGCGCCGCCGCCCAACCAGCTAGAGCGCATCGACTATCCGTTGAGCCGGGAAGTGTGGCGGGCGATGATCACCGACGCGACCACCCGCATCAGCGCTGGGCAGTTGAGCAAGGTGGTGCTGTCGCGGTTGAGCGACGCTGATTTTGCCCAGCCAGTCGATCCGGTCGGCGTGTTAACCAGGCTGAGCAGCCGCTATCCTGATTGCTACCGGTTTCTGTTTGAAGTTCAGCCGGGACACGCTTTTTACGGCGCGACGCCGGAACTGCTGGCGGAAGTCCACGACTCGAACCTGCACACGATGGCGCTGGCGGGGTCACGCGGGCGCGGCGCGACGCCGGACGAGGACGCGGCGCTGGCGCGGGACATGTTCGATAACCCCAAGGAGCGCCACGAACACGCGCTGGTCGTCGAGGCGGTGCGCGAGCGCGTGCGCCCGTATGCCCGGACGCTGGATGTTCCCGATGAACCGGAGATTCTGCGGCTGCGCAATATCCAGCATCTGTACACGCCGGTGCGCGCCGAACTGGAAACGCACTTCGACGTGCTCGATCTGGTTGGCGAGCTGCACCCGACGCCCGCGCTTGGCGGCTATCCGCGCCGCGCCGCGCTGGAAGCCATCGAACAGCTTGAGCAGCACCAACGCGGCTGGTATGCCGCGCCGGTGGGGTGGGTGGACGCCAAAGGCGACGGCGTCTTTGGCGTCGCCATTCGTTCGGCAGTCAGTGTCGGCAGCCGCGCCCGGCTGTATGCTGGCGCGGGCATCGTCGCCGAGTCCGAACCCGATAAGGAATGGGACGAGACGAACCTCAAATTCAAGCCGCTGCTGAGCGCGTTAGGAGCAGACGCATGAAGGCTGCCAACCGCAATCTGTTGTGGGCAAAGGTGTTTGTGGACGAACTGGCGCGCAGCGGACTTCGCGCCGCCTGTATCGCGCCCGGCTCGCGCTCGACACCGCTGGCGATTGCCTTCGCTGAACAGCCGGATATCACCGTCTGCTCGTTGATTGACGAGCGTTCCTGCGCTTTCTTCGCGCTTGGTCTGGCGCTGGCGAGCCAGCAGCCGGTCGCCATGCTGTGTTCGTCGGGGACGGCGACGGCGAATTTCTATCCGGCGATCATCGAGGCGCGTTATTCCGGCGTGCCGCTGCTGGTGCTGACAGCGGATCGCCCGCCCGAACTGCGCGACAGCGGCGCGAACCAGACCGTCGATCAGGTCAAGATGTACGGCGATCACGCGCTCTGGTCGGTGGACGTGGCGCTGCCAGAAGCGCAGCCGCCCGCGCTGGCGCTGCGCAACCTGCGGACGCTGGCGAACCGCGCCTATGCGACGGCAGCCGGACGCCCATCCGGGGCGGTGCATCTCAATTTTCCGTTCCGCAAGCCGCTGGAGCCAACCCCGGCGGCGGGCGATGTCACCGAAGCCGCCGATATGCGCGACGCCGGACTGCCACACACCCGTTTCTGGCGCGCAACGATGCCACCCGCCCGCGAGATGATCGGCTGGTTGGGCGATGTGCTGCATCACGCGCCGCGCGGGTTGATCGTCTGCGGTCCGCGCTGCCCAACCGGTGATTTTCCGGTCAGGCTGGCGGCGCTGGCACGAGCGACCGGCTATCCGGTGCTGGCGGATGCGACATCTGGCGTGCGCTGGGGCGCGCACCAGCATCATCTGATCCTCGGCGGCGGCGATTCGTTTCTGCGAGAGGCGAAGGGCTGGAGATCGCCCGATGTGGTGCTGCACTTTGGGGCGACGCCGACCTCGCAGGCGGTGGACGATTATCTGAACGCCATCACCCCACAGCGCCGCGTCTGGGTCAGCGAGGATGGCATTTGGAAGGACGCCAACCATCTGGCGACCGATTTCCTGCAGGTGGACGCGGCGGCGCTGTGCGCCGAACTGGCTGAATCGCTGGCACATCATCCGAACGCGAGCGACAGTGACTGGGCGCAGCAGTTCCGAGACGCCGAAAGCCTGACCTGGGGAACAGTCGAGGATGCGCTTGACGGCGATTATTTCGATGGTCTGGTGCTGGCGGATGTGATCGATCTGCTGCCCGACCCGGCGGTGCTGTTCGTCGCCAGCAGCCTGCCGGTGCGCAATCTGGAGCAGTTTGGCAGACCGGGCAGTAAAGCCATTCGCGTGTTCGCCAATCGGGGCGCCAGCGGCATCGACGGCACGATATCGTCGGCGCTGGGCGCGGCGGTGGCGAACCCCGACGTGCCGCTGACGCTGGTGATCGGCGATCTCGCCTTTTACCACGATATGAACGGGCTGATGGCGATCAAACGACTGGGCATCAGGGCGACGATTGTGGTCGTCAACAACGATGGCGGCGGCATCTTTCACCGCCTGCCCGTCGCGCAGTTCGATCCGCCCTTTACCGAGTTATTCGAGACGCCGCATGGGGTCACATTCGCGCCCGCGGCGGCGCTGTACGGGCTGGATTACGCTCTGGCGGGTGATCGGGCAGCGTTCAGACAGGCGTTCGCGGCGAGCCAGCAATCGCCTGACGCCATCATCATCGAAGTGCCAACCCATGCCGAGCACGATCTGGTGCGGCGGAATGACATCATCCGGCGTGTGGGACAGCGCCTGCACACCAACAGCCCGATTGAAGCTTAGGGGCGCGGCAGACCGCGCCAGCACACAAAAAGAGGAGAGAGATGGTCAACTGGGTGGAAGCCAAGCAGTACGAGGATATTACCTATCATAAAGCCGATGGCATGGCGCGGATCGCCTTCAATCGTCCGGAAGTGCGCAATGCCTTCCGCCCGGAAACGATTGACGAGATGATCGAAGCCTTCCGCGATGTCTGGATGGATACCGAAGTTGGCGCGATTCTGCTGACCGGTAATGGTCCGGCGAAGGACGGCAAATATGCTTTTTGCTCCGGTGGCGATCAAAGGATACGCGGCAATGAGGGCTACAAGAGCCAGAAGGGCGGCGTTGACCGTCTGAACGTGCTGGAGCTTCAGCGGATTATCCGCACTATCCCCAAGCCGGTGATCGCGCTGGTGCCAGGATACGCCATTGGCGGCGGGCACGTGCTGCACGTCGTCTGCGACCTGACGATTGCGGCGGATAACGCCATCTTCGGGCAAACCGGTCCCCGCGTGGGCAGCTTCGACGGCGGCTATGGTGCGAGCTATCTGGCGCGCATCATCGGGCAGAAGAAGGCGCGCGAAATCTGGTATCTGTGCCGCCAGTACGACGCCCAGGAAGCGCTGGACATGGGGCTGGTCAACAAAGTCGTGCCCATTGACCAGCTTGAGCAGGAAGGCGTTGAGTGGGCGCAGACGATATTACAGCACAGCCCGATTGCCATTCGGATGCTCAAGGCGTCGTTCAACGCCGACGTGGACGGGCAGACGGGCATCCAGCAGTTGGCGGGCGACGCTACCATGCTGTTCTACATGACGGAAGAAGGGCAGGAAGGGCGCGACGCCTATAAAGAGAAGCGCCAGCCCGATTTTGGCAAGTATCCCTGGCGACCGTAAATAAAAGTGCTGAGGACTAAGGACTGAGGACTGAGTAAGAACCTCGGTTCTGTGAGGGCGCTGCGCGCAGCGCCCTTGTACCTTCCTGGTGTTCTTTGTGTCCTGGTGGTTTGAATTCTTTCTCTTTGCGTTCTTGGCGACTTGGCGACTTGGCGGTTCAAGATTAGGTTCTTTTATGCAGGACTGGCTGGCGGCTTCGGCTGCCGCGAATCCACAGAAGATCGCGCTGGCAGCGCCCGGCTTTGACCTGACGTATGCCGATCTGCACGCGCAGGTGAACCGCGTGTGCGCCCGGCTGCTTGACGCGGGTATGAAGCGGGGCGATCATCTCGGCGTGCTGCTGCCCAACGGCGTCGAATTTGCGCGGCTGATTCACGCGGCAGCGCGGCTTGGGCTGGTGCTGGTGCCGCTGAACCTGCGGCTGACGCCTGAAGAACTGACCTGGCAGGTGGCGTGGGCAGACTGCGCCGCTGTCGTTTGCAGCGACGTGACGCGAGAGAAGGTGCAGGGAATCGCGTCCGCGCAGATCGCGCTTATTCGGGCGGAAGCTGCCTGCGACGTGCGAGTGCCTCGTAAGGGCGATCCATGGATCGCCCCTACACAAACCGACCCGATGCTACATGAAAAAGGCGAACCTGACCTCGACCAGCCGCAATCCATCGTCTTTACTTCAGGCACGACCGGCAAGCCAAAAGGCGCGCAGATCACCTTTGGCAGCCACTTTTGGAGCGCGGTGGCGTCGTCGTGGCGGCTGGGTACGCTGCCCGATGACCGCTGGCTGCTGACGCTGCCGCTGTTTCACGTCGGCGGGCTGGCGGTGGTCTTTCGGTGCTGTCTGTACGGGACAACCGTTGTTCT
This sequence comes from Aggregatilineales bacterium, assembly GCA_030834905.1. GTDB lineage: Bacteria > Chloroflexota > Anaerolineae > Aggregatilineales > Phototrophicaceae > Flexifilum. The sequence goes on along the minus strand of JAUQWZ010000006.1, from coordinate 99,789 downwards.
GCCAGACAGCGGCGACCGATTTGAGCCGGATGCGCTGATGGATACGCTCGAACAGCAGCGAGTCACGCTGGTTTCGCTTGTGCCGACCATGCTCTACCGGCTGCTGGAACTGGATCGCTCGTTCCCGCCATCGCTCAGGCTGATTTTGCTGGGCGGCGCGGCGGCATCACCAGCGCTGGTGATGCGCTGCGCCGAGCGCGGCATCCCCATCGCCACGACCTACGGGCTGACGGAAGCCGCCTCGCAGGTGGCGACGCTGCCGCCTGGCGACGCCCAGCGCAAGCCCGGCAGCGTTGGCAAGCCGCTGTTGTTCGCCAGCGTGCGGGTTGTGGACGAGCAGGGGCGCGATGTTCCGACGGGCGACTATGGCGAAGTGGTGGTTGGTGGGCGGATGGTGATGAAGGGCTACTACAAGCAGCCCCATGATACCGCGCTGCAAAATGGCGAATTCCACACTGGCGACATTGGCTACCTTGACGACGACGGCGATCTGTGGCTGGTGCAGCGCCGCAGCGATCTGATTGTCAGCGGCGGCGAGAATATCTATCCGGCGGAAGTTGAGAACGTCCTCTTGCAGCATCCGGCGGTGGCGGCGGTCTGCGTCGTCGGGCTGCCCAGCGAGGAATGGGGGCAGCAGGTGGCGGCGGCGGTTGTTCTCAAGCCGGGCGTTGCCGCCGCCGAAAGCGAGATCATCGCGTTCTGCCGCCAGCATCTCGCCGGGTACAAATGCCCGCGCAGGCTGATGTTCGTAGCCGATCTGCCCCTGACCGGTTCGGGCAAGGTCAGCCGCCGCTTAGTCGTTGAGCAGTTCGGCTCAGCCTGATTCCGGCGCGGGCGACGGCTCAACCGCCATGCGCGATTCGAGATGCCTGATCTGACGCTTGAGACGCCAGCTTTGCCAGGTGCCGACCACGCCCTGCGGGAAGACGATCACCACCAGAATGAAGATCAATCCCAGTACCAGTCCCCACACGTTGGCGACCTGGATAGTGCTGCCGCCAATCACCAGCGTCGCGTCGCGGAAGAAGGTATCGAGCAGGTGCAGCCCCGCCGTACCGATCACCGGACCGGCGAAGGTGCCGATGCCGCCGATGATGGTGTTGAGCAGCGGGTCAATCGTGTAGCCCACCGACAGCATCTCTGGTCCGATTTTCTTGTTGAGCAGCACTTGCAGGATGCCCGCCAGCGCCGCCAGCATTCCGGCGATGACAATCGCCATCAGCTTGAACCGGAGCGTGTTGTAGCCAATTGCCAGCGCCCGATCTTCGTTTTCACGAATCGCCTTGAACACCGCGCCGGTTGGGGAATTGACCAGCCGCCGGATGAACAGGAAGGTGAGCACAAACAGCGCCAGAACAATGTAGTAGAAGGTGAGGCGGCTCTGCGATGGATCGAGCCACACGGGCAGTTCGGTGACGGCAAAGCCATCTTCGGCTTTGGTTAGCGCGAAGCGGCTGAAGAAGATGTAGAACATCTCCGCCACTGCCAGCGTAAAGATAGTGAAGTAGACGCCGCGCAGCCGCAGCGATACAAACCCGATCATCAGCCCCACGCCGCCGCAGATGACAAACGCCGCCAGCGAACCGAGGATAAGCGCTGCGCCGGTATCCAGCGCCGTATATTCAAGCGCCAGCCCGATGATATAGCCCGCGCTGCCGAAAAAGAGGGCGTGACCGAAGGAAATGACGCCGGTAAAGCCAAACATCAGGTTATAGCTCATCGCCAGGATCGAGAGGATGAAGACCTCGATCAACACCGCCTGCCAGCGCACCGATTCGCCGCGCATGATCATGCGGTCGCCGCGTGGAACGCCGGTTGGGCTGGACTCGGTCAGCGCGCCGACGATGAACGGGAAGGCGATGAGGAAAACCAGGATGAGGCTGTAAAGCCAGTTTGAGCGTAATTGCTTCATCGTTTACCTGTTGCTCCCGAACAGCCCGCTGGGGCGCACGAGCAAGATCAAGATCAGCAGCAGCATCGGCGTGATGCTTGGCAGGATGGAAAAGCTGGTGCCAATCGCGGCGTCCTGAGCGACGGCGATTGCCAGACCGACCATGATGCTGCCAACTGCGGTTCCGACGTAGCTGCCCATGCCGCCGAGCACAACCACGGCGATAGCCTGCAATAGAAAGGTGCTGCCGATGGTAGTACTGGCACCGAGGAAGGGCGCGGCGACCGCGCCGCCGAGCGCCGCGACTGCGCAGCCGAGCGTGAACACCAGCGTGAACACGGCGCGCACGTTGATGCCCAGCGACTCGACCATCTCGCTGTCTTCGACGCCCGCGCGGATGATGATGCCGATGCGTGAGCGCTGTAACAGCAGCGCGATGCTGATGATCAGCAGGAAACCCATGCCGACGACAAACAGCCGGTAGGTGCTGAATCGCTGACCGAACAGCTCAAAGAAGCCTTCGCGGACGCCGAACGTTTCGGTCCAACTATAGGGCGTGGTTGACCAGACTAAGGTGATGATCTCCGTCAGCACCAGCGCCACGCCGAACGTCAGCACCAGTTGAAACACCGGGCGCGCGTACAGCGGGCGCAGCAAGCCGCGTTCGAGAATTGCCCCCAAGCCCGCGCCCACCAGAATCGCGCCGACGACGGCGATGAAGAAACGCAGGTTCGGATCGGGGACTGAGGCGGTGAGATCGATCAGCCCACCGGCGTGCTGGATGTCATATGCGACGTAGGTGCCGACCATGAAATAGGTGCCCTGCGCCATATTGAGGATGTCCATCAAGCCGAAGACAATCGACATGCCGGACGCGACCAGAAACAGCAGCATACCCTGGAACAGCCCGGAGAGCACCGTAATGCCAAAGCTGCCGAGGCTGCGCGAGTTGAAGAAGCTGTATGCCAGCAGCCCGACGATGATGGCGATAATGACAAGAACAGAGGTGTGACGACGCATTCGGTACTCCTAAGCTACGCCGAGGTAACGCTGGATCAGCGCGCTATCGTTCACAAGATCTGCCATGCTGCCGCTGACAGGACTGCGCCCGTCGTCGATGATGGCGAAATGATCCGCCAGGCGGCTCGCCATGCGGAAATTCTGTTCGACCAGCAGAATGGTACACTGCGACGACAGCCGCCGGATCGCCGCCATCAACTGCTCGATGATGACTGGCGCCAGCCCTTCGCTCGGTTCGTCAATCAGCAGCAGCCGGTTATCCGGCACCAGCGCGCGGGCAATCGCCAGCATCTGCTGCTGCCCGCCGCTTAATTTGCCGCCCGGCAGATCGATCAGCCGCTTGAGGTCGGGAAACAGGTCAAAGATCAAATCGGTGTGGCGCTCATAATCGCCGCGATTTCGCTCGGCAATTTTGAGGTTTTCACGCACGCTCAATTCTTTGAAGATGGCGCGGTGTTCAGGCACGTAGCCGATGCCGAGCTTGGCGACGGTATACGGACGCTTACCCGCGAGGGTATCGCCCTGAAACACAATCGTTCCCGATCTTGGCGGCGTGATGCCCATGATGCTGCGCAGGGTCGTGGTTTTGCCCGCGCCGTTCCGCCCCAGCAGCACCGTAATACTGCCTTCGGGGATAGACACGTTCACGCCTTCCAGAATGTGGAACTGACCAATGAACGTGTGGATATCGCGGACTTCGAGTATCGGGTTGGGCATTTTACGTTTCCACATCATCTCGTAGGGGCGCGGCGGGCTGCCCTACACGTTGATTTCCAGTTTGCATCAGTTTTCCGCCCTTGGCAGATCGTACAATTCGCCCAGATAAACGCTCTGCACCGAATTGTTGTGCGAGATTTCCGCCGGCGTGCCTTCCGCCAGCACCCGCCCGATGTGCATCACCGTGATGCGGTCTGAGATGTTCATGACGACGTTCATGTTGTGTTCCACCAGGACAATCGTCTTGTTTCCCTGCTGGCGGATCGTCTCGATAGTGCGCATGAGTTCCGGCACCTGCTCAGACGCCATACCGGCAGTCGGTTCATCGAGCAGCATCAGTTCGGGTTCGGCTGCCAGCAAAATCGCCAGTTCCAGCTTGCGCTTGCCGCCGTGTGGCAGCACCAGCGCGGGTGTTTCCGCCATCGATTCCAGCCCAACCAGCGCCAGCGCCGCGCGCGCCCGATCCACATAGTTGGTGAAGGATTCGGCGCGGCGCAGGAAACGGAAGCTGTCGCTGCTCAACGCCTGCGCGGCGAGACGAACATTTTCGAGCACCGTCAAGTTGGGGAAGATGTTGGTGATCTGGAACGAGCGTCCCATGCCCATGTGAGGACGCCGGTGAACTGGCGCGTGAGTCACGTCCTGTCCCTTGAACAGCACTGTGCCGCGCGTCGGGCTGTACTTGCCAGTGAGCAGGTTGAACAGCGTTGTCTTGCCTGCCCCGTTGGGACCGATGATCGAGTGCGTGCTGCCGCGCGTGACCCGCAGCGTGACGTCGTCAACGGCGATCAGCCCGCCAAATTCTTTCCGTAGGTTCTGCGCTTCCAGAATTATTTCAGACATGCAATAAAGCCTGGTTTAGAAAACAAAAACGATATTGAACTGCAAACAATTGCTACAGGGGCAGGATTTGCCCTGCCCCTGTAGCTAATCTGCTGACTACTCGGCTTCCGCGCTTGCCAGGAATTCTTCCATGAAGGCTTCGTCCATCTCAAGCCGATCCGCATAGGCTTCCGGCAGCATCACCGGCGGGATCGTCTCGGTTGCGGGGACTTCGCCCAGCAGGTCGTAGAAGTCAAAATCGGGATCGTCCAGGTTGGTTAGCTGGGCGATATACATCGGCACCATCGCCTGATGATCTGACGGGCGGATGGCATAAGTGCCCTTGGGACCTTCAAAGAACATGCCTTCGAGCGCCGGAATGAGCGCGTCGGGCAGCGTATCGCCAGCCGTCGCTTCAACACCCTGCACCAGCGCCTGGGCGGTTGCGAAGGCGCATTCCGTGAACAGGTCGGGCACGTCGTCGTAGGCGGCGCGGTGCTTCTCGACCAGCCAGTCGTTGGCTTCGTTCTGCGGGAAGCTGTAGTGATAGACGATGAACGCCACCGAGCCGATGGTGCTGGGATCGCTGACGGCGACGATGTCGTTGGAGTTGAACGCCCCGACGACGATCATCTGATCCTGCACGCCCAGTTCGCTCAACTGCTGATAGAGCGTCACCGAGGTGTCACCCGCCCAGATGGGCAGCAGCACGTCCGCGCCGCTGTTCAGCACTGCCTGAAGATAGGGCGTGAAGTCGGTGGTTTCCAGCGGCGCATAGATCGTTTCCTGCACGAAGTTCACGCCAGCCGCGCCGAGTACCGCGTTGAAGGCGTCGGCGGAAGACCGCCCAAAGTCGTAATCGGCTGCCAGAATGACCCAGTCGGTGCCCAGACCTTCGGTGGCGAAGGACGCCAGCGCCGCCGAGTCCTGGAAGGTGTTGCGGCAGACGCGGAAGGTATTCTCGTTAAAGTTCGCGCCGGTGATGGCGGGTGAAGCGCCGGGTGCCGCGAACAGGATCACGTCGTTGTCGAGCGCGACCTGCTGGAGCGACAGAGTCACGCCGGAGCTGGGCGCGCCAACCAGAAGCTCGACGCCTTCCTGCTCGATGAGTTCGCGCGCCTGGCTGGCGGCGGTGTCGGCATCACCCCCGTTATCGCGCACCAGCACCTCGACCGGACGACCACCGATGACGACATCCGCCAGCGCGGCGTCAACGTCGTTGTCATAGTCGGCGGGATCGAGTCCGGCGGCGTAGAGCAAGCCAAGCTTGAAGCCGTATTCCAGCTCGAAGCCATAGATAGTGAGCGCGCCCGATTGGTCGGTCATCAAGCCAATACGCAGCGGCTCTGCGTCCTGCGCGGAAACCACACCCGCGAACAGGCTTAACAGAAGTACGGCGAGAATTAGAAACTGTTTACGCATTTTTCCTCCACAAAGAATCGTCTAGTCCACCCATTTTGAATAAGCGGCTGTATTGACCGCGCTATTCCACACAACATTGTGAGGCTGATTTGATGCAGTCCAGTGATAAATACGGTGCGCGTAGGGACACCATACATGGTGTCCGAAAGGTCGCCATAAGACGGACACGATAAAGCATACGCAGTATGTACGTGTCCCTACGGAAAACCCGTATTATTTTGTGAAACTACATCAAATCACCCGCAGGTTACGCCTCGAAGCGTTCAGCTTCGCTTGCCTGCGATACCAGCTCGCGCTTGAGGATTTTGCCCGCCGCGGAAACCGGCAGGCTGTCTCGAAACGCAATTGTCTTTGGAACTTTGTAGCCCGCCAGATGGTGGTGCATATGGGCGATTAGTTCGTCGGCGCTGGCTTTCGCCCCTGCCTTGAGTACGACAAAGGCTTTGCCAACTTCTCCCCACTTTGGCTCCGGCACGCCGACGACGGCGCACATTTCAACCGCCGGATGTTTGTACAGCACCTGCTCGATCTCGTTGGGGTAGATGTTCTCGCCGCCGCTGATATACATATCCTTCTTGCGGTCGAGGATGGTGTAGTAGGAATGTTCGTCCATCGTCGCCAGATCGCCGGTGTGAAACCAGCCGTATTCGTCCACAACTTCGCTGCTGGCTTCGGGATCGTTGAAATAGCCAGTACACATCGAAGGACCGCGCAGCACCAACTCTCCAACTTCGCCGGGGGGCAGCGGCTGATTGTGCTCGTCCACGATGCGGGCATCGACGAAGAAGTTGGGTCGTCCGATGCTGCCCGCCTTGCGAATGGCGTCTTCCTGCGCCAGCGCGAACACGCCGGGACCAAACTCCGACATGCCAAAGCCCTGCTTGAACTGCACGCCTTTTTCGCGCTGGAACTTCTCCACCAGGCTGACGGGCAGCGGCGCGCCGCCGCTGGTACAGAAGCGCAGATTGCTCAGATCGGCGCGATCCCAGTTGGGCGCGGACGCCATCATCTGATACATCGTCGGCACGCCCGCGTAAACCGTCGCCGCGTATTCGTCCAGCAGGGTGAGTAACTGCTCGGCGTCGAAGCGGCGGGTGAGGACAACCGTACCGCCAAGAATGAGCAGCGGCATGGTATAGACCAGCAAACCGCCAGTGTGGAACAGCGGGAAGGTGTTCACGGTCACGTCGCCATGCTGGAGATCGTGGATCACGGTGTTGAGCGTGTTCCAGCCGATCATGCGGTGGCTGATTTGCGCGGCTTTGGGCATTCCGGTCGTGCCGCCGGTGAAGATCAGACAGGCGATATCCTCTTCGGTGACATCCTCGGTCGTGACCGGGCGCAGCACCGAATCGATCAGCGTCTTTTCAAAATAACGGCTGTTGGGAATGCCGCTGCCTTCAATGTGCAGGTAGTGCTTGACGATGGTGGTGTTTTCGGCGATGCTGGCGGCGGCTTCGGCGAATTCATCTGAGAAGACCAGCACCGTTGGCGTGGTCTTTTCGATCAGCGCCAGCAGCTCGCGCCAGTGCAGGCGGCGGTTCAGCCCGACGAGGATCGCGCCGAGCTTGCCGCAGGCAAAAAACGTGTCGAGAAACTCCACGCCGTCGAAGGCGAGCACCGCGACGCGGTCGCCCTTCTGGATGCCCGCGCCGTCGCGCAGCCAGTTCGCCAGGCGGTTGGCGCGGTTGTTCAGTTCACTGTAGGTAAAAGTGCGGTGAGGGGTTTTGCCCGCGTCCACCACGGCAAGCTGGTCGGGCGAGTAGATCGCGCGCCGCCCTAAATAATCGCCTACATACATTCTCTTTGTCCTGAAACAAGCGTTACTTTCACTTCAACGCCAGAGCCGTCGTCGTTTTCATTTCGCGCAGCACGATGCTGGTTTCGATGCGCTCGATGCCGCTGATGGTCATCAGGTGCAGACGGATGAACTCATCAAGGTCTTTATGATTGTGCGCCGCTACCTTCAGCAGCAGGTCTGAACCGCCTGCCGTGTGGTAACACTCCAGCACACTCGGCAGCCCATCCATTCGCGCCTGCATATCCGCCAACTGTTCGTTGGTATGCGGCTGGATGCTGACGCGGATGAAGCAGATCACGTCGTAACCTGCCGCTTCACGGTCGATCAACGCGACATACTGCCGGATGACGCCCGCGCGTTCCATGCGCTTGATGCGCTGGTAGACCGCTGGCGCGGACAGGTGGATTTTTCGCCCTAAATCGGCGACGCTCACCCGCCCATTGACCTGCAATTCCTTCAAAATGGCGTAATCGAGTTGATCAAAGCCTTTGTCAATTAAGGTGCTCATCCGCGTTTTCGACTCATTGTATGTGGGACAGTTTTCTACCGCCGCAGCTTCAAAAGATTCAAAACCGCTGGCGAACCAACGATTATGGTTCGTTTGCTGCGGCGGCTAATATTACCTCATCCCACTTATGCGCCTTCAGTGACGGACAGCACCCCTTCCGGCGATTCTATTCGGCTTTTGTCGCTTCCAGATGGGCGTGGAACGCCCGATTGAAAGCTTCCGGCTTTTCGATGTACGGCGTGTGTCCGGTTTCCGGCAGGACAATTTCCTGATAGCGCCCGCCAGCCGCCTGATACTGCTCCAGCACCGCCCGCGTCTGCCCGACCATCGGCTGCGGCGGGAAGACTTCCGCGCCGGGCCAGCCGGGAACTGCGCCGAGCGATCCGAGCGTGCCCATGTCGAACAGCGAAGCGTCGCCAACGATCTGGTCGTCACTGCCGCGAATCCACAGGATGGACGGCTTCGGCTCGATGCGATAAAGCCTGCTCACGTCGCCGGTGTACCTGGGCGACAGCATATTCGCCGGTCCCCAGACGCCGGGCGCGGCGGTGGGCCAGTTGGCTGATGGGACGATATCGCCCGGATATTCCTGCCCGCCGACGTGTTCCGAAAGCAGTGAAGACAGCAGTTCTTCTTCGCGGGCGGGCTTGAACGGCGGCTTCCAGTAATAGGCGTTCATGACTCCGCGCGGCGAGGTTGGGGTGTCGCTGCGGTCGCCTTCGGCGATTGCCTGCGTGAACTGCTGGCTGACGACACCGCCGCCCGAACCAGCGAAGTCATCGAAGCAGGGCGTTCCCTCTAAATCCTTGGTGCCGCCAAAACCATAAGGCGAGCCGGGCGCAGCCAGCGTGACCGACAGGAAGCGTTCGGGGTAATCCATCAGCATCCGCCAGATAACCGAACCGCCCGCCGAATGTCCGACGACGTGCGCTTTGGCATAGCCAAGATGATCGAGCAGGGCAGCGGCGTCGTCGGCGAGATCGCCGGTGCCGCGCGTGGCATCGATCTTCACGTTATGGTCGGCGTCACCGTAGCCGCGCTGATCGGGAGCGATGGCGCGGTAGCCTGCGGGCAGCGCCAGCATCGTCTCTTCCCAGAACGTCGCCGATGAGGCGTTGCCGTGCAGGAACAGCACCGGCGTGCCGTCTTCGGCTCCGCTGAACAGGACTCGCGTGGTAATGCGCGGCGTAGTGACGGTGGTGGCGGTAATGCCAGGCAGTGTTGGAATGGGCATAATGCAGTCTCCTGTTAAGATCGTTTCAAGTAGGGACACCACATTGTCGTGTCCGACGTGACATTTATGCAACGGACACGACGGTGTCGTGTCCCTACATTACGTTGGTGTCTGTTTCGGCTCCGCCTGTCCAGTGTATGTGGCGCGTAGTTCGCGCTTGAGCACCTTGCCAGCGGCGTTGCGCGGGATGCTTTCTACAAATCGGATTGAGCGCGGCACTTTGAACCTGGCGATACAGGTGACGCAGTGCTGGATAATGTCCTCGGCGCTGATGCTGGCACCGGGCTTGAGGACGATCACCGCTAACCCCGTTTCGCCCCATTTCGCGTCCGGCACGCCGATCACGGCGGCGTCGGCGACTGCCGGAAGCTGGAAGATGACCTGTTCGACTTCGGCGGGATAGACGTTTTCGCCGCCGCTGATGTACATATCCTTATAACGGTCAACCACGTAGATGCAGCCTTCTTCATCAACCGTCCCGGCGTCACCGCTGTGAATCCAGCGGTTGCCAAACTCGTCGATGGTGAAGCTCGTTTCGTTGGCATCGGGACGGTTCCAGTAGCCGGGGGTGATGTTGGGTCCGCTGATGATCACCTCGCCAATCTTGCCCGGCTCAACGTCCTTGAAGTCTTCGGTGACGACGCGCACGCGGGTGTGCTGAAGCGGCTTGCCCACCGACGATGGTTTCGCCAGCGCCCGCCGCCTGTCATTGAGGAAAACAGTCGGGCTGGTTTCGGTCATGCCGAAACCAAGCTGGATGACGATGTCCCGTTTGGCGTAGGTTTCCAGCAGGGCGACCGGCAGCGGCGCGCCGCCGCAGCCCCACGAGATGATGCGGCTCAGATCGGTTGAGTCGAAATCGGGGTGCTGGCTGAGGAACAGATAGACCGATGGAACGCCGAAGAAGTGGGTGACGCCCAGTTCCGGGTCGGCGAAGGTGCGCAGCGTCAGTTCCGGGTCAAGCTGGCGGGCGATGATGTTACAGCCGCCAAGATGCAGCACCGGGTTGGCGTACAGGTTCAGCCCGCCAATGTGGAAAGTGGGCAGCACGCAGTAAAAGACGCTGTTGAAATTCAGCCCGGTCGGCGTGGTGATGTTGATCGCGTTCCACAACATCATGCCGTGAGTGATGATCACGCCCTTCGGGTGTCCGGTGGTGCCAGCGGTGTACATGATCATCATCGGCGTGTCGTGGGTGGTCTGCGGGTTCATCACCACCCGTTCGTCGCTGGCGGCGATGGCGTCTTCGTAGGCGGGATGCTCGTCAACCGGCGGCTGTCCGAAGTCGATCCGCAGCGCCCGGCTGACCGGCGAACCCGCCAGCAGCGGCGGGATGCGCCCGGCAAATTCGGCGTCGTAGACGATGCCTTTAGCGCCCGCGTCCTTGAGGATGAACAGCAGTTCAGGCTCGGCAAGCCGCCAGTTCAGCGGCAGCATCATCGCGCCCAGCCGGATGCAGGCAAACTCAAATTCAAAATAATCGGTGGAGTTTTTGCCGAGAATGGCGATCCGGTCGCCCGGCTGCACCCCCCACTCACGCCGCAGGTATCCGGCAAGGCGGGCGGCGCGGTCGTTGAACTCTCCGTAGGTGAACCGCCGCCCGGTCGTCTGGTCGATCATTGCCAGTTTTTCAGGGGTGCGGTCAGCGTGAAAGGCGATCCAATCGGAAGCAAGAATCATAGCTGTGCCTCAAAATCAACATTCAAAAGCAGTTTATATGTGGGCGCGTTAAGAACCCCTCATCCCTGCCCCTCTCCCGCGCAAGACGGGGAGAGGGGACTAAGAGACGACTGACACCTTGCGCGCGACAGCGCATGCGAGGTCGGGGTGAGGTTTGCCACTTCGCTACCCCCACCGCACCGCGATGGCGCTCCAGGTGTAGCCAGTGCCCGCGCCCGCCAGCACGATCAGGTCGCCGGGGTGAATTTTGCCCTGCGCCAGACCAAGTTCAATCGTCAGCACCTGATCGACGCTCTGGATGTGCCCGTAGTCTTCGAGATAGACCGACTGGTCGGCGGTCAGCCCGACCGCCTCCAGAATTTGCAGGTAGAATGAGCGCTTCATGTGGGTAATCCCCAGGAAGCGCACATCGTTCAGGCTGGCACCGCTGGTTTCGACGGCTTCGCGGATGACTTTGACGAAGTTGTCGAGCGAGGTTTCGCCGAGGCGTTCCGCCATGTACGTCGGATCGGTCACGTCGAGCCTGCCGCGCAGTTCGCCGACGATCTCCGGCTCCGCGCCAATAGCAGCTTCGGTGAGAATCACCGATTCGGACAGGCTGCCGTCGGTAAATGCCGATGCGCCAAGGATGATGTTCTGCTGCGCCCCGCGCTGGAGCAGCATCGCGCCGCCGCCCGCGCCAAAATTGAACATGAAGCGCGAGCGCTCATTTTGAAGATTGATCAGGTCGTTTTCGCGGCTACCCGCCGTCAACAGCACGTAATTCAGCCGGGGATCGGTCTGCATGAGGGCGCGGGCGGTGTTCATGGCTATCGGCGCGCCCGCGCACAGCGCATACATCTCGAACGAGTAGGCATTGACCGCGCCCACGTTGTGCTGCACTTTGGCGGCGGCGTTCCAGACGAGGTGATCCTTGTGCTCGCTGCCGTGAGAGATGACGAGGTTGATCTGTTCCGGCGAGATGCCCGCCCGCTGAATGGCGATGCTGGCAGCGTGGGTCGCCATCACCGTCACCGTTTCTTCAGGCGAGGCGATATGGCGCTGGCGGATGCCCATCTTTTCGCGCAGGATGGTTTCGGGGATGCCGGTGCGCGGCGCTAAATCGCCAGCAGTTTCGATTTGAGAGGGGAAGAAAGAACCCCAACCGACAATACCAATAGGGATGTCCATAAATTTATTCCACAAAATGACTGTGTCTCAGACATCATAATAGCCACTGGTTCGGGCGCTCACCAGTGAAGCGGCGCTGTTTTGGCGTCAGCAGCGCCAAAATACTATGAATCGTTTGTGGTGTCGTGGCGGCGGCGAAAAATGCTTTTGAGCAGCTAATTGTCCACCATAGTGTACATACTGCGGTAGGCGCCGCTTGCTCCGAGTAGCTCCTGATGCGTGCCCATTTCGGCAATTCGTCCGTGACTCATGACGACGATCAGGTCGGAATTGACAATCGTGCTGAGGCGGTGCGCGATGACGAAGCTGGTGCGTCCTTCCAGCAGCCGGGCGAGGGCAGTCTGGATGATCTTCTCGGTCTGGGTGTCAATATTGCTGGTAGCTTCGTCCAGAATCAGGATGCGCGGATCGGCGAGCAATGCGCGGGCGAAGGCGAGAAGTTGTTTCTGCCCGGCGGAAAGCAGCGAACCACCTTCGCGGACTTCGGTATGATAGCCGTGTTCCAGGCGGCTGATGAAGTCGTGCGCGCCAACGGCAGTCGCCGCCGCGATCACGTCGTCGTCGCTGGCGTCAAGCCGCCCATAACGGATGTTATCCATGACGGTGCCGGAGAACAGATAGGTTTCCTGCAGGACGATCCCCATCTGGCGGCGCAGGCTGCGCTGCGTGACCTTATTGATGTCGTAGCCGTCAATCGTCAGGCGACCTTCCTTAATGTCGTAGAAGCGCATCAACAGCTTGATGAGCGTTGTCTTGCCAGCGCCGGTATGACCCACCAGCGCGACGGTAGTACCCGGCGGCACGTCGAGGGTGATGTCGGTGACTACCGGCAGCTTGTCATCGTCTTCGTAAGCGAAGCAGACCTGTTCAAAGCGCACGTGTCCGCTGATGGGCGGCAGTTCGACTGCGTCGGGCGCGTCCTGAATCTCGATGGGACGGTCAAGCAGATGGAACAGCTTATCGCCCGCCGCCATCACTGCCTGGAACAGGTTATAGCGTTGCGCCAACTGGCGGATCGGCTGGAAGAACTGATCGATGTACAACACAAAGGTGAGCAGGGTGAAAATCGACAGTTCCTGCCGCAGCACCAGCGTGCCGCCGACGTAAATCAACAAGCCGGTTGCGACGCCGCCCACCAGTTCGATGCTGGGGAAAAAGAGCGACGCGACCAGCGTGGCGTTCATGTTCGCCTGGCGGTTGTTCTGGTTGAAGTGGGTGGCGAAACGATGGGCGTTATACGTCTGGCGGTCAAACGCCTGGGTGACGCGCACGCCGTTGAAGGCTTCGGCAAGCTCGGCGTTCATGCGGGCGTTGGTTTCGACCACCCGCAGATAGGTCTTGCGGGCGTAGATGCGCCAGAAATTAGCGATAATCGCCAGCACGACCAGCACCCCAAGCGCCACCACCGTCAGCGGCAGATTGATCAGCACCATCACGATAACGATGCCGATCAGCGACAGCATATCGCGGAACGTGCCGACAATCGCCCAGGTAATCGCTTCGCGCAGGGTGTTGACGTCGTTGATGATGCGCGAGATCAGACGACCGCTTTCGTACCGGGAGAAGAACGACAGCGACAGATTCTGCACATGGGTGAACAGGTCGTCGCGCAGCGCCTGAATTGCCCGCTGTCCGGTCACCGCCATCCGGGTGATCTGCGCTCTGAACGCCAGCGCGCCGACTGCCTGAACGACCATGTACAATAGGACGCCAATGCCCACCGTCGTCAGATCGCGCTTCTCGACTCCTTCGTCCACCGCCCAACCGATGATCGGTGCGCCGAGCACGTTGGCAGCCGCGCTGAGGACGGATGCCGCCAACGCCACGAAAATAGTGCGTTTATAGGGCGAGAGATAGCCGAGCAGCCGTTTGGTCGTCTGCCAGTCGAAAGAGGTATTGTCCTTTTCGTCGGGATACATCTCAGCTTCCCCTCAGATCTTTCAAAACAGTCTGGTATTCATCCGTTGAATGTTTGTCGGCGCGGTCATAGCTGCCCGAATGCTTGGGCGCGAGCAGCCCGATACTGGCGAGTTCGCGGCGCACCCGTTCCTGATCTTCGAGCTGCAGGCGGTAGATTTCGGCATAGTAGCCGTTGAGCGCCAGCAGTTCATCGTGTTTGCCGCGCTCGATGATCGCGCCGTCTTTCAGTACCAGAATTTGGTCGGCAGTTTGAATGCTGTTGAGACGCTGGGCAATGATAAAGGTGGTGCGACCTTCCATCAGCGTGGACAGCGCTTCGCGGATACGGGCTTCGGTTTGGGTATCGACGCTGCTGGTCGAGTCGTCCAGAATGAGGATACGCGGATTGATCAGCAGTGCCCGCGCGATGGCGATTCGCTGGCGCTGACCGCCGGACAGCGTCACGCCGCGCTCGCCGATGAGCGTGTCGTAGCCCTCAGGGAATTCCAGGACGAAATCGTGCGCGTTGGCGGCTTTTGACGCGGCGATGATCTCCGCCTCGGTAGCGTCGGGCTTGCCGTAAGCGATATTCTCGCGGACGCTGGCGGAAAACAGCAGCGAGTGCTGAAGCACAAAGCCGATCTGCCGCCGCAGGTCGTGCAGGTCTATCTCGCGCACGTCGATACCGTCAATCGTGATCGCGCCCGCGCTGATGTCGTAGAAGCGCGGAATCAGGTTGACGAGCGTGCTCTTGCCCGATCCGGTCGGACCCAGCAGCGCCACGACCTGACCCGGACGTGCTTCGAGATTGATATTCTGGAGCGAAGACACGTCGGCGCTGTCGTGAAGGAAGGTGACGTCGTCAAAACGCACGATGCCCTGCATTTCGCTCAGGCGGCGAGGATTGGCTTGATTGGTGATTTTCTCCGGCGTATCGAGAATCTCAAAGACGCGCCGAGCGCTGCTGATGCCCTGACTGACGAGCAGGATGACGAAACCCAGAAACCGAATCGGCGCTGCCATGAGCAGCACGTAAGCATTGAAGGCAACGACCAGCCCGACGGTGACTCCGCCGAAACCGGTGCTTTCCATCAGCCCGCCGAAGAACAGCACCAGCGCGGTTGAAAAGGCGATAATGAAGGTGCTGAGGGGAATATAGGCTCCCCAGCGCAGCATCAGCGCGATCTGCTCGTGGAAAAGCTGCTCGTTGTCGTCGGCAAACTTCTGAATTTCGTGCGGCTCGCGGGCAAAGGCGCGTACTACTTCCGCGCCAAGCGCCGTCTCCTGAATGCGGTTGCCCAGGGTTTGCAGTCGATCCATGATTTTCTTCCACATAGGATCAACAGAACCGGCGAAACTGCGCGAGAAATACGCCAGCGGGATCAGCGGCAGCAAGGCGATGATCGCCAGCACCGGGCTGGTAACCACCATGATCAGGGTGACGCCGACCACCATCAGAGTCGTATTGATGGCGTCGATCATGCCGAAGGCGAAGTAGCGCTGCATTTCCGAGACGTCGCTAATGGCGCGGGTGATGAGCGTTCCGGTCTGGGCGGTATCGTGATAGGAGAAGGACTGGTTCTGGACTTTGTCGTATACGTCATTGCGGATGTCGAAGGCGATATAGTGCGACATGGTTTCGCCAAAATAGCGGAAGGCGAAGCCGACGATACCACGAAGCACACCCAGACCAATGACGAGCAAGCCCGCCGACAGCATATAGCTGCTGTCGCTGCTCTGCACGCCAACGTCAATGACCCCGCGCAGGATGGATGGTATGGCGATGGACAGCCCGCTGCTGGCAACGGTGGCGACAGCGGCAACCAGCGCCCATTTCCAGTAAGGGCGCAGGTAGCCCATCATGCGTTTCCAGACGATAAAACTGCTCACACATCCCTCCTACGGTTCGCAGGCAACCCTCCAGCCCACATGCGTGCTTCACTTTAGCCGCATACGGACGCTCCTGTAAACTGCATTGTTTCTCAGCAGGATTAATTAGCGCGGAAGTTGTCCATGCTTACCAATAGTACCCCATCAAATTCTGCCTGTGCCTATTCGGTTCTATTTGGACTTAGCGCCATTGGCACAGGCTTTGCAGCCTGTGAATTCAGGCGCTGCGATTCCAGGCGATCTCAAACCAATCCTGGAGCAGGTAGGGCGGATAGCCGATTCTGACCAGATTTTCAAGACATTCGTCTTTGCTCGCGCCCTGCTGTACCCAGTAAGGCACGCGCTTGATCATCGTCTCCACGCGCTCGCGCGGGGTGATAATCCAGGTGTGCGACGGCACGACGCCAAAGGTGATGGTTTCCATATTGAAGTTGGCGGTGGCGCTCTTGCGGAACGGCGCGATCAGCAGCGTTTCGCGCGCGCCATGCTGTTCAGACAGCAGCATGCTTTGCACGTATTTTGCCGTCCTGCCGAGATCGGCGAGGTCTTCGACGATGCCGACGACCTGATCGCGCACATCAATCGAAAGCGGCTGGATGATTTCCGGCTGCGCCAGCGGCTGCCCCGGACCGTGATAGAAGCGCACGCCAAAAGTGCCAAATTCGACCTGCGCCAGCGCGTCGGGGGTCGCGTAGGTCACGTAATCGTGCAGCAGGACGCCGGGCAGCAGCGCGCCCATCGTGATCATGACCATTTTGGTGATCTGCCTGCCGTCGTCAATGTGGGCGTGCTGGTATTCAAACACCTTCTGCGCCAGCCACGAAATCATCATGTGTTGGGCATAGTCGGGGATATACAAGAAGCTCAGATCATCGCGGGCAACAGTCACGCCTTCGGGGTTCTGCCAGAATTCCAGCGGTTTAAAGTCTTCGTTGAGAGAAAGAAGGGGTTTCACAATCGGCGTCCTCAAAAAAAGGGTTTTTGCGAGTTTATTTTCAGGCGCGGCTGGTGATAAAGCAAGGACGAATTGCGGCACTCCCGGCATAAGCGTTAACATCAACGCCGCGTTTAGCCATTTACGATAAGGATGCGCCTGATGCCCTTCTTTGACCTGCCATTGGAACAGCTTTACGTTTACAAACCTGAACGCAGCGAACCTGCCGATTTCGACGCTTTCTGGCGGCGCACGCTGGAAGAAACCCGGCAGCACCCGTTGAATCCGCAGTTCACGCGGGTGGATTTTGGACTGAAATTATTCGACACCTATGACGTCACCTTTGCTGGTTTTGGCGGGCAGTCGGTCAAGGGTTGGTTCACCCGTCCGGCGGGCAGCACCACGCCGCTGCCGTGTGTGGTCGAATATATCGGCTACGGCGGCGGGCGCGGCTTACCTATCGACTGGCTGACATACCCCAGCGCAGGCTATGCCTATCTGGTGATGGATACACGCGGGCAGGGGAGCACATGGCTGCCCGGCGATACGCCCGATGCAAACGGAGAGTATTCACCGCACTTTCCGGGCTTCATGACGCTCGGTATCCGCAAGCCGGAGACGTACTACTACCGCCGCGTTTTCACCGACGGCGTGCGGGCGGTGGAGGCGGCGCGCAGTTTCGACGGCGTCGATGCGTCTCGCACCGTCGTGACCGGAGGCAGTCAGGGCGGGGGCATTACCATCGCTGTCACCGGGCTGCTGCCCGACGTAGCGGTGAGTATGCCGGACAAGCCGTTTCTGTGTCATTTTCGCTCGGCGGTGGGGAAAACCGACGCCTTCCCCTATCAGGAAATCGTCAAATACCTGGGCGCGCATCGCGGCGCGGTGGATGAGGTATTTGACACCCTGGATTACTTCGACGGCGTGAACTTTGCCGCCCGCGCCAGGGCGCGCACTCTGTATTCGGCTGCCCAGATGGACACGATCACCCCCCCGTCTACTATCTTCGCCGCCTATAATCAGGTGACCGCCGAGAAGGATATTCGGATATATCCCTTCAACGAGCACGAAGGCGGCGCATCTCATCACACGCTGGAAAAGCTCAGACTGCTGGCGTCCCTGTGGGGCTGACCGGCAGCGCCGGAGTCGGGTGCGAGTCCGACGATGGCTAAATCAAGGATCGTGCTATGGTGCAGATAACCGGAGCGCTGCAAACGCTGCGGCGAACGCTGGTCGATTTCTGGTATCAGTGGGTAACACTGCTGTTCATCAATGCAGTGTGGCTGCTGTGTACCGTAACGGTGGTGCTGGCACCGCCCGCGCTGTTTGGTCTGTTTGCCGCGACCAACGAGCTGGCACACGGGCGCGGTGTTTCATTCAGCGACTTTACCAGCGGGATGCGGCAGTACTTCAAGATAAGTTGGTTGTGGGGCGTCGTCAATATCGCGGCGGCGCTGCTGGTGTGGCTGAATACGCGCGTCTACAGCCAAATGACGGAATCGTGGGCGGTGTGGCTGATGCTGGCGACGCTCGGCGTTGCCGCTGCCTGGGTGATGACGCAGCTGCTCGCTATCCCCTACCTGTTCGAGCAGGAACGCCTGCATCTGGGCATTGCCCTGAAAAACGGGCTGTTCACGCTGCTGGCGACGCCGCTGTATTCGTTCCTGCTGACAGTTATCGTAGGCGTGCTGATCTTCCTGTGTTTTGCGCAGGCAATCGTGGTGCTGCTGGGTGGGGTGAGTTTGCTGGCGCTGTTGGGCAATCACGCCGTCCTGAACCGCCTGATAGCCTTCGGGCTGCGGGAACGCCCCGACGCGGCGACAGACACGGGCGAAGCGTTCCCACTGGCTGATGCGGAACCTGCCAGCACGACCGGGCAGGATGCTGAAGGCTAGGACTCAGCATCCTGCCGCGTGTCTGGCGGCTGATCAGTTCAAATTTCCCGGAAGCGGGCGGCTTTGCCGCTGCTGCCGAGGAAGTTTGTGATCTTGTCCTCAGTTTCGGCGCTGACGGCTGCCAGCCCGCGTTCGAGCTGGTCGGCGGGCAGGGCGCTGCATTCGGCGTTGGTCAAACGAACTTCGCGCCCCAGCGCCCTCAGCATCGCCAGTTCAAGATCGGTGGCGATATTGACCTTGCTAACGCCTTGCTTGACCGCCTCGCGGATCATGTGACCGGGCACGCCTGAGCCGCCGTGAAGTACCAGGTGGACATCGGTGAGCGCTCGAATTGCCTTCAGCCGATCCAGGTCTACCTTTGGCTGGCGGACGTTGTAGACGCCGTGTGCCGTTCCAACTGACACCGCCAGCGCGTCCACGCCCGTTTCGGTGACAAATCGCAGCGCTTCATTGGGATCGGTGTACAGTTCTTCGTCACGCTCCGATTCGACGTTGTCGGTTGTGCCGATGCGCCCAAGCTCCGCCTCAACCGAAACGCCGCGCTCATGCGCGTATGCGACTGCCCGCTGGCTGATGGCGATATTCTCGTCCAGCGGGTATTCTGAGGCGTCGATCATCACCGACGTGAAGCCCGCCGTGATTGCCGCTTCGATTAGCTCAAACTTCTTGGTGTGATCGAGATGCAGCGCGACCGGAACGGTGATCGCCTGATCGCGCATCTGACGATAGAATTCTTCCGCAAATGCCTCCGGCGTGACGCCGTAGATTTCCATTTCCCGCTGCGAGAGCTGCACGATCAGCGGCGAGTTGGTACGCTCGCCCGCCAGCAGCACCGGCAGAATCATCGGCACGCAGCGAGCTGAAAACGAGCCAATTCCACAGCCCGCGCGTTCTGCCGCCGCCAGCGAGTCCTTGAGTTTCCACACATTTCCGATCATTATCGCCTGACTTCCTTTGCTGAATTCAGCCGTTCCCATAAACAGCTTTTGGGTTGAGAATATGTCCGCCAAACATGACTCGCCAGTACCACAGGCGACAAACTATGCACACTAACTCTACCATGAGCCGCCCGTCCCGCGCTGCTGATTATCGCTTGATCTCAGAAGACTTCACCGGTTCTTGTGAAGAAGAGTCGATGTGCGATTGATCGCCGCCACGCTACAATCCTGCGCGAGAAAAGCCCGACACGAGGATCTATGGAAGCACCTGTATCTGAGCGCGGCGCGCTGCGGGAAGTCGCGTTCGTATTTTTGAAGCTCGGTCTGACCGCGTTTGGCGGACCGGCGGCGCACATTGGCATGTTCCACGACGAATTTGTGCGTCGGCGTCAGTGGCTGACCGACCAGCATTTCCTTGATTTGCTGGGCGCGACGAACTTAATCCCCGGACCGAACTCCACCGAAATGTCGATGCACATCGGCTATCTCCGCGCCGGTTATCCTGGGCTGCTTGTTGGCGGCGCTTGTTTCATTCTTCCGGCAGCGCTCATTGTGCTGGTCATTGCCTGGCTGTATGTCGAGTATGGCGCGACCCCTGCCGCCGAATGGCTGCTGTATGGCATCAAGCCGGTGGTTATTGCCATCATCCTTCAGGCGGTATGGTCGCTTGGGCGCAAGGCGATGAAAACGAGGCTGCTTGGCGCGGTTGGCTTCGGCGTGCTGGCGCTCTATCTGCTCGGCATTGACGAACTGCTGCTGCTGTTTGGCGGGGCGCTTCTGGCGATGGTGGTGCAGAACGGACGCCGTCTGTGGCAAGGCGGCGCGGCGGTATTTATGCCGGTTTCGCTGCTCGCGCAGGCGGCGGCAGTGGAACCCTATTCGATTAGTCAGTTGTTCGGCACCTTCTTCAAAATCGGCGCGGTCTTATACGGCGGCGGCTACGTGCTGCTGGCATTTCTGCGCAGCGATCTGGTTGAACGGCTGGGCTGGCTGACCGATCAGCAGCTTCTCAACGCGGTCGCTATCGGACAGTTTACGCCGGGACCGCTGTTCACCACCGCTACCTTCATCGGCTACATCATCGGCGGCGTGGCTGGCGCGGCGGTGGCGACACTGGGGATCTTTCTGCCCGGCTTTATCATGGTGTCGATCACCAATCCGCTGATTCCCCGCCTGCGCGAGTCGGCGTGGCTGGGCGCGCTGCTGGATGGCGTGAACGCGGCGTCAATCGGCTTGATGGCAGCGGTCACGCTGGAGCTTGGGCAGGCGGCGCTGGTGGATGCGGTGACGCTGGTGCTGATGCTGGCGGCGGCGGTACTGCTGATCCGCTACCGGGTCAATTCCACCTGGCTGATCGCTGGCGGGGCAGTGGTGGGGATCATTTTTCATCTGGTTGGGGCGTAGAGGTGCAACCTTACGGAGTATAGCTTCATAATTCATCACTCCTGATTATCCAGAATGCTTGCGCGTTCCGTGTGTGGCAGTTATGATCTGAATCTGCATATATTTGTTCAGCCTTATTTTCTATAGGGGAAGGTTTATGATGAAAGTCTCACTTAGACTCCGTATCGCCTTTCTGGTGCTGCTTGCCATTTCGCTGACCAGCATTCCGGCTGTCTTTGCGCAGGATGCAACCGAGGAAGCCCCGCCTGTCGAACTGACAGGTGAGCCGGTTCGTATTGGTTTCGCCGTCGCTGAGTCGGGCGGTTCGTCGCTGTTTGGTCAGGAACAGGTCATCGGCGCGGAAATCGCCCGCGACTATTTCAATGATCACGGCGGCATCAATGGTCGCCCGATTGAACTGGTGTTTCAGGACGCTGCCAGCGACGAAGCTGGCGCGATCAACGCCTTCCAGACGCTGATCAGCAGCGATGTCGTCGGCATCGTCGGACCCACGCTGTCCCAGCAGGCGTTCGCTGCCGATCCGCTGGCGGAAGAAGCGGCTGTTCCGGTGATTGGTCCCTCAAATACGCACCCCGATATTCCCGGCATTGGCGATTTTATCGCCCGTGTGAGCGCGCCGGTGACGGTGGTTGCTCCCAACGCGGTGGATGCAGCGCTGGCGCTGAACCCGGATGTGGAAACCGTCGCCGTCTTCTACGCTCAGAATGACGCCTTCGCCACCAGCGAAACCGTCGTTTTCCAGGCATATGTTGAGGAGCAGGGGCTGACTCTGCTGCCGGTGCAGACCTTCCAGACGACCGACACCGACTTCACGACCCAGATCACCAACGTTCTGCCATCCGAGCCGGATCTGATCATCATCTCCGGTTTGGCAGTGGACAGCGGCAACCTGGTTCGCCAGCTTCGCGAGCTTGGCTTTGCGGGTCCGATTGTCGGCGGCAACGGTCTGAACTCGACCAATATGTTCACGGTCTGCCAGGCACTGTGCGATGGCATCATCCTGGCGCAGGCGTACAGCCCGCTGGCGGAAGGTGAAATCAACCAGGCGCTGGTCGAGATCTACGAAGAGGAACAGGGGCGCACGCCGGGGCAGTTCACCGGGCAGGCTTTCGCGGCGGTGCAGGTGTTCGTCGAAGCCTTGCGGGCGCTGGATGACGAAGTGGGTCTGGACACGTTGGAACTCGCCGATCTGCGGGTTCAGTTGAACGAAACCCTCCTCGGACTGACCTATGAAGATACGCCTCTGGGGACGATTTCCTTCACCGAAGACGGCGACATCGTGCAGGCTGCCTATTTCGTGGCTCAGATCGAAATGAGCGAAGACGGGACAGAGGGCAGCTTTGTCCTGCTGCCGAGCGCTGAAGAAGAAGCCGAATAATCACCGAGCCTTTAACGAGGGGCAGCGCAGCAGGCTGCCTCTCGTTGTATCTGCGTATCTGCTGCTGACACGACGCCTATGAATCTCACCGCAGGTTTTCAGATCATCGTTAACGGCATGGCGACTGGCGGCGTGTACGCGATCTTCGCGCTTGGCTACACGCTGGTGTTTTCGATCCTCGGCATCATCAATTTTGCCCACAGCGCTGTGTTCACGCTTGGAGCCTATTTCACCTACGCGCTGCTCGGCTCGCAGTTTGGCTTTAACGGCTTGCTGGCGCGCGGGCGGCTGCCGTTTGGGCTGTCGTTTCCGCTGGCGCTGCTGGGCGGCGCGATTCTGGCGGGGCTGGTCGCCGTCATGGTGGAACGGCTGGCGTTTCGCCCGCTGCGCAAGCGCGGCGCTGATCCGCTGTTGATGCTGGTGAGCAGCCTCGGCGTGGCGGTCGCCATCGTCAACATCATCCAGTATCTTTTTGGAGCCGAGCCGTACACCTTCCCGAATATCCTCGGCGGGCTGCCGGGGTCGGTCAACCTCGGTACGCCCGGAACGCCGCTGGTGGCACGAACGGTGCAACTTCTGATCGCCGGTGTGTCGCTGGTGATTCTGGCGCTGCTGACGGTGTATATCAACTACACCAACACCGGCAAGGCGCTGCGGGCAGTTGCCGAGGACGCAACTACGGCGAGCCTGCTGGGTATCAACACCGACCGATTGGTGCTGCTGACTTTCTTCCTAAGCGGCTTTATCGGCGGCATCGCCGGAACGCTGGTTGGGTTGAGCGTGGGCATCACCGGTCCCTATTTTGGCATTGCCTTTGGCTTGAAAGGGCTGTCCGTCATCATCCTCGGCGGACTTGGCAGCATCCCCGGCGCGGTGCTGGGCGGTATCGTCATCGGCATCGGCGAAAACCTCGTCCCGGCGGAACACGTGGGATATAAGGATGCCGTCGCCTTTGCGCTGCTCTTCATCGTGCTGCTGGTGCGCCCGCAGGGGCTGCTGGGGCGCACGCAAATCCAGAAGGTGTAGCCGGTGGACAGCTTCATCAATCAATATGGCTTTCTGATCGTCCAGATGGTGCTGCAGGCAGTATTGGCGCTGTCGCTGTATCTGCCGCTGATGGCGGGGCAGCTTTCGCTCGCTTCACCCGCGTTTTACGCCGTCGGCGGCTACGTGGCGGCGGTGCTCTCCACCCAAAAGTTCCTGCCGCCTGCCGGTACGGTATTCCCTGAACCGGTGCAGTCATTGGTGATATGGCTGGCGACGGTCTTTCCCGGCGCGCAGGATGGGCTTTATCCCGCCGGTCTGGTGGTGCTGGAAATGCTGATTGCCGGTCTGATCAGCGGCGTGCTGGCGCTGATGGTCGGATTTCCAGCGCTGCGCCTGCGGGGTATCTATCTGGCGCTGGCGACGATTGCCTTTGTCGAAATTGTGCGCGTGCTGTCGCTCAACCTGCCGGTCACCGGCGGCGCGATTGGCATCTTCAATATCCCGCAGCCGTTTCACACCAAATTTGAATATCTGTGGATAGCCGGACCGCTAATTCTGCTGTCGGTGTGGTTCGTCGCCCGGCTGGAACGGACGCGGGTTGGGCGGGCGTTCGCGGCGCTGCGCGAAGACGAGCTGGCGGCGACGGCAATGGGCATCAACCCTACCTATCACAAAGTGCTGGCATTTACGCTCGGCGCGGTGCTGGCGGGTATGGTCGGCGTCGTCAGCGCTCATTTCCTGAATACGTGGAATGCGCGGCAGGGCACGTTCGACCTGGGCGTGCTGGTGCTGGCGTATGTCGTGATCGGCGGCGCGCGCACGTTCGCGGGTCCCGTGTTAGGGGCGCTGCTGCTGACGGCGCTGCCGGAAGTGCTGCGCGCGGTGGCAGGTCTGCCCGGACTACCAACATGGCTGACCGAGTTCCTGCGTGAAGGGCGGCTGATCATCTACGGTATTCTGATCGCCGTTGGAACGGTGTTTTTCCCGCAGGGGCTGCTGACTCCCGAGATTTTCACCCGCAGGCGCAGACCGCCGGGCATTCAGGACTCCGGCGCTGGCGAAACCGCGCCGACAGAGGTGTCGTGATGAGCCTTCTGGCAGTGCGAAACATGACTCGCCGCTTTGGGGGGCTGCTAGCGGTCAGTGACGTATCCTTTTCGGTCTACAAGGGCGAAATCTTCGGGTTGATTGGTCCCAACGGCGCGGGCAAGACGACGCTGTTCAACCTGATCACCGGGCTGACGCCGCCCAGCAGCGGCGATCTGGAATACAAGAATCGCTACATTACCCGGCTCAAGCCGCACCAGATCGCGGAACTGGGCATCGCCCGCACCTTCCAGAACATCCGGCTGTTTGGCAATCTGACCGCGCTCGAAAATGTGCTGGTTTCGCAGCACGTCCACACGCGCAGCGGCGTGCTGTCGGGCGTGATTGGCACGCCGGGTGCCCGGCGCGAGGAACGGCAGGCGCGGTGGCAGGCGATGGAACTGCTGGAAATGGTCAAGCTGTCGGATCGCGCTCATGTCCCCGCGCTCAGCTTCTCCTACGGCGATCAGCGCCGGTTGGAGATTGCCAGAGCGCTGGCGCTTCAGCCTGAACTGCTGCTGCTGGACGAACCGAGCGCAGGAATGAACGCCAACGAAAAGACGACGCTGACCGGTTTTATCCGGGAGATCCGCGACCGCTTCGGGCTGACTGTTGTCCTCATCGAGCATCATGTGCCGATGGTGATGAACCTGTGCGACCGTATCGCCGTCCTTAACTTTGGGCAGTTGATCGCGCTGGGCGAACCAGCGGCAGTCCAGAATGATTCTGCCGTCATCGAAGCCTACCTCGGAGAGCAGTGATGGCTGCGCTGCTGGAAATACACGATCTTGCGGTTTACTACGGCGCTATTCAGGCGCTGAAAGCGGTAACGATCACGGTTGAGCCGGGCGAAATCGTCACCCTGATTGGCTCGAACGGCGCGGGCAAAACGACCTCTCTACGCTGTATCTCGCGGCTGATTAACCCGCGCGCAGGCGATATCATTTATGACGGCGTGAGCCTGCTCCGGCGGCGACCGGACGAGGTGGTGCGGCAGGGCATTGCCCACGTGCCGGAAGGACGGCGCATCCTATCTCGTCTGAGCGTACAGGATAACCTACGGTTGGGTGCCTATTCTCGCCATGACCGCGCCGCTGTGCGCGGCGATCTGGATGAGCAGTACGTCCGCTTTCCAATTCTGGCACAGCGCCGGTCTCAGCTTGCCGGGACGTTAAGCGGCGGCGAGCAACAGATGCTGGCGATTGCCCGCGCATTGATGAGCCGACCGCGCCTGCTGCTGCTGGATGAGCCGAGTCTTGGGCTTGCCCCGATCATCGTGCGCGACATCTTCCGCATCATTCGGACGCTGAACGCCGAAGGCGTAACCGTCCTGCTGGTGGAGCAGAATGCCCAACTGGCGCTGCAAACGGCGCACCGGGGCTATGTGCTCGAAACGGGCGAGGTAATTTTCGCGGGCGCGGCGGCACAGCTTATTGACGATGAGCGCGTGAAAAAGGCATATCTGGGCTAGCCAGACGACATTTGGCGAGTTAATACGAATAGAAATTGACTCTCAGAGCGCGGGTGTTACACTTGGCGCGATAAAGATCCCTTCATCTAAAAGTGGACAATTTCATTTCGGGTTCATTTTTCGCGCTCGGTTTCGCCGGTCGGAGAGAACTCAATTTGAACGAAACTCGTGCAGTCTTTCAGTCCTCTACTGTGCAGCACTCTGTCCTGTTCCGTATCGAAGTGACACCGGTTGGCGTCAGCGCCAAATCTTTTCAGCAATCAGCCCTGTACTTTCTCGATGGCGACCTGAGCGCGGATGATGCGATCAGGCTCGCGACCCAGCTCCTCGTCGATCCGGTGACGGAGACGTTTTCGGTTTCGACAGTGGATGCCGACGGGCGCGAAGTAGAGTCTATCGCTTCGGCTGGCGCAGTGCCTTCAGCCGCGCCATTTATCGAGGTGATGTTGCTGCCCGGCGTCACCGACCCGACGGCGGAATATCTGGTGGGGGCGGCGCATCTGATAGGGGTCACAGCGCTCCGGCGCGCCGCCAGCGGACAGCGGTACACTGTCCACAACGGCACAACCGACGAACTAGAGCGAATGGCGCTGGATACGTTTTCAAACCCCGTAATCCAGCGCTTTTCGATTCAGCAGCCAATTGCGCCGCTGTTCGTGCCGACGCAGGCGATGGATTTGACAGTTGAAGTCATTCATCTGCGCGAAGCCGACGATCAGGCGCTGCTGGATATCAGCGCCGAACGGCGGCTGGCGCTGGATCAGCACGAGATGGCGGCGATCTGCGCCTACTTCCAGCGAGAAGGGCGCGATCCGACCGACGCCGAGCTTGAAATGCTGGCGCAAACGTGGAGCGAACACTGCGTCCATAAGACGTTTCGCGCCGCTATCGACTACACTGGTCCTGTTCACGGCGCGCCAGCCGATGCGCCGCCAGAGCGCCAGACGATTAACGGCTTGCTGCGCACCTACATTCGCGCGGCAACCGAGCAGGTGGCGAAGCCCTGGGTGCGCTCGGCGTTTGTCGATAACGCGGGCATCATCGCCTTTGATGATCGATACGATATCGCCTTCAAGGCGGAAACCCACAACCATCCGTCAGCGCTGGAGCCGTTCGGCGGCGCGAACACCGGCGTCGGCGGAGTCGTCCGCGATATTCTCGGCGTGAGCGCCCGCCCGATTGCCAACACCGACGTGTTGTGCTTTGGGCTGCCGGATACCAATCCCGCCGATCTGCCGGAAGGCGTGCTGCACCCGCGCCGGATCGCTGCTGGCGTAATTCACGGCGTCGAGGACTACGGCAACAAGATGGGCATCCCGACCGTGAACGGCGCGATCTTTTATCACCCCGGCTACGCGGCGAATCCGCTGGTGTTCTGCGGCTGCATTGGTCTGCTGCCGCGCGATTCTCACCCCACCGGCGCGCAGCCGGGCGACCGGATCGTCGTCATCGGCGGGCGCACCGGGCGCGATGGGCTGCGCGGCGCGACATTTTCCAGCATGGAAATGGACACGACCACCAGCGCAATTGCGGGCAGTTCGGTGCAGATCGGTCACCCCATTCACGAGAAGCAGGTGCAGGAAGTGGTGCTGCGTCTGCGCGATCAGCGCCTTTACCACGCCATTACCGACTGCGGCGCGGGTGGGCTGTCGTCGGCGGTGGGCGAAATGGCGGCGGGACTGGGCGCGGTCGTCCACCTGGAAACTGTCCCACTGAAGTATCCCGGCTTGCGTCCCTGGGAAATCTGGTTGAGCGAGGCGCAGGAACGGATGGTGCTGGCGATAGCGCCAGAGCAGTGGGACGCGGTGCTGGCGATCTGCGACGGTCAGGATGTGGAAGCGGTAGACATTGGCAGATTTGAAGCCAGCGGGCGGCTGCGGCTGTCGTATGACGATCTGTTCGTCGGCGATGTGTCGGTGGAGTTCCTGCACGAAGGTATCCCGCAGCGCCATCTGAAAGCGGAATGGACGCCAGCGCCGATTATCGTAGGGGCGCAGCGCGCCGCGCCCCTACCAAAAGATGGTGAAGATTATGGCGATACCCTGCTCAGGCTGCTGGCGCACCCGAACGTCCGCAGCAGGGAAGACGTGATCCGCCGCTATGATCACGAGGTACAGGGCGGCACCACCGTCAAGCCGCTGGTGGGTGTCAGCGATCAGGGTCCGTCGGACGCGGCGGTGATTGTGCCGCAGGATGCCCTCACCCTCCAATCCACTCTCCCTCAGGGAGAGGGGGAGCCAGTACCTGCTGACATAGTGCGAGGGCTTGCCATCGCCAACGGAATCAATCCACTGTATGGCGAGATCGATCCGTATGTCATGGCGTGGGCGGCAGTCGATGAAGCCGTTCGCAATCTGGTCGCCGTGGGCGCTGACCCCGACCAGATCGCCATTCTCGACAATTTCTGCTGGGGGAATCCCAGCCTGCCGGATCGTCTCGGCTCGCTGGTGCGCTGCGCTCAGGGCTGCTACGACGCGGCGGTGGCTTTTGGCGTGCCATACATCAGCGGTAAGGACAGCCTGAACAACGAATACGCAGGCGGCGACGGCTTGCGTCATGCTATCCCCGGCACGCTGCTGATCTCGGCGGTTGGCATCGTGCCCGACGTGGCGCGGACGGTGACGATGGATCTCAAGCAGGCGGGTAATCACCTCTATCTCGTCGGCGAAACGCGCGATGAATTGGGCGGCAGTCACACCAATCTGGTGTCCGGCAGCGCTGGCGGCAGCGTCCCACAGCCGAATAGAAACGCGCTGGAAGCTTATCGCGGGCTGCACGCCGCTATCCGCGCGGGACTGGCGCAGTCGTGCCACGACTGTTCGGAAGGTGGCTTGGCGGTGGCGCTGGCGGAGATGTGCCTTGCCGGGCGATTAGGGGCGCGGGCGCGGATAGACGGCGGCGTGTCGGCTGCCGCTGGCTTATTCTCGGAGTCGCTGTCCCGCCTGATTGTCGAAGTTCGCCCGGACGACGCGGCGGCATTTGAAGCGCTGATGACTGGCGCGGCGGTTCGGCGGCTCGGAACGGTCTTGTCAGATGAAACGCTGGTGATTCTCAATCAGGACCGATCGGTCCTGCTGGAAAAACCTATCGGCGTTCTCGAAAAGGCGTGGCGGGGTGAAATTGCCTCGCCAATTCCAGCAAATGGGGATCGCGTTAGGGCGCAGCACGCTGCGCCCCTACGAGACCTATCGATCAAACCGCGTGGCTTTTTCGTTCGCACAGCGCTGCCGCGCGCGCTTATCGTCCATGCCAACGGCACCAACCGCGATCACGACGCGGCGCTGGCGCTGGAACTGGCGGGCGCTGAACCGGAGATCGTCCACGTCAACCAGCTTCTTTCCGGCGAACGGCGACTGCTGGACTACCAGATGCTGGTCGTGCCGGGCGGCTTCTCTTACGGCGACGAACTGGGCGCGGGCAAGCTGTGGGCGGTCGATCTGCGCCAGCGGCTGCGTCAGGGCGTGGAGCGATTTATCGCCGAAGGGCGTCCGGTGCTGGGCATCTGCAACGGCTTTCAGGCGCTGGTCAAAACCGGGCTGCTGCCGGGGGATGAATACGCCGCCAACGGACGGCGGGCGGTGACGCTCACCTTCAACGAGTCGGGGCATTTTGAGTGCCGCTGGGTCTATCTACAGCCTAACCCGATCAGCCCCTGTCTGTTCACGGAAGGGCTGGACGAGCCAATTCACTGTCCGGTGGCGCATGGCGAAGGACGGCTGGCGACGGTCGGTGAAACGACCCTCGACCGGCTGTGGGCGGATGGACTGGTCGTGCTGACCTACACCAATGCCGATGGATCGGCGGCGGAGTATCCGGCGAACCCAAACGGCTCGATCACCAGCATTGCCGGGCTGTGCAACCGGGCGGGCAATGTGCTGGGGCTGATGCCGCATCCTGAGGATCACATCTTTAGCTGGCAGCATCCCCGCTGGCGGCGCGGTGAAAGCGGGCTGGATGGGCTGCGATTGTTTAAGAACGGCGTGAAGTACGCATAACAAGGGGCAAGCATGACACTCAGTCACGATCAGTTAGTTCAGGCGATTCCCCACGCGCTCCAGTCGGTTGATCTGGACGGGTGGGGCGAGAAGCAGACCGGCAAGGTGCGCGATCTGTACTCGGTTGAGGGAAGGCGCATCCTCATCACGACCGACCGCGTTTCAGCGTTCGACCGGGTGCTGGACACGATTCCATACAAAGGGCAGGTGCTGAATCAGTTGAGCGCCTGGTGGTTCGAGCAGGTGTCCGACGTGGTCGAGAGTCACGTCATCAACGTGCCCGACCCAAACGTGACCGTCGCCCACGAGGCGCAGCCGCTGCCGGTCGAAGTTATCGTGCGCGGTTATATGACCGGAGTCACCAGCACCTCGCTGTGGACACTGTATGCCAGCGGCGAACGCCAGCCTTACGGGATTTCGCTGCCGGACGGCTTGAAGAAGAATGACGCCCTGCCAGCGCCGATCATCACGCCGACCACCAAAGCCACCGGCGGGGCGCACGATGAACGGCTGACCCGCGATGAGATCATCGGGCGCGGTCTGGTCGAGCAGTCCTTGTGGGAACAGGTCGAAACCGCCGCGCTGGCAGTATTTGCCCGTGGGCAGCAGGTGGCGCGGGACGCGGGCTTAATTCTGGTCGATACCAAGTACGAGTTTGGGCTGGTGGATGGGCGGCTGGTGCTGATTGACGAAGTCCACACGCCCGATTCCAGCCGCTACTGGACGGCGGAGAGCTACGGGCAGGGCGGCGAGCCGAAGAACTTCGACAAGGAGTTTCTGCGCGAGTGGTTTGTAAGTCGGGGGTATCGAGGTGAAGGCGCAGCGCCGGAGATGCCGGACGAGTTGATCGCGACGGCTGCCGGGCGCTACATTGCCGCCTACGAACGGCTGACCGGCGCGACATTTGAGCCGGGACAGCAGCCCGCCGCCGAACGCATCCGGCGCAGTCTGTCGGCATATCGGGCAAAGGTGGAGGTATAAATGCAGCCGTTAGTGCCCATTCTGATGGGGTCAAAGTCGGATCTCAAACACGCCCAGATAATCGCCGGGGCGCTGGCGAAGTTTGGGATCGAATCTGAGATCCGAATCGCCTCGGC
This sequence comes from Aggregatilineales bacterium, assembly GCA_030834905.1. Classification (GTDB taxonomy): domain Bacteria; phylum Chloroflexota; class Anaerolineae; order Aggregatilineales; family Phototrophicaceae; genus Flexifilum. The sequence continues at coordinate 68,550 of JAUQWZ010000006.1, read as the reverse complement.
GCACAAAGTCCCGGTCTATCTGCTGGATCTATTGCGCCAGTACGAAGCCAATCCGCGCCCGAAAGTCTATGTGACCATCGCCGGGCGCTCCAATGCCCTAAGTGGGCTGGTGGACGCGCAGGTCGCTTCGCCAGTGATCGCCTGCCCGCCGCTGTCGGATGCCTTTGGCGGCGCGGACATTTACTCGTCTCTGCGGATGCCCAGCGGGGTCGCGCCCGCTGTCATCCTCGATGGGGAAGGGGCGGCGCTGGCTGCCGCCAAGATCTTTGGTCTGACCGACGCTGCTATCCGCCAAAAGGTAGCCGCCTTCCAGCGCCAGAACGCAGAACGGCTGCTGGCAGCCGACGCGGATTTGCAAGGGTAGCCGGTGAGGGCGATTCGGACGACTCGGTTAAGGCAGCAATCAGCAGGAAACCGCAGAGGAGAAAATGTGGACGAATTGAACGACGAGCTGGATCGTCCGCGCGAGGCGTGCGGTATCTTTGGTATTTATGCCGCCGGGCGCGACGTGGCGCGGCTGACGTTCTTTGGGCTGTATGCCTTGCAGCACCGCGGGCAGGAGAGCGCCGGTATCGCCACCTGTGACGGCAAATCCGCCTACATCCACAAAGAGATGGGGCTGGTTTCGCAGGTCTTCAACGAAGACAACCTGAACCCGCTGAAGGGACATCTGGCGATTGGACACAACCGCTACTCGACCACCGGTTCGTCGCACGTCCGCAACGTCCAGCCGTACCTGATCGACACGATTTATGGTCCTTTGGGGGTGGCGCACAACGGCAACCTCACCAACGCGCTGGAGCTTCGCTACCGCCTGCTCGAACGCGGCGTCGGGCTGTCATCGACCACCGACAGCGAAGTGCTGACGCAGGCGCTGGCGTCGCCGCCGGAAGTGTGGGGCAATAACCGGCGGCTGGACGATACTGGCGACCGCTGGCAAGCCCGAATCCGGGCGCTGATGCAGGTGGCGGAAGGCGCGTATTCGCTGACCATCCTCACCCGCAGCGCCGTCTACGCGGTGCGCGATCCGTATGGCTTGCGCCCGCTGTGCCTGGGTGAACTGGACGGCGGCTACGTCGCTGCCTCGGAATCGAGCGCGCTGCAAACCATCGGCGCGCGTTATCTGCGCGAGGTCGAGCCGGGCGAGATCGTGCGGCTGGACGCCGAAGGCGTGTCGTCGGCGATGGGACACGCGCCGCGCCGCCGTTCCCTGTGCTCGTTTGAATACGTCTATTTCGCCCGTCCCGATTCGTTGATGGAAGGGCAGGTTATCCACGAAGTGCGCCAGCGGTTCGGGCGGCAGCTTGCCTGTGAAGCGCCTGCCGAGGCGGATATTGTTGTGCCGGTGCCGGACTCATCGACGCCGGCGGCGATTGGCTACAGTCTGGAGAGTGGGCTGCCATTCACCGAAGGACTGATCAAGAATCGCTACATCGGACGGACGTTTATCCAGCCAGACGACGATTTGCGGAAAGTGGGCATCCAACTGAAATTCAACCCGCTGCCGTCGAATCTGGCGGGCAAGCGGGTGATCCTGATTGACGACTCCATCGTGCGCGGCAATACGGCGGGTCCGCTGGTGCAGTTGATTCGCGCGGGCGGCGCGACTGAAGTTCACGTGCGCGTCTCATCGCCGCCGGTGCGCCACCCGTGTTTTATGGGCGTGGATATGGCGACGCGCAAGCAGTTGATCGCTCATCAGATGAACGTGCAGGATATCTGCGCCGCCATCGGCGCGGACAGCCTGGCTTACCTGAGCCTGGAAGGGATGATGGCGTGTATCGAGCAAACGCCGGAACTGGAATCGGCAGTCGAAACAGACGGCGGTCACTGTAACGCCTGCTTCTCCGGCAGCTATCCGATTCCGATACCCGGCTGGCTGTTTGAAGAAGATCGCGATAAAAAGTTGTTTGAGGCAACATGGGGAGATTAGGTTTGAAATCTGTTTTAGTGGTTGGATCGGGCGGGCGCGAGCACGCGCTGGCGTGGGCGCTGGCGCAGTCACCGCAGGTGGGTCAGGTGTTCGTCGCTCCCGGCAATGCGGGAACTGAATGGCACGCCAACCCGGATGCTGCTGGCTGGCAGCCGCGCGCGTCGTCAGCGAATGTGCCCATTCCCGCCGATGATATCCCGGCGCTGGTGGCGTTCGCCCGCGACCAGCAGATCGATCTGACGGTCATCGGTCCCGAACTATCGCTGTCGCTGGGAATTGTCGATGCTTTTGAGCGCGCCGGGCTGAAGGCGTTTGGTCCGGCGAAGGACGCGGCGCAGCTTGAATGGTCAAAGCATTTCAGCAAAGCCTTTATGCGCGGCAACGGCATCCCGACGGCGGAATACGAGACGTTTACCGATTACGACTCGGCTGCCAGGTACGTGCGCGATCTGGGCAAGCCGGTGGTCGTCAAGGCGGATGGGCTGGCGGCTGGCAAGGGCGTGGTGGTCTGCGACACGGCAGAGGACGCCGAGATCGCGCTGCGGCGGTGTCTGGTTGAACATGAGTTTGGCGCTGCCGGGCGTCGGGTGATCGTCGAGGAACGGCTCGAAGGTCAGGAACTTTCGGCGCTGGCGTTCTGCGACGGCGAAAACATCGAGATGATGCCGTTCTCGCGCGATCACAAACGCATCTTTGATGGCGACGAGGGACCCAATACCGGCGGCATGGGGGCATTCGCCCCGGTACCCGGCATTGCCTACGACATCATCCGTCCGATTCACGATCTGCTGCGCCGGACGGTTACGCGCCTGCCCAAGCGCATCGGCACGCCTTACGTTGGCGTGCTGTACGCCGGACTGATGCTGACGACTGATGGTCCCAAAGTGCTGGAATTTAACTGCCGCTTTGGCGACCCCGAAACGCAGGCGATTCTGCCGCTGCTGGACGCCGACTTGTACGAGATTCTGACCGCCTGCGTTGAAGGGCGGCTGGACGAAGTGGGAACACACTGGCGGCGCGGCGCGTGCGCGGCGGTAGTCCTGTCGTCGCCGGGCTATCCGGGCGACTATCCAACCGGGCTGCCTATCAGCGGGCTGGACGCGCAGCCTGAAAACGCTGTTGTCTTCCACGCCGGAACAGCCCGTTTGAATGGACAGGTCGTGACGGCGGGCGGGCGGGTGCTGTCGGTCAGCGGCATCGGGGATGATCTGCCCGAAGCGCTGCGGCGCGCTTACGCCCACATCGAGCAGATTAATTTTGAGGGCAAACACTACCGCCGTGATATTGGCTTGACCTATCAGGAGCAGTCCAGTTGAACAGTTATGCTCAGTCAGGCGTGGATATCGCCGCCGGAGCGCGGGCGACGGCGCTGATGGCGTCGGCGGTCAGAGCGACCTACGGCGCTGAAGTGCTGGCGGGGATCGGCGCGTTTGGCGGCTTGTTCGACGCCGCGGCGCTCAAAGCGATGGCTGCGCCGGTGCTGGTCGCCTCGACCGACGGCGTGGGCACCAAGACCAAGGTCGCCGCCCGGATGGGGCGCTGGGACACCATCGGACGCGATCTGGTCAGCCACTGCGTCAACGACATTCTGGTGCAGGGCGCGCGCCCGCTGTTCTTCCTCGATTACGTCGCTTCATCGAGCCTGAATCCCGAACAGATCGCGGCGGTCGTGACTGGCGCTGCCGAAACCTGCCAGACGGTTGGCTGCGCGCTGCTGGGCGGTGAAACAGCCGAGATGCCCGGCGTCTATCAACCCGGCGAAATCGATCTGGTGGGGACGATCATCGGTCTGGTCGAGCGCGAGTCGATCATCGACGGATCGCGCATCACTCCCGGAGACGCCATCATCGGGCTGCCGTCATCGGGGCTGCATACCAACGGTTACTCGCTGGCGCGTCGGGTGCTGGATGATCTCGACTGGCATGAGTTCCGCGAAGACCTCGGCGGCAGCATTGGCGAAACGCTGCTGGCGGTGCATCGCTGCTATCTTGAACCGGCGCGGCGGCTGTGGGACGGCGGCGCTGCCGTGTCCGGGCTGGCGCACATCACCGGCGGCGGTCTGATCGATAATTTGCCGCGTATTCTCCCCGACGGCACCGGCGCGGTGATCCGGCGCGGCTCGTGGCAGGTGCCGCCGGTGTTCGCGCTGATTCAGCGTCTGGGCGCTGTTCCCGATGATGAGATGTTCCACGTATTCAACATGGGGTTGGGGATGCTGGTCGTCGTGCCGCCGGAACAGGCACAACTGGCGCTGGCGCTGCTGCCGGACGCGGCTGTGGTCGGTGAAATCGTGGCGGGCAGCAAGCGGGTCACGCTGGCGGAAGGGTAGGGCATGGCTGGGCGCATTGTCGTGCTGATCTCTGGATCGGGAACCAATTTGCAGGCGCTGCTGGATGCGATTTCCGCCGGGCAGTTGAACGGCGAAATCGTGTTGGTCGTCTCGAACCGCAGGGCGGCGTATGGGCTGGCGCGGGCAGAGCAGGCGAACGTGCCAACCCTCTACTTTCCGCTGAAACCCTATACTGAAGGCGGGCGCAGCCGCGAGGACTATGACCGCGACCTCACCGAACGGGTGCGGCTGGCGCAGCCTGATCTGATTGTGCTGGCGGGCTGGATGCATGTTTTCAGCCCCGCCTTTCTAAACTGTTTTCCGAACCGCGTCATCAACCTGCATCCGGCGCTGCCGGGCACATTTCCGGGGATAGACGCCATCCGCCGAAGCTACGAGGCGTTCCAGCGCGGCGAGACGCGGCATGGCGGCTGCATGGTGCATGAGGTCATCCCCGAAGTGGACGCCGGGCGCGTCATCGCGCAGCACATTGTCCCCATTTTACCCGATGACACGCTGGAGAGGTTCGAGGCGCGGCTGCACGATGCCGAACACCGCCTGATCGTCGAGGCGGTTCGCGCCGCCTGTCAGAGCATGTAGCGTTTCCCTCAGCGCACGATGGTGGCGCTGCTGCTGCCGCTTTCGACCAGCCGCAGCACGTCGGCATGATTGACAACGGGCATATCCCCCGGAATGGTGTACTTGAGCGCGGCGACGGCAGCACCCCAGCGCAGCGCCGTCGGCGTATTATCCCCGCGAAGGACGCTGTAGAGGAAGCCCGCGTCAAAGGCATCGCCGCCGCCGATGCGGTCGATCTGTTCGGCGGGAAAGACGGGCTGGTGATAGTGCTCGCCGGATGGATCACACGCTGCCGCGCCGTCTGCCCCCAGCGTAAGGACGGCGACAGCCTGAGGGCAGCGCTGGTGAAGCTTGTTGAGGACGGCGGCGGCGTCGCCGTCCCAACCGAAGATGCGGCGCGCGTCGCCCATTGGGGTGATGATGATGTCCGACTGCGGCAGATACTGTTCATAGCAGGCGCGGGCTTCGGCTTCCGTCCACAGCTTGCCTCGGAAATTCAGATCAAAGCTCACTTGCCAACCGGCGGCTTTCGCCAGTTCAAAGGCGTGCCGGAAAGTGGCGGCGGCGCGGCTGCCCAACGCCGGGGTGATGCCGCTGAGGTGGAGCAGCCGTGACGCGCCGGGAACGAACAGGTCGGCGGGCAGGTCATCCGGCTGCATCTGGCTCATGGCGGAATGGCGGCGGTCATAGAGCACGCTGCTGCTGCGCGGCAGCCGCCCTTCTTCGACGAAATACAGCCCAACCCGGTCTTCAGTCGTCCAGATGACGCGCGAGACGTCTACGCCGTGTCCGCCGATGCGGCTGGTTGTGTAATGACCGATGGCATTGTCGGTCAGCCGGGAGAGCCAGCAGACGGACAGCCCAAGCCGCGCCAGCCCGACCGCGACGTTCGATTCGCTGCCCGCGACGTACATGGTCAGCAGATCGGTTTGTTCCAGAAGCCGGAAATTGGGCGGAGTCAGGCGGATCAGCGTTTCGCCCAGGGTCACGACGTCATACATGGTTTAGCCTTCTGTGGACATCAGCGGAAACTGGCGTCTATTTTAGCGCCGGAATGGATTTGTCGCAGAAGATGACGGGCTGATGGTGACCACTGTGTCGAACTGCACAAGCAGGTTTGGCGATTCTGCACGTTGCTTTCGTGGTTCGAAATATCGTATGCTGGTCACTGTACTTTCAGCAGGCAACAAACCATGTTGAATTTTGGCTTGATCAAGAAGGCGAAGAAGACCCAACCCGACCTGTAGTCTGGGCTTTTTCGTTTTCACTGAGAGATGACAGCTTGAAAACCCGCCCGGACAGGCGGGTTTTTTTGTTGTGAGGCGCAAAATGAACTCGTATCGGTCTTTAAACAGCCAGACGAAGCAGAGCAAGAAGCCGGACTCCCGTTCTGGATAGCTGTGCTGCGCCGAAATCGTGTGCCTGCCGCCGTCCAGATACTACTCTGAGACGGCGGTTTTTATTTATTCTGACCGCCAGAACCGCCAGGAGGAAACCGAATATGTCTCAAAATCTGTGCCCCGAATGTGCCGCCGTCGTTGTCCTGCCCGCCGACGTGATGCAGAACGAGCTGTTGCCGTGTCCTGACTGCGGGACGGAACTCGAAATCATCAGCCTGAACCCGGTTACGCTGGAGCGCGCGCCGGAAGTTGAAGAAGACTGGGGTGAATGAGATGCGGGTCGGCATTCTGGTTACCCACATTCGCGCCGAAGAAAAGCTGCTGGTTCAGGCGTTTCAGGCGCGCGGCATCGAGCCGGATATTCTGCTTGACCGGAACATCCATCTCGACCTGACTGGCGGCGCTGGACAGATTGCGCCGTCGGGCATCGCCTGGTCGGATTATGCGGTCATCCTGGAGCGCTGCGTCAGCACATCGCGCGGGCTGTATCTGCTCGCCATCCTCAATGTCTGGGGCATCTCGACCATCAACAGCTATGCGACCGCGGTAGTCTGCGCCGACAAGCTGCACACGACGCTGGCGCTGGCGCGGACGGGCGTGCCGCAGCCGGGGGCGCGGGTGGCGTTTGAGGACACCAGCGCGCTGGCGGCGCTTGAGGTGAACGGCTATCCCGCCGTCCTCAAGCCAGTGACCGGTTCGTGGGGGCGGCTGCTGGCGCGACTGAACGACCGTGACAGCGCCGAAGCCATCATTGAACATCGGCAGACGCTGGGCGATTACCAGCACCACACCTATTACATTCAGGAATTTGTCGAAAAGCCCGGACGCGACATTCGCGCGTTCGTGGTTGGCGATGAGACAATCTGCGCCATTTACCGCACCTCGCCACACTGGATCACCAACACAGCGCGCGGCGGGCTGGCGACCAACTGCCCAGTCACGCCGGAACTCGCGGCGCTGTGCCGGGACGCGGCGGCGGCGGTGGGCGGCGGCGTGCTGGCGCTGGATGTGTTTGAAGACCCTGTGCGCGGTCTGCTCATCAACGAGATCAATCACACGATGGAGTTTCGCAACAGCAGCGCGCCCACCGGCGTGAACATTCCGGCGCGAATAGTGGACTACGCGCTGGAGCAGGCGCGGGTGTACGCATGATCCGGGTGGGCGTCGTTGGCGCATCTGGCTACACCGGCGGCGAGCTGCTGCGGCTGCTGCTGGGACACCCGCAGGTGGAAATTGTGTCGGCAACCTCGGAGCGCAGCGCCGGTAAATTCCTGTATCAGCTTCACCCGCACCTGCGCGGGCGAACGACGCTGCGCTTCGTGAGCCAGACTGCGCTGGAAGCCTGCGATGTGCTGCTGCTGGCGCTGCCACACGGCGAAGCGCAGCAGCACATCGAAACATATGCCAACCTCGCCGGGCGCATCATCGATCTGAGCGCCGATTTTCGCCTGCGCGATGCCGCTGAATATGAACGAACCTACGGCAGCCCGCACGCCGCGCCGGACTGGATCGAACGCTTCACCTACGGCTTGCCGGAAACTAACCGCGAGGCGCTTGCGCATAGTCACTATGTCAGCGGCGTGGGCTGCAACGCGACGGCGACGACGCTGGCGGTGTGGGCGCTGGCGCAGGCGGGACTTCTGCCTGCCAGCCAACCGCTGATCAGCGACGTTAAGGTAGGCAGCAGCGAAGCCGGGCGTCAGCCGGGCGACAGCAGCCACCATCCGGCGCGCAGCGGGGTGGCGCGCCCGTTCCAGATGGTCGGACACCGCCACGAAGCCGAAGTGCGCCAGTCGCTTGCCCCGTGTGGGGAGTATGACGCGCGGATCGCGGTCACCAGCGTCGAGATGGTGCGCGGCGTGGCGGCGGCAGTTCATGTGACTCTGCCTGTGGGACTGTCCGAGCGCGATCTATGGAGCGCTTATCGAACAGCATGGACGAGCCAGTCGTTCGTCCGCATCGTCCATGAAAGCGGCGGCTCTTTTCGCCACCCTGAGCCTCGCCTCTTAGCAGGCACGAACTATGCCGACGTGGGCTGGGAATATGACCCGTTCACCGGGCGGGCGGTGCTGATGTGCGCGCTCGACAATCTCGGCAAAGGCGCGGCGGGGACGGCGGTGCAGTGTCTGAACATCATGTACGGCTTTGAAGAAACGACTGGGCTTGAGTATGGAGGCATATACCCGTGACACAAGTGTTGAAAATTGGCGGCGGCAGGGGGATAGACAGCGCCGTGACGCTGAGCAATCTGGTCGAGCGCGTGGGGCGCGGTGAACGCTGGCTGCTGGTACATGGTGCCAGCGCCGCCGCTGACGCGCTGGCGGAACAGGTCGGCTATCCGGCGCAAACGCTGGTGACGCCGGGCGGGCACACCAGCCGCTATACCGACGCCCGGACGCTGGAGATCTACTGCGCAGCGGCGGCGTCTGTCAACCAGCAGTTGGTAGCGCGGCTGGCGGCGCTCGGAGCGCGGGCGGTTGGGCTGGCGGGTCCCGGCATCGTTCGGGCGCGGCGCAAAACGGCAGTCCGGGCGCTGGTGAACGGGCGGCAGGTGATGATCCATGACGATTATACCGGCGCGATCACCGGTGTGGAGGGCGATCTGCTGGCGCGGCTGCTCGATCAGGGCTATGTCCCGGTCATCGCACCGGTTGCGCTTGGCGAAGGAGGCGAACGCCTGAACATCGACGGCGATCTGGCGGCGGCGAACATCGCGCGGGCGCTCGGCGCGGAAACACTCGTCATCCTCAGCAACGTGCCTGGCTTGCTCCGTGATGTAAATGACCCTTCCTCTCTGATAGCCGCTTTTGACCTGAACGAACTGGAACGCTTTGAACCCTTTGCCAGTGGACGCATGAAGAAAAAGCTGCTGGCGGCGCAGACCGCGCAGGTCAGCCGCACTATCGTGGGCGACGCGCGGCTTGAGCGCCCGCTGGACGCGGCGCTGTCGGGCGCGGGGACGCATATATTTTACCCCTCATCCCAACCCCTCTCCCACGCAGGCGGGGAGAGGGGCTACCGTCCCTTTCTCCCCAATCGAGAAGAGATCGATCAGCAAAGTACATTTGTAGGGGCGAGGCGCGCCGCGCCCGCGTGGGGGGATGAGCCTGAAGCCGAAGGCATCAAGGAGGCGGCATCATGGTAAGCGCGGCGCTCGATCTGATGACTTTGGAGCAGGCGCACACCAGCGGCGCGTATCTAAAGCGCGACCTGCAAATTGTGCGTGGCGAGGGCGCGGCGCTGTACGACGCCGATGGCAGCCGCTATATCGACTGCGTCGGCGGGCAGGGCGCGGCAAACCTCGGGCACAACCACCCGGCGGTGGTGGCAGCGCTGCGCGAACAGATGGAAACGCTGATTTCCTGCCCGGAAATGTTTCACAACCCGATGCGCGCCCGCTACCAGGCAGAACTGTGCCGGGCGGCTAATATGGAGCGCGTTTTTCTATGCAGCAGCGGCGCGGAAGCCATCGAGGGCGCGTTGAAGATCGCCCGATTGGTGACCGGGCGAACTGGCATCGTGGCGGCGATGCGCGGCTTTCATGGGCGGACGATGGGCGCGTTGAGCGCCACCTGGGAGAAGTCCTACCGCCAGCCATTCGAGCCTCTGATCGCTGGTATCGTACATGTGCCCTATAACAGCATCGAACGGCTGGCGGAAGCGCTGGATGAATCGGTCGCGGCGGTGATCCTCGAACCAGTGCAGGGCGAGGGTGGGGTGCATCCGGCGGCGGACGGCTATCTGATCGCGGCGCGCGAGCTTTGCCAGCGCAGCGGCTCGCTGCTGATCCTCGACGAGATCCAGACTGGTTTTGGTCGCACTGGCGATCTGTTCGCTCACCAGCATGACGGCGTCCAGCCCGACCTGATGTGCCTCGCCAAGAGCATTGCCGGGGGCGTGCCGATGGGCGCGGTGCTGATGGGCGAGCGCGTTGGCGCGCTGCCGCCTGCCTCACACGGCAGCACCTTTGGTGGCAGTCCGCTGGCGTGCGCGGCGGGGCTGGCGGCGCTGGACGTGCTGGAGAACGGCGATCTGATCGAACGGGCGCGAACGCTGGGGCATGAGGTGATGACCTACCTGCGCCATCATCTGCCGACCAGCGCCGTTCGTGAGGTGCGCGGACGCGGGCTGATGATCGGTATCGAACTGCGGGGCAAAGCCGCGCCGGTGCTGCGGGCGCTGCAAGCGCGCGGCGTGCTGGCGCTGCCCGCCGGTCCGACGGTGCTGCGGCTGCTGCCGCCGCTGGTGATTGAGGAAGACGATTTATGGCAGGCAGTCCACGCCATTGAGGAGGTCTTGCGCGATGCCGCTGGATAGCTTTAGCATCATCGAAAGCACGCTGCGCGAAGGCGAACAGTTCAGCACCGCTGCCTTCACGACGGCGCAGAAGCAGGAGATCGCCGGGCTGCTGGACGACTTCGGCGTTGAGATGATTGAAATGACCTCGCCCTGTGCCTCGCCGCAGAGCGCCGCTGATATTCGGATAGTGGTCGATATGGGATTGAAGGCGCGTATTCTGACGCACATCCGCTGCAACCGCGCCGACGCGCATCTGGCGCTGGAGACGGGCGCGCAGGGAATCGACATCGTCATCGGCACCTCGCCGCAGTTGATGCAGCACAGCCACGGCAGGAACATCAACCAGATCATCGACCTCGCGGCGGACGTGCTGACCTTTATCCGCGAACAGGCGCCCGACGTCATCCTGCGCTTCAGCACCGAAGACAGCTTCCGCAGCCGCGAGAGCGACCTGCTGCGAGTCTATCTGGCGATTGCCGATCTTGGGCTGGTTCAGCGGCTGGGCGTCGCCGATACAGTCGGCGTGGCGACGCCAGCCCAGGTGAGCGCCATCGTTCACCAGCTTGTCCGCCTGACCGGGCTGGACGTGGAGTTTCACGGGCACAATGACAGCGGCTGCGCCATCGCCAACGCCTGCGCCGCGCTGGAAGCTGGAGCGACGCATATTGACACCACCATTCTCGGCATTGGCGAGCGCAACGGAATCACGCCGCTGGGTGGGCTGCTGGCGCGTCTGTATACCCTCGACCGCCGCTACGTCACCAAATACAACCTGCGCCTGCTGCCGCAGCTTGACCAGCTAGTCGCCGACAGGTGCGGCATCGCCATCCCCTTCAGCAACTACATCACCGGCAGCAGCGCTTTCATTCACAAAGCTGGCATTCACGCCAAGGCGGTGCTGGCAGATCCGACCACTTACGAGATCATCCAGCCCGCCGATTTTGGTTTGACGCGCGAGATCGCCATCGGTCACCGGCTGACCGGCTGGAATGCGGTGCGCGACCGGGCGCTGTCTCTTGGCTTGCAGTTGGATGACGCGGCGCTCAAAGCCATCACCCAAACCATTAAGCAGCAGGCGGACGCGCAGCCGCTGGCGCTGCATGAGATCGACTCGCTTTTGCACAGCGCGGCGGTGCAGTTATGACCGGTTATACTTTCGCTGAAAAGGCGCTGGCGCGGGCGGGCGGCGTGTCGTCGGCGCGGGCGGGCGATATCCTCGACGCGCAGCCCGATCTGGTCTTCAGCCACGATAATTCGGCGGCGATCCGGCGTATCTTCGAGAAAAGCGGCGCTTCACGTTTCGCCCGACCGGAGCGCGTGGCAATCACCCTCGATCATGCCGTACCCGCGCCGACGACCCAGCATGCCCAGAATCACGCCGAAATTCGCGAGTGGGTGAGGCAGCAGGGTATCGGACATTTCTTTGAGGTGGGGCGCGGCATCTGCCATCAGGTGTTGAGCGAGGAAGCGCTGATTTTGCCCGGCGAGACGATCTTTGGCGCTGACAGCCACACCACTCATTTTGGCTGGCTGGGCGCGTTCGGTATGGGCGTTGGGCGCACCGAACTGGCGGCGCTGTGGGCGACGGGCGAGCTGTGGCTGCGCGTGCCTGAATCGATGCGGGTAACGCTCACCGGTCGGCTTCAGCCGGGCGTCACTATCAAGGACGTGAGCCTGCGAATTCTGGGCGATCTGAGCGTGCAGGGTGGTCGATATCGCTCGGTGGAGTTCACGGGCGATCTGCTGCCGACGCTGACCGCTGACCAGCGCCCGGTGCTGCCCAACATGATGGCGGAATTTGGCGCGATGAACGCCTACCTGCCGCCCGATCAGGTGGTGTTTGATTATCTGGAAGCGCGGCGGACGCGCGATTACACCCCGCTGTACCCGGACGCCGACGCGGTATATGAGGAAGTCTATAGTTTAAATGTGAGCCGCTTAGAGCCGCAGGTGGCGCTGCCGCACCAGCCCGATAACGTCGTGCCGCTTTCGCAGGCGCTGGGGCAGCCGGTGCAGCAGGCGTTTATCGGTACCTGCACCAATGGGCGGCTGGAAGACCTGCAAGCCGCCGCCGAGGTGCTGCGCGGTCGGCGCGTGTCCTGCCGCCTGCTGGTCATTCCCGCCAGCGCCAGCGTGCTGCTGGAAGCGGCGCGCGGCGGCGTGCTGGCGGCGCTGATCGAAGCTGGGGCGACCATCGGCACGCCGGGCTGCGGACCCTGCATGGGCAATCACATGGGTGTTCCCGCGCCCAACGAGGCGACCATCAGCAGCGCCAACCGCAACTTCAGGGGGCGCATGGGAACCGCAGATGCGCCGGTTTATCTGGCGAGTCCTTACGTGGTTGCCGCCAGCGCCATTTATGGCTGTATCGCCGATCCGAGGGAGTTCCTGTCATGATTACGCAGCATCGCGTCTGGGTGTACGGCGATAACGTCAACACCGACCAGATATTCCCCGGCAAATATACCTATACGCTCAAAACGCCGGACGATATTGCCGCCCACGCGCTGGAAGACCTCGATCCGGCTTTTGCCGGCGGCGTGCAGCCGGGTGACGTGGTCGCTGCCGGGTTCAACTGGGGCTGTGGCAGCAGCCGCGAGCAGGGCGTGACGGCGCTCAAATATGCCGGGGTGAGCATCATCATCGCGGCGTCGTTTGGCGGGCTGTATTTCCGCAACTGCATCAATCAGGGGGTACTGCCGATTGTCTGCCCGGAACTGGCAGCGCTGGCGCGAACCGGCGACAGCATCCGCATTCACCATGAAGCGCGGCGGCTGTTGGTGGGCGAACGGGTATTTGAGATTCCGCCGCTGTCGCCGTCGGCGCAGGCGATTCTGGATGGCGGCGGCTTGCTGCCGATGCTTCAGCGGCGATTCGCCGGGGAGGTAGTGGAATGAGCAACGCGCCCCCACCCCCGCCCCCTCTCTCTCAGGGAGAGGGGAGAAACGAGTACCTGATCGCTGTCATTCCCGGCGACGGCATCGGGCAGGAAGTGATTCCGGCGGCGGTAAGGGTGCTGGAGTCGCTTGACCTGCCGCTGCGATTCGAAAATGGCGTGGCAGGATTTGGCGCTTTTGGGCAGCAGGGGAACGCGCTGCCCGATGACACGCTGACGCTGTGCCAGCGGAGCGACGCCATCCTGTTCGGAGCGACTCAATCGCCCATGACTAAAACGGCGGGCTACGCCAGCCCAATTTTGACGCTGCGCAGCCACTTTGATCTGTACGCCAATCTTCGCCCGGCGGTGAGCAGCGGGATCGATCTGCTGGTGGTGCGCGAGAACAGCGAAGGGCTGTACAGCCGCCGCGAGCGTTTGGAAGATGGCGGCGAAACGGCGATTGCCGAACGTGTGATCACGGCGCGGGCGTCGGAGCGAATCGCCCGGACGGCGTGTGAGCTGGCGCTGAAACGGCGGGGTAAGCTGACGATTGTGCATAAGGCGAACGTACTCAAAGAGACATGCGGCTTGTTTCGGGCAAAAGCGCTGGCGGCGGCGGCGCTGTATCCCGCGCTGGCTGTCGAGGAGATGCTGGTCGATACGGCGGCGCTGCAACTGGCGCAGGACGCGGCTCGCTTTGACGTGATTGTGACGACCAACCTGTTTGGCGACATCCTGAGCGATCTGGCGGCAGGACTGACCGGCGGCTTGGGGATCGCGCCGTCCGCTAATGTGGGGGCGAGTCGCCCGGCGCTGTTTGAGCCGGTGCATGGCAGCGCGCCCGATATTGCCGGACAGGGGAGCGCCGATCCACGCGCGGCGATCCTGAGCGCGGCAATGATGCTCGATTGGCTTGGCTGTCGCGAAGCTGCCGCGCGGGTGAAGCGAATCACACGCGCGACCGAACACACCGGCAGCACAGGCGCTACCGCGGCACAGATTGTCTCGCAGCTTCAGGCGGAGTTGACACATGCCCGGTGATCTGCTGGTTGAACTGGTCAGCCGTTACAGCCCTTCGACACAGGAAGGCGATGCGGTCGCCTGTCTGGTGGATTGGATGTCGGCGCATGGTTTTCGCGCGTCCAGTGACGAAGTCGGGAACGCCTGCGGCAGCCGTGGTGCCGACGACGCGCCGAAGACGCTGATGCTGCTCGGTCACATTGATACCTTCCCCGGTCAAATTCCGGCGCGTCTTGAAGATGGGGTGCTGTACGGGCGTGGCAGTGTCGATGCCAAAGGCTCGCTCTGTGCCTTTGCCGAAGCGACCGCGCGGGCGGCGATTCCTGAAGGCTGGCGGGTGGTTGTAGTTGGGGCAGTCGAGGAAGAAGCCGCCACCAGCAAGGGCGCGGCGTATGTCGCCGAGCAATTCGATCCGGCGCTGTGCGTCATCGGCGAGCCAAGCGGCGTTTCGCGAATCACGCTGGGGTACAAAGGGCGGCTGCTGGTTGATTACCGGCTGACACGTCCCACTGCCCACACCGCCCGCCCTGAACCAACCGTCGGCGCGTTGGGGGTGGCTTTCTGGAATCAGATTGAAGCCTGGGCGGCGGTTAAAAATGAGGGCATCGACTCGCCGTTTGACCGCGTGATGCCGAGTCTGCGCAGCATTACCACCCAGTCGGACAGCTTCTGCGATACCCTGACCATGACCGTTGGCTTCAGGCTGCCCATATCGGTCACGCCTGAAGAGGCGCTGACTGCGGCGCAGGGCTTTGCCGAAGCAGATGCTGATGTTATTGGCTGCGGCATGGAACGCGCTTATATGGGGGAGCGTAATACCCCCCTGGTTCGCGGCTTGCTGGCGGCGATCCGCGCCAGCGGCTTACAGCCCGGTTTTGTGCTCAAGACTGGCACGAGCGATATGAACGTGGTTGGCAGGCGCTGGTCGTGTCCGATAGTCGCTTATGGTCCCGGCGACAGCAATCTCGATCACACGCCCGACGAGTGCCTGTCGCTGGCGGAATACGGGCAGGCGGTGGAGGTGTTGACACACTTTATCGAGAATCTGCCAGTCCAGAAACGGGAATCGAGTGAATCAGCCAGCGGCGTGCTGGCGTGACCGCCGCTGCTGTGGCGGGGTGGTGGACTGGTTGGGATGATGCCTGCCTCCTGCTAAACACGCTGGTTTGATGCCGGTGGCTGCGAAGCGCGCGCCATCAGGTCGCGCACTTCGTCGTCGCTGACCTGCGAGAAGTCGCGATACCACAGCCCAACGGCGTAAAACGGGTCGGGGGTGATGGCGCAGACGAGGTCGTCAACCTCGTCGCGGAAGTCGTCGCACGTTTCCTCGGAAGCGGTGGGAACGGCGACCACAAGCTTGGCAGGCTGCTCGGCGCGAAGGGCAAGCACCGCCGCCCGCATACTCGCGCCCGTCGCCAGACCGTCGTCCACCACGATGATCGTCCGGTCTTTGATTGTGGACGGCGGCGCGGCGCGATAAAGCTGTTCGCGCCGCTTTAGCTCGCGCAGTTCCGCCTGGCTGACCGCCTCAATTTCGGCGTCGCTTACCCGGGCGCTGCGGATAATGGCATCATTCAGAACCCGCACGCCATCTGCGGCAATCGCGCCGAAGGCGAGTTCCGGGTGTCCCGGAACGCCCAGCTTCCGCACCAGATAAACATCCATCGGCGCGCGCAGCGCCTGGGCGACCTCGAAGGCAACGGGAACACCGCCGCGCGGCAGCGCCAGAACCAGTACATCATCTCGATTGGCGTATTCGGTGAGCTTTGCTGCAAGCTGCTGTCCGGCATCGGCGCGGTTCTCAAACAACATGGCTGATCTCCTGCTGAATTACTAACGACATTACAATACATTATCTGGTATGTCAAATGTAAGGAAATTGCCAAAAAGCAGTAAAAAGGCACGCTGATCGCCCCAAAGTCGCATCAGAAGACGACTGATTTATCAACGAATTTCAGAAATTCACAAATTCTTTGAATTTCCGTAATGCCAGACGAACGTTCATGAACTACACTTAATTAAGACAAGCTGCACCTGAATGCAATGCGCAATCGATTTTTTGTCTTGCTTGCTGGCTGGTACGGTGTGTAGTTCTCATTCTGCGGCTCTTTCCTGGAAGGTATATGGCGAACTCGTCCAGCCAACCCCGATTTGGCGATTCACGGCTGATACTGGTGCTTGGCTTCTTACTGTTTGCAAATTCTCTGGCGCTCGACCTTTCCGATGTGGTTGCCGTCAGCGGCTTTCTAAGCCAGGTGGATGTCAGTAACATTCTCATCGTCTGGATTGTGGACATGGTGTTAATCGCCTTCAGCAGTGGGCTGCAAACCCTGGTGGTTGACCGGTTTGACCGCCTCAAGCTAATCAAGGCGATGCTGCTGATCTTCGCCGGGTTGTATCTGATCCTGCGGCTGATGTTCGCGCTGGATATTCCCGGCGTCGTGAACTATTCGCTGCTGTTCCTGCTGGTGGAGCAGCAGTGGGTTTTCTTCCCGCTGGTGTTCTGGGTGCTCGCCAACGATACAACCGATCTCGCGGGCGCTAAGCGCCAGTTTCCGATCATCGCAAGCTGGGGGTTTGCCGGTCAGATTGCCGGGCTGGGCATCGCCGCCATCTCGCCCGGACTGCTGGCGCGGGTTGGCTTATCAAACCATGAAACGCTGACCTTTAACGTGATTCTGTATCTGCTGGCGTTCGTGGTGCTGGTTTGGGGGCTGCGCGGCGTTAAGCTGCGGCAGACGCGCCAGGAGAAGCAGACTGTCCGCGAAACGCTGATGGAAGGCTGGGGCTTCGTGCGCGAGGTGCCGTCGTTTCGCTATCTGATGCTGGCGACGCTGGCGCTGGGCATCGTCCTGACCGTCATTGACTTCCAGTTCCTGTTCATCACCGACGGCTACTTCAAAGAGGCGGCGACAGGCAGTTTTCAGGTATTCTACGGCACTTACCGCCTTGTGCTGACGCTGATCGCGATTTTCATTCAGACGCTGGTGACGCCGTACCTGACCAAACGGTTCAACCTGAAGGAAATCTTCCTGTTCTTCCCGTTTGTGATGCTTGCCAGTTCGCTGCTGTTGTGGATACCTGGTATGCCGGCGGTGGCGGCGGCGCGCGGGCTGTTCCGCACCCTGCGCGGCAGCGTGGATGAGCCGGTTCAGAAGATGTTCCTGGCGCTGGTGCCCGAAGAACGGCGCGGTCGCGTGAGCATGTTCATGGACAGCTACCTGTTTGCCGGGGGCGCGCTGCTAGGGTGTATTCTTGTTGGCGGGGTCATTCTGGCGAACAACCGTTTCGATATTCCCAATTACCAGTCGATCTATCTGGTTTTCGCGCTGGTGGCGTCAGTGTTCGCGATTGTGATGATGTTCAAAATGCGGGCTGCTTATGACAAGTCAATGCTGAACTGGCGATTGAAACGGCGTCAGCGCAGCAAGAGCATTATGGACAGGCTGGAGTTTTAGATGCACCGAATTGGCAGAATACGTCAGCTACCCGGTCATTGTGGACCCGCGACGGTGGAGATGCTGTACTCGTTTTACGGTATAGCCATCTCTCAGGAAAGCGTAGCTAACGCCATCGGCGACGTGCAGCGTATCACCGAGCGCGGATGCAGCATCGACGAAATGGCGGCGGCGATTGACGTTCTGACGCCGGACTATACCCTGCTCGGCAAAATGTTCTCGACGGTTGACGATCTGATTACCCTTACCGAAGCGCACCGGCTGCCGGTGGGGGTAGAATGGCGCGGACGCTTTCTTGAGCCGGACGGTTATCTCTGGGAGGAGGGGCATTACAGCATTATCACGCGGGTGGACTGCGATGAAGGCTCGCTCGACATCATCGATCCCTATGCTCCGGGAGTCAACCTTCTGAGCATGAACGAAAGCATACCGATTGAGGTCTTTGTTCAGCGCTGGTGGGACACCAACCCGTTCCCGCTGCCAGAAAACCCTCTGGAAATGACGGAAGTACGAGACGATCAACTGCTGTTCGTACTGCTGCCAAAGGCGCGGGCAGACGCCCTGCGCGCGCTCCAACTTTATCCGATGTTGACTGCGTATGCGAGGTAAAAAGATGCAAAACGTGACCACAGCGGCGGCTCCAGCGCCCAGACGCTCGATTTTTGTCAGCCTGAGGGTGAAGCTTCTGATCACCTTCACGGTCCTGTTTTCGGTTATTTTTACAGGTATTTTCTTCTGGTTTTATAATTTTGCCGCTGAACGCGCGCTCGACCGCCTTGAAGACGACTTAGTGGTGCTGGTGGATGGCGCTGCCGCGGGCATCGACGGCAGCCAGCTTGAGGAGCTATACACCGAAGCCGAACCCAACGACGAGGGGTTCAGCGATGATGAGCGTTTCTGGGAGCAGGTCGATTGGCTGGCGACTGTTCGGCGTATCGATCCCCGGTCGAACTCCTACACCATGATTCGCGGCGATCAGCCGAACGAATTCAAAATCGTGACCAATGCGGCGGCGCGCCTTGACCCGGAAGATTCGGCGGGCTTCATGTCAGCGTTCGCGCTTGACGATGTTCCGCCGGAATTCGCGGCGCTGTTTGACGGCACCCGCGAGTCGTGGATGCTGCTCGAACCCTATTCGGATGACTGGGGATCGTGGATTTCCGGCTATCGCGCCATTCATAACAGCGAAGGCGAAACAGTAGGCGTGCTCGGCACCGATTTCCGCGCCGATTACTTCTTCCAGGTGCGGCAGCAGGTGCTGGACGCGGCGCTGCCCACGTTCGCCATCACCTACTTTGTGCTGTTCACAACGGTCTATGTGGTATCCGCCTGGCTGACCCGACCCATCGCGCGGCTGCGGTCGATGGCTGTCCATATTGGCGAGGGCAATTACGACATCGATTTGTCGGTGATGACGAAGGCGCGCATCCACGACGAGATCAACAAGTTTGCCGAAGTCTTTGAAATCATGGTCGGCAAGGTACGGGTGCGTGAGGAAACGCTCAAGAAGAAGGTCGAGGAACTGCGGATCGAAATTGACACCGTGAAACAGCAGGCGCACGTGAGCGAAATCGTGGATACCGACTTCTTCCGCGATCTTCAGGCGAAGGCGCGCCACGTGCGACAGCGCAAAAGCGACATTAATGTTCCTGAGGAAACCGAAAAATCAGAAGCCGAAACTGAACCTGGAACAAGCGAGCGCTAAACATGATTCCAACCGCCGAAGACCAGATGCTGCTTGATCAGTTCGTCCAAACGTGCGCCTTCATTCACGACGACTGGATTCCCGCATCCGGGCGCGCGGACTGGGGCGCATATGACACGAATCCGTTCCTGTTGGGGGCGAATGTCTGTGTTGTCAACACCCTGCGCGGCTTTGGGCAGGATTATCTCGATTACCTGACCGATCTGAATTCACTGCCGGAACACATCATCATCCCGGCGCGCCGAAGCGGCAACCTCACGCTCAATCTGCTGGACGATGCGCGGGCGCTCAGGCGGTTGCGCGAACTCATGCTTGAGCGCCAGCTCGATCTTTCGGTCTTCTATAACGATCACCAGCGCGGTCTGGATCGCCTGAGCCAGGCATTGGCGACGCCTGAATTCACGCCGACTATCTATCCGACCAAAACCTCAGTCGAAGCGGCGAACCATAAGATCGCTGGCTTGCGATACGCGCGGGAAGCCGGGGTGCCAACGCCGGAAAGCGCGGTGTGCAAGACGCTGGACGAAGTGCTGACGTTTTTCGATTATCCTGACCGGACGTATCGCGGCGTCGTGCTGAAGGCAGATCATCGCCGGTTTATACGCGCGTTCACTGAAGGCGAAGTGCGGCGGGCGGTGGAGCAGCTTAGCTTTCCGCTGCTGGTCGAGACGCTGTACGAGGTTAAGCTGTCGCCCTCGGTCAACATGGTGCGATGGCAGGGCGAAACCATGTCCTATGCGGTGACCGACCAGATCCTGCATCACTGGACGCATTACGGCAATTCGATCCCCAGTGAAGTGCCAGCGGCGGTTGCGCGAAGAATCGTCGAGTACACGCGGCGCATTGGCAGCGTTATCCCCGATCTGCAAGGCGTATTTGGAGTCGATTATGTGCTGACCTGCGATGACGAGCTGTACGCGGTGGACATCAATCCGCGTTTTTGTTCCGGCACGTATCCCCAGCAGATGCTGCTGCGCCTCGGTCTGCGGTTGGATGAGATCCACGCCCGTTATCGTCTGGTGGAGTGCAATGTGGACAGCCTGAGCGCGATTCTGAACGATCCTGCCTTTGTGCCATTGATGCCGGGACAGCCGGATGGTATCTTCATCTACGATCCGGTAGTCTACGAAACGCCCAAGCCGGTCAACTATTTCTCCTATGTCGCGGCAGCAGAAACGCCGGATCGGCTGGAAGCTCTGGAAGAGACGATGCGTGAAATCGTGGCGCGTTTCAAGTCCTGAGGGGCAGTACCGCGTGCTGCCTGCTTCTTCAGTTAGGGGGCGTTCGTCAGCATCCAGTTAAAGCTCATATTTTCGTCGTCGGCGCTGCTTTCCACAGTGAAGGATTCGCCGGGGATGATGTTGGTGACCCACCAGTTCCCGCGCGGCTTGGTGATCGGCGTGATGAAAATCAGGCTGTCTTCGAGCACATCGGCATGGATGATCACTAGCTGGCCGTCCTGCCAGGCGCTGCCCATCACCTGTCCGGCGACGATGATCTTGGGCGTGAAGACTTCCTCGGTGTTTTGCGCTTCTCCGGCGTTGACCTTCTCCAGCGCTACCAGATCAATCTGATCGGACAGGTGGTTCAGCATGGCGATGCTGCCCCCCGCCAGGATGGCTGCGACGAGTGCAAGCAGAGCGAGGCTGCTGACGATGAACCGCGTCAGGTTCTTTTCTGTTCGTGTCGCGCTATTGAACATGATTCGCTCTTTTTTCAACTTTCTATCTTCCTAATTTAACGCATTTTTGACGCTAAGAATACAAAAGAATCCACCGCGACGGCATCTCAGGACCATCGCGGTGGATTAATGTACGCTGTATTCAACCAGCGCGGCTCAGGCGCGCGCGCAGCCTGTATCTAACGTCGGGACAGGCTGCACGTGTAGCTGTTCATGTAGACGGTCTGCCCGGAGTTCACCGTCGAGGCGAACACCGTTAGCGTGTAGCGTCCGGGCGTGAGGTTGGACGCTATTGTCGTCTGTCCCCGGCTGTGATTGTCCCCGACGCTGAATTCGGGATAGGTGGGCGAGCCGCCGCAGACGATCTGATAGCTGGCGCTGGTGCTGATAGTGAAGTTGTGGGTGGCAAACGCCTGTCCGCGCCGGAAGGTGCCGCTGAACTGCGTGCCTGAACCGCCGCCCGAAATGACCTGCGGCGCGTCCGCGTCCTCGACGATATCACAGCCGCCCTGGGCGGTCACGTCGCTCTGGCGCACCCAGAAACGGTCAGTTTCCAGGCTGCCCGCCAGCGGTTCGAGCCGCCACCACAGCGAGCCGTCGTCTGCCTGCTGCTGCCCGGTGACCGCGACAACCTGATTGACTGGGAAGGTCGTCCGCACGACGCGGTTGGGTCCCACCGAGACGGGGACATTCGCCAGAGTCGTGGTGACGGTGCAGGGTTCGGGAATGGTCGCCGTGAAAGTCGGCGTCGGCGGCGCGGGTGTGTCGGTTGGTGACGGGGTGAAGGTTGGCTGCGGCGTGTCGGTTGGCGTGCTGGTGGGCGTCGCGGTAGCCTCGGCAGTTTCGGTAGCTGGCGGCGCGACCTGCGCCTGGCTGTCGGTGCGCAGCGTGGCGGTTGCCGGAAGCGCTGTTTTGGTCGGCGGTGCCGTCGCCGCATCGGTTGGCTGCGTGTCGGTCACGGTCGGTCCAATCGGCACCGGCGTGTTGCTGGGGATAATGGCTTCCGTAGGCGGTTCGGTCGGGCTGTCGGTTGGCAACGTTTTCACGCCCTCAGAAGCCGTCAGCGTGATCGCATCGGTCGCCGTTGGAGCAGGGGTGCTGCTGGGCGTGGGGGAAGCCGGTTCAGCCGTGATTTCTACCGTCGCTTCCACCGCATCGCCGATGATAGGAATCTGATTGATATTTCCTGATAGGACGGCGAAGCGGCTGCTCGCCAGCCAGCCCTGAGCGCCCCCGGGCAGCGCCACCAGATACCATGCGCCGTCGCTGCTGATACCCAGCACTTCCAGCGTTGCGCCCGGCTCGACGGTGGCGGCGGCGCTGAATTCAGCACCCGGACCCAGCCGCACCGTCAGGCGGCGTGATACGTTCAAAACTGCCAGCCCAGCGCCAGCCGCTTCTTCAGACACGCTGACGATGCCATCCTCGGCGGTCGCCTGCAAGGTGCCGCCGCGACGGAAAATGGTCAGGCTGGTGACGGACAGGTCGCTTTCGCCAAGCGACAGCCCGGTGAGACGAATGCTGAACACCGCGCCTTCTTCCGGGCGGAGAGCGCCAGCAGACGACAGCGCCGCGAAGCGGAAGGTTCCAGGGCTGTCGGTTTCGTTTGACGTCACGCGCGGCGAGTCGCCTAGAAAATCGGCAGGCACAACCTCGTCGATACGCAGCACATCGGCGTCGTAGGCAACGGTGATATCAATTCCAATGCAGTTGCTTGCCGGGCAAAGTAACACGACATCCAGGCTGGAGGGCTGGTCGAGGGCGATCTCGGCTTCAGGCAGGCGAACCAGGGTGTTCGCTTGCGCGCCCGCGCCAAGTGCCAGAACGTGAAGCAGGATAACAAGGACAGCAGATAAGAACTTTGACGGCGCCATAGACTGCTCCTCAAACTGCCTGTGCGGCGGGTGACCTGAGCCTCATGATACATCAACTTCAGCCGCCCGCACAAAGATGAGGAACGGCGTCAGTCCTTTATATCAGACAAAACGTGTTGAAGATGGAATTTCTTAAGGGAATATCTTATAAAGCACAATTATAATTAATTTGAAGTTGAGATAATTGAATTGACAGCCGTAACGTCAATTCTTTCACGAGGTAAATCAATGTGTAAGCAGTTCGCAGCTTTTCTCTTGATGTTCGTAATTGGTCTGGTTGTGACCAGCATTCCCGCTTACGGGCAGGAAAACGACCCAAAGTCTATTTCTGGCGACAGCCTCGGCATTCTGCTCGCCGTCGAAACGTTTGACGAAGACGACGTGTGGGAACAATACACCAATCCAATGGGCGTTGAGCTTGGCGTCGAAAACGGCGTTTACCGCGCCTACACCATGAACGGCGGCTACGTGTGGGGACTGAATGAGGCTGAGCATTCGGACATCATCCTCGAAGTTGAGGCGACGCCGATGAACCTGAATTTTGGCAGCGGCTACGGTGTCATGTGCCGCGCTGAGGCGGATGGCGACGGCTATTATTTCATGATCAATGCCGAGGGCTTCTATTCCATTGCTAAGGGTGAAGGCGACTACATTCTGCCGCTGGTTGACTGGCAGCGCTCGCCCGCCATCCACCAGCAGATTGACCTCAATGTCATCCGCGCTGCCTGCGTGGGCAGCACGCTCACCCTGCACGTCAACGACCAGTTGATTGCCGAAGTGACGGATACGACCTATGGCGCGGGTTTTGCCGGTCTGTCGGTTGCGGGCGCGGAATATACCGATGCCGATGTGATTTTCGACAACCTGGCGATGTACCTGCCCGGCACGCTGCATTAGAGGCTGTCTGAATATTTGGAGTAAGGGCGCAGCACGCTGCGCCCCTACCTGCCTGTTATGTGAGCCGATTTTCCGACACGCTCCAGGCCAAATAAACCCCCACCTCACCAGACTGATGAAGTGGGGGCTTTGATTCTGGTTACCGGTTCTTCACTGGCGATGGCAGCGATTCCTCACGGCTGGCGTTTTCCTCGGAAGGGGAGTCCAGAGGATACTGGTCGGACGAGAGGGTAAACGTAAGCTGCGATGCTTCAGTCTGCACGTTGATGGGCTGGGCTTCGATGGGCAGCGCTGGTGCTTCGAACAGGTTCGAGTCTTCG
Source organism: Aggregatilineales bacterium (assembly GCA_030834905.1). Classification (GTDB taxonomy): domain Bacteria; phylum Chloroflexota; class Anaerolineae; order Aggregatilineales; family Phototrophicaceae; genus Flexifilum. Next base: position 44,177 of record JAUQWZ010000006.1, on the reverse strand, counting down.
GTGATATCCGAGGTGAAGACGATCACCGGCGCATTGCAGACCCACGTTGGCGCATAGTCATCAATCGTGTTTTCAGTCAGCTTGCGTGTCGCCTGCGTCTGCTGTTCGTAGACATAGATATCGTCGTCACCGTCCATGTTGGACTGATAGCCGATAAGCTGACCATCGGGCGACCACGAATGGTTGAGCGCGTTGGCAGCCGGGTCAGACACCCGCGTGACCTGCGCGCCGTCGGCGTTGGCGGTGTAGACGACGCTGTTGTCACCATCGCGGTACGACCGGAAGGCGATCATCAGGTCGTCGTCTGAATACTGCGGCGCGTGGTCGTCACCGATGCCGTCGCTCAGAAGGCGCTGCTCTGACGTCGCCAGATCCAGCTCATAGATCTGCCAGAAGCCGTCGCGGTCACTCTGGAAGGCGATCTTCGAACTGTCGTGCGCCCAGGTGGCATTAATGTTGTTGCCGCTGTCGGATGTTAGCCGGGTTTCGTCACCCGTGGCGAGGTCAAACAGGTACAGATCCCAGGTGTCGCCGCGTTTCGATTCAAAGATGATGGCGCTGCCCAGCGGCGACCAGACGGGATCGAGATCAATCCCGCTGGTGTTATTGGTGATGCGCCGGATTTCATCATTGGCGATTGCCGAGATATAGATCTCCCAGTTCCCATCGCGGTTGGATGTGAAAGCGATCCACTCGTTGTCCGGCGAACGGCTGGGCATCACGTCGAAGACACGGCTGCCAACGCCCCGCGACAGGTTGACATCGGCGTTGGGCGCAGACGGCAGATCGCCGAGACGGAAGATTTCCCAGTCACCCGTTACATCGGTGTGGTAGATCAGCCAATCGGGGCAGTCGGCACCCGGCTGCACCTCAATCGGCGTCCACGACGAAGCGACAGGTTCGTTATCTTCCACCAGTACAGTCATGTCAATGACCGGGAACGCTGGCGGCGGCTCGTCCACTGGTGGCGGCGGTGGGTTATTAACTGGCGGCGGCGGCGGCGGAACCGGCGTGTTGGTTGGCGCTGGAGGAATTGGCGTATCCGTTGGCGGCGGTGGTGGTGGCTCTGTCGCTGGTGGCGGCGGCTCGGTCGGTGGCGGTGGCGGCGGATTGGTTGCCGTGTCGGTCGGTGTCGCCGTATCGGTAAAAGTAGGGGTAAAAGTAGTCGTTGGCGCGTTCTGGCAGGCGCCCGTCACCCCCAGGGTCACAAACTGGAAACTCGGCGTGCTGTACAACACTCTCACCGTAGCGTCGGCAGCCGCCGTAATCTCAATCATGTCACCCTGATCCAATTGCAGCGAATCAGTTGCTGAGCCGCCGCGCGGATCGGTTACCGTGTAAGTGCCCGGATCGTCCATGCCGCCGCCCACGTTGCGGATGCGGAAGAGGGACTGCGGAGCCTGTCCGGGCAGCACCGGCAGGCAGGAGACGCTGAGCCGGAGCAGTGGATCGCCCAGATCGGTGGTCGGCGTCAGCGACGGCGTGAAGGTGTTCGACGGCGTGAACGTCTGGCTCGGCGTAAACGTCTCGCTGGGAGTGAAGGTTTGGCTGGGCGTGAACGTCTGGCTGGGTGTGAACGTCTCACTGGGCGTGAACGTGATGGTCGGCGTGTTGGATGGCGTCCGCGTATTGGTCGCTGTTCGCGTCGGTCGCGGCGTACGCGTATTCGACGGCGTGAACGTCTGGCTTGGCGTAAACGTCTCGCTGGGGGTGAAGGTAATTGACGGCGTAAACGTAATCGATGGCGTAAACGTCTGCGTCGGCGTGTTGGTGATGGTCGGCGTATTGGATTGCGTAGGTGTCATCGTGTTGGTCGGTGTGTTGGTTGGCGTATTGCTCGGTCTGGGGATGCAGTCGCCGTTCGCGGCGAGCGTATTCACCGTTCCATCCTCCAGGGTATACTCCGCGTTCACCTGGGCGTCACCAGCCGCATCAAACGATATTGACCCACCGGCAGCCAGTTGGAAGGAATTCGTGGTGGACGAGCCGGAAGCCGTAATCGTGTAGCTGCCGGCGAACGGCATGGGTCCACCGAAATTCTCTAGCGTGAATCGAGCAACATCGACAGCGGCGCACAACACGCCAAGCGCAATATCGGGCGGGTCTGCCAGCGGCAGAGCTACATTGAACTGCGGCGCGACAATGGCACTGGCTTCGATAGGCGATTCGGTCGCTTCCGGCGTCATTTCAGCGGTATCTGCTGCCGAGGCTGGTGACTGCGCCTCGGCTGGCGGCGCTTGTACGGCGTCGGTCGCTTCGTCTGGCGCGGCTGGTAGCGCGGTTGCCTCTGGCTCCAGCGCGGTTTCGGTAGAGTCTGCCGCTGCTTCATCAGTGGCTTCAGTGGTCGCTTCAGTGGCAGCCGCATCCTGCTCCAGGTAGGGCTGAAGCGTTGAACTGATGATAGTGCCGCTGCCGAGAAGCAGAATGAGCAAGCCGAACAGAAAGAGATATCGGAGTCTGACGTAAATTTCCATAAGAAACCCTCAGCAACTATGTGAAGCGCGGCTTGTGATCGCTAAAAATTGCGATCACGCTTTATTCTGGACGCATGTGAAACGAAAACAGTACCAGCAACAAACGACCGACAAATACAAGGATGCAGAGCGTGTCCACAGGCAAGACGGTGTCAGCGCCTGCGTGTATGGACTGCGTAAGTGCTGCGTTATGTAAAGGTTGAATAATAGCCTGTTCAATATAATGCGCTAATTCGTGTAAAGCCGCAAGTACTTCACAAATATAAGTGTTGAGTTCAGGCGTGGGGTGTGGAGCGCGGCGTGACGTGCCGCGGCGCAAATCAGGTTCGACAGGCGGCTGATGAGGGAAACAAAGAGCCTGGTCTGCGCGACCAGGCTCTTATTGAATGATGCTGGCGTTTATACCCAGCCGCGCAGCTTGACTGCCTCGGCGACACGCCCGACGGCAACACTGTAGGCAGCCAGGCGGTTGTGTACCCCAAGCTCCTGCGCTTTGTCGTGGACGGCGTGGAAGGCGGTGGTCATCTTCTCGTCCAGCCGTTCATGGACGGTCTTTTCCGACCAGTAGCGGTCATAGGCATTCTGCACCATTTCAAAGTACGACACCGTGACGCCGCCCGCATTGCACAGGAAATCGGGAATCACGTAGACGCCGTTTCGCTGGAGGATGTAATCGGCTTCGGGCGTGGTGGGTCCGTTTGCCAGCTCGGCGCTGATCCTGGCTCGGATGCGCGGCGCGTTCTCAGCCGTGATGACATTTTCGAGCGCCGAAGGCACCAGAATGTCCACGTCCAGTTCCAGCAGATCGGCGTTTGAAATCGGCGCTGCATCCGGGTAGCCAGTCAGGCAGCCCGTTCGTTTCTTGTAGGCGATCACGTCCTGCGGCTTGAGTCCGTTCGGGTTGTAGATGCCGCCGCGCGAATCGGAGACGGCGACTATGACCGCGCCGAGCAGTTCCTGCCCCAATGTAGCGGCAAACTGACCGGCATTGCCAAAGCCCTGAATCGCCATCGTCGCGCCGCGCGTTTCTAGCCCAAGCACGCGGGAAGCCTCGCGAATACAGCACATGCCGCCGCGGGCGGTGGCGTCTTCGCGCCCGCGCGATCCACCGAGTGCCAGCGGTTTGCCGGTGATGACGCCGAATTCATTCTGACCCCGAATGACCGAATACTCGTCTGCCATCCACGCCATGATCTGCGGGGTGGTGTATACATCCGGGGCGGGGATATCCATTTCGGGACCCAGAATCCGGGCGACCTGGCGGACATAAGCGCGGCTGAGGCGCTCCAACTCTGCGTTGGACAGCTCTTTGGGATTGCAGATGACGCCGCCTTTGCCGCCGCCAAGCGGAATATCCACTACTGCACACTTCCAGGTCATCCAGGCTGCCAGCGCCTTGACGGTGTCAATGGTTTCATCGGGATGAAAGCGAATGCCGCCTTTGGTTGGTCCACGGGCGTCGTTGTACTGCACCCGGAAGCCTTTGAACACCTTGCTGGTGCCATCATCCATTCTGATAGAGAGCGTGACATGCAGCTCGCGGACAGGTTCGCGCAGGAAGGCGTGTACCGCAGGCTCGAGGCAAAGGACTGCCGCCGTTTCGTCAAGCTGCGTTTGGGCGATGGCGAACGGGTTCAATTCTTCCACGTTCTCGCGAAAGACAATGTCGGGGACGATTTGCGTGTTGATCATGTGCGCGCTCCTGAAAGTCTTCAATTGATATTCCGGCACCGTACCCGACAGCACCTGCTGGTCATGCGCGTCCACCGTTCAAACTGGCGATCTGGCACTGAATCGAACGTAGTTTTCGTCCGTTTTGCCAAACAAAGCGCGGTCAGCAGGTTCATGGTTTGAATGATTACGCCAATCGGGGGCACATCAATTCGGTGAAATTCACCAAATACGGATACCTGGATGGAGCATAAAACCATGACCGTCTTACTGCATCGTCTATTGTTTACGATTAGGGCAGGGGTTCACTTGTAAAGGAGGCACAAAGCGCTGTCACATCCCGGCGGTCTTTAGCTCGCAAGCGCCAAATTCCTAGAGAATCGCTTCGGGGAAGGAGTCGTCGGGGGTGACTGTTGGCAGGGCAGGCAGCCCGCCCACGCCCGCCGCCCGCAGCCGATTCTGCACCGCGCTGCTGGCGACTGACGCGAGGGCGCTGCCAGTGAGCAGCACCCAGGCGGCAGGCAGCATCGTACTGACCACAATCAGCCCCGCAATCACCGCCAGCACTGCCAGCGTGAACAGCGGATTGAGTCCGATCATCACGGCGGCGTTGCGGAACGCGCCGGTGAGTGAGGGCTGCTCCATGGCGTAGTACAGCGGGAACGCATACAGCTGCATTGCTCCCCAGATGACGAGCGCCAGAATCCAGACGATGCGCATTACCTCGGCTTGCAGCCCAACCGCGTCGCGATAGGCGAGCAGGTTGGTGACGTTGATGACGATCACGACGAGGTTGATCAGCGCCAGCGCCACGCCGCGCTTAAGATGCTCGCGAAAGCCGATCCAGAAATGCTCGAATTCGGCAGTGGGGCTGCTCTGGGCGTGGTAGCTCATCCTGACCAGACCCGCCCAGGCAGCCGGAGCAGTGAGGATGGGCAGCGTCAGCAGCAGCCACGCCACGTTCGCCCAGATATAGATATATCCCTGGTGGTTGAGGTGGCGCAGTCCCGCCCAGCAGGCGCGGAATCCGGCGATCATCCCTTTAGCCCGGAATAGCTGACGCCTTCGACAAAATAGCGCTGGAAAACGAAAAAGATGATCGCCAGCGGCAGCGTCGTGATGACCGACCCGGCGAGGAAGGTGTGCCAGCGCAGGGTGTCGCCATAAGCGCCGCGCAGCAGCGCCAAGCCAAGCGGCAGATTAAACAGATCGGGATTGCCGCCGAGGATGATCAGCGCATCCATAAAGTTGTTCCAGGTCCCCTGAAAGCTGAAGATCGCCAGCGCGGTCAGCGCAGGCGTTGCCATCGGCAGCACGATGCGGAAGAACATGGTCAGGCGGCTGGCGCCGTCCACCTGTGCCGCTTCCTCAATTTCGCCGGGGATTGATTCAAAGAACTGCTTCATCAGGAACACGCCAAAAGCGTCCGCTGCCAGCGTCAGGATAAAGCCCTGATAGGTGTTCAGCATCCCCAACTGCTTGAGGATGATGAAGCGCGGGATTAGCAGCACCACGCCGGGAATCATCATCGTGCCGAGCATGATGAAGAACAACAGCCGGTTGCCGGGGAATTTGATTCGTGCCAGCGCGTAGCCCGCCAGCGAGTCGAACAGCAGGCGCAGCACCGTAACCCAAATGGCGAAGACCGCCGTATTGACGAACCACTTACCCAGATTTTGCCTGAGGACTTCCTGATACCCTTCGGTAGTGGGGTTAAAGGCGATGCCGTCCGTCATTTCGGTTGCCGAGCGCACTGAGCCGGTTTCCGTCTGGCAGCTAATACCGAAGGGCGGCAGCGGGATAAACGCCTGTGGTGCGGCTTGCACCGCCGGCAGGCATTTAAACGAATTGGCGACGGTCAGCACAAAAGGCACAATCTCAATAAAGGCGAAGAAGACCAGGAATCCAACACCGATGATTGCCAGAATACGGCGGACTGTCACCGCGCTGCCCGATTTTGGCGCGGGAAGAGCAGTGGTTGCCATGATGCCTCCTTCCGTTACACGTCAGCGCGTTCGCTGACGATGCGGCGCTGGAGAATTGAGAAGGCGAAGATGATGATGAACAGCAGGATCGCCGTCGCCGCTGCCAGTCCCATCGCCGAGTTTTTGAAGCCATTGCTGTAAACCAGGTAGGCAATCGTGAGCGTCGTCTTGGCGGGACCGCCGCTGGAAATGACGAAAATCTGATCAAAGACCTGGAACGTGCCGATTAAGCCGAGCGTGACGACGAAAAAAGTGGTCGGACGCAGCAGCGGCACCGTGATTTTGCGGAAAGTCTGCCAGGCATTCGCGCCATCGACGTAAGCGGCTTCGTACACGTGGGTTGGGATATTTTGAAGCGCCGCCAGATAGATCACCATCATCGTGCCGATGGTTGTCCAGGTGTTCAGGATCATGATCGTCAGCATTGTCACACTGGGTCCGCTGATCCACTCCCACACGCGCATTCCGGCGAATTGGGCAGTCGCCCAATCGCCTGCATTGCGCAGATTGACGCCGAACAGACCGAGGATGCTGTGAACCACGCCGGTGGGATCATCCAGCCAGTTGATAAAGGCGTAATCGGGAAACAGCGCGCCAACGGCGCGGTTCACCAAGCCGCCGCGCGTGAACATCCACATGAAGATGAGCGAGATAACCACCGACGACGTGATGGATGGAAAGTAGAAGGCGGTACGGAAGAAGCCTTTTGCCTTCAGCCAGCGCTGGTTGACGACTACCGCGAGCAGCAGCGCCAGGATCGTCTGGGTAGGCACAACGCCCAGGACGTAATAAACGGTATTCTTGAGCGATTTAAAAAAGTCGGTTTGCCGCGTGCCTTCTCGGAACAGAAGCTGCGCATAGTTGTCGAACCCAACATATTCGTAGGGTTGTTCCGAAGTCAGCGGCGTAATGCCGTTCCAGTTGGTCAGGCTGATATAGGCTGAAAACAGGATCGGAATCACCAGAAAAACCAGAAAGATCAGGGCTGCCGGAGCGACAAAGCCGTAGCCCGCCAGCATCTCGCTGCGCTTCTTGCTCTGCATCGTCGTGACAGGACGTTGTACTGATGTCGCGCTTGTCATTTCCGCCATGACTGGTAGCCTCGTCTAAACGACCGCGTGGAGCAGGGTGGGGCAGGTTTTTACGCCTGCCCCGGTGTCCAGAGCCAGTGATACAGGATCAGCGCGCCAGAATTTCGTTGGCGACATCCGCTGAAGTGGTCAGCACGTCTTCCGGCAGAAGCTGTCCGGTGAACGCCTGCTGCAGGCTGTCGTTAAAGGCATCGATGAAATCCTGGAAGCCAACCGGCAGCACCCAGGGATGAGCGTAATCGGCGCCTTCGACAAAGGCGGACATGTCTTCACCGAAACGCTCGATCCAGGCATCAGCGGCGCTGGCGCGGGCGGGCATCACGCCGAAGCTGGTCTCAGCGACCATCAGCGCGCCTTCGGGTCCGGTCAGGAAGTTGACCAGCGCCCACGACTCGTCAGGATGGGCATTGTCGGCGGCGACGCCATAGCACACCGTGAACGCCATCGTTGCCTGTCCAGCGGGTCCCTGCGGCAGCGGCGCAACGCCCCAGTTGATATCGGGCCACTGCTCATTCAGCGCATTGATTACCCAGTTGCCTTCCATCGCCATCGCCACGCGACCGTTACCAAAGGCTTCGCCGCCCCAACCGGAATCGACTGCCGATGGCGCGCCCGCAAAACCGTCGTTGACCAGCCCGGCGTAGAAGTCGATGGCTTCCTGTGCTTCAGGGCTGTCCATCGTCACGTTGCCATCTGCGTCGAAGATCGCGCCGCCCGCCTGATACAGGAAGGGCAGCCAGCGAGGCAGTTCCGCCGGGGTCACTAAGCCAAGCACCGGATCGCCAGCGTCGTTGGTGCCGGTGAGCGCTTCGGCAGCTGTCCGCAGATCGTCCCACGTCCAGTCGGCAGTGGGGTAATCCACGCCCGCCGCGTCGAACATGTCGATGTTGTATTGCAGCGTCATGGTCGAGAAGTCTTTTGGCGGGCAGTAGAAGGTGCCGTCAATCGTGAATACTTCCTGCAGCGACGGGTAAATATCGTCCTGATCGACGATGTTGTCCCCTGCTTCAGCGACCACACCGGCGGCTACCCAGTCGGGCAGCTTGCTGCTGTCAATGTAGAATACTTCGGGATAATCGCCGCTGGCGAATGCCGTCTGCATCGTCGTCGGGTGGTCAGGCGAGAAGATGATCTCGACGTTGATGCCCGGATTAGCTTCCATGAATTGATCGACCGCGGCGCGAAGCGCATTGTCTTCAGCCTCGGACGACGACCAGCCCGCAAGACGGATAGTGACGTCATCCTGCGCCGCCACCACCCCGCTGAGCGCCAGCAGCATGATTATCGCCAGCGCCACCATTAAGAAACGAGACTTACCCATAATCCTTAACCTCCCAAATAGTTCAAGAACGGACTTCCAATCGACCAGACCTCATCCGAAGATTGAGGAGACTGACACGGAGTTTTTCGCGGCGGAACTGCGCCGCGCGCCCCGGTAGTACCCGTTGAAACGTACCCGATCACGGTTTCAGAAATATCGTGTTCTCCGGTTCACCTCCTGTGATCTATCCGAATAACCATTGCGACCAATAGGTGAAGCTGTGGCACGCCAAATGCTGACAGAGACTGCATGAGGTGGCGCGCCCTGGTTTTTACTGATTTGGCTGCGCCAGCGCTTCACGCTGGCTTGACTCGCGCACGATCAATTCGGGCGGCAGCAAAACGTGCTGGTGAGCCAGCGGCTCGCCTTTCAGCAGCCCGACCAGCATATCGATCACCAGTTGCCCAACTTCCCAGACGGGCTGGCGCAAGGTGGTGACTCCTGGTTTGATGTAGTGAACGGCGGGCATATCGTCGAAACCCGTGACCGCGACGTCCCGACCCACCTGAAGCCCTTGATCGGCGATGGCGCGCATGACGCCGACGGCGATGATGTCGAGCAGGGTGACGATGGCGGTGGGTCGCCGGTCGTGGGGCAGCGCAAGGAGCTGACTGGCGGCGACATAGCCGTAGTCACTTTCGCCAGCGCCGCGAATCACCCACGCCGCATCGACCGGCAGATTCGCCCCTGCCATCGCGTCCCAGTAGCCGTTGAGGCGCTCGGTGCCGACGCGCGAGGTTTCGGGCCAGGCAAGAATGGCGATGCGCTGGTGTCCTTCGGCGATCAGATGCCTGACTGCCTCGGCGATCCCGGCGCGCCCGTCGATATCGACGTAGGGTAGGGACATGTCTTCGCTCGACCTTCCAAAGCAGACGGCGGGTACTTTCAACCGGTCGATGATGGGAAGGCGCGGATCGTCATATTCAATGCTGGACAGGATGAAGCCATCGACGCGCCGGGTTTCGACCAGCGCCGCGTAAGTGGAATAGAGGTCTTTGTTCGGGCGCTGAGGGAACAGCAGAATGTGGTAGCCAAGATCCTCGGCGCATTCGACCATGCTGTGCTGAAACTGCTGGAGGATGGGGCTAATCTGGTTCTGCCGATCCTGCTGCCACGAATAGCCAAGCAGGTGGCTGGCTTGCAGGCGCAGGCTCTGGGCGGCGCTGTTCGGGCGGTAGCCAAGCGCATCGATAGCGGCGTCTATCCGCGCGCGGACTTCGGGCGTGACCTGCATCTGACCGCGAATGACTTTCGAGACGGTCTGATAGCTCACTTCCGCGTGGCGGGCAACATCTTTGAGCGTGACATTCTTTGCCATGAAGCACTTGTTTCAAAATGCGATATAATTAGGCGAACGTTCGCTTAACTTGCATAGTAACGTCTAGTCGGCGGAATTGTCAACCAGATTAGTGCATAACATCTAAACGCAAGGTCAGCAGCGGGATGAAAATGCCCGATTTTTCTAAATCCGGTAGGTCAGTGGTAAATTCCTTTAGTCGGTCGCCTGATTGCGGCGATCAGGTGGAGAAACCTGTGAACGAACTAATTGAAACTGAAGGTGATTTCGCGGTTCACCCGGCGCTGTCCCTGGTTGATGACCGGTATCATGTGCTCAAGCACAACGATACCTTTGCCATCATCGGGCGGCATGGCGATATTCGACCTATGAAGGTTGAGAATCACGGACTGTTCCACGATGGCACGCGCTTTCTCTCGCGGCTGGTGGTGGATTTTGGCGGCGTACCGCCGCGGCTGCTGAGTTCAGCGGTCAGCCAGAATATCGACTACCTGATGGTTGATCTGACCAACCCGCAGTTCGAGATGGCGTCGGGCGGCGAAGCCGCGCAGGACACTATCGCGGTGCGAGCCATGACTTTCCTGTGGGAGAATACGTATTATCAGCAGTTGGAAGTGTCCAACTACGGTTTGAAGCCAGCCGATTTCACGCTGCGGCTTCGGTTTGAGGCGGACTACGCCGACATATTCGAGGTGCGCGGTGTCACCCGCAGCCGGCGCGGCGATCACCGGGACGCTCGCGTAGAGTCGGGCGGCGTCGTGCTGGCGTATCGCGGGCTGGACGACATCGAGCGCCAGACGCGCATTGCCATTTCGCCAGTTCCGGCGCGGCTTACGGGAGACGAGGCATCTTTCCGCCTCCAGCTTGACGCGCAGGAGTCAACCGTTATTCGCTTCAGCGCGTCGTGCCAGTACGCCAGCGCGCCGTCCGAGGCGCTGGCGTTTGACGAGGCATTCCGTCGGCTTCAGCAGCGTCTGCGCGAGAAACAGGCGGGCGCTGTAACCGTCGAAACGTCAGATACGCAGTTCACCGACTGGATCAGCGCCTCCAGACGCGATCTCCTCATGCTGCTGACGGACACCACTTACGGGCTGTATCCGTATGCGGGCGTTCCCTGGTTCAGCACCGTCTTTGGGCGCGACGGCATCATCACGGCGCTGCAAACGCTGTGGATGTATCCCGATATCGCTCGCGGCGTGCTGCGCTATCTGGCTGCCCGGCAGGCGGTAGAGCGAGACGACAGCCGGGACGCCGAACCGGGCAAGATCCTGCACGAAGAACGCAAGGGCGAGCTGGCGAACACGCGCGAGATTCCTTTCGGGCAGTACTATGGCAGCATCGATTCGACGCCGCTGTTTCTGACGCTTGCCGGACGCTATTACCAGCGCACCGGCGACCGGGCGTTTCTGGAAGAATTATGGAGCGCTGTCGAGGCGGCGCTGCACTGGATCGACACTTACGGCGACGTGGATGGCGATGGCTTTGTCGAGTATCAGCGCAAGAACGAAGCCGGACTGCGCCAGCAGGGCTGGAAAGACTCGGACGATTCGATCTATTACGCCAATGGCGAAATGGCGCGTCCGGCGATTGCGCTGTGCGAGGTTCAGGGGTACGTCTACGAAGCGAAGCGGCTGATCGCTGAGGCTGCCGGGGCGTTGGGCAAGATCGCTCTGGCGGAACGGCTGCGGGCAGAGTCAACGGCGCTGCGCCAGCGTTTTCAGGAGACATTCTGGAGCGACGATCTGGGCATGTACGCGCTGGCGCTGGACGGTGACAAACAGCCGTGTCTGGTGCGCAGCTCTAACGCCGGTCACTGCCTGTTTTCGGGCATTGCCGGCGAGTCCCATGCCGGACGAATCGCCGAGCAGCTTTTGAGCGACGACCTGTATTCGGGCTGGGGTATCCGCACGATTGCCCGGGGCGAAGTCCGTTACAACCCGATGTCCTATCACAACGGCTCGGTTTGGCCCCACGACAACGCGATGATCGGCTATGGGTTGGGACGCTACGGCTTCAAGGATGCCGCCACCCAGGTGCTGACCAGCCTGTATGAAGCCAGCAATCATTATGACCTGCGGCGGCTGCCGGAACTGTACTGCGGCTTCGAGCGCCGGGCAGAGCAGAGTCCGACCTTCTATCCGGTCGCCTGTCTGCCACAGGCATGGGCTGCGGGCAGCGTCTTTCTGCTGCTGCAGGCGTGTCTGGGCTTGGAGATAAACGGCGCGCAGGGCTTGATTTCGTTCAATCAGCCGACACTGCCGCCGTACCTCGACGCGCTCACGTTACGTGATCTGAGGATCGGCGAGAGCGCGGTTGATATTGCCGTGACGCGAAACGGCAGCCAGATTGAGGTGACAGTGCTGAAACAATCAGGCGATCTTCAGGTGGTGGTGACGCCGTGAGAAAGATCGTCCCACCGCCCGACACAACAGTCGGGCAGTGGGGCGATGCGCCGTTTATGGTGTTTCGGCGAAGGCGGCTGTTGAGACGCTGACCTGGCTGAAGAACACTTTGTCGTCAATGGCGGTCTTTTCGCCGGTGATCTCAAACGATCCGGCGCAGTGGATATCGTCGGACGAACTGCCGACCATAATTTCCACCTTGCCCGGCGCGACGACAAACTGCCGATTGAGATCGTAGAATGCCAACTGGTTGACTCCAAGCTGGAAAACAACTGTTCGCGTCTGACCCGGTTCGAGCGTCAGCCGTTTGAAGCCCTTCAGTTCCTTGACCGGACGGGTGACGCCTGAGACGATCTGGCGGGTGTAAAGCTGAACCACCTCATCGCCGGTTCGCTTGCCCGTGTTGGTAACAGCCACGCTGATGCTGACGCTGCCGCCCGCTGGCGCAGCTGCCGGTTCGATCTGCAAACCGTCGATCTGGAAGCGGGTGTAACTTAGCCCAAAGCCGAATGGATACAGCGGCTTGGCGCTGGTTTCGACATAATCTTCCTTCCAATGGGAACGCCCGCCGGAAGGGGGGTGGCGGTAATAGATTGGGATCTGTCCGGAAGTGCGCGGGAACGTAATCGGCAGCTTGCCGCCGGGATTCACGTCGCCAAACAGCACGTCGGCAATGGCATTCGCGCCTTCTTCGGATGGGAACCAGGCTTCGACTATCGCCGGAACTGCTTCCGCGATCCATTCCAGGCTGACCGGTCTGCCGTTGACGAGCACCAGCACTACCGGCGTGCCGGTTTCGTATACGGCTCTGACCAAATCACGTTGGACGCCGGGCAGCGTTAGTTCGGCGCGGTCACGGGTTTCGCCGCTGGTGCAGTCGTCTGCCAACCCGCCTTTATCCCCGACGACGACGACGGCGATCTGCGCCCGGCGGGCTGCTTCGACTGCCTCAGCGAATCCCTCGGTCGAGTCGCTGTTTACGTCGCAGCCTTTCGCATAGTGAATTTCGGTGTTCGGGCTGACCTTTGCCTTGAGTCCATCGAGGACGCTGATGGCGGTGATAAACCCTTCCGGGCTGGCGACCCTATCCGGCACCGGCTGGTTAAAGACGTTGGCTTGCGTTTTGACCTCAGCCAGCGTTTCGACGTGAGCAGGGTAGGCGTAGTCACCGAACAGGTTGCGCACGCTGTCGGCGTTGGGACCGATCACGGCAATGGAAGTCAGATCGCGCTTCAGCGGCAGCAGGTCGCCATCATTCTTCAGCAGAACGATGGATTTGTGGGCAATCTCGCGCGCGAGCCGCCGCTGTTCCGGCGTATCAAAGACGACTGCGCCGGTATCGACATATGGGTTGGCGAACAGCCCCAGCGCGAATTTCTGCGCCAGCGCCCGGCGAACGGTGGTATCGATCAACGCCTGGGGAATTCTGCCAGCCTGAACTGCCTGTCGCAGCGGATCGCCGTAGCAGTCGGTAAACGGCAGTTCGATATCAATGCCAGCGTCGAGCGCCATCGCCGCCGCTTCGGCTTTGGAACTGGCGACGTGGTGGTATTCCACCAGCGTATTGACGGCGAAATAGTCAGACACGACTGTGCCGTCAAATCCCCATTCTTCGCGCAGGATGCCGGTCAGCAGTTCGCGGGAACTGCCGCAGGGGACTCCATCCAGTTCGTGATAGGCATTCATGATCGAGGCGAGTCCGCCTTCGTCGATGGCTGCTTCAAACGGATACAGATAGACTTCGCGCAGTTCGCGCCAGCCAATGTGCGGCGGTGCCCAGTTCAAGCCGCCTTCAGACATGCCATAGCCAACAAAATGCTTGCCCGTCGCCGCTACGCCGCGCGCCAGATCGTCCCCCTGAATCCCGTTGACATAGGCGACGCCCATGCGGGCGATCAGGTAGGGATCTTCGCCGAATGTTTCTTCGGTGCGGCCCCATCGAGCGTCGCGTGTCACGTCCAGCACCGGTGCCAGGGCGTGGTGCGCTCCGACGGCGCGCATCTGGGCGCGAATTACGTCCGCCATCGCCTGAACCAGTTCGGGTTCCCAGGTGCTGGCGACGCCAATCGCCTGCGGAAAAACGGTCGCTCCACGCGCCATGTAACCGCTGCAGCATTCCTCGTGAATAACCGCCGGAATGCCGAGGCGGGTGTTTTCGATCAAATATTTCTGGATGGCATTTGCCGCAACCGCAGCCTGCGCGGGCTGTAAATTGCTCGCGCCGCCCAGCCGGGTAACGTGACCCAGACCGTTACGCAGCAGCGGCGCGGCTTTCTGGGGCGAAAAAGACTCGCCATCCAGCAGTTGATAAACCCAGTAGCTCCCTAGCTGAGCGATTTTCTCGTCCAGCGTCATCTGATCCAGCAGGTAGCTTACCCGGTCGTTGACCGATTGTGAGTTATCCGCCAGATACGCGCGATTGATCGCCATAACACTTTGCCTTTGCCATCTGAATGATGCGGCTGGGAATCAGCCTTTCAGTTCCCCGCCCGTCAAGCCGGTTACAATATATTTCTCAGCAAACAGATAGAAGACGACCGCCGGAATAATCAGCAGGGTAACGTATGCCATAATCCGGGCGTAGTCGGTGCCGTACTGACCCTGAAACTGCATGATGCCCAGCGGCAGGGGCCACAGAGAATCATCGACCAGCACGATCAGCGGCAGGAAATACTCATTCCAACTGGCGATCACCTGTAGTGTTGCCACGGCGAGCAGCGCCGGACGGGCAAGGGGAAGCAGGATGAAGCGAAAGAAGCCAAAAGTGGTCGCGCCGTCGATGTAGGCGGCGTCTTCCAGTTCGCCCGGTATCGAGGCGAAAAAGGTGCGCAGGATGATCACGGTGCCGGGCAGCCCAAAGGCGACCAGCGGCAGGATGACCCCAAACATCGAGTTGATCAAGCCAAGCTGGCGCACCTGGATGAAAATGGGCAGGATGGCGACGACCAGCGGGAACAGCAGCCCGATCATGAGGATATTGAACAGCAGCCCGCGCCCGCGAAAGATCACGCGGCTGAAGACAAACGCCAGCATACTGCCCAGCAGGATATTGAGTGCCGTCACCCCGATGGTGATGATGAGGCTGTTCTTGAGCGAATTCCAGAACATGGGGCTGATTAGAATGTCGGTGTAGTTCTGCCACTGGATACCGCGCTGCGGCAGTCCAAAGGGCGTTGAAATAAACTCGCCGGTTGTTCGGATACTACCCAGCACTGCCGTTGCGATAGGTGCCATGATCACCAGGCAGAGGGCGATCAGGATGACATACCTGAAGAGATTCTGCGCCCGTTGGAACAGTCCTTTTTCCATTGCTCTCTACCCTTTACTGGCGACCGGTGGCAGTGTCCTGCCGCATGACGAGGCGCTGATAGCCGAGCGAGAAGGCGAGGGTGATGAGGAAGAACACCACCGCTACCGCGCTGCCGTATCCCAGCTTGGTCTGCTGAATGCCATACTTGTACAGATAGGTGGCGATTAACTGGCTGGCGTTGGCTGGACCGCCCTGATTGGTGAGCACCCAGGCGAGGACGAACTGCTGGAAAGAGCCGAGGACAGACAGGAAGATCGTCAGACGAATGGTGCTGCCCAGCAGCGGCAGGGTGATGAAGCGCAGCACTTCAGCGCCGGTCGCGCCATCAACGCGGGCGGCGTCTTCGAGATCAGCCGGAATTCCCTGCAATCCCGCCATATACAGGATCATGTGGAAGCCAAAGTATTTCCACGTCAGCACCGCAAACAGCACCATGACGACGGTATTTCGGTCTGCCAGCCAGCCAATCGGCTGAAAATTCGGCACAACCGCCGCCAGAACAGTATTGAGCAGCGCGCCTGGGTCGGGGCTGAGAACCGACCGCCAGATGATGGCAGTGATAACTTCCGAGAAAACATACGGAACGAACAAAATGGTGCGGAACAATTTCTTGCCGCGTAAATGACCTCGCCCCACCATCAGCGCCAGGCTCATCGCCAGCGGAAGCTGAACGAGCAGCGACAGCGACATGATGATGAAACTATTGGCAACCGCCGTCTGAAATATGGAGTGATTGAGCAGACGATCATAGTTGCCGAGAGCGACGTAATCCGTCGGCGGACCGAAGCCGTTCCAATCGTACAGGCTGAAGTATGCCGACTGGATGATCGGGACGATGACAAACAGGATGAAGATGGTCATGCCCGGCAGCGTAAACAGCGCGATCATCAACGACTTGTTCCGCTTACGCCGCCGGTGGTCGATAGTGGCTTGCTCGTAAGGGCTGGGCAGTACCCTGAAACGGAGTGCAGACATAAACTATCTCTTTGCGAACCCGCGTAAAAGTAATGAGTGTTTTTTCGGCGGAGGATGCGAAGACACCGGTTGCTGCTGTTTCCAGCCTGGTCTTCACACCCTCCTTATCCGTCACTTTGGATGGCTAAGTCGGGGGCGACACGACGCTCAACTATCGGACGAGCATCGTGTCTGAACACCCTAGTCGAGTTCGAATGCTGCCACGTCCTCGATTGCCTGGGCTGCTTCTTCAGCAGTCGCGGCGCCGTTGAACATCAGTTCCACTGCGTCAACCACGGCTGAACCCACCGCAGGCGGCAGGAACTGGTCGTAGTAAAGCTGGAAGTACGGCGCGTTGTTCCGGGCTTCGAGAATTGACTGCATTACCGGATCATCTGCAAAAACGTCTTCGGTGTCATTCACGACCGGCACGATGAAGATAGCCGCGCCAGCGCGCTGGTTTTCCTCGGTGGTGAGGAATCTCAGGAAGTCAACCGTTTCGTCAGGAGCATTGATGCCGATAGCAAAACCATCGCCGCCGCCCATCACGTCGTCGGGCGCGCCCGCGCCTTCTTCAATTCCGGGGAAGTTGAAGAAGCCGAGGTTCTCATCGCCAATGCCTTCGCCAGTCGCGCTGTACTGCGCCTGCGCGTCCGGCACCCACTGACCCATCAGCATCATGGCGGCTTCGCTGTTGCCAAAGACGCCCTGTGATTCGGGATGTGTCGTCGCCAGGAAGCCTTCCTGGAACGGCTGCAGGTCAATAAGCTGCTGGAGATACTCGCCAGCCTGGACAAACGGTTCATCGGCAAATGAGCCGGTACGGGTGTAAGCGTTCAGGAAGGCTTCTTCGCCACCCAGACGGAGCGCCAGATAGACCCACCAGAAATGACCGGGCCATTTTTCACCTTCACCCAGCGCTATCGGGGTAATACCAGCGTCCTTAAGTGTCTGGACTGCGTCGATGAATTCTGCCCATGTCTGCGGCGGGTTTTCAGGATCGAGTCCAGCTTCGGTGAACAGCGCCTTATTGTAGAACATGCCGACAGCACCCCAGGTATAGGGCACGCCGTAGTATTCGCCGTTCTGACCGAAGAGGTTTAATGCGGCTTGTGTGGAGAACGAGTCTTTCCATTCGCCTTCCAGTTCCGGCGCGATATTACGCACCAGACCATTGTCCGCAAAATTCCACAGCACAGCGCCGCCCCAGCTCTGGAACAGATCAGGCGGATCGTTCGCCTGCATCACCGTGTTCAGGCGTTCTTTGAAGGCGGCGTTTTCAAGAATGGTGATCTCAATATTGACGTTGGGGTTCTCCGCCATATAGGCGTCGGCAAGCCCCTGCCAGTAACCGGCTTGGGTTGTTTCAGTGGCGATGTGCCACCAGTTTATCGTTACCTCGTCCTGCGCCGAAACCACGGCAGCGGACAGCACGAGCATGGTAACCAGGGCGACTAAAGCGATTCGAAATCCTTTATTCATGAGCTTCTTTCTCCTGCACTTTAAATACTTGCGAGACACGCTGGCGAGTGCGGAAACCGATTTAAGTATTTTTTCGAAAGACCACCATCCTTTCTTCTGCGGCGGGTCTGCTAAGGCGAAAAACAGCCCGGAATCAGATTGCGATCCGTATCGAGAGCGACAGAGAACCGGCTACTGCTGCGGATTCCTGCCTGTCGATGCGCGAATAATCAACTCGGTTGGAAGCTCGCGGCGGTGGTTCAGCACCGGTCGCCCCTGAAGCAGCGCGATCAGCATCTCCAGCGCGGCTTCGCCCATGCCCGCCATTGGCTGGCGAATGGTTGTCAATGAAGGATAGGTTTGAGACGCCATGAAGATGTCGTCAAAGCCGATAATTGAAATGTCGTGTCCAATAGTTAGCCCGCGAGACTTGGCGGCGTCCATCGTGCCGAACGCCATCACGTCGTTGGAGGCAATGATGGCAGTCGGTCGCTCGGCAAGTTCAAGCAGCGCCTGCCCCTGCCGGAAGCCCGTCGGCTGGGTAAAGTCGCCTTCCCGCACCAGTTCGGGGTCAAATGGAATCCCGATTTCCGCCAGAGCGTCACGGTAGCCTTGCAGCCGGTCATGCGAGCAGACGATGTCCATGCGCCCGGTGATGAAGCCGATTCGGCGGTGACCTAACGCCATGAGGTGGCGCATGGCTTCGAGGACACCTTTTCGGTTGGTCGCCGTCACGCTGGGTTCATTGTCGGTGCCGTTGTGATGGTCGATCAGGACGTAGGGCAGGTTGTGTTCTTTCAGGTCGTGAACGATCACCTCGTAATCATGCGGAACGACCATCAGAACGCCGTCAACCAGCGTGTTGTTCAGCAGTGCCAGATAATGACTGGTGCGTTGGGTGTGGTTGCTTGAACCCTGGGTATACAGCATCAGCCCGTAGTTGAGATGCTCGGCGGCGCCGGAGACACCGCGCAGGATTTCGCCCATATAAGTTGTGGTGATATCGGGGATCAGCAGTCCAATCAGCCTGGAACTGACGATACGCGGGCGCGGCGGCGGGTTCTGGACATAGCCAAGTTGTTCAATCGCCTCGACAATGCGCTGGCGGGTTTGGTCAGAGACGCCGGCTTGCCCGTTCAGCACGCGCGAAACACTCATTTTGGAGACTTGCGCCAGCTCGGCAACATCAGCGAGCGTGACATGTGTGCGTTCCATCTCGGTTCCTTAACGTTGCGTTACGTTACAGTAACGTAACAGTATCATAGCGTGATCGATCAGCCTTGTCAAAATTTTGCTTAGTTTCCGATCAGGCGAGCGCCCATTTCCGCCAGGGCGGTATCTTCGGCTTCCGTTAGTCCGCTGACGCCGACCGCGCCAACGACATCGCTGCCGTGATAAATGGGCACGCCGCCGCCCCAACCGGTGTACCGCAGATCGCCAAAATTGGTCAGCGCCCACTGTTCTTCGCGGGCGCGCCGTCCGACAGTGCCGGATGGCGCGCGTTCGCGGGCGGCGGTGTACGCTTTGTTGATCGCATTGTTGATCGAGGGCAGGGGGCAGCCATCGGTGCGCAGCAGCGCGATCAGTTCGCCGTGTTCGTCACTGACGGCGACTGCCGCGCCGACTGAACGCTGATCCAGCTCGGTGCGGATCAATTCGATAACGCGCATCGCGTCGTGATGCGACAGGACGGGTCGGTTAGCCATAACGTTTTCTCCTCAGCTATAAACGGACGTGTGTCACGCGCGCGTGATTGTAACGGGAACCCGCTAACATCCAGGAGTCACAACCTGCTTGACAAGGAACAAAACTCTTGTTACTCTGAACAAATGCTTAAATCAAACGCCTCTACTCCTGCGAATACACCCTTCATCCACATGCTGAACAGCGCACTGTGTATGATGTGTTGCCATGCCACGCCACCACCAGGACGCGAGGGGCTTCGACGCGAGTAAGCAGCACGATTACAAGCGCAAGTGTGAAGGCTCAACCGAACTGGTTGAGCCTTTTTTGTTTGTCTACTTTAGAAAGGAAACGGTGTCTCATGGCAAATCTGAACGGTAAGGAACACCAGCAGAAGTTCGAAACCCTCGCGCTCCATGCGGGCTACGCCCCTGACCCGACCACTGGCGCGCGGGCGCTGCCGATCTACCAGACCACCGCCTACCAGTTCCGGGATACGGATCATGCGGCGGCGCTGTTTGCGCTCCAGGAATTTGGCAATATCTATACCCGCATCATGAACCCGACGACCGATGCTTTTGAGCAGCGCATCGCCGCCCTTGAGGGCGGGGTTGGCGCGCTAGCGACTTCATCCGGTCAGTTCGCCGAGACGCTGGCGATCCTTACGCTGGCGAACAGCGGTGACGAAATCATCTCCGCCGCCGCGCTGTATGGCGGCACCTATACGCTGTTTTCTCAGAGCCTGAAGCGTCTGGGCATCCACGTTCATTTTGTCGAAGGCGACGATCCGGCGGACTACGAACGGCTCATCAACGACAAAACCAAAGCCATTTACCTGGAAACCATCGGCAATCCCAAGCTCGAAATCCCGGACTTTGAAGGCATTGCCGCGATCGCGCACAAACACGGCGTTCCCGTCATTGTGGATAACACCTTTGGCACGCCGTACCTGATTCGCCCATTTGAACACGGCGCGGATATCGTGGTGCATTCGACCACCAAATGGATCGGCGGACATGGCTTGAGCATTGGCGGCGTGATCGTGGACAGCGGCAAGTTCGACTGGAAAGCCAGCGGACGCCATCCGGGGCTGATTGAGCCGGAACCGGCATATCACGGCGCGGTTTTCGCCGACGTGGTTGGACCGCTGGCGTTTATCATCCGCGCGCGCGTGGTCGGTCTGCGCGATTTTGGCGGCGCTCAGTCCCCGTTCAACAGCTTCCTGACCGTCCTCGGGCTGGAGACGCTGGCGCTGCGGGTGCAGAAGCACGTCGATAATACACTGGCGGTCGCCCAGTATCTGGAGCAGCACGAGGCGGTTGACTGGGTGAACTATCCCGGTCTGCCCAGCCACCCAAGCTATGAGCGCGCCAGACGCTACCTGCCCAAAGGCGCGGGCGCGGTGCTCGGCTTTGGCATCAAGGGCGGCAGGGAAGCGGGACGCCGGTTTATCGACAGCCTGAAGCTGTTCTCGCATGTGGCGAACGTCGGCGACGTTCGTTCGCTGGCGATTCACCCGGCGACGACGACGCACTCACAGTTGAGCGCCGAGGAACAGGCGGCGGCAGGCGTGAGCGATGATTACGTCCGTCTCGCCATTGGCATTGAGGATATTGATGATATCCTGTGGGATCTCGATCAGGCGCTTAAGGTGGCGCAGGGCGTGCTGCCGCAGGCAGTTGGTTAAGGGCAGTTAGTCTTCAGAGGGAATCGTGCCGGGGCGGTTGACCCAATCGCCCCGCAAGAGGAATAGACGTATGGTGGCAGCGGTAAAAGCCTATTCAGAACCGGCACACATCAGCCGGTTGAACTCGGTCGGAATCGTTCACAGGCACTATATGCACTTTGATACGCCCCTCAGGCTGCGGAGTGGGGTGGAACTCACCCCATTCACGCTGGCGTATGAGACGTATGGCAAGCTGAACGCCGACCGTTCCAATGCGATCCTGATCTTCCATGCGCTTTCCGGCGACTCTCACGTGGCTGGCTATTACAGCAGCGACCCCAATGAACCGGCTGGCTGGTGGGATGAGGCGGTGGGTCCCGGTAAGATGTTTGACACCAACCGATACTTCATCATCTGTGCCAACGTCATCGGCGGCTGTCAGGGCAGCACCGGACCGGCGTCGCTTGCGCCAGATGGCAAGCCTTACGCGCTGCGTTTCCCTGTCGTCACGGTTGCCGACATGGTGGAAGCGCAGCGCTCTTTGATCGACGCGCTCGGCATCCAGCGGCTGTTCGCCGCCGCGGGCGGCAGCATGGGCGGGATGCAGGCGCTTCAGCTTGCAGTCGATTATCCTGACCGTGTTGGGGCGGTGCTGTTTCTGGCGAGCACGCCGCGCTCGTCGGCGCAGAATATTGCCTTCAACGAGATCGGCAGGCAGGCGATTTACGCCGATCCCAACTGGCGCGGCGGCAGCTACTACGGCGGTGAAGTCCCCGCCGCTGGGCTGTCGGTCGCGCGGATGGTGGGGCATATCACCTATATGAGCGAGTTCTCGCTTGAAAGCAAGTTCAGCCGCCGGCTGCAACTGCGCGATCAGCTTGGCTACAGCTTCGACACCGAATTCGCGGTCGAAAGCTATCTCAAGTATCAGGGCGAGAAGTTCGTCCAGCGGTTCGACGCCAACAGTTATCTCTACATCACCAAAGCGCTGGATTATTTTGACATTGGCGCGGGGTATGACTCGATGGCGGAAGCGCTTAAGCAGGTGACGGCGCAGTTTCTGGTCATCAGCTTTTCGAGCGACTGGCTGTACACCGCTGATCAGGCGAAGGAACTGGTAGACGCGCTGTCCGGACGTTCGGTGGAATATCATCACGTCGAGGCGTTTCTGGGTCACGATTCGTTTCTGCTGGAAGTGGAGACGATGACCCGGTTGGTGGGCGGCTTTCTGGATCGACTGTACGATGAACAGAACCTCCGCGAAGCCGGTTAACCCCTCTGGTGACGGCTGCCGAATCGCTCCCGTCCCCGCCCGCAGGCGGTCAATTCGGTGACGGACGCGCCACGATTGGGTACACTCATCCCATGATTGTGACTGCCGCGCCCTCACTATGACTGCTGATCCAGGCAGGAAGGGAGTCAGACCTCATGCAGCACACCAATGGGTTGAACGTGGGTGTCATGTTCCGCCGCGAAAACGCCCCTGAAGTTTTGCCCGATTACGCCCGCCGCGCCGAACAACTGGGATTCAACGAACTGTGGATAGTCGAGGACTGCTTCTATGCAAGCGGGCTGGCATCGGCGGCGGTGGCGCTTGCCTCCACGCGCCAGATTCGGGTTGGCTTGGGCATCATGCCAGCCGTCGCTCGAAACAGCGCCCTGACCGCTATGGAGATCGCGACGCTGGCGCGCATCTATCCGCAGCGCTTTCTGCCGGGTCTCGGTCATGGAGTTACTGAGTGGATGAAACAGATCGGCGCTTTCCCGAAATCGCAGCTCATCGCGCTCGGTGAAACGACTGAAGCGGTGCGTTATCTGCTGGCAGGTGAAGACGTGACGTATCGCGGCAAATATGTCCGGCTGGATGCCGTCAAGCTGGAATTCCCGCCGGATTCGGTGCCGCCGGTGTCACTGGGCGTGCGCGGACCAAAATCGCTGGCGCTGTCGGGGCGCAGCGCTGACGGCACTATCCTTGCCGAACTGGCGTCACCGGCTTACGTGCGCTGGGCGCGCGAGCAGATCGCGCTCGGACAGGCGGAAGTGCAGCGTGAAAGCGCGTCGCACCGGGTCACCGTCTACATGTTTTACGCGGCAGATGCCGACGGTTTGGCTGCCCGCCGCCGCCTGCGCCCGCTGATAGCGACGGTGCTGTCGCATGGTCATGAAGATTACCTGCGCCCATTGGGAATCGAAGCCGAAGTCAGCGCCATGCGCTCAAATGGCGGACGCGAACGGCTGGCACAGGACATGCCCGATGCCTGGATCGAGCAGATGGCGGTGGTCGGCACGCCGGACGAATGCGCCGCTAGCATCCGCCGCCTGCTAGATGCCGGAGCGGACAGCGTGGTACTTATACCGGAGGATCCGGCAGTTGCCGGGCTGGATGCCGTCGCCCAGGTGCTTGGCTAGCGGCTGTTAATCACCTAGCCCTCACTCTAAATCCCTCCCCTCAGGGAGAGGGACTTCAAATTATGCCTGACGGATCATCTCGACCAGCGTATCAATGTCCGAGGCGATAGCTTTGCCTTCGTCGCACAATCCCCAGATCAGGTTGTTCATGCGGCGCACATCGTCGCTGATCCCAAAACAGGGCTTGCCTTTGGCATAGGCGTACCCCAACTCTCCGCACGTCCCTGAGTCCTGATCAGCGCCAGTCAGCAGGGCGGCGACGATCTGGCAGTCGTCCAACGCCTGCATATCGCTGCGGAAAAGTCGCTCTCGCTCGCGAATGTCCGATAGGTCGCCGAGGATTCCGGCGTCACGATGAGGCAGGAACGTCTCGTATCCCGCTTGTTCGAGGGCGGCGGCGATTTGATCCAGATACATGCGTTCGTGGGTGTTGAACAGCGGTCCGGCTACGTAAATCTTCTTCGGCATCAGTCAGCCACTTTCTGCTAAACGGAATACAGCTATCTTCATCGAACTATAACGCGCCTGCTTCCCGTGTCAACGACAGCGACACCAGCGCCGGGGCTAATGCTTCGCTGCCCCACATAAGGTAAACTACGTGGTGCTGACATTCTGGTTGAGTACAAATGTCAGCACAACCTGATGCGCTGGAACGCGGTATTCGAGTATCTCTAACGGTATGCAGTATAAATGTACGCACTGAGTGACGAGGAAACACTTATCACCTGCGCTCAACGCGGTGACAAGATGGCAATCAGCAGCCTTTACAGCATGTATGTGCAGAACATCTATAAGTATGTGCGCTATCGTGTTGACTCTGAGGCGCTGGCTGAGGATATTACCTCGGAAGTGTTCCTGCGCATGGTGCGCGAACTGCCTCGCTATCGTTATACCGGTTCTCCGATCAGCGCCTGGCTCTACCGCATCGCTCACAACTGCGTGATGGATCTCTATCGCAAACAGCGGCGCGAACTATCTGATGAGCTGCCTGAAGAACTGCCCGGCGATGCTGCCGACCCACTCGATACCGTAGCCTTAGCTGAGGATCACGCCCAACTGCGCGGCGCGCTGCAATCGCTGTCGTCCGACTATCAGGACGTGTTGATCCTGCGGTTCATCAACGATGTGTCACACGCGGAAGTTGCTGAGATCATGGGTAAGACGGAAGCATCGACGCGAGTGCTCCAGCATCGCGCGCTCAAAGCGCTTGGCACTGCCCTTCGGGCAATCCAGCAGGGGAGGGCGCAGTGAACGAGTCCCAGTTCACCCCTCAGGAAATGGATCTGATTACGCAGCTTCGCCGGAGCGCTGCCCCGGAGATGAAATCCGAGGCGGTTGAATCGCTGCGCCAGCGGATGTTCGATGAAGTGGACATCATCTGGACGGGCGCGCAGCCTGAATCGCCCACTGCGCCAGCGCGGCGAGGGATGCGACTGCTGCCGCTGGTGGCGCTTTTCATCGCGCTCGCGAGTCTGGCGGTCATCTTTGCGCTCAGCAGGCTGCCGGACGAGACCCCTATCGAGGAGGAGATTTTCACGACCGAGACACCAACCGCCGCGCTGACGGCGACACCGACGATCACGCAGACCACGACGCCCACGCACACGGCAAGCGTGACGCCGACAGCTACACAGACAGCGTCGCCTATCGCAACCGCAACCATCGCGCCCACATCCAGCCCGGTGCCGCCGAGTCCCCAGCCCGCCACCGCGCTGCCTGCCATCGACGCAGCGGACGATGTGATCGAGTCGGTGCCGTTGGTCATCATCGAGGGACCGGTGACGACCATCAGCGAGCATCACATCACTATCTTTGATCAGCTTGTTGAGATCGATTCGGTGCAGGATGTGGCTGCGCAGCTTGAGGTCAATATGCGAATCCGAGTGCGGGGCGAAGCGCGGTTTGAGAGCAGCGGTCTGGTTATCCGGGCAGCGGTGATCACCATCATTCGCCCGCCTGCCAGCGTACCCGCCGCGCCACCGCCTTCATCTGGCGGGCGCGGATCAGGCTCATCGCGCAGTTCGTGAGCCGGTGGGCTGGCGGCTGGTTCAGGGCAGGGTCAGGATGGCGCGGACGACCGCCGCATCGTAGAAGATGTATTCGGTTTCGTGGATCAGTTCCATCAATTCGATGATCGAGTCGGTGGTTAAAACCGGCGACTCGCTGGCGACCGCGATGCTGGCGTTCAAAGTGGGCAGGCTGAGGATTTGCACCGACGGAAAGCCCGCCTGAAGCGCGGCTGCGGTTCGCCGCGCGAGATCATCGGTTGGGCTGAAGACGCCGGGCAGGTGGGTAATCGTGACGTCTCGTCCAGCCAGTTCATCGATCAGCACAGCGTACTGATAGGGCGCGGCGTCCGCGCCATCCGGGTCGTGCAGCGCCACACCCCACAGCAGCAGTCCCCCGTTGATCACCAGCAGCAGCGCCGCGAAAACGATGGCAGTATGGCGAAGGGAATACGACCAGCCCAGTTTCAGGTCGTCCTCTGCAAGCGGCTGGGTTTGTGCCTGTACGACAAGCGGCTCGTCGCGCTGGCTCAAATAGTCAAGCAGGGCGTATATCAGGACGATCACGCCCAGCATCTCGCACAGTTCCTCAACCGTGGCGATTGCCAGATAGGTAAACGACGCGCCGCCGTCAAGCGCATATTGATTGGCGCTGATGCTCTCGATCAGCACCGCGCCGCCGATGTACAGCGCCCCCGCGGCAGCAAAGAGCGCCCGCGTTCGTGGTGGTAGATGCAGCCAGAAGCGGAAAAAAGCGATCCCGAACAGGATCACCAGCGGCACGCCAATAATCAGCCAGCCGAATTCCAGAAAGCCGGTGGTGTTGAACGCGCTCTGCAAAGGACCCGAAGCCGTCTCGTGAACTGCCGCGCCTTCGTCTATCGATAGATAGAAAAACACCAGACTCAGCCCCAGCCAGTGAGCGCTGTAAGATTCCTTGTGGAAACGCTTGCTCAGCGCAACCCAGGCGAGCAGGCAGGCAGCCAGGAACAGATTGATGGTGCTGTACCACGTCGGCAGGCTGGATTCGAGGTTGACGCTGAAGAGATCGAGCAGGCGTGCCGGGGCGGTGTCGGCGTCCATGCCCAGAATGTTGGCGCGTACATATTCCGAAAAGACGCTTTCCAGCGCCAGCAGCACCGCGATAAAGCTCAGAACGATGGCGATGCCGCGCGGGTTCAGTTTCAGTCTCATGACAGTTGTGTCCCAATGGATGGGCTGCCGCGCCGTAACGACAGGGCAGCGGCAGCCCGGGTTAAGCAGTTGATCTCAGGCGCGGCAGCGCCTAGCTTGAGCGCGACGAACGCGAACCGCGCCCGCTGCCTGCTGGTGGACGCGGCGGCTGACGCCCGCTGTCGCGCTGGTCAATATTGATGATAACGATGTTTACCGCCACGATATTGATGGTGTTGTTGACGATGTTGAGGTCGCCGTGTACGCGCACTCTGTCGCCCACGCGGATGTTGGTGACGTTGACGTTCTGGTTAATCTGGATGTTGAAGTCATAGATTATCAGCGTCGTCTGGGTGATAGACACCACCGGTCCCTCGATGATGATGATCGGAGGCACATACGCAGGCGTTGCGCCGGGAGTTGGCGTTGCCGACGGTGTTGGCGTGAACGTCGCGGTCAGGATATTGTTACTGGTGTCATCATCATCAAAGCTCAGATTGATTGCTACGATAAGTCCGTTCTGCAAAACGCCGGATACTGTGACCCTTGTTCCGATCTGGAGGCGTTCCGGCGCGATATCCAGACCCTGAATATCGACCAATAAGCCGTTGACGACGATTTGATTAGCCGCAACGCTGCCAATGGTTCCGGTGAAGGTAATCGTTGGGACGGGCGATGGGCTTGGAGTCGCCGTTTGCTGTGCCTGCGCGGGTATTATCAGCAGCATCAGGCAAAGCGCCAGTGATAAGACCAGAACGCTCGTTTGTTTACTTGTCGGTCGTTGCATTATGCCCTCTCAGTCTAGTGGTTACGACATTCCTTAGAACGTAATTTGATCCAAAGTGTTACACCTGATTGTGGATTCGAACCTTTTGCGCCCTCGGGGACGACTAAAAACAGCATGAAAAACAACATCGATACCCCACCGATTATGACACCAGCCGAAACTATGCCGCTGCCCGCACTGAGCGCCTTTGAAGGCTATTTAGCCGGGGCGATTCAGGTCGATGATCTGCTGCTGGTCGAAGGCGAAATGTACCGCGTCGCTGCGCGCTGGACTATTTCTACGTCGTCGCGCATCACCTATCTGGTTTCGCCGTGTGCCGGAGGAACTCCCCGACGCATTGATTATCCCCCCGGACAGGTGGTGCAGGCGGTGACATTCGATACCGAAGAGCAGACCCGCCCCATGCAGCCGATACGCGGGTGAACGATAGGGCTGATTCGTCTGCCCGCGCGTTCACCCTCACAAAATCGATCCCCCTCAGCCCTAATGGAGAAACTGAAAAGAATGCGCCGCATTTCCAAACGGACGCCGTAGGGACACGTGCATACGCAGTATGCTGCATACTGCCTATGCTTTGTCGTGTCCGTTCCCTTCAATCAGGCGGCGGACACGATATTATCGTGTCCCTACAACATACGGCGGTTCCTAATCAGTTTGTCCATAAGATTGCCCACTGCTGCCAGTTTATGCCTTCGTTAAGCACGCCTATCTCATTTAATCGCTGCTATTCGGTTTTTCGTAATTTTCAGCGCTGCCGCGCTCAAAAGTTAAGCGGATTTAACATTTTTAGCCCGAAGCCTTAATCTGTGGTTATTGTCGATTTGATTTCACAATGTTATTAAGAGAATGCTTATGATCTGCTTCTGAAAACGTGGTAATCACTGAAGGCTACTATGACGAGTCAGCATCTCAATTCCATCAAACCCAGGCTGACGAAAATTACTCCTCTGGCACTGCTTGCGTTTTTGCTCCTGACATTTGTGGTTGTATTCTCAGCTTGTGTCCCCGCGCCGGGGTCGGTTGAAGCGTCCGGGAATCGGCGTGCTATTCAAAACAAGGGGTCAGACACCCTGCTTAACCTGGCGCTGGCTTGGGCTGAGGCGCACCAACAGGTTGACCCCAGTATCGCTATCGCGGTTACCGGCGGCGGCACCGGCACCGGTATCGCTGCCTTGCTCAACGGCACTGCCGATATTGCCAATGCGTCGCGCCCCATAAAGGACGAGGAGATCGCCGCTGCCGAGGCAAATGGCATCCATCCGGTAGAAATCCCCATCGCCATCGATGCCATCGCGATTGTCGTGCATCCGTCCAATCCTGTCTCTGAACTTACCCTCCCTCAGCTTTCGGACATGTACACCGGGCGTATCACCAACTGGTCACAGGTTGGCGGCGTTGACGCCCCGGTTGTGCTCGTCTCCCGCGAATCCAATTCCGGCACGCACGTCTATTTTCTGGAAGAAGTTGTCCGGCTTGGAGAGATAGAGAACAGCGATATCTTCGCGCCGCAAACGCTGCTGATGCCTTCCTCAGTCGGTATCACCAGCGAAATTCGCCGCAATCCGAACGCGATTGGCTATGACGGACTCGGCTACGTGACCGAACACGAAAAGGTGATAGCCGTGGCGCGCGACGCCAGTTCGCCGTATGTGCTTCCCTCGGTGGAGACGGCGGCGGATAACAGCTATGCGCTTGCTCGCTTTCTGTTTATGTATACCGCCGGTGAGCCGACTGGTTCGATTGCCAGCTATCTTGACTGGATCAGAGGACCGGAAGGTCAGGCGATTGTTACCGAGTTGGGCTTTGTTCCCCTGGATGCAGAAGCCGAGGCACAATGAACGCGACACAAACGGAGCCTGTATCAATGACAGCGCCGCGCCGCCAGCTTGGGATCAAGCTGCCGACCTTTCTGCCGCGCGGATGGCAGGAATTTGTCATCGAGCGCATTATCTGGCTGGCGGGAATATCAACGATCCTCATCGTCGCACTGATCTTCTTCTTCCTGATCCGTGAAGGACTGCCTACTTTTCTCGATATTCCGCTGCGCGAACTTTTCGGAAGCCGTTGGTATCCAACTGAAGGTCACTACGGACTGATGCCGCTGATTGTCGGTTCGCTTGTTGTGACGGTAGGCGCGGTGCTTATTGCGGTGCCGCTGGGGCTGTTGACGGCTATCTATCTGGGCGAGATCGCCCCGCAGTGGCAGCGGGAAATACTTAAGCCGCTGATCGAAATTCTCGCCGGAATCCCTTCTATCGTGCTGGGCTTCCTGGGGTGGGTGACGCTGGCACCGATTATCCAGCAGCTTGGCTCACCTACCGGACTGACTGCATTTACGGGGTCGCTGCTGCTTGCCTACATGGCGCTGCCGACGGTAATCAGCATCTCTGAGGATGCGCTTTACGCGGTGCCCAAAGAATATCGTGACAGCGCCCTGGCGCTGGGGGCAACCCAGTGGCAGACGACGATACGGGTCGTCTTGCCTGCCGCCCGGTCAGGGCTGGTGATTGCCGTGATGCTGGGCATTGGTCGAGCTATTGGCGAAACGATGGCGGTGCTGTTGGTTACCGGAAATGCCGCCAATATTCCAGAATTTGGGGTCGGCATGTTCTTCGAGCCAATCCGCACGATGACGGCAACAATTGCTGCTGAAATGGGCGAGGTGGCGCAGGGCACGCTTCACTATAACGTCCTGTTTGGCATTGGAATCGTACTCTTTATGATGACTTTCGCGCTCAATTCATTGGCGAGCCGGTTTGTCGGCAGCCAGACCGCGCGCCGCCGGAAGGGGCAGTTATGACGCGACAGCAGGTACAGAAAGTTGCCGTTGGCTCTATCACGGCGGTTGCAATTGTGGCGGTGCTGCCCATCGTCGTGATCATCGGGTTTATCCTTGTTCAGGGAATCGGGGCGATTAATCTGACCTTCCTGACCTCAGCGCCGAGCAACGGCATGAGAGACGGGGGCATCCTGCCCGCGATTCTGGGGACGTTGATTCTCACACTGGGGACGGCTATCGTCTGCATCCCAATTGCCGTGGCTGCGGCTATCTATCTTGCCGAATATGCCGGTGACACCCGCCTGACGCGCTGGGTGCGTCTGGCAATCGTCAATCTGGCGGGTATTCCCTCGATTGTCTATGGGCTGTTTGGGTTGGGAGTCTTCGTCCTGTTTCTTGGCTTTGGCACGTCAATCCTCGCTGGCTCGCTAACCCTCGGCATCATGACTCTGCCGGTGGTCATCAGTACGGCGGAAGAGGCGATACTGGCAGTGCCGCAGCGGTTTCGCGTGGTGAGTCTGAGCTTAGGGGCGACGCGCTGGCAGACGATCTGGCATCAGGTGCTGCCTCACGCGCTTCCGGGAATCATCACCGGCATCATTCTGGGTTTGGGACGCGCCGCCGGTGAAACCGCGCCGATCCTGTTCACCGTGGCTGCTTTCTACCTGCCCGATCTGCCTTCGTCGATATTTGATCAGACGATGGCGCTGCCGTATCACCTGTATGCGATTTCGACGCAGGTTCCCGATATGCCGCTTTCAATCCAGTATGGGACGGCGCTGGTGCTGCTGATGATCGTCCTGTCGCTGACGCTGGTCGCGGCGCTGTTTCGCACCCGGATGCGCCGCCGCCGGACATGGTGAACGCGAGCATCGACACCGAATTAAGCGCTATACTCGTTGCTACGATCCCCATCGGGTGAGATTGAGCCTATGCGTCCGAAAATCTCTATTCAAAACCTCTATTTCACCTACAGTGACGAGACAGAGGCGCTCAAAAATATCACCATTGATATTCCTGAAAACGAAGTTCTGGTACTTTTTGGACCGTCGCGCAGCGGCAAGTCCACGCTGCTCAGGCTGCTCAATCGCCTGTCCGACCTGACCGAGAACGCCAAATTTCAGGGGGCGATTCTGTTCAATGACCAGGATATCTTCGCGCCCGGCGTCGATGTAGCCAACCTGCGCCGCAGGGTTAGCATGGTCTTTGCGCTGCCGTCACCGCTTCCCGGTAGTATTCAGGACAACCTGACCTATGGGTTGAAGATGGCGGGAATCCGTGATAGAGCGCTGCTGGAAGAACGGGTAGAAGACTCGCTCAGGCAGGCTGCTCTATGGGATGAAGTCAAAGACCGGCTGCATCACTCCGCTTTCGCGCTCTCCGGGGGGCAGCAGCAGCGGTTATGTATCGCTCGCTCGCTGGCGCTCGAACCTGAGGTCATCCTTCTGGACAACCCGACATCCGGCTTAGACCCCATTTCGACCAGTATCGTCGAAGACTCACTGGTCGAATTGAAACAGCGCTACACCATCATCATGGTGCCGCACAGCGTCCAGCAGATGGCGCGTGTAGCTGACCGGGGGGCGTTCCTGCTGGATGGCGAGCTGATTGAGGTGGACACGCCTGCCGCGCTGTTCACGCAGCCCAGGGATCAACGCACCGAGGACTACATTACAGGGCGGTTTGGGTGATGGCAAACAAGATCGAAGTGCGCGATTTCAGCTTCTTTTACGACGACTTCCAGGCGCTTCACGGCTTGAATGTCCCCATCAAACAGCACCAGATCACGGCGCTGATCGGACCATCAGGTTGTGGCAAATCGACCTTTTTGCGCTGTCTCAACCGGATGAACGACACCATCAAGAATACGCGGGCAGAAGGCGAAGTGCTGCTGGACGGTAAGAACATCTATGACCTCGATGTGGATGTTACAGAACTGCGACAGCGGGTGGGAATGGTGTTCCAGCGTCCTAATCCCTTCCCGCAGTCGATCTACGACAACGTCGCTTTTGGTCCGCGCGTGCTTGGCATGGACAAGAATGAACCCCTTGACGAGATCGTGCGCCAGAGTCTGATGGGATCGGGCATGTGGGATGAAGTGCGACATCGCCTGAAGGATTCGGCGCTGGAACTGAACCCGGGACAACAGCAGCGCCTGTGCATCGCGCGCGCCATTGCCGTGAAGCCGGAAGTCATCCTGATGGACGAACCCTGCTCGGCGCTTGATCCTGTGGCGACGCTGCACGTTGAGGAGTTAATGCGTCAACTGGCTTCTGAGTATACAATCGTCGTTGTCACGCACAACATGCAGCAGGCGGCACGCGCTTCTCATTGGACTGGATTTTTCTGGTTGGGGCGGCTGGTGGAGTTTAGTGAGACGGGCACGCTGTTCAGTTCCCC
Organism: Aggregatilineales bacterium; assembly: GCA_030834905.1. GTDB lineage: Bacteria > Chloroflexota > Anaerolineae > Aggregatilineales > Phototrophicaceae > Flexifilum. Next base: position 11,308 of record JAUQWZ010000006.1, on the reverse strand, counting down.
GCAGGACGGGTTAACCGAAGCCTACATTACCGGCAGGCGCGGCTAGCGGGGTGATCCGGGACTCGAAACTAGGGTAGGGGTGCCGTAACGATGTGCTGCATTTGAAGTCATGGCGAATTAGATTGGTTTGTCTACGATGATGCGGAGTGACGCGCCGATGCGCCGACAATTTGAAATCAGACTCCATGAACTTCAGGCTGAGATTCTGAAGATGGGTAGTATGGTCGAGGAGCAGCTTCAGCTTGCCCTGAAGGCGCTGGCGACTCTGGATAAAGAGCTTTCCCAGCAGATCATTCAGGCGGATACGACTGTGAACGCGCAGCGGTTTTTGATCGAAGAGAAATGCGTGGAACTCATTGCCACGCAGCAGCCAGCCGCCCGTGACCTGCGGGCGATTGTCGCCGTGATGAATATGATTGTTGACCTCGAACGGATGGGCGATCAGGCGAAGTTAATCGCCCGGGGTATTCTTCGTCTGGCAGATAATCCTAAAGGGGCGCAGCCGCGCGAACTCCAAGAGATGGGCGCGTTGGTCGTCGCGATGCTCAATCAGGTGCTGGCTGCCTATGCCGACAACAGCGTCATCGTAGTGGAAGTGATCGCTAAGCAGAATCGGGAAGTTCACGATTTATATACGCGCCTGTTTGCCCACGTGATCGAAAACATGGTTGAAGCCAAGAAACAGAAACGGATTCTGGAAGCATACGAAATCCTGCGCGCAGCCCAGGAACTGGAACGTATTGGCGATCTGGCAACCAATATTGCTGAACGGGTCCGATATATCGCGACCGGAAAGCTGCAGGAGATCAACGTGGAACCAAACGAGGGGCTGGACTGACCTTCGATACAGCCAGCAGCATCCACCAAAAATAAGGCACAGCAAACCGCTGTGCCTTTTGGTTTGGCGTTACCGCGCCAGCGTATCCCTGACTCATAACGAAAGCTTCGAGTGATCGACTGCATTCAGGATCTGGCGCTGCTTCACCAGGCGATAGACGGCGTCCATGTAGCGGTACATGACGGTGTCCTCCTCGATAAAGGGGACGTGCTGGCGGATGAGGTCGTAAACGGGCTGCGTTCCGCGCCCAAGACGCGCGCCGGGCGGGTAGACTTCCTTGCGAAAGTCGATGCCCTGCGCCGCCGCCATCAGTTCGATGGACAGAATACGTTCCACATTATTGAGAATGCGCCGCGCTTTGATTGCCGCGGTACAGCCCATGCTGACGTGATCTTCCACGTTCGCCGAGGTTGGAATTGAATCGACGCTGGCGGGATGCGACAGCACCTTGCTCTCGGTTGCCAGCGCCGCCGCCGTGTACTGGGCGATCATGAATCCCGAATTGACGCCACCGTCGCGGGTGAGGAAGGCGGGCAGGGTATGCGTGTTCGATGCTTCGTCGATCAGCCGCATGATGCGCCGTTCCGAGATGTTGCCCAGCTCGCTCATGGCGAGTCCGAGGTAGTCCATGCAAATCGCAAGCGGTTCGCCGTGAAAGTTGCCGCCCGACCGCACCGTAATTTCGTCGGTATCGTCGTCCACGAAAATCAGCGGGTTATCGGTGACCGAATTAAGCTCGATCTCCATTACCCAGCGGGCATAGGCGATGGCATCGCGCACCGCGCCATGCACCTGCGGGATGCAGCGCAGCGTGTAGGCGTCCTGAATATTAGCGGAGTCCTCGCCACGAGTGAAATCACTGTCTTCCAGCAAAGCGCGCAGGTAGGCGGCGCAGACTTCCTGACGCGGAAACGGGCGAAGCTGGTGAATGCGCTGGTCGAACGCCAGCGGGGTGCCGTTCAGCGCTTCCAGACTGAGGCAGCCCGCGATATCCGCCACCTGGCTGAGCATCTCGGCGCGGTAGGTTTCGAGCGAGCCAATGGCGCACATCACCGAAGTGCCGTTGGTCAGCGCCAGCCCTTCTTTGGCTGCCAGCACGCGGGGCGTTAAACCGGCGCGGCGCATGGCGTCAGCGCCGGATAGAATTTCGCCCTGATACTCGGCTTCACCCTCGCCGATGAGCACCAGACTCATGTGGGCAAGCGGCGCGAGATCGCCGCTGGCACCGAGCGAGCCTTTCTCTGGAATGACCGGATGCACGCCGCAGTTGAGCATATCGATCATCTGCTGGAGCGTCTCCGGGCGGATTCCTGAATAGCCTCTGGCGAGTGAGTTAGCGCGCACCAGCATGATGGCGCGGGTGTTCGGGATGTCGAACGGGTCGCCGACGCCAACGGCGTGGCTGACGATGATATTGTATTGCAGCTTCTCAACCTGTTCTGGCGGGATGATGCGGTCTTTGAACGCGCCAAAGCCGGTGGTAATGCCATAGGCAACCGTACCCTGATCGACCAGACGCCGCACCGCGTCGGCAGACTGGACGACGCGCGACAGCGCTTCCGGGCTGAGTTCCACTCGCGGCGCGCCCGGCGTGCCGTAGGCGACGGCGACCACCTGCTCAATCGTGAGGCTGGCGCCATCAATGACGACCGATTCCATGTAACGGGACTCCATATCTATATGACCTGGACGCCTTTTTTGAAGACGTGACGAATGAGATTGCCGCCGAACTCGTACATCAGATAGCGATAATCGGGGGCTGCGATCAGGAGCATGTCGGCTTGTTTGCCCGGTTCGAGCGAGCCGATCTGATCCGATAAGCCGACTGCATACGCCGCGTTGATGGTCGAGGCGATCAGTGCTTCGGCTGGCAGCAGACGCTGGTAGCGGCAGGCAATCGCCATCACCAGCGGCATCGAGGGGCAGGGCGACGAACCGGGATTGATGTCGGTCGCCAGAGCGACGACTGCGCCCGCGTCAATCAGGGCGCGGGCATCGGCGAAGTGAGTGCTGCCGAGGTTGAAATTTACGGCGGGCATGATGACGGCGGCGGTATCCGACGCGGCAAGCGCCGCCGCTTCGTCGGCGCGGGTGACATCGAGGTGATCGAGCGAGACAGCGCCCAGTTCGACTCCGAGCGTGACGCCGCCAAGCGCGGTGAATTCATCCACATGGGCTTTGACGCGCAGCCCCAGCGCAGCACCGGCTTGCAGAATTCGCCGGGATTGACCAACATCGAAGGCGTTGTCCTCGCAGAACACGTCAATGAAGAATGGCGTGGCTTCGCCGTACCACTGGCTGGAAACATACCAGTCGCGGACGGCGGGCAGCATATCGTGAATGATCAGATCGACGTAATCAGATGCGCGCCCGCGATATTCGGGCGGGACCGCATGAGCCGCCATGAACGTCGGCACTAAATCCATCGTGTGGGTCTGGTCGAGCGCCTCGATGGTCTGGAGCATCCGCAGTTCGGAGTTTCGATCCAGCCCGTAGCCGGTTTTCACTTCGGCAGTGGTCGTGCCGAGGGCAAGCATCGTATCCAGGCGGGGGCGAGATTCGGCGACGAGCTGATCGAGCGAAGCCGCGCGCGCCGAACGCACAGTGCTGAGGATGCCGCCGCCCTCCGCCATGATCTCCATATAGGTCTTGCCCTGAATGCGGCTTTCAAACTCCGCAACCCGATGCCCGGCGTACACGACGTGGGTGTGCGGATCAACAAAGCCCGGACAGACGACCAGACCAGCGGCGTCGATCTGGCGGGCGGCGGTCATGCTGGCGCGCAGATCGCCGGATGCGCCAACGGCGACGATACGATCTCCCTGAACGGCGACCGCGCCATCCTGAATGATGCCCACGTCCGACATAGCGATGCCACGCCGCGCCCCGTTTGGGCTGGCGCAGGTGACCAACTGTGCCGCGCTGTGAATGAGCAGATCGACGTTCACGGCGACTCCGCCGGATTCATCGGTATGGTAATGCCGCGTCGGTGGGCGAAGTCAATCGCTTCGGGGTAGCCCGCGTCGGCATGGCGCACGACGCCCATACCCGGATCGGTGGTCAGCACGCGCTCCAGGCGGCGGGCGGCTTCGGGGGTGCCATCGGCGACGATGACTTGTCCGGAGTGGATGCTGTAGCCGATGCCAACACCGCCGCCGTGATGGATGCTGACCCAGGTCGCGCCGCCAACGGCATTGACCAGCGCGTTTAGCAGGGGCCAATCGGCGATAGCGTCCGAGCCATCGCGCATCCCTTCCGTCTCACGGTTAGGGCTGGCGACCGAACCACTGTCAAGATGATCGCGTCCAATGACAATGGGCGCTTTCACCGCGCCAGAAGCGACGAGTTCGTTAAATTTCAGCCCCGCCTTCGCCCGTTCGCCGTATGCCAGCCAGCAGATACGCGCCGGTAATCCCTGGAATTCGACCTGTTTCTGCGCCATGCGCAGCCAGCGGTTGAGGTGATCGTTCTCCGGGAACAGTTCCATGACGGCGCGGTCGGTGACGTAAATGTCTTCCGGGTCACCGGAGAGGGCGACCCAGCGGAAGGGTCCTTTGCCCTCGCAGAACTGCGGGCGAATGTATGCCGGAACGAAGCCGGGATAAGCAAAAGCGTCTTTCACGCCGTAGTCGAAGGCGCGCTGGCGCAGGTTGTTGCCGTAGTCAAACACCACCGCGCCCCGTTTCTGCCAATCGAGCATGGCTTGAACGTGGCGTGCCATCGATTCCATCGCTCGCGCTTTGTAAGCATCCGGATCGGTTTGGCGCAGTTGGGCGGCAGCTTCCAGCGTGAGTCCGGCGGGAATATAGCCGTACATCACATCGTGGGCAGAGGTCTGGTCGGTGACGACATCCGGCGTTATGCCGCGCTGGACGAGTTCCGGCAAAATTTCAGCCGCGTTGCCGATCAGGGCAATCGAGCGCGGGCGGCGGCGGCTGACCGCTTCCTGCACCCAGGTCATTGCCTCCTCAAGATCATCGCTGATCACGTCCACCTGTCGAAGCGCCAACCGGCGCTCGGCGCGTTTGCGATCCACTTCCACCAGCAGCCCGACGCCCTCGTTCATGGTGACAGCCAGCGGCTGCGCCCCGCCCATTTCGCCCAGACCCGCCGAAAGCACAAACTTTCCCGCGAGGCTGCCCCATCCTTGCTGCCGCGCGAGCGCGCCAAAGGTTTCATACGTCCCCTGTAGAATGCCCTGCGTGCCGATGTAAATCCAGCTTCCGGCGGTCATCTGACCATACATGATCAGACCTTCTTTCTCCCACCGGTCGAAGTTCTCCTGAGTTGCCCAGGCAGGAACGATGTTGGAATTGGCGATCAGGACGCGCGGCGCGTCCTCGTGGGTGCGAAAGACGGCGACCGGTTTACCCGACTGCACCAGCAGCGTTTCGTCGGGTTCAAGCTGGCGCAGCGAGTCCAGAATGGCATCAAACGACGCCCAGTTGCGCGCGGCTTTGCCTCGCCCGCCATAAACGATCAGGTTCTGCGGATCGCCTGCCACTAACGGGTCGAGGTTGTTCTGAAGCATCCGGTAGGCAGCTTCGATCAACCAGTTTTTGCAAGTCAGCTGTGTTCCGCGTGGCGCGCGAATTTCGCGCGGTTGAGAAGTGGCTGGAGCGTTCATTGGGTCGTCCTTAATTCCACTAAGTAGTTTCACGGGTTCGGCTGAACAGCGCTGCGAGCGCCCTAGATGGTAATTCCGCCGCGCTCCTGAATGGCGGCATCCAGGCGCTGGCGAGCGCGGTTCGCGCGTTCCTGTAATTCGTTCAGGGCGGTTTGCCAGCGGCTGGCGGCGTCCTGATCGCGGATGCTGGCAGCGTTGATCTTCACATTCAGCGCGGCGGCATGAAGTGCCGCGCCCGCCATCGCGCCAGCGGAACCGGAGTCCGACACGGCGTTGATATTCGCCGTCTCTGCCAGTTCGGCGGCAAGCTCCAGCACGCGGGTTGCCAACTGCGCGGCTTCCAACGGAACTTCGGCGGCGTGCCGAGTGGCGGCTTCAACTGCTTCGGCGCGCGCCGCCTGCTCCTGGTCACTGGTTTTAGGCAGGCGGAAGGCAGCCATCACCGCTTCAAAGGCGGCGGAATCACGCTGTACACCGGCGGTGAGATCCGCCCGAAGCTGATCGGCTTCGACGACGATATCATTCATGCGGGATTCTACATCGGCATATTTCTTCTTTCCGATCGTGACTCGGGCGACCATCGCGACCAGCGCCGCGCCCATAGCGGCGCTGTAAGCGGCGGCTGCGCCACCGCCGGGCGTGGCAGTCCCGGCAGCCAGTTCATCGAGGAAGGACGCGGTCGGGCTGTCTGCATCCGCTGATGGGCTTTCGGACAGCCGGTTTTCAAGCACCTGTTCCGGCTTGAAGCCGTCGATCTGAAGATACCACTGCGCCGCGTCCAGCAGGGCGCGCTGGGGAATCAATCCCACAATCTCGCTGCTCTGGATGCCAACGCCATAACGTCCTGCCTCGCGGCGTATTGCCTCGACCACGCCGTGAATCGGCGTTTTGGTGTAGTTGGTGAGGTTCATCGAAACCTGCGCCTTGCCATCCACCAGCAGCCCCAGCGCCTTCACGTAGCGATAGCCGCCGGATGAGTGGCGGATCGTCTTGCCGATCCTGCGGGCGATCTCCACGTCGCTGGTCGTCAGGTAGACGTTGTATGCAACCAGCGGCGCGCGCGCGCCGATGATGACAGCGCCTGCTTTGCCCAGTCGGGAGGGTCCGTAATCGGGGGCGCGGTCTGGATCGGTGTCAATCGCTTCTTTGAGGGCTTCATACTGACCGCGCCGCACGTCCTCCAGATTTTCGCGATCCGGGCGGGCAGCGGCGGCTTCATACAAATAGACCGGAATGTCCAGATCGCGTCCTACTCGTTCACCGAGACGGCGGGCAAGCAGAACGCAGTCGTTCATGTCCGCGCCTTCAATGGGAATGAACGGCACCACGTCGGCTGCGCCCAGGCGGGGATGCTCGCCGCTGTGTTCATCCATATCGATCAGGCGGGCGGCGGCGGCAATGCCCTGGAAGGCGGCTTCGACGATTGGCTCCGGCGCTCCGATGAACGTGATGACGGATCGGTTGTGATCGAGGTCGCTTTCACGGTCGAGGACATGGACGCCAGGCACAGCGCCAATGGTGGCGACGATTTCATCTATGACGGCAGTCCGCCGCCCCTCCGAGAAATTGGCAACGCACTCTATGATTTGTCTCACAAACGGTCTTACCTCCACTAAAAAGGGACGGGCGCGCGAAATCAGGCGGCTGTTTATTGTGCATGAACGCGCCCGACATTTCGTCGTATTGTATCCACAATTGGCGGGATGTCACAGCCGGACGGCGGGCACCCGCGCGGGTAGATAATCTGCCGAAGCTGCCGGGGATTCAGCGCTTGTCCGGCGAAGATTTCATTTCTCTCAACCGGCGCTAGAATTTGCTGCCTGACGAATGCCGCGTCACCGATAGATTGGAGCCGAGGGGAAGCTTAATGACGAAGATTGTCGGTCTTACCTGTGAATACCTGTCCAACCCACTCGGTATTGATGCGCTGCGCCCCCGCCTTAGCTGGCAGATGCAAACCGAGCGTCAGGGCGCGCGGCAGACCGCCTATCGCCTGCTGGCGGGCAGCAGTCGCGATAGGCTGGCGGCAGGGCAAGCCGATCTCTGGGACAGCGGTAGAGTTGACTCTGACCAGTCGATTCACGTGGAATATGCCGGGCTGGCGCTGCAACCGCGCCAGCGCGTTTACTGGCGGGTGATCGTCTGGGATGAGGCGGGAAGCCCCAGCGAGAGCGAAATCGTCTGGTTCGAGATGGGACTGCTGCGGCGTGAAGAATGGACAGCGCAGTGGGTTGGGGCGGATCTTCGCGGTGGCTTATACAGCGCGACTCCCGCGCCCTATCTGCGAAAAGCATTTACGCTGCCCGGCGCGGCGGTGTCTGCCCGGCTTTACGTGACGGCGCTGGGGCTGTACGAATGTTCCATCAACGGGCAGCGCGTCGGCGATGACGAACTGACGCCCGGCTGGACCGACTATGACAGGCGTATCCGCTATCAGGTCTATGATGTGACTGACCGGCTGCGGGACGGCGAAAATGCCATCGGGGCAGTCCTGAGCGATGGCTGGGCGGTTGGCTATGTGGGCTGGAGCCACCGGCAGCAGTATGTGGATCGCCCACGGCTGCTGGCACAGCTTGAGGTCACGCTGGCAGATGGCAGTCTGATGACCATCGTCACCGATTCCACCTGGAAATATCGCTTTGGCGCTGTCGTCGGCAGCGATCTGCTGATGGGCGAAGAATATGACGCGCGGCTGGAGATGCCCGGCTGGGATAGTCCGGGTTTTGATGCCCGGTGCTGGTATGGAGTCGAGGTATTCGACGATCCGGGCATGGCGCTGACCGCCACTAACAGCCCGTTGATACGGCGCATTCAAGAACTAAGACCCATCAGCGACCCGGTCAGCAGAAGCGCCTATAACGTCAGGCGCTCTATCTTCGACCTGGGACAGAACATGGTAGGGCGGGTGCGATTCAGAGGCAGCGCCCCCGCCGGAACGACCATCACCCTGCGCTTTGCCGAAGTCCTGAACCCCGATGGGTCGCTCTACACAGCCAACCTGAGGAAAGCGCGGGCGACCGACTACTACACCTTTGGGGGCGACGGCGAGGTGGTGTGGGAGCCGAAATTCACCTTTCACGGCTTCCGCTATGTGGAACTGCTCGATTATCCGGGCGTGGTGACGCGCGACACGGTCACTGGAATTGTGCTGCACTCTGAGCTAGAGCCGACCGGGGAGTTTGAATGTTCCGATCCCCTCATCAACCAATTGCAGCGTAACATCGTTTGGGGACAAAAGGGCAATTTTCTCGATGTGCCAACCGACTGCCCGCAGCGTGACGAGCGCATGGGCTGGACGGGCGACATTCAGGTGTTCGCCCGGACAGCAGCCTTCAACATGAACGTCGCCGCTTTTATGAGCAAATGGGCGCAGGATGTCGCCGATTCGCAGGATGAGCAGGGAATCATCCCGGCAATCGTGCCTAACCTGAAATCCCCGCCGCGCGAGGACGGCGGTCCCGCATGGGCGGATGCGGTCATCATTTGCCCGTGGACGATCTACCTGTGTTATGGCGACCGTCGAATTCTGGAAGCCAACTACACGACCATGACGCGGTATATGGACTTCCTGATGCGCACGAGTCCCGGTTACATTCGCTGCGCGCCTGACTATGAAGGCTGGCAGGGCTTTGGCGATTGGCTGGCGATCAACGCCATGACCCCGCGCGACCTGATCGGAACCGCTTTTCTGGCTTACGATGCCAGCCTGATGGCGCGGATCGCAGCGATAGTTGGGAAGATGGACGACGCTGCCAGATACCGCGAGTTATTTGCCGGTGTGAAGGCGGCATTTGGCGAACGGTTTCTTTACGGCAGCAGCGTAACGGCTGAGTCGATGGTTCGGTCATCTACGTGGGATCAGCGGGCGGCAGCGGATCGGGTGGCTCAGGGCAGCCTCAAGCCGGTGGATTATGGCAAGATCACGTCCGACGTGTTCAACACCCGGTTGTTCACGCCGACCCAGACCGCTTATGTGCTGGCGCTCCATTTCGATCTGCTGCCGGATGCCGTGCGTCCGCTTGCTGTCGCCGAGCTGGCAGCGGATATCAACCGCCGCGAGATGCATCTTTCGACCGGATTTGTGGGTTCGCCTTATCTGCCGCACGTCCTGAGCAGCGGTGGGCGTGCCGACATTGCCTATGCGCTCCTGAATCAGACGAGCTGGCCCTCGTGGCTTTACGCGGTGACACAGGGCGCGACGACGATCTGGGAGCGGTGGGATGGCTGGACGGAAGAGAACGGTTTCCAGATACCGGAGATGAACTCGTTCAACCATTACGCCTACGGCGCTGTCGGCGCGTGGCTGTATAACACTGTCGCGGGCATAGAGCCGGACGCGATCCAGCCCGGCTACAAACATGTCATCCTGCGCCCACAGCCCGGCGGCGGACTGACGTCAGCCTGCGGCAAGCTCAAGACGCCTTACGGTGAACTGATCTCAGACTGGAAGTATGACGACGATACGTTGGTGTGGACGGTGGTTGTACCGCCCAACGCGACGGCTGAGGTTTATCTGCCAGAATTTGGTGTTGGCATGATTTCACTCAACGGCGCGCCTACCGAAGCCAGGGTGCACAACGTGAGGGCAGGGCGGTATCAGTTCGTGCTGTCATAGCCAACGGCAGTCTGGTTGGCTGCTGCCGTCAATGAACCAACATGGTGTTTGGCAAGACCGGGTTCGGTAGCATGACGGGTAATGACCTGTGGGGCATGTGGTTCCATGCAGGCTTTGGGGGCAGCTCGCTATTTCCCGTGAAGTGCCGAAGAAAGGCAGATTTGTGCCTTGACATCCCCAACGGTGGCAAGTATATTTACCCCATCCACTGGGGACGTGGTGTAGCGGTTAACATACTGCCCTGTCAAGGCAGAGATCGCGGGTTCGAACCCCGTCGTCCCCGCTTCAGGTACGGCGGTTGAGAGAAGTGCCCACAAAACGGGACTTGGCTCAACCGCTTTTGTTTTCCCCTCATGAACGTAGATCTTGTGGAACAGCGCCTGAAACAAGCGCTTGCGTTCCTCTGGCGTTGCCATTATTGCCGCTGATCTGCCCACCGCTAACAGTCAGTGTGGTTGACGTGGTATACAAGCCTCCCCCACTGCCATTGATCGTGAGTGTGCCGCTCGTATAGATGCCGCCACCGTCGGCGCTGGCGCTATTTCCCGTAATCGTGCTATCGATAAGGATCAGCGTTCCGCGATTGTAGATCGCGCCGCCATCGTCGGCAGGCGCAGCACCAGAGGCATCGCCTCCGCTTACAGTCAAGTTTTCCAGCGTCAAACTGCCATTGGCAGCAACGTGGAAGAGGCGGAAGGCAGGCGCTGCCGCGTCACGGTTGATCACTGCCCCGTTGCCAACAATGGTAATATCGCTGGTGATGGACGGCAGCCCATTTGCGCCGTTGGTGGTGTTGTCAACTGTTATGAGGATATAGGTACTCTGAGTTAGGCAGATGGTATCAGGTGATGCACCGCTAGTATTCGCGGCGGTGATGGCACTGATGAGGGCCGCTGTATCGCCAGCACTTACAGTTGCCGTACACGACACGGAAGGTGTTTCAGTTGCTGTTGGCGTAGGAGTATTTGTTGAAGTCGCGGTCGAAGTGGATGTTGCCGTAGGCGTCTCAGTTGCAGTCTCTGACGGCGTGAAAGTAGCAGTATGAGTTATTGTGGGTGTGTCAGTGAACGTTTCAGTTGCGGTAACCGTTGCCGTCGGAGGAGCAGCAGAAATTGGCTCAATGAAGTAGTTGGTGTTATTCGCCTCGGCTGCCCAGCCAATAGTTCCATCATCCAACTGCACCTGCCAAAAGCGATAGTACAGATCGGCATTATCGCAGGCGTCACCA
>JAUQWZ010000043.1 GCA_030834905.1 Aggregatilineales bacterium | reverse complement strand
GATAGCGTTTGGCAAGCTGCTCGGTTTCGGCTATTCCGACTTTGCGCCTCTCAAGCCGGTAGGCGTACTTGCGTTCTGCCAGCGCCATGTTGTACAGGTTACGAGCGCAGTTCAGGACGCGGTACAGGTTCTTTTCCTGTGCCTTGCCTGGGTAGAGGCGGTATTTGAAAACGCGAACGCTCGTGCTAGAATCGCTCATGCTTCGACACCTTATTTGTCGGAGAGCTGGTGGGCGCTCCAACGCCGCGACCAGCATTTGTATTTTGGCACGAATGTTCATCCCATGCAACCGCCTCAAATACGGCTAAAGCCAAATTCACTTGACGAAACTTCGTTTCGTACGAAACTAGTTTCGTAATCCACTGCCGTTAAAACGGCGTGGCTTTCTCGCGGGCTAAAGCCCTTTGGTAAAAACTACTCAGGAAGTGGGCGCTAACCGTAAACAAATTTTTACTAGTTGTGTTATAGTGTTGAGAGAATACTTTACCCTATATTTTTTTGTGCTTGGAAGGGGACCACAATGCGTCGTCTGATGATTATCCTCGGCGTTTTGTTTATCCTGGTCTCTGCCACTGCCGTTTCCGCCCAGGCGGGGCAGGTCTACCACATCGTCGCGCCCGGCGAATCGCTGTCCCGGATCGCCCTGCGCTACAACACCACTGTTGCCGCCATCGTCGCCGCAAACGGAATTTATAACGCAAACTACATTTTTGCCGGACAATCGTTAGTCATCCCCTATTCCAGTTATTACCCACCAGCACCGCCCCCTGCTTCAGGAGCAGCTTACTACACCGTCCAGTATGGCGATTCACTCGGCAGGATTGCGCAGCGGTTTGGTCGAACCATCTGGGGGCTGGCGCAGGCGAACGGGATTTATAACCCAAATATCATTTATGCCGGACAGATACTGCGGATTCCACCTTATACGCCTACCCGCATCACCACCTACTATGTACAGCCCGGCGATACACTGACCCGTATTGCCCAACGGTATGGCACTTCCGTTGCCGCGATTACGTCGTACAACCTGTTGTGGAATCCAAGCCTGATATATGCCGGGCAAGCGCTGACGATTCCGTATTAGGTGTCTGACGCGCATACGCGCAGACACCGCGCGGGCGCGAAGCTGTTTTATCATGAAGACTCAAGGAGAAAACATGCGCCGTTTTATCTTCATCCTGACCATTTTTACCTTGCTGTTGACGGGCATAGCCGCTTTCGCCCAGCAGACCATTCATGTTGTACAGCGGGGCGAAAACCTGTTCCGCATCTCTTTGCGTTACAACGTCAGCATGGCGGCTATCGCGCAGGCAAATGGAATCACCAACTACAACCTGATCTATGCCGGTTCGCAGTTGGTCATTCCGACTGGTGGAACCACGCCAGTTCCCACGCCAACCCCCGCCCCCGGCGGACAAACTACCTATGTGGTTGCGCCCGGCGATTTTCTCGCATCGATTGCGCGGCGCTTCAACACGACCGTGACGGCAATCGCCCAGGCGAACAATATCGCCAACATCAACATCATTTACGTTGGGCAGCGCCTGGTGATTCCGGTCGGCGGCACAGTGCCACCGACGGCGGTGCCACCCACCGGCGTTCCGCCAACGGCAGCGCCGCCGCCGCAGGTTTCCACCTACACCGTCGTCCGGGGCGATACGCTGGCGCGCATTGCGGCGCGGTTCAACACGACCATTACGGCAATCGCCCAGTTGAACGGCATCACCAACCCGAACCTGATCTATGCGGGGCAGCAGCTTCGCATTCCGGGACCGGGACAGGTGGTACAGCCGACAGCAGCGCCGGGTCAGCCAACGGCAGTACCGCCGACGGCAGTGCCGGGTCCGGTTGGCGGCTTTGAGCTTGGTGGTCACGTGTTCAGCTTCTCGTATCCTGACCAGATGCGCGGCGCGGGCATGACCTGGGCGAAGACCCAGATCCGCTGGAATCAGGGCGACCCCGCCAGCATCGCGCAGGGCGCGATTGACGCCGCCCGCAGCCGGGGCTTCAAAGTTCTGCTCGGCATCGTCGGCAACCCGCAGCAGCTCGCGGCGAACCCGTCGCAGTATTACCAGGATTTCGCCAACTTCCTCGGCGGCGTGGCGTCGCTGGGTCCCGATGGCATCGAAGTCTGGAACGAACAGAACATCGACCGCGAGTGGCCCGCCGGACAGATCAGCCCGGCAGCCTATACCCAGATGTTGAGCGCGGCATATCAGGCGATCAAGCGCGCCAACCCGAACGTGCTGGTCGTCAGCGGCGCGCCCGCCCCGACCGGTTTCTTCGGCGGCGGCTGCACCGGCAATGGCTGCGACGACGATGCCTACATCCGCGGCATGGCGGCGGCAGGCGCGGCGCAGTTTGCCGATTGCATCGGCATCCACTACAACGAAGGCATTCTGCCACCGAGCGCCACCAGCGGCGACCCGCGCGGCAACAGCGGTCACTACACCCGCTACTACCCGACGATGGTGAATCTGTACGCCAGCGTCTTCCCGAACAAGCAGTTGTGCTTCACCGAACTCGGCTACCTGTCGTCTGAAGGATTTGGTCCGCTTCCGGCAGGCTTCGAGTGGGCGGCGGGCAACACCGTTCAGGAACAGGCGGAATGGCTGGCGCAGGCGGTCACGCTGGCGCGTCAGAGTGGGCGTATTCGTCTGTTCATCGTCTGGAACGTGGACTCGACCGTTTACGGCGCTGACCCGCAGGCGGGCTTCGCCATCGTGAGAGGCAACCAGTGCGTCGCCTGCATCACGCTTGGCGCGGCAATGGGCGTGCGGTAGGAGTCGTTCGGGACACCCTACAGCGTGTCCTCAATTCCACAATCGTAGGGGCGACTCGGTGAGTCGCCCCCTGTCACACCATCTGTAGGGACACGACACTGTCGTGTTCGTTTTTTATGTCCTGGCGTGCCGAATTCGTGGACGACTCATCACCAACCCTTCGGATTGCAATCGCCCCCTACTCGCCACCCTGTCGATACCAGTACTGGTATGCCTCACGGAAGCCGAGCTTGTCATACAGGCGCAGCGCCGGTGGATTGTTCAGCATGACCTGAAGGTAGGCGCTGCGCGCGCCGTTCATCTGTCCCCAGCGCAGGATATGGCGGATCATCTGCGTGCCCAATCCCTGACCGCGTTGGCGGGCATCGGTGATGATGTCGTACAGTCCAACGTAGCCGCGCTCGACCACGCCCAAGCCCATGGCGGCGGTTTCGCCTTGCAAGATCAACCGGAAGAAGCCCGCAGTGGGTTCCAGGTTGCTCAGCATCAGCCGGATAGTCGGCAGGTGGCGGCTGTCAACGCTGCTTAAGCGGTCATAGTCCATCAGCCAGCCCTCGCCAGGTCGCGGCTCAACCTCAATTTTCGCGCGCTCGATCTCAAAGGTTTCGCCTGCCAGCGCCCGCGTCTGAACGCTGGTGTGTCCCTCGGCGGTGTACCCGCGCCGTTCCAGCGCGGCGTCCAGTTCGGCAGGCTCTGCCGCGCCTGTCAGTTTGAAAATCGTCCTCAAGCCGCGTTCGCCGTATGCCGCCTGGCAGTAGTCGATCTTTTCTTCAGGATCGAGCCGTGAGTCATACAGCGCCTGAACCGAATTGGCGCGGCGCGAATAGCCGCTGGCGAAGCGCAGCACCCAGCCATCATAAAAGCTGGTCTGGAGTGCAGGCAGGGCGTTGAGCGAGAGTTCTTCGAGTGAGCGGATCATGAAGATGATGGTAGCATGATTTTTGACACCTGGCGCTATAATGGATGGTATGAGCGCAGCCAGAAATACCTACGGGACACCCGCCGATCACGTCGGCATCCTCGTCGCGGCAGTTTTGATGATGATCATCGGCTGGGGCGGCTTGTACGCGCTGGTGACGACGGCGCTGCCGCGCGTCGGTCCCCGCTGGATATTTTTCGTGCTGCTGCACATCGCGGTGACCGGTACGGTGCTGCCGCTGATCCGCTATCTGAACGTGCGCTTTACCCCGCTGCGCCGCGAGCTGCCGCCGGGCGGAGTCATGGTGCGCCAGAGCGTCTGGGTGGGGCTGTACGTCGTCACCTGCGCCTGGCTGCAAATCCCGCGCGTGCTGACGCTGCCAATCGCCTTCTTCCTGGCGCTGGCGCTGATCGTCATCGAAATCTTTCTCCGCACCCGCGAAGTTGGCAACGAAAACTATGAGTAAGAGACGTAGGCAAAGTAAATAAAGTAAGAAAAGTACCGAGTACTGAGAAAGAGCGGTCAGCCAAACATCCGCCCCGCTTCTTTTACTTCTTTTACTTCCCTTACCTTCTCTACTTTCTTTAGCTGGTACTTCTCGCGCTATAATCAGCCTGTTGTCAAATGAGTCTGCGCCATGCGTTTTGACACCCACCGTATCAGCGCGTTTCTGGTGCGCCAGCTCCAGCAGGTCAAGCCCTTGCTCGAAGTGCTCGACGACGGCGGCGACCTGATTCACCTGCGCATGGCGACCGGTCAGGCGGTATCAATTTACCTGATCGAAAGCCCGATCACGGTCTACGAGATCCGGGGAATTGTCGAGGTCAACACGGCAGCCGAAGTTTACACGCTGTTCATCCTGTGGGGCGATCTGTTTCTGCCTGTCGAGGGCAGCCGCTACCGCCCCGACAACTGGATGGCGGCGCTGCTGGCGCTCGGCGGCGAGAAGATCTACGGCTTCGATCCATACGGCGGCGACAGGCTCGTCTTTCCGGTCTATTTCGACGGCGTGGGCGTGGAGCGCGTCATCCATCATGGTGCCTCGATCAACGTCACCCGGCTGAACTGCGTCCAGGTGCAAACCCACCTGCCGCTGCTGCGCGGCGTCTGGCGCATGGCGGATTTTGAGCCAGACCCAGCCGCGCGCGCCCGGTATCGTGACCCGATGCTGGTGTATTACGAAACGCTCGGTCTGCATCGCCGGGCGACCTACGCGGCGGTCAAGCGTGCCTACCGTCGGCTTGCCCGAAGGTATCACCCCGACGTGAATCAGACTCAGGAAGCCACGCTGCGGATGCAGCAGATCAACGATGCCTATGGGCGCATTATGGAAACGCTAACCAATCTCAACCAGAACGAGTGACACCGATGCCAAAGAAAGTGTTCGTCAGCGGCTGTTTTGACCTGCTCCACAGCGGGCATGTCGCGTTTCTGCAGGAAGCGGCGCGTTACGGCGATGTCTACGTCGCCCTCGGCTCGGATGCGACGGTCTACGATCTCAAGGGACGCGTACCCATCAACAACGAACATGAACGCCGTTACATGCTTGGGGCGCTTGGCTGCGTAAAAGAGGCGTTTGTCTCGACCGGATCGGGGATGCTGGACTTCGAGAATGAACTGCGGGCGATTCAGCCGGACATGTTCATCGTCAACGCCGACGGCAATATCCCGCAGAAGAAGGCGCTGTGCGATGCGCTGGGCGTCGAATACGTCGTTCTGGAACGCGAGCCGCACACCGGTCTGCCGCCGCGCTCGTCCACTTCGCTGCGGGCGGTTGACCGGATGCCCTATCGCATCGATCTCGCCGGTGGTTGGCTCGATCAGCCGTTTGTCTCGAAACTGCATCCGGGTCCCGTGCTGACGATTTCGCTGGAACCAACCATCGCCTTCAATGAGCGCAGCGGCATGGCGACCAGCACGCGCAACAAAGCGCTTGAGCTGTGGGGACCGCGCCTGCCCCCCGGCAGCCCGGAAAAGCTGGCGAAGGTGCTGTTCAGCTACGATAACCCGCCGGGCACAAGCGAAATTTCCGGCTCTCAGGATTCAATTGGCATCGTCTTTCCGGGGCTGGCGCGGGCGCATTACGCCAGCGAATATTGGCCCACCCACATTGACCATCTGCGCAGCGAACTGACGCTCCAGTTCATCGAACGGGCGCTGTATCTGGTGCCGCTGGGTCCGCGCGAGGCGGGCTATAACCCGCTGGCGGTGCAAAATCTGACCGTCGAAAATGCCAAAGCGCTGGCAGACGCGGCGAACGGCTGCTGGGACGCCATTCTGGAACACGATATACGGGCGTTTGGTCTGCACCTGCGGCGCGGCTTCGAAGCACAGGTGGCGCTGTTCCCCGAGATGATCAGCGATGAAATCTGCCGGCTGATCGATCAGTATCGCGATGTCGCTTATGGCTGGAAGCTGTCCGGCGCGGGCGGCGGCGGCTATGTCATCCTCGTGTCAGAGACGCCGATCAAGGACGCCGTTCGCGTGAGCATCCGCCGTGAGATGGAATAGCGGCGCTGGTCGCCAGGGAAAGGGCAGATAAAACCATGACGAACCCAGACCGCGAATACCAACGCGCCGCCCGCCTGCTGGGGCGCAAGCTTGGAATAGACTGGCGCGCCCTGCCGCGCGAACAGGTCGAAGCCTACATGCGCAAGCTCCAGGTCGCGGACTCGTGCTGGATTCGTCAGGAACGCAAGCAGCGGGGCAGCAAGAATAGCTGATGAACGCCTGCGCGGAATAACCTATTAAATTGTGCACCGTAGGGACACGACACTGTCGTGTCCGCTCGCCTTAGAAAAAATCACAACGGACACCACAATGTGGTGTCCCTACATGTCCCGTATTGAATCATTGAACTGCATTTATGGAGGGGGGATTGAGGGTGAGGTGCGCACTAGCAATCAGGGTGATATGTCGTGTCCGCTTGTTTTAGAAAAAATCACGACGGACACCACCATGTGGTGTCCCTACCAACGAGTTGAGGTTTTGGGTCTACCCACCCTGCGCCGCGATCAGGTCGGTGATGTCGGGACCGACCACTACCATCACGTCGGCTGAGGTCAAGCCGTCGCCTGCCCCCATCTGAACCCTGTCCTGTTCCAGCCCAAGCAGCGCCGCCAGATACCGCGCCGTCCAGATTTTGCCGGTGTAATAGCGAACAATCGTCGGCGTGCCGCTTGGCTCCGGGATGTTGCCTGGCTGCGAAGGCACACTGACTCCGCGCGCGTTCAGCCACTCGCGCGTCTGGCTGGCTAGCCCGGTGGTCGTGGTGTTGTTGTAGACCACCACCGTCGCGTTCTCCGCCAGCGCCCGGTCGCGCAGTTCTGAGATGCTGAGATCCGGCTGCGGGTTGAAGGTCTGATCGATGATGGTCTGGATGGCGCTGTGGTTCGGACACAACACCTGCTCGCCTCTGGCGGTCATGCAGTCGGTGGCGTGCAGGTAGCTGATCTGCCCGGTCTGAACATCTTCAATCTGCGTCGCCAGCGTCGCCAGACTCATCAACTGAGTCAGGTCAAGGTCGGTCTGGTACGCGCCGGAAAGCTCGCTGTACAGAGTGGGTATCTGCGCGATCAGGTTGGTGATGCCGCCAGTGGTGAGCACTTCATCCCGCAGCGCCAGAATAACTTCCTGCTGGCGCACCGCCCGGTCAATGTCCGAGTTGCCGTGACGGGTGCGGGCATACTGGAGAAGCTGCTCTGCCTGAAGCGTCTGGCAGCCCGCCGGGAAATGAATATGGAGAAAGCCGTAGCTGCCATCGGGATAGTGCGCGTCGTCGATTTCTTCCTGCGGGCAGACTTCGACGCCGTTGGGCGCAATCGCGCTCACCACCGCTGTGAAGACCTCAAAGTTGATGCGCACGTAATAATCAATGTCGATGCCGATCTGCTGGCGCACCGTCTCGGCTGCCAGCGCCGGACCGCCGCCGGGATAGGCGTTGCTGTCGCCGATGAAGTTGGCGTTATTAATCCTATCCTGGGTAAATCCCGGAATCGTGACGTACAGATCGCGCGGGATGGACAGGATGCCAACTGCTTTACGCGCCGGGTCAACGCTGACTGCCATAATGGTGTCGCTGTGGAAGGGTCCGTCCTCGCCCTCGCGCTGGTCAATACCGAGCACGAGGATGTTGACGCGGCGCGGATCGTTCCAGGTGTATTCGGCAAGCGGATCGACCGTGGTTTCCGGCGCGATCAACGCTTCGGCGGGCGGTGCGGCGGCGGGTGTTTCGCCCGGCAGCGGCGTTTCAGTCGGCGCGGGCGGCGTGACGGTGAAGGTTGGCGTCGGCTGCACGCGCAGGAAATCCTGAAACGAAGCCACCTGCACGCCGCTGTTGCCCAGGTCAACCGCGAATTGTTTTGCGAACACATAGGAGCCAACGGAACAGAGCGCCGTCACCGCCACCAGCGCGATCACGGCGATAATAAAAAGCCATCCGGGGATACGCATTAAACCAGTCCCTCAGTTGTTTCACTGACCAGTTGCCTGAACACACGCCGCAGCACGCGGCTCATCGCCAGCGATGCAGTTGTGGACGGGCGAACAATGATGCGCCCCGCATTATAGCGGATATACCTTGACTGTGAACCCTACGTTCCCCCTACGCAGGCTTCAGAAGGGACCGTAGGCGGTGCCGCCGCTTTGCTCGCCGATGAGGGCGAACACCTGACCGGCGCTGCTGTCGAGGAACAGCGCGCCGCCCTCAAACCGCTGGAATGAGATCGAGGCTGCCTGTTCGTCAGTGCGGGCAAAGCCAAGCGTCTGACGCACGCCGTCAATCGCCTTCCAGACCGCGCCAAAGCCGAGTGTCGGCATCCGCAAGCCTTCCGGCGGCGGCGCTTCCCACCCCTGATCGGGTGGGGCAAGCGGCACATACCAGTAGCGCCCGCCAGCAGCGCCGGGTGACATCGCCCAGATTTCGCCGCTGGGAATGAAGTACATCACGCCGCGCTCGAACACCTGATTGCTGCCCACGTAAGAGGTAACCGCTTCACCGGCGCAGCCGAGCGCGTCGGCAACCGTCGTGTTGGTCGCCCAGCCAGTGCCAAAGACCGGATCGGCGGGAATAAGACAGGTTGGCGCGGCAAGTGTCGGGATATTTGCCGTCAGCGTGCCAGCGTAACGCGCCGCGTCAATGACCGGCTCGCCGCCATCTTCGCCGCCGCTTTCACCCAGAAACACGCCGATATACACCGTCGCCGTCGGGATGACGGTCGGCGGCTGAAGCGTGATTGTCGGGCGGTTGGCGACTGCGGTGGCGCGGCGCTCGTCGTCTCCGGGCGTGGGCGAGATGAACACCGTCGCCAACTGCCTGACCCGCGTATCAGGATAGAGCGCGTCTGACGCGGGGGGTTGGCTGGGCGCGCAGGCAGCCAGCAGTCCTATGAGCAGCATCAGGAGCAGGGTTGGGGCGCGATGGGGCGTGTCAGACAGCCGCCGGTCGGAATTCTTCATGCCATTGGTAGGAAAATCTGTATCAGGCGCGTCCAGTGACATACTCCCCCGCCTAAAGGCGGAGGCTTCTATCGTCAACACGAGAGCGCAGGCGAACCCGCGTCTTACGCTCGCTCGGATAGACCGCCGATGCCCCGGCGGTTTTGATATTGATGGCGGCGTTGTGATCGCGGTCAATTGTCAAACCGCAGTCACACGCCAACGTTCTGTCTCGCAAGGTGAGGTCATGCTTTTGTCCGCAGCCCGAACAGGTTTTCGTCGTCGGCAGGAAGCGGTCAATCTTCACGACCCGCTTGCCGCGCTTGAACGCGACCCATTCGAGAGTGTTCATGAAGCTGGCAAAGCCAAGATCGCTCACCTTGCGCCCCCACAGCGCTTTCATACCTGCAAGGTTCAAGTCTTCAAAGCACAGCACGTCGTATTCATCACACAGCCGATGCGTCAGCTTGAAGTGAAAGTCTCGCCGCGCGTTGGCTACATCAGCGCTGTGCTTTGCCAACGCCCGTTTCGCCCGCTTGCGTCGTGCCGAGCCTTCAACCTTGCGCGAAAGCTGACGGTTGAGGCGCTTCGTCTTGCGAAGGGTCTGCGCGAAGAACTGTGGGTTGCCGTAGCCTCTGCCTTCATCGTCAACCAGGAACGTTTTCAAACCGAAGTCGAATCCGCCGCTTTTACCCGTGCTGGATGGTTCGATTTGAAGCTTCTCAATGACGCTGAAAACAAGCCAAAGCCTGCCCACCGGATCGCGCTTGACGGTGAGTGTCTTGATTTGCCCGCCCATGTCGCGATGCTTCACAAACTTGTATTTCA
>JAUQWZ010000042.1 GCA_030834905.1 Aggregatilineales bacterium | reverse complement strand
CGCAGTTCGCCCCTTTTCCGACATGCTATTGTCCGCTGTCCGGTTTCCCTTTCAGGTAAGTCGGATGACCTCACAGGTTATTTCTTCAACCTGCGATGCGTCTCGCACAATCCTGTGTGTCGCCTTACGGCGCAACGATGTAGTACCACGCCTTCCGTTTGCCACTCCAGCGCGCGCCCTGTCGCTTGAGCAGGTCACGGTGCGGATAGGTGTCGCCGTGCAGCCACCACCAGACTCTGCCGCCTTCTTCGCGCTGGCTGCGTTCAGCCGTGATGCCCGTCACTGCGCTCTCCCGCACACCTGTAGATGGTGATGGCGGACAGAAACCCGTCGGATCAAAGTTCGGACCGACGCGATAGCCCGGCTCGGTATAGTCGTCGTGCGTGCTGTCAGGCAGCGACCACCACTTCCGGTCGCGCCACAGATACACTGCAGCACGATGATGCTGACGGGTGATTTGCACCGCCTTCGCCAGTTCATCCACGCTCACCGTGAGCAGGATGTGACCGTGCCGCACGACAACATCGCTATCAACCTGGAGGTAGCGATAGGATGCCTGCCTGGGCGACACATCATGGGCATTCTCGCCGTACAGCGTCAGCAGCACGGGCATGACGGCGCTGGTGTAGCCCAGCTTATACGCACTGACGGTTTTGCCGGTCTGTGGATGTCTGATCCGCTGTGCGCCGTAAGTATCGACCGCGATGATGTGTTGATCAGCCATGAGGTTGTGGACTCCGGTTAAAGTTGATGAGATGCGCCTCCTTGCCGCGCTGCACCGCATATTCGTACCCTGCGAACGTGCCGGGACTGTCGCCGTTCCAGATGAAAATGGATCGTTGACACATATCGACCAGCCAGCGGTCGCGCGCGGTGTAACCACCGAGCAGTCCACCACCTGCGCTGCGATATAGATCGCGTGCCACCTTGACGTAGCTACCATGTGCGGTTCCGTAGTTACGGGGAAAATTAGCGATCCCGGCGACAATTACCTTCGCTTTCAGGCGGCGGCACTCCTGCACCACCGCCATATCCACGCCTTTCGGGTTGTCGCCAACGAGGATCGTCCAGCCAAGCTGGTGCGCCCGCCGCACGGTTCGTCGGGCGTAGTCAAGCATCTCGCGGGTCGCATAGCGGCTGCCCGCGATCATCAGGTGTGTGGTCGTCTGAACCTGCATAACCACCTCCTTGAGATGTATATAAAAATCAGGGAATGAAAACCGCGCCGTTCCTTAGAAGCAGCGCGGATAAACGTTGAATGTGTGCGCTCATCACCGTAGATTTCCGCCTGAGTGCGCCCCAGACAAACGCATGTTTGTCCAAGACGTTGGCCATTCCAGTCAGCAGCCTATTGCGGCAGCTGCACCCACGACGGTATACGGTATCCGAACCGGATTGTTCGGGAGCGTTTGGCACATTGGGCGAGAGCGATCACCGTTAGGAGGTCGTCAACGCACATCGGCGTTGGGCAGGGTTTACAGCGCGCCCTTTCGAGCTAACGCGGCCTTACACCACGCATCCGTGTGACCGATCACCCGCTGTGCATTTGTTAAGGTACGACTTACGCACCCGCTTTTAGCACGCCGGGGTTTCCCCGCCGCTACCTGAAAGGCGACCGGAGCGCGACTGAGCAAAGCGGCACAAGCCCAAGTCGCGCTCCGAGTCGAAGCCGCTTGCGGCTTTAGCGAGCGGGGTGGCGTGCTATGGTGCGTTAGGAAGTCGTGCCGAATGCACACGGGAGCGGGGAGAATGCAGGTGTGGAAAGCCGCCCCAAGTCGCGTTACTTGCAGCTGAATAAACGTTCTCAAGATGGAATCACTACCACAATTAGTCATTCTTGACTGGTCATTTCAGGATAATGTTTGTATCTTATCTTCTCTGTTGGGTGGTGGGTTGTTTCTTAGGCACTGTCTATTCCTTTCTTTTCACCGAATAACGTAAATTTCTACTGCGGGATAGCGGAGAAAATTGCGGCTTAAAATCCCCCTTTTACTACTGATGACCAACAATGTGATGTGGCACATAGGGTTCTTCCAGGTAGACGACCTCTTCCGGTGTCAATTTGATGGAGAGCGCACCAACAGCTTCTTCCAGATGTCCGATTTTGGTTGCGCCGATGATCGGCGCGGTCACCGGTTCCTTCTGCAACAGCCAAGCTAGCGCAATGTGAGTGCGTGGGACTTCATGCTTTTCCGCGAGTGTCGCGACCCGCCCCACTATTTGCTGATCGGTCTCGGCCGTCGCATCATACTTGCTTTTGGCGATTTGATCGGTTTCGGAGCGCATCGTGCTTTCCGACGACCAATCTCGTGTCAACCGTCCTGATGCGAGGGGACTATACGGAATCACCCCGATTTTTTCCTCGCGACAGAGCGGCAACATCTCCCGTTCCTCTTCGCGGTAGATGAGGTTAAGGTGATCCTGCATCGAGACAAAACGTGTCCAACCGTGCTGTTCGGCGACGTGCAGTGCCTTCTGAAACTGCCATGTCCACATGGCGGAAGCACCGATGTACCGTGCCTTGCCCGCCCGTACAACATCGTTCAGCGCTTCCATCGTTTCTTCGATAGGTGTTTCATAATCCCAGCGATGAATCTGGTAGAGGTCCACATAATCGGTTTGCAGGCGTTTCAAACTATGGTCAATTTCACTCAGGATCGCCTTGCGGGAAAGACCGCCACCATTCGGTGTATCCGACATTTTGCCATGCACTTTGGTGGCGATGACCACCTCATCCCGCTCAGCAAAGTCCTTCAAAGCACGTCCCAAAATCTCTTCACTCACACCAATCGAATAGACGTTTGCTGTGTCAAAGAAATTGATCCCCAGTTCAAGGGCTTTCTGAATAATTGGACGGCTATTTTCTTCATCGAGTACCCACTTGTGAACCCAGTGATCCGCGTCGCCAAAGCCCATACAACCGAGGCAAAGTCGAGACACATCCATGCCAGTGTTTCCCAGTTTTGCGTATTCCATATGATATTCCTCTCAGTCTTGTCAATCACTAAATTCGGTTGAACTTATCCGATAGGCATATTCACCGTTCGAGGAGCCAGTCCTTTACAGCCCCAGACTTAAGAGCGCGGAACCAGTAGGATTGTTGCCCCACGTGCCTCAGGAGTCAGGGTCGGCGGGACGTATTGTGGGTACTAACGGTACTTGGTGCGGTAGGCATCGTCGATCTGGTCATGGATGTCGTGTTGAGCGTCCACCTCCACAAAGGTCATATCTTTCGTGATGCCATCAGCCCGAATTCGCCCCTCGTGGCGCACTTGTACACCCCGAAACCAGTGAGAGGTTCGCCCGTGAACGGATCGCACGTAGAGATCGTCACCGACGCGAACCACCCAAATGATTGTCGTTCTCCGTAACGTGCCATTACCGCGCAGGGATGCGATTTCTAATTCTTCGGCGGTTCCGATCCTTGCGAGTTCATCATTTGTCCATATGGTCATCAGCTTCCTTCATGTGTGTTCTTTTGGGTCTTATAAATCGATCTTACTTCGCTCAGAGATTGGTCATCTGCTGCAAGTCTTTGGGATATCGATCCCCTTGGATTGGCACCTGAGCAATAGCGCTTTCGATTTCCTGCAGATCGTTGGGCGTCAGTTTGACGTTCAGCGAGCCGATGTTCTCGTCCAAGCGCTCAAGCTTGCGACTGCCCGGTATCGGAACGATCCAGGACTTCTGCGCCAGAAGCCACGCCAGCGCAATCTGTGCCGGGGTTGCTCCCTTCTGTGCTCCAATCTTGGCAATCAGGTCAACAAAGACTTTATTCGCTTTCCGCGCCTCAGATGTGTAGCGCGGAAGTCGGCTGCGAATATCAACACTAGCGAAGGTTGTGTTTTCGTCGATTTTTCCCGTGAGGAAACCTCGACCCAACGGGCTGTAAGGCACGAAGCCGATCCCGAGTTCTTCACAAGTCGGAAGTACTTCCGCTTCCACCGTTCGCCACCACAGGGAGTATTCACTCTGTACTGCCGTGACAGGCTGAACCGCATGTGCGCGTCGAATGGTCTGCGCGTTCACTTCAGAAAGACCAAAGTGCTTCACCTTGCCTGCCTGAATCAACCCCTTGACCGCACCTGCAACGTCTTCGATTGGTACGTCTGGGTCAACGCGGTGCTGGTAAAAAAGATCGATGGCATCGATCTTGAGGCGCTTGAGTGACTCCTCGGCAACCTGCCTAATGCGTTCTGGTCGGCTGTTCACGCCACCGAGATTGGTTCGCGTATTCGAGTCAATGTTGAACCCAAACTTCGTAGCAATTACAACTTGATCTCGTATAGGAGACAAGGCTTCACCAACAAGTTCTTCGTTCGTGAACGGCCCATAGACTTCTGCCGTATCGAAGAAAGTGATACCACGCTCAACCGCTGCATGAAGAAAAGCAATCATCTCCTGTTTGTCAGGAATTAGGTTTTCATCATGGCTCATTCGCATACAGCCGAGACCGAGTGCCGAAACTTCCAGTCCGCTGTTTCCCAGTTTCCTTTTTTGCATGTTTCTTCTCCTGTTTTACGGTGTTTCACTCGCCTTTGAATCACCCTATCTTCCACTTCTGGTATTCATTGATTAAAATTCCAGAGTGATAGTATCTGTGTGATTATCCTGCCTTGCTCATTATAGTAATGCAAATCATGTGTGGTTGAATAATAATCCAGAATTCTTGAATAATCCTACAGATTTGGAGGGGATATGATCCACTCAAATGGTATTGATGTAATGCATCACCAGGCGGAACGCGAGGCACTGCGCCTGCAAGCAAGCCGAGAGGAACTTGTCGAACGGATAGCACACGCTGTCCGTGAAGATGGTGTCGTTGAGCCGGTAAAAGGACTTCATCTAAATCGCCTATCCGTGCCCCGGAAGAAGGTTCACAGCGTTCTTGAGCCGTCTTTTTGTGTGATTGCTCAGGGAAGTAAGGAAGTTCTATTGGGGGATAATCGGTATCAGTACGACCCCTTCCATTATCTTCTTACCACGCTCGAGTTACCGAGAGTGAGTCAGGTCATGGAGGCTTCCAGGGAATGCCCTTACCTTAGCCTCCGACTCGAATTAGACCCTCAACTTGTGAGTTCTGTTATGGTTGAGTCCGGTCATCTCCCTTCCTCGCGCGCGGGCACAAATGTGAGAGCGATTGATGTCAGCCCTCTGGATGCGGGACTCCTCGATGCGGTCGTGCGGCTGGTTAGGCTGCTCGACTCGCCTGCTGAAGCACAAGTCCTCATGCCAATGGTCACACGAGAAATTGTCTATCGCCTTCTGATTGGTGATCAGGGAGAGCGATTGCAGCATTTTGCGAGACCCAATGGCTCTACTGCTCATATTGCAAAGACAATCGAGAAACTTCGTCAGGAATTTGATAAGCCCTTACGTATTGAGCAACTTGCGCATGAACTGGGAATGAGTGTTTCGGGCTTCCACTATCACTTCAAAGCCGTCACCGCGATGAGTCCTTTGCAATTCCAGAAGCAGCTGCGGTTGCAAGAGGCTCGACGCCTGATGTTAAGTGAGGATATGGATGCGACAGGCGCTGCCTATCGCGTGGGATATAACGATGCCTCTCATTTTAATCGCGAGTATAAAAGCCTCTTTGGTATCCCACCGATGCGTGACGTGCAGCGTCTGAAAGACCACCCCTGATTTTCGGGCACTGCACAAAATGGCAAAATTTCAAAACCGTTCTCATCAAGGCATAAATCGCCCGCGAAAATAGTGGCAATGATCCCGCAGACCACTTTATCCAAACGGTTAAACTGGTCACCGTCGGCTCGGGCGCAAAACGCGAAGTCGAGGATATGAACATGCAAACACCCACAATTATTTCCTGGAGCGGCGGCAAGGACGGCCTCATGGCGCTTTGGAAGCTGCCCGTCGAGTATCGAGCGGCTGCGCTCTTAACAAATATGGATGTTGAACAAAATCGCGCGAGTATCCATAGGGTGTGGACACCGCTCATCCAAATGCAGGCAGCGGCATTGGGACTGAGCATAAGATTCGTCGAATTGCCGTCTAAGCCGACCAACGTTGAATACGAGGCGCGCGTCGCGGCTGCGTTAGCGCACTTTCAAGCGCAAAACATCCAACATGTTGTCTATGGCGATCTGTTCTTGGAGGAAATCCGGCAGTACCGCGACGAATACTTGCAACGTTTGGGCATGGTTGGCGTCTATCCGCTGTGGGGAGCAGATACGCACGCTTTGATACGCGAATTCATCGACGCTGGCTTCAAAGCTGTGATCACCTGTGTGGATTTGACACAGCTTGATGGCAGTTTCGTCGGGCGAACCATCGATCATGCCCTGCTGAACGATCTGCCTGATTCGGTTGATCCGTGCGGTGAGAATGGCGAATTTCACACATTCGTTTATGACGGCCCACTTTTCAAGCAGCCAATCCCGTTCACCCTGGGCGCTGTAGAAACCGATGACCAGCGTTTTCACTGGTGTGATATAAGATAACACTCAGTCTAATTGCTTCTGAGAAGAGTGGCTCGCTCTTTCATTGTTTCCTTTGCCGTAAAAATCCTGACTTCAAGAAAACTCCTATAATGGTTGAAACAGCACAGTAATTTTATTCCAAGAGGCTCTCGATGTCCGACCCAACCACTTTGAGTTCCCCTCAACCAGAACAAACACCTTTCGAGCGCATTCGTCAAATGGATGACGATGGCACGGAATACTGGTCGGCGCGCGACCTGATGAAAGTTCTGGATTACGCGGAATGGCGCAACTTCAAAACAGCGCTTATCAAAGCACAACTCGCTTGCGAAAACAGCGGACAAGACCCGGCTGACCATTTTGTTGATGCCACCAAAATGGTTCCCTTAGGATCCGATGCCAGACGCGAAGTCGAGGACATGCACCTCTCACGTTATGCCTGCTACCTCATCGTCCAGAATGCCGATCCGAACAAGGAAGTCGTCGCGCTCGGTCAGACGTATTTCGCCGTACAGACCCGTCGTCAGGAGATTTCAGACGCGGAAGCCCTCGCCGAACTGACCGAAGATCAACGGCGACTGCTCCTGCGCCAGCGCATCAAAGTGCAGAACACCGACCTCGCTTCAGCCGCGAAAAATGCGGGTGTAATCACAGGAATTGATTTCGCCATCTTCCAAAATCATGGCTATCGTGGGCTGTACAATGGACTCACCGCAGAGGACATTCACAAGCGGAAGAAACTCAAAAAGAGTCAGCATATTCTCGACCACATGGGAACGACAGAACTCGCAGCCAACCTATTCCGCAGCACCCAGGCAGAGGATAAACTGCGGCGCGACCAGGTGCAGGGGAAAGCCGCCGCCAACGACGTGCATTATCAGGCGGGTGTCGTTGTGCGCCGGGCAATTGCTGAACTGGGCGGGACGATGCCTGAAGATCTACCATCTGCGGACAGCATCAAGAAGCTGGAACGCGCGGAGAAGAAGCGGCTTGCCGCGCCGAAATCCAAAGGCAAGAAGAACGATGAACCTTCATCCTGATCGCCATGCTACACAGATTCGGTGATATCGGCAGCGTACATGCGCTGATATTGGTCGATGAATCGTTCCTGATAGGCATGTCCGTAGTCTGTGATCTCCAAGCGCAGCTCAGGAAACCCTGACGCAAATTCAACCAATGGGCGTGCTCGCTTCCCTAAGCGATGGCTCTGCAATTCCAGCCGCACCTCGAAGTTCTGTTTCGCCTTATCACTGGAAAAGTTCACGAGCAGCTGCCACGCTTGTTCCGAGAGCATTTCGGCAGGGTTCAACTCATAGCGCTCAACACGCGACGATTCACCGGCAAGGATAGCTTGCTCCGTTTCGTCGAGCCCCTTGGGCTTCATCCGTCGCAGGTCGCGCAGCACGGCTTTCACATCCTCGAAGGCAAAATACTCGGTCAGGGTCGCAATTGGTTTCTGAAAGCGGCGGTAGCGATGTTTGAAATACAGCTCGACATTGCCGCGATGCGCCCATGTGCCGAGCGGGGCAAGCTCCACACTGCCGAAATGGGGCATGAGGTCGGCGCGGATTTCGGCGAGGCGCTTCTCCAATGGGCGCGTCGTCACGCCAATCTTGTGCAGGCTACCTGCGCTTGTTCGCACTTCGATGAAATAGAGCGTCGTTTCCAGAATGCGCCGCATTTGCGCCCGGAAAAGCGCTAAATCGGTCAATGCCGTGCTTTCTTCCACTGTACAGAGTGCCGCCAGTGCTGCCAGTTCAAGCTTATCGTGTTGCTCGCGGATGAGGGGTTCCTGAAA
Organism: Aggregatilineales bacterium; assembly: GCA_030834905.1. Taxonomy (GTDB): domain Bacteria; phylum Chloroflexota; class Anaerolineae; order Aggregatilineales; family Phototrophicaceae; genus Flexifilum. Next base: position 84,812 of record JAUQWZ010000042.1, on the reverse strand, counting down.
CTGGTTGAATAGATTGAGCGATAGGTCGCCGAACGGGATTTTACCCTTATGGGTGAGGTTGTAGCGCTCGTTGCCATAGGGTGTAATGAAGGACTTGACGACCCCGTAATCCTCCAGCCAGTAGCAATCACTGTCATCATCATCATCGTGAAACCGGCGCAGCGCCTCCCACACCTTGCCGGACAGATGCAGCCGGAATGAATCATAGATGGGTAGCGCTACAGTTTCCGTTGAGCGCCGCGCCTCTCGGCATGTTTTGCCAGCATGGGCGAAGTGCGGCGCAATTTTCGTGCCTTTTCGCGCGATGAGCGGCATCACGCAGTAGGGGCATCTCAAAGTCGTTTTCCCACGCCCAACACTCTCGATATAGATGAGCTGTCCCTGTTCGTTGATGCCATAGGGTAGGTACATTTCGGTTCTCCTAAAATGAACTGCTACCCTACATACCCTGCATGGCTTTTCTCTCAACCATGAACGGTATGTAGGGTTTGAACGGTTTTTCAACGATTTTCGTAAACAACTGCGACATCGTAGCGGCGCATCATGTCAACCACATCGAGTGGCTTAACGGCGTAGGTGACACCATCCATGCCGCGCTTGCGTCCCGCTTCATCGAGCAGGTGCAGCCGCTTGATGATGTGCCCAATCCATTGTGAATCGCCCATCTTCTCGACCGGCTGACCGAGTAACCGCGCTACCTTTTCCCGCAGCGCTCCTGCCTTGATCCAGACGACACTAGACTGCCCGCGCGTGAGCAGCTCGAGTGCCTGCAAGACGGCTTCCTCACGCTCGCTGAGCGCTTTGCCCTGACTGATCTGTTCGTCATTTTCCGCTGCCGATGCTATGGCTTGCAGCAGCCCCGACACACCGCCTTGCTCCTCGAAAAACGCTGCCAGCGCGACCAGCGGTGACCACAGCTCGCTGGAACGATTGTGCAGGGTATGCAGCGCCGGACGCTCGAAATAGTTGGTGTAGAGGTGTGGAAACACCGTCAGCGCCAGCGTGTAAAGCTGGTGGCGGATCGCCGCGCCGTCGAAGTCGGGTGGGAAGGACGGCATTTTCTTATCCGTGCGACGCATAGGAATGGCGATGCAGCGGCTGGCGAGAATGTCCTCCAGCCCGGCAATCGCCGCCAGTATCTTCGGCGAATACACGTCGAACGCCTGCGGTTTCATGTCTTCACCGATCAGCCGAATGGCAGGCATCCCCTGTTTGTAGCCGCTGTTCAAGAGCTGGCGGATTTGCTGCATTCCGGGGTCTTTCGGGTTGTGATAGCGCTCGGCTTCGTCGATACCGACCGTGCAGCTCGTGTAGTGAATAAGGCGGAACATCGACGGTCCGGTGGGGTCAGAGGTGCTGACCATGTTGAATGCCAACGGCTGCATGACGCGCATGACGGTGCTCTTGCCGCTGTTCTTCGGTCCGTTCAACGCCAGATACGGATAGGCGGGAAACATGGTGTAGAAGTAGGTGCCCATCGTCCACAGGGCAAGGATGGCACTTTCGACCTCCGAGCGGAAATCGACGTAGCGTGTGAACAGGTCATGCACGGTCTTGAAAACCTGACCGGGGTCGGCAGATTCACCTTTCAAGTACCGCTGAATGTCGCTGAAACGCCAGCGCATCAGGAAATCCGAGCCTTCCGGCAGTACGCGCAGCGCAATTTCTTTGCCATTAAGGGGAATAATCTGCGCGTCGCTCACCCGTACCAGTTCGCGTGACGACGTGACCAGATACGGCTGCGTGTTCAGGCGGTTGTCTTTCGTCCGCTCAACGACCGAAACGGTGACGAGCGCGACATCGCGCTGGAAACCAAGCGCGGGTGAAAGCAACGGCACATCGTCGCCGAGAATTTGCGGCATGTCGTTTGCGCCCTGTTTTGCCTGTTCGATCTTTTTTCGCGCTGCCTTGAGCAGATCGTTGAATACCCGCCCTTTGATGCCGAGCTTCGCCAGTGCTGCACGGAAGTCACTCTGTTCCATCTCGTCGAGATCGACGGCGTGCTGGAACAGGTCGCGCACCGCATCCTTGCGTTCCAGCCCGACCAGAAAGGCGACACGCTCGATTTCGGTTTGCAACCACGTCCTGGCTTTATTGAGCGTTTCCTGCACCGCCTCAACCGTGCCGTTCTGTTTCAGCCAGTCGTTGGCATCTTTGATGCCATCCGGCAGACGCGGGATGAGTGCGGTCGCGCCAAGTCTACGAGCAAGCTCGCGGTTCTTGTCTACTGCTTCCGGGGTGTTATCCAACGCGACAAACACCCGGCGGTGTGAACGGAGTTGATTGAGCAGTTCATCCGAGGCGTGCATCCCCGCAATTGCCATTGCCGGGACACCCCACTCGCCAAAAGTAATAGCGTCTGCTTGACCTTCGACCAGCGCGACCTGTTCGGTATCAGCGCTGTAGAGGTGATTGTAGTAGGGACGGCGCTCACCGAGGATTTCGCGCGGCGGATTGTAGTGTTGTTTGCCGGTGATGGAGCGCCCGCTCAGGTAGGCTAATCGCCCCTTCTCCAGATGGATGTATACCAACATTCCTGAGGGGAATTTACTGATGACCATCCGCCACTTATCGGGCAGGTTGAGGTCTGCCAGCAGCGGACGCTTGTCCTGGGGCATAAATCCGAGCTGTGCGGCTTTCATAGTGGCAGGTTGCCAACCGCGAGTCTTGGTTACGTATTCCAATGCAGCGGGAGTATTGAGCAGCGCCTCGTGCAGCCGCTGCACCAACTGGCGCTCTGCCCACGCAAATGACTTGTGGAAGTCAGCCTGCGTTTCGATGACAATCCCTGCCCGCTGTGCCAGAGAACGTACCGCTTCCATGAACATCGCCGCGTCGCGGTTGTTCCAACGGTTGTCATAGCCGAGCAGATGCCGTCCAGTGAAGTCAAAGGCGTCACCATATTCGCCTCTGGAATTCCAGAAATACTGTCCAGTCTGTGGGGTGACGACCAGACTATCATGTTCCACGCCGACGTAGCGCGTTCCCTGTCGTCTCAAGGCGAACTTCTCGCCGACGAGCTGTTCAATTGGATTGGCGGAGCGGATCTGCTCCAGGTCGATACTCATAAGATCACTCTCCTTGCGCTGTGCGCAGGCAATGTTGAAGAGAACCGGTGTCGAAAAGACACGGTTTGAGCGCGATATCGAGTTGCACCGGGAAAGAGGTTGTGATACATTGTGAGTGCCTAGTTCACCATGTACCCCAGTCCGCCGCCCATGTGCTTTCCAGCTTGTGGGCTTTTTATTTGTCTACGGCGGTGAGCGTATATATCGGTTCACTGTTTCCTCCTTTGAAAAGGTAAACGTGCGTTTACCTTTTATTCCGCTCCCAGGTAACGTTCAGCTTCAGTGATGAGTTTCCTTAGCGCCTGTAGGCGGGCTTTGGCGACAGCGGAGTCACCTTCCTGCAACATAATTGCCCGTGCTAACTCTTGTGCTGATGTCACCTGAGTTGATTGGGCAACTTTTGCGATTTTCATTGCTGACGGCGATATATCTTTTCTGACATCATCATCGTCCTGATCTGCGTTACCACTGTCGCATAGCTCTTTGACTTGCTTGGCTGAGAGATTGAAGTCGATGATTTGGCGCATGATCTCAGTGTGATATTCTGCTGGCACGGCAAGCACTGGACGTAACCGATATTCTTCAATGCTATAGCGATCAGCCAGCTCTAATGCTTCATCAGAAAGCTTCAGCAATGCCTTGTACTGACTGAACTGCATCTTGCCCATCCCGCCCATCGCGCTGAGGACGACATCTGTATATTCGCGCTTGCCACGTAAGTCGAGTTCGAGCGCCTGACGGTAGAAATCATTTTCGACGGCATAGGCAGGAATTTCGTAACTGTGAACGGTGAGCAGCAAGAGTGCCGCTTGGCGCGCCAGTGCTACTGCTGTTAGACCTGAGCGTGCCGTGTTCTCTTTTGCCTGCCGAAAGACCGACGAGCGATTCGCAGGAATGATGATGCATGGGATCATGCCGTCACCGGTGTAATTCGGGATGAAGTCGCGTAGTAGCCATGTCGCCCAGTAGCGCCGTTCGCCAGTTTCGATCCGAAACAGCCGTGTCACCCCTTGACTGACATCAACAACAGTCAGTGGATTAACCTGTCCATCATCCCGAATCGTAATTGCCAGATTGACCAGATCCCGCAGAAACACTTCCTCTGGTGTGAGGTTGACGGCGGGTTCATCGTCGCGCTCATCATCGGCGTTTGGAAGAAGCTCAAGCAGGTTGTTGAAAGGTCGTCCTCGATGCCGCGCTGCAATCTGGACGATCTGTACCAGTTCGCGCATCGCCTGCGTCGGTGTGATCTGATTCTGATGAAATCTAAGATGAATACTTTCCGGCAGCACGCGACGCGGTTGCACCGGATCAGGGCGTACCATTTCCAGCAGGATGCGCTCAACATGGATTGCATTGCCATTTAGGTTTTGCGGCAGGTCGTTGAGCAGGTCGCTGGTGACGGATGCCAGCAGATCATCCATACGCTGCGTATCGTGATTCAGGCGCGCCATTAGTCGCCACCCTTCGCTAGATAACGTACCAGCGATGCGACCACCTGCATGTATGCCTTGCTCGCTGACGCGACGGGGTTATAGGTGAACAGACTCTGATGGCTGCTGTGCGCATACGAGACCGCTTCATTGGCAGGGATGACACCGAGCAACAGTTTGCCCAAAACTGGATGCGCTTTGACCTCCGCCAGCAAGTGATTATGTCCGCGTATCCGGCTATCCATCTTGGTCACGAGTAGCCCGCTCACGCGCAGCGTCGGATGTCGCCAGCCTTCACGGATGTCATTGATCTTCTCGATCACGCTGGTCAAGCCGACCGTTTCCAGATAGCGTGGCTCAACCGGCACAATCGCGTCGGTCGCAGCCAGTAAAGCCATCTCGGTTAGCAGACTGAAGGAGGGGCGCGTGTCGATGATGATGGCGGCATACTGGTTGGCGATCTTACTGACCGGATCCGCCAAACGATATGGCGCGCCCGCCACGCCCATTAGCTCCCGCTCCGCGCCTTCAAGCATGGGGGAGGCGGGCAGAATGTGCAGATCGGTATCCCACTGACTCTGTATGATGCAATTAAGCAGCGTTTGCGGGGCATTGGTGCGATCTGCCATTAGGACGGTGTAGAGACTGTCATCTGCACCGTAGTCTTTGCGCCCGGTTGTGACCAACGACGCATGACCTTGCGAGTCAGTGTCGATGATCAGCACGCGCGGATTGGCAGCATTGGCGCGGCGCAGCAGCTGCACCATGCCGAGCGCAATATTGGTGGCGGACGTCGATTTGCCCACGCCCCCTTTGTGATTAGTAAAGACGAACACGCGAGTCATTGCCATTTCCTCCTGAACCCAACAAGCCATCGATTTCGCTGCGGCTGGCAAGGACTTCGCGGAGGTATGGTAAAGTGATTTCCGGAAGTCTTGCTGGTACGGGCAGCGAGGCTTCAAGGGATTGGGAGGGGGCGCTAACCTCTCCCAATCACCGAGCAGCTAATTGCAAGTTGATGTTCGAGAAACGTGTGAATTTCACACATTGAGGAAAGGCTATAATGCGAAGGTATTCAGAGGGTTTTGCGAGACACCATAGTTCGGATTGGTTCTTGTTCTCCCCGCAACAGGTATACCGGTCGATAGCAGTGTCCATAAAACGGGCTTTGCTTCGACCGCTTTTATTTTCCCCTCATGAACATACAGCTTCTGAAAGAGCGCCTCGAATAGGGCTTTACGCTGTGCAGGCGTCGCCGCCTCAGCATCCGCAAGCATCTGCTGAAACTCCAAGCGAAACGACCGTCTGCGACGTTCTGCGCCGTCACGGCATTTCATCCCGTATAGCGCGAACCAGACATTCGCTAGCCACATCACTATAACCAGATTGCCAACATGGTTACTCAGGATGCCAGGGCGATCATTGTTGTCGCTCAAGACGCTGATGCTGCCACGACGGTGGTCGAGGATGTTGCAAGGGAAGGCGTGGTCGTGATCGCTTACGACCGCCTGATCGCATCGACCGACATTGCAGCTTATATCATTTTCGGCTTAACTGAGGTCGGTAACGGGCAGGCACAAGGTGTACTCAGGGCGCTGGGTATCACCGATCTCGAGGATACCGGCGAGAGGTCAGTGGACAACCCGGTGCAACTCGTCAAATTTGAAGGCGACCCCGGTGATAACAATGCTAAGTTCTTCGAAGCGGGCCAGGATGAAGTCCTCCAGCCTTATGTCGATGCGGGTATTATCGAGATTGTTGCCCGTCAAAACATCGCCAACTGGGATGTGACCAATGCCGTAATCGCCAAGGAGAACATCCTGACGGCTCAGAACAATGAGGTTGACGCCGCCATCGCCGCCAACGATAACCTTGGACAGGGCGCACTTCAAGCCCTTTCCGCACAGCGACTGTCTGTCCCCGTCTCCGGCCAAGATGCCACCATTCCGGGCTGCAACAGCATTGCCATGGGCGATTTGACCGTCACGATCCTGAAGGACTATCGTGCGATGGCATCCGGCGCGCCCCAGTAGAGAACCAGGGCTTTCCAATTCATCCTCACACCGCACGATGGCTGTCATCCACAGCAGAATTCGCGCTATTCGGCAGCGTTCGTCCGCCATACGTCCGCCGGTTCTTCAGCCTGAAGCGCTTCGCGCTCTGCATCGCTGCCATCCTTACGATGAATCTGGTAAGGGACATTCGTCACGATGACACGGTCGAGGCGGCTGAGCGCCAGGTTGAAAACGAATGCCGTATTCTGATGCAGCGCCTGTTCCCAGTAGGTGTCCATCACCAGATGCCCCATAATCACGTGAACAAAGCACCCCGGCACTTCCCGCTGGATCTTTTCGACGTACTCCTTGATTGGCTCTGCCAGCAGGCGATACGGCGACGGCAGAATGACCAACTCCCCTTCGCCGATGCGCTGTTCCCACTTCTGCCTGACCAGCTCGGCTTTCTCCGGGTTCACCCCCACATGCACCGCCTGCCACGGATGATCCAGCGACTTGGCAAAATCAACCATCCGGACAGTCTCTTTGTGGACATCGTCAATCAGAATCAGCGTCCGCACCGGGCGTTTCACAAGAGCCGGTCGCGCGCCCTGCAGGCTCAGAGTGTGCGCCACCTCCTTGTAATGATGGTGTATTCGGAAGAAGACGAACACCAGCGCCGGAATCAGGACGACGATGAACCATGCCCCGCTGGTGAACTTGGTGACGGCAAAAATCAGCAGCACCACGAACGTACAGACCGCGCCCACCGCGCTGATAATCAGGTGCTTGCGCCAGTGCGGATCGTACTCCAGATCCGTCTCCAATCCGGCGATCTTCTCACCCGGTTTGAGCCTGCCGACCTTACGCAGGCGAACGACCATGCCCGCCTGAGAGATAGTAAAACTGAGGAACACGCCCACTGCGTAGAGCGGGATCAACGCCGTCGTGTTAGCGCCCGCGACGATGACCAGCACCGATGCTACTGCGGAGAGCATTATGATGCCCCAGGCAAAAACCAGGCGTCCACCCCGATACGTCAACTGGCGCGGCAAAAATCCGTCACCCGCATGGAGCGCCGCGAGGCGTGGGAAATCCGCATAACTCGTATTCGCCGCCATCAGCAGGATCAGCGCCGTTCCTGCCAGCACCAGATAGTACAGCAGGCTGCCATCACCGAACACGGTGCGCCCTATTTGTGAGATGATGGTCTCGACTTCGTTCGGCTGCGCGGCAATCTGGTGCGCCAGGAAGGTAATACCTAGAAACAGCGTGATCAGGATGCCGCTCATCCACATCAGGGTGACGGCAGCATTACGGCTGCGCGGCTGCTTAAAGGCGGTGATACCGTTCGAGATGGCTTCGATACCCGTCAGCGCCGTACAGCCGCTCGAAAAGGCGCGCAGGATCAGGAACAGCGTCAACGGTTCCATCACCTCGTGGCGCAGGGCTTCGACGCCTTCAACCAGACCGAGATTGCCTGTCAGGTAGCGAACGAAGCCAACGCCCAGCGTCAGGAACATGATCCCCAGGAAGAAATAGGTAGGTACGGCAAAAACACGTCCGCTTTCCTTAACGCCACGCAGATTGATGATCGTCATCAACGCGATCACGGCGACCGCCATTTGAACCCGGTACGGCGTTAGTTCCTGAAAGCCAGAGGTGATCTGCTGGACGCCCGACGAGATGCTGACCGCGACCGTCAGGATGTAATCGGTCAACAGCGCCGCCCCGGCGATCTGCGCGGGCAGCTCGCCCAGATTATCTCGCGCGACGATATAGGCACCGCCACCGTTCGGGTAGGCATGAATCGTCTGGCGGTAGGACAGCGTAACGACGATCAGCAGCGCGGCAATCGCCAGCGAGATCGGTATCGACAGACCAAACAGGAAAGCGCTGCCTCCTGCCAGTGACAGGATGATCAGCATCTCCTGCGTGGCATAGGCGGTTGACGAGAGCGCATCCGATGCGAACACGGCTAAGCCGACAGGATTGCTGACTGCCTGATGCGGAAGTTCTTTCGTTTCAAGGGGCTTGCCCAGGAGCAACTGACCCAGCTTGATGGACTGCATATGTTGGTTCAACCTTCTGCTTCTGTATAGTCGCTACGGCACAAAAACACCCCGCAACAATCAGGATTGCTGTGGGGTGCTGATCAACATTCGTACACCACATCCTCTACGAACAATGCGATCCTAGCACGAGGGTCATCAAGAATGTGTAAGGCGAACACTGGCAGCGCATCAGGAAAATATCAAGATCGTCCGGCGTCTAGCGGATAGGGTGCAAAACGATTTCAGGAAGGCTTTCCTCACGCGGATCGAGGGTGTTCAACTGGCAGTCAGCGCCCTCAAGCCTACGCCGCAGCGACCACAGATGCATTCGGTGCAGCCAGCGCAACTTCCCCAGCGGCACATGCGCGAAACACACGACGGCATGCACAAGCTCAACCGCCTGGCACAGCGCGCTGTCAAGCGACTCATACGTCATCGGCTGAAGCGCAAGCTCAACGCCGTAATCCTCGGCGATCTGGGCGTACTCTTCTATGTCCTCATTTTCTGACGGCGACGGCGGCTCTGCGCCAATGCCTGTGCCAAGCAAGCCAATGTTTTTGATACTCATTAAGTAAAGCAGCACGACTCTGCACCCGCTGTTCCGCGCCGCCGAACAGGCAAGATGGATCGCCTGTTTCGTCCACGAACGATCCGACATTTGCACGAGAATGGCAGACATTTTCATTTCTCGCTGGACCAACTTCTTCTTATCTTCAGCGTAGATCAACGTGTATCAAGATTGGGACAACGGGAACTGCGACTCGCGTAAATTTCGTGTCAAGATCGGGATAGTTCGTCCGGCGTCACAAAGCGGTAGCCAACGCCCGGCTCGTTGAGGATGTAACGGAGGTTGCGCGCGGGGTTCTCGCGCAGCTTTTTGCGAATCTGATTAACAAACACGCGCACGTAATGATCCATCTCGCCGTATTCCGCTCCCCACACGCTGGAGAGGATGGTGCGGTGCGTCATCACTTTGCCGGGGTGTGTTGCCAGCAGGCGCAGCAGATCATATTCCTTCGGCGTGAGATGAACGTCCTCGCCGCCGACCTGCACGTGCCGGTTCACCAGATCCATGTACAGGTCGCCGACCCGGATTTCGGCGGTTGAACTGACGTCGGGTCCGATCACGATGCGCCGGCGAACAGCTTGAATGCGCGCGTGCAGCTCTTCCATCCCAAATGGCTTGGTCAGGTAATCATCCGCGCCAGCATTCAACGCCTGAACTTTGCTCTTTTCTTCGTTGTGAATGGAAAGCATGATCACCGGCGTGCTGCTGAATTCACGCAAACGGCGACAGACTTCAATACCATCCATGCCGACGCCAAGCGAGATGTCCAGAATGATCATATCCGGCTGCTGCTGTGCTACGGCAACCAGCGCCTCATCGCCGCGTCCCGCCGTGATGACCTCATAGCCGTAGCCGTTCAGACCAATGGTCAACTGCTTGCGAATTTGCACTTCGTCATCAATCACCAGGACACTGAGCGCCATAATCCCCTTCCTGCTCCAGCGGTAACGCCATCTCAAAGGTCACGCCGCCGCCGAGTGTGTCTTCTGCCCACAACCGACCATGATGCGCTTCAATGATGCCTTTGGCAATTGCCAGTCCCAAGCCAACATGCCCTTCCTGCCCACGAAAGAACGGTTCCATGATATGCGTCCGTTCATCCGCCGTCAGGTTTCTCCCATGATTGACGATCACAAGGCGGGCTTCGCCCCCGGCAGCTTCGCCTCGAAGTTCAATCCGCGACTCGGGCGGCTCATACCGCAGCGAATTATCGACGAGGTTGATCAGTGCCTGAAGCAGCAGACGATAGTCAAACAGTACCAGGGGCAGATCATCGGGGAAATTCAGGCGAATGCGCTCCTGTTTTGTCCGTTGGAAAGCGCGCGCGGCGGCGTCCCCCGCCACTTCTTCCAGCGAGTTCATCGCCAGATTGAGTTGGAGTGCGCCAGCACGCAGGCGTGACATATCCAGCAGCTCGCCGATCAGGTCGTCAAGCTGGTCAGCTTCATCTTCAATTGTCTGAGAAAGCTCGCGGCGTTCATCCGGCGCAAGCTGTTCACCCAGTCGCGACAGATTGCTGGCGGATGTCTTGATAACGGTGACAGGCGTGCGCAGGTCGTGCGATACCGCGTGCAGCAGCGCCGTTTTCATGCGATCTGCTTCCTCAAACTGTTGGCTTTTGCGCGCGCGTTCGGTCAGTTCGATGCGGCGCAGCGCCATTGCCGCCTGATAGGCGCAGGCATGAAGCAGTCGGAGTTTTTCGGAACTGGGTTCTAATTCAAGCACAACACACAGCGTCCCATAAATCTGATCGTCCATTTGCAGCACGAGGTAATGGGTGGCTCCATCGGCGATGGGCTGCGGCGGCGCGGTATCCGGCAGAACGGACGCCAAGCGAACACCAAGGTCGCTTTTCAACATCTCCAGCAGCGCCTCCTGTACCTGATCAGCCGAAGCGATCTGGTTGAAGGTTTGCGTGAGGCGATAAAGGATTTCCTGCTCGTAGGCGCGCTGCTGCGCTGCCTGTGTCTGCTGCCGGGCACGAGCCGCAAGCTGCCCCACCAGCACAGCGCTGGTCAGGAAGACGAACAGGTCGATCACTTCACGCGGGTCTTCAATGGCAAACGTGTAGTAGGGCTGTACAAGGAAAAAGTTGAGGCATAGGAAGCTGACAAATACCGCCGCCAGCGCAGTGCGCGTGCCCCTGCGAATGGCAAGGATGAGCACCGCCAGGATGTAGATCGTACCGAAATTTGCCAGCGACAGCGTGCTGCGTAGCAGCCACATGATCAGCGTGACGATGATAAGCAGCAGAGACGGCTCAAGGTGTCTGCGCCCTATGCTCAGGGGTGTCACAATTTTCACCTACGCTTTTGGCATCGCGCCAAACATCACCCGACTATCTCATTCAGATGCTTGTACGTCCCGTGTAAATTCGCCGTGATTCTTCCGCGACGTTAGGTAGCCATCACGCGCACCATTATCGGAGCATCGCTATCGATCAGGGTATTGGGTAGGATATTGGGGAACGCTTCAAGAAATGTCACGATGATTATGTCGCAGATAGATGAACCAGTACACTCCGGCGACCAACACTACTCCGCCAATGATATTGCCAATGGTGACCGGCACGAGGTTCGCCAGCAAGCCTGTAGGGGTCAGGTTGGTTAAATCCAAGCCAGTGCTCGTCGCAAAGACGGGATCAAAGTGCTTGATGAGCCAGCCAATTGGGATGAAGTACATGTTCGCAATCGAATGTTCAAATCCAGCGGCGACAAATGTCGTGATCGGGAAGATAATCGCCAGAATCTTGTCGCTGGTCGTCCGTGCACCAAGCGTCAGCCAGACAGCCAGGCACACCAGCGCGTTGCACATAATTCCGAGCACAACCGCCTGAGGGAAGCCCAGATTGACCTTCGCATTGGCTATGTTGAGCGCGGCTAGCCCAATGGCACCACCATCAAACAGATACTCGCGTGTCAGGATCATCAGTACGGCGGTAGCCAGTGCGCCAACAAAGTTCCCGGCATAAACAATTACCCAGTTACGCAGTAATGCTGCGGTACTAATCTTGCGACTAGCCCAAGCCATGAAAATCAGATTATTGCCGGTAAAAAGCTCCGCGCCGCCGATGACCACCAGAATCAGCCCCACGCAAAAGGCTAGTCCTGCCAACAGACGCACCATACCAGAGGGGAGTACGCCGCTCGCACCCGCCCAGGCGACAGTGGCAAGAACGGCACCCAAAGCAATAAACGCGCCTGCCAGCACTGCCAGTGCAAACATGCTCAACGTATCCAGATTTGCTTTCTTCACGCCAACCGACTCTGCGCGTAACGCGATTTCTGAGGGGAGCAAAGCATCAATGCGAATGAGCTGTTCGTCCATAGCAGACCTTGATGGTACTGTAGCCATTCTTGTGATTGTAGCCCCTCAGCCGCGATCTGACGAGAAGCTCCGCCAGTTACACCCCTTATGGGATGCCCTTCGAATTGGGTGGTATGCCGAATACCTCTGTGAGCAGCTTTAACAGTGGATTTCAACCCACGCCGCAGCGGCTTCCCCTACATCCCATTTCTACAATTTCTTGACTCTGCAAAAACTTCCCGATATAGTTAGCGCTAACGTTAGCGCTAACTAATATGACTTTTGAGTATTGGAATTATAGTGCAGCGAATTACGATGGCAGACGTAGCGCGTGAAGCGGGTGTCTCTCTGATGACAGTTTCGCGCGCGTTAAACGATAAGGACGGCATTAGCGAGGACACGCGCAGCCGCGTTCATGCCGTCGTTGAACGCCTCGGCTATCGTCCAAGTGGTATCGCCCGCGGGCTGGTGACCAAACGCACTGGCACGCTTGGGCTGGTTGTCCCGGACAACTCAAATCCCTACTTTTCCGAAGTTAGCCGCGGTGTTGAACATGCTGCCTTTGCTCGTGGCTATAATGTATTCCTCTGCAACACTGAAGAAGACCCCCAGCGAGAAAGCATCGTTTTACAGTCTCTGACCGAAAAGCAGGTAGACGGGCTGATCCTGTGCAGCCCTCGCCTGCTTGATGGAGAGTTAAGCAAGGCGCTCAATTATTTCCCGGCATCCATCCTCATCAATCGCGTCATCGAAAACCATGCCTCGTCCGCGATTCGCAGCGATGATGATAATGGCGCTGGGATAGCAGTTCAGCATTTGATTAAGCGCGGTCACAGCGCCATTGGTATGCTTGCCGGACCCGAACGTTCCTTTAGCGGGCGGTTGCGCCTGAATGGGTATCTCACCGCGCTCAAGGACGCTGGTATTCAGCATGAACCTGAATGGATTCAATTCTGTTCACCTATGGTAGAAGACAGCCAGAAAGCCGCCGTTGATCTGCTCACTCACTGCCCCGAATTGACCGCATTGTTCTGTTTTAACGATCTCGTCGCCGTCGGCGCAATCAAGGCATCGATGCAGTTAGGTCGCCGCGTGCCGGAAGACATCGCCATCGTCGGTTTCGACGATATTCCGCTGGCGTCGCTCGTCACCCCGGCGCTGACTACAGTTCACATTCTGCGTTATGAAATCGGACGACAAGCCGGTGAAATGCTGCTTGCCAAAATCGAGGGCAAACCTATGCAAGCCCTGACCGTGCTGCCTGTTGAGCTGATGCTGCGTACAAGCGCGCCATGACCCAACCCACACAGAAACGAGAGCGAGTATCATGAATTCGCCGTCAGCAGATCGCTATTTTGAACCAACGACTCGTGATATCGCGCGCAGATTGTATGACGCGGTCAACGATTTGCCGCTAATCTGCCCACACGGGCACGTTGACCCGGCGATGCTCGCTGCGCCTCATTATGACTATGGAACGCCGGTCGATCTGTTAATCATCCCTGATCACTACATCTTTCGCATGTTGTATTCACAGGGAATCGCGCTGGAATCATTGGGTATTCCCCGAAAAGACGGCACGCCCGTAGAAACCGATCACCGCCGCATCTGGCAGCTTGTTGCCGACCACTGGCATTTGTTTCGCGCCACGCCGACCGGCATCTGGGTTGCCGACGAATTGGCGAACGTATTCAGCATTCAGGAGAAGTTTTCCAGCGCCAGCGCCCAGGCAATCTATGACCAGATCGCCGAAAAGCTGGTTCAGCCGGATTTTCAACCTCGCGCCCTGTTTGAGCGCTTCAACATCGAAGTCCTGGCAACCACCGATCCCGCAGCTTCGCGGCTCGAACATCACCGGGCAATTCGCGACTCGGAATGGACAGGGCGCGTTATTCCGACCTTCCGACCCGACGCGGTAGTTAACCTTGACACCGAGGGCTGGCATGACCATATCACCTGCCTGAGCGAAGTGACCGGCATAAATATCCACAACTACAGCACTTTTATCGACGCGCTCAAACATCAGCGCGCAGTCTTTCAATCGCTCGGCGCGACCGCGACCGACCATGCCGCGTTAGAGGCGTATACGGAACGACTAACGTCGGCTGAAAGCGAAGCCATCTTCCAGCGCGCGCTGCGAGCGACGGCAAGCGGAGACGACGCTCGCCGTTTTACGGCACACATGTTGAGCGAAATGGCGCGCATGAGCGTGGATGACGGCTTGGTGATGCAGCTTCATATCGGCGCGTACCGCAACCACAATCCGCACGTTTTTGAGCAGTTCGGGCGCGATATGGGTGCCGATATTCCGGTTCATTCGGAATTCACGCGCGCGCTCAAACCCCTGCTCGATGATGTAGGCAGCAGCCCCAACATGACGCTCATCCTGTTCAACCTGGACGAAGCGACCTACAGCCGGGAACTTGCGCCTTTAGCGGGGCATTATCCCGCCCTGCGTCTGGGTCCGCCGTGGTGGTTCTTCGACAGCCTGTATGGGATGCGCCGGTTCTTCGAGACGGTCATCGAGACAGCCGGGCTTTACAACACCGTCGGATTCAATGACGACACCCGCGCCTATCCGTCTATTCCCGCGCGGCACGATGTCTGGCGGCGCGCCAGCGCCGATTGGCTGGCAGGTTTGGTCGCTCGCCACATCATCGACGAGGATGGCGCGCATGAGATGATCCGCGACCTTGCCTATAATCTGGCAAAGACGGCATATCGAATGAGCAGCTAAGGCGCGAGTGAGGCTGTCGCGCAATACGCGCCCCCTCACCGGTTCAAGGCAGTGAATCAGGCATTTTTACGTAAGGAGGGCTGAACATATCGATAGACCTTGAAACAAGCACCGATTATCCGAATAGTTTTGTTTGAAGGAGTAATCCATGTTACGCAACCGTTTGTTGAGCACCGCCACAATTGTGTTGATCCTGCTGCTTGCCATCAGCGTATCGGCGCAGGATGCAACCTATGGCGAAGCGCCCATGCTCGCCGCCCTCGTGGAAGCGGGCGATCTCCCGCCTGTTGCCGAGCGCCTTCCGGCAAACCCGGCGGTCGTTGAAGCCATTGACAGCATCGGCGTGTATGGTGGCACGTGGCATCGCGCCTGGCGCGGCGTCAACGACTTCCACGCCTTTGGTCGTATCATTTACGATCCCGTCCTGCGCTGGCCCCTCGACCCGAACGACAATGTTCAACCCGGTCTGGCTGAAAGATGGGAATGGAACGAAGACGGCACCACGCTCACCCTCTATTTCCGTGAGGGGCTGCGCTGGTCGGATGGCGAGCCGTTTACAGTGGACGACGTGATCTTCTGGTGGGAAGCCATCGAAACCGATACCAACGTCACAACCGCGATTCACAGCGAGTGGATGGCGGGCGGCGAGCCGATGACGCTTGAGAAGGTAGACGACAACACCATTACGCTCAACTTTGCCGCGCCCAATGGTCTGGCGGAAACCGTCGGTCTGGCGTTTCATGGCAATCAGTGGCCCCTCGGCTTTGAGCGCTTTGGCTTCTATGCGCCGCAGCACTATCTCGCTCAGTATCATCCTGAATACAGCGATACCGGAAGCTACGAGCAGTTTGAAGCCATGGCGTTCGATTACAACGTTGACCGCCCTGTCATGACAGCATGGAAGATTACCCAGTACGAAGAAGGCACCACGCTGATGGTGGCGGAGCGCAACCCGTACTACTGGCGCGTGGACACGGAAGGCAACCAACTGCCGTACATTGACAATGTTTACTTCCACTTCGTCGAAAACTCCGACGGCGTCAATGCCATGGGAATTGCTGGCGATCTCAGTATGCAGGCGCGCGCCATCAGCCTGACGCAGTATCCGGTTTATCAGGAAAACGCCGAAGCGGGCAACTATCACATGCTGCTGTGGCCCCAGGCGACCGCCTCAAACGCGACCATCTGGTTCAACCAGAGCTACAGCGACGATCAGTACCGCGAATTATTCACCGACCTGCGCTTCCGCCGCGCTATGTCCCACGCCATTGACCGCGACACGCTCAATAATGTCGTGTTCCTCGGACAGGGAACACCGCGCACCGAATCGGTCGTGCCGGATTCGCAGTGCTACGTCCCGGAACTGGAAAACGTCCACGGTGAATTCGATCCTGCCCTCGCGACCTCGCTGCTTGACGAAATCGGTCTTGTGAAGGGCAGCGACGGTTTCTACACCTTCGCCAATGGCGATCCGCTGCTTCTGGTGGTGGAAACTGCCAATGTCGAAGCCACTCTGGCTGACTCGCTGGAACTCATCGCCCAGTGGTGGAATGAAGTTGGCGTTCGCACCGATGTTGAAGCGATGACCCGTGACGTCTTCTGGCCCCGTCAGGGCGCGAACGAGAGTATGATTTCGACGTGGACAACTGACCGTGGTCTGGTGCCGATGGTTGATCCGATTTACCAGATTCCGTTTGACGAGCGTTCCTGGATGGCTCCCGCTTACGGAACCTGGTACAAGACTGGCGGCGCGCAGGGCATCGAGCCGACTGCCGAATTCCGCGCCATGATGGACTTGTATGACGAGTACCGGACGAGCATCGATCCCGCCCGTCAGGTAGAAATTTGTCGAGAAATTGTCAGCAACGCAACCGAAAACCTGTGGACAATCGGTACGGTCGGGCTGGTTCCTAACCCGGTGGTGGTCAAGAACAACTTCATGAATGTGTCCCCCAACCACACGGCGGACTGGATCATCATGTCACCCGGAACGATGAACCCCGCGCACTTCTATTTCAGCGACGGCGGCGCAGGCGGCTAACTGAACGATCAGGAGGATCGGGGGCTTGATTGTCCCCGATCTTCCCTTGATGTTGATCGTTCATCCGTCAGGAGGTGTCCATGATCACTTACATCGTCCGGCGCGTGTTATCGATGATCCCTATGCTGCTGGTGATCTCTTTCGTCTCATTCGCCATTATTCAACTGCCCGAGGGTGATTTCTTCACGACGCTTCAGTCGGCGCAGGGTTCCAGCGGGGGCGGCATGTCCAACGAAACCGCCGATCTGCTGCGTATGCGTTACGGTCTGGACGAACCCTTCATGTCCCGATACTTCAAATGGATAGCCGGTTTTCCGCGCGGAGACTTCGGCTATTCGTTCGAGTGGACGACCGATGTCTGGTCTTTGATCGATGACCGGGTCGCGTACACCATCCTCATCGGCACAGCCTCTATCTTTGTCATGCTTGTACTTGGCATCCCGATTGGCATTTACTCCGCCACCCACCAGCACTCACCCGGCGACGTCGTGCTGTCGGCGCTGGCGTTTCTGGGGCTATCTGTTCCGGGCTTCCTGCTTGCGCTGCTGTGGATTTACCTCGGCGGCATCGTACTCGGTTGGGATGTGATCGGGTTTCAATCGCGGGAATTCCTTGACGCGCCAATGAGCGCTGCCAAAGCGTGGGACTTCTTCGTTCATCTCTGGCCCCCCGCGATTATTCTCGGACTCGCCAGCACCGCCCAGTTGATGCGGATTATGCGCAGCGGTATGTTAGATGCGATGAATCAGCAGTATGTAACGACTGCCCGCGCCAAAGGGCTGGCAGAAAATACGGTCATCAACAAATATGTCGTGCGTTCTGCCTTGAATCCCGTCATCAGCGTGGTTGCGCTGGAAATTCCCAAAATTATCTCATCGTCGATCCTGATCGGCATGGTCATGTCCGTTCCGACCACCGGACAGTTGTTTTTACGCTCACTACTTAGTCAGGACATGTACGTCGCGGGGACATTTCTCATGATCATGTCCATTATGCTTCTGCTTTCAAATCTGATCGCCGACCTCATTCTGGCGTGGTTAGACCCAAGGATTGTTTACGCATGACCACACTCAATAAAGTCGAACAGGAATCGGCGGCGCTGCGCGATCTGTACCGGGATATCGCCGGAGATAGTGCCGCCGCCGAAGCTGAAGCACTGGGACTCACCGCCGATGAGGCTCGCTATGCCGCCTCGCAGTGGTCGATCATCTGGCGGCGCTTCCGGCGCAACCGGGCGGCATTCGTCGGCGGTATCGTTGTGCTGATCTATTACCTAGCGGCGGCATTTGCCGGGTTTGTCGCCCCCTACGGCTTGCAGACTCGATTTACCAACCAGGTGTATCTGCCGCCGCAGACCGTTTTTCTTTTTGATGACGGGCAGTTTCATCCATACGTCTACGAAGTCACCACAGAATTTGACGCCAATCTCCAGCGTATCTATACGCCGACAGAAAATAAGCTCTATCTTCAGTTTTTTGCGAAGGGTGAACCCTATAAACTTTTTGGCTTCATCGAATCGGATATTCACCTGTTTCAGGTGGAAGGCGGCTTGATTAGCATTCTCGGAACTGACCGGCAGGGGCGCGACATGTTCTCCCGCATCGTGCTCGGCAGTCAGGTTTCACTGACGTTGGGGCTTATCGGCGTGATACTGAGCCTGCTGCTGGGAACGGTTCTGGGTGTCGCGTCGGGCTATTTCGGCGGCTTGATCGACGAGATCATCCAGCGCCTGATCGAGATCGTCCGCGCTTTTCCCACTATCCCCTTATGGATGGCGCTTTCCGCCGCTATTCCGGCGTCGTGGTCGCAGGAACAAACCTACTTTGCCATCACCATCATCCTGTCACTTATCGGCTGGACATGGCTGGCGCGCCAGCTTCGCGGTCTTGTCCTGGCGGAGCGCGAAAGCGACTATGTGACCGCGGCAAGGCTGGCGGGTGCCAGCCATTCGCGCATCATCTTCAAGCACCTCATCCCGGCTACGCTGGGACAGATCATCGTCGTCGCCACGCTGTCGCTGCCCGCCATGATTATTGCCGAGACAGCGCTCAGTTTCATCGGGCTGGGGCTGCGCCCGCCGATCACCAGTTGGGGCGTCCTGCTGCAAGAGGCGCAGAACTTTCAATCACTCGCCCTGTATCCCTGGGTGTTGTATCCCGCCGTCGTCATCGTCGTGGTCATTCTGGCGTTCAGTTATCTGGGTGACGGACTGCGCGATGCTGCCGATCCGTTCACGATTTGAGGTAAGAGATGCAGCCTGAGAACGTCCTCGAAATTCGTGACCTTGCCGTTAACTTTCGCACGCTCGACGGCGTCGTGCGCGGCATTGATGGTGTCACGCTTGATGTCCGACATGGCGAAACGCTTGGCGTGGTCGGTGAGTCCGGCTGCGGTAAGAGCGTCACCGCTCACGCCGTCATGCGCCTGCTGCCGAAACGGTCAGCGACCATCTTCCAGGGGAGCATCCAGTTTCGCCGTCCCAATGGCGACCAGGTCGATGTCGTGAAAGTGGATCCCAACAGCACGCTCATGCGCAGTATTCGCGGCAACGAGATCGCCATGATCTTTCAGGAGCCGATGACTTCCCTTTCGCCCATGCACACCATCGGCGATCAGATTATGGAAGCGATCATGCTGCACCAGCGCGTCGATAAGCGCGAAGCGGAAGATCGCGCCGTCGCCATGCTGGAGATGGTTCGCATTGCCAATCCCCGCCAGTTTGTCCGTTCCTATCCGCACCAGTATTCCGGCGGGATGCGCCAGCGCGCGATGATCGCGATGGCGCTTTCGTGCAACCCGCTGCTTCTGATCGCCGACGAGCCGACAACCGCGCTTGACGTGACCATTCAGGCGCAAATCCTCGATCTGATGCGCGATCTGCAAACCAAATTCGACTCAGCCATCATGATGATTACCCACAATATCGGCGTCATTAACGAAATGGCAGACCGCATCGCCGTCATGTATCTCGGAAAAGTGGTCGAAATCGCCGACCGGATGACGCTTTTCAAGCAGCCCGCGCATCCGTACACCGTCGGTTTGCTGCAATCAGTTCCGGCGATGGGCAGCGCGGCGAGCACGCGGCTGCACCCGATACCGGGGCGCATTCCCGATCCGTTCAACATACCCAAGGGCTGCGCCTTCTTTGATCGCTGCCCGGTCAAAAACAAGAAACAGGCTTGTACCGATCCCGCTGGTGTGCCGCTGGTCGAAATTGAACCGGGACATTATGCCCGCTGCACACTGTACACCGAAGGCGGAACGCCATGACCACCACCCTGATCGATACGCTGCTCGATGTCCGCAATCTCAAAATGCACTTCCCTATCCGGCGCGGCTTGCGTAAAGCCGTTGTCGGGCATGTGCGCGCCGTGGATGGCGTTAGCTTTACCATTCACCGGGGCGAGACGCTGGGACTCGTTGGCGAAAGCGGCTGCGGCAAGACCACCGTCGGGCGCTGCATTGTCCGCGCCTATCAGCCTACAGCCGGCGAAATCCGCTATCACGAAGCCGGCGATCTGACCGATAACGTCGAAAAACAGCGCGTCCATGCGCGCCACGCCGCCACTACCGACGCCGCCAGTCACGGCAAACTAATTGACTTTGCCAAACTCAGCCAGCACGACCTGCGCGCCTACCGGCGCGAAATCCAGATGATCTTTCAGGACCCGTATTCGTCGCTCAACCCGCGCATGACGGTGCTGGATATTGTCAGCGAGCCGCTGGTCATCCACACGCGCAAATCCCCCAAACAGCTTAAGAACGAGGTCGCTGACCTGCTCCGCACCGTTGGGCTGCGACCCGAACACATGAACCGGTATCCGAATGCCTTCAGCGGCGGTCAGCGCCAGCGAATCGGCATCGCCCGCGCGCTGGCGCTGCGCCCCCGCCTGATCGTTTGCGACGAACCGGTGTCGGCGCTGGATGTCTCGGTTCAGGCACAGGTCGTCAATCTGCTTCAGGATCTTCAGGCGAAATTTGGCTTGACTTATCTGTTCATCGCCCACGATCTCTCGGTCGTCCAGCATATCAGCAGCCGTGTCGCCGTGATGTATCTCGGCAAAATCGTTGAGGTTGCCGGTTCTCGCGAACTCTACAGCAAGCCGCTGCATCCGTATACCGAAGCGCTGCTGTCAGCCGTACCATCCACCGATCCCGATATGAAGCGAGAGCGCATCGTCCTCACCGGCGACGTGCCGAACCCCGCCAACCCGCCGCCGGGCTGCGCCTTTCATACCCGCTGTCCTTACGCCAAGCCGATTTGCCAGCAGGAAACCCCAGCCTGGCGCGAACTGGACGGCGGTCACGGTGTCGCCTGTCACTTTGCCGAAGAATTATCGCTGCGAGGCGTACACTGAGGTCTACCCTAAAATGAACGTCCGTCCGTCCATCGAACAGATCAGGCAGTGGCTGGCGAATCCGTCGCCGGTCACTGACCTGCGCCAACAAATACGTCATGCGCCGGTCACGCCGTCGATGCTGGCGACGATGCGCGCCATCGTCCCGGATATCGGCGATATTCCCCTGCTGACCTACAGTATGTATCGCGAATTTGAGCACACGGGCGAACGCCCGAACTTTCAGAACCCCTACTTTTTGCGCCGCGCCATGCTCACCCGCGCCCTGGTCGAATACATCATGGGCGATGCCGCCATGCTCGACCCGATCCAGAATATTCTCTGGGCAATCTGCGAGGAAACGTCGTGGGTTGTCCCCGCGCACGAGGAACAGGGACCCGATTACTGGGACATCAATCCGCCTGTCGTGCGCGCGCACCCGCTGGGGGCGCATACCTCGCTGACGCGCGAACCCGACAGCATTGACCTGTTCGCCGCTGAAACAGGGGCAATTCTGGCGGAAACCATCGCGCTGGTGGGAGACGAGATCGCGCCCGAAGTGCGCCAGCGTGTGCGCCAGGAAGTTGAGCGACACATTTTCAAGCCATATCTCGCCTATGGACGCGATCACTGGTGGTTCAAAGGTGCGCTCAACTGGAACGGCGTCTGCAATGGCAGCATTGGACTCGCCTTCCTGTATCTCGAAAACGATCTGCCAACGCTGGCGGAAGCCCTGTCGATGGTGCTGGAAGGGTTTGACGCCTATATCGAAACCGGCTTTGAAGCCGACGGCGGCAGTATTGAAGGCGTGGGCTACTGGGCGTATGGTCTGATGTACTACACCATCGTCGCCGAATATCTGCGCGAGCGCACCGGCGGCAAACTCGATCTGTTAGGCACAGAGCGCATGAAAGCGATTGCCCACTACCCGGTGGGAATGGCGCTCAAGCCGCCGATGTATCTGAACTTTGGCGACGCGCCCGATACGGTAGACCTTCCGGCGGGTATTGTGCAGCGCATCGCCGAACGGACAGGCATCCGCGAACTGCGGGCGCTCGTCGGCAGCAGCACCAAACCGGACGAACACAGCTATTCCATTGCCAAGCTGCCGGTGATGTTACGCCAATTAGCGTGGTGGGATGCGAAGCATTATGACCTGCCGCCTCCACAGGATTACGTCCTGCCGACGGTTGGCGTCGTCAAGATGGTTTGTCTTGTGGACGATAAGCCCCACATTCTGGCGGTAGCTGCCGGTCATACCGACGGGCATCACAGTCACGTCGATATTGCCAGCTTCGTCTATCACGTTGATGGCGAAAGTCTCATCCCCGACGCGGGGCGCGGCAAATACAGCAAAGCCTATTTCAGACAGACTCGCTATGATAATCCGTTTACCAATGCTTCCCTGCACAATATCCCCCGTATTGGCGGGCACATGCAGAAGCCGGGACCGGAATTCGGCGGGACACAGCAGTATCACGGAACGATTGTCGAGCATGAGGAGCGTGACGGGCGCAAAATCGCGGTGATCGACTTCCACGCCGCCTATGACCTGCCCGCGCTGACCCGCGCCCGCCGGACGCTGTCGCTCGAACTGGCGACTGGCGCGGCGGAAATCCATGACGAATTCACATTCCAAGGAGAATCGCTGCCGGTTGAGGAGTCGTTTGTCACCTGGCACGATGTATCTGTGGACGGCGACACCGCCACCATTAGCGGCGAACGGTCAGCCATCACCCTGCAAGCGGACGGCGCGCGCTTCGCCGTTGAGGACATGGCGCAGGTGTGTCGCGATAACGAGCGCAGCGGCGTCCTCAAGCGCGTCTTCACGCCGGTACACGGTACGACATTTACTCTGCACATTACGCCAAAGGAATGAAGGATGAAGGGGGAAACGTGGCAGTCGGAGATTCGGACGTTCACCGACGCACAAACCGGTCGCGCGATCAGGCAGCTTACGTCAACCGGTAACAACGTCCACATGTATTTTACGGAAAACTCGTTCGTGCGCGGCAAAAACGAGATTATCTTTCAATCGGATCGCGCATCCGGCAGCGACCGCGCGCCTCACGAAGACCCGCAGTACAGCATATTCAGTATGGATCTGGACACGGGAATCATCGAGCAGCTTTCCGATGATGTTGTCAGTTCGCCGCATGAAGTGACGAAAACCCCGGATGCGCAGTTGATCGCCTACACCAGTGGTAAACAGGTCAAAGCGCTTGACTCGCAAACCGGGACAGCTCGCGTTGTTTACGAAGAAACCGGCGCTTTCCAATTAGCCAGCGTTCCCTCAATCGCCGCCAACCGCCGTTATGTTGCCTTCTGCCGCAACGAAGTCAGCCAGGACCCAATCCACTATCACGGCGCAAACTACGCGGGCTTCAAGGAACGCTACTATGCCATCAAGGATGGGCGCATCACGCTGGCATTTCTCGACGGTTCCGGCTGGTTCGACGTGTTCAAGGATACGCATCAGGTCGGGCATTTCCAGTTTTCACCCGATGATCCGGCGCTCGGCATGTTCTGTCACGAGGGACCCTGGAATCTGGTGACACAGCGTATCTGGTTCCTCGACTTTATCACCCGCCAGGCGCGTCCCTGCTTCCGGCAGAGCGAACAGGATTCCATTGGTCATGAATTCTGGACGCAGGCTGGCTATCTGTTCTTCGATAATCGCGGTCCCGGTCACGATGGCACGATCACCTCGCATCGCACCCAGGCTGTCGTCACCGAGGTCGCCGTCAACCAGAATGCGATGACGCCTTTCATCGGATTGATGGACAGAAATGGTCATCTGGTTCGCCAGTTGGATATGCCGTTCTACTGCAATCATTACCACGCCAACCCTGATAATTCGCTGCTGGTCGGTGACGATGTGGACAACCTCGTCCTGATCGATATTTCCGGGCAGCAGGCGACGCAGCAGGTCTTGTGCAGCCACAAAACGTCCTGGCACACGCAGAGCAGCCATTGTCATCCAACCTGGGATTGGGATGGCAGCCGCATCCTCTACGCATCGGATCACGGCGGGCGTGTTCAGCTTTACTTACTCGAATTCTGACAGGAAAAATCAGCAAAAAGCGAGGTAAAAGTCCCAAATGTCAGTTGTCTATAATCGCCATGCGCCACGTCACGCGGTTGCGCCCGGACGCGAGCGTTATCTGGCACACGGAGCGCGATTGATGGTCGCCGTGTTCGATTTCAACGATGGACCTGGCGACAACCCCGACGCGCCCCACAGCCATCCCCATGAACAGATCACCTATGTCGCTGAAGGACAGGTTCGTTTTTTCCTCGGTGACGAAACCCATGAGCTTTCAGCGGGCGACCTGATCACCGTTCCGCCAGACGTGCCCCACGCCATTCAACTGCTGACGCGCTCGGCGCGGCTGGTCGATACATTTAGCCCGATTCGAGAGGATTTCCTGAATGACCCCGATACAGAACCCAAATGAGGTCAGATCATGAAGCTCATCATGCACTGGTTTGGCGAATCTGATACCGTTCGCCTCGATCAAATCCGACAGGTTCCCTGTCTCGTCGGCGTTGGCAGCGATTTTGAGGACATCCCTATCGGGGAACTCTGGTCGCTGGAACGCCTTGAGACGCTGCGAGAGCGTGTCGAATCTTTCGGGCTGACGCTCGAAGTCATCGAAAGCATTCCGGTTCACGAGACGATCAAGGTCGGGCTGCCGGAGCGCGACCGGTTCATCGAGACGTTTGCCCGCAGCATTGAAAATATGGGCAAAGCTGGCATCAAGACCCTGTGCTACAATTTCATGCCGGTTCTGGGCTGGATGCGTACCGACCTCAGGAAGAGTCTTCCCGACGGCTCGTTTGTCAGCGCCTACAGTTACAGTGACATCCTCAAATATGATGTGAGCCAGGGCTTTGAAGCGCGGACCGCCTGGCGCAGCGCGCTTTCGGGTGATGTGTTTCAGGAAGCGGTCAACCAGTATGCCCACATTGGCGAAGACGAGATGCACGAGAACTATGCCTATTTTCTGCGCTGCATCGTGCCGGTGGCGGAATCGGCTGGCGTGTTTCTCGCCGTCCATCCCGACGATCCGCCCTGGTCGATGTTCGGCATCCCGCGTATCGTTAAGGATGCGGAATCGATTCAGCGTATTCTGGACGTGGTAGACAGCCCGCATCACGGCATCACCTTTTGTACCGGCTCGCTCGGCGCTGCCCTGTCAAATGACCTTCCGGCAATGGTGAGACAGTTCGCCGGGCGCATCAATTTCGTCCACATGCGGAACGTCATGGTCACCGGCGATAAAGAATTCTACGAGGTGGCTCATCCGTCAGAATGCGGCAGCATCGATATGGCGGCGGTCATGGCGGCGCTGGTGGAAATCGGCTATACCGGACCTGCCCGCCCCGATCACGGACGCGCCATCTGGGGCGAAACAATCGGGCGTGTCGGCTATGGGCTGTACGACCGGGCGCTTGGCGCGATGTACCTGCATGGACTGTATCAGGGGATACGGCAGGCAAAGGCAGTATAAGCCTTCTATTGATAAGGAACAGAATTATGGCGCGTGGTGAAATCACGCTGGCTGAAATCAGAAGCCAGCCTCGGCTGTGGACAGAAGCACTGGAGCTGGTCGAACAGCGCGCGGATGAAGCGCTCCGCTTCTGGTCTGCGGGCGCGTTTGATGAGGTGCTGCTGACCGGCTGCGGCTCAACCTATTATCTGGGCGTCATCGGCGCGGCGCTGCTGCGGCAGGCGACGGGAATACCCGCCCGCGCCTCTTCGGCATCGGAACTGATGCTGTTTCCCGAAGCAAACTTCAGCCGCCAGCGAAAGACGCTGCTGATCTGCGTGTCCCGTTCGGGCACAACGCGGGAAACCGTCGAAGCGGCGCGGCTGTTTCGGCAGTATGGCGCTGGCAGCATCGCCGTCGTGACCTGTGACAGCCAGAGTCCGCTGGCGCAGGCAGCAGACATGCTGCTGGCTATCGATTCCGCGCAGGAGCAAAGCCGGGTGCAAACCCGTTCATTCAGCAGCATGGCGGTGATCATTGCCGGACTCGCGGCGGTCCTCGCCCGTCAGGACTGGCGGCAGATGAAGGCGCTTCCGGCGGCGCTCGAACAGTTGATGGATCGGTCGGAAGCCGTCAGCCACAAGCTGGGGCAAGACCTGTCGATCAACCAGTTTGCCTTTCTGGGGTCGGGCGCGCAGTATGGTCTTGCCTGCGAAGCGATGCTGAAGATGACCGAGATGTCGCGGATACTGAGCGTCGGCTACCACGTATTGGAGTATCTTCACGGTCCCCGTTACGCGGCGGACGCTAACACGGTCATTGTAGGACTGGTTTCGGACAGCGCCTACGAGGAAGAGGCGCGCGCACTCGGCTCGCTGCGCCAGCGGCGGGCAAGAGTGCTGGCGCTGGCTGAAACCAACCGGGATGGGCGTTTAAGCGAACTCGACGACGTCATCACCCTGGAATCGGGCGTGCCGGAGTGGGGACGAACCATCCTTTACCTGCCCCCGCTGCAAATGCTCGGCTGGCATCAGGCGATTCAGCGCGGCTTTGATCCGGACAATCTGCCCTTTGACCCGCGCGATTCGGAGCCTCAGGACACAAAAGAAGCCTGAAACCGTTGGTCGAACGCGCGGGTCTTGATCTATCACGGCGTTTAGCCGTCCGTTTGACCTAACATCACGCGGGCGGCATTGCGGTAATAAACCTTCTCCAGCACGTCGTCGGGCAAGTAAAGCCCGCAGATGCGCCAGCGCCCCTGACGCGGGATCTCCTCGATGCCATAGTCGAAATACTCGTCGTCAGTCTCAAGGAAGCGGTAGTAGGTCGGGTAGATGTATTCTTCCGGCGCGCGATCAGTCCCGAACAGGATGCGGTCAGCATACTTGAGGAAGAAGCGGCGGGCAGTATAGGGCTGGCGTCCTAGCTCGCCAATGCGCTCGCTGATATCGACGTAGAAATTCGGGCAGCGGTCAAGGACATCACCGACCCATTGCAGATTTTCGGCGTAACAGCCGAGATGCGCGCCGACGAAAGTTGTCTCAGGATGGCGCGCGACCACATTGGCAAGCCCGTCTACCACCGTTCTGAAGCTGGGGAACGGCGGGCTTGGGAACTGCCAGTCAACGTGATCGTGCAGTTCTTCCCATCGCTCGTTATTGCCATCAACCGGGTCAAAGAAGGCGACCGGATCGGCAATATGGATCGTGACCGGCAGCTTCAGTTCGCCCGCTACCGCCCAGATGGGATCGAGCCGCGCATCGTCAACTGCTACCAGATGCCCCTTGTGGTCGTGAACCGTCAGCCCTAGCATCTTCCAGATTTTCAGACCTTCCGCGCCGCGTTCTGCCTGTTTGCGCAGGCGGTTAGCTGCCCATTCGGGAAAGCGATCTCCCTGTTCTTCCCACTTCGTCCAATCGACGCCGCCAAACACACGGAACCGTTCCGGCGCGGCAGACTTGAAATGGTCGAGGTGCGATTCCAGGATGTCTTCGCCCCAGCCGCCGTCGAGATCAACGTATACGCGCACGTCGGCTCGGTCAAAGATATCCAGCAGTTCGGATACCGGGCGTTTGTCCCAGCCGCCAAAGCCTTCCAGCGAGAGATGGTTGTGCGCGTCGATGACCGGAAAGCGCGGGCGCTCAACCACCGTCTCGCGGGTGACCAGCTTCGATTTTGGCTTGAAGTCGGTCAGAAGTAAGGGGGGAGCTTCCGTATCGCGATGAATAACTGCCATTCTGATTATTCCTTTCTAAATTGGAGTGGGTGATCAGGTTCCCGTTGGTTCGCTCATTTTTATCGAAAGATGCGCCAATTTCTGCCGCCCGGCAGCGAATCATACCTGCCTGTATACGTCAAAGTTAATCATATTCAATCACAATTTGACGGCTAATGCACGCGCGATTCTGCGCATTTGTGCAGTTTTGCCAGTGTTTGTGATTGACGACCATCGGAAATTTCACTATTATTTAGACAATGTGACCTGAAATCACTCGCAGCCGCGCGCCGAAACGATCCGCGCGTCCCTGCTTTCAACAATGCACCTGCTGCGATATAGGTTCGGGAGGCAGCAACCGGAAAGGTATCGTATGACTGTCGAACGAGGCGCGTACAGCCTGGCGGAAATCACCAGTCAGCCAGTAGTGTGGGGGAAAGCGGTCGATGCTTTTCATAGGCAGGTGGACGCTTTCAAAAAGCTCTACTCCGAACACCAATTTGATCGGGTCATCTTTACAGGCTGCGGCTCGACTTATTACCTGGCGCAGGTTGGCGCAGCGCTGTTTCAGCAGCTTCTGGGAGTAAACGCGCGGGCGTATCCGGGTTCGGAGATCGCGCTGTATCCTGAAGTGGTCTTCCTTCCGAACACCAATCCTCTCCTGATTACCGTCTCGCGCTCCGGTGAAACCACCGAGACGCTGGAAGCAGTTCGTGTGTTTCGCCAGCGCACCGGCAGCCCGACGGTGAATGTCACCTGCTACGGCGACAGCAGCCTTTCAACACAAGCCGACCTGACCTTTGTCATTCCCGAAGCGCAGGAACAGAGTCTGGCGCAGACCCGTTCATTCGCCAGCATGTTGATCGTGATTGAGGCGCTGGCGGCGGTTCTGGCTGGACGTGATGATCTGTCGGCTGTATCGCGGCTTGGTTCGACGGCGGCAGCCCTGCTGGATGGCTATCATGATCTGGCGCGCCAGCTTGGTACTGATCGCCGGATTGAGCGTTTCTTTTTCCTCGGTTCAGGTTCCCTTTATGGAATCGCCTGCGAGGCAATGCTGAAGATGAAGGAAATGTCGCTCTCGTACAGCGAAGCCTTCCACGTACTGGAGTTCCGTCACGGTCCAATGTCGATGGTCGATGAGCGCGCGCTGGTGGTCGCACTTCTGTCCGACGAAGCGCCCGCGCAGGAGGCAGCGGTGCTGCGTGACATGCGAGCGCGCGGCGCGCAGACGCTCGCCATTGCCGAACAGGATTACGGCTTAGGACTGGCGAGCACGCCGCATTTTGTGTCGCTGTCGTCCAACCTGCCATCCTGGGCGCGTCCTGTTGCCTACCTGCCAATATTGCAGTTGATGGCATATTATCGCGCGCTTTCAAACGGTCAAAATCCCGATCAGCCTGCTAACCTTGAGTTCGTCATCTCACTCGATAAGTCGATGACGTAACCCGCAGGTCACAACATGTCGCACCCACGTAAAGGAGGTCGATGGCATAATCAGCAGCGAAGTCGTGTGTTTCAATATTATGTTCTTGAGGAGTTACTCAGATGAAAAAGTCCGTCATGATCGGTTTGATACTCAGTTTGGTCCTGCTGCTATCCTTCAGCATTGTCAACGCGCAGGATCCGGTGACGCTCGTGTACTGGTCGATGTGGAATGAAACCGAAGGTCAGGCACGAGTTATTCAGGATGCGATTGCCAACTTTGAAGCAGCTAATCCCCACATCAATATCGAAGCCGTCTGGAATGGTCGCCAGAATCAGACATTGGTTCGTACCGCGCTCAGCGGCGGCGCCCAGGTTATTGACCTGATGGATCAGGACGCCGACCAGATCGCGGGCGGCTTGATGAAAGAGGGCTTCGCGCTGCCGCTGAACGACTATCTACAGGAGCCAGCGCTTGACCACGAGGAACCGCTGGCTGATGTCTTCCTGCCGAACACGCTCAATATGTTCGCGGTCGATGGCAACATTTACCAGATTCCCTACATCTATAACACCGTTCAGTTCTGGTATGACAAGCGCGTTTTTGAAGAGGTTGGTATCGAAGTGCCGCAGACGTGGGATGACCTGCTGGCGGCATGTGACGCGCTGAATGCCGAAGGTTATGCGCCAATCGCGGCGGAAGGCAACGAACCCGGTTACGCAGCATTCTACCTGACCGAACTACTGGCACGCATCAAGGGACCCGGCTGGCTGCGCCAGGCAGCGGCAGACCCAACCGGCGAAATGTGGCGCGACCCGGCAGTGCTGGATGCTGCCCAGAAGACGCGCCAACTGTGGGATAATGGCTGCGTCCCGCCAGAAACCGTCGGCTACGTTTGGCCCCAGGGTCAGAACACGCTGGCGTTCGGAACTGCCGCCATGGAACTGGTTGGTTCGTGGCTGCCGGTTGAGCTGCAAAACGCAACCGATCCCGATTTCCAGTGGGGCGGTTTCAGCTTCCCGGCGATTGAAGGTGGCGAAGGATCTGTCACCGACGTAAACGCCCTGCTGCTGTCGTTCATGATCAACAAGGACACTGCCCATCCCGACGAGGCGTTCGACTTCCTGCGCTACATCATGTCCGACGAAATTCAGCAGAAGTTTACCGACGAGTCGCTGGTTGGTGTGACCAACCTTTACATCGAGTGGAATCCCATTATCGCGGACGCCTCAGCAGCGGCGTCGGCAGCGACTTCGACCTATGGCGACGTGGATCACGTCGCATCGCTGTACAGCGAGTACCTGAATACGGTCCTCTACCCGAATTACGTCAGCCTGTGGCAAGGTAGCGTGACGCCAGACGAGTACGTCGAAATGATGGCAACTCAGACGGCGGAATACTGGGCGGAGCATCCGCAGGAATAAAGTATTTCTCAGCCCGATTCGCATGAGGGTGGGGCTTGTCCTCACCCTCTGCCCAACAATCTGTCCTTAGACGAAGCGGCTGAATCCTATGAAAGTTTCAAATCGTTTCATTATTTTATTACTGCTCCCGGCGTCTGCGCTCTACCTCACCTTCTTCCTGGTGCCCACCATTCAGGCGCTCGTTTACAGTCTCTATGACTGGAGTGGCTTTGGCGAAGCGCCGCGCTTCATTGGTATGCGCAATTTCCAGGAACTGATGTCTGATCGTCTGTTCTGGACGAGCATGGGGAACACCATCGCCATTCTCATAATCGGCGGAATCGTCATTTTTGGCATCGCCTTTGTTATGACGATGATGCTGTCGTCGGGAATTCGTGGCAAGAAGTTCTTTCGCGGTGTCATCTTTCTGCCGAACATCATCGCTGTCATCGCCCTGACGACGCTGTGGGGCTATATGTACACCCCGCGAACGGGATTGTTTGCCGCCGTGTTTGACGCGCTTGGCTTAACCGAGCTGGCGCGTTTCCCGTGGATGGGTCCGGACACCATCGCCGCCGCCATGATGATCGCCATCATCTGGATTGAAGTCGGCTTCTACGTTGTCCTTCTGCTGGCGGGCGTCGATAAAATTCCGCCCGACTTCTACGAATCCGCCAAGCTCGACGGCGCGACCGACTTCCAGCAGTTTCGCCACATCACCGTACCGCTGCTCTCAGACGTAATCGCCATTGGAATGGTGTTGTGGAGCATTCACGCGGTTAAGATTTTTGAGTTTCCATTTGCGTTTACCGGACTTGAGCCGAACCCGAATTCCTACACGGTTGCTGTGTACCTGTACATTCTCGGCTTCGGTCAGCGTCAGCCGATCTACCGCCTGGGGTATGCGACGGCGGTCGGCGTAATGCTGCTGCTGGTCGTGATCCTGATCGTACTCGTCCTGCGCCGTGTGACACGCCGAGAAGTGTACCAATACTAGAGAGGGATGGTAATGGCTGAACGGTCACTAAAACTTGAGCAGGCGGCTGCGCAATCAAAGGAACGTAGAAAATCGCGCTTGCAGCTCAAACATGTGCCTTCCTACCTCTTTCTGGGCGCATGGTCGCTGTTCACTATTCTGGCGCTGTCGTGGGTTGTGCTGGCGTCGCTAAAGACGAACCGTGAGGTTTTTCGCGAGCCGTTCAGCTTTCCGGCTGATCCGCAGTTTGTGAATTACGAGCGTGTCTGGCTGAACTCGCAGGTTGGGCAGTCTTTCCTCAACAGCCTGGTGATCGTCGGGCTTTCCGTCATCGTCATCATCGCGGTGTCCGCGCCAGCATCGTACATTCTCAGCCGCGCGCGCTTCAAAGGACGCGGTCTGCTGACGATGGTGTTTATCGCCGGCATCGGCATTCCTTATCCGCTGCTGTTCATCCCGCTGTTCGCGCTGCTGGCTGGCATTAAGCTGATCAACACGATACCCGGTTTGATTCTCGTCTATGTCAGTCTGTCGGTGCCATTCACCGTCTACATTCTGACGGGCTTTTTCAGCAGCCTGCCTTCAGAGCTTGAAGATGCCGCCGTGATCGACGGCGCGACTGATTTTCAGGTATTCCGCAAAGTCATGCTGCCGCTGGCGTCGCCCGGCTTGCTGACCGCCTCGATCTTCAATTTCATCGGCTTATGGAACGAGTTCCAGCTTGCGCTGATCTTCATTCAGGATCCGGGGCTGCGCCCGCTGTCGCTCAGCCTGTACACGCTCAAAAATTCGATGACCTATTCGGGTGACTGGGCGGGCTTATTCGCCGGTGTCGTCATCGTCGTCGTGCCGACGATCATTTTGTTCGTCATTCTGTCTGAACGGATGATTTCGGGAATGACGCTTGGCTCTGTGAAATAGACGGAAGCCAACTTTGGATGATACGCCCGCCCTGCCCTGACACCGGCAGGCGGGCTTTGTTGTAAACAGGACAAAACAAGTGAGCACCTTACGCCTTGAGACCTGGCGCATGTCGGTCGCGCCGTTGGGTTCCGAAAATCCTCTGCCTTCTTTTCAGCAGCCAATCCATCAGCCAGTGCTTTCAGGTAAGCCGGAAAGCGATCCTGAGGCGGGCTATCTCCGGGACTATCTGCCGTACACCGTTCAGGATGGTTACACGCGCGAACGGCGCATGACTGACGTAAAAATGGCGGTGCTGGAGAACGACGTACTGCGGGCGGCTTTTCTGCTGGACTACGGCGGGCGGTTGTGGTCGCTTTTGCACAAGCCGACCAACCGCGAACTGCTGTACGTCAACCCCTTGTTACAGCCCGCGAATCTGGCGATGCGCAATGCCTGGTTCAGCGGCGGCGTCGAGTGGAATATGGGTGTCATCGCCCATACGCCGTTCACCTGCGCGCCGCTGTTTGCCGCCCGTGTGGATACCCCGGATGGAATGCCCGTCCTGCGGTTGTATGAATGGGAACGAATTCGTCAGGCGGCGTATCAGATTGACGCTTATCTGCCGGACGGCTCGGAAATCCTGTACGTTCGCGTTCGCATCGTCAACCCGTTCGACCAGCTGCTGCCGATGTATTGGTGGTCAAATATCGCGGTGCCAGAACGCGAGGATGTTCGCGTGCTCGCGCCCGCCGACGAATCTTATCGCTACGCGCTGTCGGTGGACGATTTACAGACCGTTCCCGTTCCACTGGTCGATGGTCAGGACATCACCTACACAACCCGCTTCCGGCGCGCGGCAGATTACTTCTTCCTGATTCCCGACCAGCAGCGCCCCTGGATCACCGCGCTGGACGCCAGCGGCAAAGGCTTGATCCACGTCTCGACTGACCGGCTTCACGGGCGAAAGCTGTTTCTCTGGGGCACCGGGCAAGGCGGCAGGCGCTGGCAGGAATGGCTGAACGGCTCCAGCCATGATTACCTGGAGATTCAAGCCGGGCTTGCCCCCACACAGCTTGAATACGCCACCATGCCGCCGCTGGCTGAATGGTCGTGGCTGGAAGGCTACGGCTTGATGGAAGCCGATCCGCAGGAGGTTCATGGCGAAAACTGGCAGGCGGCACGCGCTGAAATAGAGTCTGGGCTGGAAAAGCTCGCGCCGCGACCGGCATTTGAAGCCGAGTACCAACGCAGTGAAGCATGGAAAGACCAGCCGCCAACTGAGGTTCTGCACGCTGGGTCAGGTTGGGGCGAGTTGGAAACGCAGCGCCGTCGGGCGGCGGGGCTGCCGCCGTTCGCTGGCGTTGGACTCGATTTTTCGGGAGCTTTGAGCGCCGCGCAGCAGCCCTGGCTCGCGCTCCTCAAGACCGGACGCTTCCCCGATTCAGATTCCGATGTTCCCGGCGCTGGCATACTGGTTCAGGCTGAATGGCAGGCTCTGCTGGAAACGGCTGTCCAGCGCCAGAATGCCGCCGGATGGGAAGCGTGGCTGCACCTGGGAACCATGCGCCTGCACGACGGCGACTCCAGCGGCGCGCGCCAGGCGTGGGAACAATCGCTGGCGATTCGGCGGACGCCCTGGGCGCTGCGCAATCTGGCAGTCTTAGCCCGCCAGAACGGACAGGTGAATGAAGCGGCGTCTTATCTGCTGGAGGCGTTCGAGCTTCGTCCAGAGGCAGTTCCGCTGCTGGTCGAAACCGCCCGCGCCCTGATTGACGCGGGACGCGCGCGCGACTTCCTGCGGCTGCTGTCCGGGCAGCCGGAAGCGGCGCGCCAACACGGGCGTCTGCGCCTGCTGGAAGTGGAAGCCGGGCTGGCAGTCGGCGATCTGGATCGGGTCGGGCAGCGCTTTGACGAAGGCTTCGAGATTGTGGATTATCGCGAGGGCGATGAAATCCTGACCGATCTCTGGTTCCGCTATCATGCCGAACGGCTGAGCCGTGAAAAGCATGTACCCGTCAATGAAACGCTGATGGCGCAGGTCGTCCGTGAACACCCGCTGCCGCCAGCCTTCGATTTCCGCATGAAGGCTGAGGAATAGCGAACCTTATCCGGTATGCTGTAACATCATCGTCGCTCCCAAAGGATAAACCAGTGGCGGCTGATTCTGCTTCACTCAACAGGGATCGTTTGTTGTCACCGGCTGTGCGTGCCAGGATCGAGGCGCGTTTTCGACAGTTCATGGAACAAAGCCATGTGCCGGGGCTGGCATACGGCGTAGTCGCCAACGGCGAATTGATCGCGGCTGGCGGCATGGGTGTGCAGAATATCGACAGCCGGATTCCGGTGACGCCGGACAGCGTCTTTCGCATTGCCTCGATGAGCAAAAGCTTTACGGCGATGGCTGTTCTGAAGCTGCGGGACGACGGGCGGCTTCAGCTTGACGCGCCGGTGGCGCAGATCGTGCCCGAACTCGCTGACCTGCAATATCCTACCCGCGACTCGGCGGCGATTACGGTGCGCCAACTGCTCACCATGAACGCTGGCTTGCCGCAGGACGATCCCTGGGCTGACCGGCAGCTTGCCGCCGCCGACGCGACGTTCTCGACCTGGATGAAAAGCGGTATTTCGTTCTCAAACCCGCCGGGCGTGGCTTACGAATACTCCAATTACGGCTACGCTGTCCTCGGACGAATCGTAACCGTCGTTTCCGGGATGCCCTATCAGCGCTACGTGCAGGAAGCCATCCTGAAGCCGCTGGGCATGTCCTCCAGCACCTTTGACGTCAGCCAGGTAGCGCCGGAACGGCTGGCGATGGGGTACCGCCGCGAAGAAAACCAGTGGACAGCCGAGCCGCCGCTGGCAGACGGTGCCTTCGCGTCGATGGGTGGATTGTTCACCACCATTACCGACTTTGCCCGCTACATGGCGTTTTTGCTGTCGGCGTTTCCGCCGCGCGACGAAGCCGACAATGGACCGGTGCGACGAAGCTCCCTGCGTGAAATGCAGCAGATGGCACGTCACAGCGGCGTCGCCGCATCCCGGGCTGCGCCCGCCGCGCCAGTGCTGGTATTGAGCGACGGTTACGGCTATGGGCTGCGCATCACCCAGGATTCAATCCTCGGTTATTCGGTGGCACACGGCGGCGGCTTGCCCGGTTACGGCACGTTTTATCGCCTGCTGCCAGATTACGGCGTCGGTCTGGTCGGGTTCGCCAATCTGACCTATACATCACCCGGACAGCGCCTGACCGAGATTCTGTACGATCTGCGCCGGGCGAAAACGATCCAGCCGCGCATCATTCAGCCAACACCGGCGCTGCTGGCGGTTCAGGACACGCTGGCGCAGCTTTACGAACGCTGGGACGACCAGACCATCATCGACATGGCAACCAAGTCATTCTTCCTCGATCAACCTCTGGAGAAGCGGCGCGAGCAGTTCGCCAGGCTTCGCGCCGATTTCGGAAAGTGCCGCGCCGTGACCGCGATTGAGCCGGAGAATGCGCTGCGCGGGCGCTGGCGTATGAACTGCCGCAGCGGACGCATCGAACTGTTCGTCACCCTATCTCCGACGATGCCGCCCAGACTTCAGTACTGGCAGATTACGGCAGCCCGGAAGTTAACGCCAGCATTCAGGGAGATCGCGGCGGGTTTGGTGGCGCTCATCAATCAATGGGATGACAGCCAGGCAAAAACGCTGCTGGATCGCAGGCTTAGGCACAGGTCAGCCCGCGTCCAGTTCGACGCTCTGCGGATTCAGTATGGCAAACTGCGTCTGGGGGAGGTTCTGGAAGGCGACGGCACCAAAGCGGCGCGTCTGCGGCTGCTGGGTCATCAGGGCATGGTGGATATGCGCCTGTCCATCGATCCGAAACGCGGCAAGGTGATCGGTTTGGCTTTCACTCGCCCGCGCGAAACATCATTTGTGCCTTAGCCGACAGCAGCAGTCAGGCGGGCAAGGCATCAAGCAGATGGGTCACGATATCATCGACGGTGGTTTTGATCTTCGGTGATAACCCCACCAGGAGGGTTGTGTGGCAGGGTTGAATTCCGAGCAGCGCAACCTCGCACCCCAGTTCCATAGTGATGTATCTGGCGACCATATACGGCGGCAGCGTATGGCTTGAGGCGCTCAAGCCCGTCGTCTGCTCCCAGGGCAGCAGGCGAACGGTTCCAGGCGGCGCGTCCAGTTGTGCCGCATCGATCATCAGCACCAGATCCGGCGCAAACGGGCGCAGCGGTCCGGTCGAATTCTCTGGCGCATGACCGCCTTCGACGACCAAAATGTGCGCCCGATGTGCCAGCATTCGCCGGAGCTTTCGCGCCACGATCAGTCCAGCCGCGTCGTCGCCGCGAACCTCATGACCGATCCCCACAATGGCGACGCGCGGAAGCTCATTCCTTTTCTTCAGCGAGCTTAGGGTCTGTTCCAGCGCGGCTGTCCAGGAATTGTTGGACATCAGCCTCATCTCCGTAATACAACGTGAATTCAGCCTTGTTCGTTCCCGCCAGTTCCCACTCATGGTTGGAGAGTTCGAGCGCGTTCTGTGAACAGGATCGCACGCACTGCGCGCAGAACGTGCAGCGATCCATGTGGTACGTCATCACAATACGTTTGGTCGCCTTGTCCACCATGGTCACTTCAATGGCATTGGCGGGACAGTCCTTGCTGCAAAGGCGGCAGCCGGTGCATTTAGTCGGATCCCAGTGCAGTTTGCCCCGCAGCCTGTCCGGGGCTGGCTTGCGCTCCACCGGATAATCGCGGGTCACCGGACGCCGGAACAGGGACTGGAAAACATCGCCAAGCATTGCGCCAAATTTCATGATACTGTCCCTTGAGTAACGATCAGCAGCAGCCACTGCGCCAGCACCAGCAGCGCGCCATAGCGCCACCACATGCCTACCGTCTGATCGATGCGTAAGCGGGTCATGACCGCCTGAATGAGCGATAATCCCAGCAGAAGCCCACCGGTTTTCAGCAGGAATTCAAGCGGGTTTGCCAGCCCGCCGAGATAGAACGAAGCCACCAGCGTCAAGCCGATGACCAGCTCCACATTTTTGCCCAACCGAAATAACGCCAGCCCGCGCCCGCTGTACTCGGTCAGCGCCCCGGCAACGATTTCCGTCTCCGCTTCGGGCGAGTCAAACGGCGATAGTTCCAGCTTGCCCATCAGACCGATCAGCGCCACCAGCAGACCAATCGGCTGCGTCAGCAGCAGCAGATGGTTCTGGGCATAGGCGTCAATCCCGCCGATCTGCCAGGTTCCGGCAGCCAGTGCTGGTCCAAGCAGCGTCAGCAGAAACGGCGCTTCATACGAAAACATCTGCGTCAGCGTCCGGGTCGCGCCGACCAGCGAAAAGGTGTTAGTGGTATTCGAGCCTGCCAGTCCGGTACACAGTGTCAGCAGGCTGAGCAGGTAAAGCGCCACGATCAGATCGCCCGGAAAGCTGAAACTGGGAGCCAAGCCGAACATCGGCACGTACAGCGCCGACGTGAGCGCGCCTGCCAGCGCTGCAATCGGCAGCCCGACGAACAGGAGCTTATTGACGCCCGTCGGGATAACCTCTTCTTTCGCCAGCAGTTTCACGATATCCGCCAGCGGTTGGTACCAGCGCGGACCCATCCGGTTTTGCAGCCGGGCGACCAGCTTGCGATCTACCCATTCATAAACCAGACCGCCTGCCAGCAAACTTAATCCAGCGGGGAAAAATAGCAGCGCCAGAAGTTCACTCATGGCTGCCTCCGATAATAGTCAATGCCATACTGGCGAAGCTGCTCCCACGTCCAGCCGCCGCGCGCGCCGCCCTGATCAACCACCACTGTCCGGTCATTGCACGAAAAACACGGGTCAACGCCCACTAAAATCATCGGCATGTCGGCAAGCTGGTGTCCGACTGCCAGCGCCAGCACCGAAGCCATGTTGCACATGGTCGGCGTGCGCACTTTGATGCGTT
Source organism: Aggregatilineales bacterium (assembly GCA_030834905.1). GTDB lineage: Bacteria > Chloroflexota > Anaerolineae > Aggregatilineales > Phototrophicaceae > Flexifilum. The sequence continues at coordinate 45,907 of JAUQWZ010000042.1, read as the reverse complement.
CCGGCGAATCCGTCCCGTTGCTTCGGATGAAATAGAACAGTTCGCCGCGCGGCGCTTCCACCCGGCTGATGGTTTCGCCCGCCTTGATGCGGCGCGGGACGCGCGTCACCAGTTCGCCGTCGGGCAGGGTGTCGAGAATGTGCCGAATCACGCGGTAGCTTTCGAACAGCTCTTTGATGCGAACCACAAATCGCGTTTCAAGATCGCCGGTGTCGGAGACAATCATAGTGATCGGGTAGTCTGCATAGCCTGCATAGGGCGCGTCCACGCGAAGATCGTGCCAGATGCCCGACGCCCGCGCCGTGGGACCGACCAGCCCCAATCTTTTCGCCTGTTCCGGCGTGGTGACGCCGATGCCGCGCGTGCGCCGCAGGAACACGCTGTCGCTGGTGGTGATATCGAGGTAATGGCGCGTGCGATCTTCCAGAAAGTCCAGCCCGCGCCAGATCGCGTCACTTTGCTCGTCGGTGACATCAATCTTCACACCGCCCAGCAGGTTAGCCGAATAATTCACGCGGTTGCCGGTCAGCGCTTCCAGCAGATCCATCACCGTTTCACGGTCGCGCCAACTGTACATGAACAGCGTGTCGAAACCGGCTTCGTGCGCGGCGACGCCTACCCACAGCAGATGGCTGTGGATGCGCTCCAGTTCCGCCACCAGCACGCGAACTGCCTGCGCGCGCGGCGGCACCGTCACGCCCGCCAGCTTCTCCACACCCAGACAGTAGGCTAAGGCGTGAATGTGCGAGCAGATGCCGCAGATGCGCTCCAGCAGGTACAGGTTCTGCACCCAACTTCGCGATTCAGTCGCTTTTTCGATGCCGCGATGCACGTAGCCCAGGCGCACTGTCGCGTCGGTCACGATTTCGCCGTCAACCGTGAACTCAAAGTGCCCCGGCTCCTTGAGCGCCGGGTGCTGCGGACCAATCGGAACGATGAATTTTCTACCCTTCTCTTGAGTCGCCATTCGCCTCTGCCTCTTTCATTGTCAGATCAGCATCCTTCCGCAGCGGATACAGCCCTTCGGGCCAGTCGTCCGGCAGCATCAGGTGTTTGGGACCCTGCATCCCTTCGACGCGAACGCCGAACATCTCGCGCAGTTCGCGCTCATAGAAACTGGCTGCCGGAATGATGCCGCAGATGGACGAAACTGAAGCGCCATCACGGGGAACGGACACCCGCAGGGTGAGCACAGCAGCCCCTTCGCAGAAGTGATACAGGACTTCCATTACGCCCGAATCGACGCTGGTATCCAGCCCGGTGATCGCCGCCAGATAACCCCATCCCTCGTCAACCAGTACCCGGATCGCTTCCAGCAGATGCGCCCCATCGACCATCACATCCAGCCGGTTGGCTTCAGGCGTCCTCGTTTCAACCGTCCAGGCTTCGATCAGTTTTGCCGCGATAGTCAGCGTGCTTTCAGCGTTCATAGCGGTTTTGTCACCTCGGTTCCCTGAAGCACCTGCAGCAGTTTGGCAACTCCATCAATGATCGCTTCTGGTCGCGGGGGGCAGCCCGGCACGTACACGTCCACGGGGATCACCTCGTCGATATGCCCGATCACGTTATAGCAGCCCTGGAAGGCGCCGCCCGAAATCGCGCACGAGCCAACCGCGATCACAAACTTTGGCTCAGGCATCTGCTCGTAGACGCGCCGCAGCCGGTCACGCGCCTGACGAGTCACCGGTCCGGTGCAGAGCAGTACGTCGGCGTGGCGCGGGCTGCCTTGCAGCTTGATACCCAGCCTCTCAACGTCATACAGCGGCGTCAGCGTCGCCAGAATTTCGATGTCGCAGCCGTTGCACGAACCGCTGTTGAAGTGGATTGCCCAGGGTGAATTGGCGCGCGCCCAGGTCTTGACCTGCTCCAGCGCCTGCTGCCATCGGTCTTCCAGGTTGTTTGCCATTCCAGCACCCCCAATCAAAAACTCCGTCTCCAGACGAAAACCGCCATTTCCTTACCGTCCTACCCCAGAATCAGCGCCAGCAGCGACACCATCAACCCGATCAGATAGATCAGCGCCACCAGCGACGTCCCACCAGTGGCAAGCACCAGCACCCCGAGATGCAGGGTGGCGAAAAACAGCGCCACCAGAAAGTAGGGGCGGTATCCGGGCACGCCAATCTCAGCCGGTGCTGCTTCGCCGCTGGCGTAGGCGCTGGTCTTCGCTTCCGAAGATGGATGCTCAGTCCCCGCCAGAACCCGCCCCACCAGCGACAGGATGCTCACCAGCCCCAGATAGAGCAGGAACGCAACCGGCGGTAACAGCAGAATTTCAGCCATCAGCACACTCCCTACACCCCTCCAAACAGACGAATCATCGCCGCCGCTGCCGGTTCGGTGAGCCAGTTCACCAGCGTCGGCAGCAGACCAAGCACGACCATCGCGATCATCAGGAGAACCAGCGGCAGTTTCATCGTGACCGGTATCGCCCGCCCACGCTCGACGGGGGCAGATGTTTTCTGGCGGTAGAGCGCGTTCACCAGCGGTACGTAGTACGCCAGCGACAGCACGCTGTTCAGCGCGGCAAATGCTACCGCCAGCGTGATCGCCACATCCTGCGTATCGACCCCGGCGACGAAGATCTGCCACTTGGACATGAACCCCGCCAGCGGCGGCAGCCCCCCTAGACCCAGCAGCGCCGCGCTAAACGCCAGAGCAACCAGCGGATAGCGCCGGGCAGCGCCGGAAAGATCAGCCAGGTACAGCGGCGCATGATCGCTGTGCAGCGCGTAAAGCAGCGCCCCGGCAGCGAGGAAAGCGAGTCCTTTCATCAGCCCATGATTGAGCAGGTGGAAGAAACCACCCTGCGCGCCGTCGGGCTGCCCTGAATAGACGGCGATCCCCAACCCAAGCAGCATGTAGCCGACGTGGCTCAGGCTCGAAAACGCCAGCAGCCGCTTGACCTGCTGCTGCCGCAGCGCCAGCAGATTGCCCACCAGCATATTGACCAGACCAAAGCCGATCAGCAGCCAACCCCACGACAGCGTAACCCCCGCCAGCGCGCCCAGCGCTCGCAGCAGGGCGACCAGTCCGGCTTCGATGACGACGCCGGACAGCATGGCGCTGATGCCGCTGGGCGCTTGTCCGTGCGCGTCTGGCAGCCAGGTGTGCAGCGGGACAAGCGCGATCTTGACGCCAAAGCCGATAACAAACAGCGCCCCAGCGGCTAACAGCGGCAGCGAAGGCGACGCGGCGCGGATAGCGTCAAGATCGAGCGTGCCGGTTTGCGCCAGCACCAGGGCAATAGCGAGCAGCACAAACACCGAGCCGGTGGCGCTCTGCACCAGATATTTGACTCCGGCTTCCAGCGACGCTGGCTGCTGGCGGTAGAAGGCGACCAGCAGATAGGTCGAGATCGTCATCGCCTCGAACCACACCCAGAGGTTGAAAATGTCGGCGGCGCAGCCTAAACCGATCATGGTACCGATCAGCGTGATCAACAGGGCATAGTACTTTTCTTCGCCGGTTTCACCCGCCATATAGTGATAGGAATACAGCGTAACCAGCGTCCCCAGTGTCAGCGCCACCCCAGCCAGCAGCAGGCTGAGTCCATCGACTCGCAGCGCCACCATACCGATAAGGCGTTCAGCATCACCTTCCACGCTGAAGCTGGACGCCACCTGCGCGAAAACGATCCACGCGGCGGCGAGTCCTGCCAGTGTCAGCCAGCGGCAGATGACAGGACGCGCCAGCAACAAGCGCCCGGTCAGATAGACGACTGGCGACGCTGCCAGGGGAATTCCGATCAACCACAATGGTAAGCTCGTGTCCATGTCATCCGCCCACAATCAGAACCAGCAGGACGATTACCAGCCCGCCGACGATCCCCACCGCGTTCCAGTTCAGTTGTCCGGTCTGGGTGGTTCGCAGCGTCATGGCAGTTCGGTGCGTGACGATCACGACCTGCCGGTTCAACCATTCAAAGCCAAAGTCTGCCTGTGCCGCCTGAGCGATAAAACGCAGCCGGTTCGCCACGCCCGTCAGTGATTCTCGCCACCACCACGCCGCCAGCCCGGCGGCGATCACGCCGAGCGCCAGCAGGGTGGCGGGGTTGGTGAGAACGGCGAGCAAAACTGAGCCTTCAGCCTCGCCTATATGCCGCAGCAGGCTGCTGGCGAGCAGGTTCTTAAACGGCTCCGCCAGCAGCCAGATCGTCAGCGTGCCAACCGCCAGCAGCCCCAGCGAACCGCGCATGGCGGCGGGGGCATCGTGGAGACGCCGCCCCGTCCAGGCTTTGCCGAAGAACACCATCCAGACCATGCGGAAGCTGTACAGCGCCGTCAGCCCGGCAACCGCCAGCATGACGATGTACGCCCAGGCGGGACCATCCGCCAGCCCGGCTTCAAGAATCAATTCCTTACTCCAGAAGCCGTTGGCAAACGGCAGCCCGACCAACGCCCACACGCCGATGATGAAGACGCCGCGAACAAACGGCATTTGCGAACCCAAACCGCCCATCTGCCGCATATCGCGCGTGCCAACGGCGTGGATGACCGCGCCCGCACCCAGAAACAGCAGCGCCTTAAAGACCGCGTGGCTGAGCAGGTGAAACTGGCTGGCGAAGACCGCGCCGACGCCGATAGCGTAAAACATGTATCCAAGCTGGCTGATGGTCGAATAGGCAAGCACCCGTTTGAGATCGTCTGACGTCAGCGCCATCAGCGCGCCCATCAGCGCGGTCAGCATCCCGACGGCAACTACCGCCGTTGTCCAACCCGGTACGCCCGCGAATGCCGGATAAAACCGCGCCAGCAGGTAGACGCCAGCGTTGACCATCGTCGCCGCGTGAATGAGAGCGCTCACCGGCGTTGGCGCTTCCATTGCGCCCGGCAGCCAGGTGTGAAACGGCACCTGCGCCGATTTCGCGGCGGCGGCGATCAGGAAGCCAAAGGCGATCAGGCTCAGCAGTTCCGGCGGCAGGCTGTCCGCGCCGTTCAGCAGCGCCGATACCGAATCGCTGCCCAGCGCCGCGCGCGTGACCAGCACGCCTATCATCAAGCCCACCCCACCGAACTGAGTGATGACCAGCGCCTTGATGCCGCCCGCGACCGCTTTCGGATCATCGTTATAGAACGAGATCAGCGCGTAAGAGCAAAGCGCCGTCATCTCCCAGAAGATGAACATCAGCAGCAGACTGCCGGACAGCACCAGCCCGCACATCGAGCCGATGAACAGCAGCACCAGAAAGTAGTAGCGCCCAAGCTGTGCTTCACCGCGCATGTAATCCGCCGAGAAGATCACCGCCAGACTGCCGATGACCACTGCGACTGCCGCCAGGAATGCGCCCAAACCATCCGGCACGAGGGTGAAATCGCCAAAAGCGCCGCCCAGCGACAGGGTCACCGCTGGCGCGTCGCCAGTGTAGAACAGCAGCCCCAGCCCGGCAGCCGCGGCGGCAGCAGCAAAAACAGCCGCCAGCAGGTGCAGCCATCGTGGGTTCCGGCGGGCTGCCAGCGCCACGATAACCGCGCCCGTCCAGGGAAAAAGGATGACAAGCAGACTCAGCGCCCCAGCCATAATTTCACCTTTTCTGTGTCGAAAGCTGCCTGACATCGAGGGTGCCAAAACGCCGCCGTACCTGTACGGCAAGCGCCAGCCCCACCACGGCAACAATCGTATCGGCGACGATGACGGTCAGCGCCAGGCTTTGCCCCAGATTAACCTGCCCGCTGACCTGCCCGGCGACTACCATCGCCAGCGCTGCCGCCTTGGTCAATAATTGCAGGGCGATGACGATCTTGATCAGATTGCGGACGATCAGCAGCCCGTACAACCCAATCGCGACCAGACCGAACACGCCAACCACCAGCACCGTCGTCATACAGGCTCCTGTTCCAGCAGCGCATCGGCTTCAGTGACTGCTGCTTCGGCTGGCGGTTCGGGTTCCGCTTCTGCCAGCGCGACTACTGCCGCCATCTGCTCCGATTTTGACTCGGAGAGCAAACCGACAAATCCAAGAACGCCGGAGAAAATCATCACGATCTGCACCAATACGTCCAGCGCCCGCCCCTGCCAGAGCGTTTCGGTAAACGCGGCTTCAGCCCGCATTGCTGAGACTTCCGGCGGCGGCAAGGTCAGATAGAGAAGCAGCACCAGCGCGAATGCCAGCAGCCCCCACGCCAGCGGCTTAGGCACGCTGGAAGGCACTTTCATGCCCTGGTCACCGGCGACGCTGATGGCGAAGACAAACAGCACCGTCACCAGTCCCGCGCCAACGCTCAGTTCGATGACGGCGACTTCGATGGCGCCGAGGCGATAGAGCAGCATCGCAGTAAAGACGCTGACTCCCGCCAGCCACAATGCCGCCGCCAGCAATCGCCCTGCCCGAATCACCATCACCGCGCACAGCAGCATTCCGAAGACCAGCGCTATCTCAAGCATCAGGCTCTTGACCCCCATTTAGAAACAGCGAACGGAGCACCGTCACCGCCGGAACTGCTGACTGATCGGCAGCTTCGGCAAACATCTGGCATTCCATGTAGATGCGCTCCGCCACCATCCGCGTCGCCGCCTCTACCTCAGGCGATAGATCAGCAGCATAGTCGAACGATTTAGCTTCGATTCCATAGACGATCATCTGCGGCGGCAGGCAGCCAAGCACCCGCGCCATCTCGACAGCCGAGGCGACTCCAAACAGGTGTGAGGAATTAGCACCGAAATGGGTAGGCAGTGGCTTGGCGTGCGCCTCAAAACGTCGAACGCAGCCCGGCGCAGCGCCGGAAAGCATAGCATCGATTACGAAGACGACCTGCGCATTGGAACACCGCCACAGATCCATCAGCGCCGTCCCCTCGTCGGAGAGTTCAACCACTGGCAGCGGGAGCGCGCGCGCGCGGATGAGCCGGACAACCCGGATTCCCGCCGCATCGTCGCCGCGATACTCATTGCCGATTCCGATGATCAATACCGTCTTCGACAGAACGGGTTCGGCTTTAGCGAAATCTTCAACCATTCCAATCAGTAACGGGTGGGAGGGTTCTCCCACCCCCTCATCTATTTTTTCAACGCATCAATAACGCAGCGCATACGAGAAAGAAGTTCATCGGCGATAGATTTCAGGTGCGGCTCATATAGCTCGCCCTTCGCCGTTAGCAAATCGGCGATCACCACTTCGACCTGATTATCCAGAATCTCAAGCACCCCGACGTTGCACGTCAGCAGGACGCCCGCCTCTGGCGAAACGATCAGGGCGCGCTGGACAAGATCGGGATGGCAGACGACAATCAACTTGTTAAGCTGGCTGTGCCACTGCGCCCGCTGACCCGTTAAGTCGCGTACATTCACCTCAGTGATGATCTCAAATCCGGCGGCTTTCAAGGCGGTGAGCACACGTCCGTAAGCCGTCTCAAATTGATCGTTAATTATCATGCGCAAGCCAAGCGGCTTGGCAACGGTGGCGTTCATAGTCCCCTCCGTTCGTCGCGTTCGATGTGCAGCGTCAGGAAGTGGGTGGCACAGGAAATACACGGGTCATAATTGCGGATCACCTGTTCACACTGCATCGTGAGCTGCTCGTCAGGAAGATCAAGGTTCGTCTCGAGGCAGCGGCGCAAATCGCCTTCAATCACCTTCTGATTCTGCGCGGTGGGAGGGACGAGTTTGGCGTCGAGGATAGTTCCCGCCTCATCAAGACGATAACGATGGTAGAGTATCCCGCGCGGCGCTTCGGTACAGCCGCAGCCTGTCCCACTACGGGTTCGCACAACCGCTGCCGGCTGGGCGGGTGGCTCGTAGGCTTCGATGATCTGAAGCGCGTGATCGCAGGCGTAGACCGTTTCAACAGCACGCACGACAATGCTCTGGAACGGGTTGTTGCAAGTCGAATCAATCCCGCCGCTTCGGGCAGCTTCCTTCGCAAGAGGGGTAAGCTGCTCATAGTTCAGGCTGTAGCGAGCCAGCGGGCCCACGGAATATGCGTCACGCCCTTTGTGATAAGAGTGCAGCGCGTTTGAATGGGCTAGATGTTCTTCAGCAAAGTGATCTTCGTATTCTTCGATAGCGATGTTAAGTCCCCTGCTGGAAACGATCCTCCCCTCGTTCAAGGCGTATTCATCCGGGTGATGCAGCGCCACAAACTCATAGTCATAGGCAGCCGCAGGAAACGGCAGCCCACCTACCCATCGCGCCGTTTCAACTGCCGCATCACGCGCCCATTTCAGCGAATCCACCATCGCCGCCAATTCAGATTTCGTCGGGGCGCGATAGAAGCCCCCAACCCGCACATTAATGGGATGGATTTCCCTGCCGCCCAGCAGCCGCATCAGGTCATTACCGACCTTTTTCAGCCTTAATCCCCGTTTCACCGCGTCGGGGTTGTCCCGCGCAAGCTCAATCGCATCGGGATATCCCAGAAAGTCGGGGGCATGAAGCATGTAAATATGGAGCGCATGGCTCTCGATCCATTCAGCGCAGTAGAGCAGCCGCCGCAAGCTGCGGACAGCCGGATCGATCTCAACCCCAAAAGCATTCTCGATGGCGTGAACGGCGCTCATCTGATACGCCACCGGGCAAATCCCGCAGATCCGCGCCGTGATATCCGGCGCTTCGCTGTAGGCGCGCCCGCGCAGCAGCGCTTCAAACATGCGCGGCGGCTCAAAAATCCTGAACTGAACGTCGGTTACATCCCGATCCTTGATCCTGGCGTACAGCGCCCCTTCGCCTTCCACCCGCGCCAGAACATCGACCTTCAGGGTTCGTGTCCGTGTTCTTTTGGTGGCAGTTTTAGGCTCCATGAATATCGCTCTCCTTACGGAACGCCTCGGCGTAAGCGTTATAGGTGCGGAAAGCACGCATGACGTCCTGGGGCGTTTTGCCCAGTGCCTTCCACTGTTCACTCAGAGCGCGGGTGTTCGCCACCTCCGCCGGACCAAAGCAGCCGTAGCAGCCGCGCTGGAACAGCGGGCAGATCGCGCCGCAGCCCGCCTGCGTCACCGGACCGAGACAGGGGGTTCCCTGCGCAACCATCACGCATGGCGTTCCGTTCCGCTTGCACTCCATACACACGCTGTACCGGGATGTATTCGGCTTGCGTCCGTGTAAATACGCCGACAGCACCTCCAGAAGCTGCCCCTTGTTGATCGGGCAGCCGCGCAGCTCAAAATCCACGAATACATGATCAGAAATGGGCGTGCTTTTGTTCAGCGTTTCGATGTATTTCGGGCTGGCATACACCATCGGCACAAGCTGCTTAACGTCCGCAAAATTGCGCAGCGCCTGAATGCCTCCGGCGGTGGCGCAAGCGCCAATGGTGATCAAAACCTTCGACGCCCGCCGGACACGATGGATGCGTTCGGCGTCGTGCTGGGTTGTAATCGATCCCTCCACCAGCGAGACGTCGTAAGGACCCTTGAGCACTGTGCGCGTCGCTTCGGGAAAATAGGCGATATCAATCCTGTCAATGATGGCGAGCAGCTCATCTTCGCAATCAAGCAGGCTCAACTGGCAGCCATCGCAGGAAGCGAACTTCCAGACGGCAAGTGTTGGTTTGTTTTTTCGCTGCATGGCGCGCCTCCTACACTTCCCATTTGGTCAGCAGAGACTGAACCTGGCTGTAGCGGAAGACGGGACCATCCTTGCAGACAAACGTCGAACCAAACTGACAATGCCCGCACAGGCGAATCGCGCACTTCATGTTTCGTTCCAGCGATACATAGATATTCTTCGTATCGACGCCGCGCTTCTCCAGCCCCATGGTCGTGAAACGCATCATGACTTCGGGACCGCAGACCAGGGCAACCGTGTTCAGGGGATCGAACGGCGCGCGCCCGATCAGTGACGTCACCAAGCCAACGCTCCCGCGCCAACTGCCAGTCGCCCGGTCAACTGTCACGAACACGTCAAGGTCAAAATGGGCGCGCCATTGTTCAAGCTGCTTGCGATACAACACATCGCCGGGAGTGCGCGCGCCGTAGAGCAGCACGACGCGCCCGTACTGTTCACGATGCGCCATGATGTGATACATCGCCGGACGAAGCGGTGCCAGACCAATGCCCCCCGCCACAATGACGATGTCTTTCTGGTGGGCTTCCGCGACGGGCCAGGCGGTGCCATATGGTCCCCGGGCGGCGAGCATATCCTCTACTCTGAGCTTGCTCATCGCCCGCGTAACGGTACCAACGGCGCGGGTCGTATGCACCAGCAGATCGCGCCGGGTTGGATCGCCGCTGATGGAGATCGGAATTTCGCCCACTCCATAGACGTACACCATGTTGAATTGTCCGGGAGCGAAATGCGGAATATCGTCGCTGTCCAGCGGCACCAGTTCGAGCGAAAAGGTATCGTCGGTATCCCAGCGCGCGCGCTGGACACGATACGGACTTGGCAGCATCGGGTCAGATATTCTGTCCGATGCTGTGGGTGCTGTGATCGAAGGCGCGTCAGACATCAGCATACGAAACGTCCTCCTTCGCCGCTTCCACTGCCGTGGCGGGTTGTTTTTCGGCGCGCAGCGCTGCTATTTCCTCAGTGATGTCGATTCCAACCGGGCACCAGGTAATGCAGCGCCCACAGCCCACGCAGCCCGACGTCCCAAATTGTTCGATCCAGGTTGCCAGCTTGTGGGTCATCCACTGCCGATAGCGCGACTTCACCGAGGAACGGATACTGCCGCCGACAATATAGGAGAAATCGGTTGTGAAGCAGGAATCCCATTTTCGCCAGCGATCAGCGGTGTTCCCCGACAGGTCAGTCACGTCTTCAACAGTGCTGCAGAAGCAGGTCGGACACACCTGGGTACAGTTGCCGCAGGCAAGACAGCGCGCCGCAATGTCATCCCACTGCGGGTGCTCAAAACTGGCATACAGGCGCTGCTTAATGCCGCGCGTATCGATTGACCGCTTCATGCTGGCGGCGGTCTGGGTGATGATCTGGTTGGCGAGCGCCTTTTCTTCGCCAGATGCCGGGCGGTGTGGAACCTCGCTGAGCACTTCTTCGCCCCGGGGACTGCCTACTTCCACCGTGAAATAGTGACTTTCGCCGTTGATAACCTCGGTCACTGCCAGATCAAACTGCCCCGTAACCCTGGGTCCAGCGTGCATCGAAGCGCAGAAGCAGGTATTTCCTGCCTGTCCGCAGTTCACCGCCAGCACAAACAGCTTCTCGCGCTGTGCCGCGTAAATTGGGTCACGATACTCGCCATCTAGGAAAACCCGATCCTGTATGGCGATGGCATTTAGCTCGCAGGCGCGGACGCCAATGAGTGCCAGTGGTTCAGCATGATAGTCTTCTGGAATAATCTGAAAGCTGCCGTCATCGCGCCGAGCTTGCCAGAGCCGGACGGCTGGGGGAAAGAGAAATTTTTTCCATGAATGGGGACCAACTCCATAGCCAAACAGCCTGTGATCGTCCGATTTATTCAGACGATAGCTGCCCTTTTCCTGTTCATCTGAGTATCCAACAGGAAGATCATCGACCCTGGCTACTTCGTCATACACGACCGAACCGTCGCGTACCGTGGGACCAATCAGCCTGTACTTCTTGGCTTTAAGAACATCGAACAAACTCTGGAAGTCATGGTGTTCGATGAGTTGCGCTGCCCTGCCCTCCCGTCTAGATATCTTAACCATAAAGACTTCCTTTAACTATGGTGTTAGCACTAGGTCATCTGCGGCATCTCACTCTCATTCCTCAAAGTACTATCCAGAGTATATTCTGATCTGACCTATTGTGCAACTTTTCACAATTAAAACGTACTAAAAATGCTTAACGCCTGAACCGCTGGCGCATCCTTCCGGCGATGCGCTGCTTCACGGCGCGCGCGACTTTTGCCTCTACTCTTATGCTACGGCTTGGGAAATCTGGCACAAAGTGCCAAATGTAACAAATCACCGCGTATCTTACGCATCGTCTTCCGAATTACCCCCCATATTGGAAAGATGTGTTAACATACACCGATTGTTTGTTAAGGATTGTTAATCTGTCTTTTTACTACTTAGGAGAATATCTAATGTCGAAACGCAGGTTATTGTCCGTATTACTGCTGACCACCGCCCTCCTCGCAACCTTTTCGCTGGTATCTGCCCAGGATGAGATCCAGATTAGCTTCTGGCACGCCATGAGTGGTAGTCGTGGTGAGGTCGTGCAGGAACTGGTGGATGAGTTCAACGAAACCCACCCCGGTATTGAGGTCGTTGCGGAGTTCAGCGGCAGCTATGCTGATACGCTGACGAAAGCGCTGGCGGCGGTGCGCGCGGGTGAGCCGCCGCACATCGTTCAGGTCTACGAAGTCGGCACGCGCGCTATGCTGGATTCGGGCGCGATTCTGCCGGTCGCCGAAGTCAGCGGTGGTGCCTTTGACCCCGCCTCGTTTGTTGCGCCCATCGTCAATTACTATTCCGCTGGCGGCGAGCTTCAGTGTATGCCGTTCAACAGCTCCACCGCGATGCTGTACTACAACAAGGATATGTTCGCCGCTGCCGGGCTGGATCCTGATCAGCCGCCAACCACTTTCCAGGAAGTGTACGACATGAGCCGCCAGATTATGGACGCTGGCGTAGCGCAGGGCGGCATTTCCTTTGGTTGGCCCGCCTGGATTCTGGAACAGATGTATGCCAAGCACGATCAGCTTCTTGCCAACGAAGATGGTGGTCGGTCAGCGCTTGCCACCGAGGTTTACCTGAACAATGAGTTCGGCGTTGCCGTCTTGAGCGAGTGGCAGCGCTGGGCAGATGACGGCGTGCTCATCTACGGCGGGCGCGAATACAGCGCCAACGACCCATTCATCGCCGGTGAATTCGCCATGCTGGCGCAGAGTACATCCAGCCTTGCCGGTATTGAGTCCAACGCGCCGTTTGAAGTCGGAACCGCATTCTTGCCGCGCCTCGAAGGCTACGATGGCATCGGCAACAACGTCATTGGCGGCGGCTGCCTGTGGGCGCTGGCGGGACATGACGAAGCCGAAAATGACGCTATGTGGCAGTTCTTCAGCTTCCTGTCGGAAACGCCGCAGTCGGTTGCCTGGCACAAGGGAACCGGCTACTTCCCCTCGACACTTGAGGCGGTAGATGCGCTGGAAGCCGAAGGTTGGTTCGAGGAAAACCCGAACTTCCTGACGGCGTTTGACCAGATTCTGGCGGGCGAAGACACCGTCGCCGCGCAGGGCGTTCTGCTGGGCGATTTTGTGACTATCCGCGACATCGTCGGCGCGGCAATTGAAGAATCAGTCGTCAACGGCGTGGATCCGCAGGAAGCACTGGACGCCGCTACGGCGGAGATCAACCAGCTCCTGGAAGACTACAAGAGCCTGAACGAGTAATTGTTATTCGGCTGACCTAAAGCCCTGAAATGGCGCGCGAGAGGTCTGGTCGCGCGCCATTTCAATCAAGAGTCATTCTGTGGTTATATGGGTTATCTGATAAGTAAAACATGCGCGACTACATCTTCCCCAATCGTTTTCTTCCCTATCTGCTCATTGCCCCAAGCGCCCTGCTGGTGATCGTCTTCTTCATCGTACCAGCAATCCAGAGCCTGCAACTCAGCTTTTATCGCGTCAACGCGCTCAGTGGACGGCAGCTTTACGTTGGCTTCGAGAATTTCACGCGGCTGCTCACCTCGTCTGACTATATCCAGTCGCTGACGACCACTGGCGCTTTTATCGCCGTCGTCGTGATCTTCGGGCTGTCCATCAGCCTGGCGATTGCCGTAGGCGCGAGCCTGCCGCTGCGCGGTTTCGGCGTCTACCGCACGCTGCTGATTTGGCCCTACGCGGTGTCGCCTGCCATCACCGGCGCGATCTGGGCGCTGATCATGGATCCGAACATCGGCGCGATCACCAACGCGCTGGAGTCCATTGGCATCAACTTTGACTATCGCGGAAACAGCACCCACGCTGTCATCTTCATCAGCGCGGCGGCAACCTGGAAGATCCTCGGCTACAACATTGTCTTTTTCCTGGCGGGGCTGCGCAATATCCCGCGCGATGTGGTCGAGGCGGCGGGACTGGACGGTGCCAATGCCTGGACGCGCTTCTGGCGCATCCGGTTTCCGCTGCTCTCCCCTATCGCCTTTTTCCTGCTGATCATGAACACGCTGTACGCGGCGTTTGAAACGTTCGGACTGATCGATATCACCACTCACGGTGGTCCGGGACGCGCGACCAATCTGTTGATTTACAAGCTCTACAGTGATGGTTTCAAGACGCAGAATTTGCTGGGGTCGGCGTCAGCCCAATCGGTGCTGCTGCTGGTCTTCGTCGTCGTTTTGACCGTCATCCAGGCGCGGACTGCCGGGAAGAGGGCGTTTTACCGATGAGCGTTCAAAGCACCCCTATGGCAGAGTGGTCAACGCGCGCCACCGAGCGGCGGCTGGCGTTCCAGAAGCACGTCGCTTACCCGGTAATCATGCACGCGGTTATGATTGCGGTCGTCATCATCGTACTGCTGCCGCTGATCTTCGCCTTTGTATTGAGCACGCAGTCCTCGGCGGATTGGCGCATCGTCGGCAATATCATGCCGGGATCAAATGCCGTCGAAAATTACACCATTGCTTGGGAACGCGCCAGTCTCGGACGGCTGATGTTCAACACAACGGTAGTCGCCGTGAGCGTGGCGGTAGGCAAGATCATCCTGAGCATGATGGCGGCGTTCGCGCTGGTCTATTTCCGAATTCGCGGCGGCATCCTCATTCTCGGCTTGATCATGCTCACACACCTGCTCCCGCTGCCGGTGCGCATCGTCCCAACCTATCAACTCCTGTCCAGCTTTGGCTGGATCGATACCTTCCAGGGGCTGGCGGTTCCGTTCTTCGCCAGCGCGACCGGCGTGCTGCTGTTCCAGCAGTTCTTCAGGACGCTGACCACCGACCTGGCGGATGCGTCGCGGGTGGACGGCGCTGGACCGATGACCTTCCTGTTCCGCATCCTCATCCCCGTTTCGCGCACCAACATTGGCGCGCTGTTCCTGATCGAGTTTACTTATATGTGGAATCAGTACCTGTGGCCCCTGCTGGTGGCGAACTCGGTGCAAACACGTCAGGTGCAGATCGGCATCAAGCAGTTGATTGCCACCGACGCGACGGTTGAATGGGGCGTGCTGATGGCGGGTGTGGTCACGACCATCATTCCGCCGCTGGTCGTGCTGCTGGTGCTCCAGCGCAGTCTGATGGCAGGGTTAAGCGGCGAGAGCGAGGACGTGCGGTGACGCCGCGCTTCGACTCGGTTCGCGGTTTCCTGCTGGATATGGATGGGACGATATACCTCGGTGACCGCCTGCTGCCGGGCGCGCGTGAATTCTGGGCGCTGGCGGCGAACCGGGATATTCCCTTTCTGCTGCTGACCAACAACTCTTCCAAAAACCGCGATTCCTACGTTCGGAAGCTTGCCGGGCTGGGGCTGAACGCCCGCCCGGAGCAGGTGCTCACGTCGGGCGAAGCGACGGCGCAGTATCTCCAGCTTCAGCAGCCCGGCGCGCGAGTGGCGCTGTTTGGCACGCCCGATCTGGAACGTGAATTCGCTGACAGCGGCTTTATCCTCGATATGGAAAATCCACAGTGGGTCGTGCTTGGCTTCGACACTACTATTGACTACGCGAAGCTTACGCGGCTGTGCGATCTGGTGCGGCTAGGGCTGCCCTACATTGCCACCCACCCCGACTTCAACTGCCCGGTTGAGGGCGGATTCGTCCCCGATATCGGCGCGATTATGGCGCTGGTGACGGCGTCCACCGGGCGAGAGGCGGATATTGTCATCGGCAAGCCAAACCGCCACATCGTGGAAATGGCTGCTCAGCGGCTCAGGCTGCCGGTACACGACCTGTGCATGGTGGGCGACCGTCTGTACACCGATATCGCCATGGGGCATCACTCGCCCATCCAGACGGCGCTGGTGCTTAGCGGCGAGACAAAACCCGAAGATCTCGAACACAGCCCCTTCAAACCTGACTACATCTTCAGTGGGCTGGATGAACTGACGGAGCATCTCGTCTCACCAGTCCCGTAGGCGGCGCTGGCACTGCTGCGCGCGCGGCAGGCGGCGTTGATCGCGGAGCAGGAAGCGGCTGAGGCGGTAGAGGAACACGGCGAAGGCAGCTTGCAGTTAACCTTAGAACTTCACAAGCGTTACCTCGCCTTTGAGCTTGACTGGCTCAGCGAAGTTCTGGCTCGTTTATCTCTTCAAAACAAGGAGTAACCTGTATGGAAACTATTGTGCTTATCGCCCGCCTCCTCCATTCCTGGACGCGCTGGATCCTGCTGATCGTCGCTGTGATCGCGCTCATCGTCTTCATTCTGGGTCTGCTTCAGAAGAAGGACTGGAGCGCGCGGGCAAATTCGCTTCTGAATGGCTACAGCGCGCTGTTCGGTTTACAGTGGCTTTTTGGGGCGATACTGCTGATCGCCTACGGCAGCATCGTTGGCTTTGGTCAGCGCCACTTCTGGGAACATCTGGTCATTCAGACCGTCGCCATGCTGATAGCCAACGCCCATCACGGCTGGCGCAAACGCGCCCTGCCCGATTCGACTCGCTGGCGCAATGGGCTGCTGGTAATCGTCGTCTCGTTGATTCTGGCGGTTGTAGGTGTCGTGCTGCTGCCTGTCGATATGCAGTGGCGTTTCTTTGTCCCCTAAACTCCGAACCACGCCGAAAGAAGGAGGGGCGCAGGATGCTCTGCGCCCCCTACAGGCTGCAAAGGGCGCGGCATCGCGGCTTGAAAATTGCTCCGGGCAAAATGTTGCATGATTCGATTCGATAAGATATTGTTAAATGTATATACAGGTGTATACATGCCTTTTTAAGTAGTAAGAACTTTTATGAACCTGGTTACTGATATTATTGTTTCTCACAACAGCTTCATTTCGCTGCATGTGCAGCTGCACAACCAACTGCGCCAGCTAATCCTCTCTGGACGCTGGGCGAATGGTTCGCGCATCCCCTCAGAAAGCCAGTTTGCCGAACACCTGAACGTCAGCCGAACGACCATCCGCCTTGCCCTTCAGCAAGCCGAACTGGAAGGGCTGGTTGAGCGAATTCCGGGAAAAGGCTCGTTTGTCACCCACCGGACGCGACCGGAGAATCACAGCCGGTTGATCGCCTTTGTGACCTGGGGCTTTGACTCAGACACCCACCTGCTGCTGCTCAACGGCGCGGAAGACGAGGTCAAGACCAGCGGGCATCGCATCATCTTCAACACGGTACAGAACCGCCACGACGAAGTCGAAATCCTGAAGCGCTTTAAGGAAGACAACATTGCCGGGCTGATGATGTGGCCCAACGCCAATGCTTCGCGAATGCAGCAGGAAAACTCGGTGCTGTATCAGGCAGTCAGCGTCCCTATCGTGCTGATGGATCGGCAGATATACGGGCTAGAATGCGATTTCGTCACCAGCGATAACTACGGCGGCGCGCAGGCGCTGATGCGCCATCTGGTCGAACTTGGGCATCAGCACGTTGTCTTTATGACGCACCACGAAATGGAACTGCTGCCGGTCATGGAACGTCACCGGGCGTATGTGGACGTTCTGCACGAAGCCAACCTGCCCATCGAAGCGCCGTGGCTTATCGGGCAGTCGGGTAAGGAAATTGGCAGCGCCAGCGACATGCTGCGATCATCGTTCCATGTCAACAGTCCCGAACTCCATCAAATCCGCAGCTATATGCTTGGGGCTTCGGTACGCCCTACGGCGATCTTCGCGGTGAATGACTATCTGGCGGTTCTGGCGCTTCAGGTCATGCGGTCGCTCAATCTGGCAGTACCGGAAGTGGTCAGCGTCGGCGGGTTCGACGATATTGATCTGGCAGCTTATCTCCAGGTGCCGCTGACCACCGTTGCCCAGGATCCATTCACCATCGGTAAACGCGCTGCGAGACTCCTGATCGAACGGCTGGAGGGATTTACAGGTCCCACCCGCTGTGAGATCGTCCCCACGAAACTCCGTATTCGGAGTTCAACCTCAATCCCTCTGGGAATCCAAACTTGAAAGGAGGCGATGCGTATCGGATGAAGCGGCTGGTTTAGGAAGCGTTACTTGAACTAGTATTTAGGAGAAAAGGCTATGACACTCCGTTTTAGACGGCTCAGCTTTGCGATGATGCTGATCCTTGTTTTCGCTCTGATGGCAGTCTCTGTCGCGGCGCAGGATGTTGCCCGCGAAGACACGGTGATTTTCGACATCGACAACACCGACCCCCTGCCGAACCCCACCAACTTCAATCCATTGGTTCCGGGCACCAACAAAAACCAGGGCGCTCATCAGGCACTGTGGGAACCGCTGTTCATCCTGAACTACGAAACCGGCGAAATTATGCCCTGGCTTGCCGAGAGCTTCATCCCCAATGACACGCTCGACGTGTGGACGCTGAATCTGCGCGAAGGCGTGACCTGGTCAGACGGCGAAGCGTTCAACGCAGATGACGTGGTCTTCACCATTCAGATGCTGCTGGACGACGAAACCTCGACCCTGGGCGATGCTGCCAATATGCAGCAGTGGGTTGGAAGCGTTGAGAAGGTCGATGACATGACCGTGACGTTCAACCTGACCGCGCCGAATCCTCGCTTCCAGTTGGACTACTTCTCGGTGCGTATCTGGGGCAGCGTCGTCATCTTCCCAGAGCACGTGTGGGCAGGACAAGACCCGTTCACATTCACCAACTACGATCCTGAGCAGGGTTGGCCCCTCGGAACTGGTCCGTACACGCTGACCAGCGCCACTCCGACCCAGTTCGTTTGGGATCGTAATGACAACTGGTGGGGCGCGCAGACCGGCTTCCACGATCTGCCCGTACCGCTTCGCCTGATCTTCGCGATCACCGGCTCGGAAGAAAATCGCTCGCTGCTGATGGCTGACAGCCAGCTCGACAGCTCAATGAACATCACCCTGGGCGCGTTCGAAGCCATTCAGGCACGCAATCCCAACGTCATCGCCTGGCACTCGGAGCCTCCGTATGCCTGGGCTGATCCGTGCCCGCGCGAGATTTCGTTCAATACTGAACTGCCGCCGTGGGATAGCCCCGACGTGCGCAAGGCGATCAGCCTGATGATCGACCGCAACCAGATCATCGAAGTCGCCTACGAAGGCACGACCACCGCGTCCCGCACCATGTTTGTTGAGTACGGTGGTATGGCGCCCTACATCGACGCAGTTGTCGCCGCCGGCATGGGCACCAGCCCGACCGCCGACGTTCCGGCAGCCCAGGCGCTGCTGGAAGGCGCTGGCTACACGATGAACAGCAATGGCTTCTATGAGCTGGACGGCACAGTGCTGGCGGCTGACCTCGAAGTCAACCAGGGCAGCATTGAGTACGTCCGGACGGTCAACGTCATCGTCGAGCAGCTTCGCGCCGCTGGTGTTGATGCGACCGCTCGCCCCCTCATCGAAGTCACCGCCAACGACAATCGTGCCAATGGTAACTTTGGCATCGCCTACAACTGGGACACCTGCGGCACAGTCAACGAGCCGTGGAATTCGATGAACCAGATGAGCACCTTCTTCTACACGCCCATCGGCTCGCGCGCATCCGCCAACGAGCCGCGCTGGAACACCGAAGGCGCGCAGGCGTACAGCGCAATTGTCGAGCAAATCGGCGTTCTGCCGCTGGGCGATCCCTCCATCCCCGATCTGGTGGTCGAAGCATACCAGTACCTGTTTGACGAAACCCCATTGATCCCACTCGTACAGGCTTCCAAGCTGGTTCCGTTTGACACCACCTACTGGACTGGCTGGCCGACTGCCGAGAACAATTACAACCATCCCGCGACCTGGTGGAACAGCACGCACCAGATCATCCTCAATTTGCAGAAGGCTGGCGGCTAGCCGGCGCGAGACTGGGGGGAGGAGTTTCTCCCCCCAGTTTCCTCTGGAAGCTGCAAAGTGAAGGGACATCAGTATGGGGCGCTTAACGTTAGGCTACTTCCTCCGGCGATTCTCTATCTTTCTGGTCACTATCTGGCTCGCGGCAACACTGATATGGATTATTCCACGCCTTGCGCCCGGTGACCCGATCACCGCGATGGTCGGGCGAATGATCCGGCAAGCCGGGTATGTTGAAAACTCCGACATTATCATCGAGGGGTGGCGCGAGCGTTTCGGGCTGAACGATTCGCTGCCCGTACAATATGTTCGCTACCTCGGCAATCTGGTTCGTATGGACTTCGGGTACTCGCTCGCCTATTTCCCGACGACGGTCGGCGAAATTGTAGGGAGGGCGCTGCCCTGGACGGTGGGCTTATTGCTCGTTGCCGTCACCATTACATTCTTCCTGGGGAATTTTCTGGGGGCGCTTCTCGCCTGGCGAGGAACGCCAAAATTAGTTAAATACCTGATTCCTGTTGGCATGATCTTCACGTCAATTCCGTCCATTCTCGCGGCAATCTTCCTGCTCTACATCTTCGCCTTTTTCCTCGACTGGTTCCCGCTGACCGGCGCTTATAAAGCCGGTATGACGCCCAGCCTGAGCATCGAATTCATCACCAGCGTCATTCATCACGGAACGCTGCCAGCGCTGTCGGTTGTCCTGGTGAGCTTCGGCTACTGGGCGCTGGGTATGCGCGGCATGATGATCACCGTCGAAGGCGAAGACTACATGCACTTAGCCCGCGCCAAAGGACTTAACCCGCTGTATGTGCTGTACCGCTATATGATACGCAACGCCATTCTGCCGCAGGTCACCGCCTTTGCGATTACACTTGGCACGCTCGTCAGCGGTCAGGTTCTGGTAGAGTACATTTTCGCCTATCAGGGCATGGGCAACGTCATCTTCTCTGCCCTGCGTAATCAGGATTTCCCGGTCATTCAAGGCACGTCGTTCATCCTGATCCTGATGACGGCGCTGGCAGTCCTGATTATCGACCTGATCTACCCCCTGATCGATCCGCGTATTTCTTACGAAAGAAGTTAGCCATGGCGACGACAAACACCAGCCCGGATCAGCGTGCGGTAGACTCGGCGCTCGCGCTTCCCATCACCCCAAAGCGGATGGGACGGTTCAATCGTTGGGATACCCCCTGGCTTAACAGAAAGCTACTGACAGGCGCTGCGATTGTTGGCGCTATTCTCCTGATAGGCATTTTTGGGCGGTTGTTCTGGGACACCGACCTCGCTTTTACCGCCAGTTCGCCGCTGAATTTACCGCCGCCAGGATTTGTGAATTCACGCGGGCAGGAAGGCACCTGGGCACACCCGCTGGGCACCGAAAACAGCGGACGTGACATGCTGGCACTGATGATCGTCGGCGCGCCAAATTCCTTCATGGTCGGCGTCGTCGCCGCCACTGTCGGGATGACCGTCGGCGTGATTCTCGGCTTTTCCGCCGGTTTCATTGGGGGAAGGCTGGACGACTTTATCCGCCTGATTTCGGACGTAACCATCACCATACCGACATTGATGGTGCTGATCGTAATTCAGGCGCTGCTGCCCGTGATCGAGCTTTCGACGATGGCGCTGCTGATCGCCGCTTTTGCCTGGCCCTCGCCGACCCGCCTGATTCGCTCGCAGGTGCTGACTATGCGCGAAAGCGGTTATGTGCAGATGGCGAAGCTGTCGGGCACATCAACCTTCTCCATTATGTTTAAGGAAATTCTGCCGAACCTGCTGCCTTATCTGGCGGCAAGTTTCATCGGCAACGCAACCGGAGCCATCCTCGCCGCGGTCGGGCTGGAAACGCTGGGACTGGGTCCGCAGCGTGTCCCCACCCTCGGCGGAACGATCTACTTCGCCATCAGCGGCGCAGCGCTGCTGCGCAATATGTGGTGGTGGTGGGCGCTGCCGACCCTGCTGCTGGCGCTGATGTTCATCGGTCTGCTGCTCATCAACCTCGGCTTAGACGAGGTCGCCAACCCGCGCCTGCGTCAGGCGTCCAGGTAAGGAGGAACAAATTTTGACCACTTCATGGAACCAGCCTCCTGTCCTAAAGGTGCGCGGCTTGAAGGTTTACTACGAAACGCCCAAAGGCGACGTGCTCGCGGTGGACGGCGTCAACTTCGATCTGTTCAAGGGTGAAACCCTGGGCTTGGTCGGCGAATCGGGCTGCGGCAAATCAACGGCGGCAATGGGCATTTTGCAGCTCGTCACGCCGCCCGGTCGCGTGGTAGACGGCGAAGTGCTGCTCGAAGGACACAACCTGCTTGGCATGTCGGAGCAGGCGCTGCGGGCGGTGCGCTGGATCAAGCTGGCGCTCATTCCACAGGGCGCGATGAATTCGCTCAACCCGACGATGAAAGTCAGCGCGCAAATCAAGGACGCCATTATCGCCCACGAGGGCAAGCAGGCGAACAAAGGCATCAAGCCGCGCATCCTCGAACTGCTGACGATGGTCGGTCTGCCGGGGCGCGTCTACGACCTGTACCCGCACGAACTAAGCGGCGGCATGAAACAGCGGGTTTGCATCGCCATGGCAATCGCGCTTAATCCAACCGTCATCATCGCCGACGAATCGACCAGCGCCCTTGATGTGGTGGTTCAGCGAGTGGTGGCGCAAACCATGCTCAAAGTGAAGGATGCGCTTGGCGTCTCGATGATTATGATCGGGCACGACATGGGCTTAATGGCGCAGATGGTTGACCGTATAGCCGTCATGTACGCTGGCAAGATCGTTGAAATCGCGCCGGTGAAGGAGATGTTCGCCGAACCCAAACACCCGTACTCGCAGCTTCTGATCGAGTCGGTGCCGTCGCTGAAGGAACGCAAGCCCCTGAAGATCACCGAGGGTATCACCCACGATCCCCGCAATCCACCGCCGGGCTGCATTTTCCAGCTTCGCTGCCCGTTCGTGATGGATATCTGCCGCGTCCAACCGCCGGTGATGCGCGAAACCAACGAAGGTCAGCTTGTCGCCTGTCACCTGTACCCCGAGTCAGTAGATGGGAGCCTGATCAATGTCGCAGATGTTGCTCGAAATCCGTAACGCAACCAAGGTCTATACGCAGCGCGGGTTGGGCGGAAGACAGCGCGAAGTGATCGCGCTGCAAAACTTTACGCTGAATATTCCGAATTCGCCCGCCTCGATCATTACCATCGCGGGCGAAAGCGGCAGCGGTAAAACCACCTTGGCGCAGGTCGTCCTCGGTTTCGTTCGGCTCTCGTCAGGTCAAATCATTTTCAACGGGCAGGACATGGCAACGGCGGACGCCAAACAGTTGAAGGACTACCGCCGCGACGTACAGGCAGTTTTCCAGGACCCGTTCGGCGTCTTCAACCCCTTCTACCGGGTTGAACACGTCTTCCACGCCGTCATCAACAACTTCAGGCTTACGCCCAACAAGCGCGAAAACCGGGCAATGATCGAGGACTCGCTTAACGTCGTCGGCTTGCGTGGCGAAGATGTGCTGCGAAAATACCCCCACCAGCTCAGTGGTGGTCAGCGCCAGCGCATCATGATGGCGCGGGCGCTTCTGATCAAGCCGAAGCTGATTGTCGCCGACGAGCCGGTATCGATGGTGGATGCCTCGCTGCGCGCGTCGATTCTCGACGTGATGATTCGCCTCAAGGAAGAGATGGGCATCTCGTTCCTCTACATCACCCATGATCTCAGTACTGCCTACCAGATCGGCGACCAGATCTTTATCCTCTATCAGGGCGCGGTTGCCGAAAAAGGCAGCACTATTAGCGTCATTGACCGTCCGCATCACCCCTATGTCCAGCTTCTGGTCGATTCAGTGCCCGTCCCGAACCCGGATGTGAAGTGGGAAGGCGAGATCATCCTGCCGCCGGAAGAAGAAATGCGCAGTTCAGTCCACAGCGGCTGCCGCTTCTATCCGCGCTGCATTCACCGGATGGATCGCTGTCTGGAAGCCCAGCCGCCGCTGTACAAGATCGACGACATTGACCACCAGGCAGCCTGCTACCTGTATTCGGACAAGGAGGTGGCTGCCCCTGTGGAAACGCATCAGGCGGCGACGCGCTAGACACCGCCCACAGGGACCCGCTCCGATAACGCAGAAATACCTGACTTGCTCAGCCGTATCGTTTACCTGACTTATTGCTTCGCTTCTGAAAGGAGCTTTTATCTTGCTACATAAAGTCCGCTGGGCGCCACAGAAGTTTGCGCAGCGCCTTGAACTCATCGATCCACTCGTCTATAGGCAGCGCCAGCCGCTGCCAGCCTTCCGCATCAAGACCCTGTCCAGCCCACTGGAGAACCCGCCTATCGGCGCGGACGTAGATGACAGCAGTTGGGACGTGATCAAGCCCAAGAGCTATTGGGGTACCTGGACGACGGATTTTGTCCTGCGTACCAGTTTCAGCATTCCACCGGGCTGGGACGCCAGCGCGCCGGTGGCGTTGTTCCTGCCCATTGGCAACGCGGGCGATTTTAGCCACCCGGAAGCGCTGGCATACATTGACGGGCAGCCGTTCGCCTCGGCAGATCGCCACCACCACGAAATCCTGCTAGCCGGTCAGTGGCGCGACGGCGCGACCCACCGGCTGGAGCTTCACGGCTGGACAGGACTTGGCGGCTGGCGAAACGGCGACCCCGATACCAAGCTCTACATGCGCGAATGCGCCGTCGTCCAGTTGGACATGCCGACCCGCGAGTTCATCGCGGCGGCACGCATTGCGCTGGAAGTCACCGAGCAGCTAGACGACAATCACCCATCCAAAGGGCTGCTGTTCAACGCCCTCGAAAACGCCTTCCGGGTGCTGGACACGCGCGATCCGCTTGGCACGCCCGCCTTTTACGACAGCGTGCCCGCCGCGCTGGAAACCCTCAAGCAGGGCATTGCCGCGTCGGGCGACCCGATGGACGTAGACGTGATCGGCGTCGGGCACGCGCACATTGACGTAGCGTGGCTGTGGACGTTGGGGCAGACCGTCCGTAAATCCGGGCGCACTTTTAGCAATGTACTCCGGCTGATGGAGCAGTTCCCCGGCTACAAGTTCTCGCAGAGCCAGCCGCAGCTTTACCAGTACACCGAACGGCACTACCCCGAAATCTTCGAGCAGATCAAGCGGCGGGTGGCGGAAGGGCGCTGGGAGCCGATGGGCGGCACCTGGGTCGAGCCGGACTGCAACGCCATCGGCGCGGAGTCGCTGGCGCGTCAGTTCCTGCTTGGGCGCGGCTATTTCCGCAAACACTTCGGCGACGTGGACACCCCTGTCCTCTGGCTGCCGGATACATTCGGCTATAGCTGGGCGCTGCCGCAGTTGATCAAGCAGGCGGGGATGAAGTATTTCATCACCCACAAGATGAGTTGGAATCAATATAACCAGATGCCCAACCAGATCCTCTGGTGGCAGGGTCTGGATGGCACGCGCGTGCTGACGCACTTCCTCACCACGCGCTCAGACGGTGGCAGCGACGGCTTCCTGCCCCACTCGACCACCTACAACGGCATGGCGTCACCGGTGGAGATTTTCGACACCTGGAATAATTTCCGCCAGAAGGAAACCCACAACGAACTGATCACCGCCTATGGCTACGGAGACGGCGGCGGCGGTCCGACGCGCGAAATGCTGGAAAATATCGAGGAGATGGGCAGCTTCCCCGGCGCGCCGCGCGTTCGCTATGGAACCGTCCGTGAGTTCATGGAGCGCATCGAAGACGAGATCGCCGATACGCTGCCGGTCTGGAACGGCGAGTTCTATCTCGAATACCATCGTGGCACGTATACCAGCCAGGGCAAGAACAAGCGCAACAACCGCAAGAGCGAGTTCCTGCTGCACGACGCCGAATTTATCGCGGCGTGGGCTGACCTGCTCACCGATTATGACTATCCGCAGCTTGACATCACGCAGGCGTGGGAACTGATCTGCCTGAACCAGTTCCACGACATTCTGCCGGGATCGTCCATCAACGCCGTCTACCAGGATAGCGACAAGGACTATGCAGTCATCCGCGCCCTGGGTGAAAAGATACGCGAGGAAGCCATCGCCAAGCTGGCGCAGGTGCTGCCAGCCAGCACCGCCGTCGTCGCCATCAACAGCACTTCGTTCGGTGGTCGCCGGGTGGGCTTGCTCGAAGGCGGGCTGAACGCCGCGCTGGTCGATGCCAGCGGCAGCGCCGTGACCACGCAGGCGGTCAGCGGCGGGACGCTGGTGGAAGTCGCCAGCATCGAACCCTATTCGGTCGTGGGACTGAGTGCCGCGCAGGGCGCAGC
Source organism: Aggregatilineales bacterium (assembly GCA_030834905.1). Taxonomy (GTDB): domain Bacteria; phylum Chloroflexota; class Anaerolineae; order Aggregatilineales; family Phototrophicaceae; genus Flexifilum. Next base: position 19,883 of record JAUQWZ010000042.1, on the reverse strand, counting down.
CAGCGCGCCGACGGGGATGCTGTCGGCTTCGCAGGACAGCGGTCAGATTGTGCTAGAGAACGCCAGCCTGTGGATCGAAATCAACGCTGCTGGCGATATCAGCCGCATCTACGACAAGGAAGCAAACCGGGAAGTCCTGCCCGAAGGCGCGACGGCTAATGCCCTGCTCGCCTTTGAAGACCGCCCGATGAACTTCGACGCCTGGGACATCGACATCTTCTATGAAGACCGCACCGAGAAGGTGGAAGGTCTGGAAAGCCTGACCATTACCGAGCAGGGACCGCTGCGGGTCGCCGTCGAAATCCGCCGCCGCTACCGCAGCAGCGCCATTCGCCAGACGATTTACCTGTACCGGGACAGCCGCCGCATCGACTTCGACACCTGGATCGACTGGCACGAGCAGCACATTCTGCTCAAAGCCGCCTTCCCGGTGGACGTGCTCGCGCCCGCCGCCACCTTTGACGTGCAGTGGGGCAACGTCCAGCGCCCGACGCACCACAATACGCCCTGGGACTGGGCGCGTTTTGAAACCTGCGCCCACAAATGGGCAGACCTGAGCGAAGGCAATTACGGTGTCGCGCTGCTGAACGACTGTAAATACGGCTACGACATTCTCGACAACGTCATCCGCCTCAGTCTCGTCAAGAGCGCGACCAGCCCGGACGAAAAAGCTGATCAGGGCGAGCATGTGATGACCTACAGCCTGCTGCCGCACCTGGGCGATTGGCGCGAGGAAGTTGTGCGCTCTGCCTACGATCTCAACATTCCGCTGATCCTGCGGCGTCTCTCAGGGAGCAGCCCTGACGCGCAGGCAGGTGGCTCGCTGGTGTCGGTGGATGCGCCTTACGTGGTGATCGAAACCGTCAAGCGGGCGGAAGATGGCAACGGCATCATCGTGCGCCTGTACGAAAACGAGCGCAGCCGGGGCAGGATTACGGTCAACGTCGGCTTCCCACTGGCGGCGGCATATCACACCAACCTGCTGGAAGAAGATTCGGCGGCGTTTGAGGTGCAGGGCAATCAGGTGCAGCTCAACATCGGACCTTACGAAATCGTCAGCCTGCGCCTGATTCCGGCGTAAGCATACGGCTGAAAAAATCTGGATTTGTATAGTGGGGGCGACTCGGTGAGTCGTCCCTGCGCTTCACCATCTGCATCAGGCTGGCGCGTAACCGGCTTCCGCGACAAGTTCACGGACAGCGGTCACGGCGTACTGCGGGTAGTTGTGGGTCGCGTTGCTGCCGGTGCTGAAGATCGTCTGGATAAACTGCCGGACTTCAACGCGCGCTTCGTAAGCGCCCTGATCGCTGCCATCAGGCGAAACGTAGTCGATGCGAATATCCGCCCAGCGCGGCGCATCGCCGCTGTCCTGCGCCAGCACCGCGCCCGATTTGGCGTAATCGAACCACGCCCAGCCGAAACGCTGCCATAGCTCATACTCCGCCGCCTGCACGAAACCCGCCGCGACGCCCGCCCAGCCGCGATAATGCCCGCGCAGCGCCGCGACATCGCCGCCGCGCCCGGCAATTTGCGCCGCCTGCTCGCTCTCGATATACGCCCAGAAATGCCCGGTCGGCATCTCCATCAGCGTCGGCGCGAAGACGTGCCCGCCAAAATGGCTCACCCGCCAGACGCGCAGGTCGTCGTGGGCATACTGCCTGCGCAGCAGGTTGAACAGCGGATAGCCGAACTTGCCGCAGGCACTGTCTATGGTGCCATGCGTACACACCAGCAGGTCGCGGGTCGAATCGTCGTCAGGCTGGCGGTACTGCTCAAAGGCGGGAAGCTGCTCGCGGGCTTCATACAGCGCCCACACCAGCGCGCCGATTTCTGATTCGGGGACGAGATATTCGATTTTGTCGAACTGGGCAATCATTCCCGGCTGTCGAGCGTAGAACATCACCCGCCGGAAGCCCTCGCGCGAGTACTCAGCGTCCGGCGCGACCAGCAGCGAACGGTGCGGGAAGCCCCGCCCTCCCTGGTACTGCTGCTGCCACTGCGCCCGCAGATCGATCATTTCAGGCGGCAGCGCGCCCGGCTGGCTGTAAATATCACGCTTCCAGGGCAGCCGGGTTTCAATCACGATGACATCCTCAAAATGTGCCGCCGTTCCAACCGGGTCAAGCCCTTTTTCCTGCGCCAGCACATTGCAGAAGCCGCATCCCGCCGACCGTTCGTTCGCCATTACGCCTGCTTTCTCACAACATCGTCACACGCGCTCATGCCGAGGCAAGCACGCGAACGTGGCACTCATTCACCAGATCAAGCTGGCGCGCCAGCTTGGCAGAACGCCCCAGCGGCACGACCATCGGCGTGCCCGTCACCGGGTCGGGCATAATTCGACATTCCATGCCAAAGACTTCCTGTACCATCTCCTCGGTCACTACCTGCATTGGATCGCCCTGCGCCACGATTCGCCCGCCGCACATCGCCACCAGATGATCGGCGTAACGGCAGGCGTGGTTCAGGTCGTGCAGCACCATAACGATGATCTTGCCGCGTTCGAGATTCAGGTCGTGCAGCAGATCGAGCACTTCGATCTGGTACGCCATATCCAGGAAGGTGGTCGGCTCGTCCAGCAGAATATATTCGCTGTCCTGCGCCAGCGTCATGGCGATCCAGGCGCGCTGCCGCTGCCCGCCGGAGAGCGTGTCCACCGGACGGTCGGCGAACTCCAGCACGCCGGTGATCTCCAGCGCCTCGCGGGTGATGCGCTCATCCTCGCGCGACCACTGCTGGAACCAGCTTTGATGCGGGTAGCGCCCCTGCGCCACCAGCTCATGCACCGTCAGACCTTCGGGCGCGACCGGACCCTGCGGCAGAATACCGAGCCGCTTCGCCAGCGCTTTGGTCGGCAGCTTCCAGATATCCTGCCCATCGAGCACCGCGCCGCCCGACTGCGCCTTCAGCAGCCGCGACAGCCCGCGCAGCAGCGTCGATTTACCGCAGCCGTTCGGACCGACCAGCGCCGTAATCTTGCCGTCGGGAATATCCACCGAGAGATTCTCGATGATGATGTTGTTTTCGTAAGCGAGTGACAGATTGCGGGCAGTCAGTTGACTCATAAGGTTATCCGTGACGACTCCTCACTAACAGGAACAGAAAATACGGCGCGCCGATCATTGCCGTAACGATGCCAACCGGCAGTTCGCTCGGCGAGATCACCCAGCGACCGATGAGGTCTGATAGTACCACCAGCGCGCCGCCAAACAGCGCGCTCACGGGCAGCAGCCCTTCGTGCGACGGACCGACCAGACGCCGCGTGACGTGCGGCGCGACCAACCCGACAAAACCAATCGTACCAGAGACGGCAACCGCGCCCGCCGCCAGCGCCGCGCTGATCAGCAGCAGCAGAATGCGCTGTGGCTCGACACGCATCCCCAAGCCTTTCGCCGTCTCGTCACCCAGCCCGAGGACGTTAAGCGAACGCGCCGACAGCAGCGCCACCGGCATAAAGATCAGCAGCCAGCCGCCAAGCGCCTGAACATGTTCCCAGTTGCGCCCGTAAACGCTGCCCGTCAGCCACACATACGCCTGCTGCACCGCCTGAATATCGCCAAACAGCAGCATCACGGTGGTGATGGCGGCGATCCCGGCTTGCAGGGCGACGCCGATCAGAATCAGGCGAATAGGCGTGCTGCTGCCCTGTTTCCAGGCAAGGACATAAATCAAAATCGAGGCGATGATCGCGCCGCCAAATGCCGCCCACGGCAGTACACTAACAGGCAGCGTCTTAAACCAGACAATAACGGCGACGGCTGTCAGTCCCGCGCCCGCGCTGACGCCCAGCAGAAACGGATCGGCAAGCGGGTTGCGGGTGACGCCCTGCATGATCGCGCCGGAAGTCGCCAGCGCCGCGCCGACGAGGAACGCCAGCACGATGCGTGGAAGCCGGAAAGTATGCACGACCAGCGCGTAGTTGGCGTAATCGGGATGATCCTGATTGACGTTCAGGATCGTGCGCACGACTTCAAGCGGCGAGATGTCGTATTCACCAAAGCTGATGCTCAACACCAGCACCACCAGCGTAAAGGCGATAATCGCCAGCGCCACCAGCGGCACGCGCCGGTCAATGCGGTACGAGAACGGCGGACGCTGCGCGCGCAGGGTGATCCAGCTTGGCTTGGATGGATCGTGAGCTGTCATCTAGCGCTTCACCTTCCAGCGCGCCAGCCAGATGAAAAACGGCGCGCCGATAATCGCCATCATCACGCCGACAGGCAGTTCCTGTGGGCGAATAATCACCCGCGCCAGCACGTCGGCAACCGTCACCAGAATGCCGCCAAAAATCGCCGAATACGGCACGACCCAGCGGTAATCCACACCAACGATGAAGCGCACCACATGCGGCACGACCAGACCGACGAAGCCAATCGGACCGGCAAGCGATACCGCGCCGCCAGCCAGCAGAACCACCACCACGGCAGCGACAATCTTGACCCAGCCTGTGTTCTGTCCCAGCCCCCGGGCGATGTCGTCGCCCAGGCTGATTGTCGTCACCTGACGGCTGATGATGACAGCGCCAACCAAGCCAGCAATCATCAGCGGCGCGGTCTGCGCCAGCAGCGACATTTCGCGTCCTGACAGCGATCCCGCCGTCCAGAAGCGGATTTTGTCCAGCGTTTCCTGATCGCTGATCAGGATGGCGGTCGTGAACGACGAAATGAAAGAGGTCAGAATGATACCGGCAAGCGTCAGCTTAAGCGGAGTCGCTCCACCGCGCCCCATCGAGCCAATCGTGAAAACCAGCCCTGCCCCAACCGCCGCCCCGATCAGCCCAAAGACCGCGTACACCGACAGCGGCGGATCTCCCATGATGAACACCGCCAGCACGACCGCGAACGCCGCCCCGCTGTTGATGCCCAGAATGCCCGAATCTGCCAGCGGGTTGCGCGTCAGCCCCTGCATGATCGCCCCGGCGACCGCCAGCGACGCGCCGACGATAACGCCGGACAGCACCCGCGGCAGCCGCACCGTCTGGATGATCAGGTGCTGGAAACTGGTCGAATCGAAGTTAAACAGCGCCGTGTAGACTGTTTCCGGCGAAATATCAGCAGCGCCAAGCGTGATACTCCAGAGCAGGCACAGCACCAGCAGCACCAGACAAAGCAGCAGCCCCGGCAGCAGTAGGGCGCGGCTGCCGAGGATGCGCGTGGTGTTGCTGGATGCCGTTTTAGCAGCGTGTGCAGTCATAGGCAGTGCGGGCTACGCTTGCCCCGCTTCATAGCCGGACAGTCTAATGAGCAGGTCATCGAAAATTCGGTTTGCGCCGAGGAAGCCGATACCCAGGAACCAATGATCGTCATCCACTTCGTAGACATTCCCGTTCTGGACGGCGCTTAGCGTCTGCCACAGCGGGCTGTCCAGGAAGGCGGACATCTCGGTTTCGCCGGGGTCGCCATAGTAGCTGACAAAAATCACGTCACCATCAACCAGATCGATCTGCTCCTGGCTGATCGTCAGCATAAATTCTTCGCTCCGCTGCGATTCAGGACGCGCAAAGCCGATATCGTCTATCACCGTTCCGATGAAGCTGCCGCGCTGCATCAGGCGGTTCTGTCCCGAAACAAAACGGATAATCGAAACCTCAATATCCTGAACCGGGACGGCGCTGCGAATCGCGGCAATCCGCGCGTTATATTCCGCCCAGCGGATATCCAGCAGATCATGGCGGTTCAGCGCCTCGGCAAACAATTCGAGGTTTTCTTTCCAAACCACGCCGACACTCTCGGTAAAAACGGTGGGCGCGATTGCCGCAAGCTGCGGGTAAATCGCTTCGTGCCGAAGCGTCGCGCTCAAAATCAGGTCAGGGTTGAGCGCCAGAATCGCTTCGAGATTTGGCTCGGCAATGGTGCCGACGACTGCAATCCCTTCGGTCATGCCATCCAGATATGCCGGAAAGCCAGCGCCCGCGAAGGCTTCGACCGAACCTATCGGTTTCACACCCAGCGACAGCGCGCCGTCCAGATGACCGGTATCGAGCACGACAACGCGCTCGGGATGTTCTGGCACGCACGTTTCTCCCATATTGTGAACCACGAGATGAAAGCCGGTTTCACATGCCGCCGCTTCCTGAGCCTGGGCTGCGCCGAGAGTCAACGACAGCGCCAGCACCAACAGCGCGACGATCCGGCTTCCTCCGGTCAATGGGAGTTTGAAGTTCAAGTTATGCCTCCAGTTTGAGTTGAAATGCTGCCTGCATGATACCCGAAGCGGACGGTTTATTTCCACGCAGGCGATTAAGCGAAAGTTTTCACAAAACGGGAGCCGAAAGGTGGTCAGGGTAAATTGAAGTTTGAAACCCTGCAAAACTCTATAAACCCTAAGTTTGAATAATTTAAACGCCAGTTAATTCCTGTCTGCTGGTATAACGCCGTTTGCTGCTGTCGCGCAGTGCGGCGCAGGAATCCAGGTTATTTACTGCCGCGTTCTCGTGCTATCATAGTTGCCATACGGATGGAGGGAAGCACATGTCTGCAAATGTTGAGGCAATGGTACGCGAGGGAATCAACGCGGCTAAAGCCGGGAACAAGGAAGAAGCCCGCGCGCTGCTGCACAAAGCAACCGAACTCGATCCCTATAACGAGGATGGCTGGCTCTGGCTCAGCGGCGTCGTTGAATCACCTGACGATCAGCGCACCTGTCTTGAAAACGTGCTGGCAATCAACCCAAACAACGACCGCGCCCGCCAGGGAGTCGCTTATCTGTCCGGGGGCGTCGCTTCTGCCCCTGCCCATCCGACTCCGCTGCATTCCGCGCCGCCACCGGCGCGCGCCCCCACCAGCGTGGAATGGGACATGCCGGCGACTGAAAGCAGCAGCATCAGCGCTTCGCCGCGCGCCGTTCAGGAGCCTTCGCCGCAGGAATATGATGATTGGGTGGAACGGCTGAACCTCACGACATCGCAGGAGGCGTCTCCGCCTGCCCCGAGCGTGCCCGCATTTTCCGGTCCCCAGCCCCTGGACGATCTGGACGACATGTTCGGAACCACCGATACGGACACCGATAATCTGGATGACTTTTTCAGCAGCGGACCCTTTTCTTCCGCGCCGATTGTCGAAGAGCCGCCGTCGCCGCCAAGAGAGCCAACCTTTTCCTTCCAGCAGTCGCCATCGTTCACCGGCAGGCAGTCGCCAGTGCTAACAGCATCCACCGGAAGCATCCCGTATACCCTGCCCCCGACAGACGAGGCGATTCCAGTCGATATCGTCCCGCCTGACCGCCGCCGGTCGCCGACTCCAAAAGTTGAGGAAGAGGAAAGCCAGAGCGAGCTGTTCGGCTACATTCCCAAGTCCGTCAAGGTGACGCGGCTTCCCGGCACGCGCGAACGCACACCGGTGCTGTTGGTGCTCGCCGCGCTGCTGCTCATCGTGCTGAACCTGGGCGCAGCCACGCTGCTGGTGCTGCGGTTCCTTACGCCCGCGTGATTCACGCTGGACAATCGCTACGGCATTATGCTAGAATGACGCTTCTTAAGTCAGACACCCCGCCAGGGGAAATTTCAGAGAGGAGAGAACGGTGCTGCCGCGCCGTTGAGCAATCAAGATGGCAAACCATAAATCCGCACTAAAACGCCAGCGTCAGAATGATAAGCGCCGCCTCTACAATCGTTCGTGGCGCAGCCGTGCGCGTACCTTCGTTAAGAAGGCGCGTACCGCGATTGGCGAAACCAGCAGCGAAAATGCGGTTGAAGCGACCCGTGAAGCGATCCGCGAACTGGACAAAGCTGCGACCAAAGGCGTGATTCACAAACGCAACGCTGCTCGTCGCAAGAGCCGCCTGATGCGTCAGTTGAACGCCAAGATGAGCGCCGAGTAATTTCCGCCCTGTTTTTAAGCCAGACTCAAAACAAATAAAAGCCGACCTTTGAGGTCGGTTTTTGTTTGTGGTTCAGACGCTTTGCAGCGCCGGGGCATTTTCAATCTGAGGGGCGCTGTCTCCAGCCGGAAGCTCCAGCCGGTAACCAACGCCGCGCACCGTCTTGAGATAAACCGGGCGTCCGGGATCGGCTTCGATGGCGCGACGGAACCAGCGGATATGCACGTCAAGCGTGCGGGTATCGCCCAGATAATTCGTGTGCCACACCTGCTCCATCAGCGATTTACGATCCAGCGTTTTGCCCGCGTTGCGCAGAAAGATCGCCACCAGATCAGCCAGTTTCGGCGTGAGCTGCGTTTCCTGCCCGTTGGCGGTGAGCACCCGTCTGGTCGGGTTGATGGTGAAGGGTCCAAAGCTGATCGTCTCGTCGTCGGCGCTCTGGTGCAGCAGTCGCTCGATGGCGTTGTTCAGCTTACGCGCCGTGAACGGCATCACCAGCACCGCGTCGGCGCTGCTGTCGTGAAGTTCCGAGAGTAGATGAATCACCGGGACATTGAGCAGGCTGCGCTTGATCTGCTTGCAGATGCGAATGCCGGGGGTTGCCATCGAGATCGCGTCCAGCACCACCACGCTCGGCATCTGCTCTCTGGCTGCCGTCAGCGCCTGGCTGCCGCTGGGCACACTGATCACGTCATAGCGCTTCTTCAGGGCGCTGAGAAATGAAGTATGTTGTGCCCGGTGCCTTTCGATCAGCAGTACGGTTGCCCTCGACATGCCGCTTACCCTCTCCACCCGCAGAAGGGTGATTATAGCGCTGACTGTGGGGTTGAGGCAATCTGTCGGGACTGCGCAAACCGCGATCTTGAGGTATTCTCTCACCTACTTCAACTCTAGAGCAATGGTGCGCCGACAGCGATGCAACACCTCATTCAATCTCTGGATCAATCCCTCAACTGGCAAAAACTGCCCGATATTCGCGACTGGACTATCGAGCAGGCGCTGGCAATTCAACAGATCGCCGCGCCCACCTTTCACGAGCGACCACGCGCCGAGTATGTCGCTCAGGTGTACGAATCGCTTGGGCTTGAGCAGGTACACATCGACGAACTCTTTAACGTGTCCGGGCTGCTGCGCGGCTCTGCATCCGACCTGACCGGCGTGATGCTGTCGGCACATACGGATACCATCTTCTCATCCGAAACTGACCTTACGATTCGGCGGCAGAACGAATGTATCTTTGCGCCGGGTCTGGGCGATAACAGTATTGGCGTTGCCGGGCTGCTGGCGATGCCGTATGCCTTCCAGCGGATGAATATCCAACCGGAGCGCGATCTATGGCTGGTCGCCACGTCCCGCGAAGAAGGGCTGGGTGATCTCGGCGGAATGCGCGCTGCCTTTAACGCGCTCAAGCGGCGGATTCACTACATCATCAATCTTGAAGGACTGGCGTTTGGTCACATCTACCACGCAGGCATTGCGGTGCGCCGCCTGCACGTGACCGCGACCACCCCCGGCGGGCACAGTTGGCTGCACTTCGGACGCCCCAGCGCCACCCACGCAATCGTCCAGCTTGGCGCGCATATCACCGAAATCCAGCCGACGCAGTCGCCGCGCACCACCTACAATATCGGCATGATCGAAGGCGGCGAAGCCATCAACGCTATCGCCTCTCAGGCAAGCCTGTGGCTGGATATGCGCTCGGAAGACCGGGCATCGCTGGAAGCGCTCGAAGCCCAGGTGAGGAAACATATCACCGCCCTGTCGAAAGGCGAGATCGCCTTCACCATACAGATCGTCGGCGACCGTCCCGCCGGGCATCTCGATCCGAATCACCCGCTGGTACAGGGTGCCCTGGCGGCTCTCGCCCAGGTGGGCGTGCGCGGCACGCTGGAAACCGGCAGCACCGATGGCAACGTGCCGCTTTCAGAAGGCTGCCCCGCCGTGACCGTCGGCATCACCCGCGGCGGCAACGCGCACCGACTGGACGAATACATCGATACCGCGCCTGTGCTTGATGGGCTGCGTCAGCTTATGCTGCTTACGCTGGCAGCCGCCAGCCGGGGTTAAGCGCGACTTTCATAGCTTCCGCAGCGCGGCTTCCAGCCGGTCGATCTCATCGTGTGTGTTGTAGTGCGCCAACCCTACCCGCACCAGTCCATCCTCTTCATAGCCCAGCGTCTTCATCACCTCGACGGCGTAATAGTTACCGTCCCAGACGTAGATGTGCCGCTGCGCCAGATGCTCGGCGACCTGCAATGACGTAGAGCCTTCCAGCGCAAAGACCACCGTTGGCACGCGCTCGTGATAGCGCGCCGAATCGGTGATGCCGTAAATCTGAAGTCCGGGGATCGTCTGGAGCATATCGATCAGATGTGTCACAAGTTCCAGTTCGTACGCCACCACCGCCCCCATTCCGGCTTCGATACCCGCCCGGTCTGCCTGTCCGCCGCACAGGCTCGCCAGATAATCCACCGCCGCCCCTACTCCGGCGATGAGTTCGAACGCGGGCGTGCCCGTTTCCCATCGGTATGGCGGCACGTCCTTCGACGGGCGCACCTTGTAAGCGGGCAGGCTCTCCAGCAGATCGTATCTGCCCCACAGGATTCCGGCATGTGGTCCGAAGAATTTGTATGACGAGCAGAGCAGAAAATCGCAGCCTATCGCCTGCACATCGATGGGAATATGCGGCGCGGACTGCACCGCATCGACCACGTACAGCGCCCCGACGGAATGTGCCATCTCCGCGATGATCGCGACCGGGTTAATCGTCCCGACGGCGTTTGAGGCGTGACCGGTGGCGACGATGCGCGTGTTGTCGGAAAGCATCACCTCCAGGCTGTTCAAATCGAGCGTGCAGTCTTCAACATCCATATCCGCCCAGCGCACGACCAGCCCGCGATCCTGGGCGATGCGCAGCCAGGGGGATACGTTGGCGTCGTGATCCATGTGGGTGAGCAAAATTTCGTCGCCGGGGTTCAGCGTCTGTGCTAAAGCGCGGCTGAGGGCGAAATTGAGCGTCGTCATGTTGGGACCGATGACGACTTCATCCGGGGTTGGCGCATTCAGAAACGCCGCCAGCTTGGCGCGCGTTTGCTGCACCATCGTGTCGCTTGCCTGCGACGTAGCGAAAGCGCCGCCGGAATTGGCGTTCATGGTCTGGTAGTAGCGGCTCACCGCTTCGATGACCCGCTGCGGCACCTGTGTTCCCGCCGGATTATCGAAGTGAACTGGCAGCACCCCGCCAGTCGCCGGGCGGTTCAGCGCCGGAAACTGCGCGCGCACAGCGTCTACATTAATCATCCCATACATCCTGTTATAATGAAAATGAAGTAGGTAAAAGAACACGTTTACTGTACACCGTCGCGACACGTTTTGCGACAGTGACGACATTGCTTCAAGCGCTTATGTGGGTGGGCTAGACGGTTATGATTGATCTACAGCACCTCATCGTTCAAAATCGCCATCTCAGCGATGAAGTGAAGCGGCGAGTTGACCAACTGGCAGCGATTAATACCGTCGCCGCCAGCGTCAGCCAGTCTCTCGATCTGAACCTGACGCTGCAAACGGCGCTCCAGGCGGTGCTCAATATCACCGGCGCGCAGGCAGGCGGAATCAGCCTGATAGACGAGGACGCAGGTGAAGTCGTGCTGCGGGCGCAGCAGGGTTGGGTGGGCGATTTCGTCAAAGAGAACCCGATGCGGATTCCACTCGGAAAAGGATTATCCGGTCGCGTCATCGCTGCCGATGAAGTGGTCGTTAAGAACAACCTGACCGAGAGCGAGCAGCTTGCCGTCCCTCGCTTTCATAACGAGCGCTTTCGCTCGCTGGTGATGGCACCCATGCACGCGCGCGGTAAGATTATCGGCATCCTCAGTATCATGAGCTATAAGCCCAACAGCTTCGACGAGAGCAGCATTGGCGTGCTGCGGGCGATTGCCGATACGGTTGGCGTGGCGCTTGACAATGCCCGCCTCTACGAGACGAGCGTCGAAAATCAGGATCGCCTGAGCGCAGTGCTGCGCTCAACCGCCGACGGCATCATCGCGACCGATCAAAGCGGTCGCATCCGGCTGGTCAACGACTCGGCGGAGCAGATGCTCGAAGCGAGCGCCGATGATCTTCTCGGCATTCCCCTGCGCGAAGCGCCGGTGCAGCAGCAGATCCGTGATACGCTGTTAGTCGCCACCGCGTCGCGCAGTGAAGAGCGCAACAAAGCCTTTCGGGTCGATACCGACAGTGATCGCGTCCTCTCGGTCCTGATCTCACCGATCTATGTCGAGAGCCAGGTACAGCAGACCACCGCCACCGACGGTTGGGTGATCGTGCTTCAGGACGTGACCCATCTGCGCCAGGCGGAAATCGCGCGAACGCAGTTCATCCAGGCGGCTGCCCACGATATGCGCAATCCCCTCGGCGTGGCGCTCAACTCGCTGATGCTGCTGCGCCGTCGCATCTCCACGTCCGACACCGAAACGGACGAAATCATCGACATTGCCGAAACCGGCATCAACCGAATTCAGAGCTTAATCGACGATCTGCTCAACCTGGAACAGATCCAAAGTGGCTACGGGCTTAATCTGGTGGACATTGACGTTGGCGAGCTGGTGTACGAAGTCATGGCGGGTATTCGCCCGCTGCTTCAGGCGAAGGGCATCACGACCGCGGTCGAACTTCAGTCCGATATCCCCACGCTGTACGCCGACCGGCGCTGGGTCACGCGGGCGATCTTCAACTATCTGGATAACGCCAGTAAATATGCCGCGTCGGGCAGTCAAATCACGCTGCGCCTGTTCGTCAGCGGGCAGATGCTGCACATCGAAGTCGCGGACAACGGACCGGGCATTCCGGTAGACTTGCAGGCGCGGCTGTTCGAGCGATTCTACCGGGCGAACACGCGCTCCGGCATTCCGGGAACCGGACTCGGATTGGCAATCGTGAAAACGGTGGCAGAGGCACACGGCGGCGGCGTCTACGTCCACAGCAGCCCTAATCAGGGCAGCGTTTTTGGGCTGACGCTGCTGCTCAATCGCGTCCAAGCCTGAAAGCAGATCCGGTTGATTGGGCGGAATTATCCGAAGAACATCACCGGATCGTCCTGATTTGCTGCACTTTTGTATGCCTTGTTAGTGCAATTCTTATTGAAAGCCGTTATAATAGGCTGTAATTGACAAGCAACCTTCGGGGCAGGGTGAAAGTCCCTACCGGCGGTAGCCTGTGTGAAAATGCGCAGGAAGCCCGCGACCCGTGTCGCCAATCGTTTGATCACCTTCGGGTGGTGGTTGGTGCGTCACAGAGCCTGTTCTCTGTGCCGGTGGATCTGGTTAGAAGCCAGAGCCGACGGTTATAGTCCGGATGGAAGAAGGTGCGTTCAGCCAAACCAGCGCGGCAAATCTGCGCGTGGGTTTATGGCTGCTTAGCTGTATCTGCCATGAATATGGCATTTCAGGCGAAGCGTACCCCTGCCCCGAATCATCATCAAAAGATGGCGGGGTATTTTTATGCAAATCACCATGCTCAGCAGACAGGTCAATCTACGGATGCCATCCAGCCGCGCGCTCGCGCCGTATCTCGGCTTACTGGTGCTGCTGCTCCTCTGGGAACTGATCACCCGGCTGAAGATCTACCCCGAATTCATCATCCCACCGCCGCGGGCTGTCTTCGATACCTTCGTGCAGACTTTGCTTGATGGTCGGTTATGGACGCATACCGTCACGACGGTTGGGCAGATGGGGATTGGGCTGTTTCTCGGCTTGGTGGCAGGCGTCGCGCTCGGTTACCTGATTGCCAAGAATCACATGCTTGAACAGATGCTGTCGCCGATTATTGTGGCGATCCAGTCTACGCCGGTGGTCGCCTATGCGCCGCTGCTGGTTATCTGGTTTGGGACGGGTCCCACCAGTAAAATCGTCACCTGTATGCTGACCGTCTTCTTCCCAATGCTGACCAATACCGTCGTCGGCATTCGCTCGGTGCCGCCGTCCCTGCGCGACCTGATGCACTCGCTTCGCGCCACTCGCTGGCAGATGTTTACCCGACTGGAAGTCCCCGCTGCCATGCCCATTCTGCTCGGCGGGCTGAAGCTCAGCGCCACGCTTTCGGTGATCGGCGTCGTGGTGGGTGAATTTGTCAGCGCCAATGCCGGACTGGGCTATCTGGTCAAGCTGGCGCGTGACAGCTACAACACACCGCTGGTTATGGTCGCGGTTCTGATGCTGGCGCTCATTGCCCGGCTGATGTACGGCGCTGTCGCCCTGCTGGAACACCGCCTGCTGGCGTGGCAGTCGCGCTCGCGCCGGCAGAATTCACTTTAGTCTCACAGCGCTGGTTTTACACTTAAGGAGCATTGTTCATGATGCGTGCTGCACCCATCCGAAGTTTTGTTGGCTTGCTGGTTCTGGCTTCGCTGCTGTTCGCCTTTGCCCCTGCGGGCGCGCAGGATGAGCTAACAGACCAGACCTTCTTCATGACTTTCGTACCCAATATCCAATTCGCGTCGATTTACACGGCGCTCGAAAAAGGCTACTTCTCCGACGCGGGCATCCATCTGACAATGGAACATGGCGACGAGCCGGTTGGCGTCGATCTAATCGCGGCAGGACAGCGCCAGTTTGGGTTGGTCAGCGGCGAGCAGGTGCTGGCAGCGCGGGCAAACGGGCGTCCGATCATCAGCGTCTATGAATGGTTCCAGAAGTACCCGGTCGGCATTGTCTACCCGGAGAATTCCGGTATCGAGACGGTCGCCGATCTTCGGGGGCGTGTCGTCGGCATTCCCGGACGCTTTGGCGCATCCTATACCGGGCTGATCGCGCTGCTGGCAGCCAACGATATGACCGAAAGCGATCTCCAGTTACAGGAGATCGGCTTCAACGCCCCCGAAGTGATGTGTGTCGGCGCTGTTGAAGCCGCCGTCATCTACGTCACCAATGAACCTCTGCAAATCAACAACCGCGCCGCCGACGGCGACTGCGGCGACATCACCGGCGTCGAAGTTTTCCGGTTGTCAGACTTCACCAATCTGGTGTCCAACACGGTCGCCACCAACGAAGAAACCGCCGCCAATGACCCCGATCTGGTACAGGGGATGGTCAGCGCCTTCGACCTTGGCGTGCGCAGCGCCATCAATAATCCGGCAGAGGCGTATCTTTTGAGCGCCGTCTACGTCGAAACGCTGCCGCTGCCCGAAGACCTGGAAACCTTCCTGACCGCTGCCGCCGAAGCGCAGGCGACTTTTCTGGAAGAAAACCCGGACGCAGATCGTGAAATTGTGGCTGAACAACGCGCCGATCTGCTGGCGAGCCTTCAGGAACAGTTCGACGCCGATACGCTGCTTCAGTTCCAGATTCTGCTGGCAAGCATTGAACTATGGGATGCCGACCAGTTGGGTTACAGCGACCTTGAGGACTGGGAAACGACCCAGACGACACTGATCGCCATGGGATACATCACCGAGGAGCAGGACGTCTCGGCGGCGTACACCAACGCCTTCTTACCGGCTGAGGAATAACCAAATGACAGCGTCTCTGGCAGTACGCGGCGTAACCGCGGTCTACACAGCACCCAACGGAGGCAGCCTGCCAGCGCTGGGACCGGTCACCTTTACCACCGCGCCGAGCGAGTTTATCACCCTGGTGGGACCCAGCGGCTGTGGCAAAAGCACCCTGCTGCGTCTGCTCGCCGGGCTTCAGGTGCCGACCAAAGGCAGCATCCTGCTGGATGGCAAGCCGGTGACCGAACCATCGCCTCGGGTTGCCATCATGTTTCAGGATGCCAACCTGATGCCCTGGCGCACCATCATCGACAACGTGGCGCTGCCGCTTGAGCTGGCTGGTATCAGCCGGGACGAACGGAATCGCACCGCCCAGGCGCTGCTGCCGCAGCTTGGCTTGGAGGAATTTGCACCCGCCTACCCCGGCGAGCTTTCTGGCGGCATGGCGCAGCGGGTCGCCTTAGGGCGGGTGCTCATTCAGCGCCCCGATGTACTGCTGCTGGATGAGCCGTTCGGGGCGCTCGACGCGCTCACCCGCGAACAGGTCAGCGCCGATTTGATGAGCCTGTGGACACAGGAACGGCAGACCGTGATGATGGTCACCCACGACATCAACGAGGCGGTCTGGCTGTCAGATCGAGTGCTGGTGATGAGCCGCCGTCCCGGACAGATCATCGCCGATATCGCCGTTCCACTGCCGCGCCCGCGCGTCCTGGCAGTGACCTACAGCGAGGAGTTTGGTCACATCGCCCAGAGGGTGCGCGCCAATATCGAACGCGCGTAGGCGTTTGTGTCAGACTGAGTTGAGCAGTATCAGGGTGTATCAGGCATCACGAGGACGACAACTCCGGTCGCCCTCTTACGTTTATTGATTCCGCGCCAGCCCACGCGCCGCCGCCTGAACCAGCGCGTCGCGCCCACCGGCGTTTAGAATGTCTTGCAGCACCATCTGCGCGTCCGAGCCGCCGATTTCTCCCAACAGATCGAGGATGACGACGCCGGTTGCCTCGTCTACCCCGGTGTAGAGTTCGTCGGCAAGCGGCTGGACGGCGTCATTCCCCAAATGCAGGAAAATGAGCCATGCCGCCGTTCGCTCTTGGCTGCTGCCGCCGATGATCTGATCCAGCAGGCGACGTATACCCTCAGGAGTCGTGGTGTATCGCATGAGTCTCCGCTAACCCTAGTGTGAAACGGAAAATGCCGCCGTTCGCGCCATTGTTCGTGCTTTCCGCCCAGATTCGCCCGCCATGCGCTTCGATGATGTGCTTGCAGATCGCCAGCCCCAGTCCAGTTCCTTCGCCGCCGGAACGGGACGGATCGACCTGATAGAATCGCTCGAATATGCGTTCCTTCTGGTCGTCGGCAACGCCGGGTCCCTGATCCAGCACGCTTACAATGACTTCATCAGCAGCGGTTTCGGCGGTCACGGTGATCACTTTGCCAGGCGGCGACCACTTGATGGCGTTGTGAATCAGGTTGATGAGGACGCGCCGCGCCTGTTCATGGTCTGCCCATACCCAGACATCGTCCGGCGCTTCCGAGACGATCCTGATTTTTTTGATCTCGCTCTGATCCTGCATCCGTTCGGCTGCCTCTTCGATCAGCTCCTTAACCGACCATTCGACCATCCGAAGGATCGCCTGTCCTGATTCGATCATCGAGAGATCGAGCAGTTCCTGCACTAACCAAAGCAGCGAATCCGTCTCGCGCGCAATCGTCCGCAGCGCCGTGGTACTCTGCTTGCGCTTGGGCTTGTCCTGCTCGTGGAACAGGCTGTCAATAATCAGGCGGATATTGGCGATTGGCGTCCGCAGTTCATGCGAAATGTTGGCAACCATGTCGCGCCGGGCGCGGTGAAGGCGCACCAGTTCAGTGACATCCTGCAGCGCCAAGCCAATAAAAGCGTTCCCTGCTCGCCGGATAACCTGCACGCGCACGCGGTAACTGCGTCCATCAATAGTGATCTGTTCTTCAAGCGTCTCTTCGGCGTTGGCGAGCGCATCGCCGACCATCAACTCCAGTTCGGGCGTGTGCGTCACGTCAGCCAGACTGCGCCCAAGCGGGCGAGCGACCTCGAACAATGACTCGGCGCCGTTATTAATGGCGACGATCTGACAGCTCTCGTTGAGGACAAACAGCGCGTCATACGCGGTATTCGCCAGCGTCAATGCCAGCGCCAGCTTATAAGCGCTGTCGGTTTCGTAATCGTCCAGCCGCTGCTGAAGCGATGCCATCTGCTGCTCGCGCTGAGTGGCATTCTGGCGCAGACTTTCCAGCATCTGCTCCTGTTCGAGCATGTCCCGTTTCAGAAAGTCTATTGTCCCCTCGGTGTCTTGCAGCAAAGCGCGCAGCGATTCGGTGAATTTTTCGCGATCTTCCAGCGACTTGCGCACCTCGGCAATTCTGCGCTCGCGTGCCGCGATATCGGTGTCCAACGACTGCTTCACCTGTTGACTCCGCTCCTTAGCCTTCAAAACGATAGCCGACACCGCGAACAGTGACGATACGCTTCGGATTCGACGGATCATCTTCGATCTTTTCACGCAGCCAGCGAACATGGACGTCAACCGTTCGCTTGTCTACAAAATAGTCGTAGCCCCAGATTTTTGTCAGGATGAGATCGCGAGAGAGGACAACGCCCTTGTTGCGCATCAGTTCGGCAAGCAGGTCGAATTCCTTGTTGCTCAGCTTCGTCTCTTGATCGCCCTTGAACAACCGGCGTCCGGTCATGCTCAGGCGCAGGTCGTTGGATACCAGTTCGTCCTGCATCGCCGGTCGTCCGGGCGCGCGGCGCATGACCGCCCGCACGCGCGCCAGAAACTCGCCCAGCGCCAGCGGTTTCACCACGTAATCGTCAGCGCCGCTTTCAAGCCCAACGATTTTGTCAACTTCAGTACCACGCGCTGTCAGCATGATGATGGGAATGTGCGCCGTCCCGGTGTCGCGTCGGACAATGCGGCACAGGCTCAGACCATCCAGCTTCGGAAGCATAATATCGAGCACGATTAAATCCGGGCGCTCGTCACGGACTTTCTCCAACCCCTCTTCGCCATCTCCAGCGGTGACTACGGTGAAGCCGTCGCCGCGCAGCTTTTCCGCCAGCGTGCGAGCGAGCGTCTCCTCGTCTTCCACGATTAACACCTTCGCCATACTAACTCCGTTCTGTCTAGCGCATAACGGGTTAAGGGTATCAAACCTTTGCTAACACCGGATTAAACATGAACGCAGTTTTCTTAACATATTCTACGTCAATTCCGAGTTCAATGCGCGAACGCCATGAAGTGAGGTCGCGGCGCGCACCGCGTTACGAATGGCTTCAGCGACCGACTCGGCAGCAAAGGCACCGACGACATTGACATCCGCGGCGACCTCGCCAGTTGCCAGCGCGAACAGGGTATCGCCGTCAAAAAGCGTGTGCGCGGGTCGCACTGCCCTGGCAAGACCATTATGCGCCATCTGGGCGACCTTGTTGGTGTGTTCTTTGGTCAGCCGCGCATTGGTGGCTACCACGCCGATGATGGTATTCTGTAGCTCAGACGGCGGCGCTGGCATCATACGAATGGCGTCCAGGGTGCTGATGAACTGGCTGCCATCCGGCGGCTGACGCAGTCCGGCAAGAATTTTCCCCTGCTCGTCAATAATATCGCCAAAAGCATTCACGGCGCAGAGCGCAGCGACAATCAGATTATCGGCAATGGTTATGGCGGCGCTGCCAATACCGCCTTTGGTAGCAAATTCATTGCCAAGCATCGCCCCGATACGGCAGCCCGTTCCCGCGCCGAAATTACCCTGGTCAACCGGCGCTGTCGTGGCAGCGGCACATGCCGCGTAACCCATTTCAGCCGTCGGGCGTGCGTCGGCGCTGCCCAGGCTAAGGTCGAACAATATTGCGGCGGGCACGATGGGCACAACCGCGCCGGTCTGTGTCACAAAACCCTGGTTCTGCTCCTCAAGATAGCGCATTACGCCATCGGCAGTCGCAAGACCATAGGCGCTGCCACCCGCAAGGGCGATTGCGTTGACGTGCTGGACAAGGTGCATGGGATGAAGCAAATCGGTTTCGCGCGTTCCCGGAGCGCCGCCGCGCTGATCAACACCACCAACTGTATTCGGCGGGCAAAGGATGACGGTGCAGCCGGTAGCGGCTTCCAGATTGGTCTGATGACCTACCCGGATTCCAGGCACAGCGGTAAGCGTGTTGTTCGTCAAAGTGTGTATCCTAGCGTATTTCTCGCGGCGCGAAGATGGCAGCGACAGGCAGAGTGTAACGCACGTCCGAACCCGGCTCAAGTTTGTGGCGTACAGGGCAGGGAAACAAAAACGAGCGCCGGGAAAAACCGCGCTCGTTGGTGGTGGCATTGTGCCATCTTGAATTGTGGTAGTGAAACCGCTACTTAACCACTGACCCATTCCAGTCCGGTTCGCCGGAACAGACAATCCGGGGAGGGGGAGCGCGACAGGACGGTGTCGGCGACGGCGTACGCTCCCACACAGTCACCCGTGCAGTACCCTCCGCGCTGATGAGCTTGACGACCGGGTTCGAGATGGGACCGGGTAGACCCTCATCGCTTTTGTCACC